>NZ_MVHF01000002.1 GCF_002086485.1 Mycobacterium aquaticum | reverse complement strand
CGTGGCGACCAGATCATCGTCGGCGCGCGGATGGTTGAAGAACGGGATGAAATCCCGGTGCGGCGTCAACTGCAGATACTCATACCCCAACTCCGCCACCAGCTTCGGGAACTCCAGCAACTCATGCGAGTGGTGAAACGGCGTCGGATCCAATGCAATCTTCATGCTAATGCTCCCGTGATCGAGTCGCGCGCCACCATGGACACCTCGACGGGCCGGCCCGACTGCAGAGATTCGACGCCGGCCTCACACACGGCGGCTGCGGCGTAACCGTCCCACGCAGTGGGCCCATCGATGTTCACCCCGCTGCGAACTGCATTGACCCACCGCTGGATTTCGGTGTCATAGGCCCGGCCGAAGCGCTCCCGGAATCCTGGCGTGATCCGCCCACCCCACACGCCCGGTTGGCCCCTACGCACCACATTGACGTCCAGGCCGATCATCGCCGAACCGCGCTCGGCAACGACCTCGGTGCGCACCTCATAGGCCACGCCGGTGTGGACGAACAGTTCGACGTCAACATGCTTACCGCCAGCGGTGCGCAGTATCGCGATCTGCGGGTCGGAAAGCCCTTCTGGGCCTGCGGGATTCGCGGTCGGCTTGATGATCTGGATGGACGCGATCTCTTCGTCGAACAGGAATCGGGTGACGTCGATCTCGTGGACCAGGGAGTCGCGCACCACCATGGCGCTGTCGAAACCGTGTGGTACTGCCGGGTTGCGATGCGCGCAGTGCAAGACCAGCGGCTGTCCCAGCTCGCCCTCGTCGAGCATGGCCTTCAACGCCATGTACTCGTCGTCGAAGCGGCGCATGAACCCGACCTGGATGAGTCGTTTGCCCAGCTCGGCTTCGCGCTTGACGACTGCGAGCGCCGATTCGACGTCGGTGGTCAAGGGCTTCTCACACAGCACCGGCTTGCCGTGATCGAGGCATGCCAGCAGCTGCTTTTCGTGCGTCGGGCCAGGGGTTGCCAGCACCACCGCGTCCACGTCGGGATCGGCGATGGCATCCAGCGGATCGCTGATCGCCCGGCATCCGGGGATCCCCGCGGCGACACTTTCGGCCTTGTCGGTGAGGAAGTCGTTGACGACCGCGACCCCGGCACCGGAGATACGCGACGACAACCGCTCGACGTGGTCGGCGCCCATCAGGCCGACGCCCAAGACGGCAACTCGAAGGTCAGACATTGCACTTCCTTTCGGATACAGCGGGGTCAGTGAGTAGCGACGGGGATGGGGCCGGTGCCGTGGGCTTCGAAACGCTCTTCGAGTTCTTCGAGGCTGGTGCCCTTGGTCTCCGGCACATAGCGGCGGACGAACCACCACGACACGAGGTTGATCGCCACGAACAGCGCGAAGGTGCCGGTCGAGCCCAGCGCAGAGTTCAGCAGCGGGAACAGGAACGAGATGATGGCGTTGGTGCACCACAGCACGAAAACTGCGATGCCCATGGCGAATCCGCGAATGCTGAGCGGGAAGATCTCGGACAGCAGCAGCCACACGCACGTGCCGATGAACATCTGGACGAACGCGACGAAGGCGATCATGCAACCGAGGATCACATAGCTGCGGGTCATCGACTCCGGCAGCAGGAACACCAGCGAGAGCGCGGCCTGAGAGCCCGCGACGCCGGCGAATCCGATCAGCAGCATGGTCCGGCGGCCCACGTAGCCGAGCAGGATGATCCCGATGACGGTGGTCACCACAGACGTGACTCCGACGGCGATGGTCGCCACCAGTGCGGCGCTGACACCCAGCCCGCTCTGCTTGAGAATCGTTGGGGCGTAATAGTTGACAGTGTTGATGCCGGTGGCCTGCTGAATGATCGCCAGGCCGCATCCGATGAGCACCACGCGTCGGATCCAGGGCACGTCCCGGATCACCGAGAACGGGGTGGCGGTGGTCTTGAGCATGTGTGCGGTGTGTTCTTCGATCAGGGCGTACTCGGCGTCGGCCTCGCCTGGGTCGCGGCTCAGTCCCAGCACCGAACGAGCCTCGGCCATCCGGCCTTTGAGGCCATACCACCGCGGCGAGTCTGGCAGCACCAGCATCCCGATGAACAGAGCGATGGCCGGGGCGGCGGCCACGGCGAGCATGACCCGCCACACGTGCGGATCGTGAAACAGGCGGTCCAGCAGTGCGTTGGTCGCGAAGGCCAGCATCTGGCCCGTGACGATCATCAGCTCATTGATGGTGACCATGCGGCCGCGTCGGTCGGCTGGCGCCATCTCCGCGAGATACAGCGGGCAGGTCACCGCCGCGGCGCCGACGCCGAGCCCGAGGACGATGCGCGCGGCCACCATGACCTGGACACCGGGCGCCAGTGCACACCCGATCGCCCCTACGAGAAACAGTCCGGCGCATACCAACAGCGTGCGTTTCCGGCCGATCCGGTCGGCGACCCGCCCGCCGAACAAGGCACCGAAGGCCGCGCCAGGGAACAGCAGGCAGCTGACCACGGTGGCCTCGCCGAAGTCACTGAGCCCCAAGTCGTCCTTCATGTAGAGCAGGGCGCCGGAGATGACGCCGGTGTCGTACCCGAACAACAGCCCACCGAGCGTGGCGATGACGGTGAGCTTGGTCAGGAATCTGCCATGCGGGGCAGTTCGGACTCCGCCAGATGATCCGGACATTGCAGGCCTCAATTCCTCTTCTTACTAACGCGCGTTAGTAACGCGCGTGAGGTCTACTATGGGCGCATGCCCGAACTGTGTCAACCGTCACTTTCCCCGGAGACCCGGTGAGCCCGTCGCAGCGCACCGGTCCGCGACGGCCCACCATGGCCGACGTCGCCGAACGCGCGGGGGTGTCGCGAACCCTGGTGTCGTTCATCCTCGACGGCAAACCGGGTGCGAGTGAGGAGACAAGGCAACGGGTTCTGGCGGTCGCCGACGAGATCGGTTACCGCCCCGACTCGGCCGCGCGACTGCTCGCCCAGGGCCGCAGCCGCACCATCGGCGTGCTCACCGACGTGCACCAGTTGTTCCAGGCCGAGCTGGTGACCAACATCTACCCCGCCGCCGAGAGTTGCGGCTACGACATGCTGCTGTCGGCCAACCTGCACGACCGCCCGGAGTCGACGTTCGTCGAGTCGCTTCTGAGCCACCGGTGCGGCAGCCTGATCCTGTTGGGTCCCAGGTCAACTCATGAGTATCTGAAGAAGCTGGCCGAGCGTGCCCCCACCGTGGTGGTGGGCCGCAGGCTCGCCCACGTCGACAGCGACGCCATGTTGGCGACGGTCCGCACCAACGACGCCAAGGGCATGCGGCTGGCCGTCGACTATCTGGTCGATCTCGGCCACCGCGCCATCCACCACGTCGACGGCGGTGACGATCCCGGTTCGGCGGACCGCCGCCGCGCGTACCGCGCCGCGATGCGCAGTCACGGGCTCGCCGACCGCATCACCGTGATCCCGGGCGCCCACAACGAGCAGGCGGGTGCGGCCGCTGCCCGGGCCATGCTCGACGCGGGCGCCCTGCCTACTGCGGTGTTGGCCGGCAACGACCGCTGCGCGTTGGGCCTGCTCGACGTGTTCACGCGCGCCGGCGTCGACATCCCAGGCGAACTGTCCCTGATCGGCTACGACGACAGCCACCTCTCGGACAACCCGCGCATCGATCTGACCACAATCCACCAGGATGCGGTCGG
The DNA here is from genome assembly GCF_002086485.1 of Mycobacterium aquaticum. Classification (GTDB taxonomy): domain Bacteria; phylum Actinomycetota; class Actinomycetes; order Mycobacteriales; family Mycobacteriaceae; genus Mycobacterium; species Mycobacterium aquaticum. Next base: position 400,150 of record NZ_MVHF01000002.1, on the reverse strand, counting down.
GCTGGCGCAGCACGCCGTGCGATTGGCGGTGGCGATGCTCGAGGGCCGCAGCGAAGCCCACGACGTCGTCCTGGAACCCAAGCTGGTGGTGCGCTCGACGACCGCGCGCGCGACCTAGCCGCGCCTCCCTCACTCGCCGAGACGACGGTTTTTGGCGTGATTACCGCCAAATTTCGCCAAAAACCGTAGCGTCGGCGCGCCCCGATATTGCTAGTGCCCTAACTATTAGGGTACTTTTTAATCATGCCCACACCAACCGAGGTGGAAGTCGATCCCCTCGCTCTCGAGCGGCAGGTCTGTTTCGCCCTGGCCATCAGCAACCGCGCCGTCCAGGCCGTCTATCGGCCCCTGCTGGAGCCACTGGGCATCACCCACCCGCAGTACCTGGTGATGTTGGCGCTGTGGGACCACCAGAGATCGGACGCCGCGGGCATGCCGCCGTTGACGGTCAAGCAGATCGCCGCGGCCTTGCAGCTCGAATCCGCGACACTCTCGCCGATGCTCAAGCGGCTCGAAACCCTGGGCCTGATCACCCGTACCCGCAGCACAGGCGACGAACGCTCGACCGATATCGGTCTGACCGAGGCCGGCGTCGCCCTGCGTGAGCAGGCCTTGGAGATCCCGCCTGCCGTCGTCGCCCGATTGGGCGTCGACATGGCCGAGCTCGAAGAGCTGCACCGGGTACTCACTCGGATCAACACCGCGGCCCTGGCCGCCAACGCACTCACCGCCGGAACCTAGGAGCCACCATGGCGAAAGACCGCCCCAACCTGATCCAGTACCTCACCTACGCGTACGGCAGGCGGCTGCCCGACTCGATGCGCGAGTGGGTGGCCCACGACCTGGCCGACTACGGCGCCGTACGCCGTCACATGGTCCGGATGGCGATCCCGCCGCTCCTCGTCCTGGCCCCATTGTGGCTGTTGCCGGCCTCGCTGTACGTCCACATGGAGATGACGGTGCCGATCTACATCTGGGCACTGTTGATGGCACTGGCGCTGAACAAGGTGTGGCGCCGCCACCGGCTGGCCCAGCACAATCTTGATCCCAACCTCGTCGACGAGATCAAGTACAAGAAGGAAGCCCACATCCACGAGGACTACATCCGGCGCTTCGGCCCCAGGCCCGAATCGGCCCGGTTCCAGGCCAACAGCAGCCCCTTCTGAATCGACGCCAGCAAAAACAGGTACCGCACTACTCGGGCCCCCGAGCAGCCGAGCCGTGAGCATGAATCCATCGCGCCCACCCACGCGCGATCTCACCGCCAGGCAGCATTTCAGGGAGGTTCGGTGGCCATCGACAATTTGGGCTGGCTCGCACACGTCCTGCGGGCCGAGGGTCTGACGGTGACCGAGATCGACGGGTGGCGCCAACGTGGCCACGGCTACATCGACGACGCGTGGGGCGTGGTGTGTCACCACACCGGGAGCGACACCGTCGCCGCAGAGGTGGTTGCTGACGGCACCGCAGACCTACCGGGCCCGTTGTCACACATTCTCGTTGGCCGGGATGGCTCCGCCACCGTGGTTGCTGCCGGTATCGCCCACCACGCGGGCCATGGCTCGTATCCGGATCTGCCCGCCAACAAGGCCAACGCCCACACCATCGGCATCCACGCCGTCAGCGACGGCAGGAAGCCCTATCCCCTGGAGCAGTACCAGGCCTTCGTGCAGTGTTGCGCGGCGATCGTCGCCAAGATCGGGCAACCTGCGTCACACGTGATCGGACACAAGGAATGGGACCTCACCAAACACGATCCGTCGCTGAGCATGGATCAGCTCCGCGCTGACATCGCAGACCGGATTCCCGGCCGCAACCGGTACAGTCTTCGGCATGGGTGCCGGTGACGACAGCGCATCCGCACGCGTGGTGCGGGTCGACGTGTCGTGCGCACCGAGTCTGCTGGCGTCGATCTGGAACCGCGCCCGGCTGGCACCGCTGAAGAGAATCGCGGGTTAGTTCTTCGTTTGTTCGACTAACCCCTGCTAGTTCTCCGAGGCGTCATGAAGCCGTCCCTTTACGCCGTTGCGGCGTCGCTGTACCTGACCGAATACACCCTCTACTCCAATTCATCGTCCACTGTGCTGTTGAATTCGGCGATCTCCGAGTCTTTCGACATCCCCTTCGCGCAAGCTGCCTACGTCGGAGTGGCCTTCCTGGCGGGCTTCTGTGTGGCCCTGCTTCCAGCCGGGATGACTGTGCACCGCTACCCGGCCATGCGTGCCTTTCATGTGAGCTCGACGGTGCTCGTCGCGCTCGGTATCGCCCCCAGCCTCAGCCCACAGTTCTGGGTCCTGATCGTCATCCGGTTCCTGCAAGGCGTGGCGTCGGCAGCCCTGGCCCCGCAGATCTTCCGGATCATCCGCCAACAGTTCTATCCCGATCATCACTCGGCGGTGCTCGGCACCTGGGGTCTGGTGGTTTCCGCCTCGGCGTTGGCCTCACCGCTGATCACCGCGGCACTCAACGATGCGTGGGGATGGCGCTCGTTCCCGTACGAGACGGTCGCCACCACGGCTGCCGCTGTCGCGCTGATGGCACTGGCCTCCACCGGGCGCAGCGCCCCTGACGAGCAGCCGTCGCCGAACCGGTCGCGCAGTACGGCAGCGGTGATCGTCGTTCTGGGCGTGGCGCAGGTGGCAATCTTCCTGGTGACGAGCGTGGCCGCCACCACCGCGGCCCGAATTGTGCTGTGCACCATGGCGATCGCAGTCGGCATCACGGTCATCGGGCTGTGCCGCCGAGCGTCTGACGGCACCCGGCCCATCCTGTACCAGAGTTTTCTCATCGTCTTCGTCGCCGGTATGGCGACCAACATCTTCACCCTGTCGGTGATGTACTTCCTGCAGCAGGTGCGGTCGTTCGATTCGTACCGGTCAGCACTGGTCCTGGTACCGATGGCATTCTTCGCGGGCCTGTTGCCGGTGCTGCCGTGGGGACGTCCGGGCAACAGCCGCAAGAACACCCGGGTCGTGAGCTATGGGGCCATCCTGCTGATCGTGACCGCGGTGAGTCTCACGGTGCCGGCCGCCATGCCGGGCGACGGTGTGGTCGCGCTGCTCGGCAGTGCCGCGCTGATGGGAGGTGCGATGGGCCTGCTGTGGAGCCCGTTGGCAGCCAACGTACTGACCCACTCCGCGCATGTTCCCTTCGATTCCAGCGTGTATCACTACCTGCGCGCGCTGGGCGCCGCGATCGGGGTGTCGATCGGCGCGACGGTCGTCGGCGAAACAGCCGACGGCACAGTGTTGTTCGACACCGTCGCGGTGCTGATCCTGTCTGCCGGGATCGTGGCGTCGGTGGCCGCTCAGGCGGCCCGCCGTGCGGCGGCCTCGCAGTTGGCGACGGTCGGATGAGCGCCGAGATCACGTTCGGCTGGCCCACCGCTCAACTCACCCGAGACCCTCGGCTGGCCTACAACACCATGTCGAAGACCTACTCCCGCATGGTTTTCGACAGCCTGCTCGACGTCGACGCCGTCACCGGAGAGCTGGTGCCGTGGCTGGCCGCGTCGTGGCGGCAGGCAGATGCCCTGACCGTCGAGTTCACGATCCGCCCAGGTATCGAGTTCTCCGACGGGACGGCACTTTCCGGCGCGAATGTGCGACAGAGCTTCCTGGACATCGTCGAGCTGCAGCACGTGCAGCCCCTGCCTGCCGCGGTAGCGGCGCTGGCCGGTCTCAGGGAAATTCAGGCCACCGACACCACCGTGACGTTTCACTTCGCCCGCCACAATGCCGCGTTTCTGCGATCGCTTGTCGGGGTGAATCTCGCGATCAGCAAGGCCGCCGGTGAGACCCGGGTGGGCACCGCAGGGTGGAGTGCCGTCGCCGGATCCGGTGTGCCCGCGACATTGACCGACGGCTCGCACCGGGTGGTCTTCGCGCAGGCCGGGTATCCCGACACCGATGTCTACGCCGGCGAACCCGGGGACCCCGGCGAGTACCGGGTCATCGGGCACCGCAACGCGGGTATCACATACGGGCTGTGCCCCAACGTATCCCGCGGCCGGCTCGCCGATCCGGGGATCAGACGGGCGCTGTCCCTGCTGATAGATCACACCCGGCTACAACCGATCCTGGCGAAGGCGGGGTACACGGTCGCGACCTCGGTCCTGGCGCCGAACACGCGCTATCACCGGGATCTCAGCACCGAGCTGGCCTACGATCCTCATCGAGCCCGGCGCCTCCTGCACGCTGCGGGGGCGGGCCCTGGTCTCACCTTCGAGGTGTTGTTCAACAGCACCTTCTCGCCGATCGACGCCGAACTGCTCACCGCCGTCGCTGACCAATGGTCAGAACACGGGGTGCGGTTGAAGCTCGCCGATGTCGACTTCACCGAGTTGCGACGCCGCCAGCAGTCCGGCGAGTACGACTTCCGGTTCTTCTACTACACCGGTGAAGATCCCGACGTGCTGCGCTATCAGTTCGCCATCTCGCAGCGAAACATGAACCGCCGCCTCAAATCCGACGATCTCGACGATCTGCTCGACGAGCAACTGAGCTGCGCCGACAGCGAGAACCGCCGCAGCCTGGTGCACACCATCCAGGAGCTCATCATCCAACGCGGCCTGTGGTATCCGATCGGCAACGTCCGCACCGTCGCCGCTTATCACCCCCGCACAGTCACCGCACGGCTCGACACCGAAGGGCTCGTTCGGCTCGAGCCTGTCCAGACAACACGAAAGGCGCACGCACTATGACCGTCGACGTTCCCATCGCCATCGTGGGTGCCGGCCTCGGCGGGCTCGCCGCCGCGGTGGCCCTGCAACACCACGGACACCGACCCGTGGTGTTCGACAAGACCAGAGAACTCGGTGAGGTCGGTGGTCCGCTCGGCATCTCCCCGCAGACCCTGAGACTGTTCAAGGCCTGGGGCATTCTCGCCGAGTTCGAGAAGATCTCCTCGGCTACACCGTATTTCGAGGATCGAGATCAGAACGGTCGACTGCTGAAGGTGACCGAGTATGCGGCGTCACCCGAGGAAGGTGCCGATCACGGCAGGTTCGGCTACGCCGACGCGGAGATGGCGCCGCGCACCGTGCATCGGGCCGACCTCCACGCACTGCTGGTGTCGACAGTCGGAGCGGCGAGCATCCGTCTCGACCACCACCTCGCGGACATCATCGAGTGCGATGACCATGTCGATCTGATCTTCGATCACGGAGCGACCGCCCGGGCCGGCCTGGTGATCGGAGCCGACGGGTTGCGTTCGACGGTGCGAAAACTGTTCAGCCACGACGATATGCACTACTGCGGATCGGTGATATTCCGTGCCGCCAGTCCGGCCGCGTGCCTGGCGGACCTGGGTCCCAACGACCGGCTGCGGGCCTGGCACTCGGCAGATCGTGCCAAGCACATGATCACCATGCCGGTGCGGGCCGGGCGGCAGGTCGCGGTGGACGCCACCCTCGGGGTCGACGAACCGCCCGCGCACCTCTGGTCGGCGCGTGCCGACCTGGAAGCGCTGGCCCGGCAGTTCGACGAGTTCGACCCGGTGGTACCGCGGATGATCCGGTCGGCAACCAGTCCGGTGTTCATGCATCCGGTCTACGACCGCGACCCCATCGACCGGTGGACCACGCAGCGGATCGCGCTGCTCGGCGACGCCGCGCACCCAATGACCCCGTTCGGCGGGCAGGGCGCGAATCAGGCAATCCAGGACGCCGGAGAGTTGACGACCCAACTGGACGGAGTGCGCGACGGATCGTATGCCAGCGCCTTGCAGCAGTATCAACGCGTCCGGACTGAGCAGACCGCCGAGATCCAGCGCGCCGCACGCGGTTACGCCGACCGCCGGGCCACGATCGTGGCCCGGCTTGCCGACATCGTCGGCAGCTGAGTCAGGAAGTCTTCAGCAGCCGGCCGAGTTCGGCACGTTCGCTGTCGTCCAGCGGGAGCAGTGGCAACCGAGGCACTCCGACACCCTGACCCAGTAGATCAAGACCGCCCTTGATGGTGGTGGGCAGGCCGCCTGCCACGATGAATTCGAGCAGCGGCTTGAACTCGGTGTAGATGGCTTCGGCCTTGGTCCAATCTCCCGCCTGCGCGGCCGCGTAGAGGTCCAGGCAGGGCTGCGGTTGCAGGTTGGGCGCCGCCGTGCACCATCCTTTGGCCCCCGCCTTGAAAGCCTTGAGGATCATCGGATTACTGCCGTTGTAGAACGGCAGTTGCCCGTCGGTGAGCGCGGACATGCGCTCCATGCGGGTGATGTCACCCGTGGACTCCTTGACCATCGTGACGTTGTCGATCTCGTTGAACATCCGCACGAGCAGTTCGGGGCTCATGTCGATGCCACTCGTCGCAGGGTTGTTGTACACCATGATCGGAATGTCGATCGCCGCCCCGACGGATGCGTAGTGCTGGGCGATCTCGCGCTCGGAGAGCTTCCAATAGGAGATCGGCAGGATCATCACCGCGTCGGCTCCGGCGCGCTGGGCGTACTGCGCGCGGCGGATGGTGTTGGCGGTGGTCAGATCGGATGCACCGACGATGACGGGCACCCGGCCGTCGACCACGTCGATGGTGACGTCGATGACCGCGTCGAACTCGGACTCGGTCAGGTACGCGGACTCGCCCGTGCTGCCGAGCGGGACGATGCCGTGCGCCCCGGTCTGCACCAACCGATCGACGAGGCCGGCAAGCTTACCGGTGTCGACCTCGTCGTCCGCAGTGAACGGCGTGACCGGATACGCAATGATGCCGTGAATATCTTTGTCTTTGGCCATGTTCGGGCTCCTCAGTGATTGTCGGGCTGATCGCCGGTCAGGGCGTCGGGGTGACGCACCAGGGCACGTCGGGCGTAGTAGGCGAAATTGGCTTGGCTGCGCTTGGGCTGCAGCGTCCAGTCGTGGGCTTCGCGGGCCAGACGCGGGGGGAGCTCCGCTATGGTGCCCGCCGCCATGGCGGCCAGTTGCAGTTTGGCGGCGCGTTCGATCAGCATCGCGAGCGAGCAGGCTTCTTCGATGCTGGCGCCGGCGACGACGTGGCCGTGGTGTGCAAGCAGGATGGCTTTCTTGTCTCCCAGTGCGGCACTGATGATCTCGCCCTCCTCGTTGCCCACCGGAACGCCGGGCCAGTCGGGCAGGAACGCGCAGTCGTCGTACAGCGGAGCCACGTCCATCTGCGAAACCTGCAGGGGCACTTCGAGCATGGACAGTGCGGCCACGTGGAACGGGTGGGTGTGCACGATGCACTGGACATCTGGGCGGGCCCGGTAGATCCAGGTATGGAACCGATTGGCCGGGTTGGCCATCCCCCGCCCGTCCAGGACGTTGAGATCCTCGTCGACGAGCAGCAGATTGGCATCGGTGATCTCGTCGAACCCGAGCCCGAGCTGCTGGGTGTAGTACGTCCCGGGCTTCTCGGCGCGTGCCGTGATCTGGCCGGCCAGACCCGAGTCATGACCGGCGTCGAACAGCGCCCGGCAGGTCAATGCCAGTTTCTGGCGGGTCGTGAGCGGGGAGTCTTGCACGTGGCTGGACAGCGAGTCCATCGCTCGCTGCATCAACACTTGTTTTGAATCACCAAGGGTGGTGGCAGTCATCTCAAACGCCTTTCCGGATCCATACGGATCGACACAAGAGCGACGATAGGACACTTTGTGTCCTATCGTCAATAGTGTGTTTCCGCGGCTCCGGCGGCCCGTCAGCCCTGCCGCGAGCGCCCGAAGTCCGCCTGCGCGACCACGAGCACTTCGCTGCGCGCCGAACCCCGCTGACGAAGCTGGTGTGGCTGCGCGGCGTCGAAGTACGCACAGTCCCCGGCGTTCAGCGTGATGATCTGGTCGGCATAGCGCAGCTCAACCGAACCCGCGTGGACGAACACCATTTCCTGGCCGACATGAGCCGGGTGCGGGTGCTCACTGAACTCGCGGGTGGGGTGAACAATGAAGGGAGACATAGCTTTTCCCAGCATGCCCGCAGCAACCGCATGGTAGCGGCCGGCCGGGCGGTCCCCGGCCCGGTCCACCGACAGCGTCGTCACCTCAGGATCTTCGGAAAACAGCTGCGCCACATCGACGTCGAGAACACGCGCCACCTTCATCGCCACCGCGATCGACGGCGTGGACCGCTGCCGTTCGATCTTCGACAGGTAGCTCTTGGTCAGCCCGGTCGCCTCGGCAAGTTCCTCAAGCGTCATACCCCGTTGCTGACGCACTGAGCGCAGCAGAGCACTCATCGCACCTCCCGCATTCTTCTCGACGCCAGCCGAGTTTACCCACTCATCGATCGGACACCAGGTGTCATGGACAACAACACCCTGGGCTTCGACTACGGGATGTCAAGGGTCCGCATTGGACGCGGCCCGGCGAGGCTGAGTTGCATGGAATTGGCGCAACACACGGCCCTGGTCACCGGCGGCACCGCGGGAATCGGTCTGGCGTCGGCTCGTCTACTGGCCCGCGCAGGCGCGTCGGTGGTGATCACCGGACGAGACCCCGTCCGCGGCGCCACCGCGGCCGACGACATCGGGGCGGGAACGCGCTTCGTCCGAGCCGACATGTCCGACATCGATTCCGTGAACGACCTTGTGCGGCAAGTCGACAAGGTCGACATCGTGGTCAACAATGCGGCGAACTTCCCTGCTGCGTTGACCGTCGACCAGCAGGTCGCAGCCTTCGAGAAGACCTTTCACACCAATGTCCGCGGCTCCTATTTCCTGGCCGCGGGCCTGGTACCGAGGATGTTGGAGCGAGGCAGCGGCAGCATCGTCAACGTCACCACGATGGTCGCCACCAAAGGTGTGCCCGGCGCGTCGGCCTACAGTGCGTCGAAGGCGGCGCTGGAATCACTGACCCGCACCTGGGCCGCCGAGTTCGGTCCGTATGGCGTCCGGGTCAACAGCGTCGCGCCCGGACCCACCAAAACCGAAGGCGTCGAAGCGGAATGGGGTGACACCAACGAGGAGCTCGGCCGCTCGTTGCCGCTGGGGCGCACCGCACTGCCCGAAGAGATCGCCGAGGCGGTGCTGTTCCTGGCGTCGCCGCGGTCCAGCTTCATCACCGGGTCCACATTGCACGTCGACGGCGGCGGCAGCGCCATCTGACTCAAGGAGACGAAGCCGTGTCGAAGATCCTGCTGCAGACCACTATTCCGGCGAACCGTGATGACTGGGACATCAGCCGCTTCTCTTTGTTGGCTGCCGAATTGCGCGCGGCGGGTCATGACGTGGTGGCCCGCAACCGGGCCTGCCACGGCGACGACCCGGTGCTGAGCCACCTCGATGAGTGCGGCTTCGATCAACTCTGGCTGCTGGCAGTCGACGTGGGTGATGGCCTCACAGAGGCCGAGTGCGCCGCGATCGGACGGTTCCGGACCGATGGTGGCGGTGTGTTGACCGCGCGCGACCATCAGCAGTTGGGCAGCTGCCTGCTAGGGCTCGGTTCTCTCGGCATGGTCAATCAATTCCACGACGAAACCGTCGACCCTGCCACGATGTGTGACGACCAGGACAACCCCGACATCTCCTGGCCGAACTACCATTCCGGCGCCAATGGCGACTACCAGCCGGTGTTCGTCGACGGGTCGGTGCACGAACTGCTGCACACGACACAGACCGCGAGCCGCCGCATCGAGTGGTTCCCCGCACACCCGCACGAAGGCCTGGTGACGACCGCAGGGCCATACACCAAGGTGCTTGCACAGGGCCGCAGCACGTCCTCCGGGCGGCGGTTCAACCTCGCCGTCCTGATCGACGGCGAGCGCGCCCCAGACGGCAGGCCGCTCGGTCGGGCTTTGGCAGAGTCGACGTTTCACCACTTCGCCGACTACAACTGGGACACCGACTGTGGTGCACCCTCCTTCGTCACCGAAGCCCCAGGCCACCAGATCGACAGTGATCCCTCGAGGCTGGCCGTCTTCAAGGACTACGTCCGCAACGTCGCGGGGTGGTTGACGCCGGCCTGACGCACCGCTACGACGTCAGTTCCGCTACGAATTCACCGGCCGTCATGGGGCGGGAGAACATCGGGTAGTCGTATTTCAGAGCGTTCTCGTGTTCAGCCATGGAGGTGGCGGCGACGCAATCGCTCAGTGTGACCACCTCGTATCCGTTCTCATAGCCAGTACGCATGGTTGACTCGACGCAGCAGTTGGTGAGGAATCCACCCAACGCAAGCGTGCGTATCCCCTTGCTGCGCAGGATGAAGTCGAGATTGGTGCTGGCGAACGTATCGAGACCACGTTTGCCCTCGATCAGGATATCGCCGGGCACCGGCGCGAGTTCGTCGACGATCGCGGCTCCCCACGAGCCCTTGATGAAAGCTTGACCGTCGACGACGCCCTTCAAGATCCCGTATGGATGGGCCGAGATCTCCCCGTATCCCTCCGCGAACGTGATCGGCGCATGCATCACGGTCGCTCCGGCGGCCCGTGCGCCGTCGACCACGTCCCTCATGTTGGAAAGCATCTTCGTGGCCTGCATGACCTCGGCCACGGCGTCATGCAAGGCACCACCGTCGGAGGTGAAATCGTTCTGGAACTCGATGAGCACAACAGCTGTCGTCGCTGGGTCGATGGCCATAACCGCAGGTTAATCCCACTTTCCGCGGAGAGCAATCGGTGGCGTTCGGACCCGCGATATGCGAACCGTACATTCCCGAACAATCGTCATCACTACACCTTCGGCACTGCCCCGGCTTGCCTCCCAACGCGGTGAGTGAGTACTCTCTCACCATGTCCGCATCGACGCGCGATCAACTCCTGGCCATCGCGCTGGAACTGTTCGCCGCCAAGGGCTACGCGGCGACGTCGGTCGCCGACATCCAACAGGCCGCTGGATTGGCGCCTGGCTCCGGGGCGCTCTACAAACATTTCTCGTCCAAACGCGCGCTGCTGGAGGCCGCGGTGGGCCACCGGATCGACAACATCGTCACGGCGCGTGAGCAATTCGACTCGGGCGAGCCCACGAGCACCGAGGCCGCGGTACGCACCGCGGGACAACTGATCTGGAACAACCTCGCCGAGAGCGAGGACCTGTTGCGGGTCATGCTCCGCGAGCCCGACGAACTCGGTGAACTCGACGAGCACACCTGGCAGACCATCACCGCCAACGCCTACCAGCGGTTCGCCGACGAACTGGAGGCGTCCAATCGCGCCGGTCGCACCCGGATCCCGGATCCCGCCGCGGCCGCCGCGGTGGCAATCGGGGCGCTGTCCTATCACGCCACGCTGCGCGCCCTCACCCGGCGCACCCCGGGCAACATCGACGACGACCGCTACTTCGAGGCGTGGGTTGCTCAGACCGTCAGCATGCTCAAGCAGTACTCCATTCCCAAAGACCGCTAACCACACAGCTTTTCAGGAGTCACACATGACCTTCTCACTGCAGCTCAGCGACGATGTGATCGCGGTTCGCGATTGGGTGCACCAGTTCGCCACCGAAGTGGTGCGTCCGGCCGCCTCCGAATGGGATGAACGGGAGGAGACTCCGTGGCCGATCATCCAGGAAGCCGCCAAGGTCGGCCTGTACTCGCCCGAGTTCTTCGGAACCCAGGCCGCCGAACCGAGCGGGTTGGGCTTCATCACGGTGTTCGAGGAGCTGTTCTGGGGTGACGCCGGGATCGCGCTGTCGATCTTGGGTACCGGTCTGGCGGCAGCGGCGTTGGCGGGCAACGGAACTCCCGAGCAGGTCGGCCAGTGGCTGCCGGCGATGTTCGGCACGCCCGGCGATCCGCAGTTGGGCGCGTTCTGCTCGTCGGAACCGGATGCCGGCTCAGACGTGGGCGCCATCCGTACCCGGGCTCGATTCGATGAAGCCACCCGGGAGTGGGTGCTCAACGGCACCAAGACGTGGGCGACCAACGGCGGCATCGCCAACGTGCACATCGTGGTGGCGTCGGTGTATCCCGAACTCGGATCCCGCGGACAGGCGACCTTCATCGTCCCGCCCGAAACCCCCGGATTGGCACAAGGACAGAAGTTCAAGAAGCACGGCATTCGCGCGTCGCACACCGCCGAGGTGGTGCTCGACAACGTGCGGTTGTCCGAGGACCTGATCCTCGGCGGCCGGGAGAAGTTCGAGGAGCGCGTGGCGCGGGTGAAGTCCGGCGCATCCGCCGGTGGCCAGGCCGCGATGAAGACGTTTGAGCGCACCCGGCCCACGGTGGGTGCTATGGCGGTCGGCGTGGCCCGCGCCGCCTACGAATACGCCCTCGAATATGCCTGCCAGCGTGAACAATTCGGCCGCAAGATCGGCGAGTTCCAGGCTGTGGCGTTCAAACTCGCCGACATGAAGAGCCGCATCGACGCGGCCAGGCTCCTGGTCTGGCGGGCGGGCTGGATGGCCCGCAACAACCAGAGTTTCGACAACGCCGAAGGATCGATGGCCAAGCTGGTCGCCAGCGAAACAGCGGTCTACGTCACCGACGAGGCCATCCAGATCCTGGGCGGCAACGGCTACACGAGGGACTACCCGGTGGAGCGCATGCACCGCGACGCGAAGATCTTCACGATCTTCGAGGGCACCAGCGAGATTCAGCGCCTTGTGATCTCACGCGCGCTGACGGGGTTGGCGATTCGGTAAGTCCGACCTGGCGCAAGGGCGGGCCCGTTCACGACGTTGACCTGTACGTCGTAGCCGAGCACGTCAGAATCGCGGACCGGTGGCGGAAGCACGTCGGATGAGGAGCAGCTCGCGCTGTAGCGCATCGACTTGACCGGCTGCGTCGAGCTTCCATTTCTCGATCCTTGAGCTTTCGGTCGCGGCGTTATCTTTGCCGTACGTGTCGGTTGGAGCCCCGAGGGCCTGAAAATGACTTCGGAGCTTCGTGCTGGGTTCCACCGGCCCCTGTCGACGCGGGGTGCGCCAAAAACCCCGAATGACATCACGCGATGTCATATATTGAGCCGGCGTGTGTTCGGGGCGGCTGGCACTCATGCCATCGGCAGATGCGGACACCACCGTGAAATGTCAAGGGGGACATCAATTATGGTGCATAACTCGCGCTGCCCGAAAAGTGCCAGACGCCTGCCACCGCGTTACGGGCTGGCCGTCGTGGCACTCGGCATCGGCATCGCCGGAGCGAGCGGACACTCCATGGCGTGGGCGGACCCCGGCACGGCCGATTCGTCCGGAACGGCGTCGAACCATTCAAGCGCCACAACCGACCCTGGACCCAAGAAACCGATACCGGATCATGGCACCAGGCCTGGTCGGTCGTCGACCACGACGAAGACCAACGACTCCGCTACCCAGGACAAGGGGCCCACCGGTAGCCCGTCGGCGTCGGACACCGGTGCGAAGCCCACCAAAGCGGCCGCAGATGACTCAAATGCCGGTAAACCACAACAGGATTCGACGCTGCCACAGCGCCAACCGAGCGCGCTGCGTCAAGACACCGCCACGGACCCCTCCGCCGGAAAGTCCCACGCCCAGCAGACGGCTCCGACCCGCGTACGTGTGGCGGTGAAGCAACTCACGACGGTCGCTTCCTCGCTCGCCGGCGGCACCATCAAGACGCCGGCGACCGAACCCAAGCAGGCCGAAACCTCCACGGCGCCCCAGAACAACCCCAAGATCAACACGATTCCTCTTACCGCGAAGCTCGCCGCGGCCACATCGTCGGTCGCGACGCCGGTGACCCCGACGCCTAACACTGGAACGCCGCCACAACCGCTCTCCCCCATCGCCAAGCTCGCCGAGCTGCCGGGCCGCGTCATCAACTCGGTGCTGCAAGCGCTGGACATCACCGTCTCCGCCAACGGCCCGAAGAGTCCCATCAACTTCCAGCCGGTCGACGAGGCATTGTTCGCAGCCTTCCGACGCGTCGAAGCGACGTTGGGATTGGACAAGACGCCCGCCGCGCAACCGACCCCGCCACCGCTGACCTACACGGGCCCGGCGACCGGCAAGACCCCGACCGTGTCTCAGTTCCTGAATGCCGCGGCCGCCGAGTACGTGCTCGGCGGTACCCCGGGTGACTTGAAGCCGTTCACGGTGGACGGTAAGCAAATGCAGTCCACCAATACGCTCTCAGGTGAGTCCGCGAAGGCCTGGGTGACACCGCAGGGCCAGATCATCGTCGCCTACCAGGGCACGACCGGCGGCACGAATCTGTTGGCCAACCCCGTGATCGCGGTCTCGCAGGTCATCACCGACGCCCAGGTGATCTTCACCAACACCACCCCACAGGCGTTCACCGATTCCCTGGCCTTCGAACAGCAGGTTGCGGCCGAGGCGGCCAAGCAGGGCTACAGCCAGGACGACATCTTCGTCACCGGCCACTCGCTGGGTGGCTGGGAAGCCGAGTACGTCGCGCAGCAAACCGGTGTCGGCGGCATCGGCTTCGAAAGCCCCGGAATCAACACCACAGTGCCCGGCAACGGCGCCAACTCGGGTTTCGTCAACGTCGAGACCTACGGTGACACCGCCGCGTACTTCGCCACGGATCTGCCTGCGCTGCAACCGTTCGTGCCACCGTACGTGCCGGGCGGGGGGACCAAGCCACATTACGGCTCGATCGTGATGATCGGTGATCCCAACGCAACGACACCGCTGGTCAACGCTGCGTCGATGTTGGGGCCCAATCCTGTGGGTGACGTCATCTTCGTGGTGGACATCCTGGGTAACTTCCTCGAGCATCACCTGCCCGGGATGCAGGCCTACAACCTGGGCGTCACTCCGGACCCCGGTGTGGTGCCGTGGCTGGGCGCAACCATGGGTCCGGTGCAAAGCGGATACGGCGACATGACGATTCCGGAACTGCAGAAGGCGGCGTCGGACGCGGGCACGCTGATCACGCCGTAACCGGGCGCCCGCGGCGCGGCGTCAACAACCACCGGGCCCCGAGGTCGAGTGCGAACCCGAGGGTTCCGATGACGACGATGACCGCGACGACCTGATCGTAGGCCAGCTGGTCGCGGGCATTCAGTACTTCGTAGCCCAATCCAGAACGGACTCCGAGCATTTCGGCGGGCACCAGCACAATCCAGGCCACTCCGAGCGCGACCCGCAGCCCGGTCTGGACATGTCCCCGAATGGCAGGAAGCACGACAGCGCGAAGCGTCTCGGTGCGGGTGGCGTGAAAGCTGCGCGCCACGTTGAGAAACCCGGGCTCGATGGCGTGCACTCCCGCGGTGGTGTTCATCAGTATCGGCCATACCGCAGCGGCGGCGATCAGAAAGATCACCGGCTGACTTCCGATCCCGAACAGTGCCACCGCAATCGGCGTCCAGGACAGCGGTGAGATCATTCGTAGGAACTGCACGACGGGGCGCGAAGCACGCTCGGCGGCGGTGCTCATCCCGATGAGCAGACCTGCCGGGATCCCGATGAGTGCCGCGACACACAACCCGATGATCAAGCGCCACAAGCTGATCGCGGCGTCTGGCACGAGCACGCCGCGTTCCAGCAGCCCGACGAGAGCGGGGATGACGTGCTGCGGTGCGGTCTGGCGCAGCAAGGAGTGCGCTCCGGAGGCCGTCGTGGTGGCCAACCACCAGAGCCCGACCACCACAACGATGGCGACGGCTGGCGGGACGAGACGATGGGCGAGAACAGGTTCGGCGGTCCGGGGTGCGGCAGATGTCGTCACAGTGGTTGAACCTCTTCGATTCGGGTGAGGCCGGCGTCGAGACCGAACGCCTGCGGTCCGCCGTGCGATGTCATGGCGTTGCGGATGAACGTGTCGTCGACGAGTTCGGCGTGGACGCCGGAGGGGTCGATGTGGTCCAGGAATCGGCGATCGCCGTCGACGACGGTCTCCCCCATCGCTTCGACCAGACGCCTGGTGAAGTCTGCATACGGGAAGGGCCGGAACCCGATCTGCTGCGGCCGCCATTGCGGATGCCGCAGCGGGTACGGCGGGGTCGGATACGTCAACGCCAGCTGCAGAGCCGGTTTCGGTTGTGGCAGATAAGAACCCGCCGCCAGCGCGGCCGCCGCCGCACTGCGTTCGGCCGTGATCCGCAGCTGCGCGCCCGCGACGGCGTCGGCCAGGGTCTGGACGGCGGCCGGCTGCTCGGCGATCACGTCGTCGCGGGTGACCAGCGCACAGCAGGCATGATCCCGCCACACGTCGCCCAGGAAGGTGTGAATCCGCCCGATGCCCTTGATCTGCGCGACGGCGTTGAACGGGTCGGCCACGGTATAGGCACCGATCGAGCGATTGGCCAACGCCGGCACCATGTCCGACGGGCTCATCACGATCAGCTCCACGGTGCGCTGCGACCGGGACGCGCGGCGCCGCACGACCGGCTTCAGACCGTGCGCGCGCAGCAACTGTTGTACGACGATGTTGTGGATCGACCACCAGAACGGAATCGCGACCTGGGTACCCGCCAGATCCGTGAGGTCCTCGATGTGCGGGGCGACGGTGAGCGCCGAGCCGTTGGTGTGGTTCCAGCCCAGCACCCTGATGCCGCTGCCCAGCGCGTACCGCAGTTGCACCGCCATCGGCATGAGCAGGTGAGCCACATCGATCTGACGGGTCAGGAACGCTTCGGCGAGCGCGGCCCAGCTGCGGAACAGCACCGGTCGGCCGGCCCCGCTGGGATAGCGCCCTGCGCTGTGCGCGATCAGCAGCGGCGCGGCATCGGTGATCGGCAGGTAGCCGACGCGCAGTCCGCCGCCGTGATCTGTGGAATCCGTTGTCGCGCTGCGGGCCAGATCAGCGACACCGAACAAGCCGCCTGCGGCGGCGAGAGTGGTCGCGCCCAACAGAACGTGACGGCGGGACCAGCCATGGCCGGTCACAACGATTCGCTCCCCACCAGTCGGTAGTGCCCGAGGATGTCGCTGCGCAGCTGCCCCGACCCAGCCACATCCCGGTCGACCACCCATTGGGTACCGATGTGCCCGTCTTGCCCGAGCAGAACGATGCGATCGGCGAGCTCCAGTGCTTCGTCGACATCGTGGGTGACCAGGACCACGGTGACCGACAACTGCTTCACGAGATCGGCAAGCCAGCCTCGTAGATCGGCTCTGGTCGCCGGATCCAGCGCACTGAAGGGCTCGTCGAGTAGCAGCAGGCGCGGCTGGGTGGCAGCGGCGCGCAAGATCGCCACCCGCTGGGCCTGTCCTCCTGACAGTTGATCGGGGTAACGGTCGACAAGACCGGCCAGACCGAACCGTTCCATGAGCTGATCGGCGTAGGCCTGGTCGAATCCATCCCGGTGCGCTGAGAATCGTTTGGCGAAACCGACATTGGCAGCCACGGTGAGCCAGGGCATCAGCAATGCCTGTTGGAAGACGACGCCGGTGCGGGGACGGTTCCCGTCGCCGACCCATTCCACGCTTCCGGTGGTCAGTTGTTCCAAACCGGCCAGCACACGCAGCAGCGTGGATTTGCCGCTGCCGCTACGGCCGAGCACGGCCAGGAACTCGCCATCGTCGATCGACAGGTCGATGTCCTGCAGGGCCGTGCCGGTCCCGAAGCGTTTGTGGCCGGCCGTCACCCGTACTGCTTGAGTTCCCACCTGAGTTGTCCTTCCGATGGAGATTGCACGGGCAGGAAGGCGGCCTCGCGAAACCGTCGGTTCGCGGGACTGCCCAGGGCATATGCGGCGCCGCCGGTCAGGGTGCACTCCAGCCGGGTTGCCTCCAGTGCCAATTGCGCGGTCAGCAGACGTAGCCGGATGAGGTCAGGGACGGGTGCTGCGTACGGATCCGACGCTCGCGCATACAGATCGTCGCGCAGTGCCCGGCTGCGCCCGGCAATGCTGGTCAGCTGCTCGGAGAACTCGTCGGCAAGACCACCCGTGACCTGTTCGGCGGCCGATACCGCCGCGCGCGTCACACCTACGCAGAATGCGGTCTGCAGCACCAGAAACGATGGTCTCACCGCCGCGACGAACCCGGGCAGATCGGTGCTGAGGATGCGATCCGGCGACACGGTGACGTCCGTCAGGCGCAGCGACGTCGACCCCGTCGCCCCGAGCGCCATCAGATTCGGTTCAGGGTTGACAGCCACCCCGGGCTGCGCCACATCCACAGCCACCACGTAGGTTTCGCCGGCGTCTCCGGCCGCGGGCAGCACGATCAGCGCATCGTCGAAGACATTGGAGGCCCAGCGGATCGGGCCGGTCAGGCGCAGACCGTCAGCGTCGCGCCGCGCTTTGACGGGCAGGTCGTCCAGGCCCGCGACATATCGCAGACCGGCTGCCATGGCAGTGACGCCCGGTCGGCGGCCGCTCAGCAGCTGCCCGAAGACGTTGTGCTGCAGTGCATGCGACCCCCGCCGCAGATACTCCAGCGTCATTCGGTGGGCCCACGCCGAGAAACCCACGGCCAGGCTGTGTGCGGCGATCTCGTCGATGACCGTGACCATGTCGGGCAGACCACCGGTCCCGAGGCCGAGGTCGAACAACCCGGCGGCACCGATCTGCGCCAGATCCGCCTGCACGTCGGTACGGTGCTCGTCAAGCGCCGCGGCGCGCTCGCTCACGCTGTCGCATATCCGCGACAGCGGGATCCCGACGCCCACTGTCGCCGTCATGGCGTGGGTGCCGCCAATCCGTGCAGCCGGTCGATCGGGGTGGAGACGGCCAGCCGTGCTCGGCGGACCGCGTCCTCGTCGGTCGCGTCGTACAGGCACAGGCACTTGTCCATGTCTTCACGCACATAGGTACGCAGGAAGTCGACCTCGGGCACCTCGGCGTATTTGGGCGCATTCGCCTTCTTGCGGGCCAGGTACGAGTCCATGTCGAGGTCTTCCGGAAGATCCCACTCGACGAGATAACCGGCGGTTGGGCGGGCGGCCTTGAGAGTGGCCAACTCAGCTCCGACCAGACGGACCTGGTCTGGTCCGGCAACAGTGTCGGCGCCGAGTGCTTCTGCATCGAGTGTGACCGCGGTATCGGCGAACTCGGCGACGATGAACACGCGGCCGGATGCCTGCGTCACCTGGGCTTCGATCAATTCGCCGCCACCTTGGTGGATTTCGGCGTCGACATCCTTGATGAACTGGCTGGTTCGGGTCGGATCGGCGGATCCGATGGTGACCTCGTAGAGGAACAGCGTCACGGTGTACTCCCGTCGTCGGCGGTCGGCATGCCCCGACAGTGTCACGGACAGACCGGTCTGTCTATGGACGCTTCCGGGTTACGCTGCAGCCATGGACGCCTTGAAACAGGCCACCGCACGGCCGAGGCGGACGGCCGATCCGGTCGCATCGCCCGCCGAGCGGCTCCTGGCTTCTGCCACCAAACTGTTTGCCGCCCAGGGCATTCGAGCGGTGGGTATCGATCACCTGTTGCGCGACGCAGCCGTCGCCAAGGCCAGCCTCTACAGCACGTACGGATCCAAGGAAGCGCTGGTGATCGCGTACCTGACGCGTTTGGATCTGCGTGATCGAAACCGGTATCAGGAGTCGGTCGCAGATGTGACCGACCCGGTGGCCAAGGTCTTGGCGTTCTTCGACCTAGCGATCACCGGCGCACACGCCCGCGACTTCCGCGGATGTCTGTACGCGAATGCGGCCACCGAGTTCCCTGGTACCGAACTCGAGCCCGTCTCGGCCCATCGTCAGTGGCTGCTCGACACCGTCGCCGACCTGCTCAAGCAGGCCGGCGTCGACCACCCGGTGGAGGTGGCCCGCGACGTCCAGCTGATCTATGACGGTGCCCAGGTGGGTTCGAAGGTCGCGCGGTCGGTGCTGCCCATCGAACAGGCCCGCCGCCTTGCCGAGCGGCTGATCACACAATCGGATCGCTGACCGCTTCACGTGCGTCGGCTACCGCCTCTGGCACGTCAACCTCGTTGTCTTGGGCCAGTATCCACGCCTCGGCGGCGGACGCGGCGCGCACCAACGCCCCGTACTCGCCCAGATATCCGGCGACCGCACCGATCCACGGCACCATGCCGAAGTACCGGAAGATCTTGCGCGGGTGCGGCCGTTTGCCCAGCTCGTCGCCGACGGCGTTGAGGATGCCGGCCAGGTGCCAGAGCTTTCCGACCAGCGACCGCTCAGACAATTCTGGCCATGATTCCTCCGGACCCGTTGCGGTGGAAGACTTGTCGAGTTCGCGCTCACACAACACCGAAGCGAGCAGTCGCACCTGCGTCGGCGTATCGGTGATCCCGTACTCACGCGCGACAGCGCAGAGGACCAGTGCCTGATTGGCGAATCCCAACAGGTCCTGGATGGGCAATCGATTGGCCAGAACACCGAACACCCCGGGAAACGCGACAAGGACGGTATCAAGAGCTCCCACGCGCCGGACCCACCAGTGGATGCGGGCCTTGCGGTCCTTGCCTTCCCAGGATTGTGTGCCCGGCAGGTCGGCGCAGTCGAGCACCCGAGCCGCGATATCGAGTACCTGGCCAGGGCAGCCCGCACCGGCACCGAGGTCATGGGTGCGGCGCCGCAACCCGAGCGGGTCGGCCTCGGCCAACACATCGAGGATGACGCCCGCCGCACTCACGGCGCGCCGCAGCGCGTCCGCGACGTCGGCGTCGGACAGGTGTGCTTTCGGCATCACAGAAAGTCCCATGCCGCCATCTTGGCGGGTGCCCCGGCAGCGTGTCTTGTCAGGATCCCTCAGGCCGAGCCCAATCCGGCCTCATCGGCGAGTTCGCAGGCCTTCTCGACCAGCGCATCGATCCGGGCGACAGTAGGTGTGCCTGCCGCGGCCTTGTTCTGCGGTTCGTCCATGGCTCGACGCATGACACCCTCGGCGATGATGGCCAGCTTCCACATACCGAGCACGTGCCAGTACCGCAGCGCGGCCGGGTCACGGCCGGTTTGTGCCAGATAACGCTCGGCCATCTCGGCGCGGTCGGGGAACCCTTCCAGGGTGGACGGCGCAAAGTCCCCACCGATGGCCTCACCGGATTCGGGCCAGTAGGTGAGCAGGCTGCCCATGTCGGCGAGTGGATCGCCCAGCGTGGACAGTTCCCAATCCAGCACCGCCACCACCTCGCCGGAGTCCTCGGCGGTGATCAGGTTACGCAGATGGAAGTCGCCATGCACGAGGCTGATCTCAGTTTGTTCGGGCGCCGCGGCGGCGAGACGACGTGTCAGCCGGTCCAGTTCGGGCACCTCACGGGTCTTGGACAGTTCCCACTGCCCGGCCCACCGCTTGAGCTGACGCTGCGCGTACGGCTTGTGACTGGCAAGATCCACCAGCCGGGTCCGGTCGAGATCCACCGCGTGGATCTTGGCCAGGGTGCGCGGCAGCGACAACGCGATCCGCCGACGCTGCTGCGGGGTCAGTGCGACGGCGACTTCCATGGTGTCGACGACCAGTCCGTCGACGAACTCCATCAACACCAGCGGCACATCGGAAACTGTTGTGACACCGAGGATTGCAGGCGCGGGTACCTCGGTGTCGGCCAATGCCGAGATGATCCGCGCTTCCCGCTCGACATCGTGGGCCGACGCCAGCAGATGTCCCAGGGGCGGGCGGCGCAGCACCCAGCAGTGCCCGACCTCGTCGGTGACGCGGTAAGTGAGGTTCGACTGTCCGAGGCCGATCCGGGCAAACTGCAGCGGCGGTGTGTATTCCACCCCGAGTGTGGTGAGCCACTGCTGCACGGCCGCGACGTCCACGGCCTCGGTCACCTCACCCATGGCTGCTCTGCCGCCGGAACGGCGCAGCATCACCGAGGCGCTGACCACCGTCGATGACAAACGTCTCCCCGGTCACCCAACTGGCGGCGTCGGACACGAGGAATGCGATGGCCGCACCGACATCCTCCGGTTCGCCGATACGTCCCAGGGCCGTCATCAGATTCAATTGGCCCTCATACTCTTTCCACAGCGCTTCGGCCAGCTTGGTGCGCACCACACCGGGAGCGACGGCGTTGACCCGCACCGTGGGCGAGAGTTCCAGCGCGAGCTGCTGGGTGAGGTGGATCAGCGCGGCCTTCGACGCGTTGTACAGACCCAGGTTCGGCTCGAATCCCATACCGCCGATCGACGCCGTATTGACCACCGCACCGCCGTGCTCACCCATCCACGCTCGAGTGACCAGCGAAGTCCACAGGATCGGCGCCCACAGGTTGACTTCGAAGGTTTTGACGAACCGGGCATGATCCTGATCGATCAGCGGGCCGAAGGACGGATTGGTGCCTGCATTGTTGACCAGGATGTCGATGCTGCCGAATCGTTCGAGGGTCAGATCGACGCACCGCGCGGCGGCCTGCTCGTCGACGGCGTGCGCGGCGACCCCCAGCGCGTTGCCACCTACTTCGGCCGCCGCGGCGTCAGCGGCGTCCTGCCGCCGCGACGTCAGGACGACATTACCCCCGGCTGCGGAAATAGCCTGTGCCGCAGCAAGACCGATGCCGCGGGAAGCCCCCGTGATGATCGCGGTGCGTCCGGTGAGATCGAGACCGCTCATGCCGATACCTCGTTCCGATATTTGCGCAGTTCCTGTTTGGCGATGGCCCGCTTGTGAACCTCGTCCGGTCCATCGGCCAGCCGCAGCGTACGCAGGTGAGCCCATGCCATCGCCAAGGGAAAATCATCGGTGACACCGCCGCCACCGTGGACCTGAATGGCCCGGTCGATGATCTTCAGCGCGATGTTGGGCGCGGCCACCTTGATCGCCGCGATCTCCGTGCGAGCTTCCTTGTTGCCGACGGTGTCCATCAGGTAGGCAGCCTTGAGCGTGAGCAGCCGGATCATCTCGATGTCGATGCGGGCCTCGGCGATCCAATCCTGAATGTTGGCGTTCTCGCTGAGCGGCTTGCCGAACGTGACGCGTGACTGCGCGCGCCTGCACATCAATTCCAGTGCGCGCTCGGCCATTCCGATGGATCGCATACAGTGGTGGATCCGGCCCGGGCCCAGGCGGGCCTGGCTGATGGCGAAGCCCTCACCCTCACCCTTGAGCACATCGGAGACGGGGACCCGGACATCGTTGAAGACGATCTCGGCGTGGCCCTCACGGTCCTGGTAGCCGAACACCGGCAGGTTACGGATCACGGTGACGCCGGGCGCGTCGATAGGCACCACCATCATCGACTGCTGGCGGTGCACCGGGGCGCTCGGATCAGTCTTGCCCATCACGATCAGCACCTTGCAGTTGCGGTGCATACCGTTCGAGGCGAACCACTTTCGTCCGTTGAGCACGTAATGGTCACCGTCGCGGACCATCGACATCTCCACGTTGGTGGCATCCGAGCTGGCCACCTGCGGCTCGGTCATCGCGAACGCGGACCGGATGGTGCCGTCCAGCAGCGGCTTGAGATAACGCTCCTTGTGTTCGTCGGTGCCGAACAGGGTGAGCACTTCCATGTTGCCGGTGTCCGGCGCGCTGCAGTTGCACGCTTCGGAGGCGAGGTGACTACGGCCCATGATCTCGGCCAGTGGCGCGTACTCCAGGTTGGTAAGGCCGGGCCCCCACTCCGGATGAGGATGAAACAGGTTCCACAGCCCGCGCCGTCGCGCCTCGGCCTTGAGTTCCTCCAAGACCGGCGGATGAAAGTGCGGATCGCCCGCCGCCTGCATCTGCTCGTCGTAAACCGATTCGGCGGGGTAGACCTGCGAATCCATGAAGTCGAGCAGCTGGGTCTGATACTGCCGCGCGCGCTCGGTTACCTCGAACAGTGACATGGAAACTCCTGAATTTCATCTCGGCCGGCGTCCACGCCAGCGTATGACTGCCCGGCCGGCGGGACCGATTCGATGCGGAAATCCGTGTCCTCGCCACCAATACCCGATCTCAAATCGAGTTTGACATTAACGGCGCAGCTCGGCGGTTGTCAACGCCCCGGCCCGCCTGTGGCAATGTCGGAGCGTGCACACTCCATCACTGTCAGGCCCACCGGTCGGGCCTGTTGTCGTGCCCGACGTGGTGACCGCGCTCGCGGCCGACGCCACGCTGACCCCGGTGTGGCGCAATGAGCTCGGTGGGCTGACCTTCCGCCTCGACAGGACAGACGGGGCGACGTCCTACGTCAAATGGGTTGCCGCGGGCACGCCCGAGATCGACCTGGCCGCCGAGGCGGAACGGTTGGCGTGGGCGCAGGCGCGGGCGGCGGTCCCGCCCCTCCTCGACCACGGCACCGACACCGACGGGGCGTGGCTGGTCACCGCCGCGGTTGCTGGACGGTCGGCCGTCGACCCGCACTGGGCCGGGCGGGCCACAGAAGTCGCCGCCGGGATCGGCCGTGGCCTGCGACTGCTGCACGACGGCCTGCCGGTCGACGAATGCCCGTTCGACTGGGGCATCGAACGTCGTCTGCGCCGTGCCGATGAGCGCATCGGCGCCGGCGAGGGCCCGGCGGACTGGTTTCCCGAGCATCGGCACCTGGATCTGGACGAGGCCCGAACCCGCCTGGACGCTCCGCCCGCCATCGACCGGCTGGTCGTCTGCCACGGCGACGCCTGTGTCCCCAACACCCTGCTGCACGACGACGCGACATTCGCCGCGCACGTCGACTTGGGCTCGCTCGGGATCGCCGATCGCTGGGCTGATCTGGCTGTGGCCACCTGGAGCCTTGGATGGGACTTCGGCCCGGGCTTCGACGACGTTCTGTACGGCGCCTACGGAATCGACCCCGACCCGGACCGCATCGCCTATTACCGCCTGCTCTACGACCTGGCCTGATTCACGTGGCATTGCAGCTAGCAGGTATTGCCTTTCCCGGCCAGCAGGTGTCGACACAGCGCCGCTGCGGGTGCAGGATCGGGGACAGTGCCGGATTCACCGAGGGGGGAACACCATGGAACCCGCGGCTCCCGACGAGTCAGCGCGTGAGCCGGACAAATCCCCCATCAACCGGCGGGCCGTCATGCTCGGCATGGCCGCCGTTGCCGGTGCCGCCGCGATCGACGTCGGCGGATTCGCATACGCCGGCGGCTGGTTGCGCCCCGACACCCTGACCCCGTCGCAGTTCGCCGACCGGTTCGAGCAGATCGCGGGCCACCATGACGGCTTCCGGCGCAACCACGCGAAGGGTCTCGCCGCCACCGGCACCTTCGCAAGCAATGGGGCCGCCGCCGAGATCTGCCATGCCACCGTGTTCGCCAAGGGCACCGTCCCGGTCGTCGCGCGTTTCTCGCTGTCGGGCGGGGTACCCGACCAGGCCGACAAGCCCGCGACCGTGCGTGGCCTGGCGGTCCAGTACCAATTGCCCAACGGCGAGCAGTGGCGCAGCCCGATGATCAACACTCCCGTGTTCGGCGACAGCACGCCGCAGGGCTTCTACGAGCGCATCCTGGCCGCCAAACCTCAGCCGCAGACCGGCAAACCGGACCCTGCCGCCATGTCGGCCTTCCTGGCCAGACATCCCGAAACCGTTGCCGCGCAGCGCATCATCGCCCAGCAGCCACCCACCTCCGGATTCGAAAACAGCACATTCTGGGGGCTCAACGCGTTCCGGATGACCAACGGCGATGGCGTCACAGTGCCGGTGCGGTGGATGCTGGTGCCGCAGCAGCAAGCCGCCCAACCCGTCAGCGATGCCGCGAAGTCCGATCCCAACTATCTGTTCGACGCCCTAATCGAAGCCATGCAACGTGGGCCGCAGGCGTGGACGTTGAAAATCGTGGTCGGAGCACCCGAAGACCCCACCAACGACGCGACCAAACCCTGGCCTGCCGATCGCCGCACGATCGATGCGGGCACGTTGACCATCGACGCCGTCCACACCGAAGCGCCGGGCAATGCCCGCGATGTCAACTTCGATCCCCTTGTGCTGCCGCGCGGTATCGCGCCGTCCGACGATCCGCTGCTGGCCGCGCGATCGGCGGTGTATGCGCGGTCGTTCGCTCGGCGTGCGGCGGAACCCAAGCTGCCCAGCGCTGTGAACGTCGAGGCCGCAGCGCGATGAGCACTGACCAGCTCGCCCCGGCCCGCTTCACGGTGGCGTCGCGGTTGCTGCATTGGTCGATGGCCGCCATGGTGATCGCCCAGGTGTTGCTCGGTGTCACGATGGTCGCGTCGTTGGCGTATTACCCGCTGCTGTTGGCGATCCATCGCCCGCTGGGCATCGTCATCCTGCTGTTCGCCGTGGTCCGGCTGGGCAACCGGATGCGGCATCACCCGCCACCGTTCCTGGCCACCATGGGCCGCACCGAACGCCTCGTCGCCACGTGGTCGGAACGGTTGCTGTACGCGCTTCTACTCCTGCAACCCCTCGTGGGCTGGGCCATGGTCTCGGCGTCGGGGACGCCCGTCGTGGTCGGACCCTGGCGCTTGCCCGCCATCGCGCCTCACAGCCTGAACCTGTTCGCAGGCTTGCACATTGCGCATGTCGTGCTGGCTGCCCTGCTGTTCGTGACGTTCACCGCGCACCTGTGCGCCGTGTTGTTCCACACGCTCGTGCTGCGCGACGGTTTACTCGACCGCATGGCGCTATGGCCGTCGAGGACCCGATGACCGGCTTGCCGGATATCAAACGCGTTGCGACAGATACGCGTTGAGCCCTGATGCGACGGCGGCGGCATACTTCGCCCGGCCCTGTTCGCTTTCGATGACAGCGGCGTCGTCGCGGTTCTTCATGTTGCCCAGTTCGACGAGCACCGACGGGAACTCCGCGAGGTTGAGACCGGCAAGGTCAGAGCGCCCGTAGAGACCGTCGGTGCCACGGTAGGTCGACGGGGTGAACCCCGCCGCGACAAGCTGATCCCGCATCGCCCGGGCGAGTTGCAGGGCCGGCCCGGCCTGGGCCTCGTTGAGCGGCGGCGCCGAGTAATTGACGTGGAAGCCGCGGCCACCGGGCGGGCCACCGTCGGCATGAATACTCACGATAGCGTTGGGCCGCAGGGCATTCGCCATAGCCGCCCGCTGATCCACGCACGGCCCGAGCGCATTGTCGTCGCCGCGCGACAACGCGGTCCGCACACCGAGCTGTGAGAGCTCAGCCCGGACCCGCAACACCACGTCCCAGTTGAAGGTGTGCTCGGGATAGCCGCTATCGGTTGTGGTGCCCGTGGTTTGACACTCTTTGGTACCGCCACGGCCGGTTGGCACCTGCCGGTTGATCGAGCTGTCATTGGCGCCATTGTGGCCCGGATCGAGAAAGACGATGGTTCCGGCGATGTCCGATGCGGATGTCGCGACAGGCGCAGTCAGTGCCGCAGTGACCGTCGGAAGACCCAGCAGGAGTGGTCCGGCCGCCGCGTACCTGAGAACGTCCCGGCGGCTGACGCAGCCGGGTCGCCGACGCGGGCCACGACCGCTCGGAATCTGCACTGTTGCACAGTACGACGGCAGCGATCGTCCCGACACCGACAGGGCCGAATGGTGGCGTATCAAAACCGTCACACGGACTTGTGAATGTGCTGTCAGCGCAAGGCCGAACAAGCTACGTAGGGCATCACGAACTTGACCTTGACCCCAGGGGCAGGGTTTACCGTCGTTGCCAGGAGGTGACGATGAAGATCGGCGAGCTGGCCAGGCAGGCCAAGGTTTCGGTGAAGGCGGTGCGCTACTACGAGCAGCTGGGACTGCTGAGCCCACAGCGCAGGCCCAACGGCTACCGCGAGTACGACGAGAACGACCTGCGCGCGGTGGCCGAGATTCGTGAGCTTGCGCAGATCGGCATCCCACCTGCCAAAGCGGGTCCATTTATCGAATGCCTCGACGCCGGGCACATCCACAGCGACGAGTGCCCCGCATCGTTGGCGGCCTACCGCGACGGTATCGCCGAAATCGACCGTGTCATAGCCGAATTGACGCATCGCCGGGCGGTGCTGGCCGAAAAGCTGCATCGGGGCGCCACCCGGCCCCATCACCATCCGCCCGGATCGGAGGTCTCCACCATGCCCATCGACTTCACCACCCTGCCCACTGGCCTGCCTGTGCCGACCGACGATGGGCGCGCCGCCCACCTGCTGGGGCAGCCCATGCCGTCACTGACGCTGCACACGAGCGACGGCGGCAGTATCGATCTATCCGCCCTCCCCCATGGGCGCACGATCATCTACCTGTATCCGCTCACCGGTCGGCCGGGCATGGATCTGCCCGAAGGCTGGGACTCGATTCCCGGGGCCCGGGGATGTTCAACCGAAGCGTGCAGCTTCCGCGACCACCATCAGGAGCTTCGCGACGCCGGCGCGGCGGAGATCTACGGCATGTCGAGCCAGTCGCCGCAGTATCAGGCCGAGGTGGTCGAGCGGCTACATCTGCCGTTCCAGATGCTGTCGGACCCAGAGTTCTCCCTGGGCGACACCTTGGGCCTGCCGACGTTCGCCGCGCCTGGCCATCCGCGGCTCTACTCGCGGCTGACCCTGGTGGTCACCGATGGCGCGATCGAGCACGTCTTCTACCCGATCTTCCCGCCGAACACCCACGGCCAGCAGGTGCTCGACTGGCTGCGGGCACACCCGAATGTGACCCGCATCTCAACCTTACCGTGACCTTACGAGTCTCTTACTTTTCTTAATTTCGGTGTAGCGTTGACCCATCCGGTTGTCATGGCGGCGGAGCGCATTTGTGCTTTGTCACCGCTTCCAGGGAAAGGAACCGCATATGCACAGCCAACGGGTCGCTCTGGTGACCGGTGCATCGCGAGGCATCGGCGCCGAAATCGCTCTCCAACTCGCTGACCCTGACATCCACGTGGTGGTCGGATACCGGTCGAACACCGAACGCGCCGACTACGTCGCGGACGCCATTCGCTGCGCGGGAGGGCACGCCTCGACCACCGCGGCCGATATCTGCGACGAAACGGCCGTCGCCGCGATGATCGACGACATCGGGACCCGCTTCGGCCGGCTCGACATGCTGGTGCTCAACGCATCGGGTGGACGGCAGTACTGCACCGAGCCCGGCCCTGCCATGCACCTCAACCGCGACGCCCAGCGCCGTCTCGCGCAGCTCGCCCTGCCCCTGATCCCCGCCGGCGGCCGGATCGTCTTCGTCACCAGCCACCAGGCGCACTTCTACCCCTATAAGGCAGTGCCGAAAGGCTACGCATCCATCGCCGCAGGCAAGCGCGCCGGCGAGACCACCCTCTACGCGATGCGCAAGGAATTCGACCGGCACGGAATCAACTTCACCGTGGTGTCCGGCGAGGTGCTCGCCGACTCAGCAGTCGACTTCGCCGCAGCCGTCGCCGACGCCGCGACCTCGCCCGGTCATCCCGCCATCGTCTATGTCAGCGGGCCCGAGCACCTGACCCGCCAGCCCGCATAACCGATCTCTCCCGAGTCCGCGCCCCCCGGCAAAGCCAGAGATATCCTCTCTAAGGCGGCTGAGATGCTGCCGCGACGCCATGAGAGTTTCGAGGCGAACGATGGGCCGTAACGACCCGCTGCCGACGCAGCGGGATCTGCCCGCCGGGATTCCGGCGGAGCTGTCGGCGGCCGGTTACGAGGATCCCGAGGAAATCGGCCGTGGCGGGTTCGGCATGGTGTACCGCTGCACACAGCGCGCCCTCGGCCGCACTGTCGCAGTGAAGGTCCTGACCACCGATCTGGAACCGGACAATCTCGAACGGTTCATGCGCGAGCAGATCGCGATGGGCAAGCTGTCCGGTCATCCGAACATCGTCAACATCTTCCAGGTCGGCACCACCGCCAGCGGCAGGCCCTACATCGTGATGCAGTACCACCCGCACGGGTCACTGAACGCCAAGATCAACGACACCGGACCGATCGGCTGGCAGGAAGCCCTGCGCATCGGGGTGAAGCTGGCCGGCGCATTGGAGACCGCGCACCGGCGCAGCACCCTGCATCGTGACGTCAAGCCGGCGAACATCCTGCTCACCGAGTACGGCGAGCCGCAGCTGACCGATTTCGGCATCGCGCGCATCATCGGTGGATTCGAGACCGCCGACGGTGCCGTCACCGGATCGCCCGCCTACACGGCGCCCGAAGTGTTGCTCGGGCAGCCACCCGACGTCACCTCCGACGTCTACAGCCTTGCGTCCACCTTGTTCAGTGCGGCGACCGGTCACGCGGTGTTCGAGCGTCGCGAAGGCGAGCAGATGGTGGCGCAGTTCCTCCGGATCACCAGGCAACCGATGCCGAACCTGCGGGATTCGGAGTTGCCCGCCGACATGTGCACGACCATCGAACGCGCGATGTCGCGTAACACCAAAGACCGCCCGGCGACTGCGGCGGCATTCGGCGAACAGCTGCGTGAGCTGCAACGCCGCCACGGTCTGCCGGTCGACGACATGGCCGTCCCCGTCGCGGCACCGACCAATCGGTTCGAGCCGTCGGCGTCTCCGCGCACACCGTTCAGCGGGCAGCGGGTACGCACACTGACACCGCCCGCCCCGGCCACCCGGTTCAGGCTGCCCATGTCCACAAAGACGCTCGTCGAACGGGGCCGCCTGATCGAGGTGCTGCGCGCCCAACGGGACAAGAAGCTCACGGTGATCCACGGGCCGACGGGCTTCGGGAAGAGCACATTGGCCGCTCAATGGGCCCAGCTGCTGAAG
Organism: Mycobacterium aquaticum; assembly: GCF_002086485.1. Classification (GTDB taxonomy): domain Bacteria; phylum Actinomycetota; class Actinomycetes; order Mycobacteriales; family Mycobacteriaceae; genus Mycobacterium; species Mycobacterium aquaticum. The sequence goes on along the minus strand of NZ_MVHF01000002.1, from coordinate 369,869 downwards.
TCCGAAGGGGCCGCCGTGGCGTGGCTGACCGTCGACCACGACGACAACAACGTGGTCTGGTTCCTGTCCCATCTCATCGAGGCAATCCGCGCGGTAACGCCGGAGCTGGCAGCCGATCTCGGTGAGGTACTCGAGGAACATGGAGACGAGGCCGAACGCTACGTGCTGACATCACTGATCAACGAGATCCACCAAAGCGACACCCGCATGACCCTGGTGATCGACGACTGGCAGCGGGTCACCGACCCCGCGACCATCGGGGCGCTGCGCTACCTCATCGACAACGTCGCGTCCGGCATGACCATCGTGATCACCAGCCGCAGCCAGAGCGGGGTGCCGATGAGCCGGATGAGAATGCAGGACGAACTCGTCGAAATCGACGCCACCGCACTGCGTTTCGATGTTTCCGAATCCGAGAATCTGCTGGTGGACCTCGGGGGCCTCGACCTCGACCCGGTCGATGTCGAAGAGCTCACCGCCAAGACCGACGGCTGGGTGGCGGCCCTGCAGCTGGCCTCGCTGTCACTGCGCGACCGCGACGACCCGGTCGAACTCATCGGCACGATGACCGGTCGGCATCACATGATCAGCGAGTTCCTCGCCGAGAACGTGCTCGACACCCTGGAACCGTCCATCCTCGACTTCCTGCTGGCCACCTCGATCACCGAACGGATCTGCGGGGACCTGGCATCCGCACTGACCGGGGTACCCGACGGGCTCGCGATACTCGAGCAGATCGAGGAACGCGACCTGTTCCTCCGCCGGATCGACGACCAGTGGTTCCGCTACCACCAATTGTTCCTGGACTTTCTGCAGCACCGGCTCAGTCGCGACCCGCAACGGGTGATCCGGCTGCACCGGGCAGCCTCGGAATGGTTCGCCGAGCATCTGCTGATCAGCGAGGCGGTCGACCATGCGCTGGCCGCCGGTGATGAGCAGCGCGCCGTAACCCTCGTCGAGCAGGACGGCCTCTCTTTCGTCGCCAACTGCCAGATGGCCACTCTGATCGGGCTGGCGGGCAAGCTGCCCGCTGCAGCCGTGCAGTCGCACCCCCGCCTGCAGCTTGCCTTGGCCTGGGCCAACATCGTGCTACACCGGATCCCGACGGCCGAACAGGCTCTCGCACTGGTGGATACGACGCTGCAGGACTCCGGGCTGTCCGCCGAGGAGATCGCCGACGTGCAAGCCGATGCCGGTGTTGTGCGCGGTGTGGTGGATCTGCGCGCCGACCGGCTCGCCGGGATCGACGAGCACATCGCGGCGGCGATTCGACGCCGGGATCGCCTGCGCCCGTTCAGCGTCGCGTCGGCAGCCAACGTGGCGACCTTCGCCGCCGCGTACCGTTACGACCTCGACGAGGTCAATCGGATCCAGGACTGGGCGGCGCCGTTCTACGCGCGCAGCGGCGACGCGTTCACCATCGTCAACGGCCTGTGCTTCACCGGAATGGCACATCACCTGATGCTCGACAACACCGCAGCCGAAGCGTTCTTCCGCGGAGCGCTGCGAATCGCCAAGCGATCGGGCGGCATCCATTCCTACACCGCCCGGCTGGCCAGTTCGCTGCTCGGCGAATTGCTCTATGAGCGAGGCGATCTCGATGAGGCGACGCGCCTGCTCGACGAAAGCTACAAGTTGGGACCGGAAGGTGGTTCGGTCGACTTCAAGATTTCCCGCTACGTGATCAACGCGCGGATCAAGGCCCTTCAGGGCGACCGGCTCGCGGCCGCCCAACGACTCGACGAGGCCACCCGCGTCGCACGGGCACTGTCCCTCAACCGGCTTCGTGCGCTGGCCGAACATGAGCGCATCCGGCTCGGGCTGCCCCCGCATCCGGAGTTCGGCCCCATGCCCGTGACGTCCTACGACGCTCGTCGCGAACCCGTCGATGCGATGGATGAGATCGCCGTGCAGTTCGAAGAGGCCTCGGCGATCCGCACGCTCATCGCCGGCGCCGATCCGGCACAGCGGGAACTCGCCTGTCGCTGGGCCCGCGAATGGGTGGACAGGCTGGCTCCGCTGAACCGGCCGCAGGCGATGCTGCGGGCCCGGCGCCTGCTGGGTGCCTGCCTTGCGGCCGACGGGCGGACCGCCGATGCCAAGGCGATGGTCGTAACGGTGGCAGCACAATGCGCGCAGCTACGGATGCTGCGTTACCTGGTCGACGGCGGCCCTCACGTGGTGGCCACCCTGGCGGCGCTGCGTTCCGATCAGCAGGCAGGTCAATGGAATCCGGCATGGCCTGAGGTACCCGCCGATTTCCTCGACCAGGCGCTCAACGCTGCGGCACCGCAACGGGTGTGAGGCTGTGCGACAACCCGAAAACAGTCAGCCGACAATCGGGCCACGCGTTCGACTCGACAAACCGCAGGCCGGTCTACTCGGCCAGCTGTAGCCGTAGAACGCTTTTCTCACCACATGGCCGTCGACATAGTGATACCCGAGGCGAGAAGCGATATCTGCCCCCTCCGAAGGGGTCGCCACCTCGCAAGGATGCTCGACCGACATCAGGGTCGTGAAAGCGCCGACACCCGATGCACCTTCGGCCAACGAAGCCAACATGAGCACAATCTGCGGAGTGGCCGCAGCACCGCCGACCACCAGATCACCTGCGACGGGAATGACATGCCCGGGTCGCCGGAAGTCCTCCGGCACACTCTCGCCGTTCGCGAGCCGTCGCAGTGTCTCACCGCGATCACGTGCGGAGATGCCCGTCCCTATCCCATCGGAAGCATCTATCGCGACATGACAGCCTGAACATCGCGATGCCACATCCGTGGGCATCGGCGGGATCCTCAGCTCGGCGAGCCGGCTCTGTTGCATGGCAACGAAAATCAGGCCAGACCCGTGCCGGATCATCGCCGCCGTCGCCGACACCGACGCGACACGGGCATTGAGCGTCAGAGCACACGATGTTCCGTGTCCGACGACCACGATCTCGCCGTCGAGGTATCGCGTCAGCACGCCCTCGAAGCCTTTCGCGAAGCGCTGGACGCGCACCGGGGCGAGTTCATCGATGTCATCGACCGAGGTGGCCATGATCTGGTCGTTCCTACCGGCTGGGACATGACGAGATGGTCTCTGATGCAACACATCAGCTCCCGGCCGACGTCAAGACCGCTGATCTCGGACTGGTACCGTGTTGTCTGAACAGCTGTTGAAATCGCGTGGCGGGGAGGGGAGGGACGTGCCTCGAGCCGGTCAGCGATCGGAACCCACGAGAGCGGCGTTGCGTCAAGCGGCTCTCACCGTGGCAAGTGAGTACGGCGTCAAAGGGGTCACTCACCGCCGGGTGGCCTCGGTGGCGTCGGTAGCGCTCGGCTCTGCGAGCTATCACTACGAGAACATCGATGAGCTGATGTTCGAGGCGTTTGCGGCGTGGGTGCAGAGTCAGACCGACCGGTTCATGCCGCCATTTCAAGCGGCCGTCGACGAAGACACACTGGTGGCCGCTGTGCTCAACCTGATAGACGTCATGTACGGCGACAAGCGCGACAGAATTCTGCTGTTCGAGATCTACGCCCATTCGGTGCGGGATCCCGCGTATCACCGCCTGGTAGAGAACTGGTCGGTGTCGACCCGCGCCGAGTTGGCACGGCTGTACAGCACCGAAACCGCGCAGCGTCTCGAAGCGGCCTGGGAAGGGGTAGGCGTTCAGCTCATCATGGGCGGTTCCCTGCAATCCGCAGAGGATGCCGAACCGTTCATCCGTCTTGTGCTCAGCCAGGAGAAGGCCAAGGCGCCGCGACGCCGCGCCACGCAGAAACAATCGCCGAAAACCACCTGACACAGGCACATTCTCGATGCACTCACTAGCCCGGCTGTTCGACGTCTCATGCATGGGCGTCCTCCGGGGTCTCGGGTTCACCGCCGATGCGGCGGTAGACCTCGGGCCGGGTGCGCCGCCATACCAGAGCGAGGACACACCCGAACACTGCCAACGCGAGGATGAACAGCTGCAGACCCAGCCCCACCGCGAAGTTGCCGCCCACCAGCAAGGGGAAGTAATAGCTGCTGATCGACAGCATCGCGATCATCCCGACCAACCCCAGGCCGGGTGCGATGAGCGTATTCCAGGCTCGCTCCTGATGAGGAATGCGCCGGAAATAGACCAGGACCGCCAGACATGTTGTCGCCATCAAGACCAGGATCGCGTAAGTGCCGATGCCGAACATCCATGAGTAGAACGTGACCGCGTCGACATCAACAAACACAAACGGCAGCGTCAGCAGGAGGGCGATCGTCGATACTGTCGCCGACGCCGTCGACGGCGATCCGTGGTTGGCGTCCACCCGTCCGAGGAACGAAGGCAGAACTCCGTCGCGAGCCAGCGCAAACGTATAGCGCGCCAACGGATTATGAGCCGCCAACGTCGCCGCGAACAAGCTTGTGACCACCATGCAGGTCATGATCTCGGCAACAACATTGCCGGCGTAGAACCGTAGGCCGGCGGCGAACATTCCGGTCGAATCGGCCTTGGCGGCGTCCACCGCGCCGTTCACACCGTAGAACGTCACCAGCGCCCATGACGAGAACACGTAGAACAGGCCGATCAAGATGATCGCCAGGTAAGTTGCGCGAGGCACCGTCCTCGCCGGGTCCTTGACCTCGGCCCGATAGATCGCCGTTCCCTCGAAGCCGAGGAACGTCGCACTGGCGAACAGGATACCCACGCCGACCGATCCCGAGCTGAATGCCGAGGGCGTGAACGACTCGAACTGAAACCCTTGCGGCCCACCGGTTGTCGCTACGCACACGTTGAACACCAGAACGATGAGCACTTCGATGACCATCAGGAAGCTCAGGATTTTGCCGGATAGTTCGACATTGAAATGGCCGAGTGCGGACACCGCCAGCCACAGGACGATCGCCCACACCCACCATGGCGCGAAGGCCTGTCCAAAAAGCGAAACCAGCAAGACCTTTACCGAGTCACCGAAGAACGCATAGGTTCCGACCAGCAACGTCAGATAGCCCAACTGCGCCAGAAAGGCCGCCGGCAAGCCTATCGGCTTGCCCAGGCCGCCGGTGATGTAAGCATAGAAGGCGCCGGTCCGGGGAAAGTTCCGCGCCATGGTGGTGAACCCCACTGCGAACATCAGCAGGATAAGCCCCATCAGCGCGTAGGTCATCGGGGCACCGACGCCATTGCCTTCCGCAATCACCAGCGGCACAATGCCTGCGACTGCGCCCAACGGAGCCGACATCGCCAGAACGGTGAGGATGAGCTTGGTGACCGTAAGGTGCCCGACCAGCTGCTGGGGCGCAGTACTCGTCCCGTCCGCCGGATCTTGAGTAGTGGTCATATCGATGCAGTCTCCTTCACGGGCTGGCATGCGGTGAATGTCACTTTGAACAAAAGTTCAATACTTGGGGAATATAGGCTTCGGTGTGACCTACGTCAATGCCTATTTGGGTTGGATGTGTCAGCGGTGGCACACACGAGAAGGTGAGAGCGTGATGGCACGCTCGGCTGATCGACCATGCCACCCCGCAGACCAAATCAGCTATTGCTGATCGGTAATCGACTTTGTACAAACATCTTTGACGCACCACGCAGATATTGGATCCGCGTGATGTTGCCTCACCCCCGAGAGCCGCGAAAGGGTGTCGTCAGCGCACAGGATTGTGGTTGTAGCCGGTGAGCAGCATGTGCCCTGCATCGACCAGAAGGGTCGTGCCGGTGACCCGGGCGGCCAGTTCCGAGTTCAGGAAGACAGCAGCGTTAGCGATGTCCATCGGGTCAAGCAGCGCCGTATTCTTCAAGACGTTGAAGCGATGCCCGCCCTCGACGAGATCGTCACGCGTGCCACCTGGATGTCCCGAGATGAGGTCGTAACCGGGCTGATTGTCGAGCATCGGCGTGTCCACCGCTCCAGGGTTCACGCTGTTGCACCGGGGTCCGTGGGGTGCCAACTCCAGCGCCACGCTCTTCATCAATCCCAGCACCCCGTGCTTGGCCGCCGTGTAGTGCGCATAGATGCCGCCGGGCTCAAGACCGTCGACCGAAGACGTCATCACGATCGAGCCCTTCTGCCGGTCGATCATGTGCGGGGCAACGGCTTTAGCTGAACGCCACACCCCGGTCAGACAGATGTCGATCATGTCCGACCACTGGTCGTCGGACAGCTCCCAGAAAGGCCCCGTGGCCCAGATCCCCGCGTTCGCGACCAACGCGTCGAGATGGCCGAACGCGGAGATCGTCTTCTCCACCGCCTGGTTCAGGTCAGCTTGCGACCGGACGTCGCCCACGTACCGCAGCGCCCGGCGCCCCGCGGATTCCACCAAAGACGCTGTCTCGTCCAGATCCTGGCGACGTGCCAGAGGGTATCCGACAGTATCGATGTCGTGTACGCAGTCGAACAGTGCAACGTCGGCACCTTCACGTGCCGAGGCGATGGCGTGCGCCCTGCCCTGTCCTCGCCCGCCGCCGGTGACGAACACCACCTGACCATCCAGCATGCCCATATTCAGAATTCCCTTCCACAAGTTTCGGTGCGCAGTTGCGCCGGCATCAGCCGGGCACATTTATCCCGCGGTCGACCCGCCATCGATGGGGTAGACGCCGCCGGTGCAGTACCTAGCGCGTCCTGAGGCGAGGAACAACACCAGCTCGCTGACCTCTTCGGGCTGAGCGATTGTCGAAATAGGTTGAGTGGCAACCCATTCATCAAAGTCCCAATAGGGATTCGCGGCCATGAGCTTCTTTTCTTCATCGAGCATGGGCGTGTCCACACATCCCGGAGCGACAGCGTTCACCCGAATGTTGTCAGCCGCGTAGGTCAATGCAGCCGACTTCGTCAGCCCGACAACGGCAAACTTGCTCGCGATGTAGGCGGCATACCCCCACGATCCTACGAGCCCCATCATCGAGGCCGTGTTCACGATCGCGCCTCCACCGCGGCGCCGCATCGCGGGTACTGCGGCGCGCATACCTTGGAACACGCCCGTGGCGTTGGTCTGCATGACGGTCTGCCAAGTGTCATCGGTGCACGTGTCGACGGGTTCGCAAGCGACCACGCCGGCATTGTTGACCAGAATGTCCAGACCGCCGAACTCGCATTCGGCCCGTCCAACCGCAGCATTCCAGTCTCCACCATCACGTACATCCAGGCGTTGGTAGACAGCCTGTCCACCCTTCATGCGAATCTGCTCGACGACACTCTCGCCCAGTTCATCACGTATGTCGGAGACCACAACACCGGCACCCGCTTCAGCGAACCGCAGGGCGTGCGCGGCGCCCTGGCCGCGGGCCGCCCCAGAGACAAGGACGATCTTGTCGCTGAACTCTTGAATCACAACACTTCTCCATTCCGATGCATACCCTTGGCGGCACCACACGTCCAACCGAGCCGGGGGGCCAGGACACGCAGTCTTACTTTGAACTTTTGTTCAAGTGATGAACTCCTACATCGTCGCTTCGGCAACCCCGACTGTCAACCCCTGTTTCACTCATGCCACCCAACCGGCTCGGCGCATTAAGCCCATAGACCGCAACGACTTCCGAAGTGACAGTTGACGGGACGCCAACACTCCGGTAGCTTCATGGCAACCTTGAACAAATGTTCACATTAAGGCGCGATGCGCCGTTCGGGAGATCTCCATGAAACGAGACAATCGTCCCCCGGTCACCGAGTCAACGCTGCGCACGGTGCTGGGCCACTTTCCCACCGGAGTGGTAATCGTCACTGCCACACTCGAATCCGATCCGGTCGGGATGACGTTGCAATCATTTCTGTCACTGTCGATCACTCCACCGCTCGCGCTTCTCTCGGTGGCGAAGACTTCGACAACGTGGCCACAGATCGCAACCACCAGGCGCTTCCTGGTAAATATGCTCAGCGAGGAACAGGGCGGGCTGGCCCGGCAGTTCGCGCAAACCGCAACCGACAAATTTCACGGCGTGGACTACACATCCGACCCAGCACTAGGTGGCCCACTGCTGGCCGGAACGACCGCATGGGTCGACTGCAGCATCGAGGCCGAATACGACGGAGGAGACCACATCATCGTCGTGGCACGCGTCCTAGAGGCTTCCGCCCCTACCACCGGTGGTGCCGCTCCGGCACCGCTGATCTTTCATCGTTCAGGCTTTCCCCGCCTGTACGCCGATTGTTGCAACCAAATCGAAAGGATACCGGCGCAATGAGATTCGGTGTTTTCAACATCCCTTACGCACTGGGCTATTCCGCCGGCCGGCGCACAGCGCGGCAAGTCATCGACTGGGATCTCCAGATAACCCGGTGGGCCGACGAATACGGACTCGACGAGGCGTTCTTCGCCGAGCACTACACCTTGGGCGACGAGCCCTCGCCGGCACCCGATCTGATGATCGCTGCGGCATCGCAATTGACATCGAACATCACTCTCGGAGCCGCGGCCCACCTGCTCCCGTACCACAATCCGATCTCACTGGCGCACCGCATGATGTGGCTCGACCACATGACCGACGGCCGCTACATCGCGGGCGTGGCACCGGGGGCCTATCCTAGTGACGCTCAACTGTTCGGCACCGGCAAGAACAACCCAAAGATGCTCGTCGAGGCGCTCGATACGATCGAGGCGATCTGGACCAAAACGGGGCCCTTCACCATGACCGGTGAGTTCTACTCCGTCGATATGCCCGCCTTCGACCCGGACATCGCAGGCCCGCACCTCAAACCCCGTCAGCAGAATGGGATTCCACTGATGATCACGGGGATGCAACCGACCTCGCCGAGCCTTTCCGAAGCCGGCCGGCGTGGCGCGATACCGATGAGCCAGCAGGTCCACGAGTCTGTTCTCCTGCAGCACTGGGAAACCTACTCCGCTGCCGCCATCGATGCGGGAAGGACCCCATCGCGCGCGGACTGGCGCATCTGCAGGGACTACTTCGTCGCCGAGACCGACGACGAAGCGTACGACCGGGTTTACAACGGCGCCCTCGGAAAGCTCTGGGGTGAGTACAACATCCCAACCTTCGTCAACAAGCTCCACATCGGTGACCTGATTTCCGGCGGCAGCATCCCACCCGAGGAACTCTCCATCGAATGGATGGTGGACAACTTCCTCATCGTCGGTTCACCCGACACCGTGATCGGCAAGATCGAAGACCTGTACAACAAGCTGGGAGGGTTCGGAAGCCTCGTCACCTTCACCCACGAGTACTGCGACGAGCCCGAGACTTACCGTCGAAGCTTCGAACTCATGGGTTCCAAGGTGCGGCCTGCGCTAGCTCACCTCACTGGCGAGTAATCCCCGCAGTTAATCCGGATCGGGCCGTCCAATGCGGCCCGATCTGGCTGCGACGGTCAACTGCCGCAGAACCCTTGCCCACTGCTCGATCTACAACCTTTCAGCGCGCGCTTGCCGCATGGCATGGCTGCAGGCCCTGGCACGAACCGACAAATCCTTCCAGCAACCTTCGTGAGGCCTTGTTGTCCGGCCAGTCGATCTCTGGGTGCCACTGGATGGCCGAAAGAGGCTGCTCTGTCGCCTCATACGCTTCGATGAGCCCGTCATCGGCGAACGCCGTGGCAACGAGGCCCGGCGCCAAGGTGCGGATGCCCTGGTGATGCTGGCTGTTGACGGCGAAGCGCCCGCTGTCCCCGAGCCACTCGGCCAGGCGGCTGCCCGCTTCGACATCCACATTGTGCGCCGTGGTCGCCAGCTCCTCCTCGGTCCGTCGATGGCTCACGTCCGACGGCCGGTCGCGCGGCAGATCGACGTACAAAGTGCCGCCCCGCGCGGCGTTGACCAGCTGCGCACCGCGGCAGATGGCAAGCGCGGGAAAACCGGCACGACAGGCATATTCGACCGCCGCAATCTCGTTGTCGTCGCGAATGGGATTGGTCGGTCCCACCATCGGATCGTGTGGATCCTCTCCGTACAGGGCCGGATCGACATCGACGCCACCACTGACCAGAAGTCCGTCGACATGCTCAAGCAGTCCCGCAACGTTCAGCGGGGCCGTGCCGCAGTCCACCGCGAACGCAATTGCACCGCATTCCTGCAACCCGTCGAACATGCGCCGCCAAAACACCATGTCGGCCAGCTCTCGACTGCTGAGCGTGACCGCGATGACTGGTTTGACCATCACAGGCCTTCCGAGAGCAGTCCGACGGGATTCATGACAACCGGACGGCGATCCGGCGCAGCAACTTGGTGGCCAATATATAGGGCGTCGCTCCTAATGGCCACTGCGACACAATCTTTCCCGTCCCCGCCCGGAAGTAGCTCGTGGTGGTCGCCCACACGGTCTTGGCCAGTTGGGACTGAAGCCAGTCGTTGTAGATGACAAACGCCGACCGTCGGACGTCGATGACGGTCTTCCCGGTCTTCGCGGCCCTCGCGATCAAGCCGGCGGCGAATGCGGCCTGCGCCTCGTAGAACGACACCAGAGGCACCGAGTTGGTGTTGGGGCCGTACATGATGAAGAAGTTCGGGAAGCCCGGAACCATCATGCCCAGGAACGCCTCGGGCTCACCTTGCCATCCCTCGTGCAGTTCTCTGCCACCCTGGCCGTGCACCTGATAGTTGCCGAGATAGTTGGCCGCATCGAACCCTGTTGCCATGACGATGATGTCGAGATCGTGCTCGTCGCCGTTGGCATCCACGGCGCCAGTCCGGGTGAGGCCCTTGACGCCGTGCGGCACCAGGGTCACCTTGGGGTTGCGCAGCGCAGCGTAATACGTGTCGCTGAGGACGGTGCGCCGGGCTTCGAACGCGAATTGCGGTGTGGCCAGCTCCATGAGGTCCGGCCGTGCCGCCAGCTCGCGACGCAGGAAGGCCAGCGACTTGGCGTGGCGCTGCCGGTTGTGCCTGCCGGTGCTGCGGGCATGGCTGGACCGGATCTGCCGCAGGTCGTAGCCGACGTACAGCCGGTAGCGCCGCCATGCGTACACCAGGGGGTTGCGGTTGAGTCGGCGTTCACGGGGCGTGAAGTCGCGGCTGTCCTTGGGCAGCAGCCAGTTCGGCTCCAACTGGAAGATCTTGACCTCGGAGGCCAACTTCTCGGCCTCGCTCACGATCTGGACCGCGGAGGACCCCGTCCCGACGACGGCGACCGACTTGCCGGTCATGTCCAGGCCGTCGATCCACCGCGACGTGTGGCACATCGCGCCCTGGAACTCGTTGTCGCCGCGGGCAAACGGCGGCACGACGGGAATGTTGAGGAAGCCGACCGCGCTGATCACGGCCGTGAACACGCCGTGATCCACTCCGGATGAAGTCCGCACAGTGTAGGTGTGGTCATGATCGGACCACGCCACATCCTGAACCGACTCGTTGAACAGGATGCGTCGCGGCAGGTCCCACTTGTCGGCCACGCCTTCGAGGTAGCTCAACAGCTCCTGCCAGTCTGCGTGGGTGCGGGTCCAGTCATGGCGTTCGAACGAAAACGAGTAAATGTGGGATTCGAGATCGACCTCGGCGCCGGGATAGCGGTTGTGCCACCAGGTTCCGCCCAGGGCGGGGGCCTGCTCGAAGATGACGAAGTCCTCGATGCCCTTTCGCCGCAGGGCGACGGCCGCCGCGATACCACTGAACCCAGCACCGATGATCGCCACCCGGGGCGACGAGTGTGCGTGTGCGTTCATCGGGATGCTCCTTCGAGATGTACGAGCCGGTGGCCCGCTCCAGAAATATCTATAGGTCCAGTATTTAGACCTTAAATGAGATTGTCAATATGCTGAAAGTGGCTGAGCCACCGCTGATTATTTGATCTGCGCTGTCCAGCCGCCGTCGACGACGAGGTCGGTGGCAGTAATGAACGACGCCTGCTCGGAGAGCAGGAAATGGATGGCGTTGGCGATGTCTACCGGCAGGCCGAGACGCCGCAACGGTGTGCGATCCTCCATGTTGGTGCGCCTGGCCGGGTTCTCCTCGTACAGCGGTTCGATCATCGGCGTGAGGATCGCGCCCGGGCAGACAGTGTTCACCCGGATCCCTTCAGGCCCCAGCTGCAAGGCCAGGCTCCGACTCAGGGACACGACCGCCGCCTTACTCACCTGATAGGCATCCAGGGGTGAGTCCATACCCCGGATCCCGGCAGTGCTCGCCACATTGACGATGCTGCGTCCGGTCCCGTTACGCAGCAACGGAATCGCCGCGACGGTGAGATGGCGCAACCCGTGCAGGTTCACTCCCAGGGTGACTTCCCACACCGACTCATCCGCGTCGAGAACGGACCCGTCGCGATCGAACAGCGCGAGCCCGGCCGCGTTGACGAGATAGTCCAGTGCCGGCGAACCTACCGCGTCGAGCAGCGACTTCGGATCGCCACCGATCAGGTCGAAGCTCTCGAACCGCACGGACGTCGGCAATTCTGCGGGGCGCGACTTCACGTCGGTCGCAAGGACGTCGATGCCCTCGGCCGCAAGCCGGACGGCCGTCGCCAGCCCGATTCCACCGCCGGCACCGGTGACCAGAGCAGTCCTGGTCATCGTCGGACACCGGTAAGGGCCTCTGCGAGCTGCGCACCCGCGAACGTCATCGCTTCGGTCGCCGTGGGAAAGACCTCGTCGAGACCGAAGAACCCGTGGACCATGCCAGGGGTGAGATGAACCCGGGTCGGCACGCCGGCGGCTTCGAGCGCCGCCGCGTAGCGCTCGCCCTGCGGTCGGATCGGATCACACTCGGCGAGAATGATTGTCGCATCGGGCAATCCGGCGAGATCGGCACCCAGAATGTTGACCCTCGGGTCACCCATGGCGTCCGGGCCCGGCAGGTAATTGTCCTGATGCCACTGCAATTCATCGCGTTCGAGCATGACGCCGTCGTATTCGGGGTCCATGCCGATGGTGAGGTCGGTGGTGGTCACCGGATAGACCAGCAGTTGATGGCACAGCGGTGTGCCGGTGTCACGGGCGTGCAGCGCCACCGCGCCGGCCAGGTTTCCGCCCGCACTGTCGCCCGCGACGGCGACGCGGCGATGATCGACACCCAGACCCGCTGCGGGATCGCTCGCCCAGTTCAGCGCGTCGATGGCGTCGTTGACCGCGGTCGGGAACCTGGCTTCGGGGCCACGCCGATAGCCGACCGACAGCACGGCGCTGCCCGAGGCGTTGGCCAGCAGCCGGGTTGCGACGTCGTGGGAGTCGATGCTGCCGAGCAGCCAGCCGCCGCCGTGGTAGTACACAGTGAGCGGTAGTTCTGAACTGTCTTCGGCAGGCAGGTACAACCGCCCGGGAATGGTGTGTCCGTCGCGGGTGGGGATGACGACGTCAACGGCGCGGTGGATCGGTGGTTTGGCCAGTGCGCCGAACGTGTTCTCGAAGTTCTCCCGCGCCGTGGGAACGGGCAGCAGATGGGCGTTGGGCCGCCCCGATTGTCTTGCGTCGTCGATCATCTTCTGGGCGATCGGATCGATGGGCATACGTGCTCCTCGCAGTGGTGACTGATTCGGAAAGGGTGCGGTATCAGACGCGTTCGTAGTAGCGGCGACTCTCCCAGTCGGTGACCGCGTGCGAATCGAACGCGACGAGTTCGGATTGGGCCGACGTCAGGAGGTGTTCGAACACCTCGTCACCGTATGCGGCGCGGGCCATCTTGCACTCGGCGAACAGACGCAGTGCTTCGTGCAAGGAGGTCGGCACAAGCGAGATGTGCTCTCCGGTCCAGGCATTTCCCTGGAAGATGTCCGGGACCGGAAGCTGGCGCTCGATGCCGTCGAGCCCGGCCGCGATGGTCGCCGAGTACGCGTAGTAGGGGTTAACATCGCCGCCGGGTATCCGATTCTCGACCCGGTAGGACGGCCCACGGCCGACCAGCCGGAACGCACACGAGCGGTTGTCGTTGCCCAGCGCGATCGCGGTGCCGGCGAACTGGTCGGGCTGGAATCGCTTGTAGGAGTTGATGGTCGGCGCGAACATCAGCGTCATGTCGGCCGCGTGCGCCAACTGACCGGCAACGAAGGCCCCGAACTGCTCCGACATCCCCCCACCGGGCTGCTGCGACCAGCAGAGGCTGCTGTCCTGCTCGGTCGACCACATGCTCACATGCAGGTGACACGAAGACCCCACCTCGTCGATCTTGGGTTTGGCCATGAAGGTGACGGTGAGGTCGGCGGCATGGGCGAGCTGCTTGACGCCGTACTTGAACAACACGTGCCGGTCGGCCATGTCGAGGGTGTCGCAGTAGTCGAGGGTGACCTCCTGCTGGCCCAGCCCCCACTCGGGTTTGGACGACTCGACCGGTACGCCGAACTGGGGCATCTGATTGCGGATCTGCTCGATGAACCAGTCATCACGACCGGCCTGCACCATCTGGTAGTCAGACCGGTAGTCAGACAACATCTTCAGATTCTGGTAGCCCAGTTCCCAGGCCTGCCGCGGCGGCGTGGCGGCCAGGAAGAACTCCAACTCCGACGCGAACTTGAAGCGCAAGCCGCACTCACGAGCCCGTTCCACCTGGCGGCGCAGGATCGTGCGCGGCGCCACCTGGAGAAGCGTGTCGGAGTTCGCCTCGTACGCGTCGCAGATAACCAGTGCCACATGGGGTTCCCACGGGACCCGACGCAACGTGGTGAGGTCGGGGACCAGCCGGATGTCGGCCCAACCGTTGGCAGCGTTGGAGACGGCCAGGTCCAACGGGTTCATCTCCAGGTCGACGGCGAAGATGAAACTGCTGGCATTGATGCCGTCGCCGGACAGGCCGAGCGAGCGGAATGCCTGGATCGTGAGCCGCTTTCCGACGAGCCGCCCGTACGGATCCGGCGTAGCGCAGACAACGGTGTTGATCTCGCCCGATTCGGCCAAGTCGTCGAATTGCTCGAGCGTAAGGGGTGACATGTTCATTGGTGCTCCAGGTGACGCGTGAGTTCCCAGGTGGTGATGTTCTGCCGCAGCCACTGCTCATAGCGGTCGGCCTCGGCGCGCCGGGTGGGGGCGAAGGATCCACAGAACGGTTTGCCAAGCAGTTCCACCAGCCAGGCGGAATCTTCGAACAACGCCACCGCACTGCGTAAGTCGGCCGGAAGCGCAGCCACCTGCTCACCGGCTGCCGGCAACGCGAGCCTTTCCGTCAGTCCGTGCAGACCCGCAGCCAACACCGCGTCGGCCACCAGATACGGGCTGGCGTCAGCACCCGGGCGACGATGCTCGACCCGCGCAGAAGCGGTGTCGGTGAGAATGATCCGGCACGATTGTCCGCGGTCGTCATGGCCCCACGCGGCGACGGCCGGAGTGAACATCTGCGGGTCGATGCGCTTGTAGGAATTGACGTACGGATTGAGCATCGCTGTGGTGTCGGCCATGCCGGTCAGTAGACCGGCCAGGTAACTCTGGCCCTCGCGCGACAGCCCGCGAGCTCCGTCGGAGAACACGTTGAGGCCGCCCCGCATCAGGCTGGAATGGACGTGCCCACCCGCACCCGATTTGTCGGCGAACGGCTTGGCCATGAAACTCGCGTGCAGACCTCGCTCGGCACACAGGTCACGCAGGTATTGCCGCGCTCGCACAGCGCTGTCGGCGGCTTTCAACGCCGGTGCGGGCGCGAGGGTGAACTCGAAGAAACCGGGCCCGAGTTCGGAGTGGAACATCTCCACGGTGATCCCGACCGACTCCATCCGATTGATGAACTCTGTGGCCAATGAGGAGGCTTCGGCGGACCTGGTAAGGCTGTAGGCGTTCTCGGTTGCGCCGAAAGGTCGGCGGTCACCGTCGAACAACCACAGTTCGTACTCGAAGCCGAGCACGGGTTGCAGGTCGAGTTCGTCGTAGCGGCGCAGCAGGCTCCGTAACACGTTGCGCGGCGACATCTCCACCGGGTGCCCGTCGGCGCCAACCAGATCGGCGATCACCGCGTCGACGCCGTCGCGCCAGCTCAGATCGATGCGAGTCGACTCATCCGGAACCAGCCTGGCATCGGGATAGCCATTGGCCGCGTTGCTGAAGGGGGTGTCGGCGACCTCGTCGGCCACCGACAGCCCGTAGAGGATGGTGCACATCGCGAGACTGACGGCGCCCTGGGTCTTGCTGGTACGCACCAGCTTTCCTCGGATCCCGAGATCGTAGTCGGGCACTTCGAGCTGGGTCATTGCTACGCGCTCAGTCATGGTCTGTTCCTCCGTTTCGGACGGGCCGGCGCCCGGGATCGCGGCCGACGCGCCGGTAGACGTAATCGGGCACGTCGGCGGGATCGCGATACACCCACCAGGTGCAGGAGGTAACCGGCGCATCCGGGTCCCACGTCGGGGCGTCGATGACCCGCGTCGGGTACCCCAGCCGGTCAATCGGCATGACCTCGTTGAGCTGACAGCAGTGCACGCAGTAGGAACAGATGCCGACGGTGTTCCAGGCCCAGTCGTGCGGTTCGGTGGTGACCGCGAATCCGAACGGCGCACCGGAGCGGGGCGCACCGTCCGTGATGCGCGGGTCGAGCGACCGGCCACCAGATCCGCATGGGGCGAAACGGAATCCGATCCGCGTGGGCTCGTGGATGATCTCGATGTCGCCCGCCCGGCCGGTGCCCGTGAGGTGGGCGTGGAAGCCGTCGACGATGGCGATCATCAGCTGGTGCACCGAATCCGACCACGGCTGGTTGTCCAGGGAGTAACGGCGGGCATGCACCTCGTACCAGTCGTCCATCAGGAAATCCCACAGCTCGCCGAGGCTGTCCTCGCCGACCAGACGGGTCGCGATGTCGACGAGACCGGCGACGCGATCGACAGCGCGATCGTGGATGCCCTGCCACACCGCGCGGGCGTGTTCGATCGCGGCGACTGCGTCGGGCGTCCCCCGACGGCATGCTACGGCGGCCGTGGCGACGGCGGCGGTGAACTGCGGCCACTGCGCCTGGATGCCTTCCATGGCAGGCTCGCCGATCAAGGTCGTCAGAGCAGCTACCGCGGCCGTCACCTCGTCGACAGGCACGCCGTGGCCGAGAATCCACTCGGTGGTGGCCGCCGGCCAGCGCTCGTAGATGTCGCGCAGTTCATCGGCCTCCAAGACTGCCACCTCGACGAGTTGTGCTGCCGCGGCGCCGTCACCGGCGGCCAACTGCTCGGCAGCGGCGCGATAGGTGCCCTTCGCGAGCTGCTCCCAGGATCCGGTGCGGGCCAACCTCCCCAGCGAGGGCTCGTAGGCGACGACCGTGCCTTCGTAGGTGGTCATGTCAGCGCGAACCCCCCGTCGACGCGCAAGTCGGTGCCGGTGATGTAGACGGCTTGATCGCTGAGCAGGAACATCACTGCCGACGCGATGTCCCCGGGCTGGGCGAAGCGTCCGGCAGGCACTCGCGCAGCCAACGCGGGCGGGAGCACGGACGTGTCACCATGCGCGGCGGCCATCGGCGTCGCTGTGAACCCTGGTGAGACGCTGTTGACACGCACACCGTCGGCGGCCAGGGCCCGCGCCGCGGTCTGGGTGAGCATGTGCAATCCCGCTTTCGACGCCGCGTACTGCGGCGTGGGATCGGGGTCCGACAGCGCGATGACCCGGGCGGCCTCGATCGAGGTGATGTTGACGACGGCGGCCGCGCGAGCGCGGCGCAGTGCGGGGCCGAGGGTGTCGATGAGGTTGTACGCGCCGACCAGATTGATCTCCAGGCAACGCAGCCAGGCGTGTCGGTCGACTCCGGCGAATCCGGTGTTGTCGATGACGCCCGCGCAATTCACCAGGTACGAGACGTCGTCGACACCTACCCCGGCGAGCCGCTGGGCCAGTGCCTCGTCACGCACGTCCGCGCCGAGCGCGACCTGCAGTTGGTCCGGATAGCCCGGTTCTGGATCGGGCGTGCGCACGTCCAGTCGCACCGTGCGGACCCCGGCGCCCATCAAGGTCCGGGCGATCGCCGCCCCGATTCCCGAAGCAGCTCCCGTGACCACGGCGTCGCCGCCGGAGAATGTCAGCGGAAACACCCGGGCTGCCACGCTGCTCCTCGCGTCCGCAGTGGCCTCATTGCTCCTCACGTCCGCAGTGGCCTCATTGCTCCTCACCTCCGCAGCCGCACTCGTCATGCCGAACCGTACCGACGCTCGTGCTCTGCCATGGCAGCAGCGAAGCACTCCCGCGGGGCCCGGATCACACCGGCGCCGATTTGGCCGCCGTCGCGCCCGGCCAGCCCCACATCCATCACCGGCAGCACGCCGGTTTCCAGGACCTTGCGGGCGTCGATACCCGTTGGCGTCCCACGGAAGCCGAACAAGGGAATGCGGTAGGCACTGTTCTCACCGTGAGTAATGGCGTACATCTCGCGGTTGCGCTCGATCATCGCTTCAGGCGAGCCGCCCTGATACTCCTGCAGCGACAAGGCACATGACTGTGCGAACCCGCCCAGGCCGATGGTTTCGGTGATGGGCGACTCGCCACCCATCCAGGTGATCTCGTCCTCGGTATGCCCGGCGAACAGCTTGCCCTCGTGAATCGGCGGTGGCCCTTCGAACCACATATCGCCGAGACCCGCCAGCCTGATCGCAAACCCGCGGCAGGAGAACGCCATAGCGGAGACAAGGGTCGAGCCTGGAACCACCATCGCGTCCGCCGAGGCTTTCGCCGCCGCCATCGACAACCTCAGGAAGAAGTAGTCGTTCTCGGCCAGATGCATCATGGTGTCGCGCACCCCGGGCACCTGATCATCGACCATGTCCAGGATCGAGGGCAGGATCTCACGGTTGAACAGGATCGAGGCTGCTGCGTTGCGGCTGTGCACCTCATCGCCCATCCGCAGGGCCCTGGCGATCAACGGTTTGAGTGCGATACCGCCGCGGCGGCGGATCGCCTCCCCGACCACAGGCGCCAGCACGTTGTTGACGTGCAGCAGGCGTTCATGCACCCCCGCGTCGTAGCAGCCGTAATTGAGCCGCCGGTGCTCCTTGCCCTCGTAGAAGTTGCAGTATCCGCGATTGCCGTGGGCGCGGTTTTCGACGACGAACACCGGCATGGACGCGGTGTAGATGCCGGCCAATGAGCCGACGGCGGCGTAATCGTGGCAGGCACCCACCTCGATCTCCCCGGACGCGAACCGGGCGATCGCCTCGTCACGGTCGGGCGCCAAACCTTCGAACAACGCGCCGCCGATGAGCGCCTCACGCTGACCTCCGCTGTAGTCCTCCCACGCCATGGGAGCACCGGAGGTCAGCACCAGGTTGTCGCGGTAGCCGGGCAACACCTCGCGGGCCGGTCGCACATCGATGACCCAAGGGTCGGCAGCGTCGAGCCGGCGAAACGACTCGGCGTTGGCCGCCTCGACCGCCGCAGGCGCGGTCTGCAGCTGTTCGGTACTCACCATGCGACGACACCGCCGTCGACCAGCAGCGTCTGCGCGGTGATGAACGACGCACGCGGCGAGAGCAGGAATTCGACGGCCTCGGCCACCTCTTCGGGCTCACCGATGCGCTTGAGCATGGCGTAACTCGCGCTGACTTCCTCACCACCGGACACCCGCGCCATCGACGGGCTCATCGGCGCGCGGATCACACCGGGCGCCACGTTGTTGACCCGGATGCCGCGCTCGGCGAGTTCCTCGGCGACATACCGCGTGTAGGCCGCGATGCCCGCCTTGGTCGCCCCATACACCGATGCCCCGCGGAACCGCCCGAAATGCCCCGTCAGGCTGCCGATGTTCACAATCGCGCTGCCCTCTGTCAGCAGCGGCGCGACCGCATCGGTCACGCGCGCCATGCCGGCGATGTTCACCTGGAACATCACCTCCAGCTTGGCTTCATCAAGCTCGCCGAGGAACGAATCACGCAGGATCCCAGCACAGTTGACCAACCCGTACACGGTCTCACCGTCCGCAACCACCGACGCCAACGCCGAATCGATGCTCTCGGGATCGGTGACGTCCATGGCCACCGCCTGGGCGCCGACCATGCGGGCCTCGGCGAGATCGAGCGCGTCGACAGCCGGCTTCACATCCGCCGCCACGGGGACGTAGTTGCTCTGGAGCAGGCGGCGACAGATCGCCTGGCCGATGACACCGGCCCCTCCCGTCACGATGACCTTGTCTCCCACCGCTTGATCCTTTCGTTCGTGATGCCGATCACCTACTGACACCGAGTCTCACGCATAAAGACCTATTGGTCAAGTTTTTAGTTCTTTTATTGGTATTTGGTCCAAAGGCCCAGGGCTTACCTGATTTGACGGTCAGATGGGTTACCCTTCGAGCAAGCGAAAAGGGGTAGCCATGGTGTCACCGTCGAGCAAAGCCGCGCTGAGTCCCGTGCGTCAGATCCCGGCGCACGAACTGGTGGTCGACCAGATGCGACGCGCCCTGGAGTTGGGCCAGTTCCGCCCCGGTGACCGGATGCCGACCGAACGCGAACTGTCCGAAATGCTCGATGTGTCGCGCACGACGGTGCGGGCCGCGGTGGCAGTGCTGGAGCGCGAAGGTCTCATCGCGGTCCGACGCGGGCGCGGCGGCGGGTTCACCGTGCAGGCTCCGGAATACGACGCCGCGCAGATGCGCCGCGAGATGCGCGCCAACAAGCGGGCCATCCGCGACGCGTTCGACTACCGAATCATCGTCGAAACCGGAGCGACGCGCTTGGCGGCCGAGCGGCGCCGCAGCGTCGACCTGACCGACCTGCACAAGCTGTTGACCGGCATGGACGCCGCACTCGACACCGCGCTCAACGATCAATCCGGCCAGCACACCACCGAATTCCAAACCCTCGACACCGCGTTTCACATGGGCATCGCACAAGCCGCGCAGAACGAGCGCCTGCTCGACGCGGTGGCCGACGCCCGGCGACGGATGTGGCTGCCGGTGGGCGCCATCTTCGGCCGGCTCGAGCCCAATGCCAACGACTTCCACGAGTCCATCCTGGAAGCGATCGAGAACCGCGAACCGGAACTGGCCGCAGAGCGGATGGAAGCCCATATCAACGACACCCGGCACACCATCGAATCCTGGCTCAAACGCTGAGCACGACGCGCTACAGCGACGCAGGCAGTTCCGGAAGCGTCTGACCGCCATCGACCACCAAGGTCTGGCCGGTGATGAACGACGCCTCTTCGCTGGCGAAAAACATTGCTGCCGCGGCAATATCGTCGGGTGAGCCGAGTCGACGCTGCGGTATGCAGGCCTGCATGCGCGCAATGGTGTCCGCCCCGAGTCCGTCCAGCCCCTCGGTTGCGATGCTGCCGGGCAGCACGGCATTGATGGTGATGGCCTCGGCGGCCAGTTCGAGTGCGGCACTGCGGACGAATCCCAACTGCGCGGCCTTGCTCGCGCCGTAGTGGCTCAGACCCGGAAAACCCGTGACCGGTCCGGTGATCGACGAGGTGACCACCACTCGGCCGCGGCCCGAGGCTTTCAGCGCCGCCCGGCAGGCCTGCACGGAGAAGATCGTACCGGCGACATTGGTGGCCAGGATGGCTGAAACGTCGTCGCTACCCAATTTGTCCAATGTGCGTTCAGGGTAGATTCCGGCGTTGGCGCACAACACATCCAGGCCGCCGAGCCTGTCCTCCGCCTGATCCGCCATCGCGACGCAGGCCTGGGGGTTGGCGACGTCGGCCAGCACGCCATGAACCCGCCGGCCGAGCCGTCGTGTGGCGGCATCGAGGGCGTCCGGGCTGCGGCCGCTGATCGCGACCGCAGCTCCAGCGCGCAGGAATCCCTGGGCGATCCCGAGCCCTATGCCCCGGCTGCCGCCGGTGACCAGGACCCGCATCGTCGACCAATCGGTCATGCCCGATCCGCCGCCAGCAGCTCGTCGGGGCGGTCGTCGAACACGGTGCTGCCGATGCGGGCGTAACGGCGTGGGTTGGTCTTGCGCCACACGACGGCGACGGCCATCGACCCGAGGAACAAGAGACCGACGATCCACGGGATCAACTTGAAAAACAAGGTATCCGAGGCACTTCCGGCCGCAGCTGTCATATTGGAGGCCATCAGGTAGATCACGTACAGCATGCCAAGCCCGCCGACGGCCGGCGCCACCAGCGTGCGCCACCAGTGTGCGGTCTCGGGATGTTCCTTCTTGACGTGGAAGTACACGATCGTCGAGATCGAGGACATCGTCTGCACGATCAGCAGACACAGCGTGGCCAGGATCGCGACGAGTACGAACAGCACGGCGTAGGGGTCGCTGTCCGACACCGCGCAGATGATCAGGAGGACGGCAGCGAACACGCTCTGGGTCAACGACGCCACCCAGGGCGAGGCGTGCCGGTGGTGTGCACCGCCCAGGCGGCGCCACAGCAGGCCGTCGCGACCGAACGCGAACAGGTAGCGGGCCGCTGAGTTGTGGATGGCCAGCGCACATGCGAAAGAGCCGCCCAGTACCAACCATTCGAAGGCGGTCACACCCCACTCACCGAGATACTCCCGGGCCGGGCTGTAGAGCAGTTGGAAGGGGTCGGAGCCCGAGGCCAGTTCCACTGCCTTGTCCGGGCCATTGCCGACGATGACGCCCCAGGAGATGAAGGTGTAGAACGCGCCGATGCCGATGACCGCGATCATCGTGGCCAGCGGCACGATGCTCTTGGGGTCTTTGGACTCCTCGCCGTAGATCGCGGTGGACTCGAACCCGACCCAGGACCAGAACGCCATCAGCAGGCCCAGCCCGACGACGCCACCGGCCACACCGTTGGTGGACAGCGCCGACACCGGGCTCAGCGACGTGAAGCTCATCCCGTCCGGGTGATGGATGAGCGACGCGATGGCGCTGATGGTGAGCATGCCGATCTCACAGACCAGCACCACACCGAGCACCTTGGCGGCGACCGAGATGTCGAAATGCGACAGCACCGCGATCACCACGAGGCACACCGCCGCGTAGACCTCCCACGGCAGGTTGATCCCGAGCTGCTGGCTGAATGCCTGATTGGTGAACGCCGAGAAGATGCCGATCAGGCCGGCTTCCATCGTCATGTAGGTGAACATCGACATCACGCCGGCCGCCAGACCCGGGATCTTCGACCACCCGCGCGAGACGAACGTGTAGAACGCGCCGGCGGCGGTGATGTGCCGGGCCAGCGCGATGAACCCGACGCTGAAGATGGTGAGGACCACCGTCGCGATGACGAACCCGCCCGGAGCACCCAGACCGTTACCGAAACCCACTGCCACAGGCAGATTTCCGGTCATCGCGGTGATGGGTGCGGAGAACGCCACCACCATGAACACCACGCCGACCAGGCCGATCGCTCCACGCTTGAGGGTCGCACGACTCCCGTCCGAGCCGGTCGCGGGCGGTGCCGCGGGTGTTGATTCAACGGCCATGGACAAGCCTTCCTTTCCTGATACCTACCCGGGTGCAACGTGACGTTCGTTACAGGTGACGCGAGCGTACGATTTAAAAGACCTAAAAACAAGACCTATAGACCAAATCTCGCGAACGTGACATGCTGTTAACCGGCCGGGCTACAAAGGACTAATCACCCGTCCTTTCACTTCGGCAGCGACATCGCAAGCGCGACAGGAGGACCGCTGTGGCCACGTGCATCCACCGACCCTCTCGCACCGAATCGAACCTCGAGTACCTGCACGCCGCGGCCGAGCGCGGCAGGCAGGCCGCCTGCGATGGACTGGTGAGCACACAGATCCCGGCTCTGGCGGATGTCCCCGCCACCAAGTTTGCGATGGCGGTCGCAGGCGTGGACGGCACGCTGCTGCACACGGGCGACAGCGCAGAGGTGTTCTCGATCCAGAGCCTGTCGAAGTTGTTCGCTCTGTGCGCGCTACTCGGATACGACCGTGGCGCATGGCAGGACATCGGCTGGGGGCCGACCAATGCCGGCTACGGCTCCGTCGCCGACCTGGAGCGCAGCCATGGCAAGCCCGCCAACCCCTTCGTCAACTCCGGGGCCATCGTCGTCACCGACCGGCTCATCATTCACGCCGGCGACGCCACGGCCGCGACCATCGCGTTGCTCCGAAACGCCGACGCCAGCGCCGTTTTCGAGTCCGACGCACGCACGGCAAGTTCGGAGTACCTGACGGGACACCGCAATTCGGCGATCGCCCATGTGCTCGCCGAACACGGCCACCTGCAGAATCCCATCGACGACGTGTTGCGCCAGTACTTCGCACAGTGCGCGATCACGGCTGATGTACGAGCGCTGGCCAGGGCGGCCCTCTTCCTCGCCGACCGCAGCGCCGCTGCCTGCGTTCTCGACGAAGACAGCGTCCGTCGGGTGAATGCGGTCCTGTTGACCTCGGGCATGTACGGCGCGGCCGGTGACATCGCCTACCGGATCGGCCTGCCCGCCAAGAGCGGCATCGGCGGTGGGGTGCTGGCCATCATGCCCGGGCACGGCGTCATCTGTGTGTGGAGCCCGCCCCTGGACGCCGCAGGCAACTCTGCCGGTGGAGTCGCCGCCATCGAGGAATTCGCCCGGCTGGCCCGCTGGTCGGTGTTCTGAGCCTCTCGCGAGTGTGAACTGGCTGCGAAAAATCGGCCCACTTTTCGCAGAGGACGCACACTGGCGACGGCTATGGCCGGTTGCCAGTCAACTGCAGAGCATCAACGGCAGCGAGCCGTGAGGTTCTGGCAGACCATCCCGACGTCGTCGGAGTACTTGGACCGACCACCCTGGTCGCTCGGATCGACGTCCAACGCAGGTCCCGACGTGACCAACTGATCGAGGATCGATGGGATCACCGGCACAGCGGGATCCGGCTGCGCGTGCGCCAGCCCGCTGCCAGCCGTGGCGGCCAGGGCGGCACCAACCAACAGTGCCAGCGCCCACTTACGACCGCTCATCACCACTCCTCAATGACGCCCGACCAGGCGTTCTCCTCCACGATAGGGCCCGAGTGCAGATGGTGCATGCGGTTGGACCACTCACCCGCCCTGGCCACATCCCATCTCGATCACGGCGCCATAACGACTGTGCTCTCGGTACCGAGCGTCGGCCAAGCGACGAATCACCGCAGGTCTAGCGTATCGGCCGTGAATCCATCGGCTGTGGGTTTCCGCCGCGCCGCGGCTTTCGTCGTGTGCGTCGCCCTCGCCGCGACCATCTCGCCTCCGGCTGGGGCCGATCCCGATCCCGCCACCCCGCCTCCCGCCGCAGACCCCGCCACCGACGGAAAGGTGACATCCGGCGAGACAGTCAGCGTTCACACGCCGGACGGCTGGTTCCTGACACTCGGGGCGATGGACGAGGCTCAGGTTCCGGTGCCTCCGTTGACGACTGCCGTCTCATCGCGGGAGTATCTCGCCAACGGCACATTCACCGGGACGTTGGCCGGCCCGGGCGACCCCCAAGGATTGTTGGAGGTCGGATATGAGATCGGATGCGGTGTCGACATGAGCACGTCGAACGGTGTGACGATGGCCGGCAGCGCCGGGCTCACCCCGTCGGTCGGCCTCTCCGGTCCCGTCGGTGCACTTCCGACGACGGTGGTGCCCGTGATCGGCACACCGGTCAACGGCGTCATCACAGTGGGCCTCAAACCCGGCATCATCATCGTGGTGCCGGTCGACAAGAAGGAATTCAAGAGCGCCAGACCATGGATCATGATCAGCAACTTTCACGTCAAGATCGACGGCTGCGTGGGCCAGTCCTTCATCCGCTCGTACGCGACGTTGACACGCAAGACCGATGAATCCGATGTCGTGTTGTCCTATGTAGGTGTCACGACGACCGTTTGATCCGTGGCAATCCGGCGTCCAGTCAGTTCACCAGTTCCCTTCAGCAAAAGCTCAGCAAGGGCCACCTACGGTGGTTGCGGTTGCGGTCACCGATCGCACCGACATCAAACTCAGCGCCTGGGCATGGCCCTACCGTCGAGCGCCGGCGAGGCGTCGACCGAAGGGAACCTTGCGTGTCAGCACACCTCAGTTATCTGGAGGCGCTCGTCGTCGGAGCTCTGCAGGGTGTCACCGAACTGTTTCCGGTGTCCAGCCTCGGCCATTCGATCCTGATCCCCGCGCTCGTCGGCGGCCAATGGGGCCGCGACCTCGACGTGTCCGCACCCGAGTCGCCGTATCTGGCGTTCATCGTCGGCTTGCACGTCGCGACCGCACTGGCGTTGCTCGTGTTCTTCTGGCGGGACTGGGTCGCCATCGTGCGCGGCCTGGTCACCTCCATCCGCTATCGGCGCATCACCGAGTCCAACGAGCGCCTGGCGTGGATGATCATCGCCGCGACGATCCCCGTGGGCATCGCCGGCCTGGCGCTCGACCATCTGTTCCGCACGACTCTCGGCAAGCCGGTGCCTGCCGCCGTGTTCCTCGCCATCAACGGTGCCGTGCTCTACGGGGCCGAGCGGCTGCGACGCCGCGCAGCCGTACAGACGGTCACCGATGCGCCCGGTGCGGCCACAGCGGGCGCCCTGCTCACCGAAGCCGATGTGCGGATCAGCAAGATTCCCATGGCGCGCGGTGTGCTGATCGGCTCGGCGCAGGCTTTGGCACTGCTACCGGGGATCAGCCGGTCCGGTGTGACCATGGCTGCCGGTCTCCTGCGGGGCCTCTCCCATGAGGACGCTGCACGGTTCTCGTTCCTGCTCGCGACACCCGTGATCCTCGCGGCAGGCGTGCTGAAGATCCCCGAGCTGTTCGGTCCGCAGGGCAGCGGCATCGGAGGCCAGGTGTTGCTGGGCAGCATCGCGTCGTTCGTCAGCGCCTACCTGGCCGTGCGGTTTCTGACCCGCTACTTCGAAACCCGCACCCTGACCCCGTTTGCGATCTACTGCGTTGTCGCCGGCCTCGGCAGTCTGCTCTGGCTGACGGCACGCTGACGGTCGAAGACCTGATCAGGTCAGGCCGTCGCGGAAGAACGTCGACAGGGTGGCGAACGGAATGAGCTCGACCCGGTCGTAGAGGTCGACGTGGCCGGCGCCGGGCACGATCACGAGCTGTTTGGCCGGCCCCGCCAACCGGAACGCGTCTTCGCTGAACTCGCGGGAGTGTGCGTGTTCTCCGGCGATGAAGAGCATCGGCCGCGGGGAGATGGTTTCGATGTCGGTGAAGGGATAGAAGTTCATGAACTTGACATTGCTGGCCAGGGTGGGGTGTGTGGTGGTCTTGGAACTGAAACCTCTTGAGGTGCGGTAGAAGTCGTAGAATTCCCGGTCTACTGCGGTGGATCGGTCCGTGAGCTGTTCGGGTGTCCCAGCTGTGTATTCCACTGCACCCCCGGCGAATTCCACGTCGCGTTGCCGTGCGGCGTGTTCGATGATCTGCTGTCGCTGCTCTGCGGTGACCGAATGGCGCAGCCCGTTGCGGTTGGCAGCGCCCATGTCGTACATGCTGACCGTCGCGATCGCCTTGATACGCGGGTCGATCTTCGCGGCGCTGACAACGAAGCTGCCACTGCCGCAGATCCCGAGCGCACCGATCCGTTCCCGGTCCACGAACGCCTGGGTGCGCAGAAAGTCCACTGCGGCACTGAAGTCCTCGGCATAGATATCCGGGGACACCGCGTTACGGGGTTCGCCGGCGCTGTCACCCCAGAACGACAGATCAAGTGACATCGCAACGAACCCCTGCTCGGCCAGCTTCGTGGCATACAGGTTGGCGCTCTGTTCTTTGACCGCGCCCATCGGATGTCCCACGACCACCGCCGAAGTGCGAGCACGACGATCCAAGTCCTTGGGAGCGAACAAGCTGCCGGACACGGACATCCGGTACTGGTTGAGAAACGACACGTTCTCAACGGTCACCCGATCGCTGGTGTAGAAGTTGTCCGCTCCGCGGGAGGTGTCGCCTGCGGGCAGATCGGCGGGCACCGCCGGTCCCGATGACGGAGCTGCGTCGCCGGACGTGGCACATCCTGACGCGACAAGAACGCCCAGCGCCGCCGCACTTGCGCCCGCCAACTGTAGAACTCCGCGTCGACTGAGGTTCGGATTGAATTGTGCCGGTGTGGATCTCATCAGCGATGCTCCTTGTCGTCGGGAAGAGGGTGGGCAGGAACGAAATGCGGTCAGCTGACGGCAGCCGGGCATGGTCGGGCATGGTGCTGCTTGACCTGCGAAGCAACGACCAGCACGCCGACCGGCACGAGCGCGCATCCCGTCAGCAGTGCGCCGAGCATCGCAGGCCCCGCCAGGCCCACGGCAGTCGACAGCGTGACTGCGGCCAGCGCTGATCCCCCGGCCGTGCCGAGATTGAATGCGGCGGTGGCCAACGACGACGCCAGTGCTGACTGGCGTCCCGCATAGCTCAGGGTTTGCGCGATGAGCACCGGGTTGGCGCCGAGGCCGGATGCTCCGAGCACGACCACCAACACCACCACGAGCACCGGGTGATCGGCCACCGCCGCCAGCATCAGCAGTGCCGCGGTGGTGAGTGATATTGCGGTGATGACCGTGACCAGCGGGCGGCGGTCACCGAATCGACCGCCGACGAGGGTGCCGCCCAGGGCACCCAATCCGAAGACGATCAGGACGACGGGGACGAGCGCAGTCGGGATCCGCGCACGCTCGGTCAACAATGGCGTGATGAAGCTGTAGGCGCCAAGGAATCCCGCCTGCGCGAGGGTGATCGCACCCAGCACCACCCACATCCGCCGCTCCCGCAACGTCGACAGTTCCGCGCGGATCGACACCGTGTGAGCGCCCTCGTCGGCAGTCGCCGGGGCCACCATCGCCACTGCGGCGATGGTGGCCGCGGCCAGCACTGCGAGCATCCAGAACGGGCCCCGCCAACCGGACAGCTGACCGGCGAATGTACCGATCGGCACTCCCGCGATCACAGCCAAGCTGAGGCCGCCGGACATCACTGCGAGCGCACGTGCACTGTTTCCCGGACCGGCGGCCTTGGCCGCGACCACGGCCCCAACGGCCCAAAACGTACCTGTGGCCAACGCTGTGACGAACCGAGTGGCGGCAACAACGGTGAACGAGTCACTGACCGCGGCCACGACATGTCCTGCCGCGAAGACTGCCAGCGCACCCATCAATGTGGCTCGGGCGGGCAGACGTACTGTGGCCAATGCCATCACGGGCGGACCGATGATCATCCCGATGGCGAACGCGGTGATCAGCAGACCGGCCCTGGCGACGTCGACGCCGAGATCGGCGGCTGTCTCCGGAAGCAATCCGGCGATCATGAATTCCGTGGTGCCCATCAGGAAGATCCCTGCCCCGATCACGTACACCACCGCGGGTAACCGCGTCGATCGCTTGGTCTGTCGGCCGGACTGGGTCATTCTCACCTCATAAACTCTTCGGAAAACGGTTGCGCGAGCGTGTTTGCGTCGCAGCACCCCGCAACACCATGGAACCCGGCAAATCCTGCGGATGGCAGGCGACAGTGAAAGGGGTGCCGGCAGCACCCCCTTCGCAGAACCTGGTGATGGCCGAGGTCGGGTCGTACCCTCGCCACTATGGACAGCTCCGACCGCGCCGCGCAGATCGGCGAGTTCCTCGCGTCCCGGCGCGCGCGGATCACCCCCGACCAGCTCGGATTACCTGTCTACGACGCAGCCAAGCGGCGCGTGCCCGGTCTGCGCCGGCAAGAGGTGGCCACTCTGGCCGGACTTTCGGTCGATTACTACACCCAGATCGAGCGCGGCAAGGTTCGTGGCGTGTCCGAAACGGTGCTCGACGCAATTGCCCGCGCCCTGCAACTGGACGAGGCCGAACGATCGCACCTCTTCGATCTGCACCGCGCGGTCAGCACCGGCCCACAACGGTCCCGGCCGCGCCGAAGCAAAACCGTACGACCGATGGTGCAGCGGGTGTGCGACGCCATGACCGTGCCTGCCTTCGTGCGCAACGCTCGCCACGATCTCGTCTGCGGAAACCAACTCGCCTACGCGTTCTACAGCCCGCTCTACCCGGATCCGTTGCATCCCGACCCCAGCCGGCCGGTCAACTTCGTGCGGTTCTGTTTCCTTGATCCCGCCGCCCGCGAGTTCTACCCGGACTGGGACCAGATGGCTGACAGCGCAGTCAATCTGCTACGCACCGATGCCGGGCGCGACCCCTACGACCGCAGCATCTCCGACCTCGTAGGCGAACTCTCCACCCGCAGCGAGGAATTCCGGGTGCGGTGGGCCAAACACAATGTGCGGCTGCATTACACCGGCACCAAGACCTTCCATCACCCGGTCGTCGGAGACATTCAGGTCGAGTACGAAACGATGCCGCTCCCTGCCGATCCCGGATTGGTCCTGACGATCTACAGCCCGGAACCGGCCAGCCCGTCAGCAGATGCCCTGACCCTGCTCGCCAGTTGGGCCGCTACTCACCTGGGTGGCCGGGATCTGCTTGAGGCGCAGGATCACTCGACTCTGACCGAATGACCGAGAACCTCATCGAGTGCCGTGACGAAGAGGTCCGCATGGTCGATGGTGAATGGCAGCGGTGGCCGGATCTTCAAGACGTTCTGCGCGCGGCCGGAAGCGCTGATCAAGATGCGACGCTCTCGCAGCTCGTTGACCACCGCAGCGGCCGTGTCGGCATCGGGTGACCGGCTGTCGCGGTCTTGGACGATCTCGGCGGCGACGAACAGTCCCGCACCACGGACGTCGCCGAGCACGCGGTGGCGTCCCGCCAACTCCTGCAACCCGGCCATCAGCCGTGCGCCGGCCGCGCGGGCATTGCCGATCAACTGTTCATCCTCGATGACGTCGAGCACCGCCGTCGCCGCCGCGATGCTGACCGGATTGCCACCGAATGTGTTGAAGTAACGGATATCTCGACCGAAACGGGCCATCACGCCGTCGCGGCCCACCACCGCGGCAATCGGTATGCCGTTGCCCATGGGCTTGCCGAGCACCACGAGGTCGGGGTTCAGTCCGTGCCGGGTGAAGCCCCACCAGCCGGCACCCAGACGCCCGAAGCCCGGCTGCACTTCGTCGGCGATCCACAACCCACCGGCCGCGCGGATCACCTCGGCTGCCGGGCGGAGAAACCCGGCAGGATCGGCCTGCACACCGTCACTGGACAGCACCGAATCGACGATCATGGCGGCGAGCCCGACTCCACGCTCGGCGAGAACGTCGATGGCCTCGCGGACACGCTGCGCGAAACGCTCGCCCGCCTCATCCGCCGACTCACGATAGAAGTCAGGCGCCTCGACACCCACCACGTGCGGGGGAATCTCGTTGTTGGGTCCCAGACTCGGCGAGATCTCGGCGGCCGCGGCAGTGCACCCGTGATAGGCGTGCGACGTACAGATGATGCCCTGCGCCCCGGTTTCATAGCGGGCCGTGCGCAGTGCGAGGTCGACGGCTTCGCTGCCCGTGCACGTGTAGACCACCTTCGACAGCTCTGCGGGAAACAGCGCCAGCAGCCGTTCGGAGTAGGCGACCAGAGGTTCGGTGAGATAGCGCGTGTGAGTATTGAGGATTCCCAGCTGCTCACCGACCAACTGCTGCACATGCGGATGGCTGTGCCCGATCACCGGAACGTTGTTGTAGGCGTCGAGATACCGGTTGCCCTCGGCGTCGTAGAGCCAGACGCCGGAGCCGCGCACCAGCGAAACCGGGCGCCGATAGAACAGGCGGTAGCTCGGTGCCAGCACCGCCTCCCGACGCTCGGCGAGGGCGCGGCTGCCCGGGTCGAGCTCGGCGGCTGCGCTGCCGTCGTAAGCATTGGCCATGTGCATTGGCTGCGAACTCATTTCGACTCCCTCTGTGGTTCGGTGTCGCACATCGAGCGCAGGTGCGTACCGGCCGTTCGAGGATCGATGGCCAGCAGACGCTCGAGGGTCGGCAAGGTGTGCCGCATGCGCATGCTGCCGTACGCGGTCGGGTTGGTACGGCCCCGGACGGTCCAGGTCAACACCTGCACACACAATCTCGCAGCGGCGAGCGGATAGATGACGTCGATTTCCGCCGGCGCCAACGGGGTGACAGCGTGGTAGCCGGCGACCACATGCCCCAGCGCCTGCAGCGGATCGTCCTTGCGCAGCATCGCATATGCCCCGGCGATCGCAGGCTCTGCGACCCGCGGACCGCGCAGCGCATCGTTGAAATCGAGCACACCGGAGATGACCTGGACACCATCACGCAGCTCGACCAGCACGTTGTTGTCGTTGAGATCCTGGTGCACCATCACCCGCGGCAATTCGCGCAGCACAGGTTCGATCTCACTGAACCAGCCGAGCACCGTGGTGGCACCGTGACTGTCGATGAGTTCCGGTGCAGCGGACAGACATTCGCGGATTGCCTCGCCGGAGCGCGTGACATCCCAGTGGTGCGTGGCGGGGAAATTCGGCGCAGCGAAACCGTCGAGGGCCAAGGTCACCCGAGCGGCAGTCGCACCCAGTTGGTTCAGCAATGTCGGCGAATGGTGAGCAACCTTGTTGAGCTCAGTTCCGCTGACCCAGTTGAGCACCCGCAGCACGCCGTTGTCGGAGCCCGACGCGAACGGCACGTGCAGGCTGCCGTCGGCGGCGCGCACGATGGTGGGCACGGCGACACCGATGTCTTTGTCGAGCAGGTGCAGCAAAATGGCTTCCTGCCAGTGCAATTCGCCGACATTCTGCACCGGCAGTTGGAGCCTCGCCAGATAGGTGGCGCCGTCCTTGGTCGTCAACCGGTAGTTGCGGTCGATCTCACCGCCCAGGAAGGTCAGCTCGTGGACCTGCATACCGTAGTACTGGTCGGCCAGGCTCATCACCAAGGGCATCTCAGCGCCCGCAGAGTCGGTCACGGCAGGTCGAGCAGCTCTTCGTAGAAGCCGCCGAATCCACGGTCACGGTCGACGAGGTGTACCTCGAGTATCCAGTGACACTCGTTGCCGGCCCGGTCTTTTCGGCGCATGGGCCGGGTCGAACCGGGCGCGACGTAGGATTCGATGTCCTCGCCGTCGATCTTCTCGTGCGGAAACTCGCCGACCAGATGCCCGGCGATGACCCCGCCGAAATCCCAGCCGGCATCACGGCTGGCAGCGACGACGAAGTCGTACAGCTGTTCCCCGGTAACCTGCGGCTCGCTGCGAAAGAAGTCACGGCCCGCCAGCCATACCTCCGGCAGGCGATCGAGCAGTTCGAGCTTGCGGGGGTCGTCGCCCAACACATATGTGCGGCCGAAATCGGCTTCCCACTCCTCGAATATGGGGCCGAAATCCAGGAAGACGACATCATCTTCGGACAGCAGGCGATCGGGCGGGTTGCCCCGGAAAGTCTCCAATGTGTTGCCGCCCGAACGGACGATGCGCTTGTGCCAGTGCCTCGTGACGCCGAACATCGCAGCCGCCAGGTCATGAATCTCGTCGGAGAGGGCGCGCTCACCGATACCGGCACGGACCATGCGGCGGTCGTTGATTTCGGCGAACAGCTTCGCTGCCATGTCTTGCGCTTCGATCAGCTTCTCGGCCCGTACAGGCTCTTCGACAGTCGGTCGATTCATTGGTCGATGCTATAGCGGACACCGGCGGCCAGGTTTATTTCGCCAGGGGAGGGGAATTCAGGGCATTCAGCGCTGCACAGCGTTCGTCGGATTTTGGGCGGAGGGATGTGACATGGTGGCGGTCAAGGATTCGGCGGGGCACAAGGGGCACAACGGGAAGTGCCCTGCCGATGAAGACGATGTCATGCCGTCGGACAGCAAACCGGGTCTGTCACTGTTCGACAGGTTCGCCACGGGCGCGAGTTCGTTTGTGTCGCGGGCCTGGTTCTTCCTGGGCTGTGTGCTCCTCGTGGTGCTTTGGGCACCCACGTTCACTTTTCTGAAGCTCGACACCTGGCAGCTGATCATCAACACGATCACCACCATCATCACGTTCTTGCTGGTGGCTTTGCTGCAGAACACCGAGCGCCGCTCGGACGACGCGCTTCAGCAGAAACTCAATGCCATCGCCGAGGCCCTCGGCGATCTGATGCACCATCTGCGAGACGATCCGGACGCCGAAGCCGACGTCAAGGAGCTGCGAGCAGCCGTCGGCCTCGAAGACCGGGAAAGCGCGGACTGAACGGGAATTGGCGTCAGGACGCCGCTTCAGGGTTCGCCGCCAGACGTTGATGCACCGTCAGCAGCACGTGGTCATAGATTGACTGATCAACGGTCTCCCGGGCCACGCCCCGCAGGTCGATGCTCAACTGCTGGGCCAGGACGCGCAGCTTGACGTTGTGTTCTTGAGACAGCCACTTGAGCACATCGAACGCCACGTCCTCGTCGACGTTGTAGATGAGCATCAGCATGCCCTTGACCTGTTCGATGCTGGCGCGACTGGCGGCGATCTCGGCCACCCGCGCCGTGACAAGGTCCTGCCGCCGACGCTCGGCGTCCCTACGCTGATCCTCGGCCGGCGTCACATCAACATAGAAACCGTGCGTGCCGATCACCGCGCCGTGACCGTCGAAGAACTGGTCCCCGATCACCATCACCCAGTGCACCGCACCGGCGGTGTCGACGATGCGGTGCCTGCTGCTGAGCGCACCGCGCGTGTTCATGATGGCTTCGATGGTGTCGGCAACCTTGTCGCGGTCGTCGGGATGTTTGTGCGACAGCACGAGCTCGGTCGTCGGCGCCACCGTGCCGGGCTCATAGCCGTGCAACCGCGCAACCTGCTCCGACCACTCCCATCGCTGCTCATCGAAATAGAAGCGGAACCACCCCATCGTCGCCGGCGCCTGCCCGGCCAGCCCCTCGGTCAAGACGTCGATCACGTCGGTCGCCGCTACGCCTGCAGTCCCGGAGACGTCGATCCCGGAAATGGACGTGCCATCGCCAGCCCCAGTCATGGTTCCATCCTAAATAGCTTCGGTTATGCAAGCGTTGTTTCACATCAGAATGTAAGTTGCTCAGCACGTTTGGCTTCGCAGCCTTCGTCAGGACCCCCAACCTCCCAATCTCACAGCGCACCGGCCATTGGCCCAACTCCTTGTCCGAGGGGTGGGGGCGCTGCCGCCGCCACCCCCTCTTGCCACATCGCGGTGGTCCCACCCCCTTTCCCGATGTGCGGTTGTTCAGCGGGTCGGCCGGGGCGCTGGGCCTGAAGAAGTCCGGTCATCCAACTCCCCGGGACGCCACGCACCGCGAAATTCGTTGACGCGTGCGCGGCCGATCAGGCGTTGATGGATTCTCTGGGCGACGAGGAGTCGGCGTCCACGATCGCATGGTCGCGAGGTCGGTCGACGACGATCTTGCGAGGTTTGGCCTTGTCCGCCACCGGGATTCGTAGCTGCAGCACCCCGTCGTGATACTTCGCGGCGATCTTGGCCGTATCCAGGTTGTCGCCGAGCACCAACTGGCGCGAGAACACCCCCCTGGGCCGCTCCGTCGCGAGCATCTCCCTGTCGGGGTCCACTGGCGCACGCTCCGCGCGCACCGTCACCACATTGTGCTCGATGTCCAGATCCAGCGAGTCCTCCGCGATACCGGGCAGATCGAACTCGACGATGAACTCTTCACCATCACGCCAGGCGTCCATCGGCATGATCGCCGGGCGCGCTGCCGTGCCGAGCACCTGCTGGGCGAAACGGTCCAGGTCCCGGAACGGATCAGTACGCATCAGCATGGTGGCCACCTCCACACATCCTTTCCTGTTCTGAATGGAAGCCGACTGATAATCTGTGTCAGTCGGCACAAGTTTCTATATAGCATCACGACAGATGAGAGGCAAGTAGATTGCCGCCCCAAGATCTCCCCGACACTGGAAGCCACCGTCCGGCAGGTGCCGACAGACACCGGGCCCGCGGTGCGCCCGCCCCTGACCACGGCGTATACGGCATCTCCGTCACCGCCGAACTCTCCGGCGTTCCCACCCAATCGCTGAGGCTGTGGGAGCGCCACGGCCTGCTGTCGCCCAGCCGTACCGAAGGGGGCACCCGCCGCTACAGCGCGGATGACCTTGCCCGCATCCGGCGCATCGCCGCATTGGTGGCCGCGGGCGTCAACATCGCCGGTATTGCCCGCATCCTGGATCTCGAAGACCACAACTCCGAACTACGGGAGATCATCGACCGGCAGGAGTAGGGACGAGACGCAACCGCGTCGACTACGCCTGGTCAGCCACCGCGCTGCTCAGCTGCCAGAGTTTGTTGGCCATCAGCAGCTCGAACTGGTCGACCATGTCACCGAGGTGCCCACCGCTGCTGACGTAGCCGACGTAGAAGCCCAGTCCCCACATGGCCGCGAGCAACATCTCGACCGTCTCGGCGACGTCGGTGTTGACGACAACCTCGCCTCGGCCCACTGCGTCGTCAAGGGCCCACGCGACGAATTCCCGCGAAGCCTGCAACGCGTCGGGGGTGGAGTCGGCGAATTCAGGGTGCCGACGCGACTCGAACACCGTCGTCACCAGAAATGCGGCGGCAGCGGACTCGGCGCTCATGACCGCCGCGAAGAAGGTCGACAGCTTGGCCAGCAGGGTCGGCTGGTGCTGGGCCTTGAGGACGGCGGGACTGATCACCGCGGCAGTGGTCTGCTCGACCACTGCGCTGTAGAGCTGGGACTTGCTGGCGTAGTGATGGCAGACGGCTGGTCGGGTCAGGCCGGCTCGGCGCGCGATGGTCTGGAACGTCGCGGCGTCGTACCCGCATTCACCGAACACTTCGCGGGCCGCCTGCAGAATCCGGTTCCTCGTCCCTGCTGCCGTAGCTGTCGGTGGGCGACCTCGCCGACGCGGCGCGACAGACGGCGTCGTCACCTCGAGCAACGTGCCACGCTCAACTCATAGGGCTGGTTCGCTGCAGGCGTGTGAGCGGTCACATTCGCGTATCGGTGGCGGGGTTGCCCCGTGTTACATCCCCTTGCACGCTTCGGCCGCCGAGACGAGTTGATCGGCGAGCTCAACCGGATGCGACAACATCGCCATGTGCCCGCCGGGAATGATGTCAGGTTCGATGCCCAGTCTTTCGGCTACCACCCGACGCATGAACGACTCAGGGAAGAAGCGGTCATCCCTGAACAGCACGAACCGGGTGGGTAGCTGGGGAAGGTCTGCTGACGGCCACGGTGCCAGCGACGGCGTATCTGACTGTCCACGTTCGACCTCGTCCGCTACTACCGCGGCGTCGACTCCGTTGTAGAACAGAGCATCCATGTCATCGGGGTCATACCCGCCAGACTTGGCCGCGGCACGGTGCGCGTCCTTCCATCCGGTCGCCGCCCACCAATCATCGGGTCGTTCGCCCGGCCGCGGGATCATAGCCGAGACATAGACCATGGCGGACGCGTCGACCCGCGCACAGGCGAGGGCCCCGGTGAAGCCGCCGAAAGAATGAGCTACGACGACAGGCCGCTCGTTGTCGTGCCGCTGATGGGCATATTGGGCGGCGACTGCCGCCACATATGCGTGCAGATCCGCCGCGTCGTCCTCGCAAGGCAGGTCAACTGCGATTCCTCGGTGCCCACGGTCGGCCAACTCGGCCACGACGAACCGCCAGCACGACGGGTCCGCCCCACCGCCCGGGATGAGCAAGAACGTCGTCATCGGGCGATCCCCGGCTTCAACCCTCGACTGGTCGAACGCACAGCGACATGATGCCATCCCTGCCTGGGACATGATGGTGATCATGAATGTGAGCCCGACTGGAGCCGGCTCGGTGAAGACGCCGGCATTTCGATCGATTCACATCGCGTTGGTGGGCCTGCTCGCAGCGCTGCTTGTGGTGTGGGGTCCCAACGTCGGTCGGGCGTACGCGGCCGACGCGTCGCCCGCGGGCGATGTCATCGCCCTCGGCGATCCAGCGGCGCCAGGCCAGATCGAGCTCTATCTCGATCCGCTGTGCCCCTTCAGCGGCAAGATGGTCCGAGACCAGGGCGCCGAGATCGGCCGACGCATCGAAGCCGGCAAGCTTCACGTCAACGTTCGCTTCGTCAATTTCCTGGAGAAGTACTCGGCCAGTGGCACTTACGACAGTCGAGCGATCTACGCTGCCTACCTCGTCGCAGACCACTCGCAATCGAGCGACACCACGTGGCGCTTCATAGAGCAGATCTATTCCGCTGATCAGCAGCCGAAGGAGAAGGGCCCGTCAGATCTCAGCAACGATCAACTCGCGAGCCTCGCGGATCACGTCGGCGCGCCGCAGTCCGCGCAAGACATGATCCGGCTGGGCCTGCCCATCCCCTACGACCCGCACACCATCGCGACGAACAACCATGCACTGCTCAGTCAGTTCCCCGATCCCGGTGTGCCACTTGTCGTCATCGACAGCAAGGCCGTCGACGGTAACTCCGGGTGGCTCGACCAGCTGCCACGCTGACACCCTGGGCCGCATTCAGCGCTGCTGTTTCCCCGTCGCTTGGTAAATGACGCGGTTGGCGACATCGACAGCGTGGTCGGCGAAACGTTCGTAGTAGCGGCTCAGCAATGTGACGTCGACGGCCGTGACGGTGCCGTGTGACCAGCCCGGGTTCATCACCTGTGCGAACAGTTCTCGGTGCAGCTCGTCCATCGCTTCGTCATCGACGTTCAATTGCGCGGCTTGGTCTGGATCCCGAGCCAGCACAACATTTTTGGTGTCCTCACTGAGTCTGACGGCGATACGGCCCATCTCGCCGAAATAGCCGGCAACCTCGGCGGGTACCGCGACCGCAGGATGGCGGCGTCGGCTGATCCGCGCGACATGCGTCGCCAGCGCACCCATCCGCTGGAGGTCGGCCACATCTTTGAGCGAGCTCACCACTGCTCGAAGATCACCGGCCACGGGGGCTTGCCGCGCCAGGATCACCAACGCGTCGGATTCGAGCGATGCGCACAGGTAGGCGATGTCGCTGTAGCGGTCGATGACGCCTTCGGCGATCTGCAAATCAGCCTGCAGCAGCGCCTCGGTGGCGTGGCCCATGGCGGATCCGGCGTGATCACACAGGTCGGCGATCCCGCCGTGCAGGGCATCGAGCTGCGCCCGAAAGGCGTGCCGCATACGAGCTGATGGTATGGCCTGTTCGGCGGGCTCGCACCACACCGCCCGATCATCGGGACGAAGCCGCGCTCGGTCGGTATTCCCACAACTGCGGCGTGCCGTGACCATTGTCGGCGATCGGGAGATAGGCCTGGCCGGTTACCGGGTCCAGGGCCAAGGTGTGAGCTCCGGTGGCGACGTGAGCCGAGCCGCGCGCGTGCAGATGTCCGCGGTCGTGGTCGGCGATGCTGACCCAGCCGCTTTCAGAGGCGACGTACACCCGGTCTCTCGGCGGATCGTAGGCCAGCACGTCGGGCGTATCACCGACCGTCAGCCTGTCGACGACGCTGCGGCTCGCGAGATCGACCGTGACCAGGGTGGCATTGCCTTCGCAGCCGACGAACATGACCTGGTGGACGTTGTCCAGTACCTGCCCGTGTGGGCGATCGCATCCCGGAGTCGCAATGCGGTCGACGACCGCTTTCGAGACGGGATCGATCGCCGCCAGCTCACCGCGGCCTTGTACGGCAACGACGATGCGGTCGATGGCGGGGTCGTAGACGACGTTGCCGACTTCTCCGCCGAGAGGGACGGTCGCCACCACCGCGCCGGCTACGGCGTCGACAACCGTTTCGTTGCCGGCACTTTCGTTGGTGCTCCACACCGTATGCCGTAGCGGGTCGTAGGCCAGACCGTCCGGATAGGCGCCAGTCGGAACAGCGAAAACGGTGGCGGCGGTGTCCTCGTCGAGCGCCAACAGCTGGTTGCGTGCGGTCACGGTCGCATAGACCCGCCTCTCTTCGGGCACCACGATCACGCCGTGCACATCCGGCAGGTCGTTCACGGTCCGCAGCACCCGGTGGTGAGGCAGATCGACCTCGACGAGCTGGCCGGCCCCCATATGCGCCAGGAACAGCAGGCCTTTTCCAGCGTCCAGCGCCGTGTAATCGAAACGACCTGTGCCACCGGGCAAGTCAAGCGTCGACACCTGTTGCCATGGCAAGGACTGTGGACCGGCCGGGCCGCCTGCGCAGCCCGCAGCAAGGATCCCGGTCGCCGCAATGTAGAGCAGACGCCGAGCCGCTGCCCGCACCGCCCTCGCGTGACTTGGGTGAGCCACACGTCGAACCTACGCCGGATGAGGCCGGATCTAGGTTCCGGCGAGCATTTCCTGCGCCGTGGGCAGTTGCGGCCGCGATCGATCGAGGAACACCGGCGCCTGTGGATCGGGGCTCACGGCCCCAGGAGCGGTGGGCGAGCTGTCCGACAGCGTGGCCTTGAGGACCTGGACGAATTGCGTCGGCTGATCGTTCTGCAGGTAGTGATCGGCGCCCGGCAGCAGCCAGAATTCGTTATCCCCCGGCTTGGTCGCGAGGTAGTTGTTCCAGACGTACGCCGCGACCCGCAGCGGCGAGATCTCGTCGTACAACCCCCACACCACAGTGGTTTTCGCCGGCATGGCGGCCAGGGCCCTCAGCCATTCCTGCTCGTGCTCGGACCGTTCCACCAGATATTGGATCGTGTCGTGGATGACGCCGATGCCGTCGTTGACGGCGAACGTGTCTGCCAGCGCAGCGATCGCTGGATCATCGAGTGATCGCCGCGGCGTGAACGTCGTCTGCCCCAAACCGGCGGCAAGGATCTGGGGCGTGATCGCCGCGATGGTCGCGGCAGCCGATTCAGGGTGCAGGACGAGCCGCTGGAACTGGTTCAGATTCGACAGCGGCAAAAAGATGTTCCCGTTGCTGAGCACCAGATTGGACACGGCGAACGGCGTCTGCCCAGTGGCACAGCGGTGCGCGAACGCCAGCGCGACACTGTCGCCGCGATCGTGGGCGACGACAGCAGCCTCGTGCGTACCGAGGACGTCGACCAGGTAGTAGCCGAGCAGCTCACTGTCACGCCGCAGGGTGTAGTCCTCGCCTTTGGGCTTGTCCGAGAATCCGAAGCCGGGCAGGTCGAGGACGCACACCCGATAGTCAGTACTGAGCTCCCCCACCACGTCCTGCCAGTCGATGCTGCTGGTCGGAAACCCGTGCACCATCAGCAGCACCGGCGCCTCGGGATCGCCGAACTCGGCGTGGAAGATGTTCAGGTTGCGGGTATGCCGCATGGGTTCGGTCGGGACCCACTCGAAGTGAGCACCCGCTTCAAGCCACGCCTGGGCAGTTCGTTCCATGCTGAGGCTCCTCTCGGTGTCCCACCCGTCAATATTCTGCGTCGTCGCGGAAGCGGATGCGGGGCGGTACGAGTGCCCAGATCGCGCGTCCGGCCTGGAATCCCAGCGAGATCGACAACATCGAGACCAGCATCAGGATGATCGCGTTGGTGCTGTCACCGTCGCCGCCGACGATCTCGGTGATGCCGACCAGGCCGATCGAGCTGGGCACCATGAGCCAGAACCCGGGTACGAGCAGAACCCGTGAGGACGGCGTGCTGCGCAGCTCACCCAGCGCCAAGGTGCAGATCATGAGCGCCAAGCCACCACCGAATCCGCTGGTGTACGCACCGAACAGTTCAGCGGTGCCGAATTGAGCGGCATAGCTGACGTAGAGGATGAGCAGCAACCACGGCATGAATCGGCGGGGCGGCCCGTGGTAGAGCATGATTCCCACGCCGTACACCGCAACCCCTAGCCACGGCGCCCAGGGGCCGAGCAGGTTTCGCGGTGCGTCGGTCAACTCCCACTGCGTGATGCCGAGGGCTTGGATACCGAGCACGATTCCGAGCGCGAGTTGCGCCAGCCGGGTGAACCCTTGCGTGAGGCGAGCCGCCGCGGAAACGACTTCACCTGTAGACGCCTCGAGTATTGCCAACGTGATGCCGACACCCGGCAGGAACAACGTCAGCGGCGGTATGAGCACGCGCAGGCTGTCCTGCCCCATGTGCAGTAGCCGTCCGATGCTGAACGCCGCGAACGTGACGATGAAGGCGCTGATGAACGGCAGGAGCCGGAGGAATGCGGCATTGAAGCGCGCGATGATATCGAGAACCCCGACAACCAGGCCGAAACCGGTGGCCGCCACCAATCCGACCGGAGTCGGCTGCAGGATCAGTCCGTACGCCGCGCTCTGCACTGCGTACCCGATCATGTTGACCCACCACGGAAGCGGGCGGGGCAAAGCCAGAATCCGGTCGAGCTCAGCGGTGCCGTCCGAGGGACTGATGAAGTTCCGATACGTCCTGCGCACCAGTGCGCCGAGTTGGAACGCCTGGTCGTAGCGGATGCTCTCACCGACGTGCTCGATACGGCTGTCACAGGATTCGCCGACCTGGAGGTAGTTCGGCAAGATCAGAAAACGAGGTTCGAGACGAAAGCGGTCGCTGGCGCGGGTGAGCACCATCCGCACATAGTCGACCGAATAATCGGCGGCGAGCATCGCGGCACCGAGCCGCGCCAGATAGTCGACGACTGCGCGCTGCTCGTCGTCGACGTGCTCAACCGTCTCGGACACGATCGGAACTGTAAGTCGTTTGCCGTGCGGACGTGCCGAGTTTGGCGTGCAGAACTGTACTCGAGTCGGCTCAGGGCGATTTCAGCGATTCCGCAGGATCGACAACCCGGTCAACAATTTTCGCCGTCGGTAATTGTTGACCGGGTACGCAATCAGGTCCAGTTCCACACCGACATGTCGCCTGCCGGGTAGTTCATGCAGACGTCGGTGGTACGGGCGGCCACCCCTTTGTTGTTGAAGAACAACTTGGCCCAGTTCGGCCACCGCCAGGACATGTTCTCGTAGAACGCGTTGGTGGCCGTGTCCTCGGAGTACTGACGCCGTCCGGCGTAGTCCAGCGAGAAGAACCAGTGGATCCGGTCCTGCGCACCTTGCTGATCGGCCGCGGGCTTGTTGTTGTAGTCGATCATGTAGCGCTCGTAGTACACCGGTTCGACATCACGCGCGGCGGCCATGATCTGCTCAGCAGTGCACGGCGTTTTGAGAATGCGGTTCGGGATCGGGTAATCGTCGGTGGCATCGGCCGAGGCGAGCGCCGGAACGGCTGCCACTGTCGCGGCCATCGCGACGGCGGCGACAGCACACCGAATCAGGTTGGTAGACAATCCTTTACCTCTCGCTTCCGGCCTCATCAGGCCAACGCCTCCTCGGGGTTGCGTTGGATCGCCTTCGGCCAGGGTTGCGGCACCGGGCGCTGACGGACCCGCTGTGGCCACCAGAACCAGCGGCCCAGCAGCGTGGCGATCGACGGTGTCATCAAACTCCGGACCACGAGGGTGTCGAACAGCAAGCCGAGGCCGATGGTGGTGCCGACCTGGCCGATGATGATCAGATTGCTGACCGCCATCGACGCCATGGTGAAGGCGAAGACCAGACCCGCGGCGGTGACCACGGCACCGGTGCCGACCATGGCGCGGATGATGCCGGTCTTCAAACCCGCGTGGATCTCTTCTTTCACGCGGGACACCAGCAGCAGGTTGTAATCCGCGCCGACGGCCAGCAGGACGATGACCGACATCGGCAGCACCATCCAGTGCAGCGGGATACCCACGACGTGTTGCCACAGCAGCACCGACAAGCCAAATGCCGAGGCCAGACTGAGCACCACCGTGCCGACGATCACCGCCGAGGCCACCACGGCACGGGTGAGCACCATCATGATGATGAAGATCAGGATCAGCGCGGACGCCGCGACGATGAGCAGATCGAAATTGGCGCCCAGTTGCATGTCGTTGTACATGGCTGCGCTGCCGCCCAGATAGATCTTGGCTCCCTCGAACGGTGTCCCCTTGATCGCGTCGGCCGCCGCGACCTTGAGCGGTTCGATACGTGAGGTTCCCTCCTGCGTCAACGGGTCACCCTGGTGAATGATGGTGAACCGCACCGCATGTCCGTCGGGCGACATGAAGAGCTTGATCCCGCGCTGGAAGTCGGCAGTCTGGAACGCTTCCGGCGGCAGGTAGAACGAGTCGTCGTTCTTGGCCGCATCGAACGCCTCACCCATCGCGGTGGAGTTCTCCTGCATCGCCATCGTCTGGTTCTGCTGAGCCTTCTGCACCTGGTATTGGTTCAGCAGCGTCCGCTTCTGGTTCTTCATCGACTGGATCTGTGCCGGCATCACGGCGACCATCCGCGGCATCAGGTCGGCCATGCGCTGCATGTCGGGGACCAGGTCCTGGAAGTCGTCGGACATCGTGCCGATGCCGTCGAGGCTGTCGAAGACCGACCGCAGGGACCAGCACATCGGAATGTCGAAGCAGTGCGGTTCCCAGTAGAGGTAATTACGGAGCGGCCTGAACTGATCGTCGAAGTCTGCCAGGTGATCCCGAACCGACGAGATGTCGCCAGAGGTGGTCTTCATCTTGTCGGCCATGCGCTGCGACACCGCGGCGAGGTCCGTCTGAATGTTCATCATCTCGGTCATCGCGTCGATGCTCATCTGGAGGTCGTCGGCCTGTTTGAGCATGTTGTCGAGATTGGTCTGCATGTAGTCGTTGTTCATGATCTGGCTGGTGCCGTTCTGGCCCAGCGTGTACGGGATCGTCGAATGCTTGATCGGATCCCCGTCGGGCCGGGTGATGGTCTGCACCTGGGCGATGCCATGAACTGCCTTCAGCGCCTTGGCGATCTTGTCGATGACCAGGAAGTCCGCCGGGTTCCGCAGATCGCGATCGGTTTCGATCATCATCAGGTCCGGGTTCATCTTGGCCTCGGAGAAATGCCGGAAGGCGGCCGCGTAGCCGACGTTCGCCGGAACGTCGTCGGGCAGGTAGATGCGGTCGTTGTAGGTGGTGTGGTACCCGGGCAGCGTGATCAGGCCGATCAGCGATGCGACGATGG
The DNA here is from genome assembly GCF_002086485.1 of Mycobacterium aquaticum. Classification (GTDB taxonomy): domain Bacteria; phylum Actinomycetota; class Actinomycetes; order Mycobacteriales; family Mycobacteriaceae; genus Mycobacterium; species Mycobacterium aquaticum. Next base: position 325,451 of record NZ_MVHF01000002.1, on the reverse strand, counting down.
CGCACACCAGGATTGCGCCGGGCCACCGCACGGTGGCGGTGCCGATCCGGTGCCACCCGCGGGACTGGGTCACACGTTTCGGCTCCAGGATGCGGCCGAAGCGACTCAACACCGAGATGACGGCGGGCCCCATGGTCAGCGCCGCCGCGACGACGATCACCATGCCGATCGACAACGGGATACCCATCGTCTGGAAGTACGGCAACCGGGTGAAGTGCAGGCACAGCGTCGCACCGGCAATCGTCAGGCCCGAGGCCAGCACAACATGCGCCGTTCCATGGAACATGGTGTAGTAGGCCGATTCTCGATCTTCACCGGCTCTCCGCGCTTCCTGATATCGACCTATCAGGAAGATCGCGTAGTCGGTGGCCGCAGCGATGGCCAAGGTGACCACCAGGTTCGTGGCGAAGGTCGTCAGCCCGAAGACGTTGTGGAATCCCAGGAATGCCACCAACCCTCGGGCGGCAGACAGTTCGAGAACCACCATCACCATCACGATGAGCATCGTGACGACGGACCGATAAACCCCCAACAGCATGACCGCGATGACCGCGAAGGTCACCATCTCGATCATTTCCATGCTCTTGTCGCCGACGGCATTCTGATCGGTGCTCGTCGCGGCGGGCCCGGTGACGTAGGCCTTCACGCCTGGCGGAGCGGGACTTTCGGTGGCGATGTGGCGCACCGCCTCGACCGACTCGTTGGCCAGCGTTTCACCTTGATCGCCTGCGATGTAGACCTGGACATAGGCGGCTTTGCCGTCGGCACTCTGCGCGCCTTTGGCGGTCAGCGAATCGCCCCAGAAGTCCTGGACGTGCTGCACGTGGGTGGTGTCGGCGCGCAGATCCCGAACCATCTTGTCGTAGAAGTCGTGGGCATCGGCACCCAAGGGCTGATCGCCTTCGAGCACGATCATCACCGAGCTGCTGGTGTCGTACTCCTGGAACACCTTGCCGACCCGTTTGGTGGCGATCATCGAGGGCGCGTCGTTGGGGCTCATCGACACCGCGCGCAGCTTGCCCACTTCCTCGAGCTGCGGGACGACGGTGTTGAGAACGGCCACGATCGCGATCCACGCCAGGATGATCGGCACCGCGAACGTTCGGATGAACCGCGGAAGGCGCGGCCGCGCGGGCGCGGCATGGCGTGCTGCCGGAATGGCGTCGGTCGGAGCGTCGTCCGTCGGCGCGCTCATGCGGCCTTCACAAAGCAGAAGGTTTCGGCGTTCATGCCGGTAGCGGTCCTCTCCTGTTTGACCTCGTCATCGACGCTGACGCGGCAGCTGATGGTGTCGCCGTCGCCTTGGGCCATGATGTTGGGCATCACCGAGGGCAGGGTGGTCTGCAGCGTCAACGTCCACGGCAACGGTGTGCTCGGGACGCGCTGGGGCTTGCCTTCCAGATCCATGTAGTTGATCACTGCCGTTGCCCCCGAGCCGAAGATCTCGTACTTGACGATCTTGGGATTGAAGTCCTCGGCGTTGTCCGAGGATTTGTCCGTCACCACAACGGGATTCGAACCGAAAACCTTCCGCACGTTCATCACGACCAGGCCGCCGGCCACAACAGCGACGATGATCAAAACGGGGAGCCACATTCGTCGCAGCGCCTTGGTCATGGTGGGCCTCTCAGCGTTCGGTGGATTCGCGACGACCTAGTGCGCGACGCCTGCTCAGTTCAGTTAAGCAAGCTAACCTATTAAGTGGATAACTTCAATCCACTTATGACCCCGATCACTTAAGCTGGGAGATATGACCGACGGAACTCGCCGCGTGCTGCGCAAGGATGCAGAGCGCAACCGGCAGCGTGTTCTCGACGCCGCGCGGGAACTGTTCGCCGAAAAAGGTCTCGAAGCGACGCTCAACGACGTGGCACGGCACGCCAACGTCGGGGTGGGCACCGTGTACCGCCGGTTCACCACGAAGCAGGAGCTCCTCGACGCGGTCTTCGAGGACGGTATCGACCAAGTGGTCGCGCTGGCGGAAACCGCGTTGCAGAAAGAGAATTCGTGGGACGGATTCGTGTGGTTCGTCGAGCAGCAATGCGAGCTGACCGCGACCGACCGTGGACTCCGCGAGATGGTCTACAGCAGGGCCTACGGCGGCCATGGCGTCGAGTGCGCACGGCTGCGGCTGTCCCCGTCGGTCACGAAACTTGTCGAGCGGGCCCGCGCCGACGGCTATCTACGGCCCGACGTAGAAAACTCGGACATGCCGATCCTGGGTCTCTTGGCAGGGACCGTCAGCGAGTGGGCCGGCCACGTCGAACCCGACCTGTGGCGGCGCTACGTCGGACTGCTCCTCGACGGTATGCGACAGCGCGAGGACCAACCAGGCCTGCGCGTGGATGCGCTGAAAGACGAGCAGTTGGACGCAGCGATGCGCGGCTGGCATCCCGCGGGAAACCCTCCCCGATGAGACGTCACGCGACGCCCCATACGTGCCCCATGTGAACGAGTTCCCCACGGCCCGAGGTTATTTCGGCTACCGCGGAATCAAGAGTCGCCGCCTCGGCACAACGGACCCTGATGACCGCCTTCTGCCCGTAGTGGACGCCGTCGACCTCGAATCCGCGCCGGCGCAGTTCCGCCTCGACCCATCCCGCCTCGGCGTGATCGACCGCGAGGGTGAACACCTGCATCCGGACACGTGCCTGCAGCGGCGTCGATTCGAGTGCCGACGTGACGGTGCCGGAGTATGCGCGCGTGAGCCCACCGGTTCCGAGCTTGATACCGCCGTAGTATCTCGACACCACCGCGACGACGTTCACCAGCTCCCGCGCCTTGAGGACGGCCAGGATCGGTGCGCCTGCGGTTCCGCCCGGCTCGCCATCGTCGCTGTATCGCTCGATGCGACTCTCGATTTCGTCGCCGAGGACGTAGGCGAAACAGTGGTGGCCCGCTCCACGTTCTAGTTCGCGGGCGAGCGCGAGGAATTCGGAGGCCTCTTCCTCGCTGCTGCAATGGCGGAGCCGGGCGATGAACCTTGACTTCTTGATCGTCTCCTCGAAGTACGGCCTGGCCTCAGGATCGAGAGAGAACGACATGGGCCGAATTGTAGGAGTGCGATCGGCGCCGTCCAGCCCGTCAACGTGAGATGGTCATTCTCCTTGCCGGCTATCGCTGCTCTGCTCCATGGACAACAACGTTCAGAAAAGACCAGGTAGGAACCCGACGAGCCGCAAGCAGGATAGCTACCTGCCGCATCCCCCGAGCGGCATACCCCGAGCTGTCGGTCCTGCCGCCTACGATTCCTGCGGCACACCTTTGACGAGACCCCGATCGCCCTGACACCGGCCGCGGTGGGAAGGATCAGCAGTGAGTTACAACGCCGCAGACATCACCGAGCTCGACGATGTCCAGCACACGCGCCTGCGGCCCGCGGTGAACCTGGGCCTGGACGTGCTCAACACCGCGCTGCGTGAGCTGGTCGACAACGCGATCGAAGAGGTCGCCGACCCCAGCCACGGCGGATCCACTGTCACCATCACCCTGCACGCCGACGGTTCGGTCAGCGTCGCCGACGACGGCCGCGGCCTGCCCGTCGACTCCGACCCGGTCACCGGAAAGAACGGCATCGTCAAGACCCTCGGCACCGCACGGGCCGGCGGCAAGTTCTCCGCCCACTCCGACGCCGCCAGCACTGGCGCCGGTTTGAACGGCATCGGCGCCGCGGCGGCGGTGTTCATCTCCGCCCGCACCGATGTGACTGTGCGCCGAGCCGGCAAGACCTATGTGCAGAGTTTCGGCCGTGGCTACCCCGGGACGTTCGAGGGGAAAGAGTTCGACCCGGACGCCCCGTTCACCCGCGCTGACACGCAGAAGCTGCGCGGCACCGGCAACCGCAAGCCGGACGCCCACGGCACCACGGTGCGCATCCTGTTCGACGCGACCGTGGTGCCGGATTCGACCGTGGACGTCGGGGAGGTGCTGCTGCGGGCACACGCCGCGGCGCGAATGTCGCCCGGCGTGCACCTGCACGTCGTCGACGAAGGCTGGCCGGGCGAAGACGTGCCGCCCGCGTTGATGGAGCCGTTCAACGGCCCGTGGGGCACCGACACCCTGCTCGACCTCATGTGCACCGCTGCCGGCACTCCCCTGCCCGACGTGCGCGCAGCCGTCGAAGGGCGGGGTGAGTACACGACCGGCCGCGGCCCCACGCCGTTCCGCTGGTCGTTGACCGCCGGGCCTGCCGAACCGGCCACGGTGGCCGCGTTCTGCAACACCGTGCGCACCCCGGGCGGTGGATCGCATCTGACGGCCGCGATGAAAGGGTTGTCCGAAGCCCTCGCCGACCGCGCGTCCCGCATCCGTGATCTCGGCTTGGCCAAAGGCGAGGACGGCCCGGAGCCGCAGGACTTCGCCGCGGTCACCGCGCTGGCCGTCGACACCCGCGCGCCCGACGTGGCATGGGACTCCCAGGCCAAGACCGCGGTGTCGTCGCGGTCCTTGAACGTGGCGATGGCCCCTGACGTGGCTCGCAGCGTCACCATCTGGGCGGCCAACCCCGGCAACAGCGATGCGGTGACGCTGTGGACCAAGCTCGCCTTGGAGTCGGCCCGGGCGCGCCGCAGCGCCGAAGGCGCCAAGGCCCGCTCCCGGGCGGCGTCGAAAGCCAAGGGGCTTGGGACGAATCTGTCGCTGCCGCCGAAGCTGCTGCCCAGCCGGGAAACCGGCCGCGGGTCGGGTGCCGAGTTGTTCCTCTGCGAGGGCGATTCGGCGCTGGGCACCATCAAAGCGGCGCGCGACGCCACGTTCCAGGCGGCGTTCCCGCTGAAAGGGAAGCCGCCCAACGTCTATGGGTTCACCGTGAGCAAGGCGCGGGTCAAAGATGAGTTCGACGCGATCGAACGCATTTTGGGCTGCGGGTTGCGCGACAACTGCGACCCGGAGCAGTGCCGGTACGACCGGATCCTGTTCGCCTCCGACGCCGATCCCGACGGCGGCAACATCAACTCGAGCCTGATCTCGATGTTCCTGGACTTCTACCGCCCGCTCGTCGAGGCCGGGATGGTCTACGTGACGCTGCCTCCGCTGTTCGTGGTCAAGGATGGAACACAGCGCATCTACTGCCAGGACGAGTCCGAGCGGGACGCCGCAGTGGCACAGATGCGCGCCACCTCAAAGCGCAAGGTAGAGGTGCAGCGCAACAAAGGCCTCGGCGAGATGGATGCCGACGACTTCTGGAACACCGTGCTGGATCCGCAGCGGCGCACCGTGATTCGGGTACACCTCGACGACGGTGACAAGAAGTTGCACCACACCCTGTTCGGCGGGCCGCCCGAGGGCCGGCGTACGTGGATGGCCGATGTCGCATCCCGCGTCGACACCTCCGCGCTGGACCTGGACTAGGAGTACGAAGTGACCGCCACCCTGGACGTTCCGGAACAGAATCCGGACCTGGTGCTCGACCAGAGCGCCGACGACTACTGGAACCACTACCAGCTGACGTTCGCGCTCTACAGCGTCAGCGATCGCGCCATCCCTTCGGCGTTCGACGGACTCAAGCCCGGTCAGCGGCGTCTGCTCTATCAGATGCACGACTCGAAGCTGCTGCCCGGCAACAAGCCGCAGAAGTCCTCGAAGGTGTGCTCGGCCGTCACCGGCAACCTGCACCCCCACGGCGGCGCATCGATGTACGGGGCCGCCGCGCTGATGGCCGCCGAGTTCCAGCGCGTGAAAGTCATTGACGGGCAAGGCGCTTTCCCGCGCATCCAGGGTGACATTCCCGCTGCCGACCGCTACACAGAGATGCGGTTGTCGGCGCCCGGCGCGGCGCTGACCGCCGAGCTCGACGATCACGCGGTGCCCATGGTGTCCACATTCGACGGCGAGTGGATCGAGCCGACGGTGCTGCCAGCCCGGTGGCCGGTGCTGCTGTGCAACGGCGCGGTGGGTATCGCGGAAGGCTGGGCCACCAAGGTGCCCGCGCACAACCCGCGTGAGGTCATGGCCGCCTGCCGGGCGCTGCTGAAAACCCCGAACATGACCGACGACAGGTTGGTGAAGCTCATTCCCGGCCCGGACTGGGGCTGCGGCGCCACCGTGGTCGGCACCACCGGACTGCGCGAGTACATCACCACCGGTCGCGGCGCATTCACGGTGCGCGGCACCTTGGCGGTCGACGGCAAGAACGTCGTCATCACCGAACTACCGCCCGGTGTCGCGAGTAACACTGTGCAAGACCGGATCCGGGCCCTGGTCGAGTCCGGCGAACTCTCGGGCGTGGCCGACATGTCCGATCTGACCGACCGCCGCAACGGGCTGCGGATCGTGGTCACCGCCAAGCGCGGGCACAGCGCAGAAACCATCCGAGATCAGCTGCTCGCGTTGACACCCCTGGAGTCGACATTCGCCGCCAGCCTGGTCGCCCTGGACGAGGACCGGGTGCCGCGGTGGTGGTCGGTGCGTGAGCTGATCAGCGCGTTCCTGCATCTGCGTGATTCAGTGGTGGTGCGCCGCAGCGAGTATCGGCTCGAGAAGGTCGTCGCGCGCCGGCATCTGGTAGCCGGCCTGCTGAAGATCCACCTGGATATCGATGCTGCCGTCGCGATCATTCGGGCCTCCGACACGGTCGACGAGGCCCGCACGGGACTGCAAGAGCGGTTCGAGATCGATTCCGACCAGGCCGATTATGTGCTGGCACTGCAACTGCGGCGCTTGACCCGGCTCGACGTCATCGAGCTCCAGGCCGAAGCCGAGAAGCTGGACGCCGAGTTCGCCGAATTGACCGAGCTGGTGTCGAATCCCGACGCACGGCGAGTGGTCATCGACAACGAGCTCGTGGAGACCGCAAAGCTGTTCAAGGGACCCGAATTCGACCGCCGCACCGTCCTGGATTTCGACGCCACCCCGACGGCATCGAGCGCCGACGAGGACGGCCCCCGCGAACGCAAAGTCAATACCGCTTGGCGCCTCGATGATCGAGGCGTGTTCTCCGACAGTCATGGCGACCTTCTCACCTCGGGTCTGGGTTGGGCGGTATGGACCGACGGACGCGTCAAGTTCACCAACGGCAACGGTCTGCCGTTCAAGATCCGCGATATCCCTGTGGCACCGGACATCACCGGGCTGTTGCGGTCCGGCGTGCTGACACCGGGCTACCACCTGGCGCTGGTGACACGACGGGGCAAGATCCTGCGCATCGATCCCGCTGCCGTGAACCCGCAAGGCGCAGCCGGAAACGGCGTGGCCGGGGTCAAACTTGCGGGCGAAGGCGACGAGGTCATCGCGGCCTTGCCAATTTCGTGCGAAAACGGCGAAGCCATCCTGTCGATCTCTGAAAAGGGTTGGAAGGTCACCGAAGTCGCCGACATCCCGGTCAAGGGCCGCGGTGGCGCCGGGGTCGGGTTCCACCCATTCGTGGGTGGCGAGGACGCGGTGCTCGCCGCGTCCATCTCGCCGACCGGGTATGTGCGCAACGGCAAAGCGGTACGCGCAGAGAAGCGCGCGAAGGCTTCGGTGAAGGGATCGGGCTCCGACGTGTCGCCTGCGGGATGATCGCACCCTTTTTAGCTTTGACTCTGCATCCTGGGCGGTGACGTATGAGTGGCGCACGCCACCGCCGCAGGATGAACCGATTAATCAATCAGCCCGGCCGGCCGGTTCCCAGCGGTGGCAACGCGGCGGTGAAGAAGTCGTGGCATGCCGCTACCGCCGGCTTCAGTGCGGGAATGCTGCTCACGCTCACGTCGCCGCGCATCTTCGAGGTGTCGATGAGGGGATCCGTTGCGGTGGCCGGATCGGGGAAGTCGGGCACGCCGTGCTCACGCACACATTGCGCGAATCTGAGTGCCGCGTCCTGCTGTGCGGGTGTGCGACCGGCGTCGGTCGACCAGCCCGGCGGCTGCAAGTTCGCGCACGCGCCGACTGCGTTCTGCCACGCGGCTTTTGACACTGAGATGCCCCCATAGGGGAATTGGTCGTCGGCGTTCGGGTTTGGGAAGTCCGCAACGCCGTTGGCTCGCATGCACTCGGAGTACTTCACCGCCCGATCGTGGCCGTCGGGTTCGGCGACGGCCTGGGCGGCGATGGCCACACCAGCCGAGCCGATCAAGGCGGCCATGGCGAGGGCGACGAACGGTGGGCGCGTACGTGCTGAGTTGTTGTTTGTCATGGCGGCCAGTCAAGGCCTGACGGTGTTGCCGGTGCGTATGCGATTTTCGATATGCCGACGATATGCGGCAGCTCGTAGCGTGGAGAGCATGCGTGTGTTGGTCGTTGAAGATGAGCCCTACATGGCGACGGCCATCCGCGACGGCTTGCGCCTTGAGGCGATCGCCGCCGACATCGCCGGTGACGGGGCCACTGCGCTGGAGTTGTTGAGCATCAACACCTACGACATCGCTGTCCTCGACCGTGACATCCCCGGGCCGTCTGGCGACGAGATCGCCGAACGGATCGTCGCATCGGGCAGCGGCATGCCGATCCTGATGTTGACCGCCGCAGACCGGCTCGACGACAAGGCTTCGGGGTTCGAACTCGGAGCCGACGACTATCTGACCAAGCCGTTCGAATTGCGCGAACTCGTGCTGCGCCTGCGAGCACTCGACCGCAGACGGGCCCAGAGCAGGCCGCCGGTTCGAGAAGTCGCGGGGCTGCGGCTGGATCCGTTCCGCCGGGAGGTGTACCGAGACGGCCGATATGTGGCACTCACCCGGAAACAGTTCGCGGTGCTCGAAGTTCTCCTCGCCGCCGAAGGCGGTGTCGTGAGCGCCGAAGAGCTCCTGGAGCGGGCGTGGGACGAGAATGCCGATCCGTTCACCAATGCCGTGCGCATCACGGTTTCCGCGTTGCGCAAACGCCTCGGCGAACCCTGGGTCATCACCACCGTGCCCGGTGTCGGCTACCGCATCGACACCGCCGCCGATTCCGGACGTGAGGAACGAAACCGTGGATAGAGCACCAGGATTGAGCCTTCGCCTCAAACTCACCCTGAGCTATGCCGGATTTCTCATGCTCGCCGGCGCCCTGCTGTTGGCTGCCGTGTGGGTGTTCCTGCTGCGCTACGTGCCGGACCGGATGATGATCATCCCGGGCAGCACTGACATCGCCTTTCCCAATGATGTGTTTCCCATTCGGTCCAGGCTCCTACATGTTTTCGCTCCGAGAGCCGCCGTCGTCATGGCGTTCCTGCTCGTATTCGGTCTCGTGGGCGGGTGGCTGCTGGCCGGCCGAATGCTCGCGCCCCTGACGCGGATCACGGCGGCCACCCGCATGGCCTCGAAAGGCTCACTGTCGCACCGAATCCGATTACCGGGGCGGCGAGATGAGCTACGTGAACTCGCCGACGCCTTCGACATCATGCTCGAACGGCTCGAAGCACACGTCGCCGAACAACAGAGATTCGCCGCCAACGCCTCACACGAACTGCGTACCCCGCTGGCCATCACCCAGACGCTGCTCGACGTGGCCCGCAAGGACAGCAACCGCGACACCGGTGAACTGCTCGAACGCCTCCACGCCGTCAACACCCGCGCCATCGACCTCACCGAAGCACTGCTGCTGCTCAGCCGCGCCGATCAACGGTCCTTCGCCCATGAACACGTCGACCTGTCCCTCATCGCCGAAGAAGCCGCGGAAACCCTCCTGCCGCTGGCGGAGAAACATGACGTCGTCCTCGAGACGTCCGGCGACGTGGCGCCGACCACCGGCTCAGCCGCGCTGCTGCGACAGCTGATGACGAACCTGGTGCACAACGCGATCGTTCACAACCTGCCCGACCACGGTGCCGCATGGGTCAGCACCAGCGCCGACCCCGACGGCGTGGTGCTCACGGTCGAGAACACCGGCGAAAAGCTCACGCCACAACTGGTTTCCACCCTGGTCGAGCCGTTTCAGCGCGGGTCCGAACGCGTCCGTACGCATCACGCAGGCGTCGGCCTCGGCTTGGCGATCGTCAACAGCGTCGTCCAAGCGCACGAAGGAACCCTCACCCTTGCACCCCGACCCGCGGGTGGGCTACGCATAACAGTGCAATTGCCGAACGGGACTCGCTGAGATCGATGTTCTTCACGACGACGACCAGTGCTGATGACACGGACCGTGTCCTCCCTCCGACCTGAACGGTCGGGCGGAAATCAGTCGGCCGCGGACTCCAACCGGAAGCCCACCTTGAGGGTGACCTGAAAGTGTTTGACCTCGCCGTCCTCGAGGTGGCCGCGGACCTGCTGCACCTCGAACCAGTCCAGGTCGCGCACAGTCTGCGAAGCGCGTGAGATGGCGTTTCGGATCGCCGCATCGATGCCGTCCGGCGAACTGCCCACGACCTCGATGACACGGTAAACGTGATCGCTCACAGCGGTCTCCTTTCGCACGTCAGCGTGAACGTCCCACAGTACTGGCTGCGTGGCCCGCCGAGGCGGACGAAACGCCTAAATCGGCTCACCGTTTGTGCCGAACACCATGTGGCGCAACCATTCCAAACGAGCACCGGGGCGAGCGCTCCACGCGGGCGTCTGATTTCGTTGGTGGAGCTTATTTTTGAGTCGGCAACGACGGGGGAATGGCGCCTACCTCGGACGCAGCCGTCGACAGAGATCGACCGCGGGGCAGTAGCTGCGTGCGCTTGGTTATGCCGTCAAATGCCCGTCGACAAGGCAGCTACCACCGGCTGCGCGGGTATGGATGTCGACGCAATGCAGAGCGACATCGTCGAGGAGGTCGACGTCCCCCAGTGGCAGGGTGGCCCGCAATGTCACGGGATTGTGCATGACGTCGAGGTGGAATACCGCATCGATCAGCTGTCTGCGCACCCGTGGCGACGGGTTCCCGGCAGCGATGTCGATGCTGAGATCGATGGACGAAGAGCTGGGCCTGATGTCGGCGAATGCCACATCGTGGTGCCCGGTGGCGATGCTGACGTGATATTCGCCGTGCTCGGCAGTGACGCAGGTGGACAGGGCGCCGGAGTATTGGTCGAGGTCGGTCTGGGATTCGTTCATCGCTGCTCCCGTGCACATCGGTAGGTGGCGAGCCGTTTGATGCGTCTGCACTGATCGGGCCGCCCGATGATCGTCATGTCAGGAGGTCCGGTACTACGGTCTCACCATTCTCGTCGCGACGGAAGGGTCCTTGGTCATCTCGACGAAGGAGGATTCCTCCACCGGATGAACAAGCGGAAGTTCTTTGGGCACAGAGAATTACGTGCTTGAAATTCGCGGGACGGGTGTTACCAATGTGAACAGAGTGCTGTACGGTACAGAAATTACGTATCTACTACATAGGTACGGAGTTCGTAACGGTGGCACGCGGTGCGACGACGGATTCTTGCGCCTCGGACTAGGCCATGACAGGGAAGGGAGAACGCGATCATGCCTTCCCCACCGCGTGCATCCGAGCACCGCACCACGACGAGCACACGTTGCTGGGATCGCCGGACACTGTTGCGCGCAGGATGTCTGGCAGTCATGTCGGTGGCCGCCTGCGCCGCGCCGCTCGGTCACGCCGAACCGAATGCGGGAGCGTGGGACCCGACATTGCCCAATCTGCTCAGCGCCGGCGCCCCCGGCGACCCCGTGGCCATAGCCAACGCGTCCCTGCAGGCCAGCGCCCGGGCCGCACAAACCACGATGGATCTGGGCCGCTCGTTCCTCGGCAGTCTAGGGCTGATGCCGACCAACACCGTGACGGCGCCCGGCGCGCTGCGCGGTAACCGCGTCTACGGCAGACAGGCGATCGAGTACGTCATCCGGCGGGCCGGGTCTCAGATCGGAGTCCCGTACTCATGGGGAGGCGGCAGTCTGACAGGGCCCAGCCGCGGAGTTGACTCCGGTGCCGACACCGTCGGGTTCGACTGCTCGGGGCTGGTCCGGTATGCGTTCGCCGGCGTGGGAGTGCTGCTGCCAAGGTATTCGGGCGACCAGTACGGTGCGGGCCGCCAGCTTCCTCCATCGCAGGCCAAGCGTGGGGACCTGTTGTTCTGGGGGCCCGGCGGCGGCCAGCACGAAGCGCTCTACCTCGGGAGCGGTCAGATGCTTGAGGCACAGCAGACCGGGGTACCGGTCAAGGTTTCGCCGGTGCGCACCTCCGGGATGACGCCGTACGTCACGCGCATCATCGAAACCTGACGCCTCGGCCCCCGCTAAATGCACGGCAACAGTCCCGCGATGTCGAGAACGACCAGGCTTGCCGGCGTGACCAGAAATGCCGTCGCAGCAGCGGCGAGCCCAACGTGCGTAGTCACGCGGCCGCCGGGCGCCGAGGGCGACAGCAGTCGCTGCGCCCGGCTCAACACGGCGACATCCGCTGCGCCGAGCGCACCGGCGGGTACGGCCGCGACCAAGGCCATCAAACCGCCGACCAACGCGTGGCGGCCGTGGCGGCGGGCGGCAGCGTCGTCGGCGCACATCTCCAGCAGCCGAGACACCTCGGTGGCCGCCTGGTTCATCAGCCTCAGAGACGCAAACACGGTTGCCACGCCCCGCAGAATCGTCAGCACGGCGGGATGGTGCCCGGCCACGTGGGCGCGTTCGTGCGCGATCACCGCGGCGAGTTGGTGGCGATCCAGCACGGCCACCGCCGCGCTGGTGACCACGATGGTCGACGGCCGGCCGGCCACGCAGTACGCGGTACGTTCCGGGGCATCGACGACGTACACGTCGGGCACATCAGTCGGGCGCCCGACGAGGCGGACGGCGCGGGCATGCGCGCGGGCATGGCCGCGCAGCCGCACGATGATGCGGGTGCCGCGTATCACCAGGTAGACGACGCCAGCCAGCACCACGCCCAAACCCGCCAACACCCCCAGCTGCGCGGATCGCCCGGCGTCGCCGGCGGCCAAGCGGCACAACGCTTCCACGCAGCACCGCACCAGCGAATCGTGCCGACCCCAATGGGCGGCCACACTGACCGCGAGCAGGGTCGTCGCAGCCAGCCACGCCACCAGCACACTGGCGACCGCACCCACCCAAGCCACGACACCGATTTGGGGGGCGTGACCGGAGCGCGACAAGCGGCCCAACACTGATGGCCCGAACGCCAGCACCGCTGCGCTATAGGCGATCAGGCCCGCCGCCGCGTTCACCGCTTCTTCGTTTCAGCGGATTTTGCCCGGCTCGTACGGCGCGCCAGACGGCGTAACGCCTCGCGCAGCCGGTCGGATTCGGCCGGGTCGATCTGTTCGATGAAATAATTGAGGACGAGATCCGAGCGGCCGCCACCGTCGAGAGCTTCCCGCATGAGTTGCGCGGAATGCTCTTCGCGCGTCATGACCGGCCAGTACCGATAGGCGCGGCCGTCGCGTTCGCGCTGCAGCCAGCCCTTGCCGTGCAGGTTGTCCATCGTGGACATCACCGTGGTGTACGCGATCTGACGTTCGGCGGCCAGTTCGTCGAAAATGTCACGGACCGTGACTGTTTCGGGATTGTGGTTCCAAATGCGGTCCATGACCACGGCTTCCAGTTCCCCGAAACCTCGTGTCCGCACGGCTTACACCCTCCGACGCCACCGACCGCCCCACCGCTGCGGCATGTACTGAGTTACATCGTAGACGGCGTCAACTCAGCGCACTGCCCTTCTTCCACTGCTCCCACGGCACACTCCAATCGCCGTTCTGCCAGACCTGCAGGGGCTCACCGCCGGTGTTGCGTACCTCCACGACGTCGCCGGACTGCGAGAATTCATAGAACCAGCGGGCGTTGTCCGGGTTGAGGTTCAGGCAGCCGTGCGACACGTTGGTGTTGCCTTGCGCCCACACGGTGCTTTCCAGTTGATGCAGGTAAATCCCGTCGGTGCTGATCCGCGTCGCCCACGAGATGACTTCGCGGTACCCGAGTCGGGAATTGATCGGCAGGCCGTAGGTCGAGGAGTCCATCACCACCGGATTGGCCTTGTCCATCACCGTGTAGACGCCGCGCTGGGTCCAGAACGAGATGGTCTGCCCGTTGATCGTCTCGGTACCGCCCATACCCATCGAGGTCGGCATCGTGCGTACCAATTGACCGTTGTCGAACACACTGACCTGTTTGGTGGCATCGTCGGCGATCGCCACGTGGGCGTCACCGATGACGAAGCGCACCTGCGCGTCTTCCTGCCCGTACAGGCCGTCGCCGAGGGCGGCCCCGTAGATGTTGGCCTGCACCAGGATCGTGGTGCCAGGGGCGTGGTATTGCGCGGGTCGCCAGTGCGCGCGCTGATCGTCGAGCCAGTACCAGGATCCGGTCACCGCCGGCGCGGTGGTCACCAGCAGCCGTCGCTCGGCGGCTGCCTTGTCGGTGATGGGCTCATCGAACCGCGCCACGACTACGGTGCCGATTCCGTAGGTCCCGCCGTCGCGCAACTCCGCGCCGGACGTCGTGGTCAGCCGAACCCGTGTCTGGTTGTCCGGCTGGAGGGTCGAGAACGTCGAATTACGCTGCAGCCGTGACCCGTCGGGGGCGACGGCAGTGGCAGTGATGGTGTATGTACGTCCATAGCCGAGCGGGACACCGGGCTTCCACACCGTGGCATCAGGTGTGGTGATGCCGACGATGCGGGTGCCCTGCTCGTTGACCATCACCACTTCTGACAACGAGGCGAACCTGGCCGAAACCTCCACCGGCGCCAACGGGTCCACCTCGACAGCCGTTGAACCCGGGATGATCGTCAGCTCCGCAGGAGGCGGCGGAGTGGCACTCAGCTGCTGACCAGCCGTGGGGTCGCAGTCCGCACAGCGCGAAATGCTCACCGCCAGGGCCACGCCGAGCGCTGCGGTGAGCAGCAACACCGCGGCCAGCACCCGAACGCACATCCGGCGGTCAATCGTCACGTCGGCCTCCCACCTCAGAACTGCGGAGACAATGCACCATCCACTACATCTACTAGGCTACATAGTAGATGTAGAGATCGGCCGGCTGCGCTGACGCGGCAACCTCTCGGCTACAGCCCGAGGGTCGTCAGCGCAGTCCTGTGGTGGGTCGGTTGCGAAGCAATGCCACTGTGCCCTCATCGGTTTCGATGTCGACCTGGGTGATGCCCCGCCCAGACGACAGGCACACCACCGGCAGTTCGCGGTTGTCGACGCCGACGCGGGTCATCAACCAGGCCTCCACCTCAGACTGCCCCTCGCCGATCGACAGGGCCCGCACCCCACGCGGCCTGACGCTGTGCCCAGCGGCCAACGACCCAGGATCCGCATTGCCGGCATCCCTGGCCAACAAAAACGGCAGCCCCGATGACTCCAGCGCCCGCGTCATCCCCACGTGACGCACCCCTACGCCCTCACGAGTCAGCCGCCCGATCGGCAACCCAACCTGCTCCGCCCGGGCAGCCAGCTCATCGGCGGTCACCGCCACCGCCCAACCCACGAACGCCTCATCAGACCCGTCCAACGCCGAAAGCACCAACCGCCCGAACGGATTGTCCCCAGCGAGATCTGAGTCGTGCACAGCGACCAACTCAAGATATCCACGACCCAACGGAACGATGTAGTTATGCGTACCCAGACCGTCGTGCACACCCCCTCTGACTGCGGCCAGACCCGACGTATCCGCCAACCGGCGCGCCGACTCGTCGAGATCAGTTGTTGCGATGACGATGTGATCGAGGTGCACGAGCCCAAGTGCCCTTTCTTGATAACCCGACGGGCAGCTGGCGATGGAGTCGCCGCCACGGACATCACGGTCGATGCTAGTCACAGTGGAGATCTGCGCGCCGAAGTTGGCCGGAGATCGTGTGGGGCTGTGCCGACTGGGCGATAATTAGTGGTCGACCAGGCGCACGCGTGCGTGGTCAACGTTCGGCGGCCGGTCTGGATTCTCGGATCACAGGTCGGGGAAGGCTGAGGGTCAACAGGCCGATGGACGGTGCCGCGCGTTGGACGGCGGAAAGGAGGCGCGACCGCGGTGGCCGAATCCGATCCGCTCACAACTCAGCCCGACCCGTTGGTGCGGATTCCTGAGGAGCTGCAGGCTGCGGGTTTCGAACAAGCGGTGGAGATCGGACGGGGTGGATTCGGTGTGGTCTGCCGCTGTCTACAGCCGGCCCTGGACCGGACGGTCGCGGTGAAGGTCCTCCTCGCTGATCTGGGGACCGAGAACGTGGAACGGTTCCTGCGCGAGCAACGGGCCATGGGCCGGTTGTCGGGACATCCACACATCACCAACGTATTGCATGTCGGGACAACAGCTTCCGGTCGGCCGTTCATCGTCATGCAGTACCACTCGCGGGGATCGCTGGACGGCCGGATCCGCGAGCACGGTCCACTCGGTTGGCCCGATGCCCTGTCGCTGGGAATCAAGCTGGCCGGAGCTCTCGAAACCGCACACCAGGCGGGGATCCTGCACCGCGATGTGAAGCCGGCGAACATCCTGCTCACCGATTACGGCCAGCCGCAGCTGACCGATTTCGGGATTGCGCGGATGGCGGGCGGGTATGAGACCGGCACCGGCGTGGTCACCGGATCGCCGGCCTTCACCGCCCCGGAGGTCTTGGGAGGCCGGTCACCATCGGCGGCGTCCGATGTCTACAGTCTGGGCGCCACGTTGTTCTGCGCCGTCACCGGCCATGCGGCGTTCGAACGGCGCAGCGGCGAACAGGTGATCGCCCAGTTCCTGAGAATCACCAGCGAACCGACTCCGATCCTGCGCGGCGAGGACATCCCCGCCGAAGTCTCGGCGGCCATCGCATGGGCGATGGCCGCCGATCCCCCAGACCGGCCCGCCACCGCAGCGGCGTTCGGCGAGCAGCTACGCCACGCCCAGCATCTGCGCGGGGTCTCCGTGGATGAGCTGGCACTCCCCACCGAGGCTGTCGCGCCGCGTTCCGGGACGCGTGCCGCACCGGCTCCGACTGCGCGGCGCGCCATTTCGATCACACCACCGGTGCCTCTGACCCGGTTCCGTCCGCCCAGCCCGTCGCGGCCGCTGGTCGACCGGGACCGATTGATCGAAACGCTGCGAAGCGGGGCAGATCGGCGTCTGACACTCATCCACGGCCCGGCCGGGTACGGCAAAACCACGCTGGCCGGGCAATGGAGCACACTGCTCGCCAACCAAGGAGCCGCGGTGGCGTGGTTGTCGGTCGACACCGACGACAACAACGTGGTGTGGTTCCTCACCCATCTCATCGAGGCCATCCGTCAGGTCAGGCCTTCCCTGGCCGGTGAACTGGGCAGAGTGCTCGAGGAGCACGGCGATCAGGCCGAGCGATATGTGCTGACCTCGCTGATCAACGAAATCCACCAGAGCGGTGAGCCGGTCGCGGTGGTCGTCGACGACTGGCACCTCATCTCCGATCCAGCAGCCGTCGCAGCGATGGAATTCCTGCTCGACAGCGGCTGCGAACACCTGCAGGTGATCGTGACCAGTCGTACGAAGGCCGGTCTGCCGCTGGGTCGTCTGCGCGTGCGCGACGAGCTCATCGAAATCGATGCCACCGCATTGCGTTTCGACATCGACGAGGCCCGGGAATTTCTGGTTGAGCGTGGCGGACTGGCGTTGGCGGATTCGGCGATCGCCGGGCTGGCCGACGCGACCGAGGGTTGGGTTGCCGGTTTGCAGCTGGCCTCGCTGTCGCTGCGCGAATCGGCAGACCCCGACGCCCTCATCGGTCAGATGTCCGGACGCCATCGCGCGGTCGGAGAATTTCTGGCCGAGAACGTCCTCAACGGCCTCGACCCGCAGATACTCGACTTCTTGCTGGCGACGTCGGTGACCGAACGGATCTGCGGTTCGCTCGCGTCGGCGCTCATGGGCTCCCCGGGCGGACAAGCCATGCTGGAAGAGGTTGAACAACGCGATCTGTTCCTGCGCCGCCTCGACGAAGAGGGGCAGTGGTTCCAGTACCACCATCTGTTCACCCAGTATCTGCGGCAACGCCTTGACCGCGATCAACCGGGCCGCATCCAACACCTTCACCGCACCGCGTCGGTATGGTCCGCCGACCACGCGATGCTCAGTGAGGCCGTCGATCATGCCTTGGCCGCAGGCGATCCGGGACGCGCGGTCGAGCTCGTCGAACGCGACGGCATGGAGCTCCTTGAGCAAGGGCGCATGTTCACGCTGCTCGGGCTGGTGGCGAAACTGCCGCCGCAGCAGGTGAGCCAGAGCGCACGGCTGCAGCTCACCATCGCCTGGGCCAACAACGCGGCGGTCCGTCCAGCGGCTGCCCAGGCCGCCGTGGACGGCGCACGAGCCCTGTTCACAGCGCAACAGGGTGACGACCGCGAACTCGCCGATCTACAGGCAGAGGCCGACATCATCCAGGCCGACATCCGCGTCATCAGCGACCGACTCGACGGTGTGGAACAGCTTGTCTCCGAGTGCCTGTCGCGTCCGGACACATTGCCTGCCTGGGTGGTCTCCTGCGCGGCCGACGACGCAGTGTTCGCCAATCTGTTCCGCTTCGATTTCGACGCAGCGCGTCGGCGCCACCAGTGGGCGCTGACCTATCATGCACGTACCCGCGGGCCGCTTTCGGTGGTGTATGGCTATCGCTTTGCCGGGCTGGCAGCTTCCGAGCAACTCGACATGGCTGCCGCCGAAGATCTCTTCCGCGAGGGTCTGCGAGTGGCCACTACCGCGGGAGACCAGCACTCCTACCCGGCCCGCATCGCCTCGGCACTGCTGGGTGATCTGTTGTATGAGCGCGGCGAGATCGACGAGGCCGAACGACTTCTCGACATGAGCCACGAACTCGGGGCCGAGAACGGCACGGTTGACTTCATGATCGCGCGTTACGCGACCGGCGCCCGGATCAAGGCGCTGCGCGGTGATCTCCCCGCCGCGGCACAGTATCTCAAGGAGGGCGCACAGGTTGCGGACTCGCTGGCGCTGCGGCGCTTGAGCGCTGCCGTCGAGCATGAACGTGCCCGCCTACACCTGCCCGTCACTGCGCCTCCGATCGATCACGCCGCACGCCGCAAACCCGCCGACGGCATCGACGAGGTGACCCTGCAGCTGCAGGAGGCCACCGCAATCCGGCTGCTACTCAGCGAATCTCGACCTGAGCAGCTCGAAATCGCCGTCACCTGGGCGCGGGAGTGGGTCGACCAGCTGACGGGACGCGGACGGCCCAGAGCGCTGTTGCAGGCCCAGCGACTACTGGTGACCTGCCTGGCGGTGGCCGGTCACGACACCGAGGCGCTGCGGCTGCTGGCAGCGACGGCGGCCGTGTGTGCTGAGCACCGGATGGTGCGGTTCCTCCTCGACGAGGGAGCACCGGCGCGCACGCTGCTCGAGACGTTGCGCCGTGAGGCAAGGGCGAACCGGTGGCAATCCGACTGGGCGCCGGTTCCACTGTCGTTCCTCGACGAGAGTCTGGGTCCGGAGGCCTGATCTCGCACCAACGGCAGTGTCAGGCGTCGGCGCTACCTGCCGCCGGCCCGATCACGCGCAGCGGTGAGCGGTATCAAGGCCAGCGCCCCTGCCAGTGCGATCGCTCCGCTGCCGATCAGGAAGCGCCAGTCGCCCAGCCACGCAGCCAGGATCGGGGTGCCTGCCCTGGCCAGTGCCATGGGCACGGTGATGGCCGCCAGCACGGTCGCGAAGTGAGTCACCCCGAAACTGGTGGCCACCAGAAGCGGCCGGGCGATCACACCGATGCCCTGTCCGAGTCCGACGGCGGCCACGCACAAAAAGGTCAGGGGCACTGAGAGCCCGACGAAGGGCAGCGCGACCAATCCGACTCCTTGTACCGCGAACGCGACCGCGGTCGCAGACGTCAGGTGCCAACGCCGCCCCACCGTCGTGATGACGAGCCGCGACAAGATCTGCAGCACCCCCACTGCGATGGGCATCGACGTGGCGACGACCGGCGAATGGCCGACGTCCATCAGGTAGGCCACCACCAGCAACAAGAACGCCGCCACGGATCCGGCCTGACCGACGAATGCGACGAGGAAAAGCCAGAACTGCTTCTGCCGCAACGCCACCCGGATGGACACTCCACTGTGGTCGCGGAGCCGGTCGCGGTGAGCGGCGAGGGCGGGGATGGCGATCGCGTGGGCGGGAACGCATGTCACGGCATTGGCCACACCGAGCATCGCCACCGTGGTGCGCCAACCGAGATGACTGTTCATCCAGCCCAGAACCGGATACACCAGATAGGTGGCCAGCCCCGCGATCATGGTGACGGTCAGGATGGCACGGTCCCGGTGCCCCGGTTCCGCGACCACGACGATCACCGCGAACGCCGCTTCGTATGTCGACAGTGTGATCGACACACCGATGAGCACGAACGCCACGTACAGCACCAACAACGAATGTGCCTGCGACCACAGCACGACCGCGGCCGCTCCCACCGCAACGCCGGCGGTCATCGACATCCGGCCACCGCGCCGGTCCATCAGCCGCCCCACGGGGAAGGCCGCGACAGCGCCCGTCAGGGTCGAGACGGTGGAGGTGGCGGCCGCCGCCGTGCGCGAAACGCCCAGATCGATCGCCATGGGGACCAGGACAACCGGCAGCACCTGGATCATCGCGATGTAACCGGCGGTGGTCGTGAACACGAACACCGCGGTCAGTAGTCGCCAGTCCCGTTGTCTACATTCAGTTGTCGCGCTCGGGTCGGTCATCCGCGCAGCAGGGGCAGCAACCGACTGCCCTGACGCTCGATCTCGCGCAGGTACGGTGTGTCGGACAGTACGAAGTGGGTGATGCCCAACTTCTGATACTTGCGCAGCGTGCTCGCGACATCCTCGGCCGACCCGACGATCCAGGTGGTGGCCGCACCGCCTGCCCCGTATTTGCCTGGTGTTGTGTACAGGTTGTCGTCGAGAACCTCGCCGCGCTCGGCGAGATCGAGCAATCGCTGCTGGCCGACCGCGGTGCGCCGGTGCGGATTGTAGGACGGATTCGCCTGCGCCGCCTCGCCTTCGACACCGGCATACCGCGCCGCCATCTGCGCGACCTTCTCCTCCGCTTCGGCCCAGGCCTGGTCGGTCGTGTCGCGCACGAATGTCGTTACCCGCAATCCGAATTCGAGTGGTGGGTGTTCACGTCCGATCACCTGGCTCAGCGTCCGGAGTCTGTCGATGCGCTCGGCTACGCCGTCGAGGGGCTCGCCCCAGAACAGCTGGACATCCGCTTCGGCCGCGGCAACCCGCTCGGCGGCTTCGGAGGCTCCGCCGAAGTACAGCAATGGATGTCGACGCTTTCCACGAACCTGGATGCGCGGCACCACGGTTGAGCCTTGCACGGAGAAATGGGCACCGCGGTACGTGACATTCTCCTGCGTCCAGAGCGCACGTACCACTTGCATGAACTCGCGCGTGCGTTCGTAACGGTCGGCCTGCTCGCTCTCGGCATCACCGTATGCACCGAGATTGTCCTTGCCCGACACGATGTTCACCCGCACCCGCCCTCGGGTCAGATGGTCCAGTGTCGCTGCGGCCGAGGCGAAGTTCGCAGGCCGCCAGTACCCCGGGCGCACCGCGATGAGCGGCTCGAACGTGGTGGTCCGCGCTGCCAGCGCCGCCGCCACACTGAACGTGTCCGGGCGACCCCATCCGGTGCCGATGAGTGCCCCGGTCCATCCCGACTTCTCCAGCGCCAGAGCTTGGTCGGTCAAGGTGTCGAGGCTGTTATGGTCCGCCGTGACGTCGTCGCCGCGGTGGCCAGGTTGAACCTCATTGGGGATGTACCAGAGGAATTCGGAACTCATCGATTCTCTTGCGGTGTCAGATGTTCGAGTTGCGCGGCCCGCACGGCCGCGCTCTGGCCCTGGACGAGGAGGAACAGCGCCGACCTCGCGTGTAACTGGGCTGTGTCGTCCAAGCGCATACCCCGCCCGGACCGTGCCACCACCAGTGCGCGGGTCAGTGTGGCCAGTGCATCGCCGATGGCGACCTTGGCCGCGAGCCGTTCGTCCACCCGATGTCTGCCGTCATCGCGGGCGAGCACCTCGTCGGCCAGCGCATAAGACTGCCGGCGGATCGCGTCGATGCGAGGCCGCCAGCCGGCCGAGACCGCCCGGGCCTGGGCATCGGGTTCTGTGTCCAACTCGTCGAGCACCGCGTACGCCAACCCGGAATGGTGCGATTGCGCATCGCTTGACATGCCGAGATCCCGCCGGCGCCAGTGCGCCACGGATTCCGTCGAGATCACGTCCCGGTCCGGGACGCGGACGTCGTTGAGGGTGACGCGTTGCGTCCTGCTGCCGACTACGGCGCTCAGGTCGAGTTCAGCAGCCACCGTGTCCCCCGATACCGGAATCAGTGCGGTAACCACGGTTTCGGTCAACGGTTCAACCCCTGCGACCGCAAGAGCCTGGTTCAGGCCCCAACCGGTCACCCAAGAGATGGTGCCGGAGAACACCCATTCATTTGTGCGCCGCTGGGCTGCCACGTAGTGGTCGGGATATCGGCGGACATCACTGAGTCCCGCCCCCACGAGCAGCCTGCCGTGGACGACGTCGCGAGCCCGGTCGGACAACGTCGTGCCGTCCGCGTGCTGCTTGGCCAGTAGCTCCACCAGCGGCGCGTGTTGGACCCACAGCAACCAGGTGTTCAGGCACGCCCCGGCAAGGATCTCTCGGATACGCCGATCCGATGCGACATCCACTGCCGCACCTCCGAATTCCTCCGGGGCAAGGTGATTGAGCAAACCCAGCTCCGCCAGTTCAGCGACTCGCTGCGGCGCGATGCCATGGCGGTCGGTCTGCAACGCGGACGGCCGCAACACTTCGTCGGCGTAGCGTTGCACCACACCGACCAGAGGGTGCAGGCCGACATCCGACGCCGTGGCGGCCGATACCGGCTCGGCCACTCGCGTCATTCCCATGTGAGCGAACACTACTGCGGACCAACATCATTGGTCACGCCTTGAAGTCACCGTGAACGGAACGTCTTGCGATCACAGTGAGACAAATAGCTGACGGGATCGGCCGGGCGGCTATTGACTGGAGGCCACCATCACTGCGCTGCGACGCTGCCGGCCGTGTGTCGCCGACGGCGCTATCGCCGGCCGCTCGGCCACACCTCTGTGAAAGGTTCTACAGGCTTGCACCACAACAGAATCCTTCGGGTTTCCACACTGGTTGTCACGGCAGCGGTCGCTGCGACCGTCGCGGCATGCGGTGGCGGCGGCCAGTCTTCCGACGCCGGTGGTTCCCCCGTCCCGGGCGGCACCCTCACCTTCTACGATCCGGTCGAATACCAGGCATGGGCGCCGACGAACTCGCTGTGGTCCAACAGCCAGGTCGCCGACAACGTCGCCGAACGCCTCATCTGGCAGGATCCGCAGTCCGGCGACTACAAGCCCTGGCTGGCACAGTCCTGGCAGATCAGCGACGACCATCTGGCCTATACCTTCAAGCTCAAGCCGGGAATCACCTTCAGCGATGGCACACCACTGGACGCCGACGTGGTGAAGCTGAACTTCGACCAGCACGGTCGCGGCGACAGCAAGCTCGGGATCCCCGCGGACCCGTTCTGGACCGACTACGCCGGCACCGACGCTGTCGACGCCAACACCGTCGTGGTGCGGCTGTCCAAGCCCAATGCCGGTTTTCTCCAGATCCTCTCGAACTACCGCGCGAGCTCCATCTTGGGCAAGTCTCTGGTCGAGCGGGATCTCAACGGCCAAGGCGATCTGCGCAACTGGGTGGGTACCGGACCGTTCGTCGTCGAGTCGGTGACCGGCACCAACGGTGTGACTCTCAAGCGTCGCGACGACTACAACTGGCCCCCCGATGGTTCCACCCACAGCGGCAAGGCATACCTCGACCGGGTGATCTTCAAGACGGTGCCCGAGACCGGAACACGTATCGGCGCACTGCAATCCGGCGAGGCACAGATCGCCCGCAACATCGCCCCTTACGACGAACAGACCGTGACCGATGGCGGTGGCAAGCTGGTGGCCATCCCCGTCAAGGGCGAGACCAACGATCTGACCGTCCAGTTGAAGAACCCCGCCTCGCCCGTGCAGGATCCGCGGGTGCGCCTGGCATTGCAGGCCGCCACCGACCGGGCCGCCATCAACAAGGCGGTGCTGTCGCCGAACTATCCGATTCCCTCGAGTGCACTCGTCGCGGGTACGCCACTGCGCGGTGACGCGACCAAGTATCTGGGCTACGACCTCGACAAGGCAAACAAGCTGCTCGACGAGGCCGGCTGGGTGTCAGGGCCGGACGGCACCCGGGTCAAGGATGGCAAGCGTCTGAGCTTCCACCTGCGGGTCGCTCCGTATTACCAAGTGTCGCAGTCGGTTCTGGAGGTCATCCAGTCACAGTGGCGCAAGGTCGGCGTGGAGGTGAAGATCACCAACCCGTCGCTGACCGAATATGAATCGCAGGAAGCCACCGCGCCGGACTGGGACTTCGACCAGGGCCAGACCTCCACCGACGAGCCGAGCGTGCTGCGCACCGCCTACGGGACCGACCGCCAGCACGTCACCAACAACTACGTGCCCGATGTGACGCTGGACGGGCTCCTCGCCGCACAGTCCGCCGAGTTCGACCCCGGCAAGCGCAAAGTCGCGATCCAGGCGATCGAAGATCGCATCTTCGGTCAGGGCTACTCCATTCCGCTCTATGACGAAACACAGGTGTTCGGCCTCGCCCCCTCCGTCCACGGCTTCACGACCGAGTCGACCGGACGGGCCTGGCTGTATGACACCTGGTTGGCCAAATAGGAGGTGACACCACGTGCGTCGCTACGCCCTCAACCGGCTCGGCCAGGCCGTCCTGGTCCTCTGGGCCGCATACACCCTGTCTTTCATCCTGCTCAGTGCGCTGCCCGGCGACGCCGTGCGCAACCGAATCGCCAACCCTGACGCGCAGATCACGCCGGAAGCAGCGCAGGTTCTGCTCAACTACTACGGGCTGAACCGGCCGTTGTGGGAGCAGTACCTCGGAGCGCTCACCCACCTGTTGCGCGGCGACCTCGGCTTCTCCCTCACCAACGGCCAGACCGTGACAGCCCTGCTGTCGGTGGCTTTGCCGAACACGCTGCGGCTGGCAGGCCTGGCCTTGTTCATAGCTGTCGCACTGGCAGCCGTGATCGCGGTGCTCAGCAATTACGCGCCCCGCGCCTGGGCCCGCTCGCTGACCGCGACGCTGCCTGCGCTGTTCGCCTCGGTGCCCACCTTCGTGGTCGGAATACTTGCGCTGCAGTTCTTCTCGTTCGGCCTTCATCTCATCCCAGCGTCGGACGACGGATCGTTCGCGGCACTGATCGGGCCCGCGGTGACACTAGGGATCCTCATCACCGCTCCGTTGGCGCAGGTGTTCATCACCTCGATCGGCAAGACCCGAACGCAGGCCTTCGTGCACGTGCTGTCCGCCCGCGGCGCCGATGAGCGCTACATCTTCACCAAAGGCGTCCTGCGGAATTCGTCGCTACCGGTACTCACGTTGCTGGGACTGGCGTGCGGGGAGCTCGTGGCCGGGGCGGTGGTGACCGAAGCGGTCTTCGCGCGCTCCGGGGTGGGCCAACTGACCGTCGCCGCGGTCAGTACGCAGGATCTGCCGGTACTGCAGGGCGTCGTGCTGGTGGCCACGTTGACCTACGTAATGGTCAATCTGGCAGTCGATCTCGCCTATCCTTTCCTCGACCCGCGCATCCTCGCCTCCCGCAACGGTGCACGCGACACCCGCGTGGCCCGCCGCGAGCCGACCGCGGCGCGCCTACGACGACCGGCCCACGCCGAGGCGGTGGTCCAGTGACGCTCTCCGTACAAAAGCCGACAAACGACGAAAAAATCAGCACGACAACCGATACCAGCAGCACGGCGCCGCCACCCGCAGGTACCCGCCAGACCTCGCTGCGGCGTCGGCTGAGCGGACGATGGGGCCTGCTTCCCGCGCTCGCCGTGTTCACGCTCGCCGTGCTGTGGGCCGTCGTCCCCAGTGCATTCACCCACTACGACCCGATCGCAGTGGACAACACGATCCGATTGCTGCCGCCGTCTGCCCAGCATTGGTTCGGTACCGACCTACTGGGCCGGGATCTCTACGCGCGTATCGTCTACGGCGCCAGAGCCTCGCTGCTGGGCGCCAGCACGGCGGTTGCGATCGCAGCCGTTCTCGGCTCGGCGCTGGGTGCGACTGCCGGCTGGTTCGGCGGCCGTATCGACGCTGCGTTGATGCGGCTGATCGACGTGGTCCTGTCCATCCCCGGCTTTCTGTTCGCCATCACCATCGTCGTGCTCTACACCGCACAGACAGGCAGTACCGGACTGCTGCCGGCAGCCATCGCGGTGGGACTCACGTCGTCGGCAACCTTCGCCCGGTTGATCCGGTCGGAAGTTCTGCGTGTCCGGGAGAGCAACTATGTGGAAGCCGCGATCACCAGCGGTGCCACCACCTGGGCGATCCTGGTCCGCCACGTCATCCCCAATTCTCTGGCGCCCACCGTGGCGCTGATCGCCGTACAACTCGGCATCGCCATCATCTGGATCGCCTCGCTGAGCTTCCTCGGGCTGGGCGCTCAACCGCCCCAACCAGAATGGGGGCTGCTGGTGGCCGACGGCCGCAAGTACATCGCCACCCGAGGCTGGCTGACCCTGTTCCCCGCGCTGACCATCGTGGCAGTTGTGTTGTCCATCAACCATATTTCACGACATCTGACCGAGAGGGGCGCATCATGAGCGAACGGCCGGTGCTGTCGGTGCAAGGCCTGTCCGTCGGATATTCGACCGGGCATCGGATCGATCCGGTGCTGCACGACGTCAGCTTCGACCTCGGCGCCGGCGAAGTCCTTGCCCTGGTGGGTGAATCGGGTTCGGGCAAGACGACCACCGGACAGGCCATCCTTGGCTTGCTGCCGCACAACGGTCACGTGCTCGCCGGGTCCATCACCTTCGAGGGACGCGACCTGACGGCGCTGAGCCCCAAGCAGTGGCGCGGCATCAGAGGCAGGGCGATCGGTCTGATCCCCCAGGACCCGACCGTCTCGCTCGACCCGGTGCGACGCGTCGGCGACCAGGTCGCCGATGTCCTGCGGTTGCACACCGACCTGACTGCCGAGGCACGCCGCGATCGCGTACTGGAGCTGTTCGACCTCGTGGGCTTCACCGATGTCGAGCGGCGATACCGCCAGTACCCGCACGAACTGTCGGGCGGCATGCGGCAGCGGGTCCTGGTGGCCGCCGCCGTGGCGGGTGATCCGGGCGTCATCATCGCCGACGAGCCGACCTCCGGGCTCGACGCCACCGTGCAAAAGCAAGTGCTCGACCTCATCGACGGACTGCGCACCAAGCTGTCCACCAGCATCGTGCTGATCACCCACAACCTCGGCGTCGCAGCCGACCGATCGCATCTGCTCGGCGTCATGCAGCAGGGGCGCCTCGTCGAATTCGGACCCACCGCTGAGGTTCTCGCCAATCCGCGGCACTCCTACACTCAACGGCTGCTCAACACCGTGCCTCAACGCTTGACGCTGCGGGACCGAGCCGCAGCAGCGCCGCCCGCCGACGACGTCATCGAGGTCGCCGGTCTGCGCAAGGTCTACAGCGCGGTGCCCGCCGTGGACGGCATCTCCTTCCGCGTGGCCCGCGGGCAGACCTTCTCCATCGTCGGTGAATCGGGCAGCGGAAAATCCACCACGGCTCGCATCCTCACCGGCCTCACCACGGCCACCGATGGGCAGGCATCTCTCCTCGGAACCGATGTCACGACCTTGAGCCGCAAAGACTTCCGTCCGCTGCGCCGCGACGTGCAGATCGTCTACCAGAACCCCTACTCGTCGTTCGATCCCCGGTTCGACGTCTTCGACGTGGTTGAGGAACCGCTGCGTTCTTTTCAGCGCCGTAGCCGAGGACACCGGAAAGACAACGCCGACCGGGTTGCGACGGCGCTCGAATCAGCCTCCCTGCCGGCAGACTTCGCACGTAAGCATCCTCGAGAACTGTCCGGAGGTCAGCGGCAACGGGTCGCCATCGCCCGCGCGCTGGTCGTGGAGCCGCAGATCGTGGTGCTCGACGAACCGATCTCGGCCCTCGATGTCTCGGTGGCCTCACAGATCCTCGAACTGCTGCAACGTCTCCAAGAGGAGCGCAACCTGACCTACTTGTTCATCTCCCACGACCTGGCGGTCGTCCGTGCGATCTCCGACCATGTCGCCGTCATGCAACAGGGGCGCATCGTCGAACAAGGTTCTCCCGACGACGTATTCACCGCACCGAAAGAGGAATACACCCGCAGATTGCTCAGCGCTGTCGCCGGGCGCGACCTTGCATCATCGCGGGACGCCGCATGACCGACACGCAGCCACGGACATTGGATGAGGCGCTGCCGCGGATACGCGCCGTGCTGCAGGCGGCCGCCAAAGGATCCGCGGAACGGGATCTGACGCACGAACACCCCTACGAGCTCGTCCAGCAGCTTGCGGACGCCGGATTCGGGCGGTTGCGGATCACGCAGGAATACGGCGGCTTCGACGTCGATCTGCCGACACTGTTCGCGTTGCTCGCAGAGGCCGGCCAGGCCGATTCCAATCTGCCGCAGATCTGGCGCGGGCACTTCACCACCACCGAGATCCTGCGCCGGGAAACGGATGCCGAGGTTCGACGGCACTGGTCCAAAGCCATCGCAGCAGGCATCGTGTTCGGCAACGCACAGTCCGAACCAGCGGCCCTTGTCCGCGGCGCCGATGATCCTTCCGGCTGGGGCGCCCTGACCACGCATATCCGCCGCGACTCCGATGGCCGCCGCGTGGTCTCGGGCACCAAGTTCTACTCGACCGGAGCACGCTTCGCCGACTACATCCGCACCGCCGCGCTCGACGAGGATGGCAACCGGGTCTTCGCCGTACTGTCGGCGAACCACACCGGCGTCGCCCACATAGACGACTGGGACGGTGTCGGGCAGCGCCAAACAGGCAGCGGTACCACCATCTTCGAGGAGGTCCCGGTGGAGCCACACGGCGATATCGGGCGTGACGTCAGCGCGCTGCGCGGGCTGGATTCCTTCGTCCAGATCGTGCATCTGGCCAACCTGGCCGGCATCGCACGCAGCATCGTCGCAGAGACCGTGGACATCGTGCGTGCCCGCACCCGCACCGGTCAGCACGCCCTGACCCAGGACGCCGCCTCCGATCCGGAGGTCCTTGCCGTGGTCGGAACGCTGTACGCCCGCCGACTCACCGCCGAGACGTTACTGCGCCACGCCGCCGAAAACCTCGAGCTCGCCCACCACAGCGGTCGCGAAACCGACTATGCCGAGGCCTATGTCGAGACTTCGGCAGCGCAACTCGGGGTCATCGATGCGGTGCTGGACGCCGCGACCATCGCTTTCAATGCCGGCGGATCCTCGACAGTGCGCACCCGTGTGCACCTGGATCGGCATTGGCGCAATGCCCGCACCCTGGCGTCGCACAACCCGATCATCTACAAACCCCGCGTGATCGGCGACTACCTGGTCAACGACAGCAGACCGGTCTCCGGCTATTACCGGGACAGGCCGAAGGCCCGCTCCGACGAAGAGTCCGCCCTATGACCGCAGGCCTGCATCTCAACGTCAACATCCTCAACGCCGGTGTGTTCGGCGGTTCCTGGCGGTTTCCCGGAACCGACGCGCTGGGTAGCTATACCATCGAGCACTACACCTCGATCGCAGCGAAAGCCGAAGCGGCCAAACTGGATGCGGTGTTTCTCGCCGACACTCCAGCGCTCGAGCCGACCATCCGCCATCGCCCCGGCAACAACCTCGAGCCGTCCACGGTGCTGGCCCGTATCGCCGCCAGCACCGAGCAGATCGGCCTGATCGGCACGCTGTCCTCGTCGTACAACGACCCCGGCGAACTCGCCCGCCGGCTCGGCGATCTCGACCATCTGTCCGGTGGCCGATTCGGATGGAACGTGGTGACCACGGCAGGGCCGGCCGCTGCAGCCAACTTCGGCCGCGCCGGCGAACCGGACCACGCCCTGCGCTACCGCAGAGCCGAGGCCTTCGTCAGCCAGGTGGTGGCATCCTGGGATGCCCGTACACGGTTGGTCTCACCGCAGGGCAGGCCGGTCGTCGTGCAAGCCGGTGGGTCCAGCGACGGCAAGCGACTGGCGGCGAGAGTGGGCGAGGTCATCTTCTCAGCCGAGCAGGACATCACCGTGGCGCGCGCCTTTCGTACCGAATTACGCGATACGGCACAGCAGTTCGGCCGCAATCCAGAAGAGGTCGTGGTACTGCCCGGCCTGTCGACGGTGCTGGGCAGCACAGAACGCGAAGCTCGGCAGCGCCGGGAGTTGCTCGACACCCTGCTTCCCGACGCCTATGCCAAGGCCCGGCTCGGGGGCCAACTCGGTTTCCCGTTGGACGGTCTGGCCGACGACGAGCCGATCCCCGCCGAACTTCTCCGCGATCCCGATGAGGCCGGTGGCTCGCAGACTTTCTATCGCGTCGTGCGCGGCATCATCGACCGAGAGCAGCCGACGCTGCGCCAACTGTTGACCACGCTCTCCGGCGGCGGAGGCCACCGCATCGTGGTGGGCACGCCCGAACAGGTCGCCGACGACATCGAACGTTGGTATCGACACGGCGCAGCAGACGGTTTCAACGTCATGCCCGACGTACTGCCCTCGGGCTTCGACGATTTCGTCGATCACCTCGTACCGGAGCTGCAACGCCGCGGATTGTTTCGCACCGAGTACACAGGCGGCACGTTACGCGGGCATCTGGGGTTGCGTGTGCCCGCGGTACCGCGAGACTCGCTGGCCGGCACCGGATGAATCAGTGATTCAACCTTCCAAGGAGAAACCGAGATTGAGTGTCTTCATCGAACTCGCCGTGGGTGACGGCCACGGGCAGACGTCACCGGCCGACGCGGCGCGCATCGCCGATGCTGCACAGCACGCGGGTATCACAGGACTGCGGCTTCTGGACCACGGCACCACCGAACCCACGATCGATCCCTCGGTGGTGGCGGCTCACCTTGCCGGCAGGTACCCGGCGCTGCACTACCTGATCGACGCCCCCACCACAGGCAACGCCCCATACAATCTCGCCCGTCGCGTCCTCTCGGTCGATCGCGCCACCGCCGGACGCGTGGGCCTGGTGCTGCGGCCCGGCGGCGGCGACGAGGTGAGCGACGCCACGACGCCCCAGCCAGTCTCGTCCGATCCCGCGCAGCGGTGGAGCGAATACGCGACAATCCTGGCCGCCCTGTGGGAATCATTCCCCCGCTCGGCACTGAGTGGAGACCAGCAGCGCGCCATCGTGATCGACGACTCACAGATTCGGGCCGTCGATCACACCGGCCCGTTCTATCGCGTCGCCGGTCCACTGGACGGACCGGCGTCGGTGCAGGGACGACCGGTACTGGTGGCCACCGATCTCGATCTGCTGGGGTCTGCGCGCGTCGCCGCCGCCGCTGATGCGGTGATCCTCGGCACGCACGAATTCGGCTCCTCTGCAGATACTTTGCGCACAGCCCTGGCAGCAGCGGGACGGCACCGCAGCGACATCGCGATCTTGGCTCGGAGCAGCGGCGCCGGCGATGTCCATGCACCGCCCGGTGCCGACGGCGTTGTCCTCGCCTTCGCGCATGGAGCCGACCAGATCATCAGGGCGATAACCGGCCGGGCAGAGAACATCTCGGTTCCGGTCGGTACGACGCTGCGCGCCGAACTGGGACTGCGGTGGCAGGGAGCGGCATGACCCTGACCGACACTGCTTGCACCAGAACGGATGCGGCCGCCCCGATAACCGTGGACGATATCCGGACGAGCATCAACCCGATCCTGCAGCGGCTGGCCGCCACTGCGACCGACCGCGAAAGAACCCGTGACTACGCCTTCGACGACGTGCGAGAGCTGGCCGAGTGCGGGATCGCGCTGACCGGGATCGCGGTGAGCGACGGCGGCGCCGGAGGGTCCGTGCGCGATGTGGCCGACCTGGTCATCGCCATCGCCCGCGCGGATTCCAATGTGGCGCAGGCACTGCGCACCACGTTTCTGGTCGCCGAGCAGATCGCTCGCCACGAGGACCTGCCGCTGCGCGAGGTCAACCTGGACCGGCTGCGTCGGTACGCACTGTTCGCAGGCACCAGCAACGAACGCAGCGGCGGCGCCAGCGGTAGCGTCGCCACGACCGCCCGCCGCGTCGCTGACGGCTATATCGTCAGCGGCCGCAAGTACTACTCCACGGGCGGCCTGTATGCGTCGTACTTCTCCGCGCAGGCCATCGACGAGAATGGCCGCACCATCCGGTTCACTGTGCCCACCGACCGGACCGGTGTGCAGCACCTCGACGATTTCGACGCCGTCGGGCAGCGCCTGACCCAGAGCGGTACGACCGCACTGCACGACGTCCAGGTCTTCGATGACGAGGCGGTGGTGGCCGGCGAGCACGTGCCGGACAATCCGTGGACCGGATCGTTCGCCCAGTTGTATCTGGCTGCAGTGCAAGCAGGTATCGCCGCACGCGCACTCGACGACGCCGTGTGGTTCGTCCGGGAGAAAGCCCGCCCCATCAAACACAGCACGGCCGACAAGAGCAGTGACGATCCCTACGTCCGCCAAACCGTCGGCCAGCTCGCCGCGCACGCCCAAGCCGCTAAAGCTGTTGTCCTGCTGGCTGCCGAGGAACTGCACGCGTTGCGCGGGCTCAACGGGGCCGCGGCCCGCACCGCGGGCGCTCAGGCATCGGTGACCGTCGCCCAGGCCGGTGTTGTGACCATCGAATCCGCGCTCAGCGCCGCGCAATTGCTCTTCGATGTGGGCGGCGGGTCCATCACCGACCGCCACCTTGGATTCGACCGGCACTGGCGCAACGCCCGCACGGCGGCCAATCACAATCCGCGGCAATGGAAAGCAGCTGTGGCCGGTGCCTATCACCTGACCGGCGAAGACCCACCGACCACCGGCCTGTTCTGAGAAGGAGACCCATGACCATCGACACGACCCGCATCCTGGGTCGGACCGGCGTGCGGGTGACCCCACTGACCTTGGGCACCA
Organism: Mycobacterium aquaticum; assembly: GCF_002086485.1. GTDB lineage: Bacteria > Actinomycetota > Actinomycetes > Mycobacteriales > Mycobacteriaceae > Mycobacterium > Mycobacterium aquaticum. The sequence goes on along the minus strand of NZ_MVHF01000002.1, from coordinate 292,650 downwards.
TGAACTTCGGTCGCCACCAGACCGAACAAGAAAGCCTGCGGATCATCGGCGCCGCGCTCGACGCCGGCATCCGGGTGATCGACACCGCCGACGTGTACGGTCAGGGCGAGTCCGAGGAGATCGTCGGCAAAGCACTACGCGGGCGCCGCGACGACGTCGTGCTGGCAACGAAATTCAACGGCCAGATCGGGACCGACCCGTTGACAGCAGGCAACTCGCGCCGCTGGATCACCCGAGCCGTCGACGCCAGCCTGCAGCGCCTGGGCACCGACTACATCGACCTCTACCAGGCGCACCGACCCGACCCGCACACCAGCCTGCTCGAGACCCTGCAGACCCTCGACGGGCTGATCCGGCAGGGAAAGATCCGCTACTACGGCACTTCGGTGTTCCCGGCGCACGTGCAGGTCGAGGCGCACTGGCTGGCCGAACGCCACGGCCTCATCGCCCCGCATACCGAACAACTGCCGTATTCGCTCCTCGTGCGTGGTGCCGAACGCGAAGTGTTTCCGGTGGCCCAGCGCTACGGCGTCGGCATCCTGTCCTATGGCCCGCTGGCTGCCGGCTGGTTGTCGGGCAAGTACCGGATCGGCGCGCCACAACCCGCGTCAGCCCGCGCTGACCTCATCCCGGGACGATTCGACATTGCCGCGCAACGCAATCAGGCGAAGCTGACGGCGGCTGACGCGCTGGCCCGGCTCGCCGAGGACAACGGGCTCTCGCTCATCGAGTTGGCCCTCGGATTCGCCCTGAATCATCCCGCAGTCAGCAGCGTCATCATCGGGCCACGCACGAATGAGCATCTTGAGGCCTACCTCAAAGCCGCCACGGCGACGCTCGACGATCCCGTGCTGGACCGCATCGACGCGATCGTCGAGCCCGGCACGCAATTTCACGACCGCGACACCGGACGCGACACGCCCTCTCTACAACCCGACGCGCTGCGTCGCCGCCCCTGAAATCGGCTACCGAAAGGCACCCCACATGAGCTACGGCACCTTCGAAACCACCTACGCGGCCGCCGACGACCGCTACACCAAAATCGAGTACCGCCGGTCGGGTCATTCAGGGCTGGACCTGCCTGCCTTCTCGTTCGGCTTGTGGCAGAAGTTCGGCACCGACTATCCGTTCGAGACGCAACGCGAAATCATCCTGCACGCTTTCGATCTCGGCATCACGCACTTCGACAACGCCGACCGCTACGGCCCTCCGCACCGGGCCGCGCAACAGAACTTCGGCCGGGTGCTGGCCAAGGACCTCGCGCCGTACCGCGACGAACTCGTCCTGTCGACCAAGGCGGGCAACGACATCGGGCCCAGCCCTTACCTCAAGGGCGGGTCGCGCAAATCGCTGCTGCGGTCACTGGAACACAGCCTGCGCGATCTCGGCACCGACTACGTCGACATCTTCTACCACCACCGCCCAGACCCCTCCACCCCGCTGGAGGAGACCGTCGGCGCACTGGCTTCTGCGGTGCAGCAGGGCAAGGCGCTCTACATCGGCATCTCCAACTACCTGCCCGAACAGACTCACCAGATTGCCGAGCTGCTCCGCGCAGCCGGAGTGCCGCTGCTGATCCACCAGCCTCGGTACTCGATCTTCGACCGCGGCATCGAACAGAACGGGCTCCTGCAACTCGCCGACGACGACGGTTTCGGGCTTGTCGTCTATTCGCCTCTTGCCCAAGGTCTTTTGACCAACAAGTACCTCGAATCGATCCCCGACGGTGCCCGCGCGCTCAACAGCACGTTCCTCGATCCATCGGTGATCACAGACACCTACCGCCAGCGCACCGCCGAGCTGAACAAGCTCGCCGAGGCCCGTGGACAGTCACTGGCGCAACTCGCGCTGCAGTGGGTGCTGCGCCGGCCGGCGGTCACCTCGGCGCTGATCGGCGCGAGTTCCACCTGGCAGCTGGACCACAACGTCAAGGCGCTGGAATTCCCTGAACTCACGGCCGACGAGCTGGCGATCATCGATGAACACGGCATTCACGGCACGGGATCGAACCACTGAGATGCCTGACCGGACCGCCCCGATCGGAGCGGGCGTCGCGGGCGGTCGGGCCTTCCGGCTGGGCTTCCTGCTGCATTTGGACCGTGACATCCCGCCGGATGCCGCCTATCGCGAAGCCATCGAATTGTTCGTGGCGGCCGAGGAACTCGGATATGACTCAGGCTGGGTCATCCAGCGGCATTTCCGCCAGGGCAACGAGCACGTCGCCTCACCACTGGTGGTACTGGCAGCCATCGCGGCGCACACCCAACGAATCAAGTTGGGCACCGGCGTGCTCGTGCTCCCGCTGGAAGATCCACTGAGAGTCGCCGAGGACGCCGCCACGCTGGACGCCCTCAGCGGTGGCCGACTGGAGCTCGGGGTCGGGTCGGGGCCGTTCGCGGGGGCATGGAAAGCCTTTGGTCGCAACCTGTCTGATCGCCACAGCCTGTACTCCGAGTCGGTCCGTCGTCTGCACGCGGTGCTCGACGGCGCACCGGTCAACGATCTCGGCGAGGTCCTGCACCCATCGGGTGCAGGAGTCCGACAACGTCTGTGGCAGGCGACCACCAGCGACGCCGCATACGCGCACCCTGCGGCGCAGGCCGCGGCACGGGCCGGCGACGGTCTGCAGCTCTCGCGGGCCACTGCGTGGCAGGGCGGCACGACTGCTGACGCGCAGCAACATCAGGCCCAGATCATCGAGTCCTACCGGCAAGCCTGGGCGCATGCCGAGCGGGCACCGCGAGTGCAGGTGTCTCGCGCGGTGTATCCACACCCGGACCGACGAGAGGCAATCCGGCGCGTCACACCGGGGGTGCTGCGTTGGCAGAGTTGGACCACCTCCGGTGCCGTCCCGCCTCCTGGATCCGTCGAGGAATACCTACACAACGACCGGGCACTTGTCGGGCCCGGTGAGGAACTGGCGGCCCAGCTCGCCGGCGACCCTGCGCTGCGGAATGTGACCGACCTGCTGGTGAGCTTCGTGCCCGGCGTGCCGGACCGTGATGAGCACGTCAGGCTGCTCGAGGCCGCGGCTCGCGAAATCGCGCCGGCATTGGGATGGCATGCGGCATCCGAACCCCTGACGCCCGCATGCACCTGAACCTGTCGCTCATGACGCCAGGCCACTTCCGTACCGCCTGGCGGCTACCGCACGCGGATCCTGTCGCGCATCTCGACATCGACCACTTCACGCGGTTGGCACATATCGCGGAAAATGCCGCCATCGACGCGGTGTTCCTCGGTGACGGGCCCGCAATACACAGCGACATCGCCGATGCACCAGGGACCGGCATCGACCCCCTGGTACTGCTGGGTCACATCGCGGCGCTCACCGACAACCTCGGTGTCATCGTCACCAGCTCGACCACGTACAACTCGCCCTACAACCTGGCGCGCCGGTTTCAGGCCCTCGACCACGTCACCAAAGGGCGCTCGGCGGTCAATGTCGTGACTACCGGCACATCGGCGGCGGCCGCGAATTATGGTCTGGCTCAACATCCTGGCAAGGAGGACCGCTACCGACGCGCGTGGGAGTTCCTCGAGGTGGTGACCCGGCTCTGGGACAGCTGGGAACCGGACTGGCTGATCGCCGACAAGGAATCCGGACGGTACGCCGATCCAACCCGCATCCACCAGATCGACCACCGCGGCGAGTTCTTCTCCGTGGCCGGCCCCCTGCCCGTCCCCGCCGGACCGCAGGGTCGTCCTGTCCTCGTACAAGCTGGCGGCTCCGAAGGTGGCCTCAAACTCGCCGCCGATTTCGCCGACGTCGTGTTCACCGTGGCCCAGACACCTACCAAGGCAGTCGAGTTCCGCGAAGACATCCGGTCCAGGGCCGTGGCGGCAGGCCGCCATCATGACGACATAAAGATCTCGCTGGGCGTCGTGGTGCTGGTCGCCGACAGCGACGCCGAGGCCACCGCCCGTGCTGAACAGTTGTACGCGACCCTCCCGATCGAACGGCTGACCGCCGAACTCCTGGCCAATCTCGGACTCACCGAAGGCTCCTTCAGCCCCGACGATCCGATCAGTGCCTCCGATCTGCCGAAGGCGGCGCCGAGCAGCGGATTCTCCTCAGGATTCAACGCGTCCACCCGGGCATTGATCGCCGAACGGCCGCACACCCCAAGACAGCTAGTTCAACGCAGCGCCGGGGGATCCGGTCACCGGTTACTCGTCGGATCCGCAGAGCGCGTCGCCGACGACTTGCAGGCGTGGCTGGCCGCCGGCGCCGCAGACGGATTCACGATCATGCCCGCCGATACCAGCGTCGACCTCGAGAACTTCGCCACCCAGGTGGTACCCATCCTGCAGCGGCGCGGACTCTTCCAACAGGAGTACCGGGCGCCGACGCTTCGGGAGCGGCTGGACCTTCGCCCCCGGTGTGGGTTCGGTGCGAAATTCGAGTAGTCGAATTGGTGCGAGGCACCGCCCGTACGAGCATTGAGAATGGACTGTATGAACCGGATCCTGCAGGTGCTCGCCGGAGGTTTGGTCGTGCTCGGGGCGGTGCCCGCGGTTGCCGCGCACGCCGCCCCGGCCGTTCCCGACTTCTCGGCCTACCCCAAGGTGGCCGAGGACGATTACACGGTGCGGCCCGGCCTGGCGTATTCGGTGCGTGGATTTCGCACGCCGAGCGGGTTGTATTGCACATCGTCGAATCACCGCGCGATGTATGCGGTGAACTGCACTGGGCCCCTTATCGGCGCGCCTGATGGGGCGAACTGGGTGAATCTCTTCGAGTCGGGCAACATAGTCACCCCGGTGAAGTTCACCCAGGGCGACGCACCACAATCGGCCGACGTTCCCCAGTTCGAGGGCCACCCGATCAAACTGCTGCCGAAGGACACCGCGTACGCGTTCGACGATGCGGTGTGCGTGTGGACGGACACCATTGCGCTGGCGTGCCGGATCGGCTCAGGAGACCAGTACAACGGGTTCATCGCCACCAGTGACGCCGTCACGACGTTCGGCAACGTCTGAGCACTATTGCCGCCGAACCCACAACCGCTGGAACATGTCGGCAAAAGTACCCCCGAGAAGAATCGAACTTCCATCCTCAGCTTCGTAGGCTGTCGCTCTATCCGTTGAGCTACAGGGGCATTGGGTGAGCGGGAGGGGAGTTGAGCGGGGCACTTGCCCCCCGCCCGCTCGGGTGCGAGCGTCACACCGGTAGCGACGCTCGCGCGAACCTGTCACGCTGCCGCGGTTCGAACGGTTCGCGCATCATCCGCATGCCGGCTTCCTGCGGGGTGCGGTCACCCTTGCGGCCGTTGCATGCCTGGCACGCTGCCACCAAATTCAGCCAAGAGTCGGATCCGCCGCGACTTCTGGGCAGCACGTGATCGACAGTCTGAGCGCTTCCAGAGCAGTACACACAGGTGCTGCGGTCGCGGCGCAGGATGCCTTCGCGAGTTGCACGTTCGTTGTGCCGGTAGGGAATGTGCACGTATTCGCGCAGTGCGACCGACATGGGCAGCTCGATCACCAGCGAGGGGCCGTGGATGTGAACGGCAGGGCTGTGCCGATCGATGACGTACACGGCGTCGCGCAGAATCAGCTGGATGGCGTCCTGCCACGGTATTCGGGACAGCACGCGGTAGTCGGCGTTGTAGACCTCGACCGTCAGGTTGGGTGTCTGAATCGGCATGGCCGCGTGCCTCCTTTCTGGTTATCGTCGCGGACTTATGTTGGTCGCTCAGGATCTCGGCAGAAGTCATTACTGCACAGCATGTTTCGAGTTCCGCGCCGCGTGCAGATCGTCGTTCACCGGGCAGCGCGGTTCTGATGATGCTACGTAGAGCAGTGCTTGTAAACCGATATTCCGCTCGAGAAGTGCTGCACCGCAACGCAATTGAGGACAACGAAAGCTAGGAATGTCGGGCGACGTTCCTAGCGGGACAAACGGCCAGCGTGAGAGATTTATGAGATTCCCGGAGGCGCCTGGACTGGCCTTCGCCACTGCGCGGGATTTCGCCCCTCCAGATGCCGGCATGAGCGCCGACCGTTTCCACGCATGACAAAGCCGCCGTAGATGCGCGGTGCATCCCGGCCGGCATATAGTCGCTGCGCGCCATAAACATGCGATCAACGGTAGCAGCGGGGCGCAATACCTCAGCCACCTTTTTCACCCCGGCCGGTCCGCCGATGAATGCCCGCAGCGATCCGATGCGGACGCTGTTGTGACGTAACGCCTTTTGCGTTGTCAAGGTTCGCCGACGACGGCCGGTCTCAACCTGGGTCAGGCGGCGTTCTGGGCAGCTCCGACGTACAGGTTTTTCACAACATTAAATTCTGTTTCTTACTGCGAAACATGGGTACTGTGCTCTGCATCACACCGTGAGGTGCGTTCGTCCGCTGCACGCCGCAGCCCCGCGAAGGGACGCGACATGACGTCGACCCCCGTAGGCCAAGAACCGAAATTGCACAAAGGCACCAACTGGTGGGGTGCCTTCGTCATCGGTTTGGCCGGCCCCATCCTCGTCACCGGCATCGACCCCCCAGCTGTCCAGGCCTTAGGGGCCGCCGCGATACCCCTCCTGGCTGTCACGACAGCGATAGGGGTGCTGTTGTGTCTGTTCGCCGCCGAACTCGCCGCCGTCATGCCGCACCGCACCGGCGGACTGCCCTCCTACACCACCGAATCCTTCGAACTGGTCCACCCCGCCACCGCCACCCACCTCGGCGGCCTCTCCGCGTGGGCCTATTGGCTGGGCTGGTTCCCCGTCGCCCCCATCAACATGATCCTGGCCTCGGCCTACATCACCCAGCTGTTTTCCATACCGCAGGGTCCGTCATTTCTGCCGTTCGGCGGTTTGGGTAGCCCGATTTCCTTGGCGGTCCTGATCATCTCGATCGTGGCCATCGCGATCATGTACGTGCCTGCCTACTTCGGCATCAAACTGGGCGCCGAATTCGCCACCATCTTGGGCATCGTGTCCATGGCACCACTGACCCTGCTCATCCTGCTGCCGCTGTTCCACCCGAGCTCGATACACCTGAGCAACCTCGCCGGCTTCCATTTCGCCCCCGGCGTCACCGGTAGCCCCACGATGATCCTGGCGTGGATGTTCGTCATGACCTGGTCGGTGCTGGCCATGGAAGCCGCCGCCTGCTACCTCGGCGAATGCCGCAACCCCGCACGCGACGCCAAGATCGCCATGACCATGGAAGGCATCTACGGGTTCTTCATCTTCGTATTCATGGCTGTCGCGCTGGTTGCGGTGCTGGGAGTCGCCAAAGACGCCGACCCGCTCACCATCTTCTCCGCACTGATTACCGGCGTCACCGGCACCACCGGCGGCTGGGTGGAATGGGCATTGGGATTGCCCCTCATCGTGGCCCTGCTGCTCTCGGTACTCAACGCGATCATGGGCTGCGCCCGTTCGCTGTATCAAGCCTCCGAGGACGGCATGCTGCCCCGCTGGTTCGGCCGCCTCAACACCCACGGCGTACCGGCACGAGCGATGGCATTCAACGTGGTCTGTTCGTTCCTGGTCCTGCTGTTCGGCAGCCCACTGCGGATCTACATCTTCTCCAACATGGGCTACCTGTTCTCCGCCGGTCTCGTGTTCTTCGCCTACTTCGCCCACCGCCAGACACGTCCATCGGTGCACCGCCCCGTGCGACTGCCGGGCTTCATGCGCTGGGTCTCCCTCGCCATCGGATTGTTCGTCCTGGTGCTGTGGCTCTTCGGCGGCTGGAACAGCCCATCGATCGTCGTCGGCACCACGAGCCACACCCTGTTCTTCGTCGGCGTCTTGATCCTCGCCGCCTACGTCCCCCTGCACCTCTGGCGACGCATCACCGACCGCCGTCTGCAACCGACACCCATCCTCGTTGAGCCCGCACCCGAACCCGAACCGGAACCCGTATGAACACGCGCTTCAAACGCCGCCGCGGCGACCAGCAACCCACCTCACCCCGCGATGTCGTCGTCGTTCTACGGCCCGACGCCCCGGCGTCCGACGCACTGTTCAAAGCCGCTCGCGCCGCAGGCGGCACCGCGACAGTCGTGGTGCCGCTCAAGATCCACGGTTATTCGCTCGGGATGCCCAACCCTGGACTCATGCCCACTGCGCGAGAATCGGCCGCAGCCAACACCGGGGTCACCAAGGCCGTGGACCGGCTGCGTCGCGCGGGTGTCGACGTGGACGGTCAGATCGTCGTCACCCGCCACGCCGACCGTGCGATCACACGAATTGTTCGCCTACGTGGCGCAACGCGGGTCCTGATGGAAACGTCGACCTCCAGTCCGCTTCGGCGGTTCCTGGAGGGCGACTTGCGTCGCCAGCTCGCACGCCGACTAGAACCTCGCGTGACCGTCGAATCGATACCCCGACCCTGATGCACTAGCTGTCGGCTCCTGCACCGTGGCCAGATCCACAATCGAAGTCTCAATGAGCGTGCCGCATCGCCATTTTGGTGATGCGGCACTCTTGTTGTCTAAAGGCTCGGGCCTACCAGTGGTCGAAGACGACGGGAAGTTTGTCGTGAGCGGGATTGAAGGCGAGCACACAGCACAATCCCTTTCGAATCAGCTACAGGCCAGCACACCACGTCAAATATGCTGTACATCAACAGTTTCCACCAGGCTCAGCAGAGCTGTGGAGTTGTGGCTGCAGTGCTATGCCAGCACCGGGAACGAGCCGCAGCTGCGCGATCTCGTCGGTCGGGTGGTGGTGTCGCGAGCCCTTCCCCAGCGGATGCGGCAGCACGATGTGCAACCGTATCCTCGCCTGACGGGTTACCCGCCGACGTGCACGATCGGTCGACGTTGCACATCGGGTTCGGCCTGGCGAAGTACTTCGCGGGTAACGGGTGCGGTCTCGCCTTGACCGAGCAGGACGAACCGAGCCAAGTGGGCCAACGGGTTGCCTTCGGTCCATTGGAAATGCAGGTGAGGCAGCAGGCCAGTGTCGTCGCGCACGCGCAACATCAACGCGGCCAAGGCGTTCGGCGCTGCAGAGCTCTCCAGCCTCAAGAGATGGTGTCCGGCGGTGTCAATCCCGTGGACGGTCAGAGTGGATGAGAACTCTGAGGGGTCGATCACCTCAACCTCGACGACGATGACATGCGCGTCCGGCGGGATCGGGTTGAGCAGCCGCTGCTGGTGTTCTTTTTCTTCCAGCTCTTCGGCGGTCTCGTCACAGCGATACCGGTGGGCGATGAAATGCAATGCGCCCGCGGTAATTCCGTCGGCGATGAAGCGCAGCGCCAGCTCATCGAACTCGATGCGTTCGTGGCGCAGTTCGGTGCTGCGACTGATCCGAGAGGCCAGAGAAACCACCACCATCGCGACGATGAACAGCATGGAGATGACGATGCCGTCCGGCTTGTCGATGATGTTCACCACCACGGCGTATGCCAGTAGCGCGGTGACGATGGAGAAGCCGATCGTGGCGCCGGTGCGGTGATATCGGTGCATGGCCAGGGTCACCGCGAATGCCCCGGACATCATCATGACCAGGATGCCTGTGGCGTAAGCGCCCGCCTGAGAGTCGACGTCCGCCCCGAACCAAATGGTGATCGCGATGGCGATGGCGGTGTTGAGCAGCACCACCGGGCGTACTGCGCGGCCCCATTCGGGAGCCATGCCGTATGAAGGCAGGTAGCGCGGCACGATGTTGATCAGGCCGGCCATGGCTGACGCGCCGGCGAACCACAGGATCAGGATTGTGCTGATGTCGTATGCGGTGCCGAAGCCATTGCCGAGCAGGCCGTGAGCAAGGTATGCCAGTGCGCGCCCGTTCGCCTGCCCGCCTGCGGCGAACTCCGGGGCGGGGATCAGCACGGTGGTGATGAAGCTGGTCGCGAGCAGGTAGGCACTCATGATGAACGCCGCGGTGCCGAGAAGCTTTCGGGTGCGGGCAATTCGGCTCTTCCGCCGTTCCTCCTCGGTTCGGCCGTCAGCCTTGATCAGCGGCATCATGCTCACCCCGGTCTCGAACCCCGACAGGCCGAGCACCAGCAGCGGAAACGCGATGAACGCTGTCATGAGGGCGTTTCCCGCGCCGCCAGTGGACAGCATCGCTGTGAACCAGTCGTGCACGCGGAAAGGTTGGCCGATACAGGCGAGAACCCCGGCGATCACCACAACCAGATTCAGGCCGAGGTAAGCCACCACCAGCGGCACCGCGACGATGACTGCTTCGCTGAAGCCGGCCAGGAACACCCCGCCCAGGATGAGCAACAAGATTACCGTGATGACGACCGGGTGTCCGTCGAAAGCCTTTGGCGTGAACGGGTTCTCGATCAGGTGCGCGCTGGCATCAGCTGCCGACAGGGTGATGGTGATGATCCATGAGGTCACCACGAACCCCAAAAGCACCAGCACGAGCAGCTTTCCGCGCCAGAACGGCAACAGCCGTTCCAGCATCGCCACCGATCCCTGCCCGTGGGGACTTTCCTGGGCCACCCTGCGGTACATCGGCAACATGCCCAGCAGGGTCAGGAACACGATCAACAGTGTGGCCAGCGGCGAGATCGCACCGGCGGCCAATGCGGCGATTCCCGGCGTATACCCAAGACTGGAAAAGTAATCCACGCCCGTCAGGCACATCACCTTCCACCAGGCGTTCTCCTCGTGGTGCTCCTCGGACACCTCCGGCCCGGTGATCGACGTGACCTGTGCACGCATCAGCCAACGAACGAACGGGCTCGCTGAACGCTTGGGCCTGCTCGGCGCCGGAGCGGCGATTACAACATCGGGATGGCCGGTCTGGGTCATCGTGTTCCTCCACGAACGGCGGTTGGCTAGTAGGGCACATGGGCATGGTTCGGTCAGGGCGACAGCGGAACCCCAGATGAGATGGCGTCGTGCAGGACAGTCCATCCGGTACTGGGAGTTCCGCTGTCTTTCCTGGGCCCCCCACCTGGCGTGTCATGGTCGCCAGAGGCCCGATCATGGTGGTCGGTCGTGGCTACCGACCGAGGGGGTTTCGTTTTCTGTTAGACCTGATTCCGCTGCGGTGTCGGACGCGGCGGGCCAATGCCAGGCTTATGCGGGTTCAGGTTCGGGTTCGACGGGGGCGGGCGTGGCTTGGATGCGGCGGTCGGTGATACGACGCCACATGTGCAGGGGGACGTAGGCGCCCAGGACGAGAACGCCGACGAAGAACAGGGTGTGGCTGGGAGTGCCGATGACGATCGATGGGCTGTTCCAGCCGCCGAAGAGCCACAGCACGGTGCAGAAGACTCCGATGGCCAGGGCGACCCAGCGCATGAAGCCCGGGAGTCGGACGGGGCGGTGGATGTCGGGGCGGGTGTGGCGGTGGGCGAAGTAGGCGAAAAAGACCAGGCCGCAAGAGAAGAGGTAGCCCATGTTGGAGAAGATGTAGATCCGCAGCGGGCTGCCGAAGAGTAGGACGATCACCGAGCACACGACGTTGAACGCCATGGCGCGGGCGGGCACGCCGTGAGTGTTGAGGCGGCCGAACCAGCGCGGGAGCATGCCGTCCTCGGAGGCTTGATACAGCGAGCGGGCGCAGCCCATGATCGCGTTGAGCACCGAGAGCAGCAGGGCCACGATAAGGGGTAGGCCAAGGGCCCATTCCACCCAGCCGCCGGTGGTGCCGGTGACTTTGGTGATCAACGCGGAGAAGATGGTGAGCGGGTCGGCGTCCTTGGCGACACCGAGGACCAGGACGAGTACGACTGCCATCATGACGAAGATGAAAAAGCCGTAGATCCCTTCGATGGTCATGGCGATCTTGGCGTCACGGGCGGGGTTACGGCATTCACCGAGGTAGCAGGCGGCGGCCTCCATGGCCAGCACCGACCAGGTCATGACGAACATCCACGCCAAGATCAGGGTCGGGCTACCGGTGACGCCGGAGGCGAAATGGAAACCCGCGAGATTACTCAGCGTCATGGAGCTCGGACGGAACAGCGGCAGCAGGATGAGCAGGGTCAGCGGAGCCATGGAAACGATGCCGAGGACCGTGGCGAATTCGGCGCCCAGTTTGATGCCGAAGTAGGCAGGGACATACATGATCGCGATGGCGACGATCGAGATGATCAGCACCGACAGCGTGATGGGGCTACCCAGTCCGCCGAACGGCAGAAACGACGGGCCGGTGGGGATGGAAAACAGCTGCGTTATGTAGGCCGAGGCCAAGATCATGTTGATGGGGGCGACGGGAAACCAGCCCAGCCAATAGGCCCACGCGGAGAGGCCGCCGAGGTGGGTGGCGGTGGCGGGGTGGACCAGTTCGAAGGATTCGGTGGTGTAGGAGGGCAGCCCGCCGGTGCGGTGCGGCATGACGGCGGCGAGTTCGGCGGCGAACAGACACAACAGCACCCCGATGCCGGTGGCGATGGCCAGCATCGGCACCGCCGCGGCGCCGAGGGCTTGCACGGCCGGCGGGTCGATGCCGGTGACGAGGATGGGGCCGGCCAAACCGATGACGAAGGCACCCCACCAGTTGGTGCCTTTGTGCAGTTTGGGCTCGGGGCCAACGGGGTTCGACGACGTCATACCGGGAGTCCCTTCGCGGGCGCTGCAACGTGCAGCGGACGAACGCACCTCAGCGGTGTGATGCGGAGCACAGTACGCCTGTTTCGCGCCAAGAAACAGAATTTAATGTTGTGAAAAACCTGTACATCGCAGCAGCCAGAACGCCGCCGCCCGCTCATCAATCAGGCCACCCACCGACGAATTTTGACAAGGCAAAAACCTTACGCCGCAACAACCTCCATCCTCGCCTCACAAATCATTCAACGCGGCGTCAATATGCCTGTAGATATTCTCGTCGACGGAGTTCGATCCGCCCCATCACTCCGTCCGGGCGACAAAGCCTCTCGCCTGCCACCCGAAGACTCCGAAATATCGGCGACCGCTCGCGACCGGTCGTCGGCACTCCGAATGACTCGTGACTGCGGCTACTGCTGGGCCGCTACCACCGGACGGAATGCTCCGCGGTAACGCGCCGCCGGATGACGATCATTGATGAGGTCGGTGCCGAACAGTTTGGCGCGCACGGTTCCCGGTGCGTATTCGCGCTGCGCAAGGCCCCGGCGTTGCAGCACCGGGATGACGTGATCGACGAACTCCTCGTAGCTGCCGGGAATGGTGGCATTGACCACGTTGATCCCGTCCACCCCGGCATCACGCCACCGCTGCAGCTGATCAGCAATGCTCTCCGGGGTTCCGACGACCCGAGAATTGCGTCCCTGCAACAGTCCGAGGTCTCGCACGGTGGCCGGCCGGCCGGACACCGATTCCTGTACCCATTGCACGATGCTGCGGGTGCCGTCGGTATCGGCGATGTCGCCGAGAGGGGTGTCCAGGTCGTGGCCGCCGAAGTCGACGCCGACGGCTCCGGACAGATGGGCGACCATGCCGTCGAGGTCGATTGCTTCGTCGAGGTCGAGTTCTTTTCGGCGCGCCTCCTCCTCGGTGCTGCCTATCACGAAATGCAGACCCTGAAAGAACTTCAGGTCACCGGGCTTGCGCCCCGCGGCAACCACCCGGCGCCGCGTGTCGTCGATCAGGTCACGCGCCGCGTCCGGCCCGGGACTGATGATGAACTGCGCTTCGGCGTTGCGGGCAGCGAAATCACGCCCGGCCAAGGATGATCCGGCTTGGAACAGGACCGGTGTTCGTTGCGGCGAGGGTGCCACCAGGTGTGGACCCTCTACCCGGTATCGCTTGCCGGCGTGATGGATCTTGTGGATCTTGCTGAAGTCGCCATGCAGTCCGCGGACGCGGTCCTGCAACAGCGCGCCGTCGTCCCAGGATCCCTCCCACAGCTTGTAGGTGACGTCGACGTATTCGTCGGCCCACCGGTAGCGCTCATCGTGCTCCTCCAGTCCGTCATAGCCGAAGTTGCGGGCGGCGTTGGCCAAGGCGCTGGTGACGATGTTCCAGGCGATGCGTCCGTGGGACGCGTGATCGAGGGTCGAAATTTTGCGGGCGAAGTTGAACGGGTGTTCCTGGATCACCGAGCTGGTGAGGGCGATTCCGAGGTCGGTGGTGTTGTAGGCGATGGCCGACGCGATGACGCTCGGATCGTTACTCGGGATCTGCAGTCCGCCCTGCACGTACTTCTCATAGGAGCCGCCGTAGTCACCGTAGAGCCCCACGACATCGGCGAAGAATATGAAGTCGAACCGGCCCCGTTCGAGGACCTTGGCCAGATGCACCCAATGCTCCAACGAATTGAAGTCGGTCTGGCCCGCACCGGGCTGTCGCCATAACCCCTGCAGGATATGCGAAGTGGTATTCATGACGAAGGCGGAGAAATGCAGAGGTGGTGTGGGCGAGGTCGACATTCACCGAATCTGGCGATGAAATGCGGCATGGTGCAACCATTTCGATCACGATGCGTCGCATTTCCAGCGGCCCTCCCCATGGCGCTCACGATGAGCAAGACCATCGGCCGGAGCCGTGGCGCCGGCTACCTTCTGCCCGATGACTTCCGATGAGCGACGCGCCATCGACTCGGTTCTGGACCGCCTGGACACCTACGGATTGGGCCGGCGACAGTTCGTCAAACTGCTGGCGGGCAGCGCGGCCGCACTGACCGCGGCAGGGGCGCTGACCGCGGTCGGCCGTCGTGATGCGGCACGAGGAGACGCGGTCGCCTACACCGACGGCCAGTTCGCCCTGCTGAACTGGTCGGCCACCGGTGACTATCAGGTGCAGTGGGCCAAGGCCTTTCAAGATGCGGCCAGTCAGCTCGGCTACAAGAGCGTAGTTCTCGACGGCAAAATGGACGCGGCCGTGCAGTCCAATCAGTTCAACCAGCTGCTGACCCAGAAGACCACGGCCATCTTCGTCGGGCTCAACGACCCTGGCGCCTTGCCCACCCTGGCCCATGACGCCAATGACGGGGGTGTGCTGTTCCAAGCGGCGTGGAACTCGCCGGCCTGGTACACGCCATGGCACAGCGACGCCGACGGGGACAAATACAACACGTTCCTGATGCCCGACGAGTACATCGCGGTCGGCAAGGCCGTTGACGTGCTTGCCCGCAAGATCGGCGAACAGGGCACCATCGTGCGCGTCGGTGGCTACTACCCGTCGATCGACGGCTGCGAAGTCCAGCGTCGTCTCGCGGTCTACGACACTCTCAAGAAATACCCGAAGATTCGCTTCGCCGGCGAACTGCATGCCAAATACGACGCCGACCTCTCGCAGCGCGCGGCCGCAACGCTGTTGGCCCGCTACCCCGACACCGTCGGCATCGTGGCCGTCAACGACGACGCGGCCACGGGCGTCGTCGCCGGCATCGAAGCGGCAGGCAAGGTGCCGGGCAAGGATATCTTCGTTGTGGGCGCCAACGGCTCCACCGCGGGCATCGACCGAATCGTCACAGGCAAGCAACTGGCCACGACGGGCAACGTGCCCGCCTATCCGTCGTTCTTCACCCTCGCCCAGTTTCATGACCGGTTGCGTGGCTGGAAACCCGAACCCGCCGAACGCTTCTACGGCTGGCACGCCGAGATCATCACCGCCGAGAACGTACACGCCTTCAAGTCCCGCTACGTCGACGGGCCCATCGCCCAGTCGTTCGACGTGAAGCTGTTGTCACGCACCGAACACCCCGCAGACTTCGACCTGCAGTTCGACGCCTATCCGGTTGAGGACCTCGAGTCCATCTGGCCAGGCGTGCCCAAGCCCAAAGACTTCCAGTATCCGGAGCCCTACCTGCAAGCCAGACGCAACGGTGATTTCGACCGGATCCGGGCGCTCTACAAGGCGCACTACCGCACGCCAGTACTGGCACCGTCGCCCTACCGTCTGAAAGATACGCCATGACAACGCAAATACGACTCGAGGCGCACGGAATCGTCAAGACGTTCGGTGCCCACCGAGCCCTCAAAGGTGTCGACCTCACCGTCGGGGACGGCGAGGTGGTGGGCCTGATCGGCGAGAACGGCGCCGGGAAGAGCACCATCCTCAACATTGTGTCCGGAGTGTTGGCCCATGACGCGGGGTCGCTGTGGCTCGACGGCAAGGAGATTGCCCCCAAGACCTACCAGGAAGCCAATCGGCTCGGGATCTTCCGAGTATTTCAGGACCCGAACCTTATCGATTCGCTCGCCGTCTACGAGAACGTGTTCTTCGGCTGGGAGCACCTCTTCCGCACCCGCAGCGGCGGATTGGACCGACGTGCGCTGCGAAAGGCGGCGTCCGAGGCATTGTCACGGGCAGAGGTGGACGGCGTCGATGTATCCGCACCGACCGGCCGGCTCAGCCCGGGTCAGAAACAGAGTCTCGACATCGCCAGGGTCACCGCGCTCGCCGAACTGCTTGACGTGCAGCGGCCGGTGGTGCTCTTCGATGAGCCGACCACCGCGCTGGATTCCGAACATGAGGACAACTTCCTGCGACTGCTCGAGCGGTTGCGTGGGGTCGCGGCCGTGGTCTTCGTCTCCCACCGGTTGCCGGAGATCATCGAATCCACCGATCGGGTCACGGTATTCAAAGACGGCGAGTCAGTGGCCGACCGACCCACCGCAGGCGTCGACGAGAACGAGCTGCACCGGCTGATGGTCGGCAGGGTCCGCGCCGAGAACTACTACCGCGAACACACCCAGCGGTCGATCGAACCGCAGCAGCAGGCGCGGCTGGTCGTCGAATCGGTATCCGGGGCCGGAGTGCTGCGTGATGCGACGCTTGAGGTGGCGCCCGGCGAGATCGTCGGCCTGGCCGGCACCGAGGGTTCCGGCAAGCGCGTGTTGGGCGAGATCATTGCCGGCGTGGTACCCGCCACCACCGGGCGAGTTCTCCTCAACGGCAAGGAAGTCCGTGGCGGAATCGCGGCTCACGTGCAGGCCGGGATCGCCTACGTGCCACCGGACCGATCTGTGAAAGGTCTGATCACCTCGTCGTCGATCGTCGACAACATCCAGTTGGCCTCCTTGCACGACCGGTTGGCCACTCGCCGAGTAGGACTGTGGGCGGTAGGACGGGCCAGAAAGCTGGCCCAGCGTTATGTCGACGAACTGGGCATCGTTGCCGACAGTCTCGACGCGCCGGTGTCATCGCTGTCCGGAGGGAATGCCCAAAAGGTGCTCATCGCGAAATGGTTGTTGCGCGAGCCGGATGTGCTGGTCTTGGACGAACCGACCCAAGGTGTGGATACCGGTGCGCGCGAGGGTATTTACGATCTGCTGCGCAGGGTTGCCGCCACCGGCACGTCGATCATCCTGGTCAGCGACGACCTACCGGAACTGATCGGCCTGTCCAATCGGGTCGCGGTCATCACCGACGGGCGCCTGGTGACCACCGTGCATGCACCCGCGGACAACAAGCCTGACGAACACGACCTGGTTGCGCTGATGCTGCCGGGTACCACCGCCCTCCCTACCACCATTGGATGACCACATGACCGCCGAACTGTCCACACCTGTACCAGTTTCCGAGTCCACGCCGGCCGCTGCGGGCACTACACCACGACGCCTGTCGAGCGGGATCAATCTGGTACGCGATGTGTTGCCGCTGGCCGCACTCTTGGCGCTCGTACTGTTCTTTTCGGTACGCGCGGAGGCCTTCCTCACCGCCGCGAACCTGACCTTGATCAGCGGTCAGGCCGGAATCCTGCTGCTCGCGTCGCTGGGCGCCACGTTGGTGATCGTGGCAGGCAGTGTCGACCTGTCCGTCGGCTCGATCGCCCTGCTCACCGGCGCCGTCGTGGCCTGGTTGATCAACAACGGGACCGGCAATCCGATTGTGGTGCTGTTCATCGCGATTGCAGTGGGAGCGGCGATCGGTGTGCTCAACGGGGTGGTCTTCGCCTACGGCCGGGTTCCGTCGTTCATCGCCACCCTGGGCACGCTGTCACTGTTCGCCGGGATCGGCCTGACCGTTCTGCAGGGCAGCACCATCAACTTCACCGATCAGGCGATCCGGAATCTGGCGATCGGACAGTTGATCCCGAACATCCAGAACGCGGCCCTGATCGCATTGGTGGCCCTCGGTATCGTCTGGTTCTTCGCCCGCCGCACCCGTTTTGGGTTGTACGTCTACGCGATCGGCGGTAACGAGCGTGTGGTGGAGTTGGCCGGCGTACGCACCCGGAGGGTGAAGGTTCTCGTGTTGCTGGTCTCCGGTATCACCGCGGGATTGGCTGGTCTACTGCTGACCGCTCAACTGGGAGCGGCCGGGCCGACGTTGGGGTCGACGATCTTGCTCGACTCGGTGGCCGCGATTGTCATCGGCGGAACCGCGCTGTCGGGCGGGGTCGGCGGGGTTGGCCGCACCGTACTCGGGGTGCTGATCCTCACGGTGTTGTCCAACGGCCTCAATCAGATCGGCGCCGCGGATTACACCCAGACCATCATCAAGGGCTTGGTGATCATCGTCGCCGCAGTGTTCACCATGGCTTCACAACGCAAACTCATCGTGAAGTAGCGCGATCGGAGCCGGGTCAACCGGCTTGCGCAGTGACCCGAGAGCGGCGATCCGGCACTCGCTCCAGGTCGAGATGACCGCGCAGGGTGCTGTGCCGGTATTCGTGTCGGAACAGCCCGCGCGCCCGCAGGATCGGGATCACGTGGTCCACGAACAGCTCCAGGCCGGACGGGAACACATCGGGCATCAGGTTGAAACCATCGACCGCCCCTGCGCGGAACCACTCCTCGATCGCGTCGGCGATCTGCTCCGGTGAACCGATCACCAAACGGTGCCAAGTGATCACGCGATCCAGCAGCTGCCGAACGGTGAGCTGCTCCCGACGCGCGAGATTGACGACGATGTCCCGAGCTCCCTGGGAGCCACCGATCGTTTCGGCGCCGTCGAGCAGCCATTTCGGCAATGGACTGTCCCAGTCGAGTTCGGCCGGGTCGACGCTGAGCTGTGCGGCCAGAAACGCCAGCCTGCGCTCCCCCGCCAGTTCGTTGAGCTCGGTATTGCGCCGCCAGGCCTCTTCTTCGGTGCTGCCCAGGACGAACGACAATCCCGGCATGATCCGAATGGCGTCCCTGGGCCGACCGTAAGCGACTGTGCGGGAACGTAGTTCGTCAGCATTGCGCAGAGCGTCGGCCAACGATGCCTGCGCGGCGAAGACGCCGTCGGCGTATCTCCCTGCGAGGTCGAGCCCGCCAGGGGAACCGCCCGCCTGGAACAGCACAGGGTGGCCCTGCGGGGATCGCGGGAGTGTCAGCGGACCGGTGACGTTGAAGAACTCGCCGCGGTGGTCGATCGTGTTGATCGACCCGACTCTGCTGAAGGCGCCTCTTATCTTGTCACCGAGCACAGCGTCGTCGTCCCAGGAGTCCCAGAGCGCGCGCACCACGTCGATGAATTCGGCGGCGCGCCGGTATCTTTGGGCCCGGGTGGGCTGCTCTGCCACCTCGTCGCCGTGCCCGAAGTTGCCCCACGCGTACGGATCGCTGCTGGTCACCACGTTCCAGGCAGCGCGCCCGCGGCTGAGGTGGTCCAGCGACGCGAACCGCCGCGCGATGTTGTACGGCTCTTCGAACGATGTCGAGACCGTTCCGATCAGCCCGAGATGGGTCGTGGCCGACGCCAACGTCGACAACAGCACGATCGGGTCAAGGGCGAGCGGCGGAGCCACCAACGGCTCTCCCGGCGGCTGAAACAGCGAAGGGCTGTCTGCCAGGAACAACGCATCGAGGGTGCCGCGCTCGGCCGTCCTGGCTACCTGGATCCAGAACGCGGGATCGCTGAACCAGTTCGGGTCTGACTCGGGGTATTGCCATGCTGCGGGGTGCATACCGTCGGAGAGGACGTTGACACCCAGGTGCAGTTCGCGTGTGCTCATCTAACTGTGTTCTCCTGGCAGGGCGAGCTTCTTGACATCGGGATCGGTTGCGATGAAGGTTTGCACCCGCGGATCGTTGAAAGCCTTGATCAGGTTCTGGATGTTCGCCGTGTTGATGTAGTCGCTGCCCACGGTCAGCACGGAGGCGAACTCGTCGGGAGACTTGGGCGCAAAGATCAGTTTTTCCTCGGGAACCCCCGCTGCCAGAAAGGATTCCGCGTATCCGACGATGGCGTCCAGATCCCGAAGTGCCCGCGGCTGGGCGCCGAAGTCGAGCAGCTCGAACTGCAGGTTGCGCGGATTGGACGCGATGTCTCGTACGGTCAGTGCGGTGGTATCCGCACCGGGTCGCAGCGTGACCAGTCCGGCCTGAGCGAGGTACCAGATTCCTTGGGCGTTGTTGGCGGGATCAGCCAGCAGCGACACTCTGGCGCCGTTGGGAATCTCCTGCGGTGTCCGGTATTTGTCCGACCATATTCCGAAAACCCAGTGGAAGAACGGCCCGGTGGCGGCCTGCTCGCGGAAACCCGGATTTGCGTCCAGCACCTGCTGCAACCAGTGGCGATGCTGGAAGATCGTCCCGGCGAAACGTCCATCGCTGATCGCGCTGTTGATCTGGGTGCTGTCGCCGAGCCCGACCCCTGCCACCTTGATGCCGTAGTCGGCAGCGATATTGTTGCCGATGTAGTCGATAATCCGTTGCTCAGCGGGATTGGAATCGAGGTAGACGACCTGAAGCGTCGCTCCCGCCGTCTCATTCGCCGACGTCGCTGCGCCACCGCGGCTGACCAACACGTATGCCGCAACCCCAATGATGACGACCACTGCGATCAATGCGTACGGCCACTTGCGACGCTTGGCGATGGTGAAACCGTGGTCCTCCGCCGGATGCGCGGGAGTCGGTGTAGTGGTCATGATGCGGCTCCTGCGGTTCTGACGTGGGCCCGTGCCCGTCGGTGCGATGTGGTGTATCGGACGAGCGCGTCGCCGACCAGCTGAACGATGGCCACGACGATGATGAGGATGACGATGGTGGCCACCATGACCAGCTGGTCGAATCGTTGATATCCGTATGTGACTGCCACATAACCGATTCCACCGGCGCCGATGGTGCCCGCGATGGCGGAGTAGTCAATCATCCCGATGATGGTGATGGTCAGCCCCCCGAGGATCGACGGAACCGCCTCATGCAGTTGGGCCGTCCGGATGATCTGCAACCGAGACCCGCCCGAGGCGCGCGCGACGTCGACGACGTACTGCGGTACCGAACGCAGAGAGTTCTCGACGATCCGGGTGAAAAAGGCGGTGCCCGCCAACGACATCGGCACCACGGCCGCCGCTATACCGATATTCGTCCCCGTGATGAGCCGGGTGAACGGGACGATGGACGCCATCAAGATCAGGAACGGCAATGACCTGCCGATGTTGACGATCCAGGCCAGTGGCGTGTGCAGCGCCGGGTTTTCGTACAGCCCGCCTGGTGCGAGATTGTGCAGCAGCGCCCCGAAGGGCACACCGACAGCGACGACGATCGCCATCACGATGCCGACCATGATCACCGTATCGATCAGAGCAGGTAGTAACAGCCCAGGAAGGTCGCCCAGCGGAACCTTCATGCTGGCGAGAACGGACTCGGTCATGCCACGCCCTCCAGTGGGGCGCTCCGATCGCGTGGCACAGCCGACAGCCCGTATGCGCTCAGCACCCCGGTGACCCTGGGCGTCAGGTCGGCGGGTACCGCGATGGTGGCACTTCCGACGCTGACGCCACCGACCACCTGCACCGAGGCGCCCAGAACCGACAGTGCGACACCGAGATCGGCCGAAGCCCGGCCGATCCAGTCCGCCGGCACGTCCGGCGCCTCATAGATCACCTGCCATACCCCTTGTCCTGCAGTCGGTTCAGCGTCGACCCGGTGTGGCCGCAATTCGGCGCCCAGCGTCGACCCGGCGTCGGTCAGAAGATCGATCAGCCGCCCGGATTCGACGATGCTCCCGCGGTCGAGCCGGGCCACCGAGTCGGCGACCTTGAGAACTGCATCCATTTCGTGAGTGATGAAGACGATGGACAACTTGAAGTCATCGCGCAGTTCACGCAACAGTCCGAGGACGGAGTCCGTGGTGATCGGATCCAGCCCGGCAGTGGCCTCATCAGAGAGCAACACCGACGGCCGCAGCGCCAGCGCCCGAGCGATACCTACACGTTGCCGCTGTCCACCGGAAAGCTGGAACGGGTAATGCTGCGCACGTTCGGCCAGCCCGACACGGTCGAGTAGCTCATTGACCCGCGTCCTGGTCTCCGCGGCGGTGACGCCTAGATACTCCAACGGCATCGCAACGTTCTCCGCGGCAGTGCGTCGTTCGAGAAGGCCGGCCGACTGGAATACCGTCCCGATCCTGCGGCGTGCGACACGCAATTCGCGGCTGGACAACTGGGTCAGGTTCTCCCCGTTGACGACAACCGACCCGGAGGTCGGCGGGGTCAGCAGATTGATGCACTGCGCGAGGGTGCTCTTTCCAGCTCCGCTGGGTCCGATCACCGCAAAGATCTCTCCGGCGTCGACCCGGAAGTTGATCCGATCCAGGACCACCGTTTGCTGGACTCCGTGGCCGTAAACCTTGGACAATTCGGCCAGTTCGATCATCTGTGGGCACACTCCCTTTGACGCCCAAATAACCCGAGACACCACGGAGATTGACAGAAGCACGATGGGCTGCCCAGCGTTCCGATCAACGTGACGGGATCATGTCTCGGTCGATGTCCGCCGAAAGCACGGCAGCGCAGCCGGTAGGCGTCCGCCGAGAAGCATTTCGTCATCAATGCGCGCGAAGTCCATAAGAATCTGTCGGATTCGATCACTGACGCAGCGGATTCAGTTGAGGCACACTACAGACCAATCTGGTCGCTCTGCGCCGTCGCGTCATGACGGCTCAGCATGCCGCCCAGCCGGCATCCCCGGCGCGGTGACCACTCAGAGCGCCTGCGCCCATCAACTGGGCCAACTCCTTACCGAAGCGAAACGAGATGACATGCCTTCCGCGCGTCGAAAACGCCTGATCCTCAATGGTTTCACCATGTCGGCGGTCGGGCATATCTCGCCCGGCTTGTGGCGACACCCTGACGATCACGCATACCGTTATCGTTCGCTGAAGTACTGGACCGATCTGGCGCAATTGCTGGAATCAGGCGGATTCGACGCGCTCTTCATCGCCGACGTCCTCGGCCCCATCGAGGTGTACCAGGGCAAGACCGATGCGGCGTTGCGCAATGCCACGCAGATGCCGGTCAGCGATCCTCTGCTGGCGGTTTCGGCGATGGCAGCGGCAACGCGTCATCTGGGTTTCGGTGTGACGGTGTCGACGTCATACGCACAGCCCTACCTGCTGGCACGAACATTCTCGACCCTGGACCAACTGACCGACGGTCGGATCGCCTGGAACGTCGTCACGTCGATGATCGACAGCGCCGCACGCAATCTGGGGCTGTCGGAACAGTTCGACCACGATGAGCGCTATGACCGCGCTCAGGAGTTCCTCGACGTCACGTACAAGCTCTGGGAAGGGTCGTGGGAAGACGAAGCCGTGCTGCGTGATCGCGCCGCCGGCGTCTACACCGACCCCGCGAAAGTGCACCGGATCGACCATCACGGAAAGTACTACGACGTGGTGGGCCCTCATCTGTGCGAACCGACACCACAGCGGACCCCGGTGATCTTTCAGGCCGGCGCATCGGCTCGGGGCCAAGAGTTCGCAGCACGAAACGCCGAATTGGTCTTCCTCGGAGGGCGCGACGCTCGCGAGATCGGACGCAGCGTCACCCAGATCAAACGGCGCGCCGCCGCAGCGGGCCGCGACCCCGAGGCCATCAAGTTCATCACATCCGTGACCGTCATCACCGGTCCCGACGACGCCACTGCGCAGTCCAAGCATGCTGATTACGTTGGCTATTCGAGTACGGAGGGGGCATTGGCGCTGTTTTCAGCGTTCACCGGACACGACTGGTCCGGTCACGATCTCGATGAAGTCGTCCAACGCACCGAGACGAACGCATCACAGTCGACGCTGGCTTCCGGACGCGGACAGACCCTGCGCGACATCGTGGACACCATGGCGCTCGGAGGCTTGCACCCGACGATCATCGGTGGCCCGCACCGCGTGGCCGATCAACTCGAAGCGCTGGCAGAAGAAGCCGACCTCGATGGTTTCAATCTGGCGCATGTGGTGAGCCCCGGTTCATTCGAGGATTTCATCGAATTCGTGGTACCCGAGCTACGCCGCCGCGGTCGGCTGCCCAACAACTATCTTCCAGGCACATTGCGCGAGAAGCTCAGCGAAACCGCTTCTCCTGCAATCCGTGATGATCATCCTGCGTCGGCCTACCGGATCGGTGCCCGCGCGACGGCCCGAGCATGACATCTGAGATTCAGTCACCTCCCGTCTCGCCACTACGGGATGTCCGCGAGCCGCTCGTGCGCTTGACCGGGGTGACCAAGACGTACCGCAACCATGACGGTGGCCGGTTCACTGCCCTCGACAACGTGTATCTCGACATCACTCGTGGTTGTGTGCACGGCATCGCAGGGTTCAGTGGCGCCGGCAAGTCCACCCTGCTGCGGACCATCAACATGCTCGAACGACCTGAGTCGGGTGCCGTCGTAGTCAATGGTGAGGACCTGACGACGTTGTCCGAGCGAGCTCTACGCGCCCGGCGCCGCGCCATCGGCATGATCTTCCAGGAATTCAACCTGCTGGCGAACAAGACCGTCGTGGAAAACGTCGAATTGCCGTTGAGGTTGGCGAAAGCCGGCCGCGCGGCCAGGCGTGAGAAGGCGCTGGCATCGCTTGCGGCTGTGGGACTCGAGGACAAGGCCTTCGGGTACCCGGAGCGGCTGAGCGGAGGACAGAAACAACGCGTTGGTATCGCGCGGGCTCTCGTCACCGAACCCGAGGTGCTGCTGTGTGATGAGGCAACCTCCGCACTGGACCCGCGCACCACCGACGAAATCCTCCAGCTGTTGCGTGGCATCAACTCCGAACGCGGTATTACCATCGTCGTCGTCACACACGAGGTGCACGTCATCAACGCTGTGTGCGACCGGATCTCGGTGATGGAGCGCGGGGTGATCGTCGAGAACTTCAGCTTGGGCGCCCCGATCAGACCGGAAACCTCCATTTCGCGATATCTGTTCGGTCAGGCTGACCGGCCGTCGCGGGGGTGGGAGGTCGCCGATGCTTGAGAAAGTGCACGGCGTACTACCCGAGATCGGCATCGCGACCGCCCAAACCGCGTACATGTTGGTGCTGACCCTGGTCGTGGCATTCATCTTCGGTGGAGCGCTCGGCATCTGGCTGTACATGGTGCGTCCGGACTCCCTGGCGCCCAATCGATCGCTTTATCTCGTGCTCGACGCAGTGGTGAACTTCGTCCGCTCCTTCCCCTTCTTGATCCTGCTCATCTCGGTGATCCCGTTGACGCGTTTTGTGGTCGGCACCGCGATCGGGACCACGGCGGTCGTGGTGCCCCTGTCGATCAGCGCGATTCCCGAGTTCGCTCGGCTGGTCGAGCAGGCGCTGCTGGATGTTCGTCGGGGAGTGGTCGAGGCAGGACAAGCCTTCGGCGCCAGCCGGTTACAGCTGATCCGTCACATCCTGTTGGTCGAGGCACGGCCAGGATTGATCAATGCGTTCACCATTCTCAGCGTCATCTATCTGTCGGCCACGACCGTTGCGGGGCTGGTGGGTGGTGGCGGTCTGGGTAATTTCGCCATCACGTTCGGCTACTACCGCTACGAGCCCGCCATCATGGCTGCGACCGTGCTGGTGATCGTCCTGTGGGTGCAGGTGATCCAGATGGCCGGAAACTACTTCGTCCGCCATACGGACAAACGCAAACGTTGAACCCACCCCGTTCCCATTCGCTCAAAAAGGAGTCAATATGAGATTCAAGGCATTCGCCGCCGCTGCGCTACTCATCATGACCGGTGCCACTTCGGCGTGCTCGTCGGTGACCGGACTCGGCAGCAGCAGCGACGACAAGACGATCAAGTTCGTCTCGACCAACATCGCGGTCTACGAGGACACCACCAAGGCGCTGGCGGACGAGGTGGCCAAGCACGGCTACAAGCTTGACTACAAGTTCATCACCGATGGGCCCGAACTCAATTCAGCGGTCGAAAGTGGTGAAGCCGACGCCACATACCACCAGCATCAGGCTTATCTGGACTACTACAACCGGCAGTTCCACGGGAATCTCGTTGCCGCATTTCCCGCCTTCACCGATCCGAGTGGATTGTTCTCGAAGAAGTGGAAGTCGATCCAGGACCTGCCGAACGGAGCCGTCGTCACAGCGCACATCGACCCGTCGAACTTCTTCCGCACGTTCTTGATGCTGCAGGACGCGGGCCTGATCAAGCTGCGGCCAGGCGTCGACCCACTCGCGATCACCGACAAGGACATCGTCGAGAACCCGCGCAACATCAAGATCCAGGGCCTCGACTACGCCTTGCTGCCCAAGGCACTCGACGATGCCGACGCCGGCTTCCTCTACGGCTCGCAGGCCGCTGACATCGGAATCGACTACAACACCGCGCTTGTCAAGGAAGCCAAGTCGAGCCAGTCCCCCGACGTCATCGCGGTCAAGAACGGCCAGCAGGAGACCGAGAAGATCAAGGTGCTCAAGGAGTCCTACCAGAGTGACTCCGTGAAGAAGCAACTGCTGGACTCGTTCGGAGGCAGGGAAGTCCTCGTCCCCGCCTGGTAACCGGTGGGCGACAACCCGGCGTGCCGCAAATCCGCGCGCCGCGCGCCGGCACAAGCGGTCGAAGCTCGTGGTCAGACGGTTCCCCAGGCGGTCGCCGCCAGGAATCTCACGCAGCCTCTTTGTTTCGGTGTTTGCGTCGGCAACTCGGTGGGCACATTACTCGACGGTGAGGGCTGCGACGGGCTGCATCGAGGTCCTGCACAAGGCGATGCTTTGGACCGCAGCTACGGCGTTGAGCATCCCAGCGTCGTTCCCGTGTCGCCGATCAAACAGCCTCGCCATCTGTTTCCGTGCCAGGCGGCGAAGTGAGCTGCCGGACGAGACGAGTCGCCACAATGCGGAGTGGAATATTTGTGTTCTGACTTTCCCGACGCAACCGTGCAAAGGCCTCATCGGCATCGATGGCGTGCATGGCCATCAGCATTCCCTTGGCCTGTTCGATGGGGGCGCGGGTCTCCAAGGCTCGCTGCAGTCCGGTCGCCACATCATGGGCCGAACGGAAGCGTGCGAAATCACCGATCGCACGGGATACCGCTTCGGTCAGCAGGTCCAGGATTTCGACGTCGAAGCTGTCGAACGCCGAAGGAGACCGGCCATACAGGTTGAGTGACCCTAGGGTCTGATCCTCAGTTTTCAGTGGCGCGGCGAGAAAACTGAGAATGCCTTCGGCTTCGGCGGCGGCTGCGAAGCGCGGCCATGTGGCTGCGGCTTGACTGAAGTCCACGAGCACGATCTGGCCTGTGCGGGCGGCCTGCAGGCAAGGACCCTCGCCACAGTCGTACTGTTCGGTGTCGACCCGCAGAGTGCGCTGGTCGGTGTGCACAGCCGTATAGGTTCGTCTGGCCAGATCGATGGTCACGCCGGTGCTGTCGGCGCCGGGAATCGTCTGCTGGGCAATTTGGGCGAGGTTCTGCAGCAGGCTGAGCAGTTCGTCCTCATCGGCGACGGTGCGGCTTACTGCGAGTAGTCTCCGCCCGAGCTCGGTGGCGCTGATCTGCTGCTCCCCTGCGGCAGCGGCGACGACCAGGTCGGCCGCTTCGCTGGCATCCTGATTCGCCGTCTTCGCGGGAAGCGAGTCGTCGGTGCGCGGATCCGAGTACGTCATTTGACGAGTGTGGCATAACTGACGCACTGGTAACTACGAGTCCAGCGTTGGCCCTGCTTGCCGAGTCAGTCGATTGCCAGGCCGTCCAGAATGCGGTTGATCTCGCTGACGGCCTGCCGGTGGGCGGCCTTCTGATCGTCGGCGCGAGCGACGATCATCGCGGTTTCGCAGAGCGCTCCGTAGAGAAAGTGAGCGAGCGGTGCCGGCGGTCGCGGTGCGATGCGCCCGGCTTCGGCGGCCCGCGCGATGCCCAGCTGCATCATGTCCAGCAGCGGGCCCTCCAGTCGACGGACCTGCTCCCAGCCGATGGCGGTCAAGGCATCGAGCAGCACGATCCGCTGCAGTTCGGGATCGAGGCATTCGTCGAGGAAGGCGCGGCACCCGGCCTTGAACGCCTCCAACGGGTCCTTCTTGCGGGCGTACGCCTCGACGAGCGGCGTGGCCAACTGCTCCACCTCGCGCGTGAACACGGCCTCGAACAGCTGCCGCTTGCCGTCGAAGTGGTGATACACCGCACCCTTGGTCACCTTGGCCCGCGCCGCCACCGCGTCGAGCGATGTCGCGTCGTAGCCGTCCCGGGCGAACAGTTCGCGCGCGGCGTCGACGAGCGCGGCGGTGGTTGCCTCGGTCCGCTCGGCTTGAGTCCGTCTCGCCACCTTTGTCGCCACGGCTCGACCATAGCCGGTGTTCACCGTTGCGCCGGCTCCAAGGCGATCAGCGGCAG
This sequence comes from Mycobacterium aquaticum, assembly GCF_002086485.1. Classification (GTDB taxonomy): domain Bacteria; phylum Actinomycetota; class Actinomycetes; order Mycobacteriales; family Mycobacteriaceae; genus Mycobacterium; species Mycobacterium aquaticum. The sequence continues at coordinate 264,329 of NZ_MVHF01000002.1, read as the reverse complement.
GACCCGATCGGTGAATCGCGTGTAGTGCTCGGCCTGCGGGTACATTTCGACGAACGCTCGCCATAGCCGCTTGCGGTCGGCGCCATCCAGCAGTCGCGGCCGTACCCGGATCCTGCGACGGCCCACCACGATCTCGCCCGCCCCGGCATCGCGCAGGTTGAGCCACCACGCGGGGGTCCGATCGGCGCCCGCGTTGGCCGCGAGAACAACGAATGCGTCGCCGTCACGCAGGTACAACACCGGCGTCGCACGCTTGGTACCGCTGCGCCTGCCGACGGTTTCGAGCACCATCACCGGCGCGCCTGCGAACCAGCGCGGTAGAAAGCGCCCGCCACTGATCTCATAGAGGCGCGCATGCATGCGGCTCATCGCTCGTTGCGCTGCCGGCCAGCGTCGCACCACCCGATTCGACTGGCGGGCAAGACTTTCCTGACTCACAGCACGTGGTAGATCCGGTAGTCGATGTGGTTGGGCGACAGGATGTTATAGCCGACCGCGACGACTTCGGACAGCCATGCGTAGCGCTCGTCGGAGGTCTCGAACTTCGGGGTCGTGCGGATGTAGGTCTCCTCGAACGGAAGTGCCTCGCCGGCGCCCAGCCGTTGCACGCCGTCAGCAGGAATCTTGATGACACCGCGGGATTCATAGTGAATGAGGGCACCGTCGTGCGTGCGCAACGTGGCTCGGACGTCGACGCGCCCAACGCCGTCGGCCCCGGCGATCAGCCAGTCTCCCCCTCCGGGCAGCAGTTCGCCGCGTAGCTTCGGTCCTTCGATGACACCGCCGGTCGTGATGAAGGTCAGACGTGCCCCAACCGGTGTCGGGATCGATTGTGCGGGTTGCAGGTTAACGTGCATGTCGAAGAGGTGCTCGACGGGCAGCGCGTCGACGAGGGGCAGTTGGTCAACAGGTGTTGCGGTGGTCATTTCGCAACTCCCAACGCCGCTTGGAGCTGCATCGCGTCGATGAAGGTGTCCTTGCGGGCCACCAAGCCGTCCGGTGACACGTTGACGACGTCGAGGCAGTCGAACCGGATGTCGCCGGAGATCAACGCCCAGTCGAGGATCCAGTGATCCTCGCCGTACAGCACGCGATAGGTCTCCCAGGTGAGGTCGGGGAATTGTTTGAAGATCGCGGCAAATGCGGCGCGGACGGCCTGACGACCGTGTACAGGCCCGGCACCAAGGTGCGACCAGAACTGGGTGTCCTCGCTGTGCAGCGCGACGATCGCGTCGGGATCGTGCGCGGCCCATGCGGCGAAGTACCGCTCCGAAATCACTCGCAGATCTTGAACTGTAGTTTGCATACTGTCAGTATGCAATAACCTACCTGCAGTATGCAAGTGTTATCGCGGGCGTAAAATGGCAGAGCGAGATGCACGCGTGCACTGGTCATCGGTGGTGTTCAAGAACGTCGCCCGTAATCGCATCCGCGTATCGCCACTTGCTCCCGAGCGGCCTTCGTTGCTCGCGTACAGAACGATGCGGGCACCAGTGGCGACGAGTTTCGGCAGACGGTGACATGGCCGACACCTTCAGGAACGCAGGAATTCGTTCCGATGCTGACTGACGAACTCCGTGAATGACATCGGCTCATGACCGATCAGCTCGGCCAGCCGATGGCGGTCGGGGGGAACCGGCGGCGCCGCCGACAGGTTGGACAGCATGGCTCCGATCGCCGATATGTGCTGGGCCATACCCGGATTGATCACCGAGCCCGCGGTGCCCGCGAGTTCGGCTTCCCATTGCTGCTGAGGTATGTGGGTGTAATGGACGGGACCGCCGATCTCAGTGCTGATCGCCGAGGCGATGTCACTGTGGCTGAGCAGTTCGGCGCCCGGTGGATACGAGACGGGGCCATCGGCGAACCGATCCGGGTCCACCAACGCCGCGACCGCCAGGTCGGCGGCGTCGCGTCCGCTGATCCACGGCACCCGGGCCGCCCCGAAGCTGTTGGCGAAGCCTCCGCGGGCCCGGATGGACGCACCGTGCAGGAGCAGAATGTTCTCGTAGAACAGGGCCGCCACCCGTAGCACCGTCGGCTTGAGCCCGGCCCAGGCGAGCACTTCTTCGGCCACGTAGTGAGCTCGTCCGAGTCCACTGGGGTTCTCCGCGGCCGCAGCGGCCATCGACATCACCACCAGATTCGGTGACAGTGCGGCCTCACGCAGAACGGAGGCCAGGTTCGCGGCGGCGGACGTGACGCCCGGCGCAACCGGATAGGCGAAGTAGACCCCGTCGATGCCATCGACAGCTGCACGAAGCGTCCGCCGATCCAGCAAGTCGCCGATCACCACCCTGGCGCCGTGGTCGCGCAATTCCTCGACCATGGGCCCGGCGGTGCGGACCATCACCCGCACGTGGTGGCCGTGGCCCAGTAGCCGCTCGACCATCCGTGCACCGGTTCGGCCATGGCGGCCGGTGGCGCCGAGTACCAGCGTCTGTTGCATAGAGCACCTCGTTGTCGTCGTTGGCGGGGTGGGACAGACAGAACCTATGAGAGTGACTACTATTATGCAAGTTACTCACCGGGTAGCGTTCAGTAGGCCGGCGATACGACGAGGAAAGAGGAGAGCCCTTGCGGCACACCAGTTTCGAGTCGATGGGCTGCCCGATCGCCGGAGCGTTGGACATGGTCGGCGACTGGTGGACGCTGGTGATCATGCGCGACGTGCTGGACGGGTTCACCCGATTCGACGAGTTGCAGCGCAATTTGGGCATCGCGCCGAACATGCTGACCCGCCGGCTCAAAGCCCTCGTCGAGGCCGGCCTGCTGCAGCGGCAGCAATACACGGCCACACCGAAACGGTTCGAATACCTGCCCACGCCTCGCGGTAAGGATCTCGCCGTAGTGATTGTCGCCCTGTACGCGTGGGGCGCAAAACACTCAGCTGTGGGAAACCGCCAGGTTGTGCTGGTCGATCAGGACAACGACGAGGAGATCGTTCCGGTCCTCACGGACCGAGCCAGCGGTCGACAGCTGTCGGCGATCAACACCGCATTCCTGCCAGGACCGGACGCCGATGCGTTCATGAAGGAGAGGCTCGACCCCACACTGCGCCAAGCACGTCGCCAACGGGCGCAGCCAGGCACCGAGGCCTGAGGCCGCTGCTCTACCGGTGTTGCGGGACTGCGATCGAGCGGGAACCCTTCATCGCCGGGGCCCACCCTGCGCTCAGCCGACATTCGAGGACGTGGCGAACGGATGGTCAGAAGGTGCGTGGGGTGTTGATCCACAGCACAACGGTCGGCGCGTCCTCGGTCGGATTGTCGAACGAATGCGCGCGTTTGCTGCTGAAAGCCATGGAATCCCCTGGGCCGAGGTAGAAATCGTCGCTTCCATCCAGACGCAGGTGTAGGCGTCCGGATAGGACAAACAGGAACTCTTCACCTTCATGGGAGATGGCGCCGTCGCTTCCGCAGCCGGGCTGAAAAGTGAATAGCAATGGTTCCAGGTTGCTGCCGGCCGTCGACATGTCTTCGATTCGGACGCCTTTGTCACTCTCGAGTACTCGGCGCGAGTCTGCTCGCACCAGGAGGTTCGGTGCTTCGTACGAGTCGGTCATCAAGCTGAGCACGTTCGTCTCGAACACCGCGCCGATCTTCTGCAATGAGGCAATCGATGGCGCTGCCCTGCCTCGCTCAACGGAACTGATGTACGAGGGACTCAGGCCAGTCATAGCGGCCACATCACGAAGGGTCAGGTCACGACTCTTGCGCAGGCTGCGAATAGTCTCCCCGACTCCTCGCGAATGGGCCGGCGCGGTTGCCCCGGCCGTGCGCGTGCCGCTGGAATCTACGGCGTCATCGAGGATGCGCCGCACCCCCTCCGCGTTGACGCCTCCAGCCATCAATGACTGGATCCGTCGCATCCGCTCAATGTCGGTAATCGTGAATATTCGGTACCCAGAGGAGGTACGCGAGGGACAGATCAGGCGCTGCTGCTCCCATTGACGTAGCTGCACCGGACTCGCACCGACCATTTGCGCGGCCTGCTGAATGTAGAGACCCTGCCCACTAGCAGCTTCCACCGGGCCGGGCGAACCGTTCCCGTTGGGACCGCCGACGTCCGAGGTCACTGACTTTCTACCCACCTGCTTGGTCTACCCCATCTCACAACGTGCTAGTTGCGCAATCCAGCGTAGACGCCTCGCGCAGACGAAATCCCCTGCAGACACGGCCTACGGGCGGCCTGATAGCAACCGATTCCAGTCGAGATGAACTGACACACATTGACCCTTGAACGTGTGCCACATCACGGAGTACTGTCTGTGCTCTAACCTTCACCAACTCCACTAACCTCCTTCCGGTCTGGAAATAGGCATACAACCTTGATGAACTTTCAGAAGGTTAGAACACTTTCAACTCTGATCAACAGAACGGATCGTCATGAAAACGCGTGAGCAATACCAGCGGTTGACCCACTCGCTGCATTGGGATCCCACCTATGTGGGTGAGGACGCCTACATTCCAGAGGAGTGGCGCACGGCGTGCACCATGCCGGACTGGAAGAAGTTCAACGACCCGTTCCAGATCCTGTTCGAGGACTACATCCGGATCCAGGCGGAAAAGGAAGACAAGTTCCACGCCGTGCGCGATGCCGGTGCCCGATTCGGCCACATTAACCGGGTGGATCCGCGGTGGGTGGAAGCGATGAAATCGTTCAACACCGCGCTGACCTACAGCGAGTACTACAACTACCGCGGACACGTGCGGGTGGCACGGTTCGCGCCCGCGCCTGCGATCCGCATCGCGTCGATGGTGCAAGCCATGGACGAGCGTCGCCACGCCGAAGAAGCGGTCTACCAAGCCAAGGATTACGTCAAGCATCACGAGAGCGGCTTCCTCCTGCCGAAGGACCGCATCGCGTTCTTCGAGCGGCACTGGTACTTCCAGGGTGACCGATCGTTTTTCGAGGACCTGATCACCACTGATCCGATCGAGGCGATCATTGGCACCAATCTGGTGTTCGAGACGGCCTTCACCAACCTGCTGTTCATCGCAGCACCCGCAGCGGGAGTTGCCAACGGGGACTATGGATTTGGGCAAGCGCACCTGACCATCCAGAGCGATGAGACACGTCACATGGCGCTGGGTCAGTCGGTGGCGCGCGCGCTGCTGCAAAGCGATACCGGCAACCTGCCGCTGATTCAGGACTGGATGGACAAGTGGTTCTGGCGCTGTCACCGGCTGCTGCTGGCCGTGGTGGGGCCGGTGCTCGATTACTTCCCGAAGACCAAGCCGATCTCCTACAAGGAAGCATTCCGGCGCTATGTCCTCGAGGATTTCATCGAGGGCTACGTGTCCGAACTGTCGCAGTTCGGGTTGAAGCCCCCGAGGCACTTGCAGCAGGCGCTGGCTGAGATCGAGCACGGCTCGCACAGCATCTGGCGCAACCTGTATGCAAGCCGTGACCAGTTGTGGTTCGACGTACACCAACCCACCAACGATGATCTTGAGTGGCTGCACGAGAAGTACCCCGCGTTCGGCGAACACCACGCACCGTTCTGGCGCGCAGTAGCAGACGGCGCCAACGTCGATGCCGACCGGCTGCCGATGGTCTGCGACGTCTGCAAGTTCCCCTGCGTCTTCCCGCATCCGGCCAACGCGATTGCTCTGCCCGTTGATCACGACGGTCAGCGGTACTGGCTCTGCTCAGAGGGCTGCCGGTGGATCTTCGAACGCGAACCTAACAAGTACAGCCGCACCACTGAACCCTCAGCACTGCTGCTCGCCGACAAGGATCCCGCCTGGGTCGCGCAGTTCCTCAACATCAGCCCGGACGGAACGCCACTCGGCGGCACTCATGCTCCTGAAGGTTACTTCCCCGCAATGGCTGTCCCGGCCACCATCTGACCAAAACCCCAGACAGTAAAGGAGATTCCTGAAGATGCTGGTCTATTCCCGTGTGCTCGACGAAGCGGCACCCGAAGCGTTCGTCCTAGCGGATGACGATCCAACAATCGCGGACCTGTTGGCCGAAGTCGGGGCATCCCGCGCGGCGCAGGGCCGCCTCATCGAACTCGATCTCGACGGGGTCGTGCCGGGCACCAAACTGCGCGATCTAGGTATCGGCGACGGCGACTTGGTAACCGTGCGGGCCACGGGTGAACCGGCATTCGACACCGCGCCGACACCCAAGCCTACGATCGACGTCGATACGCTCCGGCAGCCCGCCAGCAAGCGCCGCCTCAACGAATACGAGGAGGTCACGCGCCTCCTACAGTGGCACGAACCGTTTCACATCGACGGTGGTAGGCCCGCGCAGAAGGTCTGGGCGGATGACAGCACTACGCTACGATGCTCGGATTGGGAGGCCTACCGGACACCCGACAAGCTGTATTACCGCACCTACACAACGCGGCAAGCACGCGCCGGGCGCAGCGTAGCCACTGCTTTCGAATTCGCAGAGCACGACAAGCAACTTGCCTCCGTCGATCCCGCGCGAATCGAATTGTTGCGCAACGTCGTTGGGGTGCTGCAGTACCCGGACTGGGGCCTTTGTGTAACCCATCAACAGACCACTCGGTTCGCGCTTTCCTCGTGGATTGCTGGTGCCACCTCGTTCATGATGTTCGACGAGTTGCGACATGCGCAGCTCTACGGTCGGCTCGCGCTGGCGTACGGCGAGCATCACGACGGTTTCGACGATCCCCGCCCCGCGTGGATGGAAGCGTCGCGGTTCCAGCCCACTCGACGCATCATCGAGGAAATCATGGCGACCTTGGACTGGGGCAAAGCCATCGTGCTCGCCGACCTCATAGTCGAACCACTCCACACCGCCGCCGCACACGGCCTGCTGACGACCTGCAGCCTGGCGGCCGGAGATGGACTGACTCCCTTCGTGTGCCGCTCGATCGAGGACGACAAGGTCCGTCACCGCGAAAGCGCTGTCGCGTTCCTTCGGTTGCTCACCGACGATACGGCACACGCCGAGCACAACCGGGCTCTGATCAACGACTGGGTCACGGACCTGTTGCCACGGGCGTACGCGGCTGCAATCACCCTCCTCGGCGACGACACAGCCAGCGACCCTGACGAAGCCCTTGCCGAAGCGGCAACCTGGATCAACGCGCAGTTCACCGATGCTGGAATCGTCACTCCAACAGTGGGTCCCGTGAAGGTAGAGGTTCCCGCATGAGCGCCCGGGTCTCCCGATCGGTCGTGGGCATCGAGATGATGGCCGGCGAGGAAGCCGATGCGATCGTCGCCGCCGTCCTGCAAGACGTCCCGGACGCATCGGTGGTGCCGATGCCTGGTCTAGTGCTGCTCGATGTCCCTGACCGCATGGTCATCCACGCGTCGGCGGTGTCGGAGCACCTCGGACGGGACTGGGACTCCCGCGACCTCAACCAGGTCGTGTCGGCCTACCGCGGCTACTTCAGCCGGTGGGATGACGAACAAGTCGTCCTGTCCTGGGATCCCGACGACCAAGGAGATGCATCCCATGTTTGATGATGTCCGCTCCGATGACCGCATCATCCACGTTTGCGTCAACATGGACTGCGCGATGCGGGGGTCCGAAGCCCTGCGGGATCGACTCCGCGAAATCGTCGATGAGACCGGCGTGGACGTAGAGGTCAATGACTACATCTGTTTCGCCGCCTGCGAGCAGGGCCCCAATCTGCTCATCGAGCACGAGCGCGCTTTTTACAGTGAAGTCGGCCCTGAGCATGCTCGGGCGATCGTTGAACACGCGGAGGGAGGTGCTGCGGTCGAAGCCATCGACCGCAGCGACTCCTTCCTCGCCCGCAAGATCTTCAACATGCTCGACGCCGGGTTCAAACCCGGCGACCTGAGCCTATCCGCAGAGTAGGCCTGATGCCGACACGTGAGGCGCTCCTGCCGCCCCAACGCCTCGACCGCACAGACTATCTCAGGCACGAAGGCTACCTGGCGCTGCGGTACGTCATCGCTGAACCGAGCCGGGCTCAGGAGGCGTTGAGGTCGACGCCCTTAACCGGGCTCGGCGGTGCGCACTTTGCATTCGCACGCAAAATAGCTGGTGTCCTTTCGGTTCCAGCACCACGCGTCGTGGTGTGTAACGCGGCCGAGGATGAACCGGGTAGCCGCAAAGACCGAGCCCTCCTGGAACGCAACCCTCACATCGTCATCGAAGGGGCGATGATCGCCGCTGCGGCGATCGATGCCGGCGACATCGTGATGTACGTCAGCCAGGCGGCCGGCATCGAGCTCGACAGCTTGTTGGCGGCACTCGATGAAGTGCGCGGCAGCTTCACACTCGCGCAGCGAATACGGATCGAATTGGCCGACGAACGCTACGTCTCCGGCGAAGCCACCGCTGCGGTGAATTCGATCAACGGCGGTGACCCCAAGCCGACCGGCCAGCCCCCGTATCCGACTGAACGTGGGGTCGATGGGCTGCCCACGGTGGTAACCAACTGCGAGACGCTCGCGAATCTGCCACGGATCATCCGAGCAGCGTGGGTTGATGATCAGCCAGTGTGGACACGACTGACGACTGTCACAGGCGACATCAGGACGGCCGGGGTCTACGAGATCGACCCCTACACGGACACGTTCGCCGACTTGTTCGCCCGCGCCGGCGGCATAACTGGATCGGGCCAGTTGAAAGCGTTCCAGCCGGGCGGACCATCGAGCCGGTTTCTGGGTGTTGCGGACGCAGAGATCCTGATCGCCAACGATTCCATCCGCGCAGCCGGCTCTCAGCCGGGCTGCCTGGCGATCAGGGTCATCTCCACGAGTTCCTGCCTTGTGGAGATCTGCGAAGAGATCACCGGGTTCTTCAGCCGCGAACAGTGCGGACAATGCCCACCCTGCCGCATGAAGACCCAGAGCTATCACCGCACACTGCAGCAGATCGAAACGGCCTCTGGCGGTTGGGATCTCCTCGACAAGCTCAAGATCATCGAGGAGTTCGTCGTCGACATGCCACACCGGTGCTCGTTGATCGACATGCCAACAGCCCCGGTTGATTCCGCACGCACCTTATTCCCCCAGGATTTCGCTGCCCACATCGAACACGGCTCGTGCGCGGTGCCTGCGGCGACGGTCAACAACCCCACAGCAAGGAGCCTATGAAAAATGAGCACTGAGTCACCCCTTCAAAGCGGTGGCGTGGACCAAGTCGGCCAGATCGAGACACGTGGCGTCGACTACATCCCCGAAACCGAGCGGCACTCACGCCCCAGAGAGCTGTTCAACGTCTTCTTTGGTACCCAATTATGCTTTGGCATAATTGTTTTGGGATACATCCCGGTGTCCTTGGGCCTCGGCTGGTGGGGTTCGATTACCTCCACGCTCGCCGGACTGGCTCTCGGATCGGCACTGTTTGCGCCCCTGGCTCTGTTAAGCACCCGCACCGGCACCAATAGTGCGGTCAGCAGCGGCGCGCACTTCGGCGTGGTCGGCCGTATCGTGGGCTCGCTCGTCGGCATCTTCACCGCGATCGGGTTCTATGCACTCACGGTGTGGACCGGCGGACAGGCCCTGGTCGAAGGGTTGCACAAGCTGATCGGAATACCCAACGGCGGTGGCCAATTCGTGGTCGCCTACGCCGTCATGGCGGCTCTAACACTGGTCGTGGCCATCTATGGGCACGCCAATGTCGTCCTCGCTAACCGACTTCTCGTGCCCACGATGGGCATCCTGCTCATTATCGGCGTGATCATTCTCGCACCCAAGTTCAGAATGGCCGCGCCGCACGATGTGCTGCTGGGGAGCTACGGGGCCACGTGGTTGCTATCTGCGACCGCCGCTGCCTCGCTACCCATTTCGTATTCGCCCTACATCGGTGACTACACCCGCTACATTTCGGCCAAGAAATGGAGTTCCAGCCGCATCGTTGGTTCCGCCTTCATCGGTATGTTCCTGGGCACCTCGGTGGCACTGTGCTTCGCCATCTACGCCGCAATGACTTTCCCCGCCGACGCGACCGACTGGGTTGCCGGACTGGTCAACGTGTCCCCCATGGCGTTCACCGCCGCGATCGTCATCATCGCGCTGATCGGATCCTGCGCCCAGGGCGCGCTGTGTGTGTACGGTACCGGCCTGGATACCTCCTCGATCTTCCCCTCTCTGAAGCGAATTCCCGCCACACTGCTCATCGGAGGGGCCGGCACCGCACTGGTCTACATCGGGTCGTTTGTCTACAACCTCGTGTCCGCGGCCACAGCCTTCCTCATCATCCTGCTCGTCGTCACCGCACCATGGCTGGCCATCAACCTCATCGGCTACCTGCTCACTGGCGGCAAGTACTACGCCCAGGACCTCCAGGTATTCAACATGCAGCCGCGGATCACCGGCGGAGCCTACTGGTTCACTCGCGGCTGGAACATCGCGGCAATGCTCGCGTGGATCCCGGCCACAGCCATCGGCATGCTTTTTGTCAATACCACCCTCTACGTAGGCCCATGGGCTAATGCTGCAGGTGGTGCCGACCTGAGCTTCATCTCGGCCGCAGTGATCGGCAGCCTGCTCTACGCGACGCTGGTCCGCATGATTCCAAACAGCATCGTGGCCCCCCCGACGGTCAGCGAAGCGGACGACGCGCGGCGGATTGCGGCCCTGATCGAATCCGCTCCCACCCGCACAACAGAATCAGTCCCGCCACGGGTCGCGACGGCGCAACCTGACTTGACCTAGCCAACATCAATCTCCGCCCTCCGCACAGTATCCCACCAAGTAGGAGAAGTTAAATGACAACTACCGAGAAGCGCACCTACCCGAAGTTCGGTGCCGCCATCATGCAACGCAATGTGCGGGTGGTCGATCTGACCCGCGAAATCTTCGAAGGAATGCCGATGTGGTTCGGCCATCAGAAGACATTCATCAACACCAATCAAACTCACGAGCAGTTCCGGACCACCTATAACACTCACCTCGGCTTTGAAGCGCACAACTTGCTCATCAGCGAACACGCCGGTACGCATACCGACGCGGTGTTCGAATATGACCCCAACGGCCCGACTCTCGACAAGTCACCCCTGGAGTACTACTACGGGGAGGCGATCTGCCTGGACCTGCGCGGTGTGCAGTATCCGGATTACATCACTGCCGGAGATCTGCAGACCGCCCTCGACCGAAGCGGTCAACGAATCAACCAGGGCGACACCGTGATCCTCTACACCGGATACGGCGACGCCACCTACCCCGAGCTGGCGTACACGGAAAAGCACACGGGCTTGAATCGCGAGGCCGCGCTGTGGCTCGCAGAGAAGGGCGTTGTGAATATCGGCGTGGACAATGTAGCCATTGATCATGCCGACGACACCGAGTTTTCCGGGCACGTCGTTTGCGGAGAATACGGAATCGTTAACACCGAAGGACTGGCCAACCTGGAACAGGTTGTCAACCAACGATTCCTGTACTTTGGACTGCCGCTCTACATCAGGAACGGCACCGGTTCACCGATCCGTGCCATCGCCGTCTTCCAAGACTAGTCGAACTGCCAAACAGTAAGGGAGAAAATAACAATGACTGGAGTAGAGCAAGTCTTCGGGCAGACCCGGCAGCGTCTGATGCCGGCCGGGTCTTGGGATTGGCACGTTCCCACACCATTCTCGCAGGGCTGGAAAGTTGGCAGCCTGGTCTTTGTCGGCGGGCAGCTGTCTGCCGACGAGCACGGAAATGTCGTCGGGGCCGACGACATCGAAGTCCAGACCCGCAACGTGTTTGAGGCGATTACCCGCGTGCTCGAAGAAGGCGGCGCCACCTGGCGCGATGTCGTCAAACTCAACACCTACTACGTCTGCAACGAAACTGGGGACGCCGTGCAGGAATTCTGGGAGAAGATGACTCGCATACGACTGGAATACTTGCCGATGCCAGGTCCGGTTGGCACCGCGGTTCGAGTTGCTGGGCTGATGTATGACGGCTTCCTCATCGAAGCAGAAGCGATCGCCGTCGTCGGCAGCGGTGAGGCCGTTCAGCTGTCATGACGTCTCAAACCGCTGACACGGGGGCATTGTCCGACGTCGCGCAGTTGGCGCAGCAACTCATACGGATAAACACCTCCAATCCGGGCCATGCCGAAAGACCTGCCGCCCAGCTTGTTGCCGATCATCTGGCCGATCTCGGTGTCCCCGTGCAGTGGTTTGAACCGGACCCTGGCAGATGCAGCGTCGTAGCACGGGTGAAAGGAGATGACTCGCGACTACCGGCACTGCTACTTCACGCTCATCTCGATGTGGTTCCCGCGATCGAAAGTGACTGGCAGAGGGATCCGTTCGGCGGTGAGTCGCACGACGGGTACTTATGGGGTCGCGGGGCGGTGGACATGAAGGGCGCCGTCGCAATCATTCTCGACACCGTGCGCGGCCTGATACGTCGAGGGCAGCGGCCGCGCCGCGATCTCGTCCTGGCCTTTTTCGCCGACGAAGAAGCCGGCGGAGAACTCGGCGCAGGTCACGTCACCCGCACCAACCCACAGCTGTTCGCCGACTGCCGCGAAGCCATTGGCGAAGTCGGAGGGTTCAGCCACACTCTCGATAAACATCACCGCGCATACTTCGTGGCCACCGGCGAGAAAGGAGTGCTGTGGGCGCGCGTCGTAGCCGAGGGACGAGCCGGCCATGGAAGCATGATCAACCCGAACAACCCCGTCATGCTGCTCGCTGCTGCGCTCACCCGAATAGGACGTAATGCAAACTCGTCCTACATCCTCAAACCCACTACGACTGCGATGTTCGACAAGTTGCGTCAGACCCTCGATACCCCCGAGGCCTGCGAAACCGAACTACTGGCGCGCATGGGTCCACTGCACAGGATGATGAGCGCCAGCCTGACCAACACGGTCAACGCCACACAACTAGCGGCCGGCTATAAGACCAATGTCGTGCCAGCGATAGCCACCGGAACCATCGATGCTCGCTTCCTACCCGGAGAGCAAGAGATTTTCCGAAAAGAACTGGAGGCGCTCGCCGGCGATCGAGTAAGGTTCGAACGAATCTACGAGGGGGCAGCTTTGGAAGCCACCCTCGAAACCGAGCTGATTGCCGCCATCGCAACATCGCTACGTCGCGAGGATACCACCGCCGTAGCGATCCCCTACATGAGCACAGCCTTCACTGACGCGAAATGGTTGGCACCGCTAGGTATTCAATGCTATGGCTTCACGCCGATGCAGCTGCCGGACGACCTCGACTTCACCGCACTGTTCCACGGCGTCGATGAGCGAGTGCCCGTGAGCGCCCTCGAGTTCGGCGTCCGCGTGTTCGACACATTGCTCGCAACGTACTAAACGGTGCAAATCCCATGCCCCTTCGGACCTCACCTTAGGTCAGCTGCGGAGCGCGCTAGCGAAGACCACCACCTAATCTCGGAAAGGTATGCATTACGGCCTCTTTCTGTAACTGGTCTCGGCAGAAACGTCGCCGGTGTGTTGCCGTAGCTAGAAGATGTTCGGTTAAAAGTCCCGGCTCGCACCGGCGGGCGGGCGCTTTTCTACGTCATGCGATTCGTTACGCCACCGCCGTGCAACGTAGCTTCGGACTACACGGGCTACACGATGACTCCAGCGCGGGCAGTTCAGTTGATGATCTCGCCACGTTCACTGGAACGGAGTGCAGACAGTCGTTCCCGCCACATCTGCAGTTGCTCGGGTGTGAGTCGCGTCCACTCGGTGACCTCGCGGACAATCCGCAGCGGGGCCGTACTGCGGTATGACCGAGTGGGGTTGCCGGGGAACTTCTTGTCGGTCACGTTCGGGTCGTTCTCGAACTCTCCGGTTGGCTCAACTTGGTACACCCGCGGAAGGCGGTGGCCCTCGGCGATTTCCGCGGCGATTTCCGCCGCCAGGCCGGCTCCATCAACCAGCGCGGTGAAGTAGATGTGGTTCATCACGATCTCGGGACGGTAGTTCGACCGACGCCCCGCGGTGAGGAGCTCACCCACATTCAGTTCCGCGGTTGTGCCATGGAAGAACGGACCTTCATCGAGCGATTGGGACACACAAAATCCTTTGAACGAACTGCTGAGACGCGCAAGCATGCAACACCGCCCGGGCCTTGCCGCAAGCCCCCCATCACGCCGTATCCTGAAGGTAGAGGGGCGGAGTTCGTGTATGGCTCACGGGACGGCCCGACTCCAGGAGCCTTAGTACAGCGCAGACAGTGTCATCGCGACGAACACTGTGCCGATCAGTCCAACGTAGGCACGGGCGTGGACGATGTCGGGGATCGTCATCCCGTAGCGCCGCAACACAACCACCACCGGTGTAGCACCCAGCAGCAGCGCGGCCGCAGAGGTAACGTCCACCGATGCGATCAGCGGTACAAACGCGGGTGCTGTGATGGCGATCGTCATCGGATTGGCAATAGCTGTAGCCGATTCCATGGAGTGGCCGGCTCGACGCAGCAACGGGACGGTGAGCACGCTGCCACCAACTCCGAGAAACGCTGCCACCGCGCCAACCGGGAGCCCGAATCCGGCTCGAATAGACCGACGTTCGGCGGCCACACCGACTGGGCGGACGAAACCTGGCCGAACGACGGCGTCGATGAGGGTTATACCGAGGTACGCCACGAATGCCCACCGCCCTAGTTCGGCCGGTGCGACTCGTGCGGCCAGGCCGCCTACCACCCCGCCTACGGCCAGCAGTGCCAGTAGAACACGTTTCCCGCGCAGGCTCGCGAGGATCTCGCGGCGGGTCGAAGCGGTGGCAATCATTGAAGCAGCGAAGACTACGACGGCCGATGTGGCCACTGCGGTTCGCATCGCCTCAGAGCCGAGTTCGGCATCGGCCCACACGATGACCGGAACAGTCACGAACCCGCCGCCAAACCCAAACAACACCGTCGTGACGCCCGAAAGCGCGCCGATGACGACCAGGATCTCAAAGGTCACGCTCTCATCGAACTGTCTCGGGATGTCTGCCGACAAGCGAAAGCCAGACGAATATCTTCGCGTTTCGGACATAGCATGAGCAGGTGCGCAATGTTGCGGCAGATGACTTCGACGCGGTACCGAGAGCCGTATTGCCCGTGGGAACCGACTATCCCGACGGCTTCGTGCTGGACTGGCATTCGCACCGGCGTGCGCAGTTCCTGCACAGCGTGACCGGAGTGATGGTGGTCGAGACGCGCGACGGCACCTGGACAGTTCCCACAGACCTCGCGGTACTGATTCCGCCGGGCGTCCAGCACCTGATGCGAACCCGGCAGGTGAGCACTCGCAGCCTCTACATAGAACCCCAGGCCGTGCCCTGGTGGCCAGACCGCTGCATCGTGGTGAAAGTGACCCCACTGCTGCGTGAACTCCTGCTCGTCGCAGTGGATTTCGATGCCGACTACGATCCGTCCGGTCGCGAGGGCGCAGTTACAACGTTGCTGCTGCACGAGATCGCCGCACTGACGCCAGTGGCGCTTCATGTCGCACTGCCCAGCGCCGCAGACCTGGGCGCATTATGTCGCGACTACCTCACCGAACCGGACGTTCGAATTAACAACGCGCAGTGGGCCGCCCGCGTCAATCTCGGCGAGAGGGCATTCAGTCGCCGCTTCCGCGCCGAGACCGGTGTTAGCCCTGCCGCATGGCGTCGCCGCGCGCGACTGCTCGCCGCAGTTCCACTACTACGCGACGCCACTGTCGCGGAGGTAGCGGGCCGCCTCGGGTACGCGACACCGGCGGCGTTTACGGCCGCCTTCTCTGCCGAGTTCGGAATCGCACCATCGCGCATGACGCGGACGCTGCACCCGGCCTGACAACGCACAGCCCAGGTGGTCTCGTTGCTCGCTTCGAGGCGTCGCAATCGTCTAAGCAGCCGTTCTAGGTGACGTCAAAGCGGCGACAGTAGTAATAATGTCGGCTGCAGAATTCATCGACGAATGTCGACTCGATGACTCGCCCGTATGCCGATTACCGCCGAATGGCGACAAGTTCGTCCAGCCCAGACGACGAATCCCAAAACCGCACGATGGTGTGTGGCCGCGTGGCCGCATGTTTAGGGGCTTGGCGGGCTGTCCGGACCTGATGTCGCCTACAGCCCGCCCTACCCCGCAGTTACCTCGTACGAATCGTAGGTCGCATAGGCATCCAGCGGCACGGTGCAGGCAAACCGGTCGTCGACGGTCGCCACGGACACCGGTGGCCAAGCTACAGCGCCCGACAGGTCAAGGCCCTCAACGTGTCCGGGCGGGGACTCGGGCTAGCGCCCGTCAGGTATGCCGACCTGCTTCATCACGTAGTCGGCCAGCAGTTCGTTGGCGTGCGTGGTGAGGTGTTCGGCCGCGGCGAATACGTAGGTGCGGTCGGCGTCGGGAGACTTCCACGCTTCGGCAGCGCAGAAGTCTTGGCCGGGCTGCGCGCAGGCGTCCTCGTTGGCCCCGTGGGTGAACCCGTATGTGTTGGCATTCTTCAACAGGTCGTCGATGAACGCCCCGGTGTCAAGTATCTGAACTTTCGGGCCCTTGGGCAGCGAATCCACCAGGTGCGTGTTGTAGACGTCGGTCAGCTCGCTGACGTAGCGGCGCGACGCGTCGGACTCGAACCAGGGGAGAACCTTAAGGTCGGCGAGTTTGAACACGAGCAGGTGCTGGGCGCCCTTGTCGAGGATCGCCGCGGCAGTCTTCGCCTCGTCCTCGGCAGCCTTCTGCACCCGCGCCCGCTCGGCGGCCATCACTTCCGGCGTCGGACTGTGGTTGTCGCGGAGAGCCTGGGCCAGCGCCGGGTCCTTCGTCGGATCGTAGTTGTACGCAACGTCATTCGTGCCGATGTAGAGAGTGACGAGCTGGTCGGGGTTGAAGGAGCCGTGCTGGTTCAGGAAGTGCTGAAGTTGGACCGCGGTGGATATCGGGGTGCCCTCGGGATTTTGCGAAACCGTCGAGTAGGCGCTGTTGGCCCGGGCGCCACCCTCGGCATAGTTCAGCCCGCCGGGGCCGCTGAGGCCGGGCTTCCCCTGGTAGACATCGCTGTAGCTGACGGTGTGCTCATTCGGTTCCGTCGATTGGCCGAGGCGTTCGGCGACATGTTGCGCCCAGGTCATGCCGGGATTCGTGGTGAAGCGTATTCCGTACGTGCCAGCATCGGTCAGGCTGTCACCGAAGAACACGGCTTCGCGGAGCTTCGCAGGCGCCGCAGTGGTGTCCGAGGAGGTGCCAGAGGAACCGCACGCCGTGAGCGCGCTGACCGTGACCGCCGCGGCAACCGCTGCTCGGACATGGACTGACATCGGCATTCTGAATTCCTTTACGGTTGGAGAGTTTTCCGCGATTGGTTGTGCTGGATGTCGGCGATGGCCCTCTCGGCACCGACCCCGGTCAAGCGACCGCACCTCCATTTCGGCGTTGGGAAATCGAACCTAGATGAGATGGGGGTCACACTCGAGGTGATGCGCCGAAGCCGGGCGCGCCTGCGCCGAGTGGTCGGTCCGACACGGTGAGCGGTGCGTCCCCTACTCTCGTCGGTCCGCCGTTGGTGGGTAATTGCGGGACGTAGAGCCGCGCAAACAACCTCACTCAGCAGCCGCCGCAACAACAGCCCGCGTCAGGGCCGAGCTATCCGCGGTGTGACGGCGCAGCCCGGGTGGGCCGGAGCGCGGCTGTACACGATGGCCACATGCGGTTCGGATATGAGGCGCTCGTCAAAGGGTGTGCGTGCAGCATTCCTGTCGTTCGAGCGCGTGATGGGTCGCGGCGATCAGTGCGTGAGCGCGAGCGTCGTTCGGCTGGTCGTCGCGCAGGGTATTGGTGGCATAGGACAGGCCGGCACGGTGGGAGGGCCAGGCGCACGAGGTCGAGCCGCCAGCGCCCGGATGCCCGAATGCACCTAGGGCAGGCCCGAACTCACGGGATTCGGTCGCGAGCCGAAATCCGATGCCGAACGCCATGAGCTCGTTGATGAGCGGGTCCTGTCGGCGGCTGCGCAGCCGGAGACCCTCGTGAAGAGTCTTGGCGGTGAGAAGCCGTATCCCATCGAGTTGTCCGCTGTTCGCCAAACATCCGTAGAGCCGCGCGATCGACCGAGCGGTGCCGATCGCTCCGATGCCCGGTATCTCGGCGCGATGCCATGAGGTGCGGTTAGCCGGAATCTCGTCCGCGGGAAACAGCGGTGGGTTGTTCCATACTCGATCCTGGAGCCGATCGGTCTTTCGCGAGCCGTCACCGACAGTGGACAGTCTGCTGCCCCACGTTGACGCGTAGGACAGTCGGGCGACCGATTCGAGCTGATCGTCAGGAAGGCCGATCCAGAGCCGCAGGCCGAGCGGCCGGGCGACCTCGTCGGCGAAGAACCGGCCCACGGTGCGCCCATCGACGCGTCTGATCAGCTCCCCGCACAACCAGCCGTAGGTCAGCGGATGATAGGTGTGGCGTGCACGTGGATCGCGGTCACAGGGTTGGGCGGCAAGCAGATTGGCCATCTTTGCGCCGTCGACGAGGTCGTCATGGGTGACGTTGGCGCGCAATCCGGGCAGTCGCGCCTGATGACTCGCGAGATCGCTGACGCTGATGCGCTCCTTGCCGTTAGCGGCAAATTCGGGCCAATAGTGAGCGACCGGGGATTCCAGGTCCAGGAGCCCACGGTCCACGAGCATCAGCAGGCACACGGCGACAAGTGCCTTCGTGCCGGAGAAGATCACCTGGGTTGTGTCGGGCCCCCAGCGCCGGCCGGTCGCCGGATCAGCAAGCCCGCCCCACAAGTCGACGGCCAGCCGCCCGTTGATCGTCACCGCGTAGGCCGCTCCGGTTTCTGTCCCACGTTCGAAGTTCGCGGCGAAGGCAGCGCGCACGTTTTCAAACCCGGGATCGACGTGACCGTGGATCGGCGCAGTGGGCATCATCGGGCCGACTCGGTGCCCGCGGCGGCGATCTCCGTGGGAGCGCCCAGCCGCCTGGAAATCTCTTCGGCTGCAGCCACTGTCAACGACACTGTCTGTGCCAGGGCGTCGTCGCCGACCGAAGGCCGTGGGCCACTGACGGATATCGATGCGCAGATCTTCTCGGAATAGTTGAAGATCGGAGCACCGACGGAGGTGATTCCGGGGATGACATCCTCGTTGGACACCGAGTAGCCCTGGTGCAGAATGGTTCTCAGTTCGGTGAAGAGCGCATCTTTGGTCACCGGCGTGGTGGCGGTGTATCGGTGAAGCTCGCCCTGTGAAACGAACTCTGTCCAGAACTGCGTCGGCTGATACGCGAGCAGGACCCGCGCGCCTGCACCGCCGTGCAGCGGCACGCTCCCCCCGACGCGCAGGATCATCACCTGGACCACTTCGCCGTCGATCCGCTCAATGCAGGTGGCATCGAAGCCCCGCCTGATGGTCAGGAATACGGTCTGGCGGGTCTGGTCGTGGAGTTCTTCCATCGCTGTCGTGGCGGCTGACCGGATGTCGTCGAAACGTGCACTTACGGCGCTACCCAGGTGAAACAAGCGCATCCCGAGTTGGTAGCTGCCTTTGCGCAGCCCGGGTTGCACGAAGTCGTGGCGTTCGAGTGTTGACAACAGGCGATACAGCGAACTGCGCGGCTCGCTCAGGCGTTCCGCGAGTTCGGCCGGGGTGGCGTCGTCGACGGACGCGAGCACGTCGAGTAGGGCCGAGATCTTGCTGAATACCTTGACGGACTCTTCCATGGCCCCACCCTAACCCAGATTCTCTCAATGCGGACGGCTCGTCCGAATTGTGGCGAAAACCTTGACGCATCCCGTTGCGCGGTGTTGACTTCTCGTTATGCGAACAGTTAGTCCACAATGCGGACACGACTCCGATATTTGGGCCGTGGTGCGGATGAACCTCACACCGGATGGGCGGGCGGTCGAGGACGCGTTCAACCGGTGGTACACCGACGTCCACGTTCCCGATTACGTCGCCATGGCGGGCTTCCGCGCCGGGCACCGGCTGCAGCTGATACACGTTGCGGCGCAGGAAGGCGAGCCCGAGCACGAGTACCTCGCCGTTTACGAAGTTGATGCGATCCAGACGTTCAACGCGGCACTGGCGTCCGGCCCCCCGTGGGGACCGTGGCAGGACGACATCGCCCGTCTGGCCCAGGACTGGGAGCGAACCTACTACCGGCGCCGGTCAACAACTCTCGGCGCAGTGGGCCGCGGCGCCGTGTGGGTGATCGTGAAAACCGACCTCGACACCGGCGCCGACGTCGAGGCGTTCAACACCTGGTATGACTCCGTGCACGTCCCCGAGATCACCGCCAACCCCGGCGTTCACCGCGCGTGGCGCCTGGAAGTCGCCCCCGATGCCAACGATCTGGGGCCACACAGGCAACGGTTCTGGGCGGTCTATGAGGTGGACACCCCCGAGGACTTCGCGGCCGCGCGACAACGCCGATTCGACCGCGGCGTGCAGCCGTGGGACGGACTATGGACAGACGCCGTTCGCAACGTCCAGATCGCCTTCTACTCACACACCGTGGAGATCCATCACGCGATACCGCAACTTGCCGAGAAAGAAATCTGATGGCCATGACATTCCTGTCGCGCCCCAACCTGTTGTTAGTCGTCCAGGGAACCTTCGACGATGCGGTAGACCGTAGCGACTTCGATCGCTGGTACGACGAGAAGCATTTGCCGCAGATCAGCGCATGCCCGGGGTTTGAGTGGGGCCTGCGCTATTACGCGGTCGAACACGAGCGCCGGTTTTTGACTATCTATGGATTGGCCGACGCGGACGCGCTGCGCACACCGGAGTTCACCTCCCGCAGAGGATTTGATCAGTTCACCGCCGCGGTCGACTTCCGCACGACGCTGTACCGGGCCCACTCGATTTCGGAGACGTCAGCATGACCGACTGGTGGTGGACACGGCGCTGGGAAGACTGGCGCGGCGCTGCCGGCACCCCGGTCATCCTGCAATGGGACGGCGGTCAGGCGCGTGCGTACCTCTTCGACGAGCACACACCGAAGACCGTCGCCGCATTTCTGGCCGCGCTTCCGCTCACGGTGCCCGTGGTGCACGCCGCATGGAGCGGAGACATGATGATGAGCGCCGCAGACGTTGCCGTACACCAGAGCGTTCCCGAGAACCACATCCGCCTGCCCCGGATCGGCGATCTGGGATGGGACCCCGAGTACGGCGAACTGACGATCACCTACGGGACCGCCGAGTGCAGGTTGCCGAGCGGCGAAAACACCATCACGGTATTCGGATCGGTGTCCGAGAACCTCGGCGAACTCGCCAATCTGGGCCGATCAACCCGATTCAACGGCGTCACTACCATTCGCATCGTGCACGCCGAACCGGCATCGGCCGCCGGCGACGACCCCGACACCGCGGGGCAGTCACGATGACCGGGCGCACCGCGCTCTCCGTCGCGGCCACCGTCTGCCTCATATCCGCGCCGTTATCAGGCTGCAGTACAAGCGCTCTCGGACATTCCGATCCAGGGCTGGGGCCCGCGGGCAAACCCATCGTGATCGCCGCGGTCAAGGGGCTCACCGGTTCGCTGTCCTCATTCGATGGGCCGCCTGTGATCACCGCGCAGATGGCGGTCGACGACATCAACAGCCGAGGCGGCGTCGACGGTCACCCACTGCAACTGATCAAAGTCGACACCCAATCCGATGTCAGCCACGATCAGCAAGCCACGCTCCACGCGATCAAAAAGGGCGCCAGCTTCATCATCGCGCCATGCGACTTCGACACCGGCGCGCCAGTGGCGATCGTCGCTCAGGCTGCTCAGTTGGTAGCCATGTCCGATTGCGCAGGGGCCCCGGAATTCGGGAAACAAGGGATCGGTCCTTACGCGTTCACGATGGGACTTGTCGCCCAGTCCGAAGGCGCCGCCCTCGCCCAGTTCGCGGCCGGCCGCAACTGGCATCGCGCGTTCATCCTGCGCGACACTACCCTCGAGTACCACCGACAGGTTACCGACGGCTTCATCGACCGCTTCGCGGGCGACGGCAACCAAATCGTCAGCCAGGCCACTTTTGAGGGACAAGACAACTCGATCTCCACCCAGATCGGCCGGATCAGGGACAGCGGACCAATCGACTTCATCCTGCTGATGTCGTTTCCGCCGGGAGGCGCTTCCGCGCTGCGTCAGCTCAGGGCCGCCGGCATCAATGTCCCCGTCCTCGCCTCGAATTCTTTCGACGGCGACTACTGGAAGTCGGCCGTCGCCAACGTATCCGACGTGTACTACACCAACTACTCGTCGCTGTCAGGCGACGATCCCGACTCCGCCCGCACAGCTGTCATTGAGCGCTTCAAACAGATCACTGGCGGCTATCCCAGCAACACGAATGTCGTCACGGGATATTCGGTCATCCAGGCGTTCAAGATCGCCGCCGAACGGTGCACATGCCGCAGTGGTCCTGGACTGGTCACTGCGTTCGAGTCGTTCAAGAACGAGCCGCTGCTGGTGGGGCCGACCACCTTCACCGACACCCTGCACGTCGATCCGGTCCGACCGCTGCTGGTGATGCAGATTGACGGCGGCCGTTCTCGATTCGTCACCGAGATCGCGTTCAGCTCGCCTCCCCATCTACCCCTGTAGCTCTCCTCCTCGAAAAGGAAGTGCATCCTATGAATGCCGGCTGTTGCCTGAAATCGTCGGGCGTGTGCGTCTCCTTCGGCGGTGTGAACGCATTGCAGGACGTGAACGTCGTCGTCGAGCCCGGCGAGATCGTCGGCCTCATCGGACCCAACGGTGCCGGCAAGACCACGTTGCTCAATGCGCTATCCGGATTCCAACAACCCTCCTCGGGGCGGGTCTGTCTCGACGGCTCCGATGTCACCGGCACGCCTGCGCACCGCTTCGCCTCACTCGGGCTGACCCGATCATTCCAGGGATGCCGGCTGTTCCCGCGGCTGACGGTCCGCGAGAACGTCGAGGCCGCTGCGATCGGTGTGGGAATGAAGCGCAGGGCCGCGCGCGAGCTCGCAGCCCACTTGCTTGCGCGCGCGGATCTGACACCGTCCGCCGATACCTTCGCCGCAGACCTACCCGCCGGCGATCAGCGCCTATTGGGCCTCGTGCGTGCGGTGGCCGGGCGGCCGAGGTACCTGCTGCTCGATGAGCCGGCCGCAGGGCTCAACGATGACGAAAGCGTCGCACTGGTGTCCACGATGTCGGACGTCCGCGATGACGTCGGCTGCGCGATCCTCATCGTTGAGCACGACATGCGAGTGATCATGCCGCTGTGCGAGCGGATCTACGTGCTCGATCACGGGCGCGTGCTGGCCGAAGGTTCTGCAGCCGAAATACGTTCCAACCCCGCGGTTGTCGAGGCTTACCTGGGTGTGGTGGCGTAAATGCTGGAAGTGGCGAACCTGAATGTGAGATATGACCGCGTCCACGCGGTCCGCGACGCGAGCCTGGAGGTGCGCCCAGGACACATCTGCGCCTTGGTAGGCCCCAACGGGGCAGGGAAATCCTCCCTGCTGCGTGCCTTGGTCGGATTGCACCGCCCGTCGTCGGGAACGATCCGGTTCGCAGGCAAGACAATTACCGGGCTGGCGCCGGAACGGATCGTACGAGAAGGCATTTCGATCGTGCCGGAGGGACGGCAGGCATTCGCACGCCTGACCGTGGTCGAGAACCTCAAGATGGGACTCGTCGGGCGCCGCGGCAGTCGGGGCGCCTCAGACCTCGACCGGATCGTCGAACGATTTCCGGTGCTGGGCACGTACTTCCATCATGTCGCCGGCGCCCTGTCCGGCGGCGAACAACAGCAACTCGTTATCGCCCGGGCGCTCCTGACCAAGCCCAAGCTGCTCATCCTCGACGAGCCTTCGTTGGGGCTGGCGCCCATCGTCGTCAGCGAGGTGTTCGCGACGCTCGCCGAGCTGCGCGAACAGGGCACGACCATCCTGCTGGTCGAACAGAACGCAGCGAAAGCGCTCGGGTTCGCCGATGACGCGTACCTGATGAGCAACGGCCGTGTGACCCCCCGGGACACATCGGTCGGCGAAAAGGAGTTGCTCGAAACGTATCTGGGGACAGCGCCGTGAACAGCGTCCTGGCCCACCTCATCAACGCGTTGTCGCTTGGCGGCACATATGCACTCTCGGCGCTGGGGATCGCGTTGATCTTCGGTGTCATGCGCTTGATCAACTTTGCGCACGCACAGATC
This sequence comes from Mycobacterium aquaticum, assembly GCF_002086485.1. Taxonomy (GTDB): domain Bacteria; phylum Actinomycetota; class Actinomycetes; order Mycobacteriales; family Mycobacteriaceae; genus Mycobacterium; species Mycobacterium aquaticum. The sequence continues at coordinate 240,325 of NZ_MVHF01000002.1, read as the reverse complement.
ATCATGGTCGCCGGGTACTTCACGCTATTAGTCTCGAACACCCAATGGCCGGCTGTCGTGGCAACGACTATCGCCGTCGGCGTCGCACTGGCAGTCGGGATGGAACGGATCGCGTTTCGCCCCGTTCGCGACGCCGCGGCATCAACGCTGCTGGTGACCTCCTTCGCGGTCTCGTCCCTAATAGAGAACCTGCTCATCCTGGTCGCCGGTTCACGCTCAAAGTCGGTCAACGTTTTTGGCGGGCTCACCAAGAGTGTCGACATCGCCGGCATGCCCGTACAGCTGATCGACATCGCGACCGTCGCCCTGTCCTCGGTGCTGGTGGCCGCCGTCATCGCGGTACTCGCGCGCACACCCATCGGCATTCAGATTCGCGCCGCAAGCGAGAACTTTCAGATGGCCAGGCTGCTGGGCGTGCGGGCCAATCGGGTTATCGCGGTGGCCTTCGCGATCAGTGGCATCCTGGCCGCCGTGCTCGCGCTGCTGATCGTCGCGAGGACGGGAAGCCTCTTCCCCGAGCTGGGCCAACAGCCCGCGCTCATCGGCTTCGTCGCTACCGTGATCGGGGGCATGGGCAGCATCGGTGGCGCTGTCCTCGGCGCCTACCTGATCGGCGCGGTGACGGTCGCACTTGACGTGGTTCTGCCGACAGCGGTATCGCCGTACCGAGACGCGTTCGTGTTCGCCGTCGTGATAGTGGTACTGCTGGTCCGCCCGCGCGGCCTCATCCCCTCACGATTCAACGTGGAGCGTGTATGACCATGCCGCAGAACCTCATCCGGATGTGCCGGTGGGCCTGGACACCGACGATGCTGTCCCTCGCGCTGAGCGCGATCGCAGCCCTCGGATCGCTGTCCAGCCCCGACATTCAGGCCCGGATCCTCACCACCATCGTCGACGTCGTCCTTGTCGTCGGGCTCTACAGTTTCATCGGACTCTCCGGGGTCGTGTCGTTCGGTCACGTTTCCTTCGCGGCGATCGGCGCCTATGTCACCGCCTACTTGACGATCCCCCCGGTCTACAAACACGTGTTGCTGCCCGATCTACCGCGATGGCTCGGCGATTTGTCGGTCAGTCCGGTGATCGCGCTCGGTGTGGCGGGCATGCTCGCCACCGTGTTTGCGCTCGTGATCGCGCCAGTCATCGTACGCCTCAACGGAATTGCGGCATCGATCGTCATGTTGTGCATCTTGAGCGTCGTCTATGTGTTCATCAGCCAGAACCAGAGCCTCACTCGCGGTAACCGGGGCGTCACCGGATTGCCGTTCGATCTGAACGTCGGCCGTCCGCTGGCCATCGCAGTAGTCGTGGTCTTTGTGGTCGCGCTGTTCCAGGACAGTGCACGCGGACTAGCGCTGCGGGCCACGCGCGAGGACGAATTCGGGGCGCGCGGTATCGGAATTTCGGTGGCGCGAGCGCGCCTGTGGGGGCTGCTGCTCAGTGCATGCGTGATGGGCGTCGGCGGAGGGCTCTACGCCCTAGTCATCGGCGCGCTGACGCCAGGCTCGTTCTATCTCAATCTCACCTTCACCACCTTGGTGATGCTTGTCGTCGGTGGTATGGGCTCACTGACCGGAGCGGTGGCCGGCGCCATCGTCATGTCGGCGGCGGCGCAGCTTCTCAGCACGCTCGAGGAAGGAGTCGCACTCGGCGGCATCCACGTTCCCGCACGCCAGGGCGTCGCGCTGGTCGGTGTCGCCCTCGTAGCCCTGCTCGTTCTGCTGTTTAGACCCAGCGGGCTCACCAACGGCCGGGAACTACCCCAACCGCGATGGTTGCGTAGCCCGGCAGACGCTGCACCGGCGGCACCACCATCGTCGGCGCCCGCCGCCCCGGCATCAACGGGTGTGCCGGGCCCCGACTAGCTCACCCACATTCGTTGTGCCGCCCCAGTTCAACTCCGTCAAAGGAAACGTCATGTCACAGTGCATTGTCATCACCGGCGCAAGTTCCGGCATCGGCCGTGCCGTCGCGACGCGACTGGCGCGACCCGATGCCGGCCTGGTCATCGTCGGACGCGACGAAACCCGGCTGCAGGACACCCATCGCCGCGTGACGCAGGCCGGTGCCCAATGCACTTGGGTCGCCGCCGACTTGTGCGATGCCGACGGGCCGGGCAAGGTCGTCGACGCCGCGGTTTCGACATTCGGCGCGATCACCGGACTCGTCCTCGCCGCGGGCGTGTACACACCGGCACCGCTGACCCAAACCTCCGATGCAGTCTTCGAACGGACCTGGCGCACCAACGTTTACGCCCCCTACGCCCTTATCCGAACCGCGCACGCACACATGCCCCGCGACGGGTCTGCCGCCATCGTCATGGTGTCCTCGGTTTCGGGTCGCCGCCCGTTCGCCAACGAGTCGGCCTACGCGGCGTCCAAAGGCGCGATCGATGCCCTCGTCGGCTCGCTGGCCGTAGAACTGGCCGCAGACGGCATCCGCGTCAATGGCGTCGCACCCGGATTCACCGAAACCGAGATGAACACCACCGTCCGCGAAAACCGCGCGATCGTCGACTCAGCGCTCGCAGCCACTCTGACACACCGCCTCGGGCGCCCCGACGACATCGCGGCCGCAGTTGACTACCTGCTGTCCCCCGGCGCCGAATATGTCTGCGGTGTAATGCTTCCCGTAGACGGCGGCTACCCGACCTCCGCGATCCAGGCCGGCCTGATATGACGGCACCCTGTACAGTCGCATGCGCGCAATTGGCACTTGACGTCGCCGATCCCGCCGCAACCCGCGAGCGCACGTGCACCGCGATCGCCGACGCGTTCCACAGCGGCGCCAACATCATCGTCGTTCCAGAACTGGCGAACAGCGGCTATGCGTTCCACGATCTCCACGAGGCCCGCCGCGCCGCCGAAGACACCGATGGACCGACACTGCGCACCTGGGCGCAGCTCGCCCACGACTTCTCCGGAGTCGTCATCGGCGGCTTCGCTGAACAGGCCGACGACGAAGCGCTGCACAACTCCGTCGCTATCGTCACCGAGGACGGTGTGGCCGGGATCTACCGCAAGATCCACCTGTGGGACCGGGAAAACGACTGGTTTCACCCTGGTTCGGCGATGCCGCCCGTCGTCGCGACCCGTTTCGGGGCGGTGTCCACCGCGGTGTGCTACGACGTCTACTTCCCGGAATTCACCAGAGCAATAGCGCTTTCCGGCGCAGAACTGCTGGCCGTACCCACCAATGCCCCGCGACGGGTACCGGGATCGACCACCGCGACCCCTGCCAGCGGCGGGTTCCCGACCCCGATCCAACTCGCGATCTACGCGACGATGGCCCATCAGAACGGGATTTACGTGGCCGCCTGTGACCGAGCCGGCGAGGAACGCGGCATCGAATGGATCGGCGCAAGCGGGGTGTTCTCCCCGGACGGATGGATGCTGGCAACTCCCCCAGCCGGCTACGGCACCGGAACACTGTTCGCCCAATGCCGACTGGCCGATTCCCGAAACAAACAGCGCGGCAACAGAAACGACCTCTTCGCCGACCGGCGCCCAGAGGTGTACGACCACACGACGACGAAAGGAACCACCCATGGCCGATGAATTGATCTGCGTAACCACCTCAGACATCGCACCGGGCCGAGAAGCCGAGTTCAACGAATGGTATGACAACGTGCACCTGCCGGAGATACTTGGATGCCCGGGATGGTTGTCAGCTGTGCGCTACGAAAGCATCGCGGGGCAGCCGAAGTACCTGGCGATCTATCAGTTGGACCGGCCCGACGCGCTCGAGACTCCACAGGTGCGCCGCGTCTACGGGTGGGGCCCGATGACACCCTACCTGCTCAACTCCCACGCGCGAGTCTACCGGCGTCGCTGAGCCGATGGCGACGACGCAATTTGACGATGTTCTGAGCCTCGACGCGACGGCGCAAGCCGCGCTGGTCCGCTCGGGCGATGTATCCGCGGTCGAACTGTTGGAAGCGACGATTTCGAGGCTCGACGCGGTCGACGATCAACTCAACGTATTGTCCTCGCGGTGTTATGACGAAGCGCGACAACAAGTTCTCGCGGGACTACCCGACGGACCATTCACCGGCGTGCCGTTTCTGGTGAAGGACTTGATCGCCGAAGTGGCCGGCACGCCGCAGACCGAAGGGTCCCCGGCGCAGCGCACTGTGTATGCGCTCGGCGACAGTGAGCTCGTGCGGCGCTATCGGCGGGCCGGGCTGGTCATCGTCGGCCGCTCGACGACCTCCGAGTACGGCCACGCGCCAGTCACCGATGGCCGACTGTGTGGCCCGACCCGTAACCCGTGGGATCCGTCGGTGACCGCCGGCGGCTCCAGCGGCGGCTCCGGCGCAGCGGTCGCCGCGCGCGCGGTGGCGGTGGCGCACGGCAACGACGCCGGAGGGTCGCTTCGGATTCCGGCGGCGTGTTGCGGCGTGTTCGGGCTGCGGCCTACCCCGGGACTTATGCCGATGGAAACCAAGCACGGCATCTTGACCCGGCGTTTCGTGTCCGAACATGTCATTGCGCGTACCACCCGCGACAGTGCGGCGGTCCTTGACTGCACCCGGCTGCGCCCGGCGGTCTCCGGCCCGGGCGCAGACCCACACCCACGACCGCTGCGGATCGCCGTGCAGCACGGCGCCCCCGTCGACGTCGCTGTCGACGCGGCGAGCGTGGCCGCCGTCGACAAGGTGGCCAGGGTATGTGAGTCGCTCGGGCATACCGTGATCGAGGCGGCGCCCTCGATCGACGGCGAAACGCTCTTCGGCGCCTGGTTCGGCATGTGGTCGGACTTCATGGGCTGGCACGTGACGCGCACTGGGCGCCGACTTCGTCGCACGCCCTCACCCGACGACCACGACACAATGACCTGGACCCTGTATGAAACCAGCCAAACACGGAGGCCCGCACAACTTTTGGACGATCTGACGGTGCTCGATGAGGCGGCCGAGGTGATCCAGGCGTTTCTGGCCGGCGTCGACATCTGGATGATGCCGGTACTGGCCCAACCGCCGCGGCCGCACGGCGCCTTCACCGCCCCTGGCGCCGACGCCAACCCGTACCGCACTTTCTCGCCATTCTGCCGGCTCGCCAACATCGCTGGTGTGCCCGCGTGCTCTGTCCCCACCGGCGGTACGGACAAACACCCCCGAGGCGTTCAGCTCGTCACGCGAAGGTACGCCGAGCACATTCTCCTTGACCTTGCGGCGCAACTGGAACACGAGATGGATTGGGCGTCCCTCGTGCCCCCGATGGCCACCGCAACCCGATCCCACTGAAAGGCACCCATCATGACCATCGTGCGGCAACGCAACATTGCCGGTGTTCGCTACAGCCCCAACGAGTTTGGTCCAGCACATCAGCAGAGCGCCACGGAACTGCTCGCGGCGCTGGCACTACCCCGGCGCGGCACCGTCTACGATCTCGACGCCGGCCGATGGCCCGGCATGCCGGTACTGCCTGTGCACCCGCCGTTCCTGCTGACCACGTGGCGCACGCCGCGACGCGCCGATATCGACGGCGACGTCCCGAGCGCGATGACCGGTGGCGCGATCCGCACCGGGGTCACCACCGAGTTGATCACCGCGTCGCAGCACACGGGCACCCACATCGACGCGCTGTGCCACATCACCGAAAACGAACGCTGGTTCGGCGGTGGCAAGGAAGAGTTGCACATCGGTGATTTCGGCGCACAATTCGGTGAAGCCTCCTCGCTGCCGCTGCTGCTCACCCGAGGTGTCCTGCTCGACATCGCCGCCGTCCACAACGTCGCCGCCCTTCCGGCAGGCCACGAGATCACCGTGGACGAACTGGAAGCGGCGATGACGCGCAAGGACACCGACATCCAGCGCGGCGACACCGTGCTCATCCGAACCGGGTACATGACGGTGTGGGACGGCCCCGATACCGCGCGGGTCGGCCACTACGGCGCCGGTATCGGGGTCGCGGCAGCGCGCTACCTCATCGATCACGGGGTGGCGGCCATCGGCAGCGACACCGAAGACTTCGAAGTAATACCGTCGCCGCACGCAGACCACGGCGCATTCCCCGTGCACCGAATGCTGCTCGGCGGCCACGGCATTCACATCATCGAGTTGCTCTACCTCGAACAACTCGCCGACGCCATCGACGCCAGGTTCCTGTTCATCTGCCTACCGCTGCGCATCCGCGGCGCGACAGGATCAATGGTCAGACCGGTCGCGATCGTCTAACCCCCGGATGCCCGCCACGCATCCCGGCATACGCCGCCACAGGGTCAGCCATAAGTGTTGACAAGGTGATCGGTCCGGCGCACGAGGCCGTCACCGACATTGCCTGGGCCAGCGTGACCGTCGGCGGCTTCGTCCTGTCGGGCCCGGTCACCCAACGACGAAGATCCACTGTAGGCTGCCACTATCGATGGCGGACGACACCTCCCCCACCTGCATCTTTCCGAACGTTGCCACGGATTTGGCGGGCACCATTCGCCATCGAAATGGCGGATCCGAAAACGGGACGGCTATCTCTGAAGCACTAGCCTCAATTTTTCGTGAAGTACCGTGCGCCACGGGGTGAAGATAAGCGAAAGCACCTGTCCCGCAAGGGATAATTGGACTTCTCTACGGTTCAACAATCCTGACGGGAAGGCACTTCGCAAGTGAAGAATATCGTGCCGGTACCGCGGGTGAAAGCGTCCGCTGATGGTGGTGGTGTCGTGTCGCATGCCGGGATGGGCATGCTCCGCATGATCGGCTTCGGTGGCCACCGGGCACTGGCCCACGCCGAGATCAGCACCTTCCGCTACCGGGTGCTGAACGTGGCGGCCCGACTCACCCGCACAGCCCGCCAACGACACCTGCGCATCGATGCCACCACGGGAAAAGCATTGCTTGGCAACATAATTCAGGCCAACACTAAGCCTCAAACAACTTTCACGGCAAATCTAGGCTAGCAGGTCACCTAGCCTTGGTCCTGCTAGGTCAGGATGGCTGATCGGCGACCTCGGTCGCGAGTGTTGATGTCGTTGCGGGGGATTCGCATCCCGCCAATGCCACCAGCAACGGTTCCTCGGCGTGGCCTCAGCCCTGACTGCGGGTGCCAACTTCAAGACGTTTGGAATGCCCCGACCAAACGGATCCTTACGCGGGCTAGACCCCCAGAATAGTGCGAAAGATTTTGTCGGTCGCACGTCCAAGTCGAGCGATGAATCCGTAAGCGCCGAACGCGGAACGTCTTCGTGAACCATAAGTATCAACTTATCAGGTGCGGTGAATTTTCGTCTTTGGCCAAATATGAACTCGGCTCGTAAAGTACCACTCTAAGAACTGGGCGGTTTCGTCGTTACCGATAGCCCAGTTGGACCAATTTGGCTGCACAGCAGCAATTGTCACTCAACCATCGGAAGATACTCATGACCACAGAGAAAGCTGATGATCTTTCTGGAAAGAAGGCTGTCGCCGGCTCAGGGGTCCTCTCTGTGGACGCCTCCTTCGCGCGCGCGAAATTGACACCACAGCATTTCAAGGTCGGTTTCGTCCTTTGGGTCGCGTTCGCCGTTGAGGCCTGGGAGATGCTGCAATTGGCGTATATCGCTTCCGGGGTCGAAGCAGGACTCCAGATCACAGCCGCGCAGTTGGGTTTGGTTATTTCGTCACTGTTTTTCGGAATGATTCCTGGTGCGTTGTTGTGGGGACCCATCGTAGATCGGCTGGGACGCCGCGCGAGTTGTATGTGGAGCCTGGGCATCTATGGGCTCATCACCCTGGCCAGCAGCCTGGCGCCGACCTTTGAGCTGCTCGTCGCGGCACGGGTCGCGGGTGGTTTCGCCCTCGTCGGACTGTTCGTGGTCGTTTTTGTCTACTTCGAAGAACTTCTGCCAACCCGTCACCGTGGCACCGGGGCAACCCTCCTGGCGTCGGGTTGGATGCTCGGAACGGTGATCGCGCTCGCCGTGGCTGGTGCTATCGGTGCGGATGGCTGGCGGTGGGTGATCGCTATCGGCGGTTTGGGCAGTTCCGTCTGGGCGTTCGTGATCCGCGCGTCGCTACCGGAGTCGCCGTGCTGGCTTGTTCAGGTGGGGCGTGACGATGATGCGCGGGCGGCTCTTCGCCAACTCAGGATGCCCGAAGTCGTCTGTCCGGCCCGCCAGGACACACCGGTTCAGGATTTGAAGGTCTCTGCCAAAGAGCTTTTCACCGGCAGGCTCCTTCGGCGCAGCGTCGCACAGATGGCAATAAGTCTCCTATTGTGTTGGGCGTACTGGGGTCTGCAGTCGTGGCTGCCGACGTTGCTCGTCAATCGGGGAATGACGTGGAGCGGCAGCCTTTGGTTCGTCTTCATGAACACGCTGTTCGGAACGGTTGGCTACTTGAGCGCAGCGTGGATGACCGGGCACTTCGGCCGCAAGAGGGTATTCATCAGCTACCTGGCCCTCGCGGTGGTCAATGCCGCCATCTTCACCACCACCGAGACCTCCACTTGCCTGTACATCGCAAGCTGCGGACTTGCGTTCTTCAGCCTGGGAGCCTTCGGCGTCTGGAATGCCTGGGTTCCCGAGCTTTATCCCACTCGTGTTCGCGGCCAGGGGGTCAGTCTGGGCATTTTCAGTCAGCGTGTGGGCACCGCGATCGCCCCAAGCGTCGTCGGCGTCCTCATCGCAACCTCCGTCAGCCTTTCCGCCACACTGATAATCATCCACGCGGCACTTATCGTGACACTGCTTGTGGCCCTGGCGGTGCCGGAAACCGAGGGCCGGAATCTGTCCTGACTCACAATCGTCGTTTCTCGCGGAAGACGTTCCACGTGAGATAGCTTGCCCGGTGCCTGACTTCGACGTCGAAACGAAAGTTCGTCAGCCTCCGCCAATTGCAGTATTCGCTTGTGGTGGTGAAGGAAGGCCTCAGAGGTTGACGATGGAACTGCCCTTGATGACGCACTCGTCCCATTCAGCGTCGGGATCGGAGTCGATGGTGATTCCGCCGCCGACACCGAGCCGACACCCGCCGTCCGAGGCAAATTCGATGGTGCGGATCGCGACGTTGAGTTCCATTCCCGCGATGGGCGAGGCCATCCCGATCGCCCCGCAGTAGTGGCCGCGTGGTTGTTGTTCCCAGGACGCGATGAGTTGCTGCGCTCTGCGTTTGGGTGTGCCGGTGACCGAGGCCGGTGGAAAGGTGGCAGCAATCAGCGCACTGTTGGGCATGTCGGGATCCAGATGCGCTTCAATCGTCGAGACCAGGTGCCAGACTGCCGGGGCGGCAACGATCTCGAGTAGATTTGTCACCCGCACCGACCCGGTTTCGGCCAGTTTGCCAAGGTCGTTTCGGACGAGGTCGGTGATCATGACATTTTCGGCGATGTCCTTTTCGGATCGGGCAAGTTTCTCAGGCGATGCCGTTTTCGGTGCGGTGCCTTTGATCGGGCTGGAGGTAACGAGACACCCTCGCCGACGCAGGAAGAGTTCAGGGGACAGCGAGACCACGGTGCCGGCGGGACCTTCGAAGTACGCGGCGCGAGCTGGGCCAGTGGTGGTGACGGCGTCGCAGTAGACGTCGACCGCGCGCCCCCGAAGTTGGCCCGTGTAGTTGGTGCCGATGCATGCTTGATAGATCTCGCCGCAACGGATGGCGTTGAGGCAGGCGAGGACGTTCTCGCGATGTCTACGGCGGTCGGGCGTAGCCCATTGGATCCGCCACGGTCGCGCCTGTCCCGAAGGGATTCGGGACGCGGAGTTGATGAAGAGATAACGATAGTCGTCGGCACGGCTCTGTGCGCTGAGTGTTTCGTGCCACCAATGTGATCCATCGAAGATCAGTACCTCATCTGTCCAGCCGGCCTGCGTCAACAGCGGGGCGTCCGCGTGGGCGGGATACTGGACGCTTCCGATCCAGCCGCCGCCGATCGCCAGACCCTCGCTGTAGGTGTTTGGCGCCGGCCTATTCGCCGTCATGAATTGGTCGGTTGGCACCATCTCGACTGCGAGCGATGGCGCGAGCACGGCACGTACCCCGAACCAGCGGCCGCTCAGAGCGGCTGGCGGTGGTAGTGCTAGTCGCCGTGCGCGGTCGTGGAGTGCGCGCAGAACCGCTTCTGGCGCGTTTCCCCGGCCAAGAAGTGTTCTAGCCATGACGAACGAGCTTCGGCTCAGCAGTGAGCCGATGCGACCATTTCTGCGCGACCAGAATTGCGTCGCGGGCTGCCGCGACGTTGTGAGTCCGTAGGACGTCGACACGACCGATGTGGGCGAGTAGGGCGTGGAGCGCTGTGGTCGCCGACTCTCTGTCAGCGGGGTTCATCGAGGACGTGCCGACGCCGCCGAGTGCGCCGAGGAACCGCTTCCGGCTTGCACCGATGACCAGCGGCAGTTCCAGGGCGGCGGTGATGTGATGGGTGTGGGTGAGAATGTTCCAGTTGAATTCGGCATCTTTGTCGAATCCGATTCCTGGGTCGACGAGGATACGTGCTGGGCTGACGCCGGAGTTGACTGCCCGCTCGACGCTGCACCGCAGGTCGGCGATCACGGTGTTCACTTCCCCCGTGGATCGATGACCTTGCCGTTCCCACGGTAAGTGGCGCGGCCAGTGACCGAGGATATAAGTGGCGTCGAAACCGGCTATGACCGAGAGCATCTCGGGGTCAGCGAAGCCTCCCGAGACATCGTTGATGATCGCTGCTCCGGCCTCAAGTGCGCGTCGTGCGACGTTTGCCTTGGTGGTGTCGACGGATATCGGCAGTGAGTACCGTTGCACGGCTGCGGCGACGACGGGGATGACGCGCGCAAGTTCGACGTTCTCGTTGACAGGCCGCGCACCGGGCCGTGTGGATTCTCCCCCGACGTCGATGAGGTCTGCTCCGGCATCGATGAGCCAGCCCATGTGTTCGATGGCGCGTTTCGGATCGAGGTGACATCCGCCGTCGCTGAACGAGTCAGGCGTGGTGTTGACGACCCCCATGATTTGCGGTGTCGGGACCGTGACTGTCTTCTCAGCCTTCTCAGCCACCGATCGCTCCCATGCTGTGCCGTGGTAGTGCAGATCCTGCCGTGTCTATCTGGTGGCCGGCGGGTTTGGACCACATAGCCGCGCGCCACAGTTGCGCGAGTTCTTCATCGGTGGCGCCGTTTCGCAGTGCGGTGCGAAGGTCGTGTTCGCTGTCGTTGAACAGGCAGGACCGCACCGCACCTTCGGCGGAGATACGGGTTCGGTCGCAGTCTCGACAGAAGCTGCGGGTAACCGATGCGATGATGCCGACCGTCGCTGACCCGCCGTTGACTTGCCATTCCTCTGCGGGTGCAGACGGGTTCTCGCGGCCGATGCTGGTCAACTCGAAATGTTGCCTGAGTGCCGCGAGTAGTTGTGCGGCGTCGACCACGCGTTCGCGTGTCCACTGTTGATCTGCGTCGAGTGGCATCGCTTCGATGAACCGCAGGTGGCAGGCTTCCGCCACACACCACCGCAGTAAATCCGCTGCACCGCTGAGGGTCTCGGGCATGAGGACGGCATTGACCTTGATGGGTGTCAGACCTGCGCGCCGTGCTGCTTTGACGCCCGTCAGTACGGAGGGCAACCGATTGCGGCGAGTGAGTGCGGCGAATTGTTCTGCGTCGATGGTGTCGAGGGACACGTTGACGCGTCCGAGTCCTGCCTTGGCCAGTGCCGCTGCGCGGTGTTCCAGTCCAACCGCGTTCGTGGTCATGGACAGTGGCGTTTCTGGGACTGCCTCGGCACAGCCGGCGATGATCTGCTCAAGGTCGCGGCGCAGCAGCGGCTCGCCGCCGGTGAATCGCACTTCACGGACCTCGAGGTACTGCACTGCGATGCGCACCAACCGAATGATCTCGGACGCGGTGAGCAATCTGTCGGGCGCAATGGGTGGTAGGCCCTCCACAGGCATGCAATACGAGCAGCGTAGCGAGCATTTCTCGGTGATGGAGACGCGCAAATCGCGCGCGGTGCGCCCGAAACTGTCGATGAGGCCGGGAACCGGTGGCCGGTCCCGCAGCGTCGCGGGGCGCGCGCTGCGTACGCGCGGCAGCCCGAGTGCCACTGATGTTGCTGCTGTCATGATGAGATCACCGCGTGTCGCTAGTTGAAGATGATGGTTCGGTTGCCGTTGAGCAAGACTCTGCGTTGGCAGTGCCAAGACACCGCGCGCGCCAAGGCCAGCCGTTCGGCGTCGCGGCCAATGGTGACCAACGCGTCGGGGGAAAGGCGATGATCGACCCTGATCACTTCTTGTTCGATGATCGGGCCGGCGTCGAGATCAGCGGTCACGTAATGCGCTGTGCTGCCGACGAACTTGACACCCCGTGCGTAGGCCTGGTGATACGGCTTGGCGCCCGCGAAGCTGGGGAGAAATGAGTGGTGAATGTTGATGGCGCGCCCTTCTAGATACTTGCAGGTCGGATCGGAGAGCACCTGCATGTATCGGGCCAAGACCACCAGGTCGGCGTCGTACTCGTCGATGACGTCGATCAAGCGTTGCTCGGCGGCGGCTTTGGTGGTGGCGCTGACCGGGATGTGCAGGAACGGCAGTTGCGCTGCCTCGACCATGCCGCGCAGCGTCTCGTGATTCGATACGACCGCTACGAGCTCACCGTCGAGCGTGTTGGTCCGCCATCGATAGAGCAACTCGTCGAGGCAGTGGTCGAATTTTGAGACCATGACCAGAATCCGCGGGGGCGAGGAGATATCGTGCAGTTGCCATCTCATCTCAAAGTCCACCGCCACCGGACGGAACGCGGCGGCCAACTCTGTGCAGGTGAGCGTCGATGACGGTGCGACAAAGCTGGTGCGCGCGAACAACATACCGCTGACCGTGTCATCGAACTGCTGATGCTCGTCGATGTCACACCCGGCTTCGACGAGAAACGACGTCAACGCGTGGACGATGCCGGGGCGGTCGGGGCAGCTGACTGTAAGAACGAATTTCCGGCTCATTCCCGGTCCTCTAGCATTCCACGACATTCACGGCGAGCCCCCCTCTGGCGGTCTCCTTGTATTTGACATGCATGTCTGCGCCGGTGTCGCGCATGGTCTTGATGACGGTGTCCAGCGAGACGCGGTGGCACCCGTTGCCGCGCAGCGCCATTCGGGCAGCATTGATCGCCTTCACCGCTCCCATCGCGTTGCGTTCGATGCACGGAATCTGTACCAGCCCGCCCACGGGATCGCACGTCAGCCCGAGGTTGTGTTCCATCGCAATCTCTGCGGCGTTCTCCACCTGGGCTGGGTTTCCGCCCAGCACCGCACATAGGGCTCCGGCAGCCATCGAACTCGCCGAGCCAACCTCGCCCTGGCACCCGACCTCGGCGCCCGAGATCGACGCGGACTCCTTATAGATCACCCCGATGGCGCCCGCCGTAAGCAGAAATTCGATGATCCCGTCGTTGGAGGCGCCGGGGATGAACCGCGCGTAGTAGTGCAGTACCGCAGGAACGATCCCGGCGGCTCCATTGGTGGGCGCGGTGACGACACGTCCCCCGGAGGCATTCTCTTCGTTGACGGCCAGCGCGAAGAGGTTCACCCAGTCCATCACGCGCAGTGGGTCCGTGCCGAAGTGTTCGCTGGTCAGGCGTCGGTACAGCTCAGCCGCGCGTCGCGGCACCTTCAACGCACCCGGCAGCATTCCCTCACGTTCGCAGCCACGAGACACGCACTGCTGCATCACATTCCAGATGTGCAAAAGCCCGGAATGGACGTCGCTCACCGAGCGCCAGGCCATTTCGTTTGACAGCATGATGTCGCCGATGGAGCTCCCCGTGGCCGCGCAGTGCGCGAGGAGCTCCGCAGCAGTGCGGAACGGGTAGGTGACCGCTGTGTCAGCCGCGGCGTCCCTGGATTCGCTGCCGTCCTCGACGATGAAGCCGCCGCCGATGGAGTAGTAGGTCCGCGTGCACAACGTCTCGGCGTTCGCGTCGAACGCGCGAAATCGCATTCCGTTCGGATGGTAGGGCAATGTCTGGTTGCGGTGCATGATCAGATGGATCGATTCGTCGAAGGGAATCGACCGCGTGCCGGCAAGCCGCAGCTGCCTGTCCTGCCGAATTGTGTGGATCTCGTCGTCCACTCGATCTGGATCGATAAGTTCGGGTGCTGCCCCCGACAAACCGAGCAGCACGGCAACGTCGCTACCATGGCCCATTCCGGTCGCGCCGAGCGAGCCGAACAGTTCCACGCTCACCGACGCCGTGTCCGACAACAGCTCGTCGCTGCCCAGGCTGTCGGCGAATGTGCGGGCCGCACGCATCGGACCCACCGTGTGGGACGAGGAGGGGCCGATGCCGACGGAGAACAGGTCGAAGACGCTGACGGCCATCTCAGTGCCCCAGACTGGTGTACAGCGGGTGTTTATCCGCGAGGCCGCGCACCGCCGCGGCCAGCATGGTCAGGTCCGCGCCGGCAGGGGCGATGAGAGCATGAGCGATCAGGTCGGCGACGGCCTCGAAATCGTCGCGGTCGAATCCGCGCGCGGCCAGTGCCGGGGTGCCGATACGCAGTCCGGAGGTCACCATCGGCGGGCGAGGATCGAACGGAACAGCATTGCGGTTGACGGTGATACCGATGGCGCCGAGGCGGTCTTCGGCCTGCTGCCCATCAATGGCGGCATGCCGCAAGTCGACGAGCGCCAGGTGCACGTCGGTGCCGCCGGTGAGGACGGCGATACCCGCCTCCTTGACATCTGGGCGGCTGAGCCGATTGGCCAGCACCGTTGCCCCGTCAAGGCAGCGACGCTGGCGCTCGGCAAATGCGGGTTCGGCAGCCATTTTGAAAGCCGACGCCTTGGCGGCGATGACATGTTCGAGTGGCCCGCCTTGTTGGCCCGGGAATACCGCCGAATTGATGTTCTTGGCGATGTCGGCGTGGTTGGTCAAGATGATGCCGCCGCGCGGGCCGCCGAGCGTCTTATGAGTGGTCGAGGTGACGACGTGCGCGTGCGGCAGCGGCGAGGGGTGCAGGCCGGCCGCGACCAGTCCGGCGAAGTGCGCCATGTCGACCATCAGGTATGCGTCGACCTCGTCGGCGATCTCACGGAACCGGGTGAAGTCGAGGTGGCGCGGATAGGCCGACCAGCCCGCGATGATGAGCCTGGGGCGGTGTTCTCGCGCGGCCCGGGCCACCTCATCCATGTTTATCAGGTAGTCGCTGCGTGAAACACCATACGCAGCAACGTTATACAGCTTTCCGGAGAAGTTCAGGCGCATGCCGTGGGTGAGGTGTCCGCCGTGGGCCAGGGACAAACCTAAGATGGTGTCACCGGGCTGGAGCAATGCGTGCATCACTGACGCATTGGCGGTAGCCCCTGAATGTGGTTGGACATTAGCGAATTTCGCGTTGAACAAGGATGTGACTCGGTCGAGGGCAAGTTGCTCGATCGCGTCGATGTGCTCACAGCCGCCGTAATAGCGCCTGCCCGGATAGCCCTCGGCATACTTGTTGGTCAGTACCGACCCCTGGGCTTGCATGACCGCCAGCGGGGCGTGGTTCTCGGAGGCGATCATCTCCAAACCGGTGCGTTGCCGGTCGAGCTCTTTGCCGATGAGATCGGCAATATCGGGATCGATATCGGCTAGGGGACGGTCGAGGATGTGCATGCCGTTTCCGTTCTTTCGAATCGAGATCGGTGTATGTGCTATTGTCCGAACAATTCGTTGTGCGCGGCGACCGCCACCGACGTCGGGCCCCGCCGGCTTCAGCGCTACGCCAGCGCGATATCTTGCGGCCGTATCGGCACCCGAGGAAGGGCGAGGCCGGTCGCCGCCCGAACAGCGGAGGCGACGGCCGCGGTCGCTACCACGGTGGGCGGTTCGCCGACGCCTTTGAGGCCGTACGGTGCTTCCGGATTGGGGATTTCGAGCAGATCGATCTCAACCGGAGGCATGTCCAACATGGTGGGGATCAGGTAGTCGGTGAAGCTGGCGTTCTTGATGATGCCACCGTCGGTGACAATCTCCTCCATCACCGCGAGTCCGAGGCCCTGGGCGATACCACCCTCGATCTGCCCCTCGACTGCCAGGGGATTGATCGCGTGGCCGATATCTTGGGCGATGCCCGCCCACGCCACACGGATCAGCCCGAGTTCGACATCGACTTCTACAAGAACCTTCATTGCGGCACAGGCGAATCCGACGTGTGAGCGCTCACCGAGTACTTGACCCGTTACGGGATCGAGTGGGCTTGTGCGCGCGTGGTGATAGGTTTCTTCGACCTCGATGCTTTCGCCCGGCGCCAACGGCTTCCCCCGTTCGGCCAACTCCTTGCGAACCGCGTCGCAGCACATCCGTACCGCCCCGGTGCTCATCCAGGTTTGCCGCGATGCCGACGTCGAACCGGAAGACTTGAGTTTCGTCGACGCCGGGCCGATGACGACACGGTCGACGTCGAGCTCGGTGTTGACCACCTGGGCGAGGACGTTGGTGATGCCCTGGCCGAATTCCACGGCGGCCGAATGCACTTCGGCGGTTAGCGCTCCGTCTTCGGCTACGGCCAATCGCACTCGAGCGGTGCTGTGGTCGTCGTAACCGCCCGAATAGCAACAGTTTTTGAAGGTGACGGCGAAGCCGACGCCGCGCCGTACGCCCTCGCCGCCGGTAGTGTTGCCGGATCCGCCGGGCAGCCGGATCGGATTCCGCGGGAACGACTCGGCCGCAGGAGGTTCCAGTGCCGCGCAACGCCGTATGATCTCGCTGACCGGGAGCGGACCGAAGACCTGTTCTCCGGTGGGGAGCAGGTCGCCGGGTTGAAGTGCGTTCCGAAGCCGAAGCTCCACCGGGTCCATGTCGAGTTCGCTTGCCAGTGCGTCCATTTGGCTCTCCGCGGCGTAGCAGCTCTGCACGACCCCGAACCCGCGCATAGCGCCGGCAGGGGGGTTGTTGGTATAAACCGTCGTGGCTTCCAGGAGCGCGTTCGGTACCCGGTACGGGCCTATCGGCATGGTCGCCGCGTTGAATGTGACGGCCGGGGATCCCGAGGCGTAGGCGCCACCGTCGAGCAGCAGCCGCATCCGTACCGACACCAGCGTGCCGTCGCGGTTGGCGCGGTGCTCGGCCCAGATTTTCGCCGGATGCCGGTGAACATGCCCGACGAACGATTCATCGCGCAGATACATGAACTTGACCGGACGGCCGGTGTGTAGGGCGAGCATCGCGACGTGGATCTGGCCGGACAGGTCCTCGCGACCCCCGAATGCGCCGCCGACCCCGGCGAGATGGATTCGAACCTTATCTTCGGGTAGGCCAAGGCAGTCGATGACCTGGGGCAGATCCTGGTGCAACCACTGGGTCGGCACGTAGATGTCGACCCCACCGGTTCCATCGGGTACGGCCAGGCCGGCTTCCGGACCGAGGAACGCTGGATCCTGCCGGCCAACTTCGTAGACCCCGGTGACGGTGACGTCGGCGGTGGTGTCCGGGTCACCATGGCGAACCACCACGGTGCGCACGACGTTCGGCCGGGGGTCGTCACACCAGCCGGCGCCCTTGGGGGGATTGTCGTGCAAGGGTTCCGACGTCAGGGCCTGTTCCGGATCGTCGATTGTCGGCAGAGGTTCGTAGCTCACCCGGACAGCACGGACAGCCCGGCGGGCGGTGGCTTGATCCACCGCGGCAATGACCGCGATCGGTTCGCCGCGAAAACGGACTCGGTCAACGGCCAGTACCGGTTGATCGCGCAGTTCAATCCCGCAATTCGGTTGCCCGGGTACGTCGGCGGCGGTCAGCACCGCAACCACACCCGGCATGGCGCGTGCCTGGGCGGTATCCACCGACAGGATGCGCGCGTGGGCGTGCTCAGAGCGCACCGTGGCGCCGAAGAGCATGCCGGGCATATCCAGATCACTGGCAAAGGTGAACTGGCCCGCGACCTTCTCCGCCGCATCGATCTTGTGTGATCTAGAGCCAACGCGCGGGATCGATGCGGCCGCAAGCTCCCTAGTCATCGTGGCTCCCTTCGGTCGCGGCGAGGTTCACCGCATCAAGGATCTTCTGGTAGCCCGTGCACCGACAGAGGTTGCCCGACAGGGCCTCACGCACCTCGTCCTCGGTGGGGTGTGGGCAGGATTCGAGTAGGTTGGCCGTGGCCATGACGAGTCCTGGTGTGCAGAATCCGCATTGCACGGCACCGGCGTCGACGAAGGCCTGCTGCACTCGGTGGGGGGTGCTCTCATCGCCGAGGCCTTCGATTGTGACGACATGTCGGCCCTCCGCCTGCCCGGCGGCGACCAAGCAGGAGCAGACGAGATCTCCGTCGAAGAAAACCGAACATGATCCGCATTCGCCCTGCTCGCATGCGTTCTTGGACCCGGGCTGCCGAAGGTGTTCGCGAAGCACGGTAAGCAAGCTCATCCGAGGATCGGCGTCAACCGACACCGCTTGTCCGTTGAGAATCAAATGCACAGTCACGTGAGGCACCTTTCGGCTGCGCGGGTGGACAAAACTCGTAGCGCGTGGCGGCGATACTCGGCAGTTCCGCGCACATCGTCGATGGGCGCGCAGGCTTCGGCGATTGCGTCGGGAAGCAGGTGCGCCTCGCTCAGCGGCAACCTGACCAGGCCCACCACGGGGCCGGCCGATCCATACGCTGCCCGCACCTCTGCGCGGTGAGTGTCGATGACGAGCGCCAGTGAGGTCACCGAGATCACCATCGCGTTGCGTGGACCGACCTTCATAAAGGTCTGGGCCCCTGTCGCGACCGGCAGCGAGACGCCCACAACCAACTCGTCGGCAGCCAGCGCCGAGCGTTTCGGCCCAAGCGCGAACTCTGCAGCCGGGATCGAGCGATGTCCGCGCACGCTCGCAACCTCGATCTCGGCCAACCCGGCGATCAACGGCGGCCAAGAATCACCGGCGGGCGAACAGGTCGCCACGTTTCCGCCGATGGTGCCCCGGTTGCGGATCTGGGGCGATCCGACCGTCCGCGCAGCCTGTGCGAGCGCCGGCACCATATCGAGGAAGGGACTGCGTTCCAGTTGCGCAAACGTCACGCCGGCGCCGAGACGCAGCAACGGACCTTCTCTTCGCCATCGGGTGAGCTCGGGCACCCGGGTGAGGTCGAGCAGGGCAGCCGGGTCGCGCCGCCCGAAGTTCATTTCCACCATCAGATCGGTGCCCCCTTGGATCGGGGCCGCATCTGGTTGCGCTGCCCGCGCACGCAACGCCTCATCGAGACGGTGTGGGGTGATGACCACTGCCGTCGATGCCTGGTCCGGTGAAACGGACAGTCCGCTCATGAGATTCACTCTCCTCTCCGCCGGTCGTTGTGCTCCTGTCCGCACAGGTCGCGGACGGATCAGCAGCGATGACAGCAACCCTACGGCCGGGGCCATCCATTAGACAAAGACAGAAAGTTGGTGCAAGGCATAAGCTTCTTCGTATGTCTGAAATGGAATCATCGGCGTTCGTCAGCCTGCGGCAGCTGCGTTTCTGGCTGGTGATTATCGAAGAAGGATCGGTTACGGCAGCGGCGCGGCGGCTGTCAATCTCGCAGCCGGCGCTGTCGCAACACCTGCGGGCGCTGGAACGGCAACTGGGCGGGCCACTGCTGGAACGACTGCCTCGCGGGGTCCAGCCCACTCCCCTCGGGCGCTCCCTGCTAGGCGACGCACGGGACGCGCTCGCGGCGGCGCAACGGCTCGAAAGGCACGCGCGCAGCGCCCAAGCGTTGGAGACCGGAGTGCTTGAAGTCGCGACGCTGCCGTCGTTGGTCGACAGCACACTGCTCGAGCCGCTCCGCCGCTGGCATCTTGAACACACGGGAACCTCGATCCGATTGCACGAGTTTCCGCTGGGCCGGCTGCTGGATGACGCAGTGGCTGGCGGCACCGCCGATGTGGCGGTCAGCAACCGGCCGAATCGCTGGAGCGGGCCGGTTGTGCACCTCGGGTGGGAGCAATTCGTCGTGCTGCTCCCGCCCGGGGATCCTGCGGCCTCCCAGTCGGGCCCCATCGTGTTGAGCGAGCTGGCCGAGCGTGACTGGGTCCTGTACGAACCGGCCAACGGACTCGCCGACTTCGTCGCGATCGCGTGCGCCAAGGCCGGCTTTGTACCGCGCCCTGCCTTGCTCACCTCTCAGGTACAGGCTGCCGCGCGGCTCGCCGCCGCCGGCCTCGGGCCCGCTCTGGTGCCCTCACACAACGTGCCGCCCGAATTATCCAGTGCGGCAAGACCGCTGGATCCTCCGGTCATCTGGGAACTGACCGCCTTTGCTCGGACCACGTTCTCGCCGATTGCTGCAGCGTTTATCACGCAGCTGCGAAAACAACCCTGGGCCAAGCGCCCGAAGAACGCCATAGTGCTGCCCGGACCGAGCGACCACCATATGGATTCGGTTATGTGACCACTCAGATTTTCGTCTTTGTATGATGCGTCACGCGATCCTAGGCTCCGACTACACCGGGCCACAGCCCGATGTGCGCCCCAGGGTCACGGTGACCGACGTTATCGGGGTGCGAGCGCTTTCCGCCGTGTTCATCGTTGAGGTGAGCAGGGGAAAATCGATCCGCACCCGGCGCTGGGCTCGACTCCTTCGAACACAGATATGAGGACAGCGATGCCAGACTGTGCAGACTCCAGCAAGGAAACAGCCGGGCCCCGCGAGATAGGCCAGACGCGGCGATGGGTCATCCTCACCGCGGTGTGTCTCGGTTTCGTGGTGATGGCACTGAACTGGTTCAGCATCGCCGTGGTATTCCCGCAGATCGAAGACCACTTCGCGCTCGGGGTGCCCGAGTTGACGCTGTTGATCTCGGCTTTCTTGGTCGGTGTCGGCGTCTTCCATTTCGCCAGTGGCCTACTCGCCAAATGGCTGGGTCTGCGCCTCGTCCTCGTCCTCGGTCTGGCGATCGCCAGCGCGGCGCCGATTTTTTCCGGCCTGGCGTCGACGTATCTTCAATTGTTGCTCACCCGCTTCGTCGCCGGCATCGGCACCTCGATCTTCATCGCGATCGGGATCGCCGCGGTCAGTGTGTGGTACCGCGACAAGCACCTGGCGCTGGCGCTGGGCGTGCTGTCGGCCGGCTACTCCGTCGGAACCGCAGTCGGTCTGTACGGGTGGGAATTCGTCACCGACTCCGTCGGCTGGCGCGCTGCCCTAGTGGTAGGGGGTGCGCTCGGCCTTTTGATCACCATACTGATCGCTGCTGTGTACGTCGCCCCGCCCGGTAACGATCATCTGGCCGGTGAGCGGATCACTGTCGAGTCACTGCGGCAGACATTGGGTAACAGCCAACTCTGGCTCTACGGCGTAGCGTTCTTGGGAACCTACGGCGCGTTCTTTGTTGCCTCGCAGATGCTGGGCGAATACGGCGACAGCACCGGGAGATTCAGTTCCGGACAGGTCGGGGTCGCCATGCTGCTGCTGGGCCTGGCCGGAATCCCGGGCAGCGTCGTGGGCGGGTGGTGGAGTGATCGACTCGGCCAGCGTCGCTCGTTCATCCTCGCGGCAGTGCTGGTGCAGGGGCTGCTGCTGCTGGCAATACCGGTCACCCCTGGCAGCCTGCTCTGGCTCTCGGCCGCCGGCATCGGATTCGCCTTCAATGGAGGCTGGGCGGTGTGGCAGTGTGTGCCCGGCAGCGCTGGCGGGGTGAAATCGGAGGACATCGGCACCGCGATCGGGCTGATGCTGACGATCACCGCCATCGGTGGCTTTCTGATTCCGTGGATCTATGGCCATGTCGTGACGGCACTCGGCTACACCTGGGCATGGGCGTTCCTGGGTGCGGTCGGAATCGGTTGCGGCGCTGTAGGTCTACTAGCGCACGAACCGCGCGGCGGGGAAGTGGTCGAACCTGGTCGCGTCGAGATGGTCGAGCGGCGGCCCGCAGGCCGGTGACCACCGCTGGTCGATGCCAACGGCACGGCGTCTCTCCGAATACCCTCGATCGGAGAGACGCCGTCGTTGTCGGTGGCCTCACCGTGACGGTCAGCGGCGTGCTACAACCCGACCCATTCCGACGTCGTGTCGCCGAAGTGCTGTCGTTTCCAGATCGGCACTTCGTGTTTGATCCGTTCCACCAGCTCCGCGCATGCGGTGAAGGCGTCGCCACGATGGACGGCCCCCGCCGCAGCAACCGCCGCGAGGTCACCGACGATGAGCTGGCCCACACGGTGCACGGCGGTCGCTGCCACACCGGTCGTTTCGGCTACCTCGCGGCAACAAGCGCGCAGAAACCGTTCGGCGTCCGGGTGGGCGTGATAGTCCAGGCTGAAACAACTTGTTCTGCATCATGATTACGGACCACACCCACAAAGGTGACTACGGCACCGTGTGCGGGTGAAGCGATCGCCGCTTCGACGACAGCAGGATCCAGCGGTGCGCTCGTGATCCTGGCCAGTGCGCTAGCGTCCACTATCGCAAGCGGTGGTGCCGGTGAGGGTGCCGATCTCGTTCCGGAACTCCTGGCGTAGTGCGGTCTTGTCGGTCTCATCCAGCCACGCACCATCGATGGCGGCGAGGGAAAGCTCGGTCATGCGGGCGCGATCAAACTCGAGCGATCCGGCGGCCCAGACGTATTCGTCGGCGAGGCTACCGAAGCCGTCGAAGGCGGGGTCGTCGGACGAAAGCGATATCGACATGCCCGCGTCGAGCATGGCTGCTACCGGTGATGTGACACGGCGGCTGGGCGGGAGGGCCGGAGGATCCAGCGGCCAGCAGGCGGGCTGGGTGATCGCAATGCTCCAGGAGAAGATGCAGGTGAAGTGGATTCCGGCCTCAATCGCGCGCTGGGTCAAGTCTGCATCGGTCGTGATCGCGTATCCGTGGTCGATGCGTGTGCATCCGAGGATGTCGATTGCTTCGGCGATTGACTGGGCGGTGCCGTACTCGCCGGCGTGGGCGGTGCCGGGGAGACCCGCCTTGGCGGCGATTTCGTACGCTTCGCGGAACGCAGGGAGATGTTCTTCGTCATAGTCACTTGCCAAACCGGCGATTTCGTCGGTGCGGTAGGAGACCACCTGTTGCGCCAACGCCGCTGCCGCGGCCGCTGAACAGTCCCTGTTGATCGCTGGTATCAGCCGGCCGATCACCCTTCGATCGACCGCAGCGGCACGTATTCCGTCGATCAGGCCGTCGACCATCGTCCGGTAGGAAACGCCGGGGTGGTTCATCGGATGAAAGAACATTTCGCGATAGCGCACGTTTGCCTGGTCTGCCGCGGTGATCAGCGAGTCGTACGCCGCACGACTGAAATCCTCTGCGGTCTGCAGTACCCCGCAGACCTGATCGAACCGCTCCAGAAAACTCTCGAAGACGGCCAGCCCGTAGAAGTCGTCGGGTGTGTCTATGCGGCGCTGGTACTTTCGCGCAAACCCTTGGCCGATCCAGCTCGGCATATGCTCGGCCAATCGCTGAAACTCATCTTCACCGATGTCCACCTGGTACAGCTCGGCGGCATCGTATGTCGGGAGGGGAGCACCGTTGCGCCGTGCGAGTTCGATCATCGTCGCCGCAGGCACGCTGCCTTCCAGATGGCAGTGCAACTCCGCCTTCGGCAATGCCCGCAGGTAGGAGGTGTCGTCGAGAACTGTCTCGGTCATCGCTGCCGACCCTACCCCCAGCTCCACAACTCCGGATGGCGCGCGAGAAGCTCGTTCATCATGTCGACGCATTCCTCAAGATCGAGGACCACAACGTCCACTCCGTGTGCGCGCAGGTGTTCCTCGCTGCTCTGCCAGCTCCGGTTCTCACCGATTACCACACGCGGAACCTGATGCAGCAGCACCGCTCCGGCACACATCTGACACGGTGACATCGTCGTGTACAGGGTGCAGCGAGCGTAGACGTCGGGGGGCTGTGGCCCGGCGTTTTCGAGGCAGTCCGTTTCGGCGTGCCGGATCACGCTGGACTGCTGGACGAGGCGGTTGCGGCCGACGCCCAGAACCGTGCCGTCACAGACCAGGGCAGCGCCGATCGGTAGGCCGCCCTCGCGCGCTCCTATGCGGGCCTGCTCGACGGCCAGGCTCATGAACTGGAGATCCTGGTTCACCGGAAGCCTCCGTTCGCGATCCAACATTGGTGGTCCTCGTTGTTGTGTGCGTGAATGGGTCCGGTTGCCGCGTGCAAGGGCTCGCCGCAGCGCCCGGACCGGGTTGAGATGATCTCGGCGAGAATGGAAACCGCGGTCTCACTCGGGGTGTTCGCGCCGATATCGAGTCCCAATGGGCTCGATATACGCGAAATCTCGGTCTCGGATACTCCGGCGGCACGGAGTCGCTCGACCCGGTCGGCGTGGGTGCGTCGGGAACCGAGAGCACCGATGTAGCCGACGTGTGGGAGCCGCAGGGCGGCCTGTAGCGCCGGTACGTCGAATCTCGGTTCATGGGTGAGCACGGTGATGGCTGTGCGTGAATCGATCCGCCCGGCGCTGGCTTCACCGGTCAGGTATCGATGCGGCCAGTCGACAATCACGTCGTGCGCAGCGGAGAACCGTTGCGGGGTAGTGAATGTTGCCCGTGCGTCACAGACGGTCACGTGGTAGCCGGTGGCCGCGCCAACGCCCGCCAGAGCTGTGGCGAACTCGCTGGCTCCGAAGATCAGCAAGCGCGGCGGCGGGACCAGGACGTGGAAGAAGACCTGCAAGTCGTTGCCGGGGCGAGTGCCGTCGGCTCCGTAGCCCACCAACTGGGATTGCCCGGTGCCCAACAGTGCCCGGGCATCGCCGGCGATACTTCGGTCGGCAGCGGGGAACCCAGTTGTTCCGGAGAGGCCCTGTGAGGAGACGATCAGGCGCGCGCCACGCGCACCGGCAATCACGGTGGCGACGGTCAGCGGCCGGAGCGCACGCACCGCCTCGGCCACCTCATCGAGCTCGGGGAAGGTAGATCGGTCGATCCGCTCGATAAAGACGTCGATCTCACCCCCGCAGGTCAGTCCGGCGCTGAATGCGGCCTCGTCGGCGATGCCGTAGTGCCGGCAGGTGGCGTCGGCACCGTCGAGGATCTGCTGTCCGATCTCGTAGACATCGCTTTCCACGCAGCCACCTGAGACGCTGCCTACCACCTCACCCTCCGCGGTGATCAGCATCGCCGCGCCCGCAGCAAGCGGTGCCGACTTGTGAGTCGATACCACTGTGGCGAGAACGGCGGTCTGATCCGCCTGCCACGCCCGCAACAACTCTGCGAGAACCTCATGCATGTGCGAGCCTGCCGACGATGAAAACTGGTGTTACAGATGGCGGTGTCATAGTGCCATTGCTCCGATACGCCGGTGGCCAACTAGCCGAGGATCTCCGTGGACAATTCGGTGAGCACCTCGACCGCGTCGTTGAGTTGGCTCAGCGAGACCCGCTCGTCGACACAGTGGCATTCGGCCACGTCGCCCGGGCCGAACGTCACTGCCTCCATGCCGGCATCGTTGACCAGATTGCGCACGTCACAGGAGAAGGGGGTGCCGATGATCGGCGGCGGAGTGCCCAGAACCCGTCCTGCCACTCGTTGCAGCTGCAGTGCCAATCCGGCGTCGGTGGGGATCTCGGCGGGCTCGAACGGGTAGGGCAAATGGTCGAGTTCGTAGTCAAACTCGGGATCCTCGCGGCGCACCTGCTCAAGGAATCCACGTAGTTTCTCGAGTTCGGCGGCCACGGTTTCGCCCGGCACGAGTCGGCGGTCGAGGTAAAGATCGCAGTAGTCGGCCACCGCGTTCTGCTTGACGCCGCCTTTGACCACGGTCGGGGTACAAGAGCCGCTGCCGAGCAGGGGGTGTTGGGTTTCGAGCACCTTGGTGCGATAGCCGAACACGGCGTCGAGGACCTTGGAGAGCTTGGCCACCGGGTTGAGACCGGCCTCGGCGCGGCTGGCGTGGATGGAGCGGCCGTTGATACGAATGTGCACCATCATCAGCCCGCGTGTGGCAACCGACACTTCGAGCTGTGTCGGTTCGGTGACGACACCGAAATCGCCGACATGTCCGGCCTGAACTAGTCCGAGTGTGCCCGGCTCACCGGACTCCTCGCCTGCGGCGAAGTGCAGCACCAGGTCGCCCTTGACCTTCTGGGATCGCTGCAACAGGGTGTGTGCGACGGCAATCTGGACGGCGAGGCCGGCCTTCATGTCGGAGGCGCCGCGCCCGTACATGTAACCGTCGCGGATCGTGGCCGCGAACGGGTCGACGGTCCAGCGCTGCTCGTCGTCGACCGGAACGGTGTCGAGGTGCCCGTTGAGAACCAAACGCGGTCCGCCACCGGATCCCTTGATCGTGACGGCAACGCTGGGGCGCCCGGGCAGGAGGGTGTCGACGAAATCGATCTCTGCCGGTGTGCCGTCGAACCACCTGGCGACCCGTTGCGCGATGGCCGCCTCATAGATTCCGGGATTCACGCTGGGGGTAGAGATCAGGTCGGCGAGCGCGCGGGCAGCAAGGGTCTGATCCGGTGCTCGCTGCTCTGAGTGATTGCTGGCGATTGTCATGGCGATCCGCTCCTTTAGGTAACTGGTGGTGGTGAAACAACGGGTGGCGCATACGCGCTGGCGATGCGCAGCACGGTTCTGTCGTCATGTAGGTGTCCGGCGATCTGCAGCCCGACAGGAAGTCCTTGCGCGGTCACACCGCACGGGACGCTGATCGCGGGCTGACCGGTGAGGTTGAACGCGCAGGTGAACGCGACCAACTGGGAGAGGTCGTCGACTGGGTTGAGCTCGGCCAGCAGCGGGGGTGGCCGGGTAATGGTCGGCGACACGAAGGCGTCAAGCCCTTCCTGCTGTAACGCCCCGGATAACGCGGCATTGATCCGTGTCCGGACCTGTTGAGCCGACCCACGGTCGACGTCTGAGGTGTTCAGGCCGACGGTGATGAGGTCCCGGACCGCGGGATGATAGTCAGCGCACCGACGCGAGAATCGACCACGATTTCCTTCGGCGAGCTCGGCCGCAAAGTACGTTGCGACTGCAGCGGGTGCGTCGCCTAGTTCAGGAAGATCGACCGAAATCAGCGTCGCCCCTAGGGCGGCCAGCCGGTCGAGTGCGGCCTCGAACAGGACGCCGACCTCGCGATCGAGTTTTAGGCCTCCGACCCGAACGACTCCGAGTCTCATGGTGGGCGGCTTGAGCAGATTCCGCGAGATAGGCTCTGAGGCAAGGGCATCGAGGATCAGACCAATATCGGTGACCGAACGGGCGAGAATCCCAGCGTGATCGATCGACGGCGCGGTCGCGCCCCGGACCACGCCCCGGGTGCTCAGCAGGCCGCGGGTCGGTTTGAACCCTACGGTGCCGGTCGCAGACGCTGGAATTCGTACCGACCCGGCGGCGTCGGTACCGATCGCGAACAACGCCGAACCGACGGCCACCGACGCGGCAGATCCGCAGCTCGAGCCGCCCGGATAGTAGGCGGGTGCATGCGGGTTACGTGTGGGAGCCTCGTCGACACCGCAAGTCAGTTCATGGGTGACATGCTTACCGATAAGTACCGCGCCGGCACGACGCAAAGCTGCCACGACTACGGCATCGCGGTGTGTGATGTTGTCCGCGAACGCTTTTGACCCACACGCTGTCGGCAAGCCTGCGACGGCGAAGACATCCTTGACCCCGAAGGGAATACCGTGCAGCGGCCCTCGGACTCGACAGCGGTCGGCCCGCTTCGCATCTCGACGGGCTCTATCGAGATCGAGCGAGGCGTAGGCATGCACATGTGGTTCTGTTGCCGCGAGTCGATCGATCACCTGCTCGAGTAGTTCGACTGCTGTTGTTTCCCCCTTCCGAAGGGCGTCGCCGGCAGCTTCGACGGTGCACCAATCGCTCAGCTGCGTCGAGCTCATTCGCGTGTCTCTCCCCTCATGGTCGCGGCGGCGGCACCGTCCAGGCGCAGCGTGGCGCCGCTCATGCGGGCCGCCTCCGCAGATACCAACCACGCGACCAGCGCAGCGACGTCACTGGCCTGGCCGTGCCGGCCGGAGGGAGCCGGCGCCCATCGGCTGTCGTTCTCGGCGTGATGGGCGAATCCCGTGGCCGTGGATTGCATGCCGGGATGCGTGGCGCCGGGGCAGACTGCGTTGCATCGGATGCCGTGCGGCGCACCCTCGGCGGCATACAGTTCGGAAAGCGTCAGCAGCGCAGCCTTCGTTGCCGAATACGCGGGAAGTTTGTGTATGCCGCGGATCGCGCCGTCGGAGGCGATGTTGACGATGCTGCCGCTTCGCTGCTCGCGCATGATCGCGAAGGCGGCCCGCGAGTAGCGAAACGCTGCGGTTAGGTTGACCTCGAACAGTTCCTGCAGTGCCGAGTCGGGGGTGGTCTCGAGTGGTCCCTCGTAGACGATGGCGGCGTTGTTGACGAGCAGATCGAGCCGACCGCCAAGCCAGGCGAGCGCTTCGTACATCGCCCTGTCGGTCGCGGCACGGTCGGCGGAATCGGCCCGGATGAACGCCGCCTCGGCGCCGACCGCGACGGCGAGACCGCGTTCGTTGTTGCGTCCTGTGAAGGCAACCCGAAAGCCTTCGGCGCGAAGCCTTTCCACGATGGCGCGACCGATACCCGAGGTGCCACCCGTGACGAGCGCCGTTGGCGGTGTGGTCATACGGCCGCCACCGCCCAAGCCCGTGCGGCGGCCCGCATGCCGCCGTCCACCGCCAGACTCGCACCGGTGCAGAACGCCGCAGCCTCGGACAGGAAGTAGCCGACGGCACCGGCGACGTCGGCTGGTTGCACGAGCCGCCCGAGCGGGGGCCGGAACTGGGTCGGGGTGGCGTTTGCGTCTTGGGCCTCCCCATTCCCATCCGCGGCGATGAGCACCGACGTGTCGTCCGGGCATACAGAGTTGACCCGCACACCGTGGCGGGCGCCTTCCATCGCCAGCATTTCCGCCAGCATCACCAATGACCGTTTGGTCACGGCATACGCACCGGCACCGGTATCCGGCCACAGCGCGGCCGCCGAGGACACGATGACGATCGATCCGCCGCCGGCGTCACGCAGCGCGGGCAGACATTCGGTGGCGTAGGCGAATGGTGCGAACACGTTGGTTTCGAGCAGCTCATCCCAGTCCGCGTCGGGCGTCTCCGCCAGCGGGCCCTTGCACATCACACCGGTGGCGATGACGAGTGCGTCTAAACCGCCGAGTCGATCCACGGCAGCGCAGACCGATTCACGGACCTGCTTCGGATCGCGTTCGTCGACATCTAGGAGCACCACGTCGGCCCGGTCGGCAAGTGCCTGGTTGTGCTCGTCGGCGGGACCAGTAAGCGCGATCCGCGCACCGCCGCGGCGCAAGCGCTCGGCGATCGACACCCCGATCGCCGACGTTGCGCCGGTGAGAAGAACCCGCTGGCCGGACATCACTTCCCCAGGGGCAGTTCGGTGATGGCGCCGTCACCAGCGAGAGCCGGATTGGCTTTGCGCCAGACGTCGATCGGGTTGTTCGCCTTCCACCGCTCGGCGTAGTCACCAAGGCAACCGAATTCCACGTTGTCGAACTGTTTGACGTATTCGACGAATCGTTCGAGCAGCAGCATGCGGTGGCCCCGGCCGCTGGATTGCGGGTGGATGGTCAGGTTGAACACGCCTCCCGGGCAGTGAGTGCGGGCGTAATCGAGGTCGCCCGTCCAGATTTCCTCGGCCACCGACGGTGCGGTCAACCCGCCGAGCTGGCCCCAGACGAACTCAAACAGCGGCACATCGTCGAGCGGCCACGCAACCGGTAGGCCGACTACTTCGGTGAGCTGCCCGAACTCGTACGGTTCATTGGCCGGCCACCGGTCACCTTTACGGACGTAGACCGGCAGGAAGTCGGTCGCCATCCGGCTGCCGTCATAGAGGAAGCCGAATTCTTCCACCAAGGCGAAGGTGTCGGCGCTGGTGTTCCAGGCCGGCGACACGTGACCACGCGGATGCACACCGACCACGTGGTCGAGCGCCTCCAAACCACGCTCGAAGATCCGTCGCTGGCCCGCCAGATCGAACTCGCGTGGATCCTCGTGAACCCAGCCGTGGTAGGCGATCTCGTGACCGAGGCCGTGAATCTTCTTGGTCAGCTCCGGGTATGCCAGAGCTGTATGCCCCGGAATTAGGAACGTCGAGCGAATGTCGTTGGTGGCGAGCAGTTCCAGGATGCGGTCGGTGGCTACCGCGTCGAACTCGCCGCGCGAAATCATGCTCGGGTTGTCACTCTTGAACGACGTGGTCCACAGCGACAACGCATCCATGCCCACTGTCAGGCAGCAGGTCAGCTTTGCTTCGGCGTTCATGCCTGCCTCCCGCGGTCGAAGCCGGTCGGCGGGTGAACTTCACATATGTGCATCACGTTTTCCTCTGGGTCGTAGAAGGAGCGGAATCGGTACCAGATCCCGTTGAAATCACCGTCCGGGGCGGACGGCAGCACATGGCCTGCGCCGAATACGACGGTGTCGTCGGCCCATTTCACCCCGTGCGCGTCGAGTGTGGTGATCGCTTCGTCGAGGTCGTCGACCTGGGCGGCGAACGAGTGCACGCCGGCGGGATCCTGCGCATAGTTCGATGTACGCCGGCGCCCGGTCCGCTCAGCCTCCGGGACGCTGAGCAGCACCAGATCGACGTCGCCGCACATGAACATGGCCCAGCCGCGGTCCGGCCGGTAACCGTGCGGATGCAACGGCAGACCGAGCACATCCCGATAGAACGCGACCATCCGGGGGAAGTCGTTCACAACCACGTCGATGTTGTCGAGCCGCTTGAGTTTCAACGGCGCCGTCTTGGTCGGATTGATGGTCATCGCAGTGGCACCGCCACGCAC
The DNA here is from genome assembly GCF_002086485.1 of Mycobacterium aquaticum. Taxonomy (GTDB): domain Bacteria; phylum Actinomycetota; class Actinomycetes; order Mycobacteriales; family Mycobacteriaceae; genus Mycobacterium; species Mycobacterium aquaticum. Next base: position 209,691 of record NZ_MVHF01000002.1, on the reverse strand, counting down.
GGCATCGGCGCACCGGTCGCGCCGAACAGTTTCATCGGCAGCCCGACGAAGGCGAACTCGTAGAGCCGTTCGGCCGCAAGTTCTTCCATGTTGACGACCTCGATGATCTGGGCGCCGGCGGTGGCCAGCATGTAGCAGTGCACCGGCGCATATTCGCCGTGATAGGGCTGAGGTTCGAGGCCGATGTTGTCGCCGGCGATGCTCATCGCACCGGCTTCCTCGCACAGCCACTTCGCCGAGGCAACGTTGATGCCCGGCGACCCGGCGAGGTAGGCGTCCCGATCGGGCCAGCGGCTCATCCGGCCGGTGCGCACCAGCACGACATCACCTTTGCGCAGCTCCACGTTCTGGCGTCGAGCCGCATCCCGCAGGTCATCGGGGGTGATTTCGTAGTGGTCGTCGAGGCACTCCACCTGATGCGCGCCGGCGATGTCCAGCATCACGCCGCGAGCGATGATCGGCGGATAATTGTCCGTGCCACCTTTGGTCCAGACTTTGCTGCCCAAGTGCTTGTCGGCGGTCCAGCCATTCCAGAACAGCCCGTGGTATCCCATGTGATTGAGCGTGTCGATGTGCGTGCCGCAATGGGTATACATCGAGATGGCATCACCTGCGTACGAGTACTTCTCGTGAATCTCAGGCCCGTAACCGGACCGGCCGTCAACGATCGAACCCTGTGGCGTATGGGTCATCCAGATGTCGAACGGCGGGTCGCCCGCCTCCGACCATGACGGCATCCCCGGGAAGTAATCGACGGCGAGGTCGAAGACTTTACGTCCATCCAACCGGTCGATGATCGCGCCGACCGACTGCGGATGAAGCCAATTGAGACGGCCGATCTCGTCGTCAGGACCCCACGGGCTCTTCGATACGACCAGCCCATCCTTGTCGAGCAGCGGCGCGGGGCGAAGCTCGTTGCCTGTTTCCGCCGGGTCGGTCCAACGGAAATCGGCGGTGACTCCACACATTGATTTCTCCCTCTGGTGGTGAACGACGGACTAAGCGTCGCGAAACATGGCATTGCACAAGACCTTCGGCTGCAGGCCCCAGGGTCCTGGGCGGTGCAATCGCAGCCTACGACCAGCTGGAGCCATTAGACAAAGATGAATTTGGACACATTCACATAGGCATCTACTTATGAGACAGATCGAGTCGTTCCGCTATACGTAAATGCTTATCTTCACGGCAGGATTTCGGTCTTTGTTGAATGGATCACGCCGCCTTAGGCTCGTTCCATCGCCGCACAGGTTCCGCCTCGATAGAGGAAATCACATCTGCGGCAGATCATCTCGCGGCAGCAGCCTGCACTTTCAACGTATATGGAAGGCCCTAAATAATGACCAATCTTGCCTCCGACCGGAGCGACGGCGCGACATTGCCCCCCATTTCCCCGGAGCCGCAGCAAGAACACCGCCCCGTCAGATGGTTGGGTACACCGTTCGCCGCACGCACCGCCGCGCTGAACCGCAATGCGTTGTGGATGTCGTGGGATCGAATGATGATCGCCGACGTCTTCACTGACTTGTCCGAAGAACTTCACACCATTCGAACCGGCGTCGCGATCGGCGACATGTCGCCGTTGTCGAAGTACGAGATCCACGGAAAGGACGCGGTGACGGTCGTCGACCGACTCATCACCCGTGACGCCAGCAAACTGCAGATCGGACAGACGTATTACACACCCTGGTGCAACGACGAGGGCAAGCTGGTCAACGACGGGCTGGTCATACGAGTCGACGCATCGACGTTCCGCCTATCTGCCGATCCCAACCTGCTCTGGTTGCGCCATTGCGCCGAGGGATACGACGTTGAAATCCACGACCTCACAGAGGATTACGGAATCATTACCCTGCAGGGGCCGAAGTCAACAGAGGTGCTGGAGGCGGCGTCGGGCGCAGACTGGGGCGATCTGCGATTCTCACGGCTCCGAACAACCTCGATCGGTGGCTGCGACGTCGACGTACTGCGACAAGGTTTCACCGGCGAAGTGGGCTATGAACTGTGGATGCGAGCAGAAGACGGCATATCGGTGTGGGACGCCGTGTTTGACGCCGGGGAGCGCTACGACATCAAGCCTGCCGGCGGTCTCGCCGAAGATGTCGCCAGGATCGAGGCAGGGCTGCTGATCGTCGGCTACGACTACACGGCCGCCGGACTCGATTCCCAAGGCGCATCCGTGCAGGTCGCAGCCCGGTACGAGGCCACCCCGTTCGAGCTGGGGTTAGGGCGCCTCGTCGACTTCTCCAAGGAAGAGTTCATCGGAAAGGCGGCGCTGGTCAGGGAGGCGGCCACAGGCAGTCGTACGCACAACGTCGGTCTGGAGATCGACTGGCGCACGATCGTTCGAGAATGCGAGCGCCGTAACGCAGCACCGCCGAACTTCGGTAGGGTGCGGTGGGTTCCGCTTCCCTTGAAGGGCGACGCAGTTGGGAATCAGCGTGCTTCGAGCATCACGTGGAGTCCCACCACAGGGAAATTGATCGGTTTCGGTCACGTGCCACCGGCATCCGCCGCCCCCGGCAATACCGTCACGGTCCTGTGGCCGATCGGTGAAGAACAGGTCGACGTACCGGCAGTCGTGGTCGATCTTCCATTCGTGACCAGGCGTCGTTCCACGTCGCTGTCCTGAAAGGGCAATTCGATGCTTAACATCGATCAAGTCGACCCGCTGAGCAGGCTGCTGCAGAACGCGCGACTCGAAATCCTTCCACTGTCGGGCATCCGCGAAACGGTGCTTGCATCGATCCCGGAGGGATCAACCCTCACGATTACGTGCTCACCCAAGCACGGGGTGCAGCGGACTGTCGAGACCGCCGAGTTCTTCGCCGCACATGGCTACGAGGTAATTCCCCACCTAGCCGCAAGCCAAATACAGGACCAGAGCCACCTCTCCCAGATCGTTGCCCGCCTATCCGCCAGTGGAATTGATGAAGTGTTCGCCATCGGCGGCGACGGGCAACGGGCCGGTGACTCAACCTATTCCAGCGCAGCAGACCTGATCGAAGATATGCTGGAGCTGCCGGGTCACCCCTCGCGCATCGGTATTGCCGGCTATCCCGAGGGCCATCCCGAAATATCATCCGACGACCTGGCCCACGCATTACGCCGTAAGGCTCGATACGCCTCGTACATCGTTCCGCAGATGTGTTTCGACCCGTCGATCATGCGAACGTGGATCGAATCGGTGGCCACCACTTATCCAGCGCTTCCCATGGTCCTCAGCGCCCCCGGTGCCGTGGCCCGGCGCAAACTGATGGAGATGTCACCACGAATCGGGGTGGGCAACTCGGTCCGCTACTTGTCGAAGAACAAACGCACAATGGCGAAACTACTGCTCCACAAGATGTTCACACCCGACGAGTTACTCGAGGACGTCCTCGAGGACACCGCAACGGCCACCCGCATCGTCGGGATCCATCTGTTCAGCTTCAATCAGATCCAGGAAACGGAACAATGGCGTCGCCAAACGGTACAGCGACTGACGGCAACGCGGTCACAGGCGTGAGCTGGCATAGCAGATGAGCAATCCGACCACTCATCCGACGGTTGCATCCCACGCACTGTGTCCAGAGGACCAGGTGCTGCGAGACGATCGCCATCGAAGCACCGAAAGTCACGACTTCATCCGGATTGCTCGCATCTGGATCCCGTACGGTGGTGTGCCCGAAGAAGAGGTCTTTATCCGGTTCGGACTGAACCTGCAGCGCTTTGTCGAGAGACTTTGGGAGTTCGTCGCCGGCAGCCGCCACGACCATGATCTGGCGGCTGAGTTGGCAACAATCTATCCCCCGCCGCAGGGGCTTGGCTGTTTGTGTGGCACATCGACCCATCATCGGTGGCAGAGTCGACTCGACGGCTGCCCAGTAAGGACAAGCGAGGGTTAATGAACCCATTCAACCGCGGGATGCTAGATGAATGCACGATTTAGCTTCTTGGCCGTGCTGGGGTTCACAACGACAGGTCGCCGAGCCGCAGCTCCCCTCAGGTTCGGCTCGTCGCTTCATAGACTGGCGGACGCGGCAGACTGGCGAACGCGACTCGATATAGAAGCACCTCTGACACCGAAAGCTGTTAATGGGTCGCCCACGCCTAGACCAACTGGAACAATCTGACACTCAATGGCGAGCGACTAGGCGGCGGCGAGCCGCCTGCCTTCGATGCCTCGGCTATGCCGACCCAGCGCTCGTTGACGTTGACGGCGCTGACTGTCGTCGCCCAAACACCGGTGCCAGACCTAGAAACTCACAGCAAATGTGTAGCATTCAGCAACCCTTGCAGAGCGCAATATCATAATTATGAATCGTCTTATCTTCGTGTGCCCGCTACTCTCCTTGGCCGCACTCCTCACACCAACCCGCACGCTCCGTTTCATTGTGGGCGTGCTGGTTGTGGCCGCTGGTGGAATCGTGGTGGCTAATGGGACATCACCCCCAGCCGCAGCGGACGGATGCGGGCCAGGCTACTACTGGTCTTCGAGCCACCAAACCTGCGTCGAGTCGCCTGACGATTCACCTTCAGCGGTGACCGCGATCTGCCAGGATGGATCGGATTCTCATTCGCAGAGCGCACAAGGAACTTGCTCACACCACGGCGGTGTCACTGAGTGGTGCCCGTGCGCCGGTCTGGCATCGCGACCGACCAACGGCATACCCGTACCGACCGCCACGTTGAACAGAATAGCGGTGTCGCGCTTGCAGTTTCCCTTGCCACCGGACGTCCCGGAGCCCTGTGGCACCGCCGGCAGCCAAGCCGCAGCCGATTCAGTCGCTGTTAATCAGTGGAACTTTGCCACCAGTGATGTCTTACGTCGCACTTACTTGGTCACGTAGACGACGACCTGGTGGTGGGCGTTGATCGAACATCCAGGGGGAGGATCCGTGCTGACCACCGTCCAGTTTGACGCTACCCACACCGATTTGTATTCCGGGTTGGCCGAGGATAATTCGATGTTGGTGATCCCCAGTCCTTTGAGCCGGTCCTCGACGGGCCCGGCGTTCTGACCGATGAGGTCGGGCATCGTGATACGTGAAGCGCTCACATCAGCGTCTATCTGTGTCGGGCAAGGTTTGTCTCGGGCATCACCGGCTGCGGAGCGAATGGGGTCCACAATGAGGATGGCAAGGCCGGAGACGATCCCGACAACGAGAATGCTTGCGGCTCACGTGATGGCAGCTCGGTGCGCCCTGGGTCCCTGCTCACCCGGATTTTCCGTGTCGGAGCTGGTATGCACTGGTACCAGCGATTTTTCGTGGTCCGATTTCGTACAGCGCGCGGCGGCGTCGGCCGAGCGGTGGTTCGTTGTGCAGGTGCCGTGCCGGTAGACCACCGAGTTGCCCGATTTCGTTTCGTATACAGCTCCCGACGCCTGTAGCGAAGCCAGCCGATTAGCATCCTGAGCGGCACGCCGGGCGTTTTTGGCTCGCGCGGTCAAAAACCATCCGACCAGCGCGGCGATGTAGACCACTTCGAAAATCCAGCCGACGACAAATCGCCCGGTGGACGGATTCCACGCACCGCACTGAACTGCGATATAGGTACCCAGCAGATACGGCCACGCCACGATCAAGAGGAAGACCCCTGCAAGGATCACCCACGCGACGTAACCTCCGCCGCCGCCACCCCCACCCCGCCAGGACGTCCCAGCCGAGAACGGGCCAACGCCCACGCCGACGCCACGGGTCGAAATGCCACCGCGGACGCCGAACGCACCACCACCAATCCCCAGACGCACGCCGTGAACGTACAACTCCCGAAGGCCGCATCGGACCAAAATCAACTCAACTCAGCCGCTGGCCTCGGCGTTGACATATGCAGTCCACGAGCTTGCTGGAGACAACAGTTGACGGCACGTATGGTCTTCCTGCCCGCGATCACCGCAAGGTTCACGAAGCATGCATACGAGGCGTTGTCGGGCGCAAGCGACCGTGGCCCGATTACGGCACTTCTGTTGCTGTTCGTGCGAGTCATCACCGCCCTGTGTCCCACCCGCCCCTGTTTGCACGAACTGCTGTCACCGAATTTCTCGGATCCGCAAAGCGACGGCCTGATGTGTGTCACCAGGGACTGTCAGATAAACGGTGGATCTGACTTGGCATGGGTTAGTTGCCAGTCGGAGTGATCCGGCCGTTGAAGGTGATCGCGAACGCGTTCAGCGCGGGCTTCCACCTCATTGCCCATCGTGCCTTACCGCGGCCGGTGGGGTCTAGGGATCTGGTTCTCCAGCACGATAGTCTGACTCGGACACGTGAACGCCAGATAGTCGTAAAACGCCTGTGCGACTGCGCCACTCACTAGCTCGTCCTCACCTCGAATCGCGGCTACTCCGCCGGGGCCATTCCTCCCAGCACCGTCCCCGATAGACGACCCCCCTCTGTCAGCGTCCCGGCAAGTCAGAACTGGAGTATCAAGTGCAACGAATCCTGGATGCGGCAAATCCCGCTGCCCGCAGTACTCCGTAAGTGAGACTGCAAAACCAGCGTGTAATACAGACCGCATGCCTTTACCGCGGTCGGCCCGACTGCGGCAATCTACGACCACGTCCGGAGGATTGTCGAATCGGAACTCGCTTGTCTCGGCCCCGGGACCGACCACGCAGAGAGTATTCGGCGCAAATCCGCTGAGAACTCGCGCGCAGTTCCGATACCGATACCATCTGCCACCGGATCCACAGCATCCGGCTTTTCGTCAGCAACGGCGCCGTGAAGCGCTTCGAGCTCCTCGATGCGTTGCCACAGTCCGAGCCAACGCTCAAGTTCTGAGCGCTTAGCGACAAGCTCGTCGAGGCCACCCTGTTGAGACTCCAACTTGCTGTCAAGTTCTTCGAGTTGTGCATTATGGACAGCAATCTCGCGGAATAGCCCCGCGGACCGATCCTGCGCAGACCCAACGCCTCGTTAAGTGACGCCAACGTCGATGCGAGATCGCTTCGCAGCGCGCGAGTTCTGCCAATCTCTGCATCCACCGCCTCTTTCACGACCAGCGAATAGCTGCGGTCGCGGCATGAGGTGCGAACGCGGCCGCGGCTGCCGTGTCTTGGAACACCGCTATGTCTGCCATCGTGTAACCAAAGGCGGCGCAGAGCGATTGGAGTTCGCGCGACAACGAAGTACGGCTGGTCAGTCGGTTGTCAGGGCTTACGGTCACGGGTACTCCGGCGCGGTACAGCCGGTCGAAGGGGTGAGCCGCTTCGGGCGGGACTGCGCCTGTGTGGACGTTCGACGACGGACACACTTCCAGCACGATTCCATCGGCGATGATCCGCTCGGTCAGCGGCCCGCCGGACCCGTCCTTGTCGAAATCGTCCACCAGACGGATGCCGTGGCCGATGCGCCGGGCGCCGCCGATGTCGAGTGCCTCCCTGATGCTGTCGATGCCGGCGGCCTCCCCGGCGTGCACTGTCACGGGCACGCCGTTTGCGCGCAACAGTTCAAATGCCGGGCGGTGCAATGACGGTGGATAGCCAACCTCCGGTCCGGCCAGGTCGAAGCCCACTACGTCGTCACGCACCACCGCCAACTCGGCGACAGCCTCGCTCCCGGGTTCGTGCCGCATGGCGCACAGAATCTGCCGAGCCGTGGTCCGCCCGTGTACCGCGTGTTCACCGGCCCGCAAGCCCTCTGCCACGGCGTCGACGGCGTCATCCATCGACAGTCCGTGCCTGAGAAGATCGCCAGGTGCCCAACGTAATTCGGCATACGCCACTCCGTCGGCGGCGAGATCCTCGACAGACTCCCGCGCCACCCGCACCAAGGCGTCGACGTCGACCAGGACCGCCGAGGTGACGGCGTCACCCTCAAGATAGGCCTCCAGGCTGCCCGCTGTCGTCCTGGCGTCGAACCAGGCGCGCAACCCCTCAGGGGTAGGGGCGGGCAGCGCAATGCCTCGGTCGTCAGCCAGGTCGAGGATGGTCTCGATGCGCAGACCGCCGTCGAGGTGATCGTGTAGCGACACCTTGGGTAAGGCTCGCAGTTGTTCGATGGTGGGTGTCATGCGGTGATCCGCTGTACGTAACGAGTGATGAAGGCGGCCCTGTCGACGTCGGTGATCACGGTGATCAGCGGGGCGTTGCTCCACACCGGTCCACCCACGCGACCCACCCGCCTGTCGACAACGGTCATTCCGCGGGTGTACGTACCGGTGAGCTCGACGTGCATTCTGTACTTCTGTTCGGCAAGAACCAATTCCGGGTGCGCGACCACCGCGATGGTCAACGGCGAGTGCATCGCGCAGCCGTATCTGCCGAGGATCGGCTCGTAGAAGTCCATGTAGGACGGCGCGCCGGCCGCAACCAATTGGGCTGCAGGAGAAGATGACTGACGGACCGTTTGGAGATCATCCACGCCGAACACCGTTTCGTCGGTGACGTCGAGGCCGACTTGGACGAATTCCCAGTTCTCGCCGATGACGACGGCCGCCGCCTCTGGGTCGTGCAGCGCGTCGGCCTCGGCCACCGGGGTGACGTTGCCGTGGTGTGCGGCCGCGCCCCCCATCCATACCACGCGGGTGAGGCGCTGTGGGAGACTCGGATCCAGCAGCACGGCAAGCGCCAGATTCGTCAGCGGTCCGAGTCCGATGTAGGTGAGTTCACCTGGATTCTCGTCAACCAGCCTGATCGTCAACTCGGCGGCGGACACATCGACGAGGTTGCTGTATTCGGGATCGGGAAGGTTGGCGTTTCCGAACCCGTCGTGACCGTGGATCTGCGGATTGAAGGTCGGTGCCTCCCCTGCGATTGCTCGCTCCGCCCCCCGTGCCAGCGGCGCCGTCGAGCCAAGCCGCTCCATGCAGATGGCCGTGTTCCGCGTGACCTTCTCAACATCTACGTTGCCAAAACTGGTCGTCACACCGACGACCTGAATCTCCGGACTGACCAGCGCGTACAGCAACCCCATGCCGTCGTCGACGCCGGTGTCGGTATCGATGATCACTTTGGTCATATCAGTGGGCCGCCTGCTCGACCTCGGCGCCCAACTCGGAAGGCGCGCCCTCCGCGATCCCCGCGTAGACCTCGGGCCTTCGGGCGCGCAGCCACAGCCCGTAGCCGAGGCCGGTAACGACGACGACGGGGATAACCCACGGAATCGAGTTGATCACGGGGGAACCGGTGCCGGTGAGGATGGAGTAGTTGGCCACGGCGAGGATCACGACCACTGACAGCGTCGCCGCGGCGATGCCCGGCGCGATCGCCGTCGCCCACATCCGGTTGTCGCCGCGCTTGCGAAAGAACGCGATCACCGAGGCGGCAACGGTGACCTGCAGCAGCAGGATGCCCAGGGTGCCGATGCCCGCGGTGCTGGTGTTGAGCGTCAGCAGTGGGTCGGCGTTGACGACGGCGAACGCGCCGACGACGACCGTCGCGATGACGATCTGCACGGTGCTGGCGACCGCCGGTGAGTTCCACTTGGGATGCACGATGCCGAGTCGCCGGGGAAGCAGGCCTTCGCGACCCAGCGAAAAGAAGTAGCGGGACGCGGCGTTGTGAATGCCGAGGAACGCGGCGAACAAGCTGGTCAGCACCAGCACCTTCATGGCACTAGACAGCCAGGTGCCGACGTACTGTTCGGCGATCCTGAAGACGAACGTGCCGGGATCGTTGTTCATCGCGCTGAGCAGGTTCGTCGGGCCGACGGCGCCGACGAGGACCATTGCGGCGACGGCGTAGAACACCGCGATGACGCTGACCGAGATGTAGGTGGCGCGGGCAACAGTCTTTCTGGCGTCCTTCGCCTCCTCGGAGAAGAGCGCCGTCGCCTCGAAGCCGATGAACATGTTGCATGCCCAGAGCAGGCCGATACCGACTGAACCAGAGCCGATCACCGAAGGGGATAGGGTTCCGGCGATGGGAAACGCCTCGACTCCGCGGTGCCCGACGATTCCGACGTCAAGGATGACGATGGCGGCGACCTCGAGGATCAAAGCGACGCCCAGTACCTTCGCACTGACGTCGACGGCACGGCGACCGAGGAACGCGACGATAGCGATCGCGGTGGCTGACCAGAACTGCCAGGGCATCGAGAACCCAATGCCGGCGAAGATTGTCGAGCCGAAGAATCCGACGGCACCGGCCAGGCTCCAGAACGCAGCGTTGTAGGCGAGCACCGCAATGAAGGCACCGGCCACTCCGACGGGCTTGCCCAGGCCCTTGGCGATGTATGCGTAGAAGGCACCTGCGTTGACGACGTGCTTACACATCGTGACGAAGCCGACGGCAAAGCACATCAGGATGAGACCCGCAAGGACGATCGCCCCGACGAAGCCCGGGCCGCTGCCGAGGTACATGCCGAGAGGAACGATCGAGACGACCGCACCCATCGGGGCGATGCAGGCGAGAACGAAGAGCACTAGCGCTGGGGTGCCGAGGGTCTTCTTTGTGAAGCTGGTATCAGCTCGTGGTGCAGTCGTCATGTCGCTTCCTACCTGCCTCTGGTCATACTGGTCGGACCAGTATGACCAGCGCCACTCCCGCGGTCAACCACGCGTCCTGCGGTCGTCCATGCCGAACCGCTGACCAGATCATCGAGCACACCCGTCAGGTAAGCCAGGCCCGCGCACTGAGCCGTCAAGCCATCGCCGCCGTACTGCTCGATGCAGATGGGTCCGTCGTAACCGGCGTCCAATGCCATCGACAGCAACAGGCGGTAGTTGATGTCGCCGTCATCCAGCTGCGTCGGCCACGCCAGGAACGGACCGTCGGGATACCCCTCAGCACGCCGAAAGTTCTTGACGTGCCAGTAGTTCAGATAGGGCAAGCACGCAGCAAATGTCTCCAGCCAACCCTCGGTCAGGCGCCGCGGCACGCGGTACAGATTGGCCAGGTCGGCGTTGATGCCCAGGACCGGCGAGTCGACGTCTTGAATCAACCTGACGGTCTGCTCACCACTGCCGATGAGCGTGTCTTCGTACAGTTCCAGCGACAGTCGGAGCCCGATATCGGCTGCGTGGGAGCACAATTCGCGAAGGCGATCGACCGCACACGCCCAGAGTGCGGGGTCGTCTGCGTCGTCAGCCGGACCTGGCACCGACCAGAACGTCCACTGTCTCTGCAGCTCCGTTAGCGGGCGATGGAAGCCGATGGAAAGCACCGGCGCTCCCGCGGCAGCAGCGACATCGAGCGCCCGATGCGTGTAGGCCAAGTTGGCCGAGCCGTCAATCGGGTCGATCACGCTGCGCCTGATGGCCGACAGTCCGGCCATCAGTAGGCCCGCGTCAGCCACATGGGCGGCGAGTCGCCCACCTTGCTCAACGGTGAGGTCGCCGAACGGCACCCAGTTGTCGACAACATCGACCCACTCGAAACCACCACGCGCGAGCGCGCTCAGCCCGGCGCTCCAGCTCGCTTCATCGGCAATGGAGACCGACGGCAACGGCAGCGTGCTGCCCGCTACGACTGGTGTAGGTGGCATGTTCATCGTGGCGCTCCGTCCGCTTGGCATGGCTACTGGTATTACAGGCTAGACCAATTGTCGGCTGTCCCGATAGGCTGTTGCTCAACACACCTGCCGCGCGCAAGGAGAAGGACATCGTGACAACCACCGCCACCACGCCATCCATCAGCAAGTACCTGGCGCGCACAGGTCGATCACGGGACCTCTTCGAAGAAGCAAGTCTGGTCATACCAGGAGGGGTGTCGCGGGCCACGCTGGCCTACCAGCCGTACCCGTTCTATGCAGCGGCCGCGGCCGGTGCCATAGTCACCGACGTCGACGGCAACTCCTACGTCGACCTCATCAACAACTACACCAGTCTTCCGCACGGCCACGGCCACGGTCCGACGACTGTTGCTGTGACGGCAGAATTGGCGACGTCGTCGGCGATCGGTACCGCCCATCCCCGCGAGGCCGAGTACGCAGCCGAACTCCGCGAGCGAATCCCCGCGCTTGAACGGTTGCACTTCACGACCACCGGATCCGAGGCCGTCGGCTTCGCGGCGCGCGTGGCCCGCGCCAACACCGACCGCATCCGTATCCTGAAGTTCGAGGGCGGCTTTCACGGCTCCCACAGCGAGCTGTACCAGGACATCGGCCAGCCTCCCCTGCCATCGCGAACCAGTGCCCACGCGCGACCCGAGTCAGCCGGGATGGAACCCGCCCACACCATCACGGCGGTCTACAACGACATCGCCTCTGTGCGAGATGCATTCGCGCGCTGGGGAACAGAAATCGCGGCGGTCATCGTCGAACCGTTCCTCGGCAACAGCTCACTGGTCACCGCTCAGCGCGACTTCCTCGACGTTGTGTTCGAGTCCGCCCACCGCAGCGGCGCACTCGTCGTGTTCGACGAGGTTCAGGCACTGCGCGCTGGGTACCACGGCGCTCAGGGGCTATGGGGTTACCGGCCCGACCTTGTCGCGATCGGAAAGATCATCGGAGGCGGCTATCCGCTCGGCGCGTTCGGAGGCCGCGCCGATTTGATGAGTGTGCTGGCGGGCGACGGACCGCGCGTGTTGCAGACCGGAACATTCACGGCGTCGCCGGTCTTCGTCGCCGCGGGCCAGGCGGCGATGCGATCCCTTGGCCAGGCCGAGTACGCAGCCATCGAGACCCGGACCGAGCGGCTGCGTCAGGCCATCCGCGACGAGTTCGCCTCGGCACGAATTCCTGTGCACGTCAACGGCATCGGCTCGATGTTTAACATCGCCATCTCCTCTGAGCCCGTCACGTCCTACCAAGCGCACCGGCGCGCGAACACCGCGCTTCTGTCGGAGCTGCGACTCGAACTGTTGCTGCGCGGCGTGCTCGTCATGCCCCGCGGCACCGGCTGCTTGTCAACGGCCGTCACCGACGATCACGTTGACCTCGTCGTTGACGCGCTGCGTGGTGGGCTGGCCGCACTCACACGCTGATGGGGACCGCTTCTCCATGGCGATGGCGCGGACCGGGGAGCCGTCCAGGCCAACCAACGGAAGCGGAAGGCAGACGAGCCACGTCTCCGGGCTGAGTTGAGCAAGATTCACCAGGCATTCGGTAATCACCACCCCTGCGCCGAGCAGCACCCGATGCACGGCGTGCAAGTCGGTGAAACTCGGTGTAGGCGTGTCGAACCCAACGAAAACGACGCCAATATCGACGAGGTACTCCGCCGCTGCTACCGACAGCTCGGGAATATCTGTCCAGTATCGGGCCGTGTTGAGATGGGCGTCCCAGCCGGTGCGAACGAGAATCCGGCGGGTTCGGCGCAACGACTCTTCGCGCGTCGCCAGGTGGTGCGGTTGGACGACCGGTCCCGCCGTGTGGTCGAACACCGTCGCCGGCCCGATGCAGCGGCTCAAGTCGAGATCATCCACCGTCGCCCCGCCCGGCAGGAAGTGCCGCGGCGCGTCGAGATGGGTACCGAGCTGGCTGAACAACGCCACGTTCCACATCTCGACACCCGTCTCGTCCTCGACCGAGGAGAAGCGCGAGAAGCGGGCCGTCGGCTCGCCGGGAAAGGCATCCATCCCGTCTACGATCGGCATCGTCAGGTCGACGATGTCAACCTGCCCCGCCGGAGCAGCGGTTCCTTGCCTGGATGTGTGAGGAAGTGGCATCCTTAGGAAGATACTCCGCTGGTATTACCAGTCAAGCCGATATGGAGGGGCACCGCCTTGACCGAGAACCCGGTAACCCAACGGTCCCGGATCGCCGACGATCTACTGCGCGCAATCCGAGACGGTGAGTATCGCGTCGGCGCCAAGTTGCCATCCGAACGCCAACTCGCCGAACAATATTCGGTCAGCAGGCCGGTCATCCGCGAAGCACTCGGCATGCTCTCGACCCTGGATGTCATCGAAATCCAGGTCGGCCGTGGAGCATTCGTCACCAACGCGGACGTATCGATCGAACGCACCCAGAGATTCGGTCTCCTCGACATCATCGATACTCGCGAGGTGATCGAAGCCGGGGCGCTCCGACTGGCCGCCGCACGGGCCGACGACGAAGACAAGCAGCGCGTCGCGGCGGCTTTCGAGGCGTTGGAGGATGCCGTACTCGGCGGCAAGGAGACGACCGAACCTGACATCGCCTTACACCTCTCCATCGTGCAGGCAGCTCGGTCAGGCATGCTGCTCAAGCTGTGGTCGGAGATGACCGACGAGATAGCCCAGACGGTGCGCATCAGCCCTCATGGCAGGGCGATGAGCAAGGAGATCCTCGACGATCACCGCCGACTCGCAGCAGGAATCACCGGCGGCGAGCTCGACGAAGCCCTGCAGGCCTGCAGCGGACTCTACGACGACCACCGTCAGTTCCTGCGTTCATTGCTCGGCTAAGCGGTCACGCCGGGTAAGCAATCGTGGACATCGTTGCGTTCTCGGCCTGCCGAGTGTCAACCCGGGTGTGCTGCACTACGATCGGCTGATCGCTGGTCACAACGACGCAGTAGTCGATGCCGGGCCGGATGGGCTCTGGATCGCGCAGGTCGTTGATTCTCTGGTGCAGCGCCCGCTTCGGCGCAATGTCCAACCGAAACGGGCCTGCAGGGTCGCGGTCGGTGAAATAGAACGTCAGTTCGAGGCGTGCGACATCATCGTTGGCATTGAGAATGCAGAGGCTCTCGTGACTCGTCATCGCAGGCTCGGGGCCGGTACTCGTCGGCGGAATGAAGCCATCGCCGATGACCCAGCGGTGCGCCCCAAGCGGGGTGCGCACCGCGGGATCATTGGCGATCGAACTCACTTGGCCTCGGCAATGATTGGGCTGCCGGCGCGGTCCTCGGCACTGTCTGGTTCGAGTTCGGACATGCTGTCGCCGGCACGCTTAAGCCACTCCTCGTGCTTGAGTGCCCTCATCACGACCAGGATCAGTATGCCGACCAGCGCCCAGACCCCAACCGCGACCGGGGCCCAGCCGATCGGCTTCTCGGGCAACGGCACCACGGAGAAGTAGCCGACTGCGAGGAGCGCGACTGTGCTCACGACAGGCAAGATGACGTGTACGACGATCTTGCGGTCGGGCCTGCGCCAGAAGAACCGGACAACTCCGATGTTTCCGAGGCTGTAGACGAACACCATCACCACGGTCAGCGCCAGACCAAAGAAGAAGAACTCCTTGTCGGGGCCGATCAGTGCACCACCGCCAATACCGACGACGATAACTAGAATTGCCTGCAGCACAACGGCATTAACCGGAGTCCGGTATCTGTCGTGGAGCTTGGCGAAGATCTGGGGCAACGAGCCGGACCTGGCCATCGCGTACCACATCCGGGTCGACACGTTGTTGGAAGCGACCGCCACGGCCAGCACCGAGTTGATCAAGGCAAGCAGCACGATCACCCATGCGCTGCCCCAGAACTTCTGAGCGAGCACGAGCGCCGGCGACTCGGCCGAGGAACCGAAACCCGCTGCGTCGTTCACCCCCCAACCCACTTGCAGACCCCACGTTACGAAAACGAAGAACACACCCGTGACGACGACGGCCGCGACGAGTGCGCGGGGAATGTTGCGGCGCGGATCGACGGTCTCCTCGGCCGCGGGCGCTGCCCCCTCCCACCCGGTTATCGCGAAGATCGAGAAGATGATGCCAAGCAGCAGAGCGTTGGCTGACGGCGCGTTGCCGGGCGACAGCGGTGCAACGGAGAAACCCCCGTCACCGGGCACGATGAGCCCCCAGACAGCGAGTGCGACCATGATGGCGATCTCGGCGCCGGCAAGGATCATCAGGGCCTTCGCTGACAGTTCGACCCCGCGCCAGCCCATCAACACCAGGAAGACAGCACCCAGGATGATGCCGAGCCACCACGGGAAACCAAATCCGAAGTGCGCCTTGAGCGTGTTGTCGAGGAGATAGCCGAGCACGGCAAGGTTGAACGCCGGTGCGACCGGCGTGTAAAACAACCAGAGCCAGGAGACCATGAAGCCGAGCCGTGCACTCAGCGTGCGGCTGACGTAAGTGTAATAACCTCCGGCCGAGGGGATCTCGCGTGCCAGGTAACCGAGAGGGATCGCCGCTACCAACATCAACAAGAAGCCGATCAGAAACGCGAACGCGCCGGAGGTACCCGCAATACTCACAATGAACGGGGTGGTCATCAGCGCGCCGATGGCCGGGCCGATAAGACCGACGCTCTGCACGGTGACGCCAACGACGGACACGGCTCCGGCCTTCAGTCCGCTCGGTCGGTCGGGCGCCTTCGCGGGCATGTCAGTTGCCTCAGCGGGCGAAGTTGGATTGGAGGTCATCGGACCCATCCCTTCATGTTGCGTCTCGGATGATCCGCGGGGGCGGCGTCGGGACGGACGTTAGCAAGGAATCGCCGTTCTGGCTAGACCAGTCTGACCAATTCTGTTCAAGTCGGACTCTGGTGACCGCATTTGACGTGCTGAACAGCGGCTTTAGACAACCTCTGTGGTATTACCAGTTTTGTCGTACAGTGGGCGTCCACTCCCCTACTCCCCGCGTCTTCGGACGCCGACCGGAAGGATGTCAGCATGATCGCTATCGACCTCTCGGAGCGCACGGCCATCGTCACTGGTGCTGCGGCCGGCATCGGTGAAGCCATCGCTCGGAGCCTGTCGGACGCGGGCGCCCGGGTGATCGGCGTTGACAGACAAGCATTTTCGGGACATCGCCCCGACATCGAAGTGGTCGGTGACGTCACGGATGCGCACATTCGCGCCCACGCTCTGGATTTGCTGGTCGATGACGAAGCAGACCCCATCCTGATCAACAACGCTGGCATCCAGTACGAGGAACGGCTGTCGGTCACCTCCGAAGCGCGCACGAGGGCGCTGTTCGACGTCAACGTGTTCGCCGCGCTGAGGATGACGGTAGAGTTCGCCGAACGCGTCGACACGGCCGCCATCGTCAACACGGCGTCGATCCTCGGCTTCACCGGCGACCCCTTCCTCGGCGTGTACAGCCTCTCGAAGGGCGCGGTCATTCAGCTGACTCGCTCGAGTGCGCTCGAATACGCCGGACGAATCCGTGTCAACGCCATTTGCCCCGGTGCGATCCGGACTCCTCTGACGACCCGCGCGTGGGCAGAAAGCGGTGACGCGGAGCAAGCTGAGCGCCGAATGTCGGCCGTCTACCCTGCCGGACGAATCGGAGAGCCTGCGGAGGTCGGGCCGCTGGCCGCGTTCCTGGCTAGCGACCTCGCATCGTTCATCACCGGCAGCTTCTTCAACATCGACGGGGGCATCCTCGCCGCAAACCCCGAGTGGGCACTCGAGCGGCTTTGAGAGGCACACTTCAAGCGCACGTGTACCCACCAATCAGGGCCGAATCACGGGTCTCCTGCACGAATAGGTGACATCTTGACCTGCCCTACCTGTTGGGTTCCATCGGGTCCTGGCAATTGCTAGTTAGTGCTAGTTCCAAAATGGAATTGCTAGCGCAGAATCGGAAACGACAGCCCTACTACTTGCTGTTGCGTCCAGAACTCCGTTACCAATGCCACCTCAGCGACCTGCAGCTACGTTGCGTTCCATTTGGTTTTACCAGGCCGATTTTCCATCTGAGATTACCAAAATGAGAACCACACGGTTGTCCTAGTATTCACCGAGTTCAGACGCCACAGCCCGACATCGGCGGCATACACCTTGGGTAGGTCGCCGGCCACCGAGTAAAGCGAAAATCCCTGAAACCTACCATCTTTCGACTCGGATCCGCGATTCGGACGGCAGAATGGCTGACTGCACGCTGACATAATCAGAGGGTGGGCGGTTGCCCTGATGCTCCGGTGACGGCAGGCGATTCTTGTGGACCGTGGGGCAAATGGTCCGCCGGATATCAAGGGACCGAAGACTGCTCGGCCAACACGACAACCAAGCATCGGTCCCGTGGCCGCACTACCAGCCGCGCTCGGCGAGCCGATGCGGCTGGGCGATCTCCTCGACGTTGATGCCCACCATGGCCTCACCCAGCCCGCGCGACACCTTGGCCAGCACATCCGGATCGTCGAAGAACGTGGTGGCCTTCACGATGGCCGCGGCCCGCTGCGCCGGATTGCCCGACTTGAAAATGCCCGAGCCCACGAACACACCCTCGGCACCCAGCTGCATCGTCATCGCCGCATCCGCCGGAGTGGCGATACCACCCGCGGTGAACATCGTGACCGGCAACTTCCCGGCCCGGGCCACCTCGACCACCAGGTCATACGGGGCCTGCAACTCCTTGGCCGCGACGTAGAGCTCGTCCTCGCTCATCGAGGCCAGCCGCCGGATCTCGCCACCGATCTGGCGCATGTGAGTGGTCGCATTGGACACATCCCCGGTGCCGGCCTCGCCCTTGGAGCGGATCATCGCCGCACCCTCGGTGATCCGACGCAACGCCTCACCCAGATTGGTCGCCCCGCACACGAACGGCACGGTGAACTTCCACTTGTCGATGTGATTGGCGTAGTCGGCCGGGGTCAGCACCTCGGACTCGTCGATATAGTCCACGCCCAGGGCCTGCAGGATCTGCGCCTCGACGAAATGCCCGATCCGGGCCTTGGCCATCACCGGAATGGTGACCGCCTCGATGATGCCCTCGATCATGTCGGGGTCACTCATCCGCGACACCCCGCCCTGGGCACGGATGTCCGCAGGCACCCGCTCCAGCGCCATCACCGCCACCGCACCAGCGGCCTCAGCGATCTTCGCCTGCTCCGGCGTGACGACGTCCATGATGACGCCACCCTTGAGCATCTCAGCCATCCCGCGCTTCACGCGCGCAGTACCGACCTCAGTATTCGGATTCACCTAACTCCTTCAACAAAATTCATAAACACAAGTGGACATACGACGACAGAGATCAGCTGAACCGACAGTGCTGCGAGCGCCAGCTCAATACTCGGTGCACGGTCAATGGTCCACACGGCACCGACGCCGCGGCATCCGCAAGAGCCGTGGTTCTCAGTATCCGCAGAGGTAGCAGTGACATGCCTCCTCGGCGGTGTCGTCGTGGACGCGACTTCCTGTGGCAGTGCGGGATTCGAGTTCCCACGAGCTGCCTACTACAGCCTCGCTGGGCTCTTCGGGTTGCCAGCTCAGGCGATGTGATCGCGGGAACCGCAGAAAGCGCAGCAACATCGGTTGTCTTTCAAACTATTACGGAAAAGATTGTCGGCATCGCGGGTGACCGCGAACTCACCTGCGCCCCCAGTGTTGGGATTGTCCTGCATCCGATCGGTTCTGGGGGACGTTCCATGGGTTGTCGTCGCGGAGGGGTTCGGGAAGCCATGGGCCGTAGAAGTTTTGGTAGGTGACGGGGCGCAGAAACCTCTCGATCGCGGCGGTACCGACCGCGGTATGCAGGGGATTGGTTGTTGAGGGGTACGGGCCGCCGTGATGCTGCGCCGGTGTCACCGACACCCCGGTCGGCCAGTCGTTGACGAGGATCCGGCCCGCCTTCTGCTCTATCGACGACAGCAGTGATCCAACGAGGGCACTGTCGGACTCCTCTGCCTGGATCGTCAAGGTGAGCGAACCTTCGAGTTGCTCTATCGCCGAGGCAATCTCGCTCGCATCGCGATATTCCACGATGATCGCGAACGGCCCGAATACCTCGGTCATAGCGTTGTTACGATGTTGCTCGAACGTCGGGTAGTCGATCACCAGCAGCCCCGGCGACGGGTTTCCGTCGATCAACCTCGACTCGGCCAGCAGGCGACCCCCCAGCGAGCCGACAAGATCGGCAAGGCGAGCCGCGAACCCGGCGGTGATCGCTTCAGTGAGCAACTCACCCGCAGGCTTGCCTGCCGCGGCAGTGGCGAGGACATCGTCGAGGCCATGACCGGCGGGCAGAAACACCAGCCCGGGTTTGGTGCAGAACTGACCGCTGCCGAGGGTGAAGGAATCCACGAAACCCTGGGCGATATCGGCGCCGCGCGCCGCGATCGCGGCCGGGGTGACGACCACGGGATTGATGCTGCCCAACTCACCGTAGAACGGGATCGGACGGGCCCGCCGGGCGGCAATGTCGGCCAACGCCAGCCCGCCGCGCACCGAACCGGTGAACGTCGCCGCGTCGACCCGATCATCGCTCAATGCTGCGACGCCAATCTCGCGGCCATAGATGATGTCGAACGTCCCCGCCGGCGCGCCCGCACCCGTCAACGCGGAATGCACGATCTCGGCCGTGCGGGCACTGAGTTCGGGATGGCCCTCGTGCGCCTTGACGATCACCGGGCACCCAGCGCCCAGCGCCGACGCGGTATCCCCACCGGCCACCGAGAACGCGAACGGAAAGTTGCTCGCCGCGAAATTCAGCACCACGCCGATCGGGCGACGCATCCGCCGAATGTCCGGGCGCGGCCCCGAACCGAAATCCGGGTCGGGCACATCGATGCGGACATCGAGAAACCGTCCCTCGCGGGCTTCCTCGGCGAACAGGCGCAACTGCATCGTGGTGCGGCGCAACTCCCCACGCAACCGCGCCTCGGGCAGATGCGATTCGGCCATCGCCACCGGGACTAGTTCCTCAGCAGCGGCGTCGAGCCCATCAGCGACGGCGGTCAGTTGCCCGTAACGCTGCTGTGGGGACTGTGCAGCGAGGACCGGTTTCGCCGCGGCCGCCGCGGTCAGCACGGAGTTCAGGGATTCGGAGGTTAACGTCTGGGCGGTCACGATTGCTCCTTCTCGGTCGCGGTCGGTCACTTGTGCGTGCGCCACTGCGGCTTGCGCGCGGCCTTGCGGTGCGGAAGTTCGATGAGGCGGGTGTCGCCGTTCGGTGAGGCCATCAGGATCTCGTCGACGATGCCGGTGAACATGCCGTTCTCGACGACGCCGGGGATCAGGTTCAGCTGGGTGTCGAGCAGGCTCTTGTCGGTGATGGCCAACAGGTGCGCGTCGAGGATGAAATTGCCGTTGTCGGTGATCACCGGCTCGCCGTCGCGGGAGCGCTGCACGATCTCGACGTCGACGTAGCCGAGGTCGGTGAGCAGAGCGGTCACCGAACGGCGGGTCGCCATCCAGCCGTACTGCACCACCTCGATGGGCATCGGGAACTTCCCCAGCTGATCAACGAGTTTGGTGTCGTCGGCGATGCAGACCACCTTGTCGGAGGCTTCGGCGACCATCCGCTCCCACAACAGACACGCCCCGCCGCCCTTGATCTGGTCGCCGTCGTGGTCGACCTCATCAGGGCCGTCCAGGGTGACCTCGAGCGGGGCATCGAGGTCGTTGATGTCCAGCAGCGGGATGCCCACCGACCGGGCGAGGTCGCGGGTGAAGTTGGAGGTGGGGACGCCGACGACATCGAGACCTTGCTCGACCTTCTCGCCCAAAGCACGCACGAACCAGGCGGAGGTGGTTCCCGATCCAAGGCCTAGTCGTGCCCCGTCATGGGCATACCGCTCGACCGCGGCGCGGCCGACGGCGTACTTCGCCTGGTCCTGTGCTGTTTCCGGGTGGTACTTCACGGGGTGGTCCTTTCGATGAGATCAGACGATCGACAAGAGATCGTCGAATGATGCGAGGTAGTGTTCGGCCGGTACACCGGGATGGCCCCACGCGACCTGTGCGTAGGTCACCCCGGCCGACGCGGCGGTCTGCTGGTCGATGTCGGTGTCACCGACATAGAGCACCCGCCGGTCGCCGGCACCGAGTGCGGTCACCGTGTCGATGAGGTGTCCCGGCTGGGGTTTCGGGGTCGGCGTCGTGTCGGATCCGACGACGGCCCCGATGACGGACGACAGTCCGACGGCATTCAGTACCGCCTCGGCGATCGCAGTGCGCTTGTTGGTACATACGCCGATCAGCACACCCCGTGCGTGCAGCGCGGGCAGCACTGCGCCTGCGGTGTCGAAGACCCGGGTATGGGTCGCGGGATGCGCGCGGTACCGGTCCGAATACGCGTTGAGTACAGACGCGACCAGATCCGAGCCAAAGGTCACCAATCCAGCTGCGGTCAAACACTTCTCGACGAGAATCGTCGGCCCGCCGCCCAGTGCCGCCGCGACTTGCTCGGCGGTGACCGCACCGATTCCGTGTGCGGACAGGGCGTGGTTCATCGCGTCGGCGATGTCTTCGCTGCTGTCGACCAGCGTGCCGTCGAGATCGAGGACGACTACCCCAAAACCATTGTTACTCATCGCCCCTCGCGATCTTGATGTCGTCGTACACGGCGGCCAGGTGACCGTAGAGGTTTCGGTATCCGGCGTAGATCCGGTCGTACCGATCGGCGGTGTGGCGGTCAGGCAGGAAGCGCGCAGAGACTTGCAGGTGCTTGTAGACCGCGTCGAACGAACTCCAGGTGCCCGCTCCGACACCCGCGACCAGTGCTGCACCGTAGGCACCCCCTTCGGAGCTACCGGTCATGGTGACCACCTCGATGCCGAAGACGTCGGCCATCGTCTGCAGCCAGAACGGATCCCGGGTGGCGCCGCCCGAGGCGATCACCCGCTCGCAGGGGATGTTCAAGTCGGCGAACGCATCGAGGATCTCCCGCATGTTCAGCAGCGCACCTTCGATGACGGCGCGGACCATGTGGCCGAGCCCGTGCATTCTCGTCAGTCCGAGCATCGCCGCGGTTGCGGCCGGCGCGTAGTGCGGCGAGCGTTCGCCGGCCAGATACGGCAGGAAGAGCAAGCCGTCGGCGCCGGCGGGGATGTCCTTGGCGAGGTCGATGATTGCCGGGAACCCGACGTCCGGCGAGCTCGGTAGTTCGTTGAGGACATCGGTGAACCACTGCAGTGCGCCCGCCGCCGACAGCGATACCCCCATGATGTGCCAGAGGCCGGGTGCGTTGTAACAGGAGACTTGGACGTTCCCGGAGTTCTCCGGGCATGTCTCCGCTACCGCGGCCACGACGCCCGCGGTTCCGACGGTGACGCCGATGTCGCCGGGTTTGACCACTCCCATCGATGCGGTCTGTACGACGGCATCGCCGCCACCGCCGTAAACCTGCACATCCTCACTGAGGCCCCAGTGCCGCGCGACCTCGGGCAGCAGGCCGCCCGTCGAGTCGGGTGACTCGACGACCGTGGGAAGCAGCGATTCTGGGATGCCGACAGCGTCGAGCATTGCCGGAGACCAGCGCCGGTTCGCTACGTCGAACAGCCCGGTGCCGGATGCATCGGACACCTCCGTGGCGAACTGTCCCGTCATGCGAAGACGCAGGAAGTCCTTGGGGTTGAGGATCTTTCGGGTTCGACGGAATTTGTCCGGCTCATGATCGTGCAGCCAGGCGATCTTGCCGGCGGTGTATCCGGTGATGAGCCGGTTGTCGATCTCGTTCAAAACCTGCGCTGGGCCGCCGATCGCCTCGGTGACCGCCTGGCATTCGGCTTCGCAACGTTGGTCGTTCCACAGGATCGCGCGACGCAGAATGTGATCGTCCGCATCCAACACGACCAGTCCGTGCATCTGGCCGCTCAGCCCGATCGCCACCACCTCATCACCGAGCTGAGGCAGGGCGGTCGTGATCTGACGCACACAAGCCGATGTCGCTGCCCACCAGTCTTCGGGATCCTGCTCCGACCAGCCGTGGCGGGGCGAGTGCAGCGGGTATCCGCGGGTCGCGGTCGACACGACCGCGCCCTCCTGGTCGACCGCGACCACCTTGCACGACGATGTGCCGATGTCGACGCCGAGGTGTAGCCGCCGAACAGCATTCATCATTCGGCTCCGTATCGGATCCGAATGTGCTTGTGCTGCAAGTATCCTTCCAGACCGGCTTTGCCGTGTTCCACCCCGAAGCCGCTGCCCTTGCGGCCGCCGTAGGGTGCGTTCATGATGCCGGCATCCACGTTGTTGACCGCGACATTGCCGAAGTCGAGCCGTCGGCCGAGGTCGTGCGCCTGTCGGAGATCCTGGGTGTAAACGTAGGCGGCCAGCCCGGATTCGGTGCCGTTGGCCCATGCGATGGCGTCGGCCAGGTCGTCGTACGCCATCACGCCGACCACCGGCCCGAAGGTCTCCTCGCACATGACGCGCATCTCGGGCGTGCACCCCGCGACGACGGTCGGCTCGAAGAAATAGCCGGGGGCGAGCTCGGGAATACGGTCTCCGCCGGTGGTGACGGTGGCACCGTGCGCCACGGCGTCTTTCACGTGCGCTTCGACCACGTCCACGCCGGCACGGGTTGCCATCGGTCCGACGTCCATCGCGGGGTCCATCCCGTTGCCGGCCCGAAGTGCCGCGACCGCCGAGGTGAGGCCGTCAACGAAATCCGAGTACACGGACCGGTGTACATAGATCCGGTTGATCGCAATGCAGATCTGGCCGGCGTTGCGGAACCCGCGCCGGGCCGCCCCGGTAACGGCTGCCTTGATGTCGGCGTGCTCGGTCACGATCATCGGGCAGGTGCCGCCGAGTTCCATCGTCAGCGGCATTGCCCGAGGAACGTTGCGGGCAATCGTGTTTCCGGTGGCGGTCGATCCGGTGAAGGCCAGCTTGTCGAGACCGGCGTGTGCGGCCAGTGCCGGGCCCGCCGCACCCGCCCCGAGGACGAGGTTGGCCACTCCGCCCGGCAGACCCGCATCGTCGATGCACTCGAACAGCAGGACCGGGGACAGCGATGCGTACTGGGAGGGCTTGACGACGATCGTGCAGCCGGCGGCCACGGCAGCGCACAGCTTCCAGCCGACGAGTTCCAGCGGATAGTTCCACGGCGTGATGGCGCCCACGACCCCGATCGGCTCCCGCACTGCGAGACTGTGGAATCCGTCGACGTCGTTGGGGATCACCTCCCCATGCACCCGGCTGGCTTCCTCGGCGTAGAAGTGGAACGCCTTCGCCAGCTTGTCGACTTCGCCGGTCGCCTCACCGATGGTCTTGCCCATCTCGGTCGTGATTGCCTGGGCGAGTTCGGATTCCCGCGCTTTCACCCGATCGCCGATCGCGTGCAGGTAGCGGGCCCGCACCGACGGGTTGACATGGCGCCACGTCGCGAACGCCGCACGTGCGGCGGCCACCGCGGCATCGACCTCGGCCGGTCCCGAGTCCGCGACCTCGGCGATGACCTGGTCGTTGGCGGGATTGCGCGCTTCGAACGTGCTCGTTGCCGGGGACCACTGCCCATCGATGTAGTTCCGGAGTTTCTTTGTCATGGTTTCGCTTTCGTTGTGAGGTCAGTTCACCGGGCAGCGCAATGGTTCACCGCGCCCGGCGCGCAGCGCTTCTTCGGCAGCCAGGCGCTGGAGGTCGCGCAGGGACTGTTCGCTATAGAACGCGGCGTGCGGGGTCAGGAGTGCGTTCGGATGGCTGCGCAGTGGGTGGTCGGTGGGTAGGACTTCGGGTACGAAGACGTCGAGTGCTGCGCCGGCGAGTTGGCCGCTGTTCAGTGCCTCGAGGACGGCGTCCTGGTCGACCAGGGCACCCCGGGAGGTGTTGACCAGGAACGACCCCTTGGGCATCTTGGCGAGGTTTTCGGTGGAGACGATGCCGGTGGTTTCTGGTGTCGCAGGGGCGTGCAGTGACAGGACGTTTGAACGCTCGAAGAGTTCGTCCAGGTCGACCAAGGTGACTCCGCGCTCGGCCGTCGATTCCGCGTTGGCGTACGGATCGTAGGCGAGGATCTTGAAACCGAAGGGCAGCAGCCGATTTGCCACGGCCATGCCGATCCTGCCGGTGCCGAGCAGGCCGACGGTGGTCTCCGCCATCGACCGGATCGGCGCGAGTGCGGTGGCCGAGGGCCAGTCGCCGGCGGCGATGGCACGGCTGAAAAGGTGTACTTTGCGGATCAACGCGAGGATTACGGTGACGGCGTGGTCGGCGACGGTGTCCGCGCCGTAGTCGGGCACATTGCATACCCGGATGCCTTGTGCCCGTGCGGCATTCAGATCGACATTGTCGTAGCCGATGCCGTAGCGAACCACCACGGCGCCGGGATTCATCTGCTGCAGTACCGATTCGGTCATCGGGGCAAAGTTGACCAGGGCGATGTCGGCGCCGCGCACGGCATTTGCGGCGGCAGCCTCGGTGGACACGTTGTACACATCGAACTCGGCGCCCAGTTCGGCCGCTGCGTCCCGCTCGAACTGCTCACCGGCGAAGGCGTGGTCGGTGATCACCATGCGCATCTCAGGCCCCGACCTTCCCGATGAGCCCGCGGGCAGCGAGATTGTTGATGAGCCCGCGCACCCCGAACGTCCACCGACCGGCCTTCTCGGAGTGGTTCACCCGGTTCACCAGCGTGCCGAGCTTGGGACTGGAGATTCGGACGATGTCGCCGAGATGGTGGGTGAAACCCATACCGACGCCACCGCGGTCGTGCGTGGGTGAGAACAAGGTGCCGGTGTACAAGACGATGCCATCGGGATACTGGTGGGCGTCGCCGACGGTGTATTCGGCGAGCGCCACGACGTCGCGCGAGATTTCCCGCATATAGCTGACGTCGTCCATCCGAAATCCGTCGTCCTCGCCGATCACCTCGAGCCGAACGTCGGCACCGCGGACGTCATCGAGAGTGAAGGACTCGTCAAGCAGCCGGATGAACGGGCCGAGCGAGGCCGAGGCATTGTTGTCCTTGGCTTTGGGCAGCAACAGCGCCGAGCGGCCCTCGACATCGCGCAGATTCACGTCGTTTCCGAGCATGGCGCCGACGATCCGGCCCGTCGAGGTCACCGCGATCGCGACTTCGGGTTCGGGGTTGTTCCACGACGAGACCTGCGCGACCCCGATCTCTGCGCCGCATCCGACCGCCGACAGGATGGGTGCCTTCGTGAAGACCTCCGGGTCGGGACCGAGTCCGACCTCAAGGTACTGCGACCACTGGCCGCTGGCTTGCAGGTCGGCCTTGAGCTGTGTGGCCGCGTCGCTGCCCGGCCGGATGGCCGACAGATCGGTCCCGATGATTTTTTCCAGTTCGCTGCGAAGCGTGTTGGCCTGCTCGGGATTTCCACCGGCACGCTCCTCAATGAGTCGTTCGAGCAGTGAGGTGGCGAACGTGACACCGGCGGCCTTGAGGACCGACAGATCGACCGGAGCGAGCAGCCGCGGCAAGGCGTCGGCTTCGTCGAGGCTGTTGGCGAGGATCTCATGGATCGGCCACGAGCGAACGCCGGTGGCGTTGCGCGCCGCGGCCACCGGGTCGGCCGACTCCAGTAGGTCCGACATGGTCGGGAAAGTGGCGGTGATGTCGATGACGGTGCCGCCGCGTAGGACGACCACGCACGGGCCGTTGTCGGCCAGTACGCGACCGACGAGCGTCGCGTCGTCAACGTCGTCGGGCAGGATGCGACTGGGGTTGTCGATCAGGGCGTTCATATCGTGGATTACTCGTTTCGTACTGTGTGGTGGTTGGTCAGCGGATGCTGTATCCGCCGTCGATGAGCAGTTCGCTGCCGCAGAAGTAACGCGCCTCGTCGCTGAGGAGGAAGGCAACGGCGGCCGCGATCTCGGATGGTTCGGCCATGCGGTTCTGTGGGGTGGCTGACAGCCACTGCGCGAATTGGTGTTTCTTGCGTTCCAGCAGCGGCGTGGCGACATAGCCCGGGGCGATCGCGTTCACCCGCACGCCGCGGTCGGCCCATTCGGAGGCCAGCGATTTGGTCAGTGCGGTGACACCGGCCTTGGAGGCGTTGTAGGCGCACTGTTTCTGCGGCACGTTGACGATGTGGTTGCCGCTCATCGAGGAGATGTTGACGATGCTGCCCGATCCCCGAGCCAGCATGCGGCGGCCGAACTCGCGGTTGGTGAGGAACAGGCCACGCAGGTTGACTCCCAGGGTGCGGTCCCATTGGTCCAGCGTCATGTCCTCGGCGGGGATGTCGTCCTCGACCACTCCGGCGGCGGCCACCAGCCCGTCGACCCGTCCAGATCGCTGGACGATTGTGTCGGCTCCCCGGGACACCTGCTCGGGATCGGTGACGTCGACCAACAGCGATTCTCCGGCGGGGGAATCGTTCCGGTCGAGGGCATAGACGGTGGCGCCCTCGTCGAGCAGGCGCCGACACACCGCCTCACCGATACCCCCTCCCGAACCGGTCACCGCCACGACAAACCCATTGAGTCCATTCATGGTTTTGCTCCTTGTCACGTCGCGGTCACTTCGCGCCCGCCGCGGCGAGCGGCCGGGATTCCGCAGGTGGGGTCGGCCGCAGCCGGGCGATGAGGGCTTTGACGGTGTCCCACCGTGCTGCGAGGATCGCGCCGATCAGAACCAGACCGTTGAAGACCGGCTGCACGAAGGTCTGCGCGCCGAGCATGAACAGGCCCGTGGTTCCGGTGGCCACCAGAATGACCGCGGTCAGCGTCCCCCACACGTTGTAATAGCCACGGCGGATCGAAGTTTCACCGAGGAAGCACGCCGCGATGGCGGGCAGCAGGAACTCGTTTCCACTGGTCGGTGCGGCGGAGCCGACCTGAGCGACCTGCAGGCAGCCACCGACCGCAGCGAGCACCGCACCACAGGTGAACGCGCCGACGGTGAGCTTGTCGACCTTGATACCGGTCAACCGGGCAGCATCCGGACTGCCGCCCGTCGCATAGAGCCGCCGCCCGATCGGCCGGTAATACAGGACGTACCAGAGCACGAACCCGACGATCACCGCGAAGATGAACGGCAGCGGGATCCCCAGCGGACGGCCCTGCCCGAGATCCTTGAAGGACTGCGGGATGTCGCTGTAGATGACCGCGCCCTTGGAGTACCACAGGATGGCGCCGAACAGGATGGACTGCGTACCGAGAGTGACGACGAGGGCGTTCAGTTTGAGGTAAGCGACCAGGACACCGTTGAACAGGCCCACCACCACGGCGACCACGAGGACCACCAGCACCGCCAGCGGCCAGAAGGTGATGGTGCCCTTCGACATCAGACCGGTGGCCAGCACACCGCCGAAGCCGGCCATCGCGGCCACCGACAGATCGAAATGCCCCACGATCAGCGGCAGCATCAGACCGAACGCGATGAACATGATCGAGGCGTTGGCCTGCAGGATCGACCCGAAGTTGCCGACGGTCGGGAAGGTGTCGGGCCGTAACGCGGAAAAGAACACGATGATGACAACGAGAGCGATCACGATCCCGTAGTCGGTGAAGATCTTCTTGACCGCCCCAGCGCGGCGCGAGGATTGGTTGGTCATGGCAGTTGCTCCGAACGGTCGTGGGCTGCAGGGGGTGGGGCGTCGCTGACCGCATAGCTGGCGGCAGCGATGCGATCGACGGTGATGTCATCGCCGGTGAGTTCGGTCGTGACGCGCCCCCGGCGCATCACCAGCACCCGGTCGGCGTACTGGGCCACCAGATCGATATCGGAATCCAGCAGCAACACCGCCAGACCCTGCTGCTCAACGCGTTCGATCACCGCGCGCAGAATCGTGCGCCGCGCCCCGATGTCGACACCATAGGTGGATTCGTCGAGGATGAGCAGCTTCAGTTCGAGCTCCAACCACTTGCCGAGCACCACCTTCTGCTGATTACCGCCCGACAGGTCGCCCAGGCGCCGGTCGGGGTCCGGGGGCCGCACGTCCAACGCGGCGATCGCGCGTTCAGTGACCTCCCGCTCGCTGGCCACGGATAACCGACCACCGGTCATGTGTTTGTCCAGGCTGGCCAGGCACAGGTTGTCGGCCAGGGTGAAGTCGGCGATCGCGGACTGGCGGCGTTCCTGCGGGACATAACCGATACCGCGGTCGATGCTGCCTGTCGGGGTGATCCCGGTGATCGGGGAACCCAGGTACTTCAGCTCACCCGCGGTGATCCGCTGGGCCCCGAACACCAACCGGCCCAACTCACTACGGCCGGACCCGACCAGACCCGTCACCGCCAGGATCTCCCCCGGGTGCACGTCCAGCGTGGCGTCGCGCACATGCGTTCCGCACACACCCCGCAGCGACAGCGTCGGCGCAGTAGCCCGATCCACTTCTCGATGTCGACGATGCTCGGCGACCTCCGCGGATGCGCTGGGCCCGGTGATGATCCGAGTCAGGTGATCGTCATTGGTGGCCTCGATCGAATCGTCGAAAACCAACTTTCCGTCACGCAGCACCGACACCCGGTCGGCCATGGCGAACACCTCGTCCAGGCGATGCGACACGTAAATGAGCGCGACGCCGCGGTCCCGCAGGCTCCGGCATCGGTCGAGCAGCTCGTCGACCTGGGCGTTGGGCAGCCGTGCGGTCGGCTCGTCCAGCACCAGCACACCCCGGCCCGGTTCCAGCCCGCGCAGGGCCCGGGCCATGGCCACCAGGGTCTGCTGCACCGGCCCCAGGTCGCCGACGAGGGTGCGCGGGTCGATGTCGTCAAGCCCGACGGCGGCGAGATCCTCTGCGGCAGTGGATCGCTGGCGACGCCAATCGATCGTTCCGGCCCGGGTTTCATAGCCCAGCGCCAGCGCCAGGTTGTCAGTGATCGACATGGAGTCGACGAGCCCGAGGATCTGATGCACGAAACGCACACCAGCCTCGTGGATCGCTGCCGGAACTGCGGGCAGAGCGATGGCCTCACCGCGCAAACGGATCGTCCCCGACGTCGGGGCGTGGTACCCCGCCAAAATCTTGATCAACGTCGACTTACCGGAGCCGTTCGCCCCCAGCAACGCATGAATGGACCCAGGGTGGAACTCCAGGTTCACGTGATCCAATACCCGGTTGGTACCGAAATCCTTTGTCAGACCCTCGATCTGAACAGCGGCTTGATTCATCAGCGTATCTCGTTTCTCGGTCCGGTTAACCAATGCCCCACAGCTGCTCAAACTTGGCGCGAAAATCGAAGTTCCCTTGCCAGCCCTTGGATTCCAGATCGGCCGACCGCGCGGGGGGAAGCTCAGAAAGGGAATCCCGGTCGAACAACGCGACCGGTATCGACTTGGTGAAATCAACGGGTGCTTGACCGTTCGTCATGCGGTTGACGTTGTCGATCGCCGCGAACGCCAACCACTCCCGCGGATCGGCGAAACAGACCTTCTGCACACCACCGGACCGGATGATGTCGAGGTTCTCCGGGTTGCAGTCAAACCCCGCGCCGGACATGGTTTTACCGAAGCCGGCCCGATTCAACCCGTTGGCCACCCGGAACAGGCAGGAATCAAAGCAGGTCACCCAGTTGAGGTTGGGATTGGCCAGACGCGTGGCCACCGCCTGAGCCGCCGGCCCGATCACCGGGTCCTCGAACGTCGCCAGACTCCAGTCCTTGGTCACGATGTCGCACCCCGGACAGTTCTGCGGGTTCGACAGATAGTCGTTGGTGCCCTTGAACTGCCCATTGATCACGATGTAGAGGTCCGTGTTGCGCATCTGCAACATGCCCAGATCCCCGTTGCTCTTCCACACCGCATACTGCGCCACCGCCACGCCCGCCCCAACCCAGTCGAACGACACATCGGGCACCGTGTCGGGAGTGTTCTTCAGCGAACCAAGGGTGACGACCTTGACTCCGGCGGCCAGCGCGCGCTTGAGGGCGGATTGAATGCGGGTGGTGTCGACGAAGATGAGGATCACGGCGTCGACCTTTTCGTCGACCGCGGTGTTCAAGGCATTGAGTTGGACCTCAGGTTTGCCCTGACCGTCAGAGATCTTGGGCTGCCAGCCCAGCTTTCGCGTCTCGGACTCGATGGCAGTCGCCGGCCGACTCGATCCCGTCGATGCCATCTGCTCCGGAATGATGGTGAGCCGCAGTCCCGGCCGTGGTTTGGGGCTGCTTTCCGGGCCGGTCCAGGTGTTGTCCTGCTTACCGGCACGCAACAGCTTCGACGCACCCTGCTCCGCCTTCGCCACCGCAGCCTGACGGGCCGCCGGATCGACAGCAGAGCGGTCACTGCGGGCCGGTGAACAAGCCGGGACGGCGAGCAGCACGGCGACGGTCGCGAGTATCGCCAACAGCGCCGTGTTTAGCTTCGGCATGGCCATCTCGGCTCCTTTCGAGTTGTCTGGCGAGATGTAATGACGGCAGATTTGGGTGGGTTGTCGGGCCGGTGCGGCATGCAGGGGCGCCGGTAGGTGGAAACCGCACAGCATTCATCGGGTGAATCTGCGCGCGATCATCCATCGGTTCGGTTGAACCGTGGATGCAGTTATGGACGCTGGGCTGGACTACTCCCGGGTCAGGAGCACGCGATTTCTGACAACGCGGCGCAGATGGTTCTCTGCTGCGAATCGCGCTCGGGCTGGATCACCCGAACGGATCGCCTGGGCAATCTCGAAATGCTCGTCGACGGTATGTCCGGCTTCTGAGGGATATCCGGTTCCCGCGGTGTAGGAGTCACTCAAGAAGTCGTTCACCGGTCGCATTACCAGAAGAAAGAACGGATTGCCACTGGCCTCCGCGATTTTCTCGTGAAAGTCGAGGTCCGCATCCAAGAACTCGGCACTGGACGGATCTGCGGCACGCAGGCGCTCATTGAGCGCGTCCAATTCCTCCAGTTGGGTGTCGGTGCGGCGCGCCGCAGCCAACGCCGCCATCTCCACCTCCAGAACGAGACGCAACTCCATCAACTGCTCGAACGACCCCTCGCTCAACCGAAGTAGGAGGCCGTATTGATCGGCGATCACGCGACCATCCACCTCGGCGACCGTCATACCGCGGCCAGGCTTGACAGTGACCAGTCCCCGTTGCACCAACAGGCGTGTCGCCTCCCGGATGACCGTGCGGCTCACATCGAATCGCTCGGTGAGCTCTGCTTCGGTCGGCAACTTCTCGCCTACGGCCATCCCGAGAATGTCGCGCTGCAGGGCTTCGGCAACCGTGTCCGACAACCGCTGCTTCGTGGATGCGCTCTCGGTCATGACTCAAATGTATGACAAAGATTTGGTGTGGTCAAGCTCACTGGTGCGGCAATCTGTGGCATACACCCTGGAGTGACACGGATTTGGCTGACCGCAGGCCGATCGAGGGTTCAGTCCACCACTCAAGGTTTAACTCACTTTGTATGATAAATCTGCGTCATTCAACACGCTGTGACGGTGCCATCGAGTTCGAATGCGTGCCATGGGGTGGTCGGTGTTTCGCGGTGGTCGGGATCGATGCCGATGAGTCGGCCGCCGTCGAGGTGGACGGTTTCGTGTTTGGCGGCGTGGTCGATGGTGACGAGGGCGTCGATGCCGGTGCGCGCCACGGGGGTGTCGGGTGCGCGCCAGGTGGTGATGCTGTTGTGGCCGTGGATCTGGCTGAACGGCAGTCGGCGGTCGGCCCATCCGGGTAGCAGTTCGGTGGCGGTTTCGGCCCACAGCGGTCCGGCGCTGGGGTCGCTGGTGCCGTGCAGGAAGATGCCGGCGCGGAACACCGGGTCGGCGCCGGTTCTGGCGAGGTTGTTGATCCGGCGGGCGGCCTCGGCGGCGGTGGGCGGGCCGCCGAGGATGGTGGTCCAGAACTCGGCGGTGATGCCGGCGTGGGTGATGAGGAAGGACTCGTCTGCGGTCTCGGCCGCGGCGGCGACGGTCGCGGCACCGCCCTGCCACCAGCGGTTGAGGATCCGGATGTGCTTGCGGCCCAAGGTGTCCGGCCAGCGGAAGACCGGCGGCCGCAGGTAGTGCGCTTCGTGGTTGCCGATGAGCTGGATCCACTGGGCGGGTTAGGTGCGCAGGTAGTGCTCGACGAGGTCGAGGACCTGAGCCGAGTCGGGGCCACGGTGGATCAGATCACCGACCTGGATGACGAGTAGGTCTTCGGGGAGTGAGCCGTCGGGGTGCGCGCCGAGGCGGGTGAGCTCGTCGCGCAGTGCCAGGGCGTGGCCACCGACGTCACCGATGACGGCGATCCGCATTGCGGTCAGGTGGTCTTGCGCCGGTCAGGCCGGGACAGCGGGGTGGCACGGCGGTCGACCCGGTCCATCCGGCGGGCGATGGTGTTGATCTCCCGGACGGCTTGGCCGATCATGCTGCGTTCGATCGGGGACAGGTCGTCGCGGTCGATCAGGTCGGTGGGTCGCTGCCCGTGCCGGAGCCGATTGAGGTGGTGGCGCAGTCGCATGCGCTGCAGGATCTCGAACACCTCGATCAGGCGGTCGGCCTGGGCGCTGGGCAGCAGGGCTGAGCCGGAGGCATCGCGGAGTCGTTTGACGGTCTGCAGTTCGGTGGAACCCACCCCGAGTGCGGCCCACCGGGCGATGCTCACCACGGGCAGCAGCCCGTGGGTTTTGACATTGAAGCTGTCGCCCTTGCCGGTGAACAGATCCCGCAGCGTGCGGTCCCGAACTTTCGCCCGGTGCGACAGCG
Organism: Mycobacterium aquaticum; assembly: GCF_002086485.1. Classification (GTDB taxonomy): domain Bacteria; phylum Actinomycetota; class Actinomycetes; order Mycobacteriales; family Mycobacteriaceae; genus Mycobacterium; species Mycobacterium aquaticum. Next base: position 175,701 of record NZ_MVHF01000002.1, on the reverse strand, counting down.
ATTCCGACAGCAACAGGTCCATAGTCGCCGGATGCTGGCGGAAATCGGCGAAAACCCGTGCCACCTCGGGCAGTCCGGGCTTGCCGTGAATGGGCCGGGCGTCGACCAGCAGGGACGCAATGACGGCCAGGCCCGTTCGCTGGACAGCCATGGCCGCGCGGGAGTTCTCCCCGGGTACGGTCAACCAGCGCGTCGCCGCGGCCCGCCACTCGCTGTTGGTCCGGGAGAAGGCTTTGTTCGACGCGTTGGCGCCGTTGACGTCGACCCTGAGCCCGGCGTCGGTGAGCAGAGCGTTGACGTCGGCGAACGCGTGGCGGAACCGCACCATCGTCTCCGGGGGCACGTCGTCGTCGAAGGCGATGGCGGCGTCGACATCGGAGAAGGGCACCGCTTCGCGCCGGCCCTGGCTACCGAGGGACAGCCAGGTGAAGCGGTCCAGCGGAAGGTCGGGATGGTCGGCGAAGACCAGGCTGATCGATCGACGGATGATCGCGTCGATGATCGCGGAGTACACCCGGATGGCTCGATCGGCGGCCAGACCCCGGTCGAGGATGTCACCGAGAACCGATGGCGCCCGTCGCGCCCGGTCGATCAGCTCGGCGCGGCTGCGGGTGCGGTGGATCTGTTCGAGCATCCCGACCCCGGCCGTGGTCGGTGCCAGCGCGAAATCCCGTGCCCCGACCACGCCGCGCAGGGTGCCGGACCGATCGACGACGGGCAGATAGTCGGCTCGGGTGTCCAGCAGGGTGATCAGCGCCTCGACGGACGATCCGGAGAGTTCGACCGTGCTGGCCGGGTGGGTCATCACCACGCGGGCGGGGGTGTCCGCGGGCAGTCCTTCGCCGACAACGCGGCGGCCCAGCACCGCGTCGGTGACGATCCCGTAGGTGCCGTCACCGGCATCGACGACCGCGCAGTGCACGTCACGGTCGATGAGGTGGCGGGCGATGACGGTGACGGGGGTGTCCGGGTCGATGACCAGCGGGGCGCTCGCGATCAGGTCTTCGACCGTACTGAACACCGGGGTCGAGGTGGACAGCCGACGGGTACGGGAGATGTAGTCGGCCAGGAACCGGGCCCCGCTGCGGGAGTAGAACGCCGGCTCGACCAGGTGGCCCGGCAACACCGCGATGCTGGCGGCCGCGGTGGCGATGACCCGGGGGCCGACCGGCCGCTCGGTGAGCATCGCGGAGAATCCGAACACGTCGCCGGCCACGAACCGGTCGTCACCGGCCTTGGTCACCCGATCCGGGTCGTGCCACAGATCGACCTCGCCGGTGAGTACCACGTAGATCTCGGTGGGCGGTGCCGTGAACGCGTCGACCACCAGGTCGCCGGCGGCGAACTGGCGGATCGCCGCCGCCGCCGTGATCTCCGTCAGCTGCGCGGGATCCAGCGCGTCGAACGGCCGCACTCCGGCGAGAAATCGGCACAGCTCCTCCGCCTGCGCAGCTGCGCTGTCCTGATCGCCCGTCGTCATGGCTGGGCCGGCTCAGCGGCGGATGCCGACATAGATCTGCCCGGTCGCCACGTCTTCTTCCAGCGCCTCCAGGGAGCGACCGCGGGTTTCGGGCACCTGGGTCCACACGAACACCAACGCCACCACGCCGATCCCGGCGAACAGGAAGAACGATCCGGTGATGCCGATGCCTGAGACCAGGGTCGGGAAGAACAGGGCGAGGAATCCGTTCGTGGTCCAGCCGAAGAAGGCCGAGATCCCAAACCCGAGTCCGCGCATGTGCAGCGGGAAGACCTCCGCCAGCCACACCCACACGGCGATGTTGAGGAAGGTCTGCATCGACAATACGAACGCGACAACCAGGACGAGGATCACGAACGGCCGTGCCGGGTTCCCCGCCGGCAGCAGCATCGACGCAACACCGACGAGGCAATGGCAGATGGTGGTGAGTGAGAGTCCCAGGATGAAGGTCTTGCGCCGATCCAATCGGTCCATGTTGCGCAATGCGATGATGCCGCCGAGCACGGCCACCACCCCGAAGGCGATGTTGGCGAGCATGGCCTGCTGCTCGGACATCCCCGATTCCTCCAGCACCCGGGTGCCGTAATACATGATCGAGTTGATGCCGGTGAGCTGTTGGGCCATGGCGACCCCGATGCCGACGAGGATGATGCGGCGCAGCCACCTGTTGGTCAGGATTGCCTTCCAGCCGATGAGGTGCTCGGCCTTCTCCTCCTCGGTAATGATCTCCATCTGATCGAGTTCGGCGAGCGCCCGATCCTCGGAGCGCACCGTTTTCAGGACCGCCAGCGCGTCATCGTCCCTGCCCTTCTCGACCAGCCAGCGCGGTGACTCGGGCATGCGCAGCATGCCGACGAACAGCGCCACGGCGGGCAACGCGCAGACGCCGAACATGATCCGCCAGACGCCGTCAATGTGGCCCCAGACGGTGCCGATGATCGCGTTGCACACGAACGCGGCGAGCTGGCCGGTGACGATGGCCAATTCGTTGCGCCCGGTGATCGACCCGCGGATCTCGTAGGGCGCCAGTTCCGCAAGGAAGACCGGGACCACGGTTGACGCGCCGCCGACCGCGAGGCCGAGCACGATGCGCCCGGTCACCAGGACCCCGTAGCCCACCGGCGAGAACGTGCCGACTTCGGGGCCGGCCGGCGAGAACACCACGAGCAGGACACCGAAGAAGAACAGCAGCGCGAGGATCAGGATGGTCTTGCGACGGCCGATGGCATCGGACAACCTGCCCCCAATGAGGGCGCCGAGGGCGGCCGCGAACACCAGCGAGCTGATGACGACGCCCAACTGCAGCAGGGAAAGCCCCAGCTCCTTGGCCATCGGCCCCTCGGCGCCGTTGGCCACACCGGTGTCGTAGCCGAACAGCAGCCCACCCAGACAGGCCACGATCGAAATGAGGCCGATCCGCCTTCGGTGCGGGCCGTCGGTCAGCGGTGGCAGCTTGGCTTCGGCCGCCGAGGCTAGATGTGCAGTCATGTCAGTCATGCGTGGACTCCCTTGTTTCTTGTTCTCCGGCGGCGACCGCCGATGCCACTACGGCGCATCCAGGGATGGCGATCTCCATCACAGAAAGTACGCACGGATTCTATTTGTAAAGTCATTCGGACAAACTCTCTCCCGAGAGTCGTGGCCGGTGAAGATGCGGCGCTCGGTCAGCCTGCGTGGACAGCGGCCGGTTGGGTGGCGATGGTGTCGGGTGCCAACACGATGTCGAAGCGAGCGCGGGACCAGGACTGCTCACCTAGCTGCCGTCCATCGGGGGTAGGAGTATGTGGCGGCTGCTCGGCGAAGTCGGTGATCAGTGAGTCCTTGACCCCGAAAACGGTGTCGTGACTGAGCAGTTCGTCACCCCGGACGAAAATGTGGGTCACCAGGGTTCGTTGGCCTGGCGCCGACACCATGAAGTGCAGATGCGAAGCGCGCATCGGGGAGCGTCCCGTGGCGGCGAGCATCCGGCCGACGGGTCCATCGTGCGGAATCGGGTAAGGGGTCGGGGTGAGGCCCCAGAAGCGATAACGCCCGTCGTCGTCGCTGAAGAGGTGCGCTCGGGCAGCCACGCGGTTGTCGGTGTACTGGACGTCGTAGAAGCCGTCCTCATCGGCTTCCCACACCTCGATTCGGGCGTGCGGGATCGGCCGACCTTCGACGTCGGCAACGGTTCCTTCTACCCAGCATGGCTGCCCGGCGGCCCCTCCCGCGATGTCGCCACCATTGTCGATACGCGGCGAGTTCTCGGTGAAGAACGGGCCGAATACGGTGGCTTCAGTGGCGTCGCCGTGGGCTACGTTGTTGACGTTGATCGTCTGCATCGATGCGCCCAGGACGTCGGAGAGCAGGATGAATTCCTGGCGTCTGTCATCGGTGATATGTCCGACCTCGGTGAGGAACTCGATCGCGCTGTTCCATTCGGCCTCGGTGAGCCGTACGTCGCGGATGAAGGCGTGCAGATGGCGAACAAGTGCCTTCATCAAGAAGGTCAACCGCTCGTCCTGACAGCCGTCGAAGGAGTTCATGACGGTCTGGGTCAGGCGTTCCTCGATGGCGTTCTGGACGTCCGACACCTCGGTCACGCCGACTGAGGTACCGTTTTCGGCGCTGGAAAGTCGTTGGTTCATGGCAGTTCTCGCTTTCAGGCGGACGGCGATCCGTCGGCGACGGGCCATTGGCCGGCCCATGCCGCCGCCAGCAGGTTATGGACAGAGTCATAGGTAATCGGCCGAGGATTGCCGTAAGAACGGCTGGTGACCTCCTCGGCGATGCGCCCGATATCGGATTCCCGCATTCCTAGTTCCGCCAATGACTGAGGCGCGTGGAGTTCTCGCGACAGCTGCCATAACCGGTCGGCCGGGTCCGCGGAAACGCCGAGTGCGCGCGACAGTGCTGCGGCCGCGTCGGGTGCGTAGGGTTCGTTGAAGGCCAACGCGTAGGGAAGAACGACGGTGTGGGTCTCGGAGTGGGGAAGATTGAGGCTGCCGCCGAGCGCATGGCACAGCTTGTGATGCAGCGACATGGTTGTCGCTCCGAGGGCGGCTCCGCACAGCCATGCTCCGTACAGCGCCTGGCTGCGACCGCTGGCCTCGGCGTTGTCAGTGACGATTACCGGTAAGGCCGCGGCCAGTGCGCGTACCCCTTCTTCTGCCATCAACGAGATGATCGGTGTGGCGTCGGGCGCATAAAGAGCCTCCACCGCGTGGGCCATGGCATTGATCCCGCTGGTGACCGACATGCCGACGGGCAGACTCAGGGTCAAGTCCGGATCGTAGATAACGCTGCGGGGCAACACTTTCGGATCCCGACCGGTTTCCTTTCGACCGTCGGTGGTCAATCCCCACACCGGTGTCATCTCCGAACCGGCATACGTGGTGGGCACCGCCACGATCGGAAGATCGTGTTTGAGTGCGATGGCCTTGCCCAGTCCGATCGCCGACCCGCCGCCGACGGCGACGCAACCGTCGGCGCCGAGTGAAACCACCTCTGCCTGTGCATGTTCGGCGACCTGCGCAGGAACGTGCATGACGGCATCGGCACGCAGGCCCACACAGCGCTCGCCCAGGGCTGAGACGACAAGCTCGCCGGTGTCCTCCTGCCCCGGCGAACACAGCACCAACACCCGTCGAAGCCCGATTTCGTCCAGCTCCCCGGGCAATGAGGCCAGAGCGCCGGCGCCGAATCGCACCCGCATCGGTAGCGCTTCGTAGCAGAAGTCATAGGTCATTGAGTCGATCTCCTCAGCAGTGTCCAACCAGCAGGCCACAGTCGTAAGGCGCGCTCCGATATCGGCTCCACGCCGAACATGAGTGCGGTTCCGCCGGATCTTCGACGATCCAAGCTCCGCCCCGGGGAAATTTACTACCACCTGACGGACAATGTGTTCGTACGGTACGATTAAAGCCGACGATGGTGATCCATGCAACTGTCAGGCGTGATATTGACCGACATCTCATGCGAGCCGGGCGGCATCAGCCGGTGTGTCCGCAAACCAGTCGCCGACGGGGTATGGGTGTCGGGGCCGGACACGGAGCGGTCGGCCGCTGCAAATGACCTAGAGGGACGATGAGGCAGTGAACACGATTCAGTTGTTGGGCAAGGCTGGTCAGATCGTCGATGAGCTTGCCCGGTTGGGGCCACTGAGTGCGGCCGAGTTGGCCAAGGCCGTGTCCGAGCCGCGTCCCTCGGTCTATCGGATCGTTGCCGCGCTCGAGCAGATCGGCGTGGCCCGGCCGGCTGGTGATGGCCGGGTCGAGTTGGGGACCGCGCTGCTGAGGTGGGGCGACGCGGCGATTGAGTCGTACGTCAACCGTCAAGGCTTGCGCAAGCAGATGCGCTGGGTGCGCGAACAGTTGGGGATGCACGTCTACTTCTGCGTCCCGCATCGGAACGGGGCGCTGTGCCTGGACCACGTGGACGGTACCGCGGTCGACATGCTCGGCCTCTGCCCGGGCCGGATGTTGCCCTGCCATGCGGGCGCGGCATCGACGGCCTTGATGGCGTTCGCCTCCTCCGAGGCGCAGCACGAGTTGCTCGCCGCAGCTCCTTTCGAGCCGATCGCCTCGAACACTCCCACCACGGCCGAGGCGCTCCGCATCAAGTTCGACCAGACCGTCGCGCGGGGGTGGAGTGTGGATGACAGCGAAGTTGTCGAAGGCGTTGCCGCGGTTGCTGTTCCGGTGCGCCGAGCGGACGGCGGCACCATGGGGGCGATTTCGGTGGCAGGCCTGCGGGCCAGCGTTCTGCAGCAGGAAACCGCCGCCGGCCAGGTATTGCAGGTGGCCGCCGAGCGCATCGCCGACGCGATGGACGCCGCAAAGGCGGCCACCGGACTGATGGACGGCGTGCAAGCCCCGGGGCACAACGATTCCGAACCGGAAGCAACGCGTGCGCCGTCGCTTGTGGTCAAAGCCGGCGCGCTCATGGAGGCGCTGGCACAGGAACGTATCGCGACTTCGGCCCGGCTGACCGAGTTGATCAACGAGCCCGCCAGCTCGGTCTATCGAATGCTCGCCACACTGGCCGATATCGGCTGGGTGGAGCAGATGGGTCACCGCGGCGCCTACCGGATCGGCGGCAAACTCCTCTCGCTGAGCAACGAACTCATCCGCCGCCTCGACATTCGCCGCGCCTCCCTCCCCGTGCTCAAACGCATCCACGACGCCACCGGGGAAACCACCTTCCTCTGCGTCCGCCACGGCACCCGCGCGGTATGCATCGAACGCATCGACGGAGTGCGTGTCAACAGCCGAGTTCTTCGGCTGGGCCGCTCGCTGCCGCTACATGTCGGCGCAGCACCCCGGGCACTGCTGGCTTTCGAGGACCGGGAAGGGTGGGAGGAGTACGCCTCCATCGCATCACAGACCGGAGATGTCGGCCACGACATCTCACGTTCGGCGCTGTTTGCCGACCTGGAGGAGATCCGAGATGCAGGCTTCGTCATCAGCGACAACACGGTCACACCCGGCATCGCCGCTGTCGGTGCGCCGATCTTCGACCACTTCGGTGAGGTGGCGGCATCCCTCTCGGTCAGCGGCCTTCGCGAAGGGATTCTGGCCACCGGCACGGTTGACGCCCCGTCGGTCACCGATCTGGTCCGCGACGGCGCCCGCGAACTCTCGAGCTACCTCGGTTTCGTTCCGACACCCGCAGGAATTCGGTGATGCAGCGCACTTGACCGGCGAAGCCGTCACATGCAACACTTGGACATCCTGTCCACTAGATGGCAGTGAAAGTCGGAGTTCCGATCGATCACCGGCGTGTGTCAGCACACGATCGGAGCACCCGGCGACTATCCCGAAAACCAACACCCCGGACTCTTCCGTTGCGAGACTTCGCAACCCAGAAACGACAGGAGACGATGATGTCTGATGCGATCGTCGTAGGCCTTCTCGGAATCACCCATCCGCACGCATCGGCGCGGGTACGGGCTCTCCGAGAGATTGACGACGTCGAAGTGGTCGCGGCCGCCGATGACGACTCTCGCCTGAAGTACTTCACGGATAAGTACGACCTCGAACCGCGCACCATCGACGAAATTCTCGGCGACGACCGGATCAACGCGATCATGGTCCACTCCAAGAGCCGCGACATGGTGCCCCACACCGTACGAGCGCTCGCTGCCGGCAAGTCGGTGGTCGTGGAAAAGCCGGGCGGGGGCACTGTGGCTGATCTGGTCCAGTTACGCGATGCCGAGGCCGCCCATAGCGATCTCGTCGTGCAGGTCGGCTACAACGTTCGTCTCGCCGAATCCGTCTCCCGCGCAAAGGAGTTGATCAAGTCCGGGCTGATCGGTGAGGTGGTGACCGTCTCCGCCCGCGGGGCGGCAATGGTCGGCGAACACCTCACCCAGCACCTCAACCAGCCTGCAGACATGGGCGGTGTGCTGTGGATTCTCGGCTGCCACATGCTCGATTCCCTGGTGCACGTATTCGGCGCCCCCGACTCAGTCAACGCCCGAGTCCACAAATCCGCCCGGCTCTCTGACGAGAACAGCCGCGAGGATTCTGCCGCTGCGCTGCTGAACTATCCCGACATGTCGATCACTTTCAGCTTCGACGGGCACGATCACCTCGAGTGGTTCGAAAGTTCGCGGATCACTGTGTACGGCACCACCGGCATGATCGAGGTCGGGATCCTGCCCCAGCGGCTACGGGTGTACGTCGACGCCGATCGTGGGGGATACCCGGCCGGGTGGACCGAATGGACCCAGACATACTTCACCCCGCCGTTCGCCCGGACCGAGCAGAATCGCTTCTCCGAACTGCCCGAACTGGAGAACATCAGCAACTTCCACACCGAGATGCGCGGCTGGGTTGACAGCATCCGTACCGGGGCACCGATCGTGTCACCGGTGTCCGACGCGCTGACAGTGGCACGGATCGTGGACGCCTGCTACCGCTCCGAGTCACACCGCGGCACCGAGATCGAAGTCGACAAAGCATGATGAAAGAAGCCAGAGACACCATGACTCCACTACTGATCGCCACCTGCTGGACCAGCGCGGGTGATGCTGCTCCGCTCCGTGAAGACGAGAGTAGTCCCATCCCGTTGGCTGAGCGAATCACCGCGATCGCTCAAACCGGCTGGAACGGTATCGGATTGGTCCATGCTGATCTCATCCACGCTCGCGAGACCATCGGATACGAAGAGCTGTCGAAGATTATCCATGCGGCCGGCATCGACATCGTCGAGGTCGAGTTCCTCAATGATTGGTGGACCGCCGGTGAGGAGCGAGCCGCATCCGATCGGTTGCGCGCCGAACTGTTCGAAGCGGCTACCGCGCTCGGCGCACGTCACATCAAGGTCGGCGCCGGCCTGACCGAGAACCCGTTGCCGCTGGCAACCATCGCCAGCGCTTTCCGCGATCTCGCCGACGAAGCGGCCGACGCCGGGATACGTCTCGCGCTGGAGGCCACGCCATTCTCCCACCTGCGGACCACTCCGGAGGCCGTCGAGGTCGTCACCAGCTCTGACAGCCCGGCAGCCGGATTGATGATCGACATTTGGCACACCTACAAGACCGGCCTCTCGCACGAGGATCTGTGGAAGGTCGTACCCATCGAGCGGGTCTTCGCTGTCGAGGTGGACGACGGATTCGACCGGACGAACACCACCGTCCTCGACGTCGTCGATGACACCATCAAACACCGAACCTACTGTGGACGCGGCGATTTCGACACCGCCAGCTTCATCCGACGCACCATCGACGCCGGATATCAAGGACCGTGGGGTGTCGAGATCATCTCCGACGAGCACCGCCGCACACCGGTCGTCGAAGGATTGCGTACCGCGCACGCTACCACGCTGGAGTGCTTCGAACGCGCCGCCCAACTAGTCTAATCCGTCTTGTCCCTCCGCTAAAACCATTGTCGCGCAATGTGTCCGACAACGATAGGACATCGTCATGCCCCAACCGAAAGTGCGTCTGGCCCTGTTCGGCTCCGGCCGAATCGGTCAGGTGCACGCCGCCAACATCGCCGCACACCCCAACGTCGACCTGGTGATGATCGCCGATCCGTTCATCGACGGAGCTCGTGACCTCGCCGATCGGACGAACGGTCGTGCAGTCGAAGACCCTGCCGAGGTGTTCGCCGAACCCGACCTCGACGGCGTGGTGATCGCCTCGCCGACACCCACCCACGTCGACCTCATGTCACGCGCCGCGGCGCACGGTTTAGCCGTCCTGTGCGAGAAGCCGATCGACCTCGACATCGACACCGTCCTGGAGTGCCGCGAGCGAATCAGCAGCCATTCGGTTCCTGTCATGCTCGGGTTCAACCGGCGCTTCGACCCTCACTTTGCATCCATTCAGGCCCAGGTCGAGGCTGGGGCGATCGGCACTTTGGAGCAATTGCTCATCACCAGCCGCGATCCCGCGCCGGCTCCCCGCGAGTACATCGCTGCGTCGGGTGGCATCTTCCGGGACATGACCATCCATGACCTCGACATGGCCCGATTCTTCATCCCCGACATCGTCGAGGTCTCCGCCATGGGCGCCAACGTCTACAGCGACGACATCCGAGAACTCAACGACTTCGACTCCGCAACAATCACACTGCGTGGCAGCAAGGGCGAGCTCGTCACCATCACCAACTCCCGGCACTGTGCGTTCGGCTACGACCAACGCCTCGAAGCCTTCGGCACCGACGGCATGTTGTCCGCCGGTAACGTCGCCAAAACTGTGGTCCGTCGCTACGACGCTTCGGGGACTGAGGAAGCTCCGCCCTACCTGCCGTTCTTCCTCGAACGCTACGCGCAGGCCTATCGAACCGAGCTCGACGCGTTCGTACATTGCATCCGCACCGGCGACCCCTGCTCACCGTCTTTCGACGACGGTGTCGCGGCCCTCATCTTGGCCAACGCTGCGGCAGAATCGGCAACCACCGGGAGAACCGTCGCGATCACCTCATAGTTCCGTGGCGGCACAGGCGATAGCGCGACAAGCGGAGCTTTCTGGAGCCGATGGCGGTTGGTTTCCGTATCTCAGATGTGTCCAACCGCCGGTGCGGTGATGCTGCTGCTGTCGAAGCATCCCCACCCTGCCAGGTACCGCCGGCACTGTGAGAGACAGCGGCGCCCGCGAAAGCTTGGAGAATTCGGCTACGGCTCAGAGCTAGCCGAGAAACGATTCAAACCGGACAACATGTGGTCGTAGCGCCGGGCATTTATAGGACTTTGGCATTCAGGGTGTCGAATTCGACATCGTTCGACATCGCAGATGGCAATTCGACACGGAGATTGGCAACCGACAATCCTCATTTGCACCGGAGTGCTCACAAACCACCCCGTCGTGTCAGGTGCTTCCGCCGAGAAATCCGGCCAGGGCGCGCCGCGCCGAGTTCCTGGAATTGCTTACCTGACTTTGTCAGCGAGACCAGGGCATGCGGCGAGCAACGGTCGGGAATCCAGGAGTCGGCGCGGCGTGAGGAGGATTTTGATGTGATGGTGTCCGTGCGATTCGAGTTGGTCTACCGCGCTACCGAAGTCGTCGAGCGCGAACGTTGCGGTGTGCAGCCCGGTGGCGTCGACCCGGCCGGACTCCAGTAGAGCGGCGGCGTCGACGAAGTCGTCACGGACGTAGTTCCGGCAGGCAACGACGGATAGTTCCCGTGCGTATAGCGCGCTGTAGTCCAGTGTGGCCTGCTGCCCCGGCTTGGCCGACGCGATGGCGACCAGGCGTCCGCCCGGTGCCAGCACGCGTTGCGCGACGTCGATTGTCGATGGGCTGCACACGGTGTCGTAGACGATATCGACGCTGTCGGCTTGGTCTCCGACCCACTGCACCAGCGCAGCATCACCGACGGTGGTGAAGGCCTTCACGCCGCACGCGTGCGCCGCGGTCGAGCGCTCGCCATGTCGGTCGGCGCCGAGAACACGCACGCCTCGGCTCACCGCGACGAGCGCGGTCGCCAGCCCGATGGACCCGCATCCGATCACGAGGGCGGTGTCGCCGGTACGGGCGCCGCTGCGCCCGGCGATATGAACCCCAACGGCGAGTGGTTCGACCAGTGCGCCGTAGCGGTGCAACACCGACTCGCTGATCAGCACGCAATCGCTTGCCGACACGATAAATGACTCGCTGAACAGGCCTCGAGGGTCCGACAAACCGCGAACCCGCATCGTCGGGCAGTTGTTGAAACGCCCCTCTGAGCATGCGCGGCAGGTGCCGCACCCGCTCGTCGGGTAAATCACCACAGGCTGGCCGATCAGCAGATGTACGTCGGCGCCCACGGCGGCGATTCGGCCGGCGCATTCGTGTCCGAGAATCGTCGGATACGACCCGACCGCGTTGCGGCCACGCAGATGAGACAGATCTCCACCGCAGATACCCGCGGAATCCAATTCCACCCGCACCTCGCCGGCCTGCGGCTTCTCAGCCGCCGATCGCCGGATAACGAACCGGTTGGGCGCAGGAACTTCGACGCTCAGCACCGACATGTCTGCCTCTCAATAGTGGTGCGCTGGACCAAGGCCCGCGCAAGCGGTGCGCCGGCCGAATGGTACGCGGCATCGATAAGTGCTTGTACGGCAAGACCGGAGCGAGCTTCACATCCGGACTTCTGTCTCCTCGCCCAGCTGCCGAATACATCGGTGTAGAGGTCGATGAACCACGCGGCCATCGAGCTTGGATCCGGCCCGGAGGCATCGACAGGGCCCGAAACAAGCACTTCCGTACGTTCGGCGACATGGGTGACGGATTCGCCGACGATGTGCAATTGCCCGCCATCGCCATACAGGTGGATCGCGGCGGGGCCACCGGGCCAGGCCGCAGTACTCGCCATGATCGAGGCGGCACAGTTCTCGTGATCGACGAGCAGATGAATCGTGTCCTCTGCTTGCAACCGCGAACGGCTCGTGGAACTCGTGGCCACGACCGAGCGAGGCGGACCAACAAGTGCCAGATAGGAATCGAGCGGGTGAATCGCCTGCGTGATGAGCACGCCACCGCCGTCGCGGGCCAATGTCCCGCGGCCCGGCTCACGGTAGTAATCGTCGCTGCGCCACAGTGGCACGATGACTGTCACCGCCCGAAGCTCACCGATCCTGCCCTGCCGCATCGCCTCTCGGGCCACCCCCATGGCGCTGCTGTAACGATGCTGCAAAGTGACCGCGGCGCGCACGCCGGCCCGCTCGACGCATTCAACCAGTGCCGTTGCTTCCGGCAGGTTCGCCGCCAAGGGCTTGTCGATCACCACGTCGAGTCCGTGCTCGGTCAGCACTTCGATCACATGCCGATGACTCGACGGCGGCGTCAGCACCACCCCGGTATCAGCGCCGAGGGCTACTGCCTGTTCGACGGACCCCACGATCTGTGCAGACGGAGCAAGGCTGCGGGCTGCGGCGGCACGAGCCGGATCGGTGGTGACGATCCCGACGATGTCGGCGCCGACCGCGCGCAACGCGGCGAGGTGCGCCGCGCTCGTCAAACCTGCGCCGATGACGATCACTCGGCGCACGCTCATCGATGTCCTGCTGCCGTCACGGTCGTGTCGATCGACCGGCCGAGTGTCTCGGGAAGCAACCTGATACCCACCAGACCGATCAGGCTCAGCACGATCAGATAACCGGCCACCAGCCATGATTTACCGTCGCCGGCGGCCACGAGCGCGGTCGCCACCAGTGGGATGGTCCCACCCACGACCGCGGCTGGGATCTCCCGGGAGATCGCGATGCCGCTCCACCGGATGTCAGTGGGAAACAGTTCCGACAGCAGCGCTCCGGCCGGGCCCGACGTCGACCCCTGGACGACACAGATGCCGAGCGTCAGCGCGAGGCCGACCAGCCACGGCGAACCGGTTTCGAACATCGCGAACATGGGCAGCGGGAACAGCACACCGAAGATCGCGCCGAAAGTGAGCACCGGCTTGCGGCCCACCCTGTCGGCCAGCACACCAAATCCGATGATGACGGGGATGGCGAGCAGTTCGGCAACGATCAACCCGACTAGGGCCGCGGTGGCGTCCACGCCAAGGGTCTTGGTGACGTACGACAGCGCGAAGACCTGCATCACATACGCCCACGGGATTACGAACGTGAAAACCGCAAGCCCACACAGAATCTTGCGCCAATGGTGGCGAACGGCCACGGCCACCGGGGCCCGGTCCACGGCTCCGGCCAACTCGGCATGGCGGAACGCCGAGGTCTCCTCCACACGCAGCCGCAGGTACACAGCCACGAGCACGATCACGGCGCTGGCCAGGAACGGGATCCGCCAGCCCCAGCTCCGGAACAAGTCGTCCGGCATCAGCGACAGCAAGGCGAAAAGCACTGTTGCACCGCCGGTTCCGACATAGATCGCGGCCCCTGGGTACGCCGCTGAGCGGGCCCGGTTGTTCGCGCTCGACGATTCGGTGACCATCGTGATCGCCCCGGCGAACTCGGCGCCCGCGCCCGCACCCTGCAACAGCCGTAAGGCCACCAAGGCGATCGGCGCCCAGATCCCGATCGACTGCGCCGTGGGGAGGGCACCGATGAGCGTGGTCGACGTGCCCATCACCAGCAACGTCATCAGGAGCATCGGCTTCCGCCCGATCCGGTCACCGAAATGCGCGAAGACCAGGCCCCCGATCGGGCGGGCAGCCAACCCCACCGCGAAGGTTCCTAACGCCGCCAATGTGCCCGCCAACGGTCCGGCCCCCGGAAAGTACAACTTCGCGAAAACCAGGGCGGCGGCCAGGCCGTAGAGAGTGAAGTCGTACCACTCGATCACGGTGCCTGCGACGCTCGCCTTGACGACTCGCCTGCGCTGAACGGTGTCATCCACCGTGGGCGATGCGCTCCTGGGGATCAAAATTTCCATTGGATGGTCCTTCGTTCTGTGGAAAACTTGAATCAGGTGATCGAATAGCCACCGTCGACCGGCAACACCACGCCGGTCACGTAACGAGCCGCCGTGGAGGTCAGGAAGACCACGACGTCGGCTACGTCGTCGCCATCGGCGAGCCGGCGCAGCGGGATCCGGCTGAGAACCCTGGAACGAAACTCATCCTGCGACAGCACATCCCGTGTCATCGGTGTTTCGATGTAGCCCGGCGCAACGGCGTTCACCCGGACACCGTCCGGGCCCATTTCGACGGCAAGCCCGCGGCTGAGCTGAACCAGCGCAGCTTTGGTGGCCCCGTAGGGCACGATGCCGGGCACGGCGCGGTCGGCCGACAGTGATGCGATGTTGACGATGCACCCGTGCGTCGCGGCGAGCGCCTTGGCCGACTGCCGGCTCAGGCGGTATGCCGCGGACAGGTTGACCTCCAGGAGCCGGCTCCAGCTGTCTTCGTCGATGTCGACCGCGTCGGTTCGGTGCTGGATGCCAGCGGCGTTGACGAGGATGTCCAGTCGCCCTTCGGTGTTTTGGGCAAGTTCGACCGCGTTGGCGGTGAATGCCGCATCGGTGATATCTCCGACGAGCCCGCGCCCGCCGATCTCCTGGGCGATGTCGCGCACCGCCTCCGAGCGATCCAGGGCGACGACACGGACTCCGTGGTGACTGAGGCGACGGGCGATCGCTGCCCCGATGCCGCTGGCGGCACCGGTCACGATCGCTACCCGGGTGGTCCGATCCGGAGCGGCGGCGGTGGTCATGCCTGAGCTCCCTTCAGGAGTGCGCGGCTGATGATGAGGCGCTGCATCTCGCTGGTGCCCTCGTAGATCTTGGTGATCCGGGCGTCGCGGTAGAGCCGCTCGATTTCGTACCCACGGATGAATCCGTTGCCGCCGAAGACCTGCAGCGCCGCGTCGGTGTGTCGGACGCAGTTCTCCGAGGCGGTGAGTTTTGCCATGGAGCACAGCATTTCTGCGTCGTCCGCGCCGGCGTCGATGGCTTGGGCGGCGGTCACGCACAGTGCGGTGGCGGCGCGAAGCTCGGTCGCGATCGTGGCCAGCGAGAACGAGATCGCCTGATTGTCGGCGATGGGTTTGCCGAACTGACTGCGGTCAAGTGATTGCCGTACGGCGCAGTCGAGAGCGGCCCGGCTGATCCCCAGTGACAACCCTGCGATGCCGAGCCGACCCTTGGCGAGAACCTTCATCATGTAGCCGAACGCCTTACCCTCCTCGCCGAGCAGGGCATCCGGGCTGAGGATAACGTCGTCGAACACCAAACCGCCGACCTGCGAGGCACGCTGACCCATCTTGTGCTCGTGGTAGGCGCGCGAGACCCCGGGCTGGTCGACGTCGACGATGAACACCGAGATGCCGCCGCGCTTGCCGAGTTCGGGGTCGGTCACCGCCAGCACCACCGCGAAATCCGCGACCGGGGCGTTGTGGATGTAGATCTTCTCGCCGCGCAGCTGCCAGCCTTCGGCGGTCCGGGTGGCACGCGTGGTGATCGAACCGAGGTCCGACCCTGAACCGGGCTCGGTCAGCGCGTACGCACCGAGCTTCTCGGCGCTGAGTAGCGGCGCCAGGTACCGTTCCCGTTGCGCGGGTGTGCCATACAAATTGAGCAGGCTGCCGAGAATCTCGACCAGACCGCATTGGTCGGCGATTGAGGCGTACCCGTAGGACAGGGATTCCATCACGAACAGGTAGTCCAGAGCCGTTCCGCCGACGCCACCGGCGTCATCGGGAACAGTGACACCGAAAAGTCCGATCTTGCCCATCTCGGCGAAGATCTCGGCCGGAAAGCGTTCGGTTTCGTCGAGTTCGGTGGCGATCGGGCGGATGCGCTCGTCGACGAACTCGGCGACGAGTGCGCGTTCGTCGGCGCCCAGCGCCGTGCTGGGAATGACGCTGTGCCGTGCTCCGGGGGCGTATGACATTAATGCTCCTTTTCTAGATATGGCGGACGCGTGGCCGCCAGACTGGCTGTTGTAAGAGCTTTCGCCCGACTACGTTCGCCAGATCGCCGATGTACAACAGGTCATAGTCAACGTACGATGTGATCGAACGTACACCAGAAAGCGCTTTCACGAAAGGCCACAATATGGATCGCCGCACGCCGCGTCACCGCGCCGCCCACGGATCGGCACACTGATGGATCTTCGCGATGCGAGTTTGAACTCGGTCACCGTCAAAGGCACCCCTGCCGATCAGGTCGTCGACCTGGCTCTCACCAACGGATTTGGAGGGGTCGGCCTATGGCGCGACACACTCGAAGGACAGAACCTGGCTTCCCTCCGTCGGCGTGCGACGGCAGAGGGGATCGCGGTCACATCGGTGTGCCGCGGTGGAATGTTCACGCACACAGACCTTTCGCGCGCCGACGCGATCCATGAGGACAACTGCAGAGCGGTTGAGCAGGCGCACGATCTGGGTGCGGAATGTCTGGTGCTGGTGTGCGGCCCGGTCGTCCAGCCGGGCATCACGGTTTCGCGATCCCAGATCGCCGACGGCATCGCCGCATTGGAGCCGGTGGCTCGCGCGGCCCAGGTCCGGCTGGCCGTTGAACCCATGCATCCGATGATGGCGGCCAGCAGATCCGCGATCACCAGCCTCCAGGAGGCGACGGCGCTGGTCCGCGCGATCGGCTCGGAGTGGGTGGGGCTGGCGATCGACGCCTACCATGTCTGGTGGGACCACCGGCTCGATACCGAGCTCGATGCCGCCGCCGGGTTGATGGCCAGTATTCAAGTCGCGGACTGGGTTTCCCCAATCTGCGACGAACTGGACAGCCGCGCGATGCCCGGCGACGGGTGCATCGACCTGACCGGATTCATCGGGCTGGCCCGGCAGGCCGGCTATCGGGGTCTGGTGGAGATCGAGGTTCTCAGTCGTCGGTGGTGGGCGCAGTCAGCGCAGACCACCGCTGCCGCCGCGGCTGCCGCGGCGGCGGCGCTGTGATCTGCCGCCGCGGCCGGCCCTGCGAGGTCAGGCCAGGCCGTACGCGGCGAGGTACGTGTTCAGCCGGTGCGCGGTCAGGGCCGGATCCCGGAACAGGCCGATGTCATTGGCGGTGACGAACAGCTCGATCAGATGCGCGATGTTGCGTCCGGAATCCAGGCCGCCGATCATCCGGAACGACCGCTGGTCCCCATTGAGGTAGGACAACCAGGCCACCCCGGTCTTGTAGTACTGGGTGGGTTCCTGAAACACCAATCGGGACAACGGAAGTGTCGGCTCAAGAATTCGGCGGTAGCCGTCCACGTCGCTGGCATCCAGGCGGGCCAGTGCCGCGGCGGCGATCGGGGTGATGGCGGCGAACGCACCGAGCAGCGCGTGGCTGTGGCCCAGTTCGTCACCGGCGATGAGGTCGACGTAGTTGAAGTCATCCCCGGTGAACAACTTCACTCCGGCGGGCAGCTGCCGGCGCAGCCGAACCTCACGGGCGGCGTCCAGTAGCGAGATCTTGATGCCCGCGATCTTGGCCGGCTCCGACTCGATCAGGTCCAGAACGGTCCGGGTGGCGACGTCGAGATCCGTGCTGCCCCAATAGCCTTCCAAACGGGCATCGAATGCTACGCCCAGCCAATGCAACAGCACCGGGCCGCGGGCGGCGACCAGCACCGCCCGGTACACCTGCAGGTAGTCGTCGGCCGTGCGCGCCGTGGCCGCAAGCCAGCGGCTGGCCATCAGCACCGGTGTGCCGCCGCGCTGCTCGACGAATTCGACCTGCTCGATGTAGGCCTGCGTGATCTGCTCCAGGGACGCGGGAAGGTTCTCGGGAAGCTGGTCAGTGCTGACTCCGACCACCGTGGCTGCGTTGCGGGCGCGGCCGGCGGTCAACGTCAGGTCGATCAACGTCTGCGCGTCGCTCCACGGCAGGCCCATTCCCCGCTGAGCGGTATCCATCGCCTCGGCAACCCCGAGCCCCAGATCCCAGATCCGTTCGCGAATTCGCAATGTCGCAGACCAGTCGATGGTGCCCTCGCCGGAGTCGGCCATCGAGGCCGTCAGCGGGTTCGCCACGACGTGGGCCGCCGCATATGCCTCCCGGGACACCGATGGCGCGCAGACCGCCGGATAGCCATGACCCTCGTGCAACACGTGCTGGCCGCCGCCAGGTCCAGGAATCGTGACCGTAATCGTCATGTGCCAAACCTTCCGATGTGTAAGCGCTTTCTTTTAATGCCGATCTACGGCCCTTGCGCATGGTAAATAGCCTGTTGTACCGTAACCTGTGTCACATTCACCGTCAAGCAAGCGCTTTCTTGGAGGTACCCATGCAGGTTGACAACGCCGTCCGCAGTTACGGGCTGCACATCAACGGCCACGAGAGCCCTCCGGGGACCAACATGGTCGATCGCCACTCGCCGGCCACCGGCCGGCTGGTCGCCCGTTACGTCGCCGGTACGGTGGAGGACGCCCGCGCAGCCGTCGAGGCCGCCCGGACCGCATTCGACACCGGCACCTGGCCGCACCTGTCCGGCCAGGATCGATCCCGGATACTCAACCGCCTCGCCGCCCTGACGCGACGCGACGCCGAACAGCTTGCCCGCATCGAAGCCGAGGAGACGGGCAAGCCGCTGCGACTGGCCCGCGGCGACGTCGCAGCCAGCATCGGCTTGACCGAGTACGCCGCAGCTCTCGCATTGACGATGCACGGGGACGTCCACACCAACCTGGGCCCCGGCTTCACCGGCCTGGTGACCCGCGAACCGGCCGGGGTCGTCGGCATGATCACCCCATGGAACTTCCCGTTGCTTCTGCTCATGCAGAAACTGCCATTCGCGCTCGCCGCCGGCTGCACCGCGGTGGCCAAACCCGCTGAAGTGACCTCCGGAACCACCCTGGAGATCGCCCGTCTCACCGTCGAGGCCGGTGTGCCCGCCGGTGTCTTCAACGTCGTCACCGGCCGCGGCTCCGTCGTCGGCCAGCACCTGGCCGAATCCGAACACATCGATGTACTGTCGTTCACCGGCAGCACCTCGGTGGGGCAACGCATCATCCAGGCCTCCGGGGTCAACAGCAAGCGACTGTCGATGGAGCTCGGGGGTAAGGCGGCCACCATCGTGTTCCCGGACGCAGACCTGACGGCGGCCGTCGATGGCGTCCTGTTCGGCGTGTTCTTCAACCAGGGTGAATGCTGTGTGTCCGGCGCCCGTCTGCTGGTGCACCAGGACATCGCCGATGAATTCCTGTCAGCTGTGGTCAGTCGCGCGCGCGAACTCGCCGTGGGACATCCTCTTGACGAGGATTCCGACATCGGGGCGCTCATCCACGCCGAACACCTCGAAACCGTGCTCAATTACGTCAACATCGGCCGGCAGCACGGGGCCCGGGTCCTGCTCGGCGGCGCTCGGCTGGACAGTCCGGAACTGCGGGACGGATTCTTCTTCGCCCCAACGATTCTCGATGAGGTCACCCCCCAGAACCCGGCCTTCCAAGAAGAAATCTTCGGCCCCGTTCTCACCGTGACCCGATTCGGTACCACCGAAGAGGCGATCGGCCTGGCCAACTCCGTCGAATACGGTCTGGCAAACACCGTCTGGTCGAAGAACATCGACACCGCGCTCACCGTCGGCCGCGCCCTGCACAGCGGCACCGTGTGGATCAACACCACCATCGACGGCGCACCCCAACTGCCCGGTGGCGGGGTCAAGAACAGCGGCTACGGGCGAGAGATGGGACAGGTCGGATTCGACGAGTTCACCGAAGTGAAGACGATCCAGATCCGCACCGGTCAACGCGAGCCGTTCTTCCGGTGAACCGGGGCGGCGGCGAGAGCTGATCGACAGAAAGCGATTGCAGAGAGATGACATGGTGAAGAAACCCAAACCCAGGAATAATCGCAGGTAGCATGCGATGACTCGGGTGTCCGGTGGCAGATGATTCGGCACGCCCTGGCCGGTGATAGTTTTTTCACGATCATGGGAGGCCCGCGATGGCGACACGCAACTCGACGACCGGGCCCACACCCGGCCGCGTGACGATCAGTACGGTGGCCGACGCGGCGGGCGTGTCGATTGCGACCGTGTCCAGGGTCATGAGTGGTTCTGCCGCGGTCAAACCTGAATTGGCCGCGCGAGTGCAGCAGGCCGTCGCGGAGCTGTCGTATCGGCCCAGCCGCGCCGCACGGGGGCTGGCGCTGGGATCCTTGCGCAACATCGGAGTTCTGCTGCCGGACCTGACCAACGCCTACTTCTTCGATCTCGTCAGTCAAATGCATCGTGGCGCGTCCGAGCACGGCTACCGAATCCTTATCGCCGACTCCGCCGGTGACCCTGAGCAGGAGCTGAACACCGCCCTGGACTTGCTCGAGCAGGTCGACGGTCTGGTGCTGTTGTCCAGTCGCATCGCCACCGCCGGACTCAAACAGCTCGCGCGGCGCCAGGCCCCGGTTGTTCTGGTGAACCGCGTCGAACTCGGTGTCGATCTGCCGATGGTGGCGGTGGACAACTTCACGCCGATGATGCAACTGTGCACTCACCTATCCCAGTTGGGCCATCGCCGGGCCGTCTACCTGAGTGGTTCGGAACTGGCATGGCAGAACCGGGAACGGTGGCGGGCAATCCAGAGTTTGTCGATGTTCGGGCTCGAGACCAGCTACGTCAGCTGCGACGGCACCGTCGAAGGCGCGTATGCGTCTGTGCCGGAAGCTCTTTCCCATGATCCCTCGGTATTGATCTGCTTCAACGACCTGTCGGCGATCGGCGCGATCTCAGCGTTGCGCGACCACGGCGTTCGCGTCCCCGAGGACATGTCGGTGACGGGTTTCGACGACAACGTGCTCGCGCGCCACATCGCACCCAAGTTGACCACGGTGACCAATCCCAAAGTCGACCTCGGTCAAGCCGCGTGGGGCCTGATGCAATTGATGCTTGCCGGCGAGACGCCCTCAGACTCGCCACCGATGTTGACTGCCGAGGTCATCCTGCGGGAGTCGACGGCGCCACCGCGCTGACGCTGCCATCACCGCGCCGTGAGCGACCCAACCCCGGCGCCGCGCTTGCGCGCTGAACCTGTTGCACCGTAACGGCTTTCTGGTCGCTCAGGCACGGACCGAAGGCCAGGCCTGACGGCGCCACAACGATGCTGGTCGTCCTCTGCAGCAATCCTGATCGGCTCGTCGGGGCGCGGGCCCGCACGCCCAACACCGTCCATAGTGAAAGCGCTATCTGCATCTGTGTCGATCAAGGCACTCAAGTCGACGTATCCGGCTGACAACCCAATACATGCAGTATATCGCCTATGTAGCATCGTTTTCGCTGGCATTCGGTTGCCCCGTCACAGGGGGTATTGACTTGTGGTCCAAATCACGGTAGAAAACGCTTACACGATTTTAGGAGAGCGAGCATGTTGATCCCAGGGAGACGGAACGACCAGTGCGAAGCAGTCGCGTTGACATTCACGATGGCCACGCCGTCGGTCGCCGACGATCGTTTCGCGGTCGGCACCAAGCTGACCGCCGACACTGGGCTGGGCGACTGATGACCGGCGCGCGGTTCATCGACGCGGATGAGGTGGCCCGCACCATCGAGGACGGTGCGGTGGTCGCGCTCACCGGTTCCGGCGGCGGCATCCTCGAAGCCGATCACGTGTTCGCCGCCGTGGAACGACGATTCCTGGCCGAGGGGCATCCCCGCGATCTGACCATCGTCCACGGCCTGGGCATCGGTGACGGGACAACGACCGGGCTGACCCGGTTCGCCCACGAAGGCATGGTCAAGCGGGTCATCGGCGGCCATTGGAGCTGGTCTCCACGGATGCAGGAGTTGGCGGCCACCAACGCGATCGAGGCATATTCCTTCCCGGCCGGGGTCATCGCCGCACTGCTGCGAGACAGCGGCGCGGGGCGCCCAGGGCTGATCACCAAGGTCGGGTTGCACACATTTGTCGATCCTCGAGAGTCCGGCGGCAAGATCAATGCCGCCGCGACCGACGACCTGGTGAAACTCATCGAGATCGACGGGCAGGAGTACTTGCACTACCGCCCGCTCCCGGTCGACGTCGGCATCATCCGAGGCTGGTCGGCCGACCGCACGGGCAATGTCAGCGCCGACCAGGAGGCGTCCAGCCTGGACGCCCAGGCCGTTGCCATCGCCGCCCGCGGCAATGGCGGCATCGTTGTGGCCCAAGTCCGGCAGGTCGTCGCCGATGGCGCACTGGATCCACGGCTGATGCTGGTCCCCTCGCCACTGGTCGACGTCATTGTCGAGCACCCGGAACAGCAACAATCACGGGTCTCCCAGCTGGAACCGGCCTTCTATACCCCTGGTCACTTTGAAAACAGTTTCCACCCGGCGATCAGCCCGATCGAAGGTGCTCGCGGGGTCATTGCCCGCCGCGCCGCGATGGAGGTGCAGTCCGGCTGTGTGCTCAACGTCGGCTACGGCATGAGCGCCGGCGCCGTCGACGTGTTGATCGAACAGGGCCGACTCGACGACGTCACCCTGTGTATCGAGCAGGGGCCCGTCGGCGGATTCCCAGAAACGGGAGCACTTTTCGGCCTGAGCCGGTACCCGCAGGCGGTGTTCTCCTCGCTCCTGCAGTTCGAGTTCTTCGCCTCGGGGATGATCGACCTGTCGATCCTGGGCATGGGCGAGGTCGATTCCCATGGCAACGTCAACGTCAGCAAGCTGGGCCGGACCACCGTTGGACCCGGCGGATTCATCGACATCGTCAATGGTGCCAAACGAGTCGTGTTCTGCGGCACGTTCACCGGCAAAGGACTGAAGATCGAGGTCGGCGACGGAAACCTGACCATCGTTGCCGAAGGCACCCTGCACAAGTTCGTGCCCCTGGTCGGTCACCTGACGTTCGCCGCAGCCAACGCCCGCCGGACCGGTCAGCCAGCCCTGTACATCACCGAACGGGCCGTGTTCGAACTCGATGACCGGGGCATCACCCTGGTCGAAGTCGCGCCGGGGGTCGACCTCGAACGGGACATATTGGCGCACATGGACTTCCGGCCAAACATCGGTCACGTCCGGCCGATGCCCGCCGAGGTTTTCCGGTCGTCGACCCAGCCCGGTGTGCTCACCGGGGCTGAAACCGTGCACCACTCCCCCACAGAAAAGGTCTCATCATGATGAAGTGGACTGCCGCCCAGCGGCTACGCATCGGTTCGGGCCGCCAGACACTGGTGCTCGGCGTGACCGCCGGCGTGCTCGTCGCCACGACCCTGACCGGCTGCGCCGGCGGATCGACCGGCGACCTGACCGCCAAGGGGACGTGCAAGCCCGAGGACGTCACGCTGGTGCAATCCGGCCGCGGCCTGGAGAACGAGTATTACGTCAGCGTCGATGCCGGCGCCAGGGCGTTCGCCGCGGCCAAGGGCCTGACCCACAACTACAAATGGATCGCCAGCGAGGGTGACTCCGGCAAGCAACTGAGTCAGATCAAGTCGCTGTTGGCCAACGGCGGCGAGTGCGTGGTGCTCAACATCGACCCGAACGAAGCCGCCATCGTCCCCTCGATGGTCAAGGCGGTCGACAACGCCGGAGCCTGGCTGGTCACTCAATGGAATACCCCACCGGGCTTGCTGCCGTCCGCGAAGGACTCGCACTGGGTCGCGCACATGTCGGTCAACGGCGTCCCGCAGGGTTACGACACCGCCAAGGCACTGTTCGAGGCGATGGGCGGAAAGGGCTCGATCATCGCCCTGCAGGGCATCCTCGACAACGCCCCGGCTCAAGAACGCTTCAAGGGTCTGCAAAAGGCGCTGGCCGAGTACCCGAACATCAAACTGCTCGAGGACCAGACCGCCGGCTGGGACCGCACCAAGGGGCAGGACGTCACCCAGTCGTTGCTGACCAAATACGGCGACCAGATCAACGGCGTGTGGGCTGCCAGCGACTCCATGGCGCTGGGTGCGCTTTCGGCGATCAAGGGCGCCGGCAAGACCGGAAAGATCAAGGTCACCGGCATCGACGGACTCAAGGAGGCGCTCGGCGCGGTTGCCGACCCGAGCAGCGGTTACGTGGCCACCACCCAGTCCACGGCGGTCCAACAGGGGGCCTACGGGCTGAACTTCGGATTTGCGGCGGCGACCGGCCAGATCGATCCGGCCACCGAGCCCGCCGATCACCGCGCCTTCTACCTCAAGCCGTTGCCCGTCGTCACCGCCGCCAACGTGGCCACGGTCGGCGATCCGGCCGACACCTCGAAACTGAACTTCTCCGACCTATGGGCGCCCGTGGGACAGCAGGTCCAGTCATGAGCGCCGCAACGACGATCGTGACGTCACCACCGCCCCTGCCCAGCCGCTTGCGCAGGGTGCTCCGCTCGGAGCGAGTGCCGGTGCCGGCGCTGGCCGTACTGGTGCTGATCACCCTGGTGATGCTGGCGGTGAACCCGAGTTTCCTTTCACTGGGCAACCTTTCGACCCTGGCGATCCAAAGCGCAGTGCCGGCCGTGCTCGCGGTCGGCCTCAGCTTCGTGGTGTTGATGGGCAGCATCGACCTGTCCCTGGAGGGCGTGATGGGTGCCACCGGCATGGTCACCGCGGTGCTGCTGCTCAATGACCGCAACGGTAACGACCTCGGACTGTGGGCGGTCGTGGTGGCCATGGCGCTCGGCGCGGCACTCGGTGCGTTGTCCGGATTATCGGTGGCCTATCTGCGGGTGCCATCGTTCATCGTCACCATCGGTACCTGGCAGATCGGCCTCGGCATCGCTCAGCTGCTGTTCGGCGGCAAGCCGCCCCGCATTCAGGACAGCGGGTTCCTCAGCTTCGCCGTGGACCGGGTGCTGGGGCTCCCGATCCTGGTGTGGACGGCGATCGTCGTTGTGCTGATCGGGATTTGGATCCAGCACTACTCGAGGTTCGGCCGGTACGCGATGGTGGTGGGCGGCGGCGAGGACATCGCCCAGCTGTCCGGAATTCCGGTGCGCCGGGTCCGGGTCTACGGGTTCATCCTGGCCGGGTTGTGCGCCGGGCTGGCCGGCGCCATGGCCACCGCCCGGACCGGCGTCGGGGATGTGGGTATCGGCACCGGTCAACTGTTCGTGACCATCGCGGGCGTCGTCATCGGCGGCACCGTGCTGACCGGTGGCCGCGGCGGCGTGCTGCACTCGGTCGTCGGCGTGTGCGTGATGGTCGCCCTGGCCAACGGCATGGTGCTGGCCGGCGTCAACTCGTTCATCCAACAGGCGGTCCTCGGGGCCATCGTTGTCATCGCCGCGGTCATCACGATGTGGCGGCTGCGCGCACGTTTGAGGGTGGTGAAATGACTTCCTCCGTGGTTTTCGGGGTACGCAACATCAGCAAGAGCTTCCCCGGAGTCAAAGCGCTCAAAGATGTCTCGATCGAAGTCCACCCACACGAAGTGGTTGGTCTGATCGGGGAAAACGGAGCCGGAAAATCGACGCTGCTGAAGATCCTGTCCGGGGTCCAACGCCCGGACAGCGGCGACGTGATCCTTCGGGACCAACCAGTGTCCTTCGGCGGCGTCGGCGACGCCGTACGCGAGGGCGTGGCGATGGTCTATCAGGAGCAGTCCCTGCTGCCCAACATCACCGTTGCCGAGAACGTGCTGCTGGGAAACGAGGGCAACACCGTCCGGGGCGGCGTGTACCGGTGGTCGGAGCTGCGCAAGCGCGCCCAGAGCTACCTCGACCAGGTCGGCACCGGACTGGACGCCGCGGCGATCACCGAATCGCTGCCGTTCGCGCAGCGGCAGATGGTCGAGGTCGCCAAGGCCCTGGCCACCGGTGACCGCACCGAGCACGAACCGGTGATCCTGCTCGACGAACCGACCTCGGTGCTCGAGCACGACGAAATCGAGAAGCTTTACCAGATCGTGCGAGAACTCAAGAAACGCGCCAGCGTGGTGTTCGTTTCGCACCGCATGAACGAGGTGCTGGCCGTCTGCGACCGCGTCTACATCATGCGCGACGGCGAAGTGGTCGCCGTCCGGGACCCGAAGACGGTGGCCGAACACGAGCTCTACGAACTGATGGTCGGCGAAGAACGACACCAGGGCTTCTACCACGAAGAAGGCCAAGTGGAGCCGGAAGATCAAGTACGACTGGAGATCTCGAAACTCTCCGGCGATCACTTCCACGACGTGTCGCTGACCGTGGCCCGCGGTGAGGTGGTCGCGCTGATGGGTGTGCAAGAAAGCGGCCGCGAATACCTGGGCCGTGCCCTGTTCGGCGCTGTCCCGGTCCAATCGGGCACCGTGACCCTGGACGGTCAGGCGCTGCGCTTTCGCACCCCGACCCAGGCCGTGCGGGACGGTATCGGATACATCCCATCCGAACGCAAGATCGACGGTGCGGTCCTGGGCATGAGCGTGAACGACAACCTGACCCTGGCGCACCCCGACCAGGTGTGCCGCGGCCCGTTCATCGATCCGGCCCTGGAACACAGGACGGTCCGCAGCTGGCTGGACCGGCTCCGGGTGAAAACCCCGTCGGCGGCGACCTTGATGCGGACACTGTCCGGGGGCAACCAGCAGAAGGTCGTGCTCGCCAAGTGGCTGCTGGACCCCGACCTGCGCCTGCTGATCCTGGACACCCCCACACGGGGCCTCGACATCGGCGCCAAGGCCGATGTCTACCGGTTGATCCGTGAGCTGGCGGCCCATGGCCTGTCAGTGCTGCTGATCGCGGACACCCTCGACGAAGGTATCGCGATGAGCCACCGGGTCATCACGATGAAAGACGGCCGCATCACCGGTGAGTTTCCCTCGACCCCGACCAATCGGCCGGACAAGACCGACGTGCTGGCAAGGATGGTGTGAGCGATGACAACACTTCCGGAAACCCCGGACCCGACGACCGCCGCGACAGCCTCGACCGGGAACAAACCCGGCGGGAAGGCGCAAACCACGATGCTGCGCCGGGTGCAGGACATCGGGCTGGCGCCACTGCTGGTGCTGGTGGTGCTGGTCGTCGCGATCGGCGCCATCGACCACAAGTTCTTCACCGCGCGCAGCTTCGCCTCGCTGCTCGAGCAGTCCACCCCTCTGGCGCTGCTGGCCATCGGCCAATGCCTGGTCGTGCTGACCGGGCGGATCGACCTGGGCAACGCCGCCCTGGCCAGCCTCACCGGCGTGCTGGTCGCGAAGGCGCTGGGCACGCTGGGGGTGGTGGCTGTCCCGCTGATCCTCATCGGCGGCGCACTGGCCGGTGCCTTGGCCGGATGGGTTCACGTCAAGGCGCAAGTGCCGTCGTTCATCGTCACCCTCGGCGCGATGGGGGTGTGGTCCGGACTGTCGCTGATGCTGGCCCAGGCCAACACGGTGCTGGTGCTCGACGGCTACCAGTACGTGGAATGGATCTTCAACCGCTGGTACGGAATCCCCATCTCCTTCGTGCTGGTCATGGTGATCACCGTGGCGCTGATGGCGGCACTGCGGGGACTGCCGGTCGGCCGGCAGATCAAGGCCGTCGGGTTGAACGAACGGGCGGCCGCCTACAGCGGAATCCGCACCCAGCTGATCGTCATCCTGGCATTCGTCGGCAGCGGTCTGTTCGCCGCGCTGGCCGCCGTCTTCCAGACCGCGCAGCTGCAGTCCGCCGGGGCGTCCACCTCCACGTCCCTGCTCCTGCCGGCCATCGCCGCGGTCATCATCGGTGGCACGTCGATCTCCGGGGGGGTCGGCGGCGTCGGCCGCACCCTGCTCGGCGCCCTGGTGATCACGGTGCTGCGGGTCGGGCTGGACATCGCCGGCGTCGCGTCGGCGATCCAGCCGATCCTCTACGGCCTGATCGTGATCTTTGCCATCGTCGCGACCGTGGACCGGCAGCGAACCGTCGTGGTCGCATGACCACCCCGGTGCTGGTGGCCCTCGACAAGTTCAAGGGATCCATCGACGCGGATGCCGCGTGCCGGGCCGTCGCCGACGGGATCACCACCGCCGGGCACCCGGCGGTGACCTGCCCCGTCGCCGACGGCGGGGACGGCACCCTCGATGCCCTGGCATCAAACGGGTTCGAGCGTGCCCGGGTAGCAGGGCATGGTCCACTGGGCAATCCGACCATCGCGACGTTCGCCCGCAAGGACGATGCGGCGGTCATTGAGCTCGCATCCGTGTGCGGCCTGGCCGCATTGCCAGGAGGTCGTCTGGAACCGTGGCGTAGCGGCACTCTGGGTGTCGGCACCGTGGCGTTGGCGGCCATCGAGGCGGGTGCCCGTCACATCGTGCTCGCCCTCGGCGGCAGTGCCTCCACCGACGGTGGGATGGGGCTGCTTCTCGGTCTCGGCGCCCGGGTTCTGGATGCCGCCGGCGCGCCCTGCAGCCCGGACGGTCGCGGTCTACTGGCGGCCCACACGCTGGACCTGTCGACGCTCGACCCTCGGGTACGGCGGGTCCGGTTCTCGGTGGCGACCGACGTCACGAGTCCACTGACCGGGCCTGCCGGCGCCGCGCACCTGTACGGGCCGCAGAAGGGCGTCACGGCCGGCGATACCGCCACCCTGGACCGCGGGCTCGCGGCCTGGGCTGGGTTGCTGCACAACGAGACCGGCGTCGATGTCACGGGCGTTCCGGGAGCCGGCGCCGCGGGCGGTACTGCCGCAGCCGCGATCGCCGCTCTGAACGCCGAGGTCATCAGCGGCGCCGACTTCGTCCTGGACGCCATCGGGTTGGACGAACGGCTGCGCGCAGCTGCACTGGTAGTGACCGGGGAGGGGTCGTGGGACGACCAGTCAGAGGCCGGGAAGGCACCCATGGCCGTGATCTCCAGGGCTGTTCGCACCGGCAGACCCGTGGCGTTGGTCGCGGGGCGGATCACGGCCAGACCAACACGACTGGCGCAGCTCGGTATTCGCCGCCACCACCAACTGGTCGACCTCGAACCCGACCCGAGGCTGGCGATGCGGAACGCGGCAGACCTGTTGCGGCACACCGGATTTCTACTCGCCCAAACGGCTCTTGAACTGACCGCCACGCCCGCCGCAGGCGCACAACGACAGGACGAACAATGAAGGCTCTCCGATTCCACGGCGCCAACGACCTACGGGTGGAAGATGTTCCGAAACCCCGCCCCGGATCCGGGCAGGTCCTGATCGAAGTCGACTGGTGCGGTATCTGTGGCACAGACCTGCACGAGTTTCAGGCCGGGCCGATCTTCATTCCGAGCGCGGACCACCCGCACCCCTTGACCGCCGAAGTCCCCCCGGTCGTCATGGGTCACGAATTCGCCGGCACCGTAGTCGAAGTGGGTGACGACGTCACCGACGTCGCCATCGGTGACCAGGTCGCCGTCGAGCCCTTGCTGCGCTGTGATGCCTGCCCCCAATGCCGAGCAGGCGATTACAACATCTGCGAGCGCGGCGGTGTGTACGGACTGGCCGGTTACGGTGGCGGCCTGGCCGAGTACTGCGCCGTGGACCGGCGCAATGTGCACGTCCTGCCGCCGGGCGTATCTACCGAAATGGGGGCACTGGTCGAGCCGTTGGCTGTCGCCTGGCACGCGGTGGTCCAATCCGGATTCCGACCCGAACAGTCGGCCCTGGTGATCGGTGGAGGTCCGATCGGTCTGGCCCTGCTGCTGTGCCTTCGGGCCGCCGGGGCGAGCTGGGTGGGGGTATCCGAGCCGTCGACGGCCCGCAAAGCGATGGCCGAATCCTTCGGTGCCCACGCGGTTTACGACCCCAGGACCGACGATGTCGTGGCACTGAGCCGGGCGGCCGTCGACGGCGTCGGCCCGCACGTCAGCTTCGACGCCTCCGGGCTGCCGGCCACGATCAACACCGCACTGGCCGCTGTCCGACCCGCCGGAACGGCCTACAACGTCGCCATCTGGGAGGACAGTGCGCCCATCGACATGGGTCTGCTGCTGTCCGGGGAACGGAACCTGCGCTCGGGCCTGTGTTACGCCGGCGATGACTACCCCGCAGTGATCGCCGCGCTCGCCGACGAGCGCATCGAACCCAGCAGGATGATCACCGCCCGGATCGCGCTGACCGACGTCGTCGATCACGGCTTCACCGAACTGATCGACAACAAGGAGCAACACATCAAGATCCTGGTGCGGCCAGGAGCGTAAGCCGGCCATCTGTCCACCTCGAAACACTGGAGTTCGCATGGATATTCGCACCATCCCCCGGGGCAGCATCGACGTCACCGTTGTCGGCTATGGCGGTGCACCGATCGGAAACATCTTCCGCCCCATTTCAGCCACCGACGCCCAAGCTCAAATCGACGCCGCCTGGGCCGCCGGTATCCGGGCCTACGACACCGCGCCGATGTACGGACACGGGCTGTCCGAGCACCGACTCGGCCACGCACTGATGGAGCATGACCGCGACGAATACGTGCTGTCGACCAAAGTCGGCCGCACGCTGACACCCGCTCCTCGGGGCAGCTTCGACACCGGAGTATGGGTCGACGTACCGCCGTTGCGGGCCGAGTTCGACTACTCCTACGACGCAGTCCTCAGGCAGGTCGAGGACAGCCTGCAACGCATGTGCCAGGACCGGTTCGACATCCTGTTCGTGCACGACATCGACCGATACACCCACGGCGACGCACAACCGCAGCGCTTCGCTGAAGCCATCGCCGGGGCCTTTCCGGCCCTGATCCGGCTGCGCGACGAGGGCCTGGTCCGGGCCATCGGCGTGGGGGTCAACGAAGCCGATGTCTGTCGCGACGTCGTCGAACGAGTCGACATCGACTGCCTGCTGCTGGCCGGCCGGTACACGCTGCTCGAGCAGCAACCGGCCCACACCCTGTTCCCCCTGTGCCAGGACCGTGACATCGCCGTCCTGCTCGGCGGCGTCTTCAACTCCGGAGTGCTGGCCACCGGGCCCGTCCCCGGCGCCAAGTTCAACTACGCGCCGGCACCGCCGGACATCCTGGAACGAGCACGGCGGTTGGACGAGGTGTGCCGGGCGCACGACGTGCCGCTGCCCGCGACCGCGATCGCCTTCGCACTCGCCCATCCCGTGGTCAAACAAGTCATTCTCGGTGCCCGCACCGTCGACCAGCAGGCCCAGAACCTCACCTGGCTCAACACCGACATCCCGGCCGCGCTGTGGTCGGACTGCCGGCAGGCCGGTCTCGTCGATGACCAGGCACCCACACCCGAAACCGCTGCCCACCAACCACATCCATCCATCCGCTCTCCCAGGTAAGGAAGAAGTTCCGATGCACAACAACACCTCCTATGACTACGTCGTCATCGGCGGCGGGACCGCCGGCTGCGTCCTCGCCGGCCGTCTCACCGAGGACCCGGCGATCCGGGTGCTGCTGATCGAGGCCGGCCGCAGCGACCGCCACCCGTTCATTCACGTGCCCGCCGGCTTCGCCAAACTCACCGCAGGCCCCTACCAATGGGGGTTCACCAGCGCCCCGCAGAAGGCCTGCGGCGACCGGGTGATCCTGTTGCCGCAGGGCAAGGTCCTGGGCGGCGGCGGCTCCATCAACGCCCAGGTGTTCACCCGCGGCATCGCCGCGGACTACGACACGTGGGACCGCGACTACGGGGCCAAGGGCTGGTCGTTCGACGACATCCAGAAGTATTTCCTGCTGTCGGAGAACAACAATCGCCTCTCGGCCCCGTATCACGGCACGACCGGTCCGATGGGGGTGTCCGACATCGCCGAACCGCACCCGCTGTCCGAGGCGTTCGTGAAAGCCGGGCAGGAGTACGGCCTTCCCTACAACGCCGACTTCAACGGCGAAACCCAGTACGGCTCGGGGTTTTATCAGACCACCACCCAGCACCACCGCCGGTGCAGCACGGCCACGGGATACATCCGCCCGGCGCGCAAACGGCCGAACCTCACGGTACTGACCCAACATTTGGTGACCCGGATTCTGTTGGAAGGCAAGCGTGCGGTCGGCGTGGAAACTCTGCACGACGGAACCACTGCCCAGTTCCGGGCTACCCGCGAAGTGCTGTTATCGGGCGGCGCCTTCAGCTCGCCGAAGATCCTGCAACTGTCCGGAATCGGCGACCCCGCCGATCTCACACCGCTGGGTATCGAGGTGCGGCACCCGCTCGTCGGTGTCGGTAAGAACCTGCATGACCACTGCGACCTGGACATCATCTATGAGCTGCGCCAGTACCAGAGTATGGATCGGCTCAACCTGGTCCGACCGGCCACCGCGGTCGCCGGGTTGGAGTACCTTGCCTTCCGGTCGGGCCCGTTGGCCTCGACTGTGGTCGAAGCGGGCGCGTTCACCCGGTCCACGCCCGAGATCGATGACCCGGACCTGCAATTCCACTTCCTGCCGGCGGCGGGTGTGGAAGCGGGTATCGCTGCTGTCCGACCTGGATACGGCGTCACGCTCAACAGCTATTTCCTGCGCCCCCTGAGCCGGGGCACCGTGCGCGTCGGATCCACCGACCCGACCGTCCAACCGATCATCGACCCCAACTTCTTGGATGACGACTACGACGTGGAGATCAGCGCCGCCGGCGTTCGGCAGAGTCGCGAGATCATGGCACAACCGTCGATGAGCAAGCACATCAAGAAGGAACACCTCGCCGGCCAAAGCGACCTTCGCACCACGGACGACTACATCCGGTTCGTGAAGGCCTACGGCCGCACCTCCTACCACCCGGTCGGGTCGTGTGCCATGGGGGACACCGACCAGTCGGTGGTCGACAGCGACCTGCGCGTGCACGGCATGGAAGGCCTGCGGGTCATCGACTCGTCCATCATGCCGGCCATAGTCAGCTCCAACACCCAGGCGCCGACCGTGATGATCGCCGAGAAGGCCGTTGACCTCATCCGCGGGCGGGAGCGCATCGCCTAGCCATCGCCACCCCAATTCAATCGCAAGACCCCCAACGGCGACCACCGTCGCCGCACGCCGCCACCATTCACCGACCGATCGGGAGACCCTCGTGCCAGGACGCCGTGACTTCGAACACGACGAAGCAAACTACCTCAACGACATTGAAAAATACTGCGACACCGTGCTCCTACCCCGCGCCGACAGAAGCGACAACGGCGAGTTCTTCCCGGACGTCATCCGGCAGTTCGCCGAACTCGGCCTCCTTGAGCTGATGTTCGACCAAGAACGCAACCTACGGCTCGATCGGATGCGGCTGATCCACCAGACCACCGAACTGGTCGCGGCAGCCTTCCCGGCCGCGGTGGTCGCACTCGGCGCGCTGCGGCTGCAGGCCTACCTGCTCAAGCGGTACGCCGAGCCGCACATTGCCGACCGCTGGCTCGAACCTTTACTCCGCGGTGAGATTTACGGATCCTTCGGGGTCACCGAACCCGACGCCGGTACCGAGGTCCGCTCGATCCAAACCGTTGCGACCCGCGACAGGGACGGCTGGATCCTCAACGGCGGGAAGAAATGGATCGGCTTCGCCCCCGTCGCCACGTTCAACGTGGTGCTGGCCAAAGTCGACCACGCCGGCCGGGACGCCGACACCGTCGCCCTGGTCATCGATTTGGAATCCCAGGGCGTCAGCCGAAGTGAAACCCTTGACCTGATGAGTTTCCGCGGTATGCCGCTGGGTGAACTCAGGTTCGACAACGTTAAGGTTCCGGCCGGCTCGGCACTGAAGGTCTCCGGGTTTGCCGGCATGATGGAAGGCATCAACCTCGCCCGGGTCGACGCCGCCAACTACGCCTGCGGCTTCCTGAAAGCGGCCATTCGAGAATGCTCGGTCCGCGCCAACAATCGGATCGCCTTCGGAAAACCGCTCAGCGAACTACAAACCATCCAGCTCAGGATCGGTCAGATGGCC
The DNA here is from genome assembly GCF_002086485.1 of Mycobacterium aquaticum. GTDB lineage: Bacteria > Actinomycetota > Actinomycetes > Mycobacteriales > Mycobacteriaceae > Mycobacterium > Mycobacterium aquaticum. Next base: position 141,734 of record NZ_MVHF01000002.1, on the reverse strand, counting down.
ACCGACTACGAGGCTGCACGACTCCTCACCCTTGCTGCCGGCGACAGCTTCGCCCTCGGGAAAGGTGGCGATCCAATCTTGCTGTCAAAGGCCAAATTATTCAGCACCGACGCCGCCATGAAGCACGCAATCGAAGCCGTGCAAATCTTCGGCGCCCTAGGCGTCCACCACAGCAGTCGTGTGCAACGCTTATTCCGCGACAGCAAGGCCGGTCAAATCTTCGACGGGACCAGCGAAATCCACACACTAATGATCGGCCGCCACGCATTGACAGCCAACCGCTGAACTGAACTCCACACCCAGCGGGGCGGGCGCTTTCACCAATTCAGATCCCAGACAGAGCACCCATGAAGCATCACCCAGTGAACGGCTGAGCGATAGCCTCACCGACTGACAACGGCGGTCATGATTCCAGCTTCCGCTGCTGTTATACGGGTGTCAAGTAACACATCTCGAGCGGTCGTTCGGTGTGGACTACGACTTCACCCAAACTTGGGACGTCTCGCGGGCCACCTTCGAAATGTTCACTGTGGGAACGTTGGTCGTCATAGCCGCCATGGCGCTGCTCGGCTACGCGTGGACCGGGAGTTTCAGCCGGGCCCCGGACTCCGCTCAGCGCTTTCTTACCCCAGCGCTTGATCCCTGCTGTCCCACATACGAATTGGAAATGAGGAAATCGCTGTTGTTGTGATGATGCGTCATCATGCGATCGTCGCTAGCTGTTGTGGTGTGTCGTCGTCGTGGCGGCAGAATGGTGTTCTTCAGTTGTTAGTAACAGATCCTTCTGTATCGTATGCAGGCCGCGCGAGAGCTCATCGAAGTTCCGGTCTGCCGCAGCGGGGCAAGACCTGCAGTACCAACCGACATTCGAGTACCCGTACGCGAAGTTCATCGAGGATTTCCACGACGAGCCCGGAAACATGCTCGGACGCATCGGAATCAGGCGTAGGCGAGATCATCCGCGCAATGCACTACTAGTAGTGCTACTCGTACGAATCGCGCCACCCCCATGGGCGACCGTCTAAAAGGTCCAGAAAAAACCGCATCCCGGCGTCGAAAAATCACCAACTGCAATCAGTTTAAACATCTCAGCGATCTCCGAACCGTCGCACGCGCACGGAGGCACTCGTGTCCGTGCCGCTCTCCAAAGAGCTTCCAACGACCGAGCCGTGTCAGCGGTCACGCATTTCCCCAGGTTTGAGGGGTTGTCCGTCACGTAATTCCCCACCCCTGGCTGTCACGTAATTCCCCACCCTGGGCGGTGTGTCTGCCCGGTGTGGGCCTCGCATACAGGTTCGCTCTGCATCTGTCGACTGACGGATGGAAGGGCGCTGATGGCGAGGAGAAATATCGTGATGCTCGACCTTGTCGAGTTGTTTACCCATTGGCATGCGGGCCGTTCACAGGTTCAGTTGTCGCAGTCGCTGGGTATCGACCGCAAAACCATCCGCAAATATTTGGCCCCGGCGATCGCCGACGGGATGGAGCCCGGAGGCGAACCTTTGAACGCCGAGGTGTGGGCGGAGTTGATCGCCGGGTGGTTCCCGGAACTGTCGGATCCGGCGGCGCGGGCGTCGACGTGGCCGCTGATCGACCCGCACCGTGACCGGATCAAAGCCTGGCTTGACGCCGATGTCACGGTAGCTACCGTCGCCCAGCGGCTGCGCGACGATCATAGTGTGGCGGCGTCGGAGTCGTCGGTGCGGCGTTGGATAGCAACATATTTCGCTGATGAGGTGGCGCGAGCGAGAGTGACGGTGCCGCGCGGTCCGGTCGATCCCGGCAGTGAAGCGCAGATCGATTACGGCCGGCTGGGCATGTGGTTTGATCCCGTGTCAGCTAAACGGGTCGCGGTGTGGGCGTTCGTGATGGTGCTTGCGTGCTCGCGGCATCTGTTCGTGCGTCCGGTGATCCGGATGGACCAAACCACGTGGTGTGCCTGCCACGTCGCGGCGTTCGAGTTCTTCGGCGGGGTGCCGGCGCGGCTGGTGTGCGACAACCTCAAGACCGGGGTGGATAAACCCGACCTGTATGACCCGCAGATCAACCGCACCTACGCTGAGTTGGCCACCCATTACGGCACGCTCATCGACCCCGCGCGGGCGTTCAAACCCAAGGACAAACCCCGGGTGGAACGCCCCATGCGCTATGTGCGGGACTCGTTCTGGCGCGGCCGTGAATTCGCCTCGCTGGCCCAGATGCAATCCGATGGGGTGCGCTGGAGTACCGAGGTGGCCGGCGCTCGACACTGCCGTGCCTTGGACGGCGCCCAACCGCTGCGGGTGTTCGAAGCGGTCGAGCAAGACGCGTTGATTAGGTTGCCACACAGGGGCTTCGAACTGTCTACGTGGTCGATTGGCACGGTCGGGGTGGATGCACACCTCAAGGTCGCCAAGGCGCTCTACAGTGTGCCGTGGCGGCTGATCGGGCAGCGTCTGCATGCCCGCTCCGCCGGCGATGTGGTGCAGATCTTTTCCGGTGACCAGGTGGTGGCCACCCACGTGCGCCGGCCCAGCGGCCGGTCCACCGACTTCAATCACTACCCGCCGGAGAAGGTCGCGTTCGCGATGAAAACCCCGGCCTGGTGTCGGCGCACCGCTGAGCTCGTCGGCCCGTCCTGTGAGGCGGTGATCGCCGAGTTCATGGCCGATAACGCCATCCACCACCTGCGTTCAGCGCAAGGGGTGCTCGGGCTGCGCGACAAACACGGCTGTGAGCGCCTCGAGGTCGCCTGCGCCCGCGCGATCGCGGTCGGCGACCCGTCCTATCGCACCATCAAGGGCATCCTGGCGGCCGGCACCGAACACGCCGGCGAGCCGCCCCAGCGTGGTGCTGCCGCGGCGGCTGGGGCGTTCCTGCGCGGCCCCGAACAATTCGGCACCGATACCGGCAGTATCGCCTGATATCCACCAATCACGCACTATCCCAATTCAATTCATCTTTTAGGAGTAGATAGTCATGTCGATCTGCGACCCGGCGCTGCGCAATGCGCTGCGCACCCTGAAACTGTCCGGCATGCTCGACACCCTCGACGCCCGACTGGCCCAGACCCGCGACGATGGACTCGGCCACCTCGAGTTTCTGCAAGCCCTGTGCGAAGACGAGATCGCCCGCCGCGAATCAGCCGCCCTGACACGACGATTGCGCCGCGCCAAGTTCGAAGCCCAAGCCACCTTCGAAGACTTCGACTTCACCGCCAACACCAAACTGCCCGGCGCCATGCTGCGCGACCTGGCCGCGCTGCGCTGGCTCGACGCCGGCGAATCGGTCATTCTCTACGGCCCGGTTGTTATCAACGGGTAGCAACACGCTCGAATCTATGTATGTGACAAGGGGGTTGATGCTGGGCAAGTCATCGTTGTTGCCGGTTTATCGGCGGGTGTTCTTCAATGTGAAGGAACGGCAACGATGGCGTATCCGGTGGCAGTGTCTCCTGCGGGAGGGCAGCGGACCTGGACTGTGCTCGGCGAGGACTTCGCAACGGTCGGTCCCGTCGAGGAGTGGATAGAAGCCCACCGGCACCTGTGGTCGCCGAACACGGTGCGCGGGTATGCGACGTCGTTGGCGCAGTGGTGGACCTTCCTGGAGCAACGCGGGCAAACCGGCGCCTGGTGTGATGTCGGTGTCCCCGCATTCACCGCGTTCCTGTCCTGGCAGCGCAACGGCCGCACAGTTGAGCATAGGCTGGCCGAACCTGACCAGGCGCCGACTACTGCAACACTGGAAGTCCGTCTTGCAGCGTTGATTTCGTTCTACCGGTGGCATCAAGCAGTTTCCGGTGTGGTTGTGGCCGGACGGCTCCTTCGAGGAACACCGCGGCACCGACCGGCCCGAAGCTTGCTTGCGCATCTGGACGCGCGTTCGGCCCCGGCCGCGTCATCGCTGGTGCGCGTGCGCCGCGACCGCCGCCGCGACAGACCGCCCTTGCTGCTGCCCGAGCAGATCCAGGCCATCCTGGATGGCTGCGCGGTTTTCGATGCCAGGTCCGGTTCGTGGCAGGGAAACCTGCGCGATCGGTTCGTGTTCGCTCTGCTGGCCGAGACCGGGATGCGTCTCGGGGAGGCGCTGGGCCTGCGGATCGGCGAGTTCGTGCTTGGCCGCGGGGACACCGCGTATGTCCAGATCGTGCCCCGCTCGGATAACCCCAACGGGGCACGGGTGAAGATGATGCGACCGCGACGGGTCTATGTCGGGGCCGACCTCGAGCGGCTGTTCGCCGACTACCTCACCGACATCGCCTGCCGGGCAGCCGAATCCGGCATTGCGCTTACGGACACGTCGCCGCTACTAGTGAATGTGTCCCGACCACCGCTACTTGCCGCTCTGCGAGAGACGACGGTCCGGGAGAAAGTGGCCACGCTGCGTCGGCGCTGCATCGGGCCACCCGGGTGGACGCCGCATTGGTTCCGCCATACTCATGCCACCGCCTTGTTGCTCGCCGGGACGCCGGAATGGGTTGGTCTCCCGACGGCTTGGCCACGCCCACGTGCAGACCACACTTGACCTCTACGGCTGGGTCCGCGACGACGAAGCCCTGCGAGCAGCAGCCAACTGGGCGTCCTACGCCAGCAGCTGGCGGGTGGCCGAATGATCGACAAGCATGGTCACCTGCACCTGCGCAGTGCCGAACACCTCGATCCGATCTGGCGACTCTGGGACGAGCTGCCAGCACAGTGGCGTGGCCCCGTGCTCGGGCCCGGAATCCAGAACTGGGCCTCGATTACCGAGAACGATTGGCCGCATCTGGATCTGAGCGGATTGCCCGACCCGTTCGCCGCAGAGCTGGCGTGGATGGCGCACTGGCAGGCCACTGATGGCACCCGTGTGTCGGTGCTGGCGATGGCGCAGTTAGCCAACATGATTCGGCGGGCCGTCGCCGAGGGCCGTGGCTTCGCCCCGTCGATCCGGGCGATGGATTACGACGCCGCCGCGACGTTGCAGAGCTGGTTCTACGCCAGCAGGGGCAAGCGATTGCCCTCACCCCGAGGGCGAGGCCGGGTGCACGCACTTTTTGGGTTCGCCCGGCACGCACTGATCGCCGCCTGTGACGACGGCCCGTGGTGGCAGCTGGACTTCTGGCACCCGCGCTGCGATCCGCGGATACCACTGACCGATCGTGAACCGGTCGCCAACTATGGCTGCTCACCCGGAGATATACAGCTTCCCTGGTTGCGGGCCGCGGTGAAGTGGCACCTGGGCACGATGCTCGAATCCGGGCAGCTGCGCTGGACCACGGTCAGCCAGGAACGGATGCGTAGCTTCCGCCGGTTCGACAACTGGCTGACCGCCAGCTCGACGACCCGACCGACATCCTGGGCGACCCGACGAGCGCGGTTGAGCAGGCGGCTGCGTTCGCACGGTGGACCGCGGTGGCCGCCAACCGCGTCACCCGCGAATCCGACACACGCCACCTCGGAAGAACGGTGCCGAGCCGGGGAATCAACGACGACCTGCGAGCGGCGGCCGGCCTCCTGGACTTCGTTGCCGCCCACCCCGCCGAGGCTCGCAGCGTTCTCGGCGCCGAGCCCTGGCAACGACTGACCGCAGCACACGCAGCGAGCTGGTTCGGCCGGGTCACCCGGATACCGCACCAACGCGGTTTCAACGATGCGAACTACATCGACGATCACGCACTCGCTCAGATCACTGCCGCGCTGCCGCTGATCGGGTTGCCTCGCACCGAACAGATGACCATCACTCGCGGCGACGGCACCATCATCACCGCCAACGGGCTCGACGATCCGCAAGCGATGCGGATGATCCTGCTGCAGATCCTCACCGGGCGGCGGGCCAGCGAGATCCGCACCTGTGACTTCGACTGTCTTTCGGCTGCACCCACCAGCACCGGAGCAGCCGAGGGCGACAACCAAACGCTGACCAGGTTCCGCTACGCGCAGAGCAAGATCGACGTCGCACCCGACACCATCCTTGTTGACCGCGAGGTCACCGAAGTCATTGCCGAACAACACCGTTGGCTCCAAGTCCATCATCCCGACGGCAGCAGGCGGTATCTGTTCGCGCGACGTCTGGGCAACCGCCGCGGCGACAAACCCTATCCGGCAGGCACCTATAACTGGGTGCTGCGCACCCTCAGTGACCTCGTCGAGATCACCGACGCCAAGGGCCACGTCGTGCGGTTGAGCCACACCCACCGCTTCCGCCACACCCGGCTGACCCGGCTGGCCGAACTCGGTCTGCCGATCCACGTACTGCAGCGCTACGCCGGCCACGCCACCCCCACCATGACGATGCACTACATCGCCGCCCGCGACGAGTACGCAGAGCAGGCCTTCCTGGCCACCGCCAAATTGCGATCCGACGGCACCCGCATCCAACTCTCCAGCGACGACCACGACACCCTGCATCTGTTCCGCCGCGCAGACCGGTTCCTGCCCAACGGGTGGTGCATGTTGCCGCCGCTGCAATCCTGCGACAAGGGCAACGCCTGCCTGACCTGCTCAGTTTTCGTCACCGACCACACCCACCACGATGTGCTGCATCGCCAACTCTGCGAAACACAGGACTTGATCGACCGGGCCACAACAGAATTCGAACAACGACACGGCCACCCCATGCCCGATGACAACGTCTGGCTGACCCGCCGCCGAGCTGAACACCACGCGCTTACCCGGCTCCTGGCCACCCTCAACGAGGCGCCCGACTCCGCGACTCACGGAGAGGCAACCGAGTGTCATCGACCCAGCGCTGGACCCGTCCCGCTGACTCTCGACCTCACCGCCCACCGCAGGAGACCCCAATGACCGACTCCCGAGAACGCCGCATCACAGCACTCACCGAAGCAGCGAAAGTCAAGTCTCAGAACAAAACCCGAGACGCCGAACAGGCCATCCGCCGACTGATCAAACGCGGCGAACCGATCACGTTTCAAGCCGTACAACGCGAAGCATGCGTCTCCCACGCCTTCCTCTACAACCATCCCGACCTACGCAAACGAATCGAACATCTCCGCAGCACCCACCGCAAAACCCCCTCCGACCAACCCATCGACACCAACAGCACGCTCGTCATCACGCTGACCCGCCAGATCGCCGAACTCAAGAAACAGCACCGCCAGCAACTACAACAACTCCGAGACGCCCTCGAGCGAGCACACGGAGAGAACCTCGATCTACGACGCGAACTCGCCCGCCGGGGCATTCACCCCTCACCCAACGTCGCATCAATCGCAACAACGTCCTGAAAAGGCAGAATGCGGCCATCTGGCTCTCGAACCCGAGATAACAACCGGGTCGGCAAAACCCATGTGGCACAAGCACTCGGGCATCACGTAGCCCGCCGAGGCGGTGACGTCCGGTTCGTCAAATGCTCCCGCATGCTCGCCGATCTGGCCGGAGGGCACGCCGACCGCACCATCGGACAACGCATGCGCGAATACACCCGACCGTTGGTCCTGATAATCGACGACTTCGCGATGCGTGAACACACCACCACCCAGTCCGACGACCTCTACGACCTGGTCTCCGATCGGGCCATCGCTGGCAAACCAGTAATCCTGACCAGCAACCGCGCCCCCACAGACTGGTACCCACTCTTCCCCAACCCCGTCGTGGCCGAATCACTGCTTGACCGACTGATCAACACCAGCCACCAAGTCCTCATGGACGGACCCAGCTACCGGCCCCGGAAACGACCCGGTCGCCCCACCAACTAGACACCACCAACGCGGCCCGGTAAGACCTACACCGAGGCCCGCACCTGGGGAATTACGTGACGGAAACCCCTGGGGAATTACGCGACGGACGACAGCCGCGGTTCGTAGCAGCTAGTACACCTATCCAAGTTCCATTTGAAGTTGCCAATTGGTAATCGTTGGCAACCTTCAAATGGAAAACCCAGCGGAGAACTGGAAACAACACTTGCTGCCACCTCAAGACGAAATGATAACTTTCGTTAGATTAGATTTCCTAATGCAAACTAAGAATCATTAGTTGTACTGAACCACTCGGCAGCCCTACGGTCATACGCATGGCCTCACCTGTGCTTATCGGTTTCCTGACCGCAATGACGCTCATCGCCGCGATCGGCGCGCAGAACGCGTTCGTGCTGCGTCAGGGCATCCGTGGTGAGCACGTCATAGCGGTCATCGCGGTATGTGCGCTCTCGGATCTGATCCTCATCACCGCCGGCATCGCAGGCGTCGGCGCGTTGATCACCGCTCACCCCGATGCCGTGTTGGTCGCCAAGTTCGGCGGGGCGGCATTTCTCATCGGGTACGCCGCGCTGGCGGCCAAACGCGCTTACCGACCGTCGACGCTCAACCCCTCGGAGAAGGCACCCGCCCGCCTGCTCGAGGTGCTCGTCACGTGCGCCGCGCTGACGTGGCTCAACCCCCACGTCTATCTCGACACCGTGGTCCTGCTCGGCTCGCTGGCCAATGAACAGCGTGAGCAGCGTTGGCTTTTCGGCATAGGCGCGGTCACTGCCAGCGTGGTGTGGTTCGTCAGCCTGGGGTTGGGCGCGCGCCGGTTGGCCGGCTTGTTCGCGACTCCGTTGACGTGGCGGGTCCTCGACGGTGTCATCGCCGTGACGATGGCGGCACTGGGCGTGTGGATGGTGGTGTCCTGACGCATCCGCGGGGGTCAGTGCGGCCACGGGTCGGTCCTTGGGCAAGCTGGGTACCAACCGAACCCGAGGAGGAACATCCGTGGACTTCACGACGATCCGGCATGAGCTCAGCGACGGCATCCTCACCGTCGTACTCGACCGCCCGGACAACCTCAACGCCTTCACCGTCGAGATAGCCGACGAGTTGGAGCGCACCTTTGTCGGGGTCAACGATGACGACGCGGTACGTGCGGTCATCGTGACGGGCGAGGGCCGGGCGTTCTGCGCCGGAATGGACTTGTCCAGTGAGGGCAATGTGTTCGGCCTCGACGAGTCGAAATCGCCGACCCTGGCCGACATGGCCGATCTCGACAACCCCGCGCTGCAGCGGGTCCGCGACACCGGCGGTCGGGTGACTCTGGCGATCTACGCCTGCCGCAAGCCGGTGATCGCCGCCATCAACGGGGCCGCGGTGGGCATCGGCGCGACGATGACGCTGGCCATGGATGCGCGGCTCATGTCGACCAAGGCCCGCTTCGGACTGGTCTTCGGAAAGCTCGGTATCACCCCGGAGGCGTGTTCCACCTGGTTCCTGCCCCGGATCGTGGGTATGCCAACGGCTTTGGATCTGGTGTACCGCTCCGACATTCTCACCGCCGACGCCGCCCGTGACATCGGCTTGGCGCAGGCGGTCCACGAACCGGACGCCTTGCTCACCGAGGCGCGGGCGCTGGCCGATGCGTGGACACGCGACCGCTCGGCGGTGTCGGTGGCCCTCATGCGGCAGATGCTCTACCGGAATTCGGCCGAGCCGCACCCGGTCGACGCACACCGGGTGGACTCCCTGGCGATGTTCTACACCAGCATCGGGGACGGGCACGATGGCGTGCGGGCCTTCCTCGACAAGCGCTCACCGCAGTTCTCGGCCAAAGCATCTGAGATGCCGCCGTTCTACCAAGAGTGGACTCAGGGCGGATAAGTCGACGCAAAAAGAAGGAGGGGCACCCGGCGTGGGTGCCCCTCCTTTGTGTCGTGGGTCAGCGTCCGTTGCCGAACACCGAGGTGACGCTGCCGACGGTGGCCTGATGCTGAATGTCGTGCACCCACTGGTTGTGAGTCACGTCAGCCTGAGCCGGCGCGGCCAGCCCGAAGACCGCGGTCGCAAAACCGGCAACGATGGCGCTGGCAAATCCAAACTTCTTCATGGCGAAGCCCTTCTGTTCAGAGTTCGAGCCGTGGCGGTGATGTCGCGGTTCGGATGTCGGTCCACCGGTTTGAGGAGTTTCTCGCCGGTCTGACTGCCATAACGCGATGGTCAGCGGCTTAATTCCACTGGCAGAGATTGACCGGTGGTTGGCAGCAATCGGTCGTTCCCGCGCCATTTTTCGCCATTATGGACATCCAGAGCCGAGGACAGTCCGGCAAACGCACCAAGGGCGCAGGACGCGGGACTGCCGCTTCTCAGACTTTGCCTCGAGAATGCCGCGACTATGACGTGTGCCGTTGTTCTTTCTCGCGCACGTGGCGCGCCCGCATTTCTCATCGAGTTAGCGAAAGTCGTAACGGTACGGTCGTCCGAGTTCCCTCAATGAGGTTGTCCGTCACATCTGGCTCGCAGAGACCGTACTTCTGTAGAGCGCGGCAGTTCGGCGCGGCGCTGAGGCCGACTCTTCGTGGTAGAGCGCACTTGACGATCAACCACACCTATGACGACATATATGCAAGTAAGTGTCGCCATCATTGGACTGTGGCGACACTTACGGGGTCGTCTCTCGAAAGCTCAAGTGTCGACCTTTGGTCCCGTATAGCGACACTTATGTCATGATCTGTCGCTACAGTGGATTCATGGCGACACTTTCTCCGCTCAGCTACGAGACGCTGCAGTGGACCCCGAGCCTGGACAGCAGCTACTCCCGGCCGTCTCGCCGCCATGGGCCATACCGGGCTGCGATCCCACCAGTTATCGCCGACCTACATCTGGAGCTGCCGTCGGATGTGTACGCGGCTGCCGAGGACGCCAGCCTCGCCATCACCCGATTCGATGCTGAACTCGGAGGCGAGATCGCGCCGTTCTCGGCCGTGCTCCTGCGCAGCGAGTCTGCAGCCAGCTCCCGCATCGAGAATCTCACCGCGTCCGCACGGTCCATCGCCGAAGCCGAACTGCCGGGCGCTAGAGGAAAGGCCAACGCCGAGCAGATAGTCGCCAACACGGCCGCGATGACCGCCGCCGTCGAGCTGTCAGACCGTGTCGACGCTGATGCCATCCTGGCCACGCACGCTGCACTAATGGTCGGCCAGTCGCGTCACGCCCCAGGACAGTGGCGCACCGAGCAGGTATGGATCGGCGGCGGAAACAGCCCGCGGGGCGCGATTTTCGTCCCGCCCCGCCACGAGCGCGTCCCCGCCGCTATCGACGATTTGATCGCCTTCGCGGCACGAGACGACGTTGCGCTGCTCGCGCAGATCGCGGTAGCCCATGCCCAATTCGAAACCATCCACCCGTTCACCGACGGCAACGGTCGCACAGGCCGGGCGCTGGTGCAGTCGATGTTGCGCAACAAAGGCTTAACCCGGCAGGTGACGGTCCCCGTATCCGCCGGGTTGCTGTCCGATACCGACGGCTACTTTGCCGCTCTCACCGCCTACCGAGAAGGCGATCTCGCACCGATCGTCGAGCGGTTCGCCCACGCCAGCGAGCGCGCGGTTGTCAACGGCCGGCAGCTGATCACCCAGCTGCGTGAGATCCGGGCGAGCTGGAATGACCGGGTCACCGCGCGGTCGGACTCGGCTGTGTGGCGAGTTGCCGACCTGTTGACTCGGCGGCCAGTCATCAACGGTGTGCTCCTGCGCGAGGAGCTGGGCATCCCTACTGACCATCCTCGCCGTTATATCGGTCCTCTCACCGAGGCGGGCATCGTCGTCGAGTTCACCGACCGAGCGCGTAACCGTGCCTGGCGTGCACCTGAAATCCTGGATGCACTCGACGATTTCGCCGAACGGGCCGGACGACGCGGGTGATCACACGGGCACGACACGCGCTGCCAGTCACGACCACTGCGCGCGCCCCTTGCCCCATAACGCTACGAGCAGTAGCGTAACTCGCCGTGACGCGTAGCTTCCATGTCGGCCGGCCGTTCAGCACCCCGACGGCCGACATCGCGGCTGCGCTCGAACAGGTCAGCATCCCGACGCTGCTGCTGTCGCTGGTGCACCTCACGGGCGATCCGCGCTACATCCGCGAGTTCAAACAGGCCGGCCTCTTCCTCAACGAGGTCCAGGGCTTCATGAGCGAGGAGGACAAGGCTCGGGCCCGCGCCGAGGCGTTACCGGTGATCGTCGACTACCGGGATCGGGGCTGCCCGGTCCCCGATCCACTGCCCGACGAACTGGTCCGGGAGATGCTCGACTGGGCGGCCTGCGAGCCGGTCGACGCCGACAACCTGCCGCTGGTCCTGGAAGAACTCGATCTGCAGGGCACCGATCCGCGACAGCCTGCCGCCCTGGATCCGGAGCGAGCCAAGGACTTTCACGTCATCGTCATCGGCTGCGGGGAATCGGGGGTGCTGGCCGGAGTCCGGCTCAAGCAGGCGGGCCTGCCGTTCACGATCGTGGAGAAGAACGCCGGCCCCGGCGGAACCTGGTGGGAGAACAGCTATCCGGGTGCCCGAGTGGATGTCGCGAACCACTTCTACTGCTACAGCTTCGAACCCAGCAATCACTGGGACCACTTCTTCGCCGAGCAACCGGAGCTGCGCCGGTACTTCGAAAGCGTGGTGGACCGCCACGAGCTGCAGCCCCATATCCGGTGGAATACCGAGGTGCTGTCCGCAGCGTGGGACGGCGACCTGTGGAACCTGACCGTGCGCTCGGCTCACGGCACCGAGACGCTGAAAGCCAACGCGGTCATCACCGCGGTCGGCCAGCTGAATCGGCCCCACATACCGGAGTTCCCCTGCGCCGCAACGTTTGACGGCCCGTCGTTTCACTCCGCGGCGTGGGACCACGACGTCGACGTCACCGGCAAGCGGGTCGCGCTGATCGGGGCCGGAGCGAGCGGCTTCCAGATCGCTCCCGCGATCGCCGACAAGGTTGCCCATCTCACGGTGTTCCAGCGCACCGCGCAATGGATGTTCCCCAACCCGATGTACCACGAGCCGGTGAGCGACGGCGTCCGCTGGGCCATGGAACACCTGCCGTATTACGGCCGCTGGTACCGCTTCCTGCTGATGTGGCCCGGGGCGGACAAGGGTCTGGACGCCGCGCGAGTCGACCCGAATTACGCCGACCAGTCAAGCGCCGTCAGCGACATCAACGCCATCGCCCGGGTGATGTTCACCGGCTGGATCACCACCCAGGTCGGGGATGACCCCGACCTGCTGGCCAAGGTGCTACCCGACTATCCGGCCACCGGAAAGCGCACCCTGCAGGACAACGGCAGGTGGCTGAGCACGCTCAAACGCGAAAACGTCGAGCTGGTCCGCACCCCGATCGAGAGGATCACACCGACTGGCGTGGTCACCACAGACGGCGTCGCGCACGACGTCGATATCATCGTGTACGCCACCGGTTTTCGGGCCACCGACGTGCTGTTCCCCATGACCATCACCGGCCGCGACGGCATCGATCTGCACGAGCTCTGGGGTCAGCGTCCCTACGCCTACCGCGGTATCACGGTCCCCGGCTTCCCCAACTTCTTCATGACGTACGGCCCGGGTACCCACCTCGCGCATGGCGGCAGCCTGATCCTCAACTCGGAGCTGCAGATGCACTACATCGACCAGTGCCTGGCATACCTGGTCAACGCGGGCGTGCGGACCATGGAACCGTTACCCGAGCCCACCCGTGCCTGGCACGAGCGGTCGCAGCGGGCGATCCGGCGGACGGTGTGGGCGCACCCGTCGATCAAGCACTCGTATTTCAAGAACGCCGACGGCGAGATCCACACCGTGAGCCCATGGCGGCTCAGCGAATACCGTTCCGCCATCGACGAACCCGTGTGGTCGGACTTCAAGTTTGAGGAGGCGTGAGTATGCGTGCAGTGGTCGTCGACAGCTCGGGTCAGGTCAGCGTCGCCACCCGGCCCGATCCGGTGCTGCCCGGCCCCGACGGTGCCGTCCTCCAAGTGGACGCCGCCTCGATCTGCGGCTCCGATCTGCACTTCCTCGAGGGCCACTACCCGATCTTCGAACCCATCAGCGTCGGACACGAAGCGGTCGGCACCATCGTCGAGATCGGTTCGGATGTCGCATCATTCGCTGTCGGCGACCGGGTACTGGTGTCCTCGGTGGCCGGCTGTGGCCACTGTGGGGGATGCGCCACACTCGACCCGATCCGGTGCGTCCACGGTCCGCAGATCTTCGGCAGTGGCGTCCTCGGCGGCGCGCAAGCCGAGTACCTCGCGGTGCCGGCAGCCCAGTTCCAGCTGCTCGCCCTGCCGGAGAACATCAGCACCGAACAGGCCCTGCTGCTCACCGACAACCTCGCCACCGGCTGGGCGGCGGCCAAGCGGGCCGACATTCCGATCGGCGGTACCGTCGCGGTGATCGGCCTGGGTGCGGTCGGTATGTGCGCCGTACGCAGTGCGCTGACTCTCGGTGCGGCAAGGGTTTTCGCCGTCGATCCGGTAGAGGCGCGGCGTCAGCGCGCGGAATCGTGGGGCGCGGTCGGGGTGACGCCGCCGACGGCGCAACCCGTCCGGGAAGCCACCGGTGGCCTGGGCGCCGACGCGGTGATCGACGCCGTGGGCTCCGACGCCTCGATCAACGATGCGATCGAATCGGTGCGCACCGGCGGCACGGTCTCGATCGTCGGCGTGCATGATCTGCAGCCGTATCCGATGCCGGCGCTGGCCTGTCTGATCCGCAGTCTCACCATCCGGCTGACCACCGCGCCCGTGCAACAGACCTGGCCCGAGCTGGTGCCGCTGCTGCAGGCCGGCCGCCTCGACGTGGACGGCATCTTCACCACGTCTTTCCCGCTGGACGCGGCGGCCGACGGCTACGCGGCCGCGTTCGCCCGCTCCGGCGAGCACCTGAAGATCAGGCTCAATCCGTAACTGCGCGTGATCCGCGCCACACCGGAATAAATCGGGCGCCCCGGATGGTTCCACGGGGTCGTGTGTAAACCGAACCCGACTGCTGACTGCTCATGCCTGGTGCGACCCCGCCAGACGACAGACGCGGGCGGGCTCGGCTGATGCGTCAGGGTCCGCTGGCGGGGCGCTATCCCGCGGTGGCCGCGATGGTCACGCTGGCCCTGATCCCCTACCTCGCGTTGTCGGCGGCGATGGATCCGCTGGTGCCGATCATCGCCGAGCAGCTGCACATGTCCAGCCAGGCGATGAGCCTGAGTTCGGGCCTGGGCAATGCCGCATACGCCGTGGGAACGGTCTTGGCGGTCCAGTTCGCGCAGCACCTGCCCCAGCGCCGGATGATGCTCGTGTACGCGGTCCTGCTGGTCGTGGGCTCGGTGCTCGCCGCAGCGGCCCAGAACGGCGGCATGTTCGTCTGCGGGCACGTATTGCAAGGTCTGGCCACCAGCATGCTGCTGATCGCCGCAGCACCTCCGCTGACCATCGGGTTTCCGAGAGAGAACCTCCGACATACCGCCGTGATCATGAACATGTGCGTGTTCGGGGCGGTGGCGCTCGGCCCGTTCATCGGCGGCATCCAGGCCGAATCCCACGCATGGCGGCCACTGTTCTGGATCATCGCCGCGATCGCATTGGTGGCTCTGGTGATGGCGGCCTTGACGTTCGAAGATGCGCCACCGGCGGACCTCGATGCGCCACGTGACCTGACGGCCATCGGTCTGGCCTCGGTCGGCTGTGCCGCGGCCTTCGTCGGCGCGTCACAACTGACCAGCCATGGGTTCGCCGACCTGGCAGTGAGCGCACCGATGCTGGGCGGGCTGGCGTTGATCGTGGTGTTGATCGTCTATCAGTTCCGGGCCCGCCGGCCATTGCTGACGATCCGGACCATGCTCACCAGTTCGATCCCGGTCGCGGGCGTCGGCGTCGCATTGTTCGCCGCAGCCGCGTCGGTGGCGGCGACCGCGCTGACCGCCGAGGTCTTCCTCCAGACGTTCAGCCCGGTGCAGGTCGGGCTGATCTATCTGCCCGAACTGGGCGGCGCGGTCGTCATGGCGTTCGTGTTCGGATTCGTCATCTCACGCAAGGCGATGCACTACCTGCCGCTGCTGGGCATGGCCCTGCTCGCCGCGGGGATCTTGCTGTTCCGGATGTCGCTGCCCGCCAATCAGCCCTTGGCGCTGGTCGCGTCGGCATTGACCGGGCTCGCGCTGGGCGCGACGGTTGCCCCGGCGTTGTTCGTCGCAGGCTTCTCGCTGCAGTCCAACAGCCTGCAACGCGTCTTCGCGATCATCGAATTGCTGCGCGCCGTCGCAGCCTTCATGGTCGCTCCGATCTTCGCGTACTTCGCCGCGTCAGCTTCGGGCGGTTTGGCCCAAGGCACCAGCGACGCCCTGTGGATCGGATTCTGGCTCGCCGTCGGTGGTGCCGCCTTCGGCGTGGCGATCTACGCGCTCAGCGGAGCCCGACCCCAGGCCCCGGACCTGAACAGGTTCCTCGACGGCGAGTCCCCGGCCTGGTATTCGCCGCCGCTTCTCGCCCGGATCCGTCGCGGCCTGCCTTCGCCCGCCGTCGCCGAACGTGCGCCCGTGTTGGCGCCCGAGCACCAGGGCGCGTCGGCATCAGAGGGTCCTGTGCTGATCGCTTACGACGGCTCCGAACGCGCGGCATGTGCGATCCGGCAAGCCGCAGCCCAGCTGTCGACGCTGCGCGATGCGGTGGTGGTGTGTGTCTGGCAGCCCGCCGACGTCGGATTCATCCCCACCGGGGCCGGGCATTTCGACGCCGATCAGGCCACCGAGGTGCGACGGGCCGCCGAGCAGACAGCCGCCCACGGAGCGCGACTGGCCGAGGCCGCCGGATTCACGGCACGCAGCGTGGCGATCGAAGCGGCGCCGACGTGGAAAGGCGTCATCGAGGCCGCCAACCGGCACCACGCGAGCCTGATCGTAATCGGCCCGCACCGGCGCAGCGGATGGCTGGGGCATCTGGAGGGCAGCGTCGCAGCCTCGGTTGTCGCCCATTCCCCCACACCCGTGTTGGTCGTCCCCGAACAAACCGGCGCCTGGCTCAGTCCCGAACTCGAGCGCAGCCCCGCCTAGGCGTTCTCCTGCGCGTGCTTGCGCAGGTTGTCGCGGAGTTTGACGACGCCACGCTGCATGGCGCGGAACTCCTCGGGCTCCAGACCGGTGGCCGCGACGAGATCCATCTCAAGGCCCTGCTGACGAAGCTTGCGGCCGGCCTCGGTGAGGCTCACGACCACCTGCCGTTCGTCGTCGGGATCACGCTCGCGCGTGAGATAGCCCATCGTTTCAAGCTTTTTCAGAATCGGCGTCAGCGTGTTCGATTCGAGAAACAGCTTCTCGCCGAGACTGCCGACGGTCTGCCGGTCCTGCTCCCACAGGGCAACGATCGCGATGTACTGGGTGTAGGTGACGCCGAGCTTCTCCAGGATCGGCTTGTAGGCCTTGCCGTAGGCCAGGTTGGCCGAGTAGATCGCAAAGCACAGGAAGTCGGAGAGCTGCGGAGTGTCTTTCCTCACGATCCCGATTATATCGGATCCGATTCAATCGGATGGGATGACAAACTGCTCGGTCGTCGTTAATATCAAGCGAGTCCGATTAGATCGGGTCCGATCAATAGAGAACCGGGAGACCTTCATGTCCACAGAGACCGCCAACGTCATCTACACCGCCAAGACCCACACCACCGGCGGGCGCCAGGGCGAGTCCTACAGCTCGGACGGCAACCTCGACATCCAGCTGACCCCTCCGGGTGGCAACGGCGCGGGCACCAACCCCGAGCAGCTGTTCGCCGCGGGATGGTCGGCCTGCTACCTCAGCGCCATGGGTCTGGTCGCCGGCCAGCACAAGGTCAAGCTGCCTGCGGACACCGCAGTCGACGCCGAGGTCGACCTGATCAACTCCGACGGCGGGTTCTCCCTGCAGGCCCGGCTCAATGTGAGCGTTCCTGGGATCGATCGCGAACTGGCCCAGACCATCGCCGACGAGGCGCACCAGGTCTGCCCCTACTCGAAGGCCACCCGGGGCAACATCGACGTCACCATCACGGTCGTCTGATCCCATAACGTCGAATGGCCACTTGTTGCACGCTTTTTCGTCATGCGTGTGCAGCAAGTGGCCATTCGGCGTATCGGGGCCCTACTCCTTCATGTCCATCACAGGCGTGGGCCGGGTGAAGCCGCGGGTCACGCCCAGCAGCCACACGAAACCGACTGCCAGCCAACACAGTCCGATGATCAGAGCGGTCGAGGACAGGCTCGTCCAGAGCCACACGGTCAACCCGAAACCGATGAGAGGCAACACCAGGTTGTTGATCACCGCGCCGCCACTGCGCTCGCCCTGATCACGGAAGTAATGCTTGATCACCGACAGGTTGACCGCTGAAAAGGCCACCAGCGCACCGAAACTGATCAGCGACGCGAGGGTCTCCAGCTTGATCACCACGGCCAGCAGCGACACCGCCGACACCACCAGGATCGCGTACATCGGGGTGAGGTATTTGTGCGACAGCCGGCCGAACACCGGCCGCGGCAGGATGCCGTCGCGGCCCATCGCGTAGAGGATGCGAGCCACCGACGCCTGCGATGTCAGCGCCGAGCCGAGCGCTCCCGCGACATAGGCCGAGGTGAAGAACACCACGAGGAACTTGCCGCCGGCGGCCGACACCACGTCCAGCGCGCCGGAGTCGACGTCGGCGAACTGGTTCGACGGGAACACCAGCTGCGACAGATACGACAGCACGATGAAGATCACACCCGAGGCCAGCGTCGCGATCATGATCGCCCGTGGCACAGACCGTTTCGGGTCCTTGGCCTCCTCCGCCAGGGTCGACACCGCATCGAAACCCAGGAACGACAGGCACAGCACCGCGGCACCGGCGAATATCGGACCGGCGCCGGGCGCGGTGCCGTCACCACGGAACGGGGCCGCCAGATCGATCGAGCCGGCCTTGGTCACCGCCACGATCGACAGCACCACGAAGACGACGATGAAGATGGTCTGGGCGGCGATGATGACGAAGTTGGTCCGGTTGACCGAGACGATGCCGATGATGTTGAGCACGGTCACCACAGCGATGGAGGCCACCACCCACACCCATGCGGGAACGGCGGGCAGGGCCTGCTCCATGTAGATGCCGATCACCAGATAATTGATCATCGGCAGGAACAGGTAGTCGAGCAGCAGCGACCAGCCACCGAGGAAGCCGATGGGGGCACCGAAAGTCTTCTGCGCGTAGGTATATGCCGAACCGGCCACCGGGTAGGCCGACGACATCCTGGCGTACGACCGGGCGGTGAACACCATGGCGGCGAGCGTGACCACGTAGGCCAGCGGGACGCGGCCACCAGTGGTCTGGGTGACGATGCCGTAGGTGGTGAACACCGTCAGCGGCACCATGTACACCAGGCCGAACAACACCAGCGACGGCAAGCCCAGAACGCGGTTGAGGTGGTCCTCCGCCTCGGAGGTCGTAGGGGTCATCGCGTTGCCTTTCACTTCGCGGCCGAATAGACCGGCCGGCCTTGTAGATAGGTGGCGCGTACCCCCACTGCCGGAAGATCCAGCGGCGACACCGTCCGTGGATCGCGCTCCAGCCACACCAGATCCGCGCTGGCGCCTGGCGCGATCCGGCCCCAATCTTCCTCGGCGAAGGCCTGATACGCCACCGCTGCGGTGTATGAGGCCAGCGCGGGTTCCAGCGGCAGGATCTCCTCGGGGGTCCAGCCGCCCGCGGGCTCGCCTGCCGCGGTGCGCCGGGACACCGCAATGGCGATGCCGTCGAGCGGCGCGCCGGATGACACCGGCCAGTCCGAGCCGAATGCCAGTGCCGCACCGGACTTTTCCAGCGTGCGCATGCGGTACTGCTGATCCGAGCGTTCCTGCCCGAGCCGCGGGATGGTCAGCACCGTCATCAGAGCATCCATCTGTGCCCAGAGCGGCTGCATGTTCGGGATCACGCCCACCTCCGCGAACCGGCCGATGTCGGCGTCGTCCACCAGCTGCGCATGGGCGATGACCGGCCGACGGTCGCGCGGACCATTCTGCCGCACAACGTATTCGATGGCATCAAGGGCTTGCCGGACGGCGGCGTCACCGATCGCATGGATGTGGATCTGCAGGCCCAGATCGTCGACCCGGCGGGCGGCCTCCGCCAAGGAATCGCCTTCCCACAACTGCATGCCGTGGTTGTGCAGGCCGGAACAATACGGCTCGAGCAACGCGCCCGTCTCGTTCTCCACGACCCCGTCGGCGAAGAACTTCACCGTCTGCGCCGTCAGCAGCGGCGAGCCCGCAGCCCGGACCCGGGCTACGGCATCGGCGTAATGCGTTACCTGCGAATCGAAATGCCGCGGATCGGCGTAGAAGGCGAGGTTGAACCGCATCCGCAGCGCACCCTGGTTGGCCGCCGCGAGGTAGGTGTCCACGTCGCCGGGTTCGACCCAGGCATCCTGAACCCACGTCACCCCGCGGGCCAGGTAATAGTCGGCCGCGGTGCCGAGCGCCGCGACGCGCACCGCCTCGTCACGCACGGGCATCACCGCGGCGATCAGATCGGTGGCGCCCCACTCGCGCAACGTGCCCAGCGGGGAACCGTCGTCGCGGCGCGGGATCTCGCCCAACACCGGCTCCGGGGTGTCGGCGGTGATGCCGGCCCGCTGCAGCGCCACCGAATTGACCCACATGGTGTGGTAGTCCCACGCCCGCAACACGACCGGCCGATCGGCAACGGCGGCGTCCAGCCAACGCGCGTCGAACAGGCCACCCGGAGCCAGGCTGCCGTCATACGACGCCCCGACGATCCACTCCTGTTCGGGATGCGCTGCGGCATAAGCTTTTACCGTCGCGACGATCTCGTCGACCGACGTGCACGGCCGCACGGCAGGCCCCGCCGATTCCAGACCACCGTAGAGCGGGTGAGCGTGGCCGTCACCGAACGACGGCATCAGAAAGCCGCCCTCCAGATCGACCTGCTCGTCGGCGGCGTGTTCCCGGGCCCGGTCTCCCACTGCCTGCACTACACCGTCGGAAACCAGCAGCGCGTCTGTCGTCGTCATCGGAGTCCAGATGACTCCACCGTGGAACAGGGTCAACACGGACGGCACACTACGCCCGGACGTGCCGTGCCCGCGCGGTTATCGCGGGGCATGTCCGCTACGTGGAACGACGCTACCGGCCAGGACGGATCGGGCGGATGCCCCCGCCATCCCATCCGTTGTCACCGCCACCGATGATGATGTTCAGACCCCCGGTGTCGCAGTACCAGTCGAGCTCGCACGGGTACGGGTAGTAGGGGCCTGCGGTCGGCGGCTCGGGCCCGCCGCCGCGCACCGTCCCCTGCGCACACACCGTGGAACCGCCGGCGTCGACACAATCAGCCGCGGCCGGTGGAGCCACCGTGACGGCAACCGGAAGAGCCAGCCCGAACATGGCGAACAGCACGCTGCGCCGCATCATGGGATGAGGATACGGCCACCCGTGCACAAATATTCGCTATCGACGCCAGGACGCCTGCCGTGACACGGCGCGCGGCAACGGTGTTCGATGACGACATCACTGCAAACCAGTTACTCTGGCTAAGTGCCGACAATTGTGTCCCGGCGGGGGTTTCTGGCTATCACCGCGGGTATGGCGCTCGTAGCCGCATGCAGCACCGAGAAGCCTGGCGAAGTCGCAAAGGACGGTTCGGTCACCGTCCGGCACGTCTTCGGCGAAACGAAGATCCCGGTCGCGCCGCAGCGCGTGGTCAGCGCCGGTTTCACCGGTCAGGACGATCTGCTGGCCGTGGGCGTCGTGCCGATCGCCGTCACGGAGTGGTTCGGTGAGGAACCGTTCGCGGTATGGCCTTGGGCGCAGCCCAAACTCGCCGGTGCCCAACCCACCGTGCTGAGCCTGGCCGACGGTATCCAGGTCGACCAGATCAAGGGACTCAAACCCGACCTGATCATCGCCACCGATGCCGGGCTGGACTCCGACACGTACGCCAAGCTCTCCGAGATCGCCCCCACCGTCGCGCAATCCGGCCAGGACGCCTTCTTCGAACCATGGAAGGACCAGGCCACCGTCATCGGCCAGGCCGTGTTCAAGAACGACCAGATGACCGGCCTGATCAACGGCGTCGACGACAAGTTCAAGGCGGCGGCCACCAACAATCCGCAGTTCAACGGCAAGAAGGCATTGCTGCTGGGCGGCACGCTGTTCCGCGACAGCGTCCAGGCCACCCCGCCCGGCTGGCGCACCGACTTCCTGACCCAGCTCGGCTTCACCGTCCCACCGGTCGACAAGCTGATCCCCCGCGACCAGATGGCCTCCGTCCTCGA
The DNA here is from genome assembly GCF_002086485.1 of Mycobacterium aquaticum. Classification (GTDB taxonomy): domain Bacteria; phylum Actinomycetota; class Actinomycetes; order Mycobacteriales; family Mycobacteriaceae; genus Mycobacterium; species Mycobacterium aquaticum. Next base: position 119,739 of record NZ_MVHF01000002.1, on the reverse strand, counting down.
CAGTGCCGATGTGCTCATCTGGACCACCGAGAGTGATCAGGATCGCGACGCGTTGCTCGCCGACCCCACCATCGCCGGCCTGCGGGCCACAGCCCGCAACCGCCACGTCTTCACCACCAAGGACCTGGCCGGGGCCATCGCGTTCGCCTCGACGCTGTCCTACCCGTGGGTGGCCGATCAGCTGCCACCCCTGTTGGCGCGCGCACTGGCCTGACAGGCCCGACGAAGAAAGGCCTGACAAAATGGCCGCGTGACAAGCACCCAAGAGCACCAGCATCGCGGCACGGCGGCCATCGGCTCTGCCTACTATCCGGTGCTCGTAGCGGTGTTCACGGCGTTGGTGATCATCTCCAACGTCACCGCCACCAAGGGCGTCGCGTTCGGTCCGATCATCACCGACGGCGGGTTCATCGTCTTCCCGCTGACCTACGTCATCGGCGACGTGCTCTCCGAGGTGTATGGCTTCAAGGCCGCCCGCCGCGCGATCTTCCTCGGCTTCGCGATGAACATCCTGGCGGCGTTCACCTTCTGGGTGACCATCTACCTGCCGGCCGCCGACTTCTACACCAACGAAGAGCACTTCGAGAACGTCGTGCACGCGTATACGCAGCTGATCATCGCCGGACTGGCCGGCTTCATCGTCGGGCAGACCATCAACGCCTGGGTTGTCGTCGCCATCAAGCAGCGGACGAAAGAGAAGCACCTGTGGGCCCGCCTGGTCGGGTCCACGTTCGCCGGACAGCTCGGCGACACCTTGGTGTTCTGCAGCATCGCCGCCGGTGCCATCGGTATCTCGACGTTCAAGGACTTCGCCGTCTACACCGCGCTCGGCTGGTTCTACAAGACCGCCGTCGAGGTGGTCATGCTGCCCGTCACCTACCGCGTGATCGCCTTCATCAAGCGTCGCGAACCCACGTATCAGCTCGCGGTGTGAGGCTTCGGTAAGGCAGTTCTGGCAAGGCTCATAGAGCCACCCATTTCCTAGCTACTCGCGGGTAGTTTCGGAATATGAGTGTGGCATCAGATGTGGTGGACGCAGTGGTCATGCCTGACGTCCACGAATATGGGAATCACGCGTTGCTGCTCGAGTTCGACAGCACGGCCGACGTTTTGGCGTGGACGGCCCACCTGCACGAGGCCGACCTGCCCGGCGTCGTAGACATCGTCCCGGCGTCGCGCACCATCCTGGTGAAGCTCGCAGGCGCACGCTATCAACCCGGGGTCCGGCAGCGGCTGAGCAAGCTCCGTCCGGCACCGGAACGGCTCGCCACCGAACCGGGGAGCGACCAGGTCGACGTGACCATCGACGTCGTCTACGACGGCGCCGACCTGCACGAGGTGGCGGCACTGACCGGGCTGACGCCCGCAGGCGTCATCGCGGCGCACATCGGCACCCCGTGGCGGGTCGGATTCGGCGGTTTCGCACCGGGTTTCGCCTACCTGGTGGACGGTGACCCGCGACTGCAGGTCCCCCGCCGCGCCGAACCGCGCACCAGCGTTCCCGCCGGAGCCGTCGGGCTGGCCGGCGAATTCAGCGGTATCTATCCGCGGCAGTCACCGGGTGGCTGGCAATTGATCGGGCACACCGACGCCGTGCTGTTCGACGTCGACCGCGAGAAGCCGGCGCTGCTGACGCCGGGGATGCGAGTCCAGTTCCGGGCGATCGGTTGAGGGAGGCAGGAGAGACATGACCACCACACTGGAAGTGCTGCGCACCGGCCCGCTGGCACTGCTGGAAGATCTGGGCCGCCCCGGCCTGGCACACATGGGTGTCAGCCGCTCGGGCGCCGCCGACCGTCGCTCTCACACGCTGGCCAACCGACTGGTGGCCAATCCGGGTGAGCACGCCACCATCGAGGTGACCTTCGGCGGGTTCTCGGCACGGGTGCGCGGCGGAGACGTCGCCATCGCCGTCACCGGCGCCGACACCGATCCCGCGGTGAACGGAATCCCGTTCGGCACCAACAGCATCCATTACGTGCACGACGGCCAGGTGATCTCGCTGGGCGCGCCGCACTCGGGGCTGCGCAGCTATCTCGCGGTGCGCGGCGGCATCAACGTCGAACCGGTGCTGGGTTCACGCAGCTACGACGTGATGTCGTCGATCGGGCCCACCCCGCTTCAACCCGGGGACATCCTGCCCATCGGCGAGCACACCGACGAGTTCCCCGAACTGGACCAGGCTCCGGTGGCAGCAATCACCGACGAAGTGGTCGAACTGCAGGTCGTACCGGGTCCGCGCGACGACTGGTTCGTCGACCCCGACGTCCTGATCCGCACCAACTGGCTGGTGACCAACCGCAGCGACCGGGTCGGCATGCGCCTGGTCGGCATGCCGTTGGACTACCGCTGGCCGGACCGCCAACTGCCAAGCGAAGGGGCCACCCGTGGGGCCATTCAGGTGCCGCCCAACGGTTTTCCGGTGATCCTCGGTCCGGATCACCCGGTCACCGGCGGTTATCCGGTGATCGGTGTGGTGACCGACGAGGACATCGACAAGCTGGGCCAGGTGCGGCCGGGCCAGACCGTCCGACTGCACTGGGCCCACCCACGGCGTCCGTTCGACTGATCCACCCGGGACCGTACCGAGACACCGTCGGGCATCGCTGGTAGAAACAGGGTGTGCTTACGCGCGATCCTGGTGCTCCTCACGTCCGCGGAGACCTCGGTGCCCGTCTCCGTGACGTCTACACCGCGCGGCTGGTCCACACCTCCGATCTCGACCACGAGACCCGTGAAGGCGCCCGCCGCATGGTCATCGAGGCGTTCGGCGGGGATTTCACCGATGCGGACTGGGAGCACGCCCTCGGCGGCATGCACGCACTGATCTGCCATCACGGTGCGCTGATCGCGCACGGCGCGGTGGTCCAACGCCGGCTGCTCTACCGCGACACCGCGTTGCGCTGCGGCTACCTCGAAGGTGTCGCGGTCCGCGAGGACTGGCGCGGTCAAGGACTGGCCACGGCGGTCATGGATGCCCTCGAACAGGTGCTGCGCGGGGCGTATCAGATCGGCGCGCTGAGCGCGTCGGAAGAGGGCCGGCCGATGTACACCTCACGCGGCTGGCTGGCGTGGCAGGGCCCGACCTCGGTGCTGCAGCCCGCGGGCCTGGCGCGCACCCCCGACGACGACCGGTCGCTGTTCGTTCTGCCGACCGACCTGCCGCACGGCCTCGAGCTGGACACCACCGCGGAATTGACCTGCGATTGGCGTGACGGCGACGTCTGGTAACCGCCTCACACGCGCGCCCTGGATAGAGTGAGCGGAATTTCACGGCCGGGTCATCGCGGGGAGCGTCCGGGCAATAAACGGTTTCTACCGTTCGGGCCATGCCGAAACTGTTGAAACCTGATCACATCACCGACTGGGATCCCGAGGACACCGAGGCCTGGGAGAACGGGAACAAGTACATCGCGCGGCGCAACCTGATCTGGTCGGTGTTCGCCGAGCACATCGGGTTCTCCATCTGGTCCATCTGGTCGGTCATGGTGCTGTTCATGCCGGAGTCGGTCTACGGCTTCACCGCCGGCGACAAGTTCCTGCTGGGGGCCACCGCCACCCTGGTCGGCGGATGCCTCCGCATTCCCTACACCATGGCGACGGCCACGTTCGGCGGTCGGAACTGGACCGGGTTCTCGGCCTTCGTGCTGTTGATCCCGACCGTGGGCACCATGGTGCTGCTGGCCCATCCCGGCCTGCCGCTGTGGCCCTATCTGGTGTGCGCGGCGCTGGCCGGATTCGGCGGCGGCAACTTCGCGTCGTCGATGACGAACATCAACGCGTTCTACCCGCAGCGGCTCAAGGGCTGGGCGCTGGGACTCAACGCGGGCGGCGGCAACATCGGTGTGCCGATGATCCAGCTGATCGGACTGCTGGTCATCGCGACCGCCGGCAACCGGGCGCCCTACTGGGTGTGTGCGGTGTATCTGGTGGCGCTGACGGTCGCCGGAATCGGCGCAGCGCTCTTCATGGACAACCTCGAACAGCACAAGATCGATCTGGGCGCGATGAAAGCCATTCTCGGCGAACGGGATACATGGGTGATCTCGCTGCTCTACATCGGCACCTTCGGATCGTTCATCGGGTTCGCGTTCGCGTTCGGTCAGGTGCTGCAGATCAACTTCGCGGCAGGCGGCCAGACCCCGGCCCAGGCTTCACTGCACGCCGCGCAGATCGCGTTCATCGGCCCGCTGCTCGGCTCGCTGTCCCGCGTCTACGGCGGCAAGCTGGCCGACCGGATCGGCGGCGGCCGGGTGACCCTCGCGGTCTTCGGCGGCATGATCCTGGCCGCCGGGCTCCTGGTCGCGATCAGCATGGTCGACGATCACAGCGCCGGCGCTGCCACGGGCCTGATGATGGCCGGCTACGTCGTCGGGTTCGTCGCCCTGTTCCTGCTCAGCGGACTCGGCAACGGCTCGGTGTACAAGATGATCCCGTCCATCTTCGAGGCCCGCAGCCACTCCCTGCAGGCCGATCAGGAGACCAGGCAGCAGTGGTCGCGATCGATGTCGGGGGCGTTGATCGGCTTCGCCGGCGCGATCGGAGCACTCGGCGGCGTGGGCATCAACCTGGCGTTGCGGCAGTCCTACCTGTCCAGCGGCTCGGCGACCACCGCGTTGTGGGTCTTCCTGGCCTTCTACGTGCTGGCCTCGGCAGTCACCTGGTTCCGCTACGTTCGTCGGCCCGCCACGGCAGGCGTCACAATGGTCCAGACAGACCGACACGCCTCGGCAATGGCCGGGTAATGACTTGGAAACACGACGTGCCTTCACTGGATCCCATGACCGAGCCCGACTGGGCACCGCTGACCGGCTTCCGGGTGGCGGTGACCTCCGCCCGGCGTGCCGACGAGCTGGCCACGTTGCTCACCCGCCGCGGTGCGACGGTGACCAGCGCGCCGGCCATCGCGATGGTTCCGTTGCCCGATGATGACGAGCTGCGCACCAACACCGAGGCCCTGATCTCCGATCCGCCCGACATCGTGGTCGCCACGACGGGGATCGGCTTTCGCGGTTGGATCGCGGCGGCCGACGGCTGGGGCGTGGCCGCTGAACTGACCAGCGCCCTGAGCCAGGCCCGCATCGTGTCCCGAGGCCCGAAAGCCACGGGCGCGCTGCGGGCGGCGGGTCTTCCGGAGGAGTGGTCACCGGATTCGGAATCCTCCCGCGAGGTGTTGCACTATCTCGTCGAGCACGGAATCGCCGGCCTGCGCATCGCCGTGCAGTTGCACGGCGCCACCGACGACTGGGACCCCTTCCCGGAGTTCCTCGACGAATTACGAAGCGCCGGTGCGGATGTGGTCCCTATCCGGGTGTACCGCTGGCATCCCGCGCCACGCGAGGGCGAATTCGACCAGCTGGTCGCCGGTATCGCCGAACAGCGTTTCGACGCGGTCAGTTTCACGTCGGCACCGGCGGTGGCCTCGGTGTTGATGCGCGCGACCGAGATGGGGATCGCCGATCAGGTGGTGTCGGCGCTGCGCACCAACGTGCACGCGATGTGCGTGGGTCCCGTGACGGCCCGGCCGTTGGTCCGGCTCGGGATACCCGTTTCGGCGCCCGAACGCATGCGGCTGGGCGCGCTGGCCCGCCACATCACCGACGAACTGCCCCTGCTGCAGGCCCGTACCGTCCGAGTGGCCGGGCATGTCCTGGAGATCCGGGGCACGTGCGTGATGGTCGACGGCGTCGTCAAGCCACTGTCGCCGGCGTCGATGGCGACCATCCGCGCGCTGGCCCACCGGCCCGGGGCGGTGGTATCCCGATTCGATCTGCTCGGCGCGCTGCCGGGCAGCGGCACCGACACCCACGCCGTGGAGACGGCTGTGCTGCGGCTGCGAACTGCCTTGGGAGACAAGAACATCGTGTCGACCGTGGTGAAGCGTGGCTACCGGCTGGCGGTCGACGAGCCGGTGAACGCCGACCTCGCCGGCGCGCGATGAGCCTGGTACTGGCGGCGCACGGGACCCGCAAGCCGGGCGGTGTGGCGATGATCAACACGCTCGCCGAGCGGGTGGCCCAGCTGCTCGGCCGACAGGTCCACGTCTCGTTCGTCGACGTGCTCGGACCGACACCGACCGAAGTGCTCGACGCTCTGCCCGCGGATGCGCCTGCGGTGGTGGTACCCGCGTTCTTGGCCAGCGGTTATCACGTCCGCGTCGACGTGCCCACGTATGTCGCTGCCAGCGGTCACCCTTCGGTGACCATCACCCAGCCACTGGGCCCGTGCCCAGGGACGGTCCGGGTACTCGCCGATCGGCTGGCCGAATCAGGCTGGCGCCCAGGCGTTTCAGTGATCCTGGCAGCGGCAGGGACATCAGACCCCCGCGCTCAGTCCGATCTGCGCCGCACCGCCGCACTGCTGTCAGCCGTTACCGGCGATCGCGTAGAACTGGCCTATGCCGCCACCGGCGCGCCCAGCGTCGCCGAAGCTGTTGCCGCGCAGCGCCAACGCAGCGGCCGCCGCATTGCAGTGGCGTCCTACCTGCTTGCCGATGGGCTCTTCCAGGATCGGTTGCGTGACGCCGGTGGGGACGTCGTCAGCGAACCGCTGGGCTTGCACCCCGGCATGGTTCGGCTGATCGCCAACCGGTTCCGCCGAGCGGGCGTACTGGGCCTGCCGGTCGCGGCGTGAGGCCAGCGCGCGTACGACGTACGGCCCGGCCAGCACGGCCAGCAACAGGACCGCACCGCCGCCACCAACGGACAACGCTGCCGTCCGACGCGCAGTGACCAGTCCCTCGCACTGCTCGGCATAGTCACTCATCACGTACGCAGGCCCAGCCAAGGTGTGTTGGTCCAGGTTGAGCAGATCCTGCTTGGCCGCGACGTCATAGGACGGACGCATGCCGGTGCCGCAGGGTATCGGTGCGCCCGTGCGGTCGACCACAGCAAGACCGAGCGGCAACATCAACGCGATCACCGCGCCCAGCATCGCCGCTGCACCGAGCAAACCCACCAGCTTGACCATCGAACGTGCAAATATCATCCTCGTCAGCCCCTTTTGAAGCACTCCCCAACGGGATAGTAGCGACGCTCAGCGAACTTTTCTAGTTAGCCAGAGCAAACCGCCAAGACCCACTGGTACCTGTTCAACTGCCGTTCACCTGGATGATCTGCAGCGTGAAAATCGCTTGTACCCGGGTTTTCGACCTGCTAAACATGCGCCCCAGCATCCAAGCTGATCACGGCGCTGCGGGAATTCGGGTTGTACTCAGCTATCGTATGTCCGATAGCTGGTCTTTGTTTGCGGGAGCTTGGGTAACAGTGCAGGTAACAACGGTGGGCGACACTCGTCGCCCCGACGGTGAGTCCATTCGTGCCAGCAACTAACCCGACGCCGGCCGAACGGTTGCGGCTGCGCCTGTTGAGCGCGCTCTCGGGCACGCGACGGTCGATGACCACCGCACAGCTTCGTGACCACGTTCACGAACACTTCGGTGAACCGGTCGTGATCGAAGCGGTCTATCGGAACCTGACGGTGTTGGAACGGCGCGGTGACGTCCAGCGCTGTGACGGACCGGGCCGCGACGCCTACTGGACGACCGCAGGCGCTACCGGGCGACCTGGACGAAGCCGCCGGGCGTGACGCGGGTCCGGTAGACCGGCACCGACATCTCGGGTCCGTCGAGGCAGCTGCCGTCGTCGAACGCGAACGCCTGCTTCTTGATGGGCGACTGCACGGTGGCCCGCCCGCCCCGGTCACCCACGATCCCGCGGGACATCACGGCCGCCCCGGAGAACGGGTCGATGTTGCCCACGGCATGCAGCGTGCCGTCGTCGAGCCGGAACAGCGCCACCTGCGATCCATCCGGCAGCAGCACGGCCACCCCGCGGCACGGCATCAGGTAGTCGTACCGGCATGCGGTCGTCCATTCGCGTGAGGTCGATGCGTCGATGTCCTGGTGAACGTCGAGCAGTGTCATTTCGCCTCCTGGCCGATCGAGGGCATACCCAGCGCAGTGACCGGCACTTTGCGCCCAGCCCGTTCGGTGAACGCCACGGTGGGATCTGCGACATCGGGGGCGTTGACGAACGAGACGAACCGCGACAGCTTCTCGGGGTCCTCGAGCACGCCCTTCCATTCGCAGGCGTATCCCTCGACGTGGCGGGCCATCGCGGCCTCGAATTCGGCTGCAAGACCCAGCGAGTCGTTGCAGACGACATCGCGCAGATGGTCCATACCACCGTCGAGGCCCTCGACCCACGGCGCGGTGCGCTGCAGCCGGTCGGCGGTGCGGATGTAGAACATCAAGAACCGGTCGATGTAGCGCACGAGCGTCTCGTCGTCGAGGTCGCCGGCCAGCAGTTGCGCGTGCTTGGGCGTCATCCCGCCGTTGCCGCCGACGTAGAGGTTCCAGCCGGTTTCGGTGGCGATGACGCCGACGTCCTTGCCACGGGCCTCCGCGCACTCACGCGCGCAGCCCGACACCCCCATCTTGAGCTTGTGCGGGGACCGCAGCCCGCGGTACCGCAACTCCAGGTTGATGGCCATCTGCACGGAATCCTGCTGGCCGTAGCGGCACCAGTCACTGCCGACGCAGCTCTTCACGGTGCGCAACGACTTGCCGTAGGCATGCCCGGATTCCATCCCGCCCTCGACCAGCCTGCGCCAGATCTCGGGCAGCTGCTCCACCCGGGCGCCGAACATGTCGATGCGCTGGCCGCCCGTGATCTTGGTGTACAGGTCGAAATCCCTGGCGATCTCGCCGATCAGGATGAGCTGCTCGGGGGTGATGTCCCCGCCGGGAACCCGCGGCACCACCGAGTAGCTGCCGTTCTTCTGGATGTTGGCCAGGAAGTGGTCGTTGGAGTCCTGCAGCGAGGCCTGCTCACCGGAGAGGATGTGCTCCGAGCTGGTGGACGCCAAGATGGAGGCGATCGTGGGTTTGCATATGTCGCAACCTTTTCCGGTACCGAACTGCTCGATCAGACCGGAAAACGTGCGGATCTCCGTGGCGCTGATGATCTCGAACAGCTCGGCCCGCGACTGGCTGAAATGCTCGCACAGCGCCTTGGACTGCTCGACGCCCTCGGCCTCAAGCAGCTGCTTGAGCAGCGGCACACACGACCCGCACGAGGTGCCGGCCAGCGTGCACTTCTTCAGGCCGGTCACATCGGTGCAGCCTCCGCAGATCGCTTCCTTCAGATCGCCTTTGGTGACGTTGTTGCACGAGCAGATCTGCGCGATGTCGGGGAGCGCGCTCACGCCCAGCCCGGACGACTCGCTGTCGGTCGAGGGAGCGATCAACGCCAACGGGTCGCCGGGCAGCTCACTGGCCACCATGGGTCGCAGCACGCCGTAGGACGACGCGTCGCCGACCAGGATGCCACCGAGCAGGGTCTTGGCATCGTCGGACAGCACCAGTTTGGCGTAGGTCTGCTTGACGGGGTCGTTGACCACGACCTCAAGGCAGTTCGGCGTAAGCCCTTTCGCGTCACCGAAACTGGCGACGTCAACCCCGAGCAGCTTGAGCTTGGTCGACATGTCCGCGCCGGGGAACTCGGCCGCGCCGCCGAGCAGCCGGTCGGCCACCACCTCCGCGGTGGTGTATCCCGGAGCCACCAGGCCGTAACAGCGGCCCTCGATGGCGGCCACCTCGCCGATTGCGTAGATATTGGGATCGCTTGTCACACAAGTCAGATCGGTGAGCACACCGCCACGCTGCGCCACGTCCAGACCGGCGCCGCGGGCCAACTCGTCGCGCGGTCGCACACCGGCGGCGAAGATCACGACGCCGGCGTCGATCGAGGTGCCGTCGTTGAGTGACACCCGCAGCGAGTCGTCGATCGCGGAGCGCCGCAGCGGCTGATGCTTCTGCGCCGGCTGGATCCTCTCGGTGCTGACCGCAGTGTGCACCTCGATGCCCAAAGCCCGCATCATGCGGTTCAGTAATACGCCGCCGGCCTCGTCGAGCTGAGCCGCCATCAGGTGCGGCGACATCTCAAGAACATGCGTGCTCAGTCCGAACTGCCGCAACGCGTTTGCCGCTTCCAGGCCGAGCAGACCACCACCGATCACCACACCGACCGGCGACTTCGAGCCCAACGTTGTCTGCGCGCTCGCGCGGATGGCGTCCAGGTCGTCCAGCGTGCGGTAGACATGGCAGCCGGGCAGGTCGCGCCCCGGCACGGGCGGCACGAACGCGTACGACCCCGTGGCGAGCACCAACGTGTCGTAGGCGAAGCTCTCGCCATTCGCGGTGCGCACGGTACGTGCGTCCCGGTCGATCTCGACGACCGCACTGCCCAGCCTCAGGTCGACCAGGTCGTCGCCGACGTAGCCGTTGCCGGGCAGCGCCAGCCGGGCACGGTCCCAGTGCTCGGTGTATCCGGTCAGCCCGACCCGGTCGTAGGCCGCTTCGGACTCCTCCGCCAGGATCGTGACGCGCCAGTCCCCCGCGGTGTCCCTGGCCCGCAGCGCCTCGACAAAGCGGTGTCCCACCATGCCGTGACCGACCACGACGACGTTTCGTGTTCCAGACATACCGCGAGGCTAGGGACGCGATATTGCCGAAATGTCGCGCTGTGTGAAGCGCCCATCACGGTGTGCTCACGACCCTGCCCGGCAGTATGTGAGGAGCCTGACCTCAGCGTTCGGCCGAGACGCCCTGCAACGGCTCCGGCAGTGCCGAGTTCGCCGCGGCCACCGCGGCCCCGCTGCGGACGAACTCCACGGCCGCCTCGACCTCGCGAGACAGGAAGCGGTCCTGCCCCGGCCCCGGCACGGTTTCGCGCAGCGCGGCGACCACGGCACCGGTGGCGGGACCGGGCTGCAGCGGTGCCCGCAGGTCGATGGCCCGCGCAGCAGTGAGCAGTTCGACGGCGAGCACGCGGGTCAGCCCGTCGAGCGCCAGCCGCAGTTTGCGGGCCGCCGACCATCCCATCGAGACGTGGTCTTCCTGCATCGCGCTCGACGGGATCGAGTCGACACTGGCAGGCACCGCCAGCCGCTTGAGCTCCGAGACGATCGCGGCCTGGGTGTACTGCGCGATCATGTGCCCCGAGTCGACGCCTGCGTCGTGTGCCAGGAACGGCGGCAGCCCACGCGACCGCGCGACGTCGAGCATGCGATCGGTGCGTCGTTCACTGATCGACGCCAGATCGGCGACGGCGATGGCGAGGAAGTCCAGCACGTAGGCGACCGGAGCACCGTGGAAGTTGCCGTTGGATTCCACGCGGCCGTCGGCCGTGACGACGGGGTTGTCGACCGCCGAGGCCAGTTCGTAGCCGGCGATGGTGCGGGCGTGGGCCAGGGTGTCGCGAGCGGCGCCTGCGACCTGGGGTGCGCACCGCATCGAGTAGGCGTCCTGGACGTACGTGCAGTCAGGGCCGACGTGGCTCGCGACGATCGGCGAATTCGCCAGCAGCGCACGCATATTCGCGGCCGCCACGGCCTGGCCGGGTTGCGGGCGCAGCGCCTGCAGATCGGCCGCGAACACCCGGTCGGTGCCCAGCATGGCCTCGACGCTCATCGCGGCCGTGAGATCGGCACAGCGCAGCAGCATGTCGAAATCGTGGCAGGCCAACAGAAGCATGCCGAGCATGCCGTCGGTGCCGTTGATGAGTGCCAGGCCGTCCTTTTCCGCGGGCTCGATCGGTTCGATGCCGACCTCGCGCATCGCTTCGGCGGACTCGCGCAGATTGCCTGCGGCGTCGCGCACGTCGCCCTCACCGAGGAGCGCCAGAGCGCAGTGCGCCAAGGGCGCCAGATCACCCGAACAGCCCAGCGAACCGTACTCGCGCACGACGGGTGTGATCCCGGCGTCGAGCAGGGCGGCCATGGTCGTGGCGGTTTCCGTCCGCACGCCGGTGCGGCCGGTCGCCAGGGTGGAGAGCCGCAGCAGCATGAGCGCGCGGACCACTTCACGTTCCACTTCGGGCCCGGATCCGGCCGCATGCGAGCGGATCAGTGAGCGCTGCAACTGCACCCGTTGGTCGAGCGGGATGTGCACGCTGGCCAGCGCACCGAAACCGGTCGACACTCCGTAGTGCGGTTTGACGTCGTGGGCCAGTGCGTCGACGATGGTGCGCGCCTCGCCGATCGCGGCAAGTGCGTCGCTGCCGAGCTCCACGCCGGCCCCGTACCGGGCCACGGCAACGACATCAGCTTCCGAAACCGGTCCCCGGCCAACGGTGACCCGGGGCGGCGTGCTGTTCATCTGATTCTCCCTACTGTGCTGCTGGAAACTGGACGGGTCTGCGGTGTCGTCACGGAACCACGATGACCGGCCCCGGAGAGTTGCGGGCGATTTTGGTGGCCGTTGCACCGAGGAGCCGCGACAAGGGCCACAACGCATTCGACGCCGTCGGTTCTCCTGATCCTCACGCTTGACACCGTCACGCCCCTACCCTGCGAAGGCACGCTACATCGTGGTGAATGTATACAGCAAGTGTTGATCTTGTAGTTTGTATGATTATTCAATCGATATGAGTGACCGCTCTTGACAAGTCTTCATTCAGAGAGCACATTTTGGGCTGACACCGTCGAATCGAGGGAAGATGCCGACAGGGCAGACACCGGCAGCTGCCGCCAGCGTGCGGCGCTGGCTCAACATGCTGATCGAAGGCCGTCAGCTGTCGCCGGCACAGCGACGCGTCGCGGGCTTTCTGCTCGACCACCCCGAGGAAGCGGTGTGGCTCAGCGCCGAGGAGCTCGGCCGCCGCTCGGGCGTCAGCCAGCCGACGGTCAGCCGCTTCGCCTCCGCCCTGGGCTTCGACGGCTACCCTGAGCTGCGCGAACAGGCCAGAGCGCAGGTACAGGAAGAACTACGCGGCACCGGTACCGAAGCCGACTCGGTCAGTGCACTGCACCGCCTGATCGCGGCCGAGACCGCGAACCTCGCAGAGCTCGCATCCAGCCCATGGGCAGGCGAGCGGATCGAGCGGGTCGGCAGCTACCTCGCTGACTCGCGACCGCTGCCGGTGCTCGGGCTGCGGGTGTCCAAGCCGTTCGCCGACATCTTCGTGCATTTCGCCGCGAAGGTGCACCCGGATGTGCGGTCGGTTCCTGCCGGTTCGGATGGCGACGACGTGCTGGTCAACGCCCGCGCCGCGGGCGCGACATGGCTGCTGGCCTTCGGCTTGCCGCGCTATCCACGGGCGCTGCAGGAATCCATTCAGTTCGCCCGCACCCTCGGGCTGCGGGTCGCCCTGGTCACCGATAGCCCGCTGTGCCCGCTGGCGGGCGAAGTCGACGATCTGCTCGCCGCGCCCGTCGCCTCGACACTGACCTTCGATTCCACCGTCGCGCCGATGGCACTGACCATGAGCCTGCTCCACGCGCTCACGGAGGCGCTGCCCGAACACGGCCAGCGGTGGCTCGAAGAATTCGACCAGCGCGCATCAGATCGCAATCTGTTTCTCGATTAGCCACTCCACCAACCCATTTCGATATTCAAGGGAGAGATCCAATGGAAGGCGCCCGTCCCGTACGTGCCCCTCGCGGCACCACCCGCACCGCACGCAGCTGGTATACCGAAGCTCCACTGCGCATGCTCATGAACAACCTCGATCCCGAGAATGCCGAACGCCCGGACGACCTGGTCGTCTACGGCGGTACGGGACGCGCGGCACGCAACTGGGCCTGTTTCGACGCCATGGTGCGCACCCTGGAGACCCTGGCACCCGACGAGACGATGCTGGTGCAATCCGGCAAGCCGGTCGGCGTGTGGCAGACCCATGAGTGGGCGCCCCGCGTACTGATCGCCAACTCCAACCTGGTCGGCGACTGGGCCACCTGGCCCGAGTTCCGGCGGTTGGAGAACCTCGGGCTGACCATGTACGGGCAGATGACTGCGGGGTCCTGGATCTACATCGGCACTCAGGGCATCGTGCAGGGCACCTACGAAACCTTCGCTGCCGCAGCCGAAAAGCGCTTCGGCGGCACCCTTGCCGGCACCCTGACGCTGACCGGCGGCTGCGGCGGCATGGGCGGTGCGCAGCCGCTCGCGGTGACCCTCAACGGCGGCGCCTGCCTCATCGTGGACGTCGACGAGGCGCGTCTGCGCCGCCGCGTCGAGCACCGGTACCTCGACGAGGTCGCCGACGATCTCGAGGATGCCATCAAGAAGGCCGTCGACGCCCGGACCAACAAGCGGGCCTGGTCGGTCGGCGTCGTCGGCAACGCCGCCACGATCTTCCCCGAGCTGCTGCGCCGCGGCGTACCCATCGACCTGGTGACCGACCAGACCAGCGCACACGACCCGCTGTCATACCTCCCGGAAGGCATCGACCTCGACGACTGGCACGACTACGCCGAGAAGAAGCCCGACGAATTCACCGACCGGGCCCGCGAATCCATGGCCAAGCAGGTCGAGGCCATGGTCGAGTTCCAGGACGGCGGCGCCGAGGTCTTCGACTACGGCAACTCGATCCGCGACGAGGCCCGCCTCGGCGGTTACGAACGCGCCTTTGAATTCCCCGGTTTCGTCCCCGCCTACATCCGCCCGCTGTTCTGCGAGGGCAAGGGCCCGTTCCGCTGGGTCGCGCTCTCGGGCGATCCGGAGGACATCTACACCACGGACAAGGCCATCATGGATCTGTTCCCCGACGATGACCGCCTGCACAAGTGGATGCGCGGCGCCCGTGAGCGCATCGCGTTCCAGGGCCTGCCCGCGCGGATCTGCTGGTTGGGCTACGGCGAACGAGACAAGGCCGGCGTGCTGTTCAACGATCTGGTGGCCAGCGGCAAGGTGTCGGCCCCGATCGTCATCGGCCGCGACCACCTCGACTGCGGCTCGGTGGCCAGCCCCTACCGCGAGACCGAGTCGATGCTCGACGGATCCGACGCGATCGCCGACTGGCCGCTGCTCAACGCCCTGACCGCCACCTCGTCGGGTGCGGCGTGGGTGTCGATCCACCACGGCGGCGGCGTCGGCATCGGTCGGTCCATCCACGCCGGGCAGGTCGGCGTGGCCGACGGGACCGAGCTTGCGGCACAAAAGCTTTCGCGGTTGCTGACCAATGACCCGGGCATGGGCGTGATCCGTCACGTCGACGCCGGTTACGAGCGGGCCGAAGAGGTCGCGAAGGAACGCGGCGTCCGGATCCCCATGCAGGAGAGCTGATGACCTCTCTGAATGACCGGTTCGTCTCCTTGTGGGCGTCGCTCGCGCCCATCGGCAGGGACCCGGGCAGCGGCGGCTACCGCCGGTTCGCCTGGAACGCGGCCGACGGCGAGTTGCGCGCCTGGTTCATCGACCAGGCCAAGCAGCGCGGCCTGACCTACGAGGAGGACCGCAACGGGAACCAGTGGGCGTGGTGGGGCGAACCCCGCGCCGGCTCGGTGGTGACCGGCAGCCATCTCGACAGCGTGCCCGACGGCGGGGCGTATGACGGTCCGCTGGGCGTGGTTTCGGCCTTTCTGGCTGTCGACGAACTGCGCGCGCAGGGCGTCGAGCCCACCCGCTCGCTGGCGGTGACCAACTTCGCCGACGAGGAGGGCGCCCGGTTCGGAGTCGCGTGCATGGGCAGTCGGCTGCTGACCGGCGCGATCGAACCCGACCGCGCCCGCGGGCTCAGGGACGCCGACGGCGTCACCCTCGGCGATGCGATGCAGGCGGCCGGGGTGGACCCCGCGCGGCTGGGCCGTGACGAGCAGGCGCTGGAGCGCATCGGTGTGTTCGTCGAACTTCACGTCGAACAGGGCCGGGCGCTGGTGGACATGGACGCCGCGGTCGGGGTGGCGACAGCCATCTGGCCGCACGGCCGCTGGCGGTTCGAATTCCTCGGCGAGGCAAACCATGCCGGCACCACCCGGGTGGATGATCGCGTCGACCCCATGTTGCCGTTCGCGACCAGTGTGCTGGCCGCCCGGGACACCGCCACCCGCACCGGCGCACTCGCCACCTTCGGCAAGGTGCTCGTGATCCCCAACGGCGTCAACGCGATTCCGTCGGCCGTGCACGGCTGGCTGGACGCCCGCGCGGCCGACGACACCGTGTTGGAGAAGTTGGTTTCCGAGGTCACGGCGGCCGGTGAGGACGCGGCCGCCGAGCACGGCGCCACCTGCACGGTGACTCGCGAATCCTATTCGCCCGTCGTTGGTTTCGACGACGCACTGCGGGACCGGATCAGTGCGCTGCTCGACGGCGCACCGCAGTTGCCCACCGGGGCGGGCCACGACGCCGGGATCCTCTCGGCGCACGTGCCGACGGCAATGCTGTTCGTGCGCAACCCCACCGGGGTGAGTCACAGCCCGGTGGAAGAGGCCTCCGACGACGACTGCGTGGCCGGAGTGGTGGCGCTGACCAAGGTGCTGAAGGAGTTGGTGGGCCAGTGACGCGGTATTTCGCGGACTACGCCTGGCTCGGTGGTGATCAGGTCAGCGATCGGGTGCTGATCGAGGTCGACGGCGACAAGATCACGTCGGTGTCGGCCGGGCAGGATCGCCCTGCCGATGCCACCCACCTGCCGGGCGTGACGGTCCCGGGCCTGGCCAACTCGCACAGCCACGCGTTCCACCGCGCGCTGCGCGGGCGGACCCACCGCGGTGGCGGCACGTTCTGGACCTGGCGCGAGGACATGTACGCCGTGGCCGGCCGGCTGGACCCGGACTCGTATCACGCACTCGCACGCGCAACATACGCCGAGATGGCCCTCGCGGGCATCACGTGTGTCGGCGAGTTCCACTACGTGCACCACCGCCCGGATGGCACGCCGTACCCCGAGTCGAATGCGTTGGGAGAGGCACTCATTGCGGCGGCCGCTGATGCCGGGATCCGCATCACGCTGCTCGATACGTGTTATCTGACAGGCGGTTTCGGCACCGAGCTGCAAGGCCCGCAGGTCCGGTTCACCGACGGCACCGCCGCCGCGTGGGCCGAGCGCGTCGAACGGCTCACCGCCACACCGCAGGCCCGCATCGGCGCCGCGATCCATTCGGTGCGTGCCGTTCCGGCAAAGCAGCTGGGCACCGTCGCCGACTGGGCCAACGACCATGGCGTGCCGCTGCACTTCCATATGTCCGAACAGCGGGCCGAGAACGAGGCCTGCATGGCCGCACACGGCTGCACGCCGACCCAGCTGCTGGGTGAACACGGCGCGCTGGGATCGCTGTCGACCGCGGTGCACGCCACCCACCTCACCGATGACGACGTCGCCGCACTGGCCGATTCGCGCACCTACGTGTGCATGACACCGACCACCGAACGCGACCTCGCCGACGGCATCGGCCGGGCACGAGATCTCGCCACGGCGGGCGGCCTGTTGACCCTGGGCAGCGACAGCAACGCCATCGTGGACATCTTCGAGGAAGCCCGCGGCATGGAACTCGACGAGCGACTGCGCACCGAACGGCGCGGGCACTGGCCTGCGGCCGAGCTCATGCGCGCCGCGACCTCGGACGGGCATGCGTCGCTGGGTTGGCCCGAGGCCGGCCGGCTGGAACCGGGTGCGCTCGCAGACTTCGTCACGGTGGGGCTCGATTCGGTACGGATGGCCGGCTGGGATTCCGGAACCCTGCTGGAAACGCTGGTATTCGCCGCGTCCGCGCCTGACGTCACCGATGTAGTCGTCGGCGGCCGCCGGGTGGTGGACCGACGTTCGCACACCCAGATCGCGGATGTACCTGCGGCACTTCATGATTCCATAAGGACTCTGATCTCATGAGTAGTCTTCTGATCGACAACATCGGCGCCCTGGTCACCAACGATCCGGCGCAACAGGCCGGGCTGGTCGGCCTGATCGAAGATGCCGCAATCGTCTTCGACGACGGTGTGGTGGCCTGGGTCGGACCGCGCACCGGGGCGCCGGACGCCGACGACCGGGTGGACGCCGACGGGCGAGCCGTCATACCAGGTTTCGTCGACAGCCACAGCCACCTGGTGTTCAGCGGCGACCGTTCTGCCGAGTTCGCCGCTCGGATGGCCGGAAAGCCCTACAGCGCAGGCGGAATCAATACTACGGTCAACGCCACCCGCGCGGCCAGCACCGACGAGCTACGCGCCAACGTCGCGCGCCTGATCGCCGAGTCGCGACGCTCGGGCACCACCACCAACGAGTGCAAGTCCGGCTACGGACTCACCGTCGACACCGAGGTGCAGAGCCTGCAGCTCGCCGCCGAGTTCACCGACGAAATCACCTTCCTCGGAGCACATCTGGTGCCGCAGGAGTACGCCGACCGCCCCGACGACTACGTGGACCTGGTGTGTACGGCCATGATCGACGCGTGTGCGCCCGAAGCCAAGTGGATCGACGTGTTCTGCGAGCGTGGGGCATTCGACGGGGATCAGACGCGGAAGATCCTGGCCGCCGGCGTCGAGCGGGGCCTCATCCCGCGCGTGCACGCCAACCAGCTCGGGCCGGGACCGGGTGTGCAGATTGCCGTGGAGTTCGGCGCCGCGTCGGCCGACCACGCGACGTTCCTCGATGACGACGACATCGCCGCGTTGGCTTCCGGCAACACCGTGGCCACGCTGCTTGCGGCGACCGAGTTCGCCACCCGCATGCCGTATCCGGACGCCCGGCGGCTGCTCGATGCCGGTGCCACGGTGGCGCTGGCCAGCAACTGCAACCCGGGCTCCGGTTTCACCACCAACCTGCCGTTCTGTATCGCGGTGGCGGTCCGCGACATGAACATGACCCCCGACGAGGCACTGTGGTCGGCGACCATGGGCGGGGCACGGGCATTGCGTCGCACCGACGTCGGGCATCTCGGGGTCGGCGCCCGGGCCGATGCCGTTCTGCTGGACGCGATTTCGCACATCCACCTGGCGTATCGGCCCGGCGTGCCGTTGGTGGGTGCGGTGTGGCGGGGCGGCGAGCTGGTCGCGGGCAGCGTCGGGGATCACTCGTCGTGACACTGCAGGTGCAACGGTTCGCCACGCACCAGCGCATGCCGTGGCGCAACGGCGGTGGGGTCACCTATGAGCTGGCCCGCAACCCTTCCTGCGCTACCGACGAGTTCGACTGGCGGATCAGCATTGCCGAGGTGTCGGCGTCCGGCGCTTTCTCTGCCTTCCCCGGGGTCGACCGGACCATCATGCTCGTCGAGGGCACCGACATGGTGCTGACCGTCGACGGCAGGCGGCACCGCCTGCAACCGTTGGAGCCGTTCGCCTTCGACGGCGGTTCGGATACCACCGGCGAAGTTCCCGCGCCGACCCGCGATCTCAACGTGATGACCCGACGCGGTTGCGCCACAGCCGAACTCGACGTGGTCCGGCTGCGCGCCGGTGCCGAGGTATCGGTGGGTCCGGCCGAACCGCTGGTGCTGGTCGGGCTGTCCGGGACCGTCGCGGTGTCGTCGGGCGCGCAGGAACGCGTCGAACTGGGCGCATTGGACGCCCTGCGCTGGCCCGGACCGGCTCTGACGATGAGTGGGTCTGGCGAGGTGGCCGTGGTGCGGATACGACCGGTGCGGCGCTGAGCCGCTGTCTCGGCTGTCTGTACCCGCTCGCGACCGCCACCAAAGCCGTGGATGCCGCGCTGCTGCTGGGCACCTCACCGGACGCGAATTTCAGCGCCCTCTTGTAGGGGATGGCGAACGGAACCGCCTCTACCCGGGTGATCTTCACCGTTCATCTCCGGCTGGGCTCAGCGGTTGCCGAAGTAGGACACGTCCTCGTTGCCGATGAGGTCTGGCACCGTCCACCCGTCCAGGTCGTATTCGGACAGGCACTGTTCGGCCAGGCCCTTCATCGCTGCGGCGTCGCCGCGGCCTTGGGCGGCGAAAAGCAGCTCGGCTTTGACATTTTCGTGGTTGCCGGAGTAATTGCGTTCATACAACTCATGGCGGCCTCCGAACTCGGTGCCGACTGAATCCCACAGCGCTTTCATGATCTTCACCCGCTCGACCGCGGGCATGCCGTCGGATCCGCGGACATACTTGTCGAGGTATGGGCGTACCTCTGGTGAGTGAAAATCAGCTGCGCTGGAGGGCAGGTAGATCAAGCCCGACGCCACGTCTTGCTCGATGATTTCCTTGACGCGCGGGTACCCCTGGATCATGAACATGCGGTAGGTCAGGCCGTATTCGAGCTTGGGGATGACTGTGTCGCCCACCCACGGCTCGGGGTCGCGCGCCATCGATTCACTCAACGCCCAGAACAGGTTTCGCCAGCCAATCACTTCGCCGACTCGGGTCTGCACTCCGCGGAATCCACCGGCACCGGTTGCGTCGAGCGCCTTCATCAAGAGCCCGGCGATGAAATCGAGTTTGACGGCCAGCCGCGTGCAGCCCTGGAAGGTGAAGCGGGGAAGGAAACCCGACTGTGGGAAGAAGGCGTTGATCTTGTCAACGTCGCCGTACATGAACACGTTTTCCCACGGAACCAGGACCTTGTCGAAAATGAAGATGGTGTCGTTCTCGTCCATGCGGCTCGACAGGGGATAGTCAAACGGGGTGCCCATGACCGCGGCCTGCTGGGTGAACGAGGACCGGCAGATCAACTTGACTCCTGGCGCGCTCATCGGCACCGTGCAGATGAGGGCGAACTGCTTCTTCTTGATGGGCAGGCCGTAATGGGCGATGAAGTTGTAATTAGTGATGGCCGAACCTGTTGCGACGACCTTGGCTCCCGAGACGATGAGGCCGGCGTCGGTCTCCTTCTCGACCTTCATGTACACGTCGCCGACCTCGTCGGGTGGCAGCTGACGGTCCACCGGGGGGTTGATGATGGCGTGATTCCAGTACAGGACCTTCTCCTGTGACTCCCGGTACCAGCGTTCGGCGTTGTCTTGGAACGGCGAGTACAACTCCTTGTTGGCGTGCAGAGTGCCGAGGAACGATGCCTTGTAGTCGGGGCTGCGGCCCATCCATCCGTAGGTCATACGTGCCCAGCGGGCGATCGCGTCGCGCTCCTTGAGCAAGTCCTCGGCACAGCGGGGAGTCTTGAAGAACGGCATTGTCACGCCGCCGTTGCCGGTGTCGGTCGGGCTGGTCACCTCATCGACGTGCTCGCCGCCGTGTAAAGAATCGTAGAGCCGTGCTGTCATGCGGATGGGGTTGCGAAAGGCGGGGTGGGTGGTGACGTCGGTGACACGTTCACCGTGCAAGTAGATTTCGCGGTCATCGCGCAGCGACTCGATGTACTCGTCGCCGGTCATGGGTCGGGTGGCGTAGTTGACGCCGCTACTTTCGACGTCCCGGCTCTCGCTAGTTTCGATGTCGGCGCCCGGGGTGGTGGTGGTCATCGTTGGTGTTCCTTCGCGTTAAACGGTGTGAGGGAGGTGGATGGGGGTGAATGACGTCGCGGCGTCGAACCAACCTATTTCGGGGTCGTCGGCGCTGCCTGCCCATGTCATGTGAGCCGATGGCGGACCAAGGCTGTGAAAAGTGCTGCGGTAGAAGATGAGCGGTGGTTTGTCGTGAACGACGGCATCGACGATCTCGCCGATGAAGATGATGTGGTCGCCGCCGTCGTACTCGGCCCAGGGGCGGCATGACAGTGTGGCAGATGTACCCGTCAAGATCGGAGCGGTCGGGCCTTCGGCCCAAGCTGGGTCACGCACGCAAGGTCGTCCAGCGAAGTGCATCGCCGTGTCGACTTGATCGCCGGCCAGGACGTTGACTGCGAAGGGCGCCCCGCTGAGGTAGGTGCACGCCTTGGATCGTCTGGTCATCGTCACCTGACATAGGCGCGGTTCCAACGACACCGCCGTAAAGGCATTGACCGTGGCACCGTGAGGTGCGCCGTCGCCGTTCCGGCACGTAATGACGGTGACACCACTGGCGAACTGACCGAAGATCCGCCTCAGATCATGCTGCTCACCCATGAGCCTCCTTCGCCTTGATCGTTGTGACGCAGGCTATTTCGGCCCCGACACGGCGTCGATCCGCGATGCGCGGTTGCTATCCACAATGCGCGACGAGTGCGACCCGGGTCACAGGAGTGAATGGCCGTTGCAGTGACGCTGTGACCGCCGGACCCCTCAGGTGTGCAGCGTCTCAGAAGGCGACTCGCCGTACTTGCGGCGGTACGCGGCGGCAAAGCGGCCGGTGTGGGTGAAGCCCCACCGCATGGCAGCTGATGTCACTGTGGAATCGCCGGTACCGCGCAACAGCTCCTCTCGCACTCGGGCGAGGCGGATGTCGACGAGTAGCTCGCGAGGCGTGATGCCGAGATAGGACCGAAACCCTTCCTGCAAGCGGCGAACACTGACACCGGCCACCTCGGCCATGTCGCCGGCAGTCCAGGCCCGGGCTGGGTCGTCGCGCAGTTGGTCCACGACGCGTTTGACGATCCGAGGCCGCAACGCCGATGCCCGAGTGCCGCCATCGGGCATCGCGGCAAGCACGAATGCGGTCGTGATCGCAGCGCACAGCTGTTCACGGACCAGGGGATGCTGTTCTGACACCGCGTCGGCCGACAGGCAGCGCACCAGCTGTAGCCAGGCCGCGCCAGTCCCGTCGGCGAGGTCGAGATGATCGGGCAGCCCGTCGACGGGCTCGTCGAGCAGGCGGTGAATTTCCCGGTGCAGGTAGTCGCGATCGAAGCGGACCCCGACGATGACGCAGGATTCGCTCCACCGCCGAATGCACGCGGGGGTATCGGGAGGGAAGATCGTTGCACGTTCGGGCGTGGCCACGAGTTGGTCCCGACCGAGGACCGACTCCAGATGACCGGACACCGGGATGTTGACGGCGTAGGCGCCGGGATGGGTGGTGACTACTGAGACTGCTGCGCCCCAGGTGATGTCGGCGATCCTGATCGGCCCGAGATCGACCCCACGGGCGCGAGCGTTTCCTGCTTTCGCATGCCCGAGCGGATGTAATTCGTGGGGGAAGTACGCGTTGGCCACGGCACGTGAGACCTCATCCCAGTCCGTGCTCGCAGGGGCGACAGGAGCGGCCACGACGGCTCCTTCCACAGAATCGTGTTCAGCGCCCGGTGAGATCCGCCGGAGTCAACTGTCCCCGGCTATGCCACTCACGTAGACACTTCTTGTCGCACTTGCCGGTAGACGTGCGAGGAAGCTGGTCGACGAAAGCCCACCGTTCCGGAATCCACCACCGCGCGACCTTGTCACGCAGGAAATCTTGCAGCTCGGCGATGGTCACATCTGCGGCATGGCCGAGGACGACCGCTGCGAGGGGGCGTTCCTGCCACCTGTCGTCAGGGACTGCGATGACCGCCGCCTCGAACACATCCGGGTGAGACGCGATGGCCAGCTCGAGCTGCACCGAGGAGATCCATTCCCCGCCGGACTTGATGACGTCCTTGGCGCGGTCGGTGAGGGTGACGTACCCGTCGGCATCGATGGAGCCGATGTCTCCGGTGCTGAGCCAGCCGCTGTCGAAGGAGTTGTCAGCCTCCAAGTCGAGGTACCCGCCCGTGATCCACGGGCCCCGTACCTGTATCTCCCCGACAGCTTCTCCGTCGTGGCCGACGACAGTCCCGTCGGAATCGACGATCCGTACCTCCACGCCGCACGCTGGCCGACCTTGGGATGCCCGGCGCTGCCAGTATTGACTGTCGTCCAAGATCGGCGCTGGCTTGGATATCGTTGCCAACGGCGATGTTTCGGTCATCCCCCACGCTTGGACGAGGTAGATTCCGTACTTGTCGTGCAGGGTGCGCATGAGGTGCACGGGCACCGCTGATCCGCCGCATCCGACTAGTCGCAACGACGAGATGTCGGCGTCAGGTCGCTCCTCGAGGTACTGCACGACGTCGTTCCAGACGGTGGGCACTGCGCCTGCGATCGTCGGACGTTCGCGTTCGATGAGTTCGACGAGTGGTTCGGCTTGCAGGAAGCGGTCGGGTAGGACGAGGTCTGCGCCGGCCATCAATGCGGCGTAGATGAGGCCCCACGCGTTGGCGTGAAACATCGGCACGATGGGCAACACGGAGTCTTCGGGGCCCACTTCGAGTGCGCCCTTGGCGCAGATCGCCATGGTGTGCAGATAGGTCGACCGATGGCTGTACACAACGCCTTTGGGGTTGCCGGTCGTCCCGGACGTGTAACACATGGCTGCGGCGTTGCGTTCGTCGATGTCAGGCCAGTCGTACATGGTGGGCTGCCCGTCGAGGATGTCGTCGTAGCGGACAACGCGTTTACCCGTCCTTATCAGACAGCTCAGGTCGGTATCACCGGTCACGATGATGGTGTGCAAGGTGGGCACGTGCGGCGCGATCTCGGAGAACTGTCCGGCGAGGCTGGCATCGACGATGGCGATCTCGTCGCCGGCGTGGTTGGCGATGTAGACAAGCTGCTCAGTTGCGAGCCGGATGTTGAGTGTGTGCAGCACCGCGCCCATTGCGGGCACGGCGCAGTAGGCCTCGACGTGCTCCTGGTTGTTCCACATGAAGGTGGCCACAACGGTGTCGGTACCAGCCCCCAACGCGCGCAGTGCGTTGGCCAATTGCGCTGTGCGCTCGCCGAGTTGAGCGAACGTCGCGACACGCATTGTCCCATCGGGCCGGCGGGTTCTCACTTGGCGCCGGGTGTGGACGGTCGTTCCGTGCCGGGCGATGGCCCCGATGGTCAGGGAGTACTCCTGCATCGTGCTCTTCACGGGCGAATCCTTCTTGTCATCTAGGCGTCTCAGCCGTCGAAGGTTGCGTCGTCGACTCTTCGTGCCGCGCAACGGAACAGCTCCTCCGCACCCGTCACCCGCCATGGCCATTATTTGGCCGTTTCGGCCACCGCACCAGCGACTTGCCGGAAACAGGTATGGGCGCGGGTATGGATACGGGTATCCGGCGCGAAGACGACGGCGATTGCAGCACCACCGCAGTGAATCTTTCACCTGCTGAGCGCCTCCTTCGTCGGACAACGCTGATTTTTCGGCGCCGCGGGAAAAGAGACCTAGGATCGCGGTATGAGCTCATCGCTGAGCCAGCGACGAGGAGGCGAGCGGGTGGGCCCGCCGTTGAATCGACTCGTGGCTCGCCGCCACGATCTGGAAGCAGCCCAGAAGATGCTGGCCCAGTCGCGGTTGATCACCTTCACCGGACCCGGCGGTGTCGGCAAGACCAGGCTTGCTCTGGAAGTAGCGCATCGTGCGCAGGGGAAGTTCCCCGACGGCGCCTGGCTGGTCCGGCTGACCGATCTGAGCGTCGGAGCTGGCACCAACGACGTCGAGGCCGCGATCGTCAGTGCCCTGGGGATCAGCGATCAGTCGGCGACATCGCCGCGCGACAAGCTGCTGTCAGTTCTCCCTGAACGCCGACTGATGTTGGTCCTCGACAACTGTGAGCACGTCATCGATGCAGTGCGCCTCACCGTGCCCGTGCTCCTGCGGGCAGCGCCGAACCTGCACGTCATCACCACCAGCCGCGAGCACCTGGGTGTGGTGGGTGAGGTGCTGCGTCCGGTCCTCCCGTTGAGTGTGCCCGAGCTTGGAACGCCGGCCGAGCAGCTCATCGCCGACGGATCGGTGAGCTTGCTCGTCGAACGCGCCGTCGCCGTGGACCCGGACTTCGACGTGACGGGCGTCAACGCCGACGCCGTGATCGAGCTATGCCGGTTGCTGGAGGGATCGCCGCTGGCCATCGAATTGGCGGCAGCGAAACTGAGGTCCCTCACGATCGAGCAGGTTGTCGAGCGGTTCCGCAAGCGGTTGACCTCTCTCACCGCTTCCGATGTCAACTCGATGTCACGCCACCGATCGCTGCGGGCGATGGTGGATTGGAGCTACGACCTGTGTCACGGCACCGCGCAGGTGCTGTGGCGCCGACTGGCGGTGTTTGCTGCGACCTTCGACCTCGAACTCACCGAACAGGTATGTGCTTTTGGCGAGCTACGTGCCGATGACGTGTTCGACTCGATCGACCGGCTCGTCGCCCAGTCGATCGTGCTCACTGACCGCGGCGCGGGAACCATGCGTTACTACCTGCCGGCCACCGTGCGAGAGGTCGCTGCCGAGTTGGCGGACCAGGCCGGCGAGACGGAGCAGTTGCACCGCCGCCACCGCGACGTGATGTTGCGTCGCGCCGCCAGAGTCTTGACGCAGTGGTGGGGCCCCAGCCAGGACAGCTTGATTCGACAGATGAGCCTCGATCACCCCAGCTACGTGGCCGCTGTGCATTGGAGCGCGACGACTCCATCAGAAGGGCAGGTCGCGCTCGAACTGCTGGGCCGGCTGCGCTATCAGTGGTTGTTGAACGGACGCCTCGCAGAAGGCAGGATGCGCATCGAATCCATGCTCGAGGACGAAACGCCACCATCGGCCGCGCGGGCGCACTGTCTGTGGGTCGTCACCTGGATCGCCCTGCTGCAGGGCGACCACGAATCTCCCGTCAGCTGGTTGAAGGAGCTCGAGTCGTACGCCGCGGAGTCCGACGATGAAGTGTTCGCCGCGCACGTGCGCCACTGGAAGGCGCTGCGGGATTTGTTCACCGGCGACACAGCCGCTGCCGTAGGCGGATTCAGCAGAGCGGTGGAGGATCACGCTGCCCGCGGCGATCGCGAAATGGAAATGACGGCGCGATACATGCTTGCGAGCGCTTTGGCCGCGGACGGCGCGGCCGACCGAGCCCTAGCCGAAGCCCGTGACGCCGTGACGCTATGCGAGCAGCACGGAGAACGCTCGGCGCGCGGATATGCCGAATGGTCAGCGGCACTGGCACATTGGTCTTTGGGCGCCTATGACGAGGCGGAGCGCTCCGCGCGCCGAGCTCTGGCGCTACGACGTGGTTTCGGCGACGGCATCGCGGTCGCGCTGACCACCGATCTGCTCGCGTGGACCGCCTACGACCGCCGTCAATTCGGTCGTGCGCGGGTGCTCTCGCGTACGGCCATGGGGCTGTGGCAGGCAATGGGAACCTCCATCGATGCCTTCGGACCCCAGTTGTCCGGTTTCGCTGTCGCCCACACCCCCACGCCGGTCGAGCCTGCACCGGCGGACACGTCACATTCCGCCAGGCCGATGGACGTCGACGAGGCGATCGACTTCGTGCTTGGAGTCCTCGATGGTGCACACAGGTCAGCGCGCCTGCCCAGCGAACCACTGACAAAACGGGAACTCGAAGTCGCGGCGCTGGTCGAGATGGGGCTGTCCAACCGCGAGATCGCCGAGCGCCTCGTCATCTCCAAGCGCACAGCCGACGGCCACGTTGAGCGCATCCTGTCCAAGCTGGGCTTCGCGTCCCGCGCGCAAGTCGCGGCCTGGATGGCGCGGCACCCGACGCCGCGCTAGACACGCCGCAGGTTCATGCCCCCGTCGACCACGATGGCCGTGCCATTGACGAAGGATGCAGTGTCTGAGGCCAGATAGGTCGCCAGCCCCGCGATGTCGGCCGGTGCGGCCATTTCCCCCTGCCCCTGGGTCACCATCTGCTCGAACGACATGCCGGTGATGTCGCCGAAGACGTCACTGGTGCGGGCCACCATCTCGGTGTTGACGAAGCCCGGACAGATGGCGTTGGCACGCACCCGATGGTCACGCAGCTCCAACGCCATAGCTTCGGTGAGCCTGATCAACGCCGCCTTGGTCGCCGAGTAGATACCCAGTAGGGGAAAGGCCACCACGCCGCTGATCGAAGCGATGTTCACGATGGCACCGCCGCCATCGATGAGCGCCGGCACGGCGTGCTTGTACACAAGCCAAGGTCCGCGCACGTTGATCGACACCAAGCGGTCGAAGTCCGCCTCGCTGGTCTCGTGCAGCGGGCCGATCACTTCCACACCGGCGTTGTTGACCAGCACGTCGAGCCCGCCGAGGGACGCCGTCGTCGTCTGCACTGCCGCGGCCACGCTGTCGGCCGATCTCACGTCGCACGCGACACCGATTGCGCCACAGCCGATCTCTTTCGCTGCTACCTCGGCGCCCTCGATGTCAGCGATCGCGACGACCGCACCGGCCTCTGTGAAGGCTTCGGCGATCGCGCGACCGATCCCGCGGTGTCCGCCGGTTATCAGCGCCCGCTTGCCGTGGAGGGATCCGCTCATGTCAGTGCGTCTTCTTTCTGTTCGTGTCAAGTGTGGACAGGATGAATCAGGCTGTAATGGTGGGCATTTGGTGGGTGGTGGCCGGTCACTGCGCTGCCCCGGCCACCATCACGCCTCAGCCGACGACGCTGGCCTCGGCTTGCCTGACCAGCAGCGGGTCGAGGAATTCCGCTATCGCGTCGTGGATCTCCGCGGCCCGCGGAACTGCCCCCGACACGGACAACGTGGTGTGGAACAGGCGTGGGAGGCGTCGGCATTGCGTTGGCACGCCGGCGGCCTGCAACGCCGCCGCGTAGTCCTCGGCTTCGTCCCGAGTCGGGTCGATCTCCATGGTCACGATCAGTGTCGGCGGCAACCCCGACAGGTCCTCGGCCCGGATCGGCGCCGCCCACGGCGACGTGGCGTTCGCGGGGTCACCCAGGTACATGGTCCACATGCGTTCGCCGACCTCGGCCGAGATCATCGGTCCGTTCGCGAACTGCTTGCGAGAGTCGTTGTCGGCCAACGGGTCTACGGGTGGCGTCACCAGAATCTGCGCCCGCAGCGTGGGGCCGCCCTCGTCTCTGGCTCGTAGAGCGGTCACTGCGGCGAGGTTCGCTCCGGCGCTTTCGCCGCCGATCGCAATACGGTCGGGGTCTCCGCCGAACTCGCTTGCATGCTCGCCCGCCCACCGCAGCGCGGCGAGGACGTCATTGGGCGCTGCGGGGAAGGGATGTTCGGGTGCCAGCCGATAGTCCGGTGACACCACGACCGCGCCGACCCGTTGAGCCAGGACCGCGCAGGGCTCGTCGAATGCGTTGAGGCTTCCGCCGACCCAACCACCGCCGTGAACGAACACGATGACCGGAAGCGGGCCCGTGTCACCTTCGGGCCGATACAGCCGCACCGGGCGCTGTCCCTCCTCGGTGGGATAGGACACTTCGGTAACGGAGATGCCGGTCGGCAGCGGAAGCTGCAAGGCCTTGAAGGCTTCCAGGCTGAAGCGAACTTCCTCCAGGGAACACTGCTCGAGGGGTTTCATGCCCATGTTCATCATGCCCGCGAGCAGGAAGACTTCGCTCCCGTCAAGATTGACCAGTGGCGAAACCGGCCTTTCCTGACCGTCGAAGGCGAATCCGCTGAAGTCGTGCGCCGCCACCTCGGCGACGACCGCGCGAAACATCGGTGCGCCCGTGAACAGTGACAACGGGATCCGCGGCTTGCCCGGGATGTTGTCGCCCATGTACCACGTGGTTGCGGTGGGAACCAGTGTCGCATCGGCGACTTCACAGACCAGCTCGTTGTACCGGGTCTCGGCCTCAGCGGTCGCTTCCGCTGTTCGGTACCCGCGCTCCTCCATCGTCGTGATCAGGTCTGCGATGAAGTCGACGCTCTCTTCGATGGCAATGGGATTGTTGAACAAGGCAGCGGCACCTTGCGGACCGTTGATGTGAAAGAGGTTTGGAAACCCGTGGGTGGCCGTGCCGATATAGGCCCGTTGGCCGTGCGCCCAGTGATCGGTCAAACTCTTGCCTTCGCGGCCGATGACGCCCATCCGCTTCAGGGCTCCCGCGCCCACATCGAATCCGGTGGCCAAGATGATGACATCGAATTCGTACTCCTGCTCGGTGGTGGCGATACCTTTCTCCGTGATGCGGACGATTGGTGTCGTGCGCGCATCGACAAGGCGTACGTGGGGCTCGTTGAACACCTCGAAGTACTTGGTTTCGAACGTCGCCCGCTTGACTCCGTACGGGTGATCGGTCGGGCACAGCAGTTCGGCGACCTCGGGGTCGGTCACACGCTCACGGATGCGGCTTCGGATGTAGTCGGCCACCGTGCGGTTCGCTTCGGGATTGCTGATCAGGTCGTAGTAGGTGGAGGCAAGCATGCGGAAACCGCCGCCGTTGTAGAACTCGTCGTAGACCGCGCGTTGTTGTTCTGGTGTGTGGGCCGCCGCCGGAAGCACCGCGCGCGGATAGGCCGCGCCCGCGATGCTGTTGAGTGCCTCCTGACGAATCCGTGGGTAGTCGGCCACCGTGGCGTTGAATTCGTCATCGGACAACGGCCTGTTTCCCAGGGGACAGGCGAAGTTCGGGGTCCGCTGGAAGACGGTCAGTTGGCCGACCTCACTGGCGATGGTCTGGATGACCTGGATGCCCGTAGACCCCGTGCCTATCACGGCGACGCGTTTGCCAGCCAGCTCGATGCCCTGTTGGGGCCAGCTGCTGGTGTGCACCACAGTGCCGCCGAAGTCGCTCTGTCCGGGGAAGTCGTTGGGCTTCGTCACCCCGAATGCACCCGCTCCGCTGAGAAAGAACCGTGCGGTCGTGACGGCCCCGTCGTCGGTGCCGACGCGCCACCGCGCGGCGTCCTCGTCCCACACCACCGACGTAACCCGGGTGTTGAAGCGGTAACTGCGTCGGAGGTCGAATCGGTCGGCGACGTGCTCGAGGTATCGCTTGATCTCGGGCTGAGCGGCGAAACGCTCCGTCCAGCGCCACTCGCGCTGCAGATCCTCGTCGAACGAGTACGAGTAGAAGATGCTCTCGAAATCGCAGCGCGCACCGGGGTAGGTGTTCCAGTGCCACACCCCGCCGGCGCCGGGCGCGGCTTCAAAGGCTTGCACAGAGAGGTTCAACCCGTTACGGAGTCGGTGGGTCGCATAGAGACCCGAGAATCCAGCTCCAACGATTACGACGTCAACGTCCTTGGTGTCCATGTCTTCATCGTGAAGAACAGTGATCCGTCACACATCCGGCGTACTACCCGTACCCATACCCGCGCCCATACCTGATCTGCGCACCAGCTCTGGGGGTGCTATGTGGTGGCACTCGGATTGAGTGCGCGCCGAATTCCGCGCGCGGCGGCCAACAGGAGGGGGACGTGTGCGTTGAGTCGATCGTCATTGGGACCGATGATCGATAGGGCGGCTATGGCCTTACCCAAGCTGTCGAAGACGGGGACAGCCAGTCCTGCTGCGTCATCATGGATATGGCCGGGAAGTAGGGCGTATCCGCGGCGGCGGACGAGGTCGAGTGCGTCACGCAGCTTTGCGGGGTCGGTGATGGTGTGTGCGGTGTAGGCCTTCATCGGTTGTCGCAGAATGCGCTCCCGCTGATCTTGGGGGCCAAATGCGAGCAGCACATGGCCCGAAGACGAGGCGTGTAACGGCAGCCGGCCGGCTATGCGTGAGTAATTGATGACGGCGTTTTTCGCCGACAATCGTTCAACGAAGAGAACGTCGTCGCCATCAGGAACCCCTAACTGCACGTGGTGGTCTACGACGGCGTGGATGTCGGACAGATACGGCATCGCAGCTTGATGCAGCGACAGGGTTGGCGAGGCGCGTGAAGCTAGTTCCCACAACCGAACGCCGACTCTCACTTCGCGGTTTTCGCCTCGCTCCAACAGTCCGTGCGCGACCAGCTCGGCCACGATCCTCGACGCCGTCGCGACATGGAGCTGACTGCGTCGGGCGATGGTCGAGACAGACAGTGCCGGCTGGTCGGGTTCAAACGCTGAGAGCACGCGGATCGCCCGGGCGAGTGTCGATTCCCCCGTGTAGGTCCGTGGCATGTTGAGGTTCACCCCAGCTTCAGCGACTGAATCTTCTCATTCATTGATACACCAGTCGGTGGCGGCAGGGGGTGCGGATCACACTCATTCGCGAGTGTGAAGGAGCCGCAATGATGCCGATTGTCGATCGAACGCCAGTAGCTCAGCGCCGAAATGCCAGTGTGACAGCCGTCGTCGTCACCGAAAAGCGAGTCGTGGCCGAAGGGGTGGTGTCCCTGGAGTTGTCGGCAGCCCATGGCGGCCGGCTGCCTGATTGGGCGCCCGGTGCCCACATCGACGTCATCCTTCCCAACGGGGTGACCCGTCAGTACTCGCTATGTGGTGATCGTTGGACTCCTGATCGCTATCAGGTGGGTGTGCTCAGAGAGCCTGCCAGCCGCGGGGGTTCGGCATACGTGCACGATGTCCTCGCCGTCGGCGATCAGATCGAGATCGGCGGGCCGCGCAACAATTTCGCCCTCGTGCCATCGCCGACGTATCTGTTCGTGGCCGGCGGGATCGGCATCACTCCTTTGCTCCCGATGATCAGGCAGGCCGACATGCTCGGGACCAACTGGCGCCTGCTTTACGGTGGCCGGCGACGCGCATCCATGGCATTTGTGGACGAACTATCCGCGTACGGCGATCGGGTGACTGTCGCTCCCCAAGACGAGGCGGGGCTACTGGATCTGCCGGCCTTCCTGGGAGATCCGCGCGCCGACACCAAAGTGTATGCCTGCGGCCCGGTTCCACTCTTGGACGCCATCGAGCGCGCGATGGTTGGCTGGCCGAAATACGCGCTGCGCAGCGAGCGATTTGTCGGCCACACCAATCTCAGCGCCGCGTCGCTGACCACGTTTGAGGTCACCTTGGCGCGCACCGGAGTGACCGTCACGGTCGGGCCCGACGATTCTGTGCTCGACGTCGTGCGGGCCGCCGGCGCCGACGTGCTGTCCTCCTGTCAGCAGGGCACCTGCGGTACCTGCGAAGTGACAGTTCTGCGCGGCACACCTGATCACCGCGACGCCGTCCTCGATGACCACGAACGCCAGGCCGGTGACTGCATGTTCCCGTGCGTTTCGCGTGCCCACAGCGACAACCTGGTCCTGGATCTGTGACCCTTTCTGATTCTCCAAGGAGGACAACGATGCCCGCGCTGCTGCCACCCATCGCTCTACCCAACAACGATGCCGACCCGTTCAGCGACGAACTGCTTGAAAACCCTCTGCCCCTTCATGAGGCCCTCCGTGAAGCGGGCCCAATAAGCTACTTGAGCCTCTACGGCGTCTATGCGCTGGCCCGCTACGAACACGTGCGAGCGGCGTTGAGTAACTGGCAAGACTTTCAGTCATCGGCCGGTGTCGGATTGTCGAACTTCCGGCGCGAACAGCCGTGGCGCCCACCGAGTTTACTTCTAGAGGCCGATCCTCCCCGCCACGATGCACCACGGCGGGTGTTGAGCAAGATTCTTGGGCCTCGCGCCCTGCGCAAACTGCGCGAAGACTGGATCGCCGACGCGACGGCGCTCGTCGACGCCGTACTGGCCAACGGCCCAGAGTTCGACGCCGTCACCGCGTTGGCGCAGGCGTTCCCGCTGCGCGTGTTCCCGGACGCCATTGGCATCGGTCAGGAAGGCCGGGAGAACCTCCTGCCCTACGGTGACCACTTGTTCAATGCGTTCGGCCCAGCCAACAGCCTTGTCGCCAATGGCGCGGTGCGCGCACCCGAACTCAGTTCGTGGACCAACGCGCAATGTCAGCGGGAAGCACTCGCGGACAGGGGCTTTGGCGCCGACATCTGGGCTGCGGCCGATCGGGGCGAGATCACCTACGAACAGGCGCCCGTGGTCGTACGGTCGCTGCTGTCGGCTGGCGTCGACACCACGGTGCACGGCCTGTCGGCGACCTTGTTTGCCATGGCCACCAATCCCCGGCAGTGGCAACGACTCCGAGAGCAGCCCGCCTCAATTAGGACCGCGTTCGACGAAGCCGTGCGATGGGAGTCGCCCGTGCAAACGTTCTTCCGCACTGCCACCCGCGACGTCCATCTTGGCGATGCCGTGATTCCCGAAGGCGAGAAGATCCTGATGTTCCTCGGCGCCGCCAACCGCGACCCCAGACGCTGGGATGAGCCTGACCAGTTCGACCTATCTCGCGACCCCTCCGGGCATGTCGGATTCGGCATGGGAATCCATCAATGCGTGGGGCAGCACGTAGCGCGTTTGGAAGCAGAGGCATTACTGTCGGCGCTGGCACGCCGCGTCGAACGTATCGAGCTGGCAGGCCCGGCCGTCCGCCACCACAACAACACGCTGCGCGCCTGGCAGAGCATCCCCGTCGAGGTGACGCTGGTTTGAGCAACCGGGGCGAGGGTGCGGACAGGCGCCGCCACCCGCATGCGCCCGATTCCGGGCCTTTCGTTGAGTGAAAGCCGAAGGTGGGTGAATGGTCGTCTGGTGCCGTTCACTGGCGGCATGCGCACTCAAGTCGCCATCATCGGCGCCGGCCCGGCCGGCATGTTGTTGTCCCACCTGCTCGCCGCCGACGGTGTCGACTCTGTCATCGTCGAAGCCCGCACCGAGCAGTACGTACTCTCACGGATCCGCGCGGGCATCCTGGAGCACTCCTCGGTCGAGTTGCTGCGCTCGGCCGGCCTCGGTGACCGGCTGTCGCACAAGGGAATCGAGCACCGCGGAATCTACCTGCAGACACCGGGCGAACGTCACCACCTCGACTTCGTCGACCTGGTCGGACGCAGCGTGTGGGTGTACGGACAGACCGAGGTGCAAAAGGATCTCGTCGCCGCACGCCGTGCAGCCGATCAGCAGATCATCTACCAAGCCGCAGACGCAGCGGTACACGACATCACCACGGACCGGCCCTACGTCACCTTCACCGTCGACGGAAAGGCGCAACGCCTCGACGCCGAGGTGATCGCCGGCTGCGACGGTTCATTCGGACCCAGCCGCGCGGCGGTACCCCAGACCGTCAAGCAAGTGTGGGAGAAGATCTACCCATACTCGTGGTTGGGCGTGCTCGCCGACGTCGCGCCCTCCACCGACGAACTCATCTACGCCTGGCATCCCGACGGGTTCGCCATGCACTCGATGCGCTCCCAGACCGTCAGTCGGCTCTACCTGCAAGTGCCCAATGACACCGACGTGAAATCCTGGTCCCACGAACGGATCTGGGAAGCACTGTCCACTCGGCTCGGGGCGAGCATCGACGGCTGGTCGTTGCAGGCCGGCCCCATCACCGAATCGAGCGTGCTCCCGATGCGCAGCTACGTGCAGACTCCGATGCGCCACGGAAAGCTCTTCTTGGCCGGCGACGCCGCCCACATCGTCCCACCGACCGGCGCCAAAGGCCTCAACCTGGCCATCGCCGACGTGTCGGTCCTCGCCCCGGCGCTGACGGCGCTGATCAAGAAAAACGACCCCACCCTCGCCGACGACTATTCGCACACCGCGCTGCAGCGGGTCTGGCGCTGTACGCACTTCTCCTGGTGGATGACCAGCATGCTGCACATCAGCGGCGACCCGTTCGATGCACAGCTCCAGCAGTCACAGCTTCGATGGGTATCCAGCAGCCGCGCCGCAGCGACGGGGTTGGCCGAGAACTACGCCGGCCTACCCCTGCACATCGGCTGACACCACAAAGAGCCATCGCGTGCACGTCTCGCGATGGCGATCTGTCGACCGCGCGATCCAATCCTCGAGATGCGGCGCTTCCCGCCCGACACTGGTGGACTGCCCATGCCGGGTGAACACCGTGGCGCGTTCGACGCTCAGTCCGGCTTTCTCCGCGATCTGGGTCGGCCACGCTCACAGGACGCGGCCGACATGCATGATGCCGAAGGCCGCCTCGACATCGGTGAGACTGATTAGTTCGGAAACGGAGCGCTGCAAGGGAAGTCGACCTGGCGGTAGAGAAGACTCAGGTAGTCGGCCGGTACTTACAATTCGGAAGGGCCGCATTGTTTCTGCGGAAAATGCCTCCAGCCGAGTAGGAGGGGCACATTCCACCGGACGACGGGCGACGCCGGCACAACGGCCTGAGCCCAACTGATCCGGCTTCCAACTTCGCCGGGGCGGTCCAAGCAGTGACTTCACGAGTCCGGTGCACCCTGATCATGCGTCGCTGCACGGCCGCTGTGCCGTCTACCGGCACGCCTAATTCGGCCGCTGCTGCCAGTGATTCCACTGCAGGAAGTGTTCGACAGGGGCGCGGTTGACTGGGCCGAATCGACCGAGGGGGTAACCAATTGGCACGAAGGCGAATGTACGGACATTGCGTGGTAAGTCGAGTATGTCTTTGAGTTCGCGCTCAAACAGCAAATGCGTGGTGGTCAAGCTGGCACCCAGGCCGGACTGACGGGCGGCCAGGAGCAAATTTTGAACCGCCGGGTAGACGCTGGCAGCGATGGATAGGCGTGCGAACTTGCCGAAGTTCGCCCCGCCGGTCACGGCTCGGCGGATACCTAGCCCTCCAAAAGCACGTGCTACCGACCCAGTATTGGCGAGCCAACGGTGCATCATTGACGACACATCACAGCACACCACGATCAGCGCGGGCACGTCTTCGAAGTGGTCGGCAAGATACTCCCCCGCCGCCATCGTGCGCTGAAACTGCTTCGGTGACATCGTCGGTGGACACGCGTCGGCCTGTGCGGTCAGGTAGAAGCGTTGAGCTCGCCTCCACAGCGGCGCAATTCGTGCGATTTGGGTTCGGTCGTCAACCACGATGTAGCGAGCAGTCTGCGAGTTGCCGCCGCTGGGCGCCCACGACGCAGCCTGGATCAGCCGTTCGATCAGCTCGCGCGGCACCGGCTCCGGTTTGAGTCGGCGCATCGCGCGCATCGTGCTCATGACGTCATACAGATCGGTGGTCGCCGCCCGCGTCGCTTCTTCCTCTGGGTCCCGCGGGATAGCTGCGGCGTGCTCAACGGGCAACGCAGTGATGGGCTGATCCATTTATTGGTTTCTCCTCGTCTTGGTCGGTGGTGTTTTAGGAGGGCTCAGAAATTGGCCGCTTGAGGTATCTGATTGACACGGGGCCGGTCCCGGCGCCGGCGGTCGCAGCGGGCTTCGGCAGAAGGTCATCAGACGACCTGATTCGATGCGTTCGGGAGGAGTCGGCGTCAGGACTCCTTCCGCAGACAGGGTTCGGCGGTGACGTTGTCCGCTGATGGGTATGCGGCCTGCGAAGGAGGGGCCCTCACTCGTCGTGCCTACAAGGTCGCGCACTGCGTCACTGAGCAACACATCTCACAGCATCCGCCGCAGTGGCGCAGACCACATCGGGTGAGCTACCCGTCCCCATACCTGTAGGCATACCTGTCTTCGCCCTGAGCCCTGTTGCATTCGGGAACCGGTTTCTGGCGTTGAGGCGGCGGCCGGGTGAGGCTGCGCTGATCGTCAGTGTTGATCTGCTCAGCAATTTTGTGTCGCTGATACAGGTTGTGGAGATCGCCTCGATCACTTAGTCGGTTCTGCTGCAACGGCTTCCACTGGCATTTCGTGAAGAGCGACCTGAAATAGCCGCACTGTCACCTCAACGCTGTCCCCGACGCCGCCGCCTCGAAGTTCGCACCGCCACGATGTCGGTGTTGCCGCGACCAATTCCGAGAGGCGCATCGAGATCAGGTCGGGATGGCGCGTCGCCGTGCCTCGATTTGCCGAACCAGGGAGCGGATGGTGTTGTCGCGGTTCAGGACGGCATCGGTGAGTGGGTTCAGGACGCCGCGCAAGGCTGAGTAAGCAGCCCATGGACGTGGGGCGAAGATACGCGGTGAGCGTTTCCGCAGACCGGTGACGAGGCCGGCTGCGACGACTTCGGGTTCGGAGAAGTGGCCTAGGGGTCCGCGGAAGGCGTGCTTGAACAGTTGGTCGACCAGTTCGTCGCTGTTGGTGGAATCGGTGATTGGGGTTTTGGTCCACGATGGGTAAAGAACGCTGGCGGACGCGCCGTAGGGAGCGAGTTCGGCGCGTAGGCTGCGCGCGAGCATCTCGACCCCGGCTTTGGAGGCGCCGTAGGCCGAGTTGAGGACCGCGTTGATGAATGAATAACCCGACCCTGTGACGATGACTTGGCCCTGGTTTTCGGTGATCTGCGGGAGTGCCGGCTTAATGGTGCGGATGACGCCGAGCAGGTCTACTTCGATGACCTTCTCGTAGGTGGTCAGGTCGGCGGTGGCGAGCGTGACGGGGGGATTGTTGGCGATGCCGGCGTTGGCCCACACGACATCGAGATGGCCGAATTCTGCGACGGCTTTGTTGACGGCGGCGCTCATCTGATCGACGGCGGTGACGTCGGCGGAGATGGGCAGTGAACTTCCGGCAGGCAGCTGTGCGGCGAGCGCGGTGACGGCATCGTCGGACAGGTCGACCAGGACCACTTTGGCGCCCTGCGCTGTCAGTGCCCGTGCGCCCGCGGTGCCGATGCCGCCGGTGGCGCCGGTGATGAGGATGACTTTGCCTTTGAGGGCGTAGGTGGACATCGAATTTCCTTGATCAGTAGCGAATTTGGCGAGTCAGACGGCACGTAGGGAAGTCGGCGCCGGCGCTGACTGCAGAAATCGGAAGGGGTATTTGTTGCCAGAGCACTTCGCGCATTCAGTTCCGGTTTGGTTCCGGAATCGGCTGTCTTCCCGCAGAGCCGGTCAATACCAAGGTGGGCTCGTGTCGGCTGCTGGCTTGGCTGTCATGCCAGCCGCTGGGGGATGCGATATCGATCGCACGTTGGATGGCCCTGTCCCGGAAGCCGATTCGCTCGACCAGGGCGCGGAAGAGGCCGGGCGCCTTCGCGGTCAATGTGAGGGTTTTCGGGATGATGATCTGGTCGGCTCGGCGCTCGATGCCGTTGACGATGCCGGCGGTTACCGTGTGCATCGGAACCATCTTCCACAGGCCTTTATCGTTGCCGCTCCAGAGAGCTCGTCC
Source organism: Mycobacterium aquaticum (assembly GCF_002086485.1). Taxonomy (GTDB): domain Bacteria; phylum Actinomycetota; class Actinomycetes; order Mycobacteriales; family Mycobacteriaceae; genus Mycobacterium; species Mycobacterium aquaticum. Next base: position 81,426 of record NZ_MVHF01000002.1, on the reverse strand, counting down.
GGCGGGATCGGCGACCACGTCGTCCATCATGGGGGTACGGACGAAGGTCGGGTGCGCACTGCCGACACCGACACCGAGAGCACGGAGTTCGAGTCGGATGCTGTCGCACATGGCCCAGACGCCGGCCTTGCTGGCTGTGTAGGACGCTTGCAAGGGCGAGTGTACGAAGGCAGCCATCGAGGAAATCGCGAGGAGATATCCGCGATGGGGTTGCACGTGAGGCAGGGCCGCCCGGAAAGTGCGCCAGACTCCGGCAAGGTTGATGTCGATGACTTGTTCAAATGCCGCGGGGTCGAGGGTGGCCATCGGCGCCATCGTGTCGATGCCCGCGTTGGCGATCACGATGTCGAGACGTCCGAAATGCTCGGCGGCACCCATCATCGCTATTTCCAGGCTGCCGAGGTCACGTACGTCGGCCCAGAATCCTCGTGCGACGGTGCCACCGCCGAGTTGTTCGGCTTGGGCCTTCACGGCCTCGAGGTTGAGGTCGAGCAATGCCAGGTTGGCGCCACGTGCGCGCAGCGCATCGGCAAGGGCTGAGCCGAGGCCACCGGTGGAGCCGGTGATCACGACGGTGCGTCCGGTGAGGTTGTAGCGGGACACGGTGTTCTCCTGATATGCCGTGACTACGCGCCGACGGGTACGCGGTCGCGCAAGAAAGCGATCTGGTCCGCAACCACGCGCTCGAATGCCTCGCCGGTGTATATGTCGAAGTGGCCCTCGGGATATACCCGCACCACTCCCCGCGGTGCGGTGCGGGCGTGGCGCAGAGTCGCTTTGGCAGGGGCAACGCTGTCGGTCTCGCAAACACAGAACAGGATCGGGCAGCGCACCTGCGCGGCGAACCGGCCTGGACGACGCAATGGGATTCGCAACCCCACCCGTGCTGCAACCTCGTTGCGGTGGGGTGCCCCGTCGGGGACGAGGCCGAGATATCCGGGGACCGCGTCGGCGGCGGTCATCAGTGCCGCGGATTTCGGCGGGCCGGCCAAGGGCAACATGATCGGTGGCCGTGCGAGCAGGCCGGCGACGGTGTCGGCGACCGCGCGGGCGGTGACCTTGACCGACGTCCAGGGGTTCATCGCGAGCAGAGAGGCGATACCGTCGGTGAACGGACACTGCGCGATGACAGCGGCAATGTGCGGCTCGCGAGTCGCCGTGACGATCACATGCCCGCCGCCGAAAGAAGTGCCCCACAGCACAATCCGGCTCGAGTCCACATCTGTGCGGCGACGGACATATGCGATGGCGGACGACCAGTCAGCAAGCTGTCGATTTATGTCGAGCAGTTGACGGGGCTGGCCGTCGCTGGCGCCGAAATGACGGTAGTCGAACACCAGGCAGGCGTAGCCGGCGGCAGTGAATCGCTCCGCGTACGCATCCAGCCGCATCTCTCGGATGCCGCCCAGTCCGTGGGCCATCACGATCACCGGCGGCTGCGCGGCGTCGGGGAGATACAGCCACGCGCGGCAGGTCGCATCACCGGCCTGAAATTCGACGTCGAGGCGGCTGGTCATCGGTAGCTCCTCTTGGCGCGCGTCGCGCTGTAGTGGGTCGGCAGACATTGGGCAACTCCTTGTGGATCGAGAACCGATGTGGGCTTGGCCTCCAAAACTGCTACCAGTGATGTTCGTCGCTCAAGCGCGAACCGCAAAGAGGCGGTTGCACACGAAATCACCCTATGGATGGGCGCTGGCCCAACGCAGCTCTAGTCTGAGTGGCATGAGGTGGCAGAGACCTTCGCCGCGCGTCTGCGAGTTGATGCAGACCGGCGTGGAGATCCTCGCTGCACCCGGCGAGGTTCTTGAGTCTCTTCTCGCCGAGATCGATGAAGCCACGCTCGCTGACCAGGATCCGGGTTTGACGCTGGACCCGGCGCTGGTTGCGGCGTTGCGCCGCAGCAACAAGGCCAACCTGCTGTTTTGGATCGAAGCCGTGCGCCGTGATCCCGCCACACCGGTGGCGCCCAACCGGGGACCTGAGCCGACGATCATCGCCCGTGACCTCATCCGCCGTGGCCTCGACGACAGCGTGCTGCAAGCGTGGCGTGCAGGGCAGAACGTGGCGTGGCGACGCTGGATGAGCATCGCCCTCGGATTGACCAGCGATCCCGATGAGCTCGCCGAACTGCTGGACTTCAGCGCCCGCTCCATCTTTGAATTCGTCGATGCGACAATAGCTCTGGTCTCGGCGCAGATGCGTGACGAACGTGAGCAACTCACCAAGGGCACGCAAGCAGAACGACTCGAAACCGTCACACTCCTGATCGATGGCGCACCTCTTCGGCGCGCCCTCGCCGAATCCCGCTTGGGTTACGGTCTCGATCGATCGCATCTGGCGGCGATCGTGTGGAGTAACCAGGTGGAGCCTGATGCAGCCACTTTGGGCCAGGCCGCCGAAGCGCTCGCGGCGGCCGTCGGAGCGCGCCGGCACCTCACCGTCACCGCCAGCGTCGGCGCGCTGTGGGTGTGGGTTCCAGCTGATCACCTTCCCGACGCCCAACTGCTCGAATCGGTACTCGGCCAGACTGACGTCTTCGTAGCGATGGGGTCACCCGCCTCGGGCATTGATGGATTTCGTCGCAGTCACCTCGAGGCCCTGGCCACTCAACGGCTCCTCGTCCGCGCAGGCCACCTGCGCTGCGCCTGCTGGGATTCTCTACAGCTGGTCGCGCTGGTCGGTCACGACGACGGGCTTGCTCGCGAGTTTGTGAGGCGTACGCTGGGCGACCTGGCTCACGCTGATGCGGAGCTGCGCCGAACTCTGGCGGTATATTTACGCGAACAATCGAACGCTCCTCGGGCCGCGAAAGTTCTCTTTGCACATCGTAATACGGTGTTGGCGCGCGTTGCTCGCGCCGAACGTCTGCTCCCAAAACCCCTCAGCATTCAAAGTCTTGAAGTCGCAGTCGCGCTCGAACTTGCCCCGTGGATCGACCTGAGGGGCAGCTGACGGGTTATGCTGATGACGCCGGTCAACCAAACGTCGGTCTGGCAGTTCCAGGCGTTGCTCCGCACAGGCTTCGCGAAATCCCCTGTGCTGCAACGTGCAATGCCGATACCAAGCGCAGCTTGTCACGTTTGAGGGTGGGGACCACCAGGCCCAGTGCTGCCACCACGGTTTCCTCACGGAAGACCGGCACCGCCACCGAACACGCGCCCAGCGTCATCTCCTCTACCGTCGTGGCGTAGCCATCGCGGTGCACCCTTGCCAGTTGGGCTTTCAGGACGCCTGCGTGGACGACGGTGTGCGCTGTCACCCGCTGTAAGTGCGACAACACCTCGGCTTGGACACTCGCCGGTGCGTACGCAAGTAGCACCTTGCCAACACCCGTGGCGTGCAACGGAAGTCGTGAGCCGATCTTGGACACCACGGGGACCGAGGCGTGGCCGGCGAGCCGGTCCAGGTACAAGGCCTGTGTGCCCTCGCGGACGGCGAGGTGGACCGTGGACAGCGTCGCCCCGTACAGGTCGTGCAGGAACGGTGAGGCGATCTCGCGCAGACCGGTCTGCGTCGGCGCCAGTAAACCCACGTCCCACAGGCGGCGTCCGATCACGTATTCGCCGGTCGCCGTGCGGGTCAACGCGCCCCACTCCTGGAGTTCGTTGACCAACCGATATGCCGTCGGTACGGGGAGGTCGGCGCGGCGGGCCATCTCGGTCAACGTGAGCCGCCGGTGCGTGGTGTCGAACGCCCCGAGCAGCGACAACGTTCGGGACGCCACGGATTGACCAGCCTGCGAAATGTTGCCGGCCATGCGTCACCTCCATCCGGACGCCCAGTGCTTTCACTGAATGAAAGCACAGGCTCGGGGTCACGCACCACTGTGGCTAGCGTCAGCGGGTATGACCGCCCTGGCGGATACCACAACGCTGGCATCCCAACACGACATCTCCGCCGAGATCGCTGCGATCGGCGGCGCACGCCACGCGGGTGTGCAGCCGCGGCTCGACTATGCGCCTTATCGCAGCAGCATCCTGCGCCACCCGAACAACCCGATGCTGCTGGCCGATCCGCACGACCTCGAACTGTCCGCGCCGTGCTTCGGCGCGCGCGACGTCGCCCCCCTGGACGCCGACCTCACCGTCGGACACACGGGCGAACCGATCGGGGAACGCATCGCCATCGCAGGACGCGTCACCGACACACGGGGACGCCCGATCCCCGGGCAGCTCGTCGAGATCTGGCAAGCCAACGCCGCCGGCCGCTACATTCACCAACGCGACCAGCACCCTGCACCGCTGGATCCCAACTTCACCGGTGCTGGACGGTGCATCACCGATGCCGACGGTCGCTACCGGTTTCTGACCGTCAAACCCGGGCCCTATCCGTGGCGCAATCACCTCAACGCCTGGCGCCCGGCACACGTGCACTTCTCGCTGTTCGGCACACAGTTCACGCAGCGACTCGTGACGCAGATGTACTTTCCCGGCGACCCGCTGTTCGCCCTCGACCCCATCTACCAGTCGATCACCGATCCGGCGGCACGCGAGCGTCTCGTGGCCACCTACGACCACGACCTCACCCAGCCCGAATACGCCACCGGCTACCGGTTCGACATCGTGCTCGACGGCGCCCGACGCACCCCGATCGATAAGGACGCCGATGCCTGAGCTGCACCCGACCCCTGGTCAGACCGTGGGCCCGTTCTTCCACTATGGACTGTGCTACCCCGGCGACAATGAACTAGCCGTGACCGGCCATCGCAACGCGATCAGGTTGCACGGCAACGTCTTTGACGGTGCGGGAGCCCCGGTGCCCGATGCGCTCATCGAGGTATGGCAGGCCGATGACACCGGCGCGATCGTCTCCGAGGCGGGATCGCTGCACCGCGACGGATGGGCTTTCACAGGCTGGGGCCGCGCAGCCACCGACACAGCCGGCCATTACAGCCTGAGCACCATCACCCCCGGCAGCACCGGTCCCGGTCAGGCACCCTTTTTCGCCACCACCGTATTCGCCCGCGGCCTGCTCGACGCGCTGTTCACCCGCGCCTATCTGCCGCACGCAAACCTCGCAGGTGACCCCCTGCTCGCCCGCCTCGACGACGACCGCCGTAGCACACTGATCTGCCAATCCGATTCCACCGGTTACCGATTCGACATCCGTCTGCAAGGCGCAGAAGAAACGGTCTTCCTGACCTATCCGAGGTCGTGACCGTGACCAACCTACTGTGGCCCGGAGATCAGCGAGGCGGTCGACTGCTCACCGACAGCGCGGTGCTGCACGCCATGGTGGACGTCGAGTCCGCATGGCTGTCGGGCCTCGCCGCCAACGCCCTGATCCCCTCGAATGCCGCCGACTGTGATCTGCACACCCTCATCGACGACACCGACCTCGCGGCGCTCGTCGAGGCCGCCGACGACGGCGCGAACCCTGTCATCCCCCTGGTCGTGCTGCTACGTCAACGGGCCCCCGAGCCGACGCGGCGATGGATCCACCGCGGATTGACCAGTCAAGACGTGCTCGACACCGCACTGATGGTGACGATGCGCGAGGCCCTGCGCCGGGTGCGCGGCGAGTTGGCCACCCAGTTGCGCCACCTTGGCAACCTCGCGCGCACACATCGCGCCACCGCGATGGTGGGTCGCACCCTGACGCAACCGGCGATCCCGACAACCTTCGGTGTCAAGGCCGCTGCCTGGCTCAACGGTGTCTGCGACGCGGCCGACGTGGTCACACAGGTACGCACCCCCGTCCAGGTCGGCGGAGCTGCCGGCACCTTGGCCGCATCGGTGGAGATGGCGACCCTGATGCTTGGTGCTGCGGACGCGACCGACGTCGCGATCCGGCTGGCTGATTTCACCGCCGACACACTGGGTTTGGACCGCCGTTTGCCCTGGCACACCGTTCGCGCACCGGTCACCTCGATCGGCGACGCGTTCGTCGGCTGCACCGACGCGTGGGGACGCATCGCCGCCGACGTGGTGACACTCGGCCGACCCGAGATCGGGGAACTGGCCGAGCCCGCCGAGCCGGGCCGCGGCGGATCGTCGACGATGCCCAACAAAACCAACCCCGTGCTGTCGGTGTTGCTTCGCCGCACCGCAATCACCGCACCACCGTTGGCGGCCACTCTGCACACCGCCGCTGGATTGCACAACGACGAACGCGCCGACGGCGCCTGGCACGCCGAATGGGACACCCTGCGAATTCTGGGTCGGCGGACCGTAGTCGCGGCATCGCACACCAGCGACCTCCTCGCGGGCCTAAGTGTCGACACCCATCGCATGGCGGCCAATCTCGCCGCAACAGACGTATCCGGAGAACAACGAGCCATCGCATCACTACTGGAAAAACCAGCAACGACAACCTACCTCGGTATCGGCGACCAGATCATCGACGCCGCCCTCGCGCGGGCCGAGTTCTACCTCACCGCCACAGAGTTACTGGCCAGCACGCAACGGAGTCCGCTATGACCGACCCAGCCGACCGATACGACGCCGGCATGGTCGTGCGACGCGCTGTACTCGGCGACGACCACGTCGACCGCGCCATCGCGCACACCACCGACTTCACCGCGGATTTCCAAACGCTCATCACCGAATACGCCTGGGGATCAATCTGGACGCGGCCCGGACTAGACCGCCGCGCCCGCTCACTGATCACACTCACCGCGCTCATCGCACGCGGACACCACGAAGAACTGGCCATGCACCTCCGCGCCGCACGCACCAACGGGCTCACCGACGATGAAATCAAGGAAGTGCTGTTGCAGACCGCGATCTACTGCGGCGTGCCAGACGCCAACACAGCATTCCGCATCGCACAAGAAACCCTCTTCAGCGGGGATAACACACCGTGACCGACGCCTACCCGGAGCCCTCGATCCCGCACGCACCGGTGGGTCCATAGAACGGCGCGGTGGCCGCCGTACGACCGTCCATCGTGCTGCTGTCTTTCGGTACAAATCGGGACGTTGGCGTCCCACGAGATTCATTTGCATTCCCTCCTCACATAATCGATGAGCTCATCAATAGTTGTAGTTATCGATGATTATCGAATGCCCCGCGAGGCGTGGGATGGCCTCTGGGTATGATCGCGCAGTCTTCGCGTAGACAGTGACGATCCGCCGCGCGATCACTCCTCTGTGGGCGAGTAGGCACAAACAAAGACTTCCGTTCAGAGCCGCAGCTCGTGGGCTTCCGTCTCCTGGTCTTCCCTTGAAAGGTCCCTCAGCACGCGGCGAAGGATCTTGCCCGCGGGCGATTTCGGAATGCGTTCGATGAACTCCACCCGTCGAATCTTCTTGTAGGGTGCGACGCGCTCAGCCACCCACGCGATGATTGCGTCTGCGTCCGACGGACCGGGGTAGGCGGCACAATGCACCACATAGGCGATCGGCAACTCACCTACAACGAGGTCCGGCAATCCGATTACCGCTGCATCCGCGATCTGCGGGTGCTGCAACAGCAGAGCCTCGAGTTCTGCGGGCGCGACTTGATAGCCCTTGTATTTGATCAACTCCTTCAGACGGTCGACGACGTAGAAGCAACCGTCGCGATGCTCGACGACGTCGCCGGTCCGCAGCCATCCATCAACGAGCGTGGCCTTCGTTTCCTCGGGAAGTCCCAGATAGCCCTGCATGATCTGGGGTCCTCGAACCCACAGCTCGCCAGCGCTTCCATCGCCGACGTCCTCGCCGGTAGCCGGGTCAACGATCCGGGCCGTGGTACCCGACAGGAGGTGACCGATACTCCCCGCCGGTATTGCGACGAACTCATCCGACGGTGCGCCGTGGGTCCCCGGACTGGCCTCAGTCATGCCGTATCCCTGGCGGATACGAATGCCGGTTCGTTCCTCGACGCGCGCAGCGAGTTCCTCATCCAGCGGGGCTGCCCCGGATATCGCCCTCGTCATCGACGTCAGATCGTACTGGTCCACTTCAGCAGCCGTCGCCAAGGCCAGGACGAGTGGCGGTGCCAGGTGTCCGAGCGTAACACGGTAGTTCTGCACTATTTCCAGGTAGCTACGAAGATCGAAGCGCGGCATGGTGATCACCGTGCCGCCCGCAAGAATCGCCGAGTTCAGTATCACCGTGAACCCGTAGATGTGATACAGCGGCATCGCTGCGCATACGACTGCTTCGGCATCCAGCGACCAGCAATCACGAAGCTGTATCAGATTCGCGACGAGGTTGCCGTGACTTAGCATCACCCCCTTACTGGTTCCACTTGTCCCGCTCGAGAAAGGCAGTGCCGCAATATCATTCGTCGACGCAGGCTGGTAGGAAACCGCGGGTGCCGACGAGAGAAGAGCGCGGAAGGAGCGTGTGACGGCAGAGTCGTCGAACGAGTAGCAGGTCTCAACTTGTGTACCCGCAACCGCTTGGGCAAGCCAGTCGCCCCCGGTCGCCGCTACGACGGCTTTGGCGCGGGCCGTCGTCAGCTGCTTGCTGATCTCTGAACCGTTCAGCAGCGGATTGACAGGGCTGACGACAGCCCCGGCCCGCAGGATCGCGTAGACGGCCACCGCGTACATCGGCTGGTTGTGGCTGATCAGGGCGACTACGTCACCCGGACGAACTCCGTCGCTCACGAGCCCGCCGGCCACACGTGCGGACATCTCGTCCAGTTCGCTGTAGGTCAACGTGAGGCCGGTGACGGCATCTATCAACGCGGGCTTCGACGGGCGCGAATCCACATCGGCCAGTACGAAGTCCGCGAGATTGATTGTGGGCAAGTCGATCTCGCGGATCGAGGCGGAAAAGATCATTGACATCCTTCTTAGCTGGCCATGCCTGACTGGTATGCCTAGGGGCGGTAGTTGGACGCCTGCATTTCGGGGCACAACGGTCGCCGAGTCTCGTGCCGCCACTGATGGCAAAGTCTGTCTCGACCAGCTGGCGTCATGTAACCGGGGTCAAGGAATTCGACAAAACAGTAGCGGCCAGACGGTCCCGGGCTTCGTCATACTGGGCTTTGAGTTGGGTGACGAGTTGTGCAACCGTCAGCGATTCTCTTATCGCGCCGATTCCCTGGCCGGACCCCCAGACGTCTTTCCATGCTTTGGCTTTCATGTTGCCGCCGCTGCCAAAGTTCATTGCCGAGGGATCTGACTCAGGCAGGTCGTCGGGGTCCAGTCCGGCAGCGGCGATGCTGCCGCGCAGGTAATTGCCGTGCACTCCGGTGAACAAATTGGAGTAGACGATGTCTTTGGCCGTCGAGTCGACGATCATCTGCTTGTAGGCGGGCGCGGCGTTGGCCTCGACAGTCGAGAGAAATGCGGAGCCGATGTAGGCAAAGTCGGCACCGGCGGCCAGTGCGGCAAGAATCGAGCGGCCGTGGGCGATAGCGCCTGACAGCAGTAGCGGGCCGTCGAACCACTCCCGAATCTCACGGATGAGCGCAAGCGGGGATTGCGTTCCGGCGTGCCCACCCGCGCCGGCGGCCACTGCAATGATTCCGTCGGCGCCTTTGTCGATTGCCTTGCGGGCGAACTCGTTGCTGATGACGTCATGCAGCACAATCCCACCGTATGAGTGGACCGCGTCGTTGATCTCCGGGCGCGCGCCCAGTGAGGTGATGACGATCGGCACGCGGTGTTCGACGATGACGTTCATGTCGTGGTCGAGCCGGTCGTTGGAGCGGTGCACGATTTGATTAACTGCATATGGGGCGACGGGCATCTCGGGATGCGTTCGCGCGTAGGCACCGTTCTCGTCGGCGATGCGGTCCAGCCAGTCGGCCAACAGTGATGAAGGGCGTGCATTGAGCGCCGGAAATGATCCCACGACACCTGCTTGGCATTGCGCGATCACGAGCTCGGGCACCGAGGAGATGAACAACGGCGCGGCCACCACGGGCAGGGCGAGCGGTCGCGACAGAACATCAGGTAAAGCCATGCGTTCCTCCAGAAGGGTGTGCGGTACGGGCAGTTGGAGATCCCCCGACGTACGGCTACGTGGACAGGGGCGCGGGACGCGTCTCACTCAGAGAACCAGTCAGAAGTAGATGTAAGCCGTGGCTATGTTGCGACCAGCCGGCGACCGATGATCTCCTTCATGATTTCTGTAGTGCCGCCGTAGAGTGTGGCGGCCCGACTGTCGAGATACTCCTGGGCGACAGCGTATTCAGCCATGAACCCATAGCCTCCGTGCAATTGCACCGCGCGCTGAACAACCTTCAGGTATAGCTCGCTGATCCACCACTTCGCCATGGCGGCGTGCGCATCGTCGAGCTGGCCGTGGACGGCGTCGAGAATGCAGCGGTCGACGAAGACCTGCGCGATCTGCACTTCCGTGGCCAGCTCGGCGAGATAGAACCGGTTGGCCTGAAAATCCGCGATTCGTTGGCCGAAGGCTTGACGCTGTGTCGCGTATTCGAGCGCGATGTCGAAGACCCGGTTCGTCGACGCCATTGAGCCGACGGCGATGTTCAAGCGCTCTTGTGGAAGGTTGCCCCGCAAATAGCTGAAGCCCATATTGAGTTCGCCGAGCAGGTTCTCGGCGGGCACGTGCACATCGTCGAAATGCAGCTCAGCGGTGTCTTGTGCGTGCAGCCCCACCTTGGCCAGCGGCCCCTGCTTGGTGAGACCCGGCATGCCGTCCTCGACGACGAGCAATGAGATGCCGCGCCGGCCTGCTGTCGGATCGGTCTTGGCGACGACAAGTATGACATCGGCCTGTATCCCGTTGGTGATGAACGTTTTTGAGCCGTTGAGGCGGAATCCGTTTTCCTCGGGAACAGCTGTGCTGGCTATTGCGGAGAGGTCGCTACCTGTACCCGGCTCGGTCATCGCGATGGCGCCGATCTTTTCTCCGCGACACATCGGTGGCAGCCACCTCTGCTTCTGAGCGTCGGTACCCAGCGCGAGAAAATACGGAGCTACCAAGTCATTGAAGCTGGTCAGCCCCATCGCGATCGACGTGGCGCCCACCGCGCACAATTCTTCGATCGCTATCGCGTTGAACCGGAAGTCCTTGACTCCTCCTCCACCGAAACGCTCGGGAACTTCGATGCCCAAGAGGCCGATGTCGGCAGCTTCGCGCCAGAGCGAGCGGTCGATGTGCTCCTGGTCGGCCCATCGGGGCAGATTCGGTACGACCTCACGTTCGGTGAATGCGCGGACGGCTGCCCGAAAGGTGTCATGGTCTTCGTTGAAGATGGTGCGTGGGAGGGGAGTCAGGCTCATGGTGCTTCCTTGCCGCCGTCAGCCCTGGTCGCCAAGGAATCTGAGAACCGGCTGGGCAATGCAGACCGGCTTGCCGGCGCCCTCGGCTTCGATGACGGTGTCGACAGTCAACTGCACACCACCGGGAATCTCGTCGACGGAATTGATCACTCCGCTGAGGCGAAGCTTCGAGCCCACAGGCACCGGGGCTGGGAAGCGGACCTTGTTGAGACCGTAATTTACCGCGGCTGCAACGTCATTGACGGACAGGACTTGGCTGAACAACGGAATGAGCAGCGAAAGGGTGAGATAGCCGTGCGCGATCGGACCACCAAACGGGCTCTCGGCGTTGGCGCGTTCGACGTCGACATGTATCCATTGATGGTCGTCCGTGGCGTCTGCGAACGTGTCGACTCGGTCCTGATCGATGGTGATCCAATCGCTCGGCCCAAGACTTGCGCCTGCAAGTCCGACCAGATCTGCCAGCGATACACTCGTCGTCGTCATGCGGTCCTCTCCGTCCTGTCGAGTTTCAGAGCGCGAATAGCGTTGTCTTTGAGAATCATTGGCCGCACATCATCCTTGATGTCCACGGCCTCGAAGTCACGCAGCCACCGTTCTGGAGTGATCATCGGGTAGTCCGATCCGAACAGGACTTTGCGGCGCAGCAGCGTGTTGGCGGCGTGAACGAGTTGCGGAGGAAAGTATTTGGGTGACCACCCGGACAGGTCGATGTAGACGTTGGCTTTATGGGTGGCGATCGATATCGCTTCGTCCTGCCACGGCACAGAGGGATGGGCGAGGATGATGGTCAGCCCCGGGAAGTCCGCGGCGACGTCGTCAATCAACATGGGGTTGGAGTAACGCAGCTTGATTCCCCGCCCGCCGGGCAGCCCTGCGCCGATACCCGTTTGCCCGGTGTGGAACAGCGCCGGGACACCGAGGCTCTGCAACTCTTCGTACAACGGATAGACGCTGCGGTCGTTGGGCTCGAACGCCTGAAGCGAGGGGTGGAACTTGAAGCCCTGGACCGCATGGTCCTCGACGAGGCGACGTGCGGCAAGGACGCCTGCCTGGCCACGGGCCGGATCTACGGATGCAAACGGGATGAGAACGTCGGGATATTCGGCTGCGGTGTCTGCGATTTCTTCATTGGACAGCGCGGGATGCCCCGTGGTTGCCTCGGTGTCGACACTGAAGATCACCGCCGCGATGTTGAGTGTGCGGTAATACTCAGCTATTTGGCCGACGGTCGGCTGCGGAACCTCACTGCGGAAGTAGGCTGCCGCGGCGGCGTTGAGCTCGTCGTCGACGGCCAGGTGGCCATGTGCGTCCGCGTGAACATGAACATGGACGTCGATCGCGGTCGTGGCCTGCAAGTCCACTCCCGGTGCCGCCGGGGTCATTTCGTGGACTCCGGCAGCTGCTGGCCTACTGGCTGTTGAATATCGGCAAACTGCTTGGGCCAGATTGCGGCGATCTCGTCGGCGGTCCATCCAGTCCCGTTGGCGAGTGCGGCACCAACCTCGGTCGGATGCGTCCACAGCGTCAACCGATCGCCGCCGATGCCGATGGCTTGTCCGGTGATCGATGCCGCGGCATCTGATGCGAGGAACGCCACCACCCCGGCCGCATCGCTGGGCCCGCCGAACCCGAGTTCCTGGCGAGCAAAGGGGGGCAGCGGTTGGCCGGCGTTGAGGGCGTCGAAGTATGGCTTGAGAAACGGCGCCGTCTCGGTCATTCGGGTGGCTGCGACGGGAACGATCGCGTTGACCGTGATCTCGGCTCGGGCCAGTTCGATCGCCCACGTGCGCACCATCCCAACGATTCCGGCCTTGGCGGCGGCGTAATTGGTCTGACCGAAGTTGCCGACCTGACCGGTCGGTGAGCCCACGCAGATGATGCGGCCGCCATCACCCTGCTGGCGCATCTGGATGGCCGCCGCCCTCGTGCATGTGAAGGTGCCGCGGAGGTGGGTTGTAATCACGGCGTCAAAGTCGTCGTCGGTCATCTTGAGCAGAGTGGTATCGCGCAGTATGCCGGCGTTGTTCACCAAGATGTCTAGCCGGCCGAACTCCTCGACAGCGCGATTGACAAGACCCTGTGCGCTGGAGGTGGTTCCAACGGCGGCTACTTCTGCCACGGCCTTCCCTCCCGCGGCAACGATGTCCTGGGCGGCCTGATCGGCCACCGACGAATCGATGTCGTTGACAACCACGGCTGCTCCCTGTGCCGCCAGCTCGGCCGCGTACGCCCGCCCGAGCCCGCGGCCACTTCCGGTGACCACGGCAACCTTGCCGGACAAGTCCATTCGATCCTCCTCAGATGTTCGCAGCCGCGGGTTGGTGATACGGGGGGCCACTGCGAGAAGAGGCTACAAATAAATGATTGTGATTGTCAATGATTGATGTTCTCATCGACACGGTTCGATATTTGACTGCGCTGCCCCAACCTGGTCTAACCGCAAGTGGAGCCGATACGCACGCAGGACTTGTCATGCCGCTCGCCGCGGCGGCCCAGGACGTGGCGAACGATGCTGAGCACACGGTGGAGTTGAGGGCAGAAGCACCTGCGTAAGTACCTGTCCGCCCTGCGGCTACTTCTGGCCAGAAAGAGCAGTGTCCGGGCGTAAACCCGCCAACCTGGCGACTCGTCGGCAGTTGGCGCAGGCGGCGGCCTGAACGCCTTCTTTGCTGTTTGGATCCGACCCGTGGCGCTCATCCTGTTTGGGCGCACCCGCCGGGTTGCGGCTCGCGCGTACTCGTGTGATGCCACAATGACCTCCTATGGCACAACCAGCGAAGAGAGCGCAACCCTCCCCGGGTGACAGGGTTGGATTCCTGCTCGCGCTAGCGGGCGGCCTGTCGGTGCGCAATTTCAACCGCGTCCTTGAACCCGTCGGTCTGCGCAGCAGGCATCACTCTGTGCTGGTTGCCGCTGCAGAAAGCGGCGGGATGTCGCAGCGTGAGCTGGGAGAGTTTCTGGGAGTGGACCCGAGTGCGGTGGTCGCCCTCGTCGATGACCTGGAGCGCGCGGGCCTGGTGCGACGTGACCCGCACCCCGATGATCGACGTACCCGACTGATTGTCTTGACCCGCAAGGGTTCTCAGGTCTACCGCAAAACGGCGGCCCTCGCTCGCGAAGTCGACGCTGAGCTGCTTTCAGTGTTGACCGCTGCGGAGCGCAAAACGCTTGAAGAACTGCTGTCCAGAGTTGTGAGCGCTGACCCACCTCCCGACCGGTAAAGGTCAGGGCACAATCTCGGCCACCAATAGGGCCGGGAGGCCACAGCGAGCACACGCCAGTTCCCAGCGGCGCTCGGCGATTCGAAGATCTGCGACTGCTTGGCTGGGCATTCCTTCACCCGGCTACTCAACGCAACTGTCGCACGGCAGTTCACGGCTCCTCCCGACGACGAATTTGTTGAGCAAGGACAGCCGCTACCCCGCCTGCCTGGCCAGCGCCGCACCGACCACCCTGGCGCCCTCCGCGAACCGCGCCGGGTCGGGCCCGGAGTAGTTCAGCCGCAGGTAAGCGCCCGCCGGTTCGGCCGGAAACCACTCCGCACCGGCCGCCACCAGAACACCGTCGGTCTCGCAGTCCCGCACCAGCCGGTCGAGGTCGGTGGAGTCGGGAAGCCGGAGCCACAGGTGCAAGCCGCCGCGGGGCACGCGGTCCAGGTGCCCCGCGGCGACATGCTCGGTCACCGCGGAGACCAGAAGATCACGCCGTACCCGCAACTGGTGGCGCAGAGCTCGCACATGCGAGTGCCAGGCCGGCTGCGTGACGACATCGAGCGCGGCAGCCTGCAGCAGCCCGCTGACGTACATGGATTCGGCACCCCGGTCGGCGAGGATGCGTTCCCGCGCCGGTCCGCGGACCACCAGACCTGCCACCCGGATCGCCGGCGACACACTCTTGGTCAGCGAGCGCAGGTAGATGACGTGGCCGGCGTCGTCGAGCGCGGCGACCGGGCTGGCGGCGGCGTCGATGGCGAAATCGCGTGCCCAGTCGTCTTCCAGCAGGAAGGCACCGTGGCGCCGCACGACGTCGAGCACCTGTCGCGTCAACTCGGAATCCCATTGCGCCCCGGTAGGATTGGCGAAGTTTGGTTGCGCATAGAACAGCCGGGCGCCCGTCTCGGCGAAAGCACGCGCGAGCTCGTCGGGATCAGGACCGCTCGATCCGCTCGGCACGGGGACCAACCGCACGCCGGCCTGGGCGGCGGCCAGGATCGCACCCCAGTAGCTGGGGGACTCGATGAGCATCGGCTGCCCGAAGCCGACCAGGGCCCGAAAGGTCGAGCTCAATCCACTTTGACTGCCGGGCAACACGATCACATCGCGAGGTGCCGGCGGGGTCACGCCCGCCGGGCAGGACTCGGCCAGTTCGGTGGCGAACCACGCCCGCAATTCGGACAACCCCGCAGCGTCGGACCGGGTCAGCGCAGCGTCGGTGCGGGCGGCCCGTGCGAGGGCTACGCGAACCAAGCGCTGGGGCAGCAGTTCTCGGTCCGGATAACCCGAATGCAGGCCGATCACATCGGGCGCCGCGCTGCGCATCGGCGTGGACGGGCCCGGTAGTCGAACCTGGGGTGATCCCAAAGCGGCTGTCTGCCAAGCGTAGTCGGGCGGTCGGGCAGTGCGGACAGCCCGGACGAACGTGCCGACCCCGGGCCGCGATTCCACGAGCCCGAGGCCGCGCAGTGCGCGCATCGCCTTCTGCACGGTGACCGGGCTGGCCGCGTACTGGGCCACCAGCGCACGATTGGACGGCAATTGCGCACCGGGCGCCGCCGTGGCGATCCACTGCCGCAGACCCGCGACGATCCGCTCAGTGCTATCGTTATCCATGTCGGATAAGAGTAGCGCTACTGTGATGACGCGACCACCGTTATCCCAAGCCGGTGTGCTCTGGGGCTTTCTGGGCGTGGTCGCGTTCTCGTTCACCATCGTCTTCACCCGCTTCGCGATCGGCGGGCTCTCCCCGCTGTTCATCGGTGCGGGACGAGCCGTCGTCGCCGCCGCACTCGCCGCCGCCGCACTGGCCTTCACCCGGCAATCGCTGCCCCGCGGCACGCAGTGGGTCCGCCTGGCTGTGGTGGCCGCAGGGGTCGTCGCAGGATTTCCGCTCCTGACGTCGTACGCGCTCACGATCGTGCCCGCCGGCCACGGTGCGGTCGTGGTCGCGCTGCTGCCGGCGGCCACCGCGGTCACCGCCGTACTGCGCAGTCGCGAGCATCCGCCTGCGGCGTTCTGGGTCACTGCCACCATCGGCGCGGCTGCCGCGGTGGTGTTCGCGATGGTGCAGGGCGGCGGGATCGGACATTTAGGCTGGGCGGATCTGCTGCTGTTCGGTGCTGTCGCGGCGGCGGCCGTCGGCTACGCCGAGGGCGGACTGCTCGCCAGGGAGCTCGGGGCGTGGCAGACGGTGTCCTGGGCGCTGGTGGTGGCAGCGCCGGTGATGCTGGTGCTGACCGCCATCTCCGTCGTGCAGCAACCACCGAATGCGACGCCGGCTCAGTGGGCGGCCTTCGGCTATCTGGCGGCGATCAGCATGTACCTCGGCTTCTTCGCGTGGTACCGGGGCCTGGCGATCGGCCCGATGGCGCAGGTCAGCCAGGTGCAACTCGTCCAGCCCGTGATGACGATCTGCTGGGCGGCCCTGCTGCTGCACGAGCAGCTGACCTGGCTGACGGTGCTCGGCGGAGCCGCGGTGATCGCCTGCGCGGGCCTTGCCGTGCGCATCCGGCTCGGATGACTGGCTGACCGCGAACACCGTTGGAGCTCAGGGAGTTTCACCGGTGTGGCGATCAGCGGTCAGATCGCGGCGATGTACGACGAGGTGTAGATGTCGCCGTGCAGGCGGCCCGGGCGGGGCGGACCCTCGACAATGACGCCCGCTCCGGTCGCACCCGGCATCCGCGGGCTCGTGACCGTCGTCGAACCGTTGCCCAGACCGTCGATGTACATCACCCCGGCGGCCACCCCGGCATCGCCCGGGTTGCACGTCGCCGCCAAGGAGCGCGGCACTTGAACCAACCGAACCTGGTAGGTGCTGTCGGGCAGCGCGGTCTGCATATGCACCTCGGCACGCACCGAACCCGAATCCGGTGCGCCCACATCGACGAACCCCGACGCACTGCCGTACGTCAGCTCGTACGTGGTGGTGACGAGGTCGCACTGCTTGATCTGGTTGTCCAGCGGCACCATCGTCATCGCCGTACCCGCACCGGCGACTGCGGTGCCCGTACCGCCCAGGGCCGCGACTGCAACCACTACGACTACTGCCGAACCAATCCCATGCCTGGCCATGATCTGCGCCTCACATGCTCGTTGTGTGATCGTGGTCACATTATCCGCGCACATGAAGGCCCCGCGCCAGGTCGAGCCGCGCGGCGCGATCAGGCGAAGCCGCCTCCGCTCAGCCGATATGAGCGAAAAACGATGGAACCCAAAGGAGTTCCATCGGTTTACCGACTACAACTCAGAGCCGGGCGATGAAGGTCGAGCTATAGGTCTCGGGGATGAACTTGCCTGTCGCGGGCGGACCCTCGATGACGACATACGCGCCGGTTGCACCCTGCATGAGCGGCCCCGTCACGGTGGTCGAGGCCGTGCCCACCGCATCGGTCTGGAGCACGCCGGTCGCCACACCCGGATCACCGGCATTGCACGTGGCGTACGACAAACGCGGCAACTGTATGAGCCGCACCCGATAGGCGGTATCGGGCACGGCGGTCTGCATGCGCACATCGGCGCGCACCGTGCCCGAACCGTCCGCGCCGACATCGACGAAGCCCGAGCCGGTGCCCGCGCCATAGCCGGTCAGGTGCTCCGCCGCAGCGAAATCGCAATGCCTGATCTGCGCCTGCAGCGGCACCATCGTCAGGCCCGAATCCGCTGCGGCGACACCAGCGCCGAGCATCGCGACGGCCACGACGGGCGCCGTCATCGCACAACTATTACCCCGACCCATGATGCGCCCTACCGTTTCTCGTGACCCCTTGGTCACATTATGGACGCACAGCCGACGTTCAGCGCCAGCGGACCAGCAACTCGTTCACCGTCCCGGTCAAGGCCCGCTGCAGGAACGGCCCGAAACTGATCCGGCCGACCCCGAGCGGTCCGAACGACGCAGGATCGTCGGTCTCGGGTATCGCGATCGCATTCACCGGCAGAGGCAGCTCAGATGTCAAGCGTCGCATGGTTTCCGGATCATGACGTCCCACCGGATACAGGCAGTCCGCACCCGCGTCGGCGGCCAGTTTCAGCCGGGCCACGGCGCGTTCGACGCGATCGGCCTCCGAACCGTCTTCCCGCAGGAACAGGTCGGTACGGGCATTGATCACGACGTGCACGCCCGCAGCGTCGGCCGCCTTGCGCAGTTCACCGACCAACGCGGCGTGTTCCTCGGCGCTGCGCAGGCGCTTGCCCTCCCTGTGCACGGTGTCCTCGATGTTCAGCCCGACCGCGCCCGCGGCCAGCAGACCATCGATGAGCCGCTGCGGCGTCTCGCCGTAACCGGATTCGATGTCGACCGAGATCGGCACGTCGACCGCACCGCAGATCTGGGCCACCCGCGCCGTCAACTCGTCGTAGGCCATCCCCTCGCCGTCGGCCTTCCCGACCGAATCGGCCACCGGATGGCTGCCCAGCGTGAGCGCCTCGAACCCCGCCTCGACGGCGGTCTTCGCCGACCAGGCGTCCCACACCGTCGGCAGCACCACCGGATTACCCGGCTGGTGCAATGCCAGCAGGGCAGTCGCGCGGTCCTGCAGAACCTGTTGGGACAGAGCTTGTTGGGGCATCCGCATACCTCCGACTCTCAACGTGACCCGCGTCACTCTCAACTGGTGATGTGGCTAGCATCGGTTGTCGTACTGTGATTCATGACACCCTTCAGCCCAAGGAGGTCACATGTCCACCACAACCGAATTCGCCGAACTGCACAAGTTGATCGGCGATATGCGTCGCTCTGTCACGGCGCTGGCGGCCAAATACGGTGACTCGCCGGCCACGCGTCGGATAACCAACGATGTCGAGCGCATCCTCCTCGACGTCGACCGCCTGAACATCGACGCCGATGAACTCGCGATGCGCCACGGCTGCACACCGCAGACGGCCGTCGGCGAGAAGATCGCGATCCCCGATACCCAATACGACCGGGAGTTCTGGGGCGACATCAGCGATGGCGGCGTCAGCGGCTAGCAGGAAGCCGGGCATCTGCCGCCCCACCCGACAACTGAAACTGACGAAAGGGAACCGTGAGCGCACCCACCGATGACCGTCGTGCGACCGGGGTCTTCTCCCCCACGCGCGCCCAGATTCCGGAGCGCACGCTGCGGACCGACCGGTGGTGGCAGGCGCCACTGCTGACCGACCTCGGACTGGCCGCGTTCGTCATCTACGCCACCATCCGGGCGTTCTGGGGCAGCGCTTACTGGGTTCCGCAATACCACTACCTGACGCCGTTCTACTCGCCGTGCGTGAGCACCGCGTGCGCGCCCGGGGCGAGCCACTTCGGGCACTGGGTCGGCACCCTGCCGTGGTTCATCCCGATGGCGTTCATCTCGCTGCCGTTCCTGTTGGCTTTCCGGCTCACCTGCTACTACTACCGCAAGGCCTACTACCGGTCGGTCTGGCAGTCCCCGACCGCCTGCGCGGTGGCCGAGCCGCACGCGAAATACACCGGGGAGACGCGACTTCCGCTGATCGTGCAGAACGCACACCGGTACTTCTTCTATGTCGCGGTGCTGATCTCACTGGTGAACACCTACGACGCCATCGTGGCTTTCCACTCCGACGCGACCGCCAGCGGTTTCGGATTCGGCCTCGGCAACCTCATCCTGCTCGTCAACGTGATCCTGCTGTGGGTGTACACCATCTCGTGCCATTCCTGCCGACACGTCACCGGAGGGCGGCTCAAACACTTCTCGAAACATCCCGTCCGCTATTGGATCTGGACCCAGGTATCCAAGCTGAACACCCGCCACATGCTGTTCGCGTGGATCACGCTGGGCACGTTGGTGCTCACCGACTTCTACATCATGCTGGTCGCCAGCGGAACCATATCCGACTTGAGATTTGTTGGCTGACAACCTAATTCCTGAAAACAAAGTAGTGGGGTTATAGATGGCTGAACTGGAACGGCATCAATACGACGTTGTCGTGATCGGTGCCGGCGGTGCAGGGCTGCGTGCGGTGATCGAGGCGCGTGAGCGGGGTCTGCGGGTGGCAGTGGTGACCAAATCACTGTTCGGCAAGGCACATACGGTGATGGCCGAGGGCGGGTGCGCCGCGGCGATGCGCAACGTCAACACCAAGGACTCGTGGCAGGTGCACTTCGGTGACACCATGCGTGGCGGCAAGTTCCTCAACAACTGGCGGATGGCCGAACTGCACGCGCAGGAGGCCCCGGATCGCGTGTGGGAGTTGGAGTCCTACGGCGCACTGTTCGACCGGACCAAGGACGGCCGGATCAGCCAGCGCAACTTCGGCGGCCACACCTACCCGCGGCTGGCCCACGTCGGCGACCGCACCGGCCTGGAGATCATCCGCACCCTGCAACAGAAGATCGTCTCGCTGCAACAGGAGGACAAGGCCGAACTCGGTGACTACGAGGCCCGCATCCGGGTGTTCCACGAAACCGCCATCACGGACCTGATCAAGGACGGGGACCGGATTGCAGGCGCATTCGGGTATTACCGCGAGAGCGGCAATTTCGTGCTGTTCGAGGCCCCCGCGGTCGTGCTGGCCACCGGAGGCATCGGCAAGTCGTTCAAGGTGTCGTCGAACTCGTGGGAGTACACCGGAGACGGCCACGCGCTGGCCCTGCGCGCCGGATCCAGTCTGATCAACATGGAGTTCATCCAGTTCCACCCGACCGGCATGGTGTGGCCGCTGTCGGTGAAAGGGATCCTGGTCACCGAGGGCGTGCGCGGCGACGGCGGAGTGCTGAAGAACTCCGAAGGCAAGCGGTTCATGTTCGACTACATCCCCGCGGTGTTCAAGGGGCAGTACGCCGAAACCGAAGAAGAAGCCGACCAGTGGCTCAAGGACAACGACTCCGCGCGCCGCACCCCTGACCTGCTCCCCCGCGACGAGGTGGCCCGCGCCATCAACTCCGAGGTCAAGGCGGGCCGCGGCTCGCCACACGGCGGCGTGTACCTCGACATCGCCTCACGCATGCCGACCGAGGAGATCAAGCGGCGGCTGCCGTCGATGTACCACCAGTTCATGGAGCTCGCCGAGGTCGACATCACCAAGGACGAGATGGAGGTCGGCCCGACCTGTCACTACGTGATGGGCGGTATCGAAGTCGACCCCGACACAGGCGGGGCGATCACACCCGGATTGTTCGCCGCAGGCGAGTGTTCGGGCGGGATGCACGGCTCGAACCGGCTGGGCGGCAACTCGTTGAGCGACCTTCTGGTGTTCGGCCGCCGCGCCGGACTCGGCGCCGCCGACTATGTGCAGACCCTGTCCGAGCGGCCGGCCGTGTCGGAGGCCGCCATCGTCGAGGCCACCCAGCTGGCACTGGACCCGTTCGAACAGCATGCGAATCCGGAGAATCCGTACACCCTGCACGCCGAGCTGCAGCAGTGCATGAACGATCTGGTCGGCATCATCCGCAAGGCCGACGAGATCGAGGAGGCGCTGACCAAGCTCGCCGAACTCAGGGGCCGTGTGCGCCACGTCACCGTCGAGGGCGGCCGCGCCTTCAACCCGGGCTGGCATCTGGCCATCGACATGCGCAACATGCTGCTGGTCAGCGAGTGCGTCGCCAAGGCCGCGCTGGCCCGCACCGAGAGCCGCGGTGGGCACACCCGCGACGACTACCCCGAGATGGACGCCAACTGGCGCAACACATTGTTGGTGTGCCGCGCGGTCGGCGATGACCAGGTGGTGCCGGACGTGACGGTGACGCCGGAGTCTCAGCTGCCGATGCGGGCCGACCTGCTGGCCACGTTCGAGCTGTCCGAACTGGAGAAGTACTACACCGAGCAAGAACTGGCCGAGCACCCCGATCGGAAGGGCTGAGATGGCTGCGTATGACGCGAACCTGCGGGTCTGGCGCGGAGACGACACGGGCGGTGATTTGCAGGACTACACCGTCGAGGTCAACGACGGCGAGGTGGTGCTCGACATCATCCACCGGTTGCAGGCCACCCAGACCCCTGACCTGGCGGTGCGGTGGAACTGCAAGGCCGGCAAGTGCGGATCCTGCTCGGCCGAGATCAACGGCCGTCCGCGGCTGATGTGCATGACGCGCATGTCGACGTTCGACCCTGCCGAGACCGTGACGGTGACGCCGCTGCGCACCTTCCCGATCATGCGCGACCTGGTCACCGACGTGTCCTTCAACTACCAGAAGGCCCGCGAGATCCCGTCGTTCACCCCGCCGAAAGGTCTGCAGCCCGGCGAATACCGGATGCAGCAGGAGGATGTGAACCGCAGCCAGGAGTTCCGCAAGTGCATCGAGTGCTTCCTGTGCCAGAACGTCTGCCACGTGGTGCGTGACCACGAGGAGAACAAGCAGAACTTCGCGGGCCCCCGGTTCCACATGCGCATCGCCGAGCTGGACATGCATCCGCTGGACACCGTGGACCGCCGGGACATGGCCCAGGACGAGTTCGGGCTGGGTTACTGCAACATCACCAAGTGCTGCACCGAGGTCTGCCCGGAGAACATCAAGATCACCGACAACGCGCTGATCCCGATGAAGGAACGCGTCGTGGACCGCAAGTACGACCCGATCGTGTGGCTGGGCAACAAGCTTTTTAAGCGGTAGCTGCGGTGCGTTGATTCTGCGGACGAGGCGCGAAAGTACGAGTAGACGCCGCCCCGACCGCAGAATCAGCGCGTAGGCTCGGGCGTAAGCAGCCAATCAGCGACGAAAGGCAGCCGATGACAATGGGACACACCCACAGCGTCAACGACATTCGCACGGCAATCCGCGAGCTTTCGGCCCGGGCGGAACTGGCCCGCAAGGAAGGCCGCCCCGAAGACGCCGCCGAACTCGAGCAGCGCGTCGACGGCTATCGCAAGGAACTCGCCGAGCGCCCCTGAACCTCAGTCGCCGAGCCGGTGGAATGTGCTGCGGTGAAACACAATCGGTGCGATGTCGTCGTGCACCGTGATCTCGCTGACCTGTAGCAGCACGATGGTGTGATCACCCGCGGGCACCAGCTGCGCGATGGTGCTCTCCAGCCACACGCTGGTGCCGTGGATGAACACCGCACCCGAATCGCGGGATTCCGTCTCAAGACCCGCAAAGCGATCGCCGGTCTTGGCGGCCAGGGCGCGCACTGCGTCGTCGTGGGACTCACCCAGCACACTGATGCCCAGGGCCGGAAGACCCTTGAGCTTGGGCCAGGTGGTGGAGCTGTTCTGCACGCAGAAGGACACCAGCGGCGGATCCAGTGACACCGGGACGAACGTGCTGGCTGCCAGGCCCACACGAATGCCCTCCACCTCGGCGGCGATGGCCACGACGCCGGTGGGGAAATGGCCGAATGCTTCACGCAGAGACGTCGGGCTCAATTCTGTTGCGCTCATATCATCTCCATCTTCACACGTGGTCGCCGACGGCGGCCACCGTCAGGCTCGCCGTGAACCGAACTAGGCCGCGCCGTCGCGCGCCGGTTTGAGTAGCCTGACGCCATGCCCAACACGTCCAACCTGTCCGTGCTGCGTGAACGTGTTCGTCCGGGCGTATAGACGGACAATCACCCAATCGACATGTGGATCACGCCGCTGCTGGTAATGGCCGCCGCGGTCAGCCTGGAGCCGTTCCGGATCGGCATGACGGTCCTGATGCTCAACCGGCCCCGACCGCTGCTGCAACTGCTCACATTCCTCACCGGTGGTTTCGCGATGGGCACTGCCGTCGGTGTGGTGGTGCTCTTCGTTCTGCGGCCTGCCATGGATTCGGCCCACTTCACCCTGCCCAGAGCACAGATGGTGGCAGGCGCGATCGTGCTGGTGGTCGCGGCAGCCGTGGGTGCCGGGTTGGTGGGGCCGAAAGCCGACCGAGAACCAGGTCAGCTCGCGCTGCGCACCCGTCAGTTGCTCAACGGTCATTCACTCTGGACAGCGGGTGTCGCGGGCCTCGGCATCGCGTTGCCGTCCGTGGACTATCTCGCTGCGCTGACCCTCATCGTCGCGTCCGGCACGGCGGCCGCCACGCAGGTCGGCGCTCTGCTGCTGTTCAACGTGGTGGCGTTCGGGCTCGTCGAGATTCCGCTGATCTGCTACCTCGTCGCGCCTGACCGCACCCGGGCAGCCCTGTCGGCGCTGCACGACTGGCTACGAGCCCGGCACCGCCTCGAGGTCGCGGCACTGTTGGCCACGGTCGGCTGTGTACTGCTGATCGCAGGATTCGTCGGTCTCTAACCCGCACGAGCAGACGTGTGGGTCCCCGAAAACCGGCGTGTCGCGGACCGCCATGTCTGCTCGCCATGAGGTGCCGCGGCGATCGGATCAGGCATCCAGGCGGATGAACTCGTCCTGTCGGTATTGCTCTGCACAAGCGGCGCGCCTGATCTTGCCGCTCGTCGTCGTCGGGATCGATCCGGGCGGGACGAGCACGAGGTCCCCGACATTGATCCCGTGGGTATTGGAGATCGCAGAGGTCACGTCACTCTTGACCGCGGTGAGCCACTGCCCCGCCTCGACCGGCGACTCCCCTCGCTTCTTCACCTCGATGACGGTGACGAGCTTCTCGGTGCTGTTCACCGGAACCGATATCGCCGCGACCCGGCCACCGGTGATCTGCTGGACCGTTGCCTCGATGTCCTCGGGATAGTGGTTGCGTCCGCGGATGATGAGCAGATCCTTGATGCGGCCGACGATGAACAGCTCACCACCCGAGACGAAGCCCAGATCACCGGTCTTCAGCCAGGGCCCGGCAGGCGTGCCCGGCGACGGGTCGACGAGCGTGGCGCCGAAGCACTGTTGCTCCTCGGGTGACCGGTTCCAGTAGCCGCTCGCGACGTTGTCGCCGTGCACCCAGATCTCGCCGACCACGTCCTGCGCGCATTCCCGGTGCGTCTCAACATCGACGATGCGCAGCACCGGTGACTGCGGCAGCTGGTATCTGACGAGCGCCGAGCTGGTTCCGGCCGCACGACCGCTGCGCAATTCCTCGGGCGTGCAGCGCCGCACGCGGCCCGCCGACAGTTCGTCGACGTCGAACGCGGCGACCTCCGACGCCTCGCTCCAGACCCCGCTCGTCACGTATACGGTCGCCTCCGCCAGCCCGTACGAAGGCCGCAGCATGTGATCGC
Organism: Mycobacterium aquaticum; assembly: GCF_002086485.1. GTDB lineage: Bacteria > Actinomycetota > Actinomycetes > Mycobacteriales > Mycobacteriaceae > Mycobacterium > Mycobacterium aquaticum. Next base: position 56,024 of record NZ_MVHF01000002.1, on the reverse strand, counting down.
GAAAATTGAAGTGCGCGAAGCGATCTGAAAAACGTTCCAAGGTGGCCGGCTCGACTCGCTCCGCCCCGTTGATGATGCCCTGCACCCCGCCGAGGTCGAGTCCGGAGAGGTCGGCGTCCTTGGTTTTGCGGGCGGCCAGATCGAACGCGAAGTTGGGCGCGGCGGAAAAGGCGCCGGGATTCTCGGCGAGTGCCCGAACCCATCGCGACGGCTTCTCCAAGAACGCGACCGGGCTCGTCAGCACCGCGCGATAACCACCGAGGATCGGTGCGCAGACACCCAGCACCAGACCCATGTCGTGGTAGAAGGGCAACCACGACACGATCGTCCGTTCGGTTGCGGTCTTGGCGCTCGCGTCCGAGAACAGGCCGCGCATCAACTGTTCGAAATTCGCCTGAAGGTTGCGGTGGGAGATCATCACCCCGGTCGGCAGCCGAGTCGACCCGGAGCTGTACTGCAGGTAGGCCGTGCTGGGGAACTCGGCCGTCTCGATGCTCGGTTCGCTGTCGACATCCAGGTTCAGCGCATCGACCGCGACGATCTTCGGCGCGGTCTCCATGACCGACTGATCGACGTAATCGCCGACGTCCTGCGCGACGGCGGACGTCGTCAGAACCACCGCCGGGTGTGTATCGGCGACAACCGCACTCACCCGGTCATGGCTGGAGCCGCGATGCGGCAACGGCAACGGAACCGCGATGAGACCCGCCTGCATGGCTCCCAAGAAGGCCAGGATGTACTCCAGGCCCTGGGGAGCAAGGATCACCGCCCGATCGCCGACCTCGCCGTGGAGCCGGATCTCGCGTGCCACATTCACGGTCCGACGGGACAACTGCGACCACGTCAGGCTGTGCGTGACACCTGCCGGGTCGCGGTCGTACTCGGTGAACGTGAAGGCCACATCGTCGGGACGCAGGCTGGCACGCCCATGCAGCATCGAGAGAATGGATGATTGGGTCGACATCACATCACGTCCATAACTAGTCGAATCCGTCGGTTCGGTATCGCCGTCAACCTGCGCTCTTGGGGTTCAACACGGACATCGCGCCGTTGACAATCTCCGACATCGGGTCAGCGCCGCCACCGAACGTGGCCTCGTTGGCCGGCGCGGTGACTTTCGCAGGGTCGAAGCCGTGCACCGGGTCCACCGTGACCGGAGCGGTCGCCGGATCGTCGTTGCGCGAATAGCCCGCATCCACCAGCGGCTGCAAAACCCGGTCCAGCTGGTTGAGAGTGTTCTGGTCATACCCCAGGTACTTGAAGGGCAACACCAAGGGCAGGTGTTCCTCGGGGACCAGATACGTCGTCGTCGTCGCGCCCTTGGAGTTGACCGTCGTCCGGATGTTCTGCGGCGGAACATTGCTGGGGTTGGTGAATGCGATGGCAGTGTGCCCGGTCGCGAGCCCGGCGATCGCATTGATGACGCTCATCCAGTTGTCGGGCCGGTCCGGCCAGTCGGCGATGCTGTCGTAGGCCGAGATGAACTGGTCGGTGTGATACTGACTCTCCACCGGAGCCGGTATGCGGTAATCCATGAACGGCACGACGCTGCCGACGGGGAAGTTCTGGGTCAGGAAGCTCTCCCCGAACGGATGCTTGGCGATCGGGTCGCCGAACGTCGCAAAGGTCAACTGATCCGGTGGCGGAGCGGTCGGATCGTTGGCCAGCCGCGCCTTCACGGCGTTGAGCACGAGCGCGCCCTCGGACAGCCCCATAGCTGTTCCTTTGCCTTGGCGAACCGCGGCGTCGAGGTTTCCCTCCCCCTCGTCGACCGATTCACCGATGCTGGGGCCGTCGAGCCCAAGGCCGGGATAGATCTTCTCGCCGATCGGGCCGATGCCAGGGAAGAGACGTTCCAGGGTGTGGCCCTGCACCTGTCCTGCCGGGTAATCGACCTTGACGCGCCTCATCCCCGGAAACCACTGCTCGCCCGTCATGCGGATGTACTCGTCATAAGGAATACCGAGGACGTGCGCCCCGCCCAACGCGTATGCGGTTCCGGGATCTGGATTGCCCGGGACGGACGGTCTGGGCACCGGCGCATCGTCGGCCCGTGCACTGCCGACGATTCCGAAAGATCCCGTGACGCTGGTCGTCACCAGCAGTGCAAGTCCAGCAAGGAGCTTCTTCATCTCCACTCCTATCGCCCCGCTCCGGTTCGTAGTTTCACACACATGATGTCCGCATGCCGGTTCTGACACTGCTGAGAATTTGCTGCTCACGTTCTCAGCAATCACGTCCGCAGAGTCTTTTTGCTCCTCACGTCCGCAGCCCCAACTTGCGGGCCACCACCCGCGACGGCCAGAAATTCGCCCGCCCCACCAACGTCGCAATGGCGGGCACCGTGATGGTGCGCACCACGAAGGTGTCCAGCAGGATTCCCACACCGATCACGAAGCCCCCTTGAACCACTATGCCGATGCTGGAGAACAGCAAACCTGCCATCGAGGCCGCGAAGATGAGGCCGGCCGCGGTGATCACGCCGCCCGTCGAACTCAACGTGCGAATGACGCCGTACCGCACGCTGTGCAGCGACTCGTCACGCAGTCGCGACACCAGCAGCATGTTGTAGTCGGCGCCCACCGCGACCAGCACCACGAACGCCAGTGGCGGCACACTCCAATGCAGTGGCTGGTGTAGCAGGTATTGGAAGAACAGCACGCTGATGCCCATCGCCGCGAAGTACGAAACCACCACGGACCCGACGAGGTAGAGCGGCGCCACGACCGACCGCAACAGCAACATCAGCGTCACCAGTACGACGATGAGCGTCGCGATGATGATGTAACGGATGTCCTGCTGGTAGTAGTCGCGGGTGTCGCGCAGCGCGGCGGGGAACCCGCCCATCGATATCGTCGCGTCGGCCAGCGCGGTGTTGGGCTGGGCGCCCCGAGCGATGTCCTGGATCTGGTTGACCTGGTCCATCGCTTCAGAGCTGAACGGGTTGAGCTTGGTTTGCACCAGGTACCGCGCCGAGCGACCGTCCGGCGACACGTACGCCGCAGAAGCCTTCTTGAAGTCCGGCAGGCCCAGCACTTCGGCCGGGATGTTGAACCCGGCCTGTGACGGGTCGGCGGCATTCGTCCGCATCGTCATCAGGAATGCCGAGGCCTGATTGAGTCCGTCAGCGATCACCTTGACCTGTTTGACGAGCTCGTCCACCCCGCCCGCCACTTCGCGACTACCGCCGGCCAGCCGGTCGGCCCCTTGCTGCAGCTGGCGCATGCCGGCCTGCGGACCACCGGGCTTGTCCAGACCCAGGGTCTTGACCGCTTTGGAGACATTCACCAGGGCCGCGTTGAGCTTGTTCACCGTCGCGGTGAGGGTCTGCTTGTCGTCGACACCCTGGAGTTGGTGCGCGAGATCGTTGATCTGGTCGAGATTGCCGTCGCCTCGCGAGTCGCTCAGTTTCTGGAACTGGGCGCGGGTTTCGCTGCACGACGGATTGGCATCGCAGACTGCGTTACCGTTCAGCGCCTGCAGCACCGGGTCGATCCAGCCGAAGATGTTCTTTACGGCCGAGAGGTTGTACCCCATGGAGTTGGACAGCGCGTTGATGCTCTGCACCAGCTTGGCCGCGGTTTCGACATCCTTGACCAGCTTGTCGCCGCCATATTCGGCGCGCACCGACGACATGGTGTCGACCAGGCTCTGAATGCTCGGTGCCACCTGCGTGATCTGGGCGCGCACGTCGGCGAGGCTGTCCGCCAGGGTCTTGGCCCCGTTGTTCAGTCGGCTGAGGTCGCCGCTGCGCTGGTCGATTTGGTCGGATCCGTTTGCCAGCCGATCACCGACGAGGCCTGCCTGGTACGTGGCACGGAACTCCGGTGGCACGTCGCCGAGCGGCCTGGTGATGCCGCTGACCATGCCGACGTCGGGCAACTGGGCGACGCGCGACGCCATCTGCTCCAGATCCGCCAGGGCCCGTGGGGTCCGCAGATCGTGCGGTGACTGGACGAGGATGTACTCGGGAATCGACTGGGCAATGGGGAAATGGCGTTCGACCGCGGCGTACCCGATGGAACTCGACGCCGACGCCGACACCACCTTGCGGTCGTCGTAGTTGTATCGCGCGAAGATCGCGCAACCGGCCAGCAGGGCCAGAATCAGCAGGCTCGCGGCAAGGTGCGCCACCGGCCTGCGCACGATCCGGATACCGGAACGCCGCCAGAACCGGGCCGTCAGCTCGCGCCGCGGCTTCACCCAACCGCGGGGGCCGGCGAGCACCAGGATCGCAGGCAACAACGTCAGCCCCGCGAGGAACGCGACACCGATACCGATGGCCGACGCCACGCCGACCGTCCTGAACACGCCCATCTTGGAGAAACTCAACAGAAGGAACGTCAGGCCCACCGTCGTGGCGGATGCGGCGATCACCTTCCCGATCGAGATCATCGCCTTGTTGACCGCCTCGTCGGAATCCGAGCCCGAGCGCAGATAGTCGTGATAGCGGCTGATCAGAAAGACGGCGTAGTCCGTTCCGGCGCCGGCCATGATCGCGCTAAGGAAGACGATGGACTGGTTGGACACGCCCGAACCCGTGAGCTGGGAGTAGCCCGCGACCAGCGATTGGGCGATCACCAGCGACGATCCGATGGTCACCAAGGGCAGCAGCATGGTGACCGCGCTGCGGTACACGACCAGCAGCACCGCGAGGACCAGGACGGCGATCGCAATCTCGATCGGCAGGCGGTCCTTTTGGCCTGCGACGGTGAGATCGGCCGCGGTGGCCGCAGGGCCCGTGACGTGGATCTGTGCGGTACTGCCCGCGGTGCTGCGAGCGACGATCTCGGAGACCCGTTTGTACGAGTCGAATGCCCGCGGCGTGCCCAGCTCACCGGCGAGACCCACCGGCAACACCCAGGTCGTCTTGTCCTCGCTGGTCATGAACTTCCGCAGCTGCGGGGTGGCGATGAAGTCCTGCACGCTGACAACGTCGGCCTGGTCGTCGCGCAACGCGTCGACCAGCTTGCGGTAGGTCGCCTCGTCGGCGGGTCCGAGTCCTTTCTCGTTGATGAGCGCCACCAACATCAGGTCGTCGTTGCCCGGTTCGTGAAAGGCCTCGGTCATCTTTTGCGCAGTCACGCTCGACGGTGCATCAGTAGGCAGGATGGCCAGCGGATGCTTCTCCGCCATGGCGCTCAGCGACGGGAAGGCCAGCGGCAGGGCGACCAGCAGCGCGACCCACACCCCGATCACCGCCCACGGCCACCGCACCACAAGGTCGGCTATCCGTCGCATGTTGCCCTCACCTTCACCCCGAAGTCGGAGCACTGCGGAAAATCAATGGCCCCTCCATCCCTCGCGTCCGCACCGCCATCCCTGCTCCTCGCGTCCGCACCGTTTGCGCTGCGCTACGCGACGCGGCCCCAGTGCCCGCTGTCAGCAACCCGCCCCGCGACCGACTTCATCGCTTCCATGTAGCGGGTCACCGATTTCTTCGCGACCGCATTGTCGGGGTGCATGATCGCCATGACCGTGCCTTCCCCGTACCGGAATATGTAGATCGTCAATTGGTAGGAAAACCTATTGTCGGGATACATCCCGATATTGTTCGCAAGCCCCAAGTCGCCGGCCGCGAGGATCGCGTTGAGCGGCGCCGCACCGCCGTGCAAGAAGTTCGAGACCGGAAAGTTCGGGCGTGGCCAGTTCAACCACGGGGCCAACTCCAAAACGCGGTAATACGGAACTCGGGCCATGTCAAGACCCGAGTCGAAAGAAGCCTGCGCTGCCCATGCGGCCTCGCTGAAAGACGTCGCCGCCACCGGCACGGTGATCGGAATCAGACCCGTGAACCAGCCCTGGGTCATGAAATTGTCGCCGGCGGTGCGGGAATCTCTCGGAGTGAGCCCGTAATAGGTGAGCGCACCCGTGAATTCGTGCTCCACCAGAGCCAGACAGGCAAACAAGCCGCCGACGAAGCGCGCACCGGCTCCCGCGCAGGCCGAGTCGAAGCGTTCCGTCTGAGCCAGGCTCATCAGGATCTCGGAACTCCAGGCGCTGCTCAACGACTCGTCCGGGTTTCCCAGCGGCAGCGGAAATTCGGGGAAGCCGTCGCGGTTGTTCGCGGCGAAGTCGATCCAGGCGCGCACCCCGGGGGAATCCACGGTCAACGCCGAGGTGTACTCGCCCTCGCGGACACAGAAATCGTCGAAGCTACCGGCGTCGGGAAGAGCGAGAGCCTGGCCGCTCCCGCTCATCGCCGAATACATGCCGTTGGCTTCCATCATCGTGGTGCCGATCAACGTCGCGTCCCCGTGAACGTGATCCATGGCGGCGAAGAACGTGAAGTGAGTTTCGTTCTGGACTATCCCGAAAGTGAAGCAACCCCATTCCAACGGATTGGGGATGTCCACAACGTGGGCACGTATTTCATCGGCCGTCATGTGGCCCTGCTCGACGGGCACGAATTCAATGTCAGCCGGGTCGTCGAGGGCCCGCCGGATGAAGTCACCGGCATCGGTCCGCTCGAACCAACTCCGGAATGTGTCGTGCCGCCGTAGGTAGGTATTGACCGCGTGATCCATGGCCGCGATATCGCATTGGCCGGCCACCTCACAGCTGGCGATGATCTGCCGGGAGAAGTTCAAACCCGCCGCCGTGCGGTCGTGATAGTTACGAAGGTGTTGGCGCTGCATGTAGCTAACCGGAACCGAACTCACGGGCGCCTGTTTGGCTTTTTCCTGAGCCGCTGCGGTGGGGTGCCACGAGGTGACCGAGCCCGAACTCAACGACCATTCATCAAGTGCGCCAACAGTTATCTTCCCGATGCGCAAAAGCTCGTCCCCTCTCAGGACTTCTTGCCAAGCCGGTTACGGGGCCTGCATGCCCGTCGCGGCAACAACATACCCTCGGTTCTACCGGAGGCGTCTGGCACAGGTTCCTGTCAGGACAGCGAACCAAGCACGCCAAAGGTACGCACGCATATAGTGTGCGTCGAGTTGATCTTCAGGCGCTATGGGGAAGCGCGCGGAGTGTCATTCTGACCGCCGATGCAAGGAGGACAACGGCATGGAATCCGTCGAGCGTCCGATCGAACAGCACTCCCGTTTCGCCGTTGTTGGCTACGCAGCGCGCTTCCCGGGGGCACCCGATGCCGAGGCATTCTGGGACGTGTTGCGCGAGGGCCGTGACGCAGTGTCGGAAGTGCCCAAGGACCGCTGGGACGCCGACGAGTTCTTCGATCCGGACCCGAGTACGCCCGGCAAGGTGGTGACCCGGCGGGCCGGTTTCGTCGACGACGTCACCGGGTTCGACGCGCCGTTCTTCGGCATGTCGACGCGCGAAGTCAGATTGATGGACCCCCAGCATCGGTTGCTGCTCGAGACGGCGTGGCGCGCGATCGAACACGCGGGCATCGCACCGACATCTCTTGCCGAAAGCAACACCGGTGTGTTCGTCGGTTTGGCGACGCACGACTACCTGGGCATGGCGTCCGATGAGCTGACGTACCCCGAGATCGAGGCCTACATGGCCATCGGCACGTCCAACGCCGCCGCCGCCGGACGAATCAGCTACCGGTTGGGGCTGCAGGGTCCCTCGGTCGCCGTCGACACGGCGTGCAGCTCGTCGTTGGTGGCGATCCATCAGGCCTGCCAGTCGCTGCGTCTGGGCGAGTGCGACCTGGCACTGGCCGGTGGCGCGAACGTCCTGCTCACCCCAGCCACGATGATCACCTTCTCCAGCGCGCACATGCTCGCGCCGGACGGCCGGTGCAAGACGTTCGACGCCGCGGCCGACGGCTACGTGCGCGGCGAGGGCTGCGGCGTCATCGTCATCAAACGCCTCGAAGACGCGATCCGCGACGGTGACCACATTCGGGCCGTGATCCGCGGCAGTGCCATCAACCAGGACGGCGCGTCGGGCGGGCTGACGGTGCCCAACGGTGTCGCTCAACAGCGCGTCATCTCCGACGCGCTGAAGCGGGCGAACCTCGAACCCCGCGATGTCGGATACCTGGAAGCCCACGGCACCGGCACATCGCTGGGGGACCCGATCGAAGCCCAGGCCGCCGGTGCCGTGCTGGGTGCCGGGCGCGAGCCCGACGCGCCGCTGCTGATCGGCTCGGCGAAGACGAACATCGGGCACCTGGAAGCCGCTGCGGGAATCGCAGGCGTCATCAAGGTCATCCTGTCGCTCGAGCACGCGACATTGCCCAAGCATCTGCACTTCGAGAACCCGTCGCCGCACATCCCGTGGGACCGGCTGGCAGTCGAGGTGGTCAAGGAGACCACGCCGTGGGAGCGCAACGGCAAGCCCCGCATCGCCGGGGTCAGCTCGTTCGGGTTCGCAGGCACCAACGCGCACGTCATCCTCGAAGAAGCGCCCGAGCAAGTCTGGCCGGTATCGGCCGAGGAGCCCGCGACCGGGCGGTTCAGCTTCCTTCCGCTCTCGGCGCGTACACCGGCCGCCTTGGTGCAGCTCGCCGACCAGTACCGCAGCTGGTGGAACGCTCACCCCGAGGCCACGCTGGCCGATGTCTGCTTCACCGCCGGAGTGGGGCGGGCGCACCTGGAACACCGCGCCGCGTTGGTGGTCAATTCGAAAGATGCTGCCATCGAGTTGCTCGGCGCGCTCGCCGACGACCGCCCGGCGCCGGGTTTGGTTCGCGGAGAATCGCACGAGGCGCCGAAGACGGCGTGGCTGTTCACCGGTCAGGGCAGCCAGTACCCTGGCATGGCCCGCGAATTGTTCGACACCGAGCCGGTTTTCGCCGAAACGCTGAGACGGTGCGCTGCCGCGGTCGCCGACGTTCTCGAAAAGCCGTTGCTGGACGTGATATTCGATATCGGGGCGAGCGCTGCGACGGGAGAAACCGCAGACGGCCCAGACGCCGAGGAGACGCTGCGGCAGACCTCCTACGCGCAGCCCGCCCTGTTCGCAGTCGAGATGGGGCTGGCCCGGCTGTGGCAGTCGTGGGGCTTCGAACCCGACGTGGTGCTGGGCCACAGCGTCGGGCAGTACTCGGCGGCCTGTGTCGCCGGGGTGTTCAGCCTTGAGGACGGCGCGAAGCTGATGGCCGAACGGGGTCGCCTGTTCGGTAGCCTGCCTACCGGTGGCCGGATGGTGGCGGTGTTCGCCGCGGCCGAGCGGGTCGAGAGCCTCACCGACGAATTCCCGACACTGTCGGTCGCCGCCTACAACGGCACCAACACTGTATTGTCCGGTCCTGCAGGGGATCTGGAGCAGGCCGTAGCCCGGTTGACCACCGACGGCATCCGGTGCGACTGGCTGGAAACCAGCCATGCCTTCCACTCGGCACTGCTCGACCCGATTCTCGACGAGTTCGAGGCGTATGCGAACCAGTTCACTTACAAGGCACCGCAACGCATTCTGATCGACAACCGCACCGGAGCCGCACTCGGTCGCAGCGTGAAGCTCGACGGCGCGTACTGGCGCAGGCACGCGCGCCAACCGGTCGAATTCGCCAAGAGTATGCGCACGCTGGCCGACATGAACTGCAAGGCGTTGCTCGAGATCGGCCCACGGCCCGTGCTCACCGCCACAGCGCTGGGAGCGTGGCCCGATCCGGCCACCGCACCGCGCGTGATCGCCTCCCTGCGGCGCAACACCGCCGACCACCGACAGATCACCGAAGCCGTCGCCGACGCATACGTTTTGGGTCACGTGCCCACGTTCGCTGCCTTCCGGCAGCCGGACGCGCGCAAGCGCGACCTGCCCACCTATCCGTTCGAACATCGCCAGTACTGGTATCGCGACAACCGGGATCAGCCCAACCAGCAGCAGCACGTCGCCGCACGCACCCAGGCCGTGCGGCTGCTTGAGGACGGCCGGATCGAGGAGCTCGCAGCCCTACTCGACGGCGCCGGCGGCGACCAGCAGACCCTCAGTGTCCTGACAAAGCTTGCCGCACAACACAATCAGCAACGCTCGACGCAGTCGATCGCCGACGACCGCTACGAGTTCCGCTGGGAGAAGGCGGTTACCCCGCTCGGCGCGGACGCCGGGCCGAGCTCCTGGATCCTGATCGGCGACGAATCCGACGCGGTCAAGCCCTTGGTCGATGCGCTCACCGCGCGGGGTCAGCAGCCCCGATTCCTCGGACTGCCGGCGTCCGATGCCGACGAGGCGCAGCTCGCGGATGCATTGCGTGCCGCGGTGACCGACGATTCGACGCTGCGCATCGTGCATGTCGCCGCGCTGGGCTCAAGCGGTGCCCCTTCGATGCGGTCACTGCTGCGGATGCAACACCAGGTGCTGGCCGGAACGCGGCGACTCTTCCGCGCCGCGGTCGGCGCTGACCTGAGGGCCCCGATCTGGCTGGTCACCCGCGGCGCACAGCGCGTCACCGATGCCGACACCGGGGCCCCCGAGCAGACTGCCCTGTGGGGCTTCGGTCGCGCGGCTGCACTCGAGCTGCCCCAGGTGTGGGGCGGGCTGGCCGACCTCTCCGCCGGCTCCCCCGACGAATGGTCAGGATTGCTCAGCCGCATCACGGCATCCGACGCGCCCATGCGGGAAGACCAGGTCGTACTGCGCGATCAAACCGTCTACGTTCCCCGGCTGGTCCGGCGCGATGAGCTACCCAGCGGCACCCCGCTCGAATTGCGGGACAATGCAACGTATCTGGTGACCGGCGGCCTCGGCTCCATCGGTCTGGAGATCGCCGGATACCTGGCCGCGCACGGCGCCAAGCATCTCGTGCTCACCAGTCGGCGCGAGCCCGGCGACGCCGCTGCGCAGCGCATCGACGGACTGCGCACCCAGCACGGCTGTGACGTCCGGGTGGTCACCGCCGACGTCGCCGACGCGCACGATGTCGCGCGGCTGCTGGCCGGTGTGCGCGCCGAGCTGCCGCCGCTGGCGGGCGTCGTGCACGCGGCCGGCGAGATCGGCACCACTCCGCTCAGCGACCTCGACGATGCCGAAGTGGACCGCGTCTTCGCCGGGAAGGTCTGGGGTGCCTGGCATTTGAGCGAGGCTGTGGCTGACGAGAAGCTCGACTTCTTCATCACCACCTCCTCGATCGCCGCGGTCTGGGGCGGATTCGGTCAGACCGCCTACAGCGCGGCCAACGCGTTCCTCGACGGACTGGCCTGGCGCCTGCGCGATCAGGGCGGCGTCAGCGTCAACTTCGGACCGTGGTCGGCGGGCATGGCCGACGCGGAGGCCCGCAAACGACTCGAACAGCGCGGGATCCGGACGCTCTCGCCCGCCGACGCTCTGGCAGGGCTGGCCGACGTGGTCGCATCCCGCTCCACGCAAGGCGTTGTGGCACGGGTCGATTGGGCCCGCTTCTTGCCGCTGTACCAGCAGGCCGGCCGCCGGGCTTTCCTGGCGGAGTTGGAGCGTGAGGTACCCACTCAGCTGTCCGCATCGCCTACCGGCACCGGCAAGACCCAGCTGGTCGAACGGCTGACAAACGCTCCGGTTCAGCAGCGCAAGAAGCTGCTCACCGACTACCTGCGTGACGCGGTGGCAGAGGTGACGCGCGTGGACTCCTCGGAGGTCCGCGAGGACGCCGGATTCTTCGATCTCGGTATGGATTCGCTGATGGCCGTCGAATTGCGGCGCCGCATGGAACAGGGCGTCGGCGCGGAGATTCCCATCACGCTGGTGATGGACTACCCCCGGATCTCCGACGTGGCCGACTACCTGCTCGGCGACGTGCTCGGGCTCGCCGAGCAAGCCAAGTCGGCGCCCAAACCGGCCTCGGTGACGACGAGCACCGACGAGCCGATCGCGATCGTCGCGGTGTCGTGCCGTTTCCCCGGCGCGCCCAACCCCGAGGCCTTCTGGGACCTGTTGTCCGGTGGTGTCGACGCAATCCGGGAGATCCCGGAAGACCGGTTCGACATCGACGAGTTCTACGACCCGGACCCGGAGACGGCGGGAAAGACCTACACGCGCTTCGGCGGATTCCTCGACGGCATCGACGGATTCGACCCTGAGTTCTTCGGTATCTCTCCGCGCGAGGCGGTCTGGATCGAGCCGCAGCAGCGGCTGATGCTGGAAACGGTCTGGGAAGGCCTTGAGCGGGCCGGGTATTCGCCTGCGGCGTTGCGCGGCAGCCGCACCGGCATCTTCGCGGGCGTGGCCGCCAACGAGTACGCCCATCTGCTGTCGTCGGAGTCGATCGACAAGATCGAGCCGTACTTCATCACCGGCAATGCGCTCAACGCCATCTCCGGTCGCGTTGCCTTCGCGCTCGGGTTCGAAGGCCCGGCCATGGCCGTCGACACCGCGTGCAGCTCGGCGCTTGTCGCGATCCATCAGGCCTGCCAGGCATTGCACTCCGGGGACTGCGATCTGGCGTTGGCCGGCGGTGTCAACGTCCTGCTCTCTCCGGTGACGGTCGTCGCCGCCTCCCGCGCGCGGATGCTGTCTCCCGTCGGGCGCTGCAAGACCTTCGACGCGTCGGCCGACGGCTACGTGCGCAGTGAGGGCTGCGGAATCCTGGTGCTCAAGCGGCTCAGCGACGCCCAGCGCGACGGAGACCGGATCTGTGCGGTCATCCCCAGCAGCGCGGTGAACCAGGACGGTGCGTCCAGCGGTTTGACGGTGCCCAATGGTGGTGCGCAGCAACGGCTGATCGGCACGGCGCTCGCACGCGCCGGGTGGACCGGCGGCGACGTCGACTACCTCGAGGCACACGGTACCGGCACCCCGCTGGGCGATCCGATCGAGGTACAGGCGGCTGCCGCCGCCTACGGCGCATCGCGGGACGCGGCCCGGCCGCTGCTGATGGGCTCGGTGAAGACCAACATCGGTCACACCGAATCGGCCTCGGGCGCAGCAGGTCTGATCAAGGTCGTGTTGTCGTTGCAGCACGAGACGTTGCCGCAAAGCCTGCACTTCGAGAACCCCTCGCCGCACATCCCCTGGGATGCGCTCTCGGTGCGGGTGGTGGACAAGGCGATTCCGTGGCAGGCCAACGGTCGGCCACGGCGCGCCGGGGTGAGTTCGTTCGGTTTCACCGGAACCAACGCGCACGTGCTGATCGAGGAGGCGCCGGCTCCCGCGGCTCCCGCGAGCGAGGAACCAACCGGCTCGGAAGCCCCTGAGCAGACAGTCAACGTCCTTGCGCTGTCCGCCCGGTCGCCGGAAGCCCTTGTGGCGCTGGCCCAGCGGTACGGATCGTGGTTTGAGGCGCACCCCGATGCCGATCTGGCCGACGTGTGCCTGACCGCGGGGACGGGTCGTTCGCACTTCGAGCACCGCGCCGCGCTGGTCGTGGAGTCGGTCGACGACGCCCGCATCGGCCTCGCGGACCTGGCGGAGAACCGCACGCGACCTGGTGTGGTCCGCGGCGAGCACACCAACCATCCGACGACGGCGTGGCTGTTCACCGGGCAGGGCAGTCAATACCCGGGAATGGCGCGCGAATTGTTCGACGCCGAGCCGGTTTTCGCCGAGACCGTGAAACGGTGCGCGGACGCGGTCGCCGACATCCTTCCGCACCCGCTGCTGGATGTCATGTTCGCGACCGATGCCGAGTCCGGAGAACGGTTGCGACACACGTCGTTTGCCCAGCCGGCGCTCTTCGCCGTCGAGATGGGCTTGGCGCGGCTGTGGCAATCGTGGGGCATTGAACCGGATGTGGTGCTGGGTCACAGCGTCGGTCAGTACGCCGCGGCATGTGTGGCGGGAGCGTTCAGCCTCGAAGACGGTGTGCGGCTGATCGCTCACCGCGGCAGGCTGTTCGGCAGCCTGCCCGCGGGGGGACGCATGGTGGCGGTGTTCACCGATCCCAAGCAGGTCGAGCAGGTCGCCGGCGAATTCCCGCGCGTGTCCGTCGGTGCCTACAACGGACCCAACACCGTGCTCTCGGGTCCCGGTGAGGATCTGCAACAAGCGGTCAACCGGTTCGAGGAAGACGGCATCCGCTGCACCTGGCTGGAAACCAGCCACGCCTTCCACTCGGAACTGCTGGACCCGGTGCTCGACGAATTCGAGTCGTTCGCCGCTCAGGTGCAGTTCTCCGCTCCGACGTTGCCGCTGGTGTGCAACCGCACCGGCGCCGTGCTCACGGCCCAGACCCCGCTCGACGCCCAGTACTGGCGGCGGCATTCGCGCCAGCCGGTGCAGTTCGCCGAGAGCGTCCGCACAGTTGCGGCGTTGGGCTGCTCGGTGTTGATGGAGATCGGTCCGCAGCCGGTGTTGACCGGGGCTGCGGTGCAGGTCTGGCCGGAGCATCTGGCCGCGCCGCGGGCGATCGTCTCACTGCGCAAGGGTGTCGCCGACCGCCGTCAGATCGCCGACGCGCTGGCCGCAGCCTACGTCGGAGGGCACCGGCCGGATTTCGCGGCGCTGTACTCGGCGCGCCCGAGGAACCCGCTCGAACTGCCCACCTACCCGTTCCAGCGCCGGCGCTTCTGGCCCAAGACTGCCGGGATCGCCATCGAAGGCGGGGGCGGCTCCGTGGGATCCGGAATCCTGGGCAGTGCAAAGGATCTCGCGTCCGGCGACTCGGTGTACACCAGCAGGATCTCGGTCAAGTCCCAGCCGTGGCTTGCCGACCACGTCATCTACGGCACGGTCGTGGTGCCCGGTGCGACGTATGCGGCGATGGCGCTGGCCGCGGTCGGCACGCCGGCGCACGCGAAGGACGTCTTCTTCTACGAGCCGATCATCCTGCCCGAGAAGAGTTCTCGCGAAGTGCAGTTGACGTTGCACCCGGCCGGCGGCGGCAGCGAGTGGAAGTTCCAGGTGCACAGCCGCCCGTTCGGCGTCAGTGATGCCGACTGGTCGCTGAACGCCGAAGGCACTGTGGTCAGCGGTGTTTCCGACAACGCCGACGAACCCGCGACCGAGGACGATCCGATCGATGAAGTGATCGAGCGCATGAACCGGCTGCGGCCACAGGAGCTGTTCGAGACCTTCGCCGACCTCGAGCTGGTCTGGGGACCGAACTGGTCAGGTTCGCTCAAGTCGCTGTGGCTCGGTGAAGGCGAGGCGATCGGCGACATCCTCGTCGGTGAAGAACTCGCCGAACAACTCGGTACCGAACCGATGCACCCGGTGCTGATGGACCTCTGCACGGGCGTCGCATTCCCTGCCTTCCCAGCGCTTCTCGCGGCCGAGCAGGGGGTGAACGACCTGTTCCTGCCGCTGCGGTACGGGCAGGTGACGCTGAAGGAGAAGATGCCGCGGCGGTTCTACTGCCGTGCGCGATGGCACGAGAGCGCCCTCGACAGCGAAACCCAGGTGTTCGACCTCGAGTACCTCGATCGGGATGGCCGTCACCTCGGCGGGATTCGCGAGTTCACCGTCAAGCGAGCACCTCGCGAGGCGCTGCTGCGAGGACTCGGCGGCGACGCCACGCGGCTGCTGTACACCCTCGGCTGGCACGAGGTACCGCTTGCGCCGGCTGACGATGAGACCCCCAAGCTCAGCGGCACCTGGCTGATCGCCGGATTCGACGAACTGGCCGCCAAGGTGCCGGGCTGCATCCCGTGGGACCGCAGCACCAATCCCGAACTCCTGGGGCAGGTGCTGGCACAGGCGCACGAACGCGGCATGGGGTTCTCCGGTGTCGTCTGGCGCAGCGGCGCCCCGAGCGCAGGCGAGTCGACCACCGAGGCGCAGGCGCGGCTCGAAACGGAAATCGCCCATCTGCTCAGTGCCGTGCACACCGTGCAGGGTGGCCAGATCAGGTTGCCCGGCGGCCTGTGGATCGTCACCGAGCGGGCCGTGGCCACCGAGTCCGGTGAGCCTGTCGACCCGGTTCAGGCGGCGCTGTGGGGATTCGGGCGCACCACCATCAACGAGGAACCGGCGCTGCACGCCAAGCTCGTCGATTCCGACGGTTCGGATGAGGCCGTGGTCGCACTGGCCAACTTGCTGTCCGGCCCCGTCGATGAGCCGGAACTGGCTGTGCGCCAAGGTAAGTTGCTGGCGTCGCGGTTGTTGCCGTGGGCACGCAGCGGGCATCTCACGGTGCCCCGCGGGGGCGACTACGTCCTCGCACCCACCGAACGCGGCGCGATCGACAACCTGCGGATCACCGAGAAAGAGGTACCGGCACCGGACGAGGGTTACGTGCAGGTCCGGGTCGAGGCCGCCGGCCTCAACTTCCGCGACGTGCTCAACGTCCTTGGCCTGTACCCGGGCGATCCCGGGCCGATCGGCGGTGACTTCGCCGGCGTCGTCACGCAATTGGGTGAGGGCGTCACCGGCGTCGAGGTGGGCCAACGCGTCTACGGTTCCATGCAGGGCGCCTTCTCCAACCGGTTCAACGTGCCGGCCCAGTTCCTCGCGCCGATCCCCGACGGGGTCAGTGCGGTGCAGGCCGCGACGATTCCCGCTGCGGCGCTGACGGTCCGGCTCGCGTTCGACTGGGCGCAGCTCAAGCCCGGTGACAAGGTGCTGATCCACGCGGCCAGCGGTGGCGTCGGGTTGGCGGCGATCCAGATGGCCCAGCAGTGCGGTGCCGAAGTGTTCGCCACCGCAAGCACCTTCAAGCGTGCGACGCTGCGCAAGCTGGGTGTGAAGTACGTCTATGACTCGCGCACAACCGATTTCGCCGACCAGATCTTGGCGGATACCGGCGGTGAGGGTGTCGACGTGGTGCTGAACTCGCTGACCAGCGAGGGATTCATCGAGGCGACGCTGAAGGCCACGGCCCAGGGCGGCCGTTTCGCCGAGATCGCCAAGCGCGACATCTGGTCGCATGAGCGGATGGCCGAGGCCCGTCCCGATATCGCCTACGAGATCGTCGCGCTGGACACGGTGATGTTCACCGAACCGGATCGCATCCGCGACCTGCTCACAGAGGTGTCGGAAGGACTGGCCAAACGCGAGTGGACACCGCTACCCGCCGAGGTCTATCCGCTGACCGAGGCTCGGGCCGCGCTCCGTCGCATGCAGCAGGCACGGCACATCGGCAAGATCGTGGTGCAGATACCGAATCCGCTGCAGCCGCGGCCGGATCGCAGCTACCTGATCACCGGTGGACTCGGCGCGATCGGTCTGCACACGGCGTCGTACCTGGCCCAGCTCGGTGCCGGCGACATCGTGTTGACCAGCAGGAGCGCTCCCGACGCGGACGCGCAGCGCGTCATCGATGAGATCACCGAGCGCTACAAGACCCGCATCCACATCTTCGCGGCCGATGTCGGCGACGAAGCCGAGGTGGCGGCGCTCTTGGAGAAGATCCGTGCGGAGCTGCCGCCGCTCGCCGGGGTGGCGCATCTGGCGGGTGTGCTCGACGATGCGCTGCTGGGGCAGCAGAGCGTGGAGCGATTCCGGACCACGTTGGCGCCCAAGGCCTTCGGTGCCGAGTACCTGGACAGGTTGACGAAGGACGACGATCTGGACTTCTTCATCGTGTCGTCCTCGGTGTCCAGCTTGTTCGGCTCCCCCGGTCAGTCCAACTACGCGACCGCCAACGCGCTGCTCGACGGCCTGGTCGCGCAGCGGCGGGCACAGGGCCTGCCGGCCACGGGTCTCAACTTCGGGCCGTGGGCCCAAGGTGGCATGGCCTCGTCGGAGGCGGCGACGGCGAATATCAGTGCCCAGGGCCTGATTCCGCTGGAACCGTCGGCGGCGCTGGCCGCACTCGCCGAGGTCGTCGCGAACGGCACCGGCCAGGCCGCCGTGATCAAGGCCAACTGGCAGCGGGCCGCCAAGGTGCTGGGCAGTCAGCGGCCACCGATCCTCGACCTGGTGTTGCCGAGTGCCGTCGGTGAGGTCGTCGGTGACAGCGAGGTTCTCAAGCAGCTGCTCGAGATCCCGGTGCCGCAGCGTGCCGGCTTCGTGACCGAGTTCCTGCAGAAGGAGGTGCAGAACTTCCTTCGTCTGGCACAGCCGCCCGCGGCAAGCAGCCGGTTCCTGGACCTCGGCACGGACTCACTCATGGCGATCGAGCTACGCAACCGGTTGCACAGTCAGTTCGGCGGCAGGTTCACCCTCAACGCGACGGCGGTGTTCGACTATCCGACCATCGGTGGGCTCGCCGAATACCTCGTGAGCCAGCTGCCCGATGCGGATGGCTCGGAATCGGCCGAGGCGCCGCCGGCGGAGGCGGCCGACTAAACCCCGCGAGCAGTCGCAGAATCGCACTTTTCGGCACGAGAATGGGCGATTCTGCGTCTGCTCGGCAAAGAAAGGTCAGGCCCAGCGGGCGGTCTCGGCCTCGGCGGGTAGCGCCGAGCGCAGCGGTACGTCGAGCCCGTCGTAGATCCCGGGCTTCTGGGTCGCCAGCCACGCGACGGCGCCCAGCAGGCGATTGGCGGCCGTGGTGTTGCCGCCGTCGGCGCGGGTGCCACCCGGCACGTCAGCGCGCACCACGATGGTCAGCTGGGGATCGCCGTCGATGATCACGCGATGATCGCCTGCGCCCTCGTCGGGCTGTGGCCAGTCCGGGGCGCAGGACGGGTCGATGCGGGTGACGTGCTCGACGACCACCCGCGGCACACCATCCGCCCATCCGATGACCTGGAGCCGGAACGCACCTTGGGTGCCCTTCTCGAACCGGCCCATGACGTTGTCGACGTCGGCATCGAGTGGGCGCCGTTCGAGCTCTTCGCTGATCTCGTCGATCTCCAGGCCCAAACCTCGGCCGATGAGTCGGACATTGCCGCCCCACACCATGGTGGGTATGGACGGCAGCAGCATCATCGGCGTCTCGTCCATCGAGCCGCCGAAGCCGCACAGCACGCGCACCGAGTACGGCTGGTCGTAGGTCGAGTAGTCGAAGATCTCCTGACAACGGATGGTCTTGATCCGCGTGCACAATCCGGCCGCGATCACCGCGAGGGCGTCGTTGCCCCAACCGGGGTCGACACCCGACACCAGCAGACCCGCGCCACCTTCCTCGGCGGCCGTACTCAGGCGGTCGACCCACTCCGGCGGCGCCGACCGCGGGTCGTACAACGAGTACAGCGACGGGGTCACCACATGTTTGCCAGCCCGCAGGCACCGCTCGATATCGGCGATCGCCTCCTCGGGCCGGATATCACCCGAGGCCATGTAGGCCACGGCGTCGCTGGCCTCCAGTGCCGCATCGACGTCGGTGGTGGCGGCGATCCCGGTCGGGGCGTCGAGCTTGGCGAAGCTCGCGGCGTCGCGACCAGCCTTGTCCGGCGTGGAGGTGATCACGGCCGACAGTTCCAGACCAGGAAATGCCACCGCCGATCGGATTGCCGTAGACCCCATGTTGCCTGTCCCCCACACTGCGATTCGCTGCATGCGATCACCGTAGACAGTCGTCTCGTGACGAGGTTCACATTCTGACGTAACAGCAGGTCAGGGCGTCAACAGGGGCCGAAGGTCAAGATCGATCAACCGTTGGGTTGGTTAGACGGGGGAAATTGCTCGCGAGGGCTTTGCGTTGAAGTTACCGAACGGTATAGTTGGGTGCAGTTACTGGTGGGTAACTTATCCCGAGTACCCAACCGCAGGTGGCATTCTCATCGAGGAGGAAATGTGAGCCACTACAAGAGCAATGTCCGTGACCAGGTTTTTAACCTGTTCGATGTCTTCGGTTTGGACAAGGCGCTCGGCACGGGCGACTACACCGATCTGGACGCCGATACCGCCCGCGAGATGCTCAGCGAGATGGCTCGCCTGGCCGAGGGACCCATCGCCGAATCGTTCGCCGACGGCGACCGCAACCCGCCGGTGTTCGATCCCAAGACCCACACCGTGGCGCTGCCCGAGTCGTTCAAGAAGTCTGTCCGCGCGGCCATCGACGGCGGCTGGGACAAGGTCGGCCTCTACGAAGAGCTCGGTGGCGTGCCCGCTCCCAAGGCGCTGCTGTGGGCTCTCAACGAGCACATCCTCGGCGCCAACCCGGCCGTGTGGATGTACGCCGGCGGTGCCGCCTTCGCGCAGATCTTCTACGACAACGCCACTGAAGAGCAGAAGAAGTGGGCCGTGCTGGCCTCCGAGCGCGGCTGGGGCGCCACCATGGTGCTCACCGAGCCCGATGCTGGTTCGGACGTCGGCGCCGGCCGCACCAAGGCCGTCAAGCAGGACGACGGCTCGTGGCACATCGACGGCGTGAAGCGGTTCATCACCTCCGCCGACTCCGATGACCTGTTCGAGAACATCTTCCACCTGGTGCTGGCCCGCCCTGAGGGCGCAGGCCCCGGCACCAAGGGCCTGTCGCTGTTCTTCGTACCGAAGTTCCTCTTCGACTTCGAGACCGGCGAGCTGGGCGAGCGCAACGGCGTCTACGTCACCAACGTCGAGCACAAGATGGGCCTCAAGGTTTCGGCCACCTGTGAGCTGACCTTCGGCCAGCACGACAAGCCTGCCAAGGGCTGGCTGGTCGGCGAGGTGCACAACGGCATCGCGCAGATGTTCGACGTCATCGAGCAGGCCCGCATGATGGTCGGTACCAAGGCCATCGCGACCCTGTCGACCGGTTACCTCAACGCCCTCGAATACGCCAAGGAGCGCGTGCAGGGCGCCGATCTGACCCAGATGATGGACAAGACCGCTCCGCGCGTCACCATCACCCACCACCCCGATGTGCGTCGTAGTCTGATGACCCAGAAGTCCTACGCCGAAGGTATGCGCGCGCTGTACTTGTACACCGCGACCTTCCAGGACAAGGACGTCGCCAAGGCGCTGCACGGCGTCGACGGCGAGCTGGCGCACAAGGTCAACGACCTGCTGCTGCCGGTGGTCAAGGGCTTCGGTTCCGAGCAGGCCTACGCCAAGCTGACCGAGAGCCTGCAGACCCTGGGCGGCTCCGGCTTCCTGCAGGACTACCCGATCGAGCAGTACATCCGTGACGCGAAGATCGACTCGCTGTACGAGGGCACCACGGCCATCCAGGCGCAGGACTTCTTCTTCCGCAAGATCGTCCGCGACAAGGGTCAGGCGCTGGCCTTCGTGGCCGGTGAGATCGAGCAGTTCATCAAGAACGAGTCGGGCAACGGCCGGCTGAAGACCGAACGCGCTCTGCTGGCCACCGCGCTGCAGGACGTGCAGGGCATGGCTGCCAGCCTGACCGGCTACCTGATGGCCGCGCAGGAGGATGCCAAGAGCATCTACAAGGTCGGCCTCGGCTCCGTCCGCTTCCTGCTGTCGGTCGGCGACCTGCTGCTGGGCTGGCTGCTGCTGCGCCAGGCCGCGGTGGCCATCGAGAAGCTCGACGCGGGTGTCGCCGGCGACGAGAAGGCGTACCTCGACGGCAAGATCGCCGCGGCGTCGTTCTTCGCCAAGAACATGCTGCCGCTGCTCACCAGCACCCGCCAGGTCGTCGAGACTCTCGACAACGACGTGATGGAGCTGGAAGAGGCTGCGTTCTAACAGATCGCACGCACAAGCAAATTCGCCCCCGGGGAAATTTCCCCGGGGGCGATCTTGCTCATGGCCCACTGTCGACTCGATTACCCAAACCACTTCCCGGTATGGAATCGACCAGTAGCGCAGTGTATGGGTGCTGCGGTCGGGTGAAAAGCTCGTTGCTTGAGCCCTGTTCGACGATTCGGCCGCGGTACATGACCGCGGCCCGTTCGGTCATGTAGCGGACGACAGCCAGGTCATGGCTGATCAGTAGCAGCGACAAGCCGCGCTCCTCCTGCAGCGTGCGCATCAGATTGAGAATCTGTGCCTGCACCGAAACATCCAGCGACGAGGTCGGTTCGTCGGCCACGAGAAGGTCGGGTCCGCAGGCCAGCGCCCGGGCGATGCCGACACGTTGGCATTGGCCACCGCTGAGTCGTGCTGTTCGCGATTGCAACGCCCGCGACGGCAACCCCACCTCATCGAGCAGACGCCGGGCCTGTTCGAGTGCACTGCGGCGTGAGCCCCGATTCCAGCGATGAAACGAGTCGGCAACGACTTCCTCAGCGGTGAGCTTGGGATTGAGCGATCCGTACGGGTCCTGAAAGACCATCTGCACCCTTCGCCGCATCGGATCGCGGGCGGGTCGCTTACCCCACTCTCGATCGCAGATCCGCATGGAACCCGAGTGGATGGCCACCAAACCCATGATGACCTTTGCCAATGTCGTTTTCCCACTGCCACTTTCACCGACGAGGCCGACCGACTCGCCCACTCCGATGCTCAAGGAAACACCGTGGAGAGTGAGTTCGTGCGGCCCGTATCCGGCGCTCACGTCGGACACTTCGACGAGTTGCTCAGGCATCGATACCCTCCTCGCGTAGGACGCAGCGAACATGATGTCCGGGTTCGACCTCGACGATGGCGGGCGGCTCGCCCGTGCATTGGTCGGTGCAAAACTGGCAGCGGTCGGCGAACCGACAACCCGGTGGCCAGGCGCCGACAGCCGGAGGGCGCCCCGGCAGCCCTCTCAACCGGAAGTCCGCAGCGTCGGCCATGGACGGGCGCGCCTGCATCAGCGCGGCGGTGTAGGGGTGGCGCGACCTGCCGAATAGTGACTCGGTGCAACCGGTTTCCATGGCTTGCCCGGCGTACATGACCAGAACGCTGTCGCATACATCGCTGACGACGCCGAGATCGTGAGTCACCAGTATCAGCGCCATACCCGTGGATTCGCACAGGCCGGTCAGCAGTTCCAACAGCCGACGCTGAACCGTCACGTCCAAGGCCGTGGTGGGCTCGTCGGCCACGAGCAGACGCGGCTCGCCTGCGATGCCCAGTGCGATCATGACGCGCTGCCGCATTCCTCCGGACAACTCGTGTGGGTACTTGGCGAGTACGCCTTTGGGGTCTGGCATTTGGACCGCGGCCATCAGCTCCTCGGCACGCTCGGGTGCGTCGTTCTTGGCGACGCCGAAGAGTCGCACAGTCTCGATCAGCTGTTGGCCCACCCGCATGACCGGGTTGAGTGAGTTCAGCGAGCTTTGCGGGATGAAACCGATCTCACGGCCACGGATCTGCCGCCATTTCCGGTCGTCGAGCGCCAGTAGGTCCTTGTCCCGGTAGCGAAGTTCGCCGGACGCCGTCATTCCCTTGCGCCGCAACGCGCCGAGAACCGCTCGGCACGTGATCGACTTCCCTGAACCCGTCTCACCGACGATGCCCAGTCGTTCCCCCTGTGCAACGGTGAAACTCACAGAGTCCACGATGGGCAGACCTCCTGCGCGGATCACTAGCTCACGGGCCGACAGCAGTACGTCGCTGCCCGCATCGATGGGAACGTTGGGCATTGAATTCTCCAGAGTGGCCGACGCACGAATGGTCATTTCGCGTCCTCGGAAAGGACACGGGATCCCTGGCCCATCAACCGAACCGCGATACCGGTCAGCACGATGAAGGCGCCCGGCCCCAAACACACCCACGGCGCGTCGCTGAGCACTGAGCGGCCGTCGTAGATGATGCTGCCCCATTCCGGTGCGGGTGGTTGCACACCTGCCCCGAGGAATGGCAGGGCGGCAATAACGCCGATCACAAGGACGGCGTCGGACAGCGCGTAGGTCAAAGTGGCGGGCAGGACGTTGGGATAGATGTGACGGCGCACGACAGTCCACCAACTCAGTCCGCTCACCTGGGCGGCCACCAGGAAGTCACGTTGGCGGATGGACAACGTCTCGCCACGTGCGATGCGCGCGTACACACTCCAACTGGTCAGGAACAGCGCGACGAGGATCCCGGGCACTCCCGCCGGCAGGAACCAGAAGGTGGTCGACTGGCCCATCACCACGGCCAGCGCCAGGATCAGGATGTTGAACGGGAATGCGAGGATCGCATCGACCGTGCGCATGACGGCCCGGTCCAACAGTGACCCGGCGACCAGTCCTGACGCGATCCCGATCAGCGTGCCCACCAATAGCGGCACGACCACACCGACGAAGGCCACGCCGAGGTCGAGCCTGCCGCCGGCCAAAGTGCGGATGAAGACGTCGCGTCCGAACGCGTCGGTGCCGAACGGGTGCGCCGCGCTCGGGCTCGACAGCGGCACCCCGACGAAATCCGTGGTCGACGTGGTGATCAGCAGCGGGCCGACCGCACATATCGCGACGATGACGCCCAGTAGGACAGCGCCGGACAGGAATAGTTGACTGACGCGTATCGAAACACGTGGTATGTGACTGGTTTTGGCGGTCTGTGCGAGGTCGGTCATGAACGTGCCCTTGGGTCGACGACAGCGTGTAAGAGATCTGCGATGAGGTTGCCGAGCAAGACGATGAGTGCGGTGATGACCGCGGCACCTTGAATGGTGGGATAGTCGCGCTGCGAAACCGCGTTGACCAACTGCGTCCCGATGCCGGGGAGGTCGAAGACGGCCTCGATCACGGCCGCTCCACCGATCAGCGTGCCGATGTTCATGCCGACCACCGAAATGGTGGGCATCAGACTGTTTGGCAGCACATGACGCAGAGCTACTCGAAGGGGGCTGTGCCCACGCAGGACGGCGGCTTCGATGAAGTCCTCGTTGATCACCTGCCGGGCACTGGTCCACACGGCGCGATGCACCAGGGCTCCCAGATAGGCACTGAGCGCCAGGGCCGGCAGCCAGGCGAATTGCGCGTTGGCGGGCCAACTTCCGGCCCACCCGCCGGCAGGCGCGATGCCCCACCGCACGGCGACGAATACCAGCATGACAAGCCCGAGCAGGAACGGTGGCGTTGCCAACGACGCGGTCGACACAACTTCGAGGCTGTTGCGGAGCAGCGCTGACTTCGACAGCGCCGCGACGAGCCCACTGAACGATCCGACGACCAGGGAGATGACGACAGTGATCGCGATGACCGAGAGGGTGACTCCCAACGGCGGTAACAGCAAGCTCTCCACCGACTGCCCGGGATGTGCGACGGACTCTCCGAAATTCCCTCGAACGACATCACCGAGGTATCTCAAGAACTGAACGAACAAGGGTTGGTCGAGTCCGAGGGACTTGTGCAGTGCCGCGACTTTGTCGGGTGATGCGTGGAAACCCAAGATTGTTCTGGCCGGGTCGCCCGGGACGAGATGTACCAGCAGAAAGCTCAGGATCACCACGATCATGGTCACGATGATCGAGTCGAAGAGCCGTTTCCCCACGGCGATCGCGATACTCCTGGCGCGACCCGCGCGCCTGGCCGATCCGCCTTCGGGGCCGCCTGATTGGCCGTCCGGAGCCTCCACTTCCACTGTCGCGCTCACAGGCCCGGACCCCGCTGGCTGGTGCCAACCCGGTAGACGCCACTGGGCGTCAAGGCCACCAGGCGCGGCGAGATTCGAGATGCCCAGGTGGTGGCGAAGTCGGTCAACGGTACGTATGGCAGATCCTGCTGAAAGGTCATGTTGATCTGATCCAGGAGCGCTTTGCGCTGACCCGGGTCGGAGGTGGCGGACAAGTCGTCGATCAACCTGGTCATCGTCGGCGAATCGTAGCCAGACCACAGCGAATTGATGCCGCCCTTGGGAGTGAGGCCGTACCGCAGCATCACCAACTCCGGCGAGTTGACGACATCCCACAGATCGTTGGACTGCAACTGGAAGTTGCCGTTCTGCTCGTTGGCAGCCAGGGTCGATGCATCGATTGTGTTGATGTTCACCTTGATTCCGATCGCGGCCAGATTCTGTTGGATGATCTGGGCGACGGTGTCATACGGAGGGAACCCGGCCTTCTGCATGATCTCCAATGTGCAGCCATCCTCACATTCCGTGCCCCGTAGCAGTTCTCTGGCTTTCGGAAGGTCTTGTGCGGTGGGGGCATTCGGATCATGACCTTCCATGCTGGAGGGCAGGAACCCGCCAAGTGGCTTGTTTCGCCCCAGGTAGGCAATGTCGTTGATCTGGTCCCGATTGATGGCCGCCGAAATAGCCTTTCGCACCTTGACGTCGCGCAGCGGCCCAGACTTGTTGTTCATCTCCAGGAAGACGCTGCCGTAGCGGCTCGCGACGTAGGCCTCGGCAGGGCGAGTCACCTGAGCAGCCAGGTTCGCAGGCAGTTGGTGGGCGATGTCGAGCTGCCCGGTCTGCAGCTGCATCAGACGCGTGTTGGCATCGACAACGACCCGGAACATGATCCTGTCGATCACCGGGGCCAATTCACTCGGGTACTCGGTGTTCTTGGTGAACGCGATCTCCGAGTTCCCCGCGCGGTCGAGACGGTACGCACCGGCGGATACGGGATTGACGAAGAAGCCGGGCGTGTCCATCCGCCCCGCCGGGTAGATGCCGAGCAGCGGTTCGGACAAGGCCAGCGGAAAGCTGGCCGCCGGGTACTTGAGGTGAAACACGACCGTGGAATCGCCGGCCGTCGTCACACGTGACAGCGGGGCGATGAGTCCGGCGTTGGCGTTCGCCTCATCGGCGAGGGCCCTGCTGAACGTCGCGACAACGTCGGCGCCCGTCAGTGGGCTACCGTCGGAGAACTTCAAGCCCGGCCGCAACTCGCATGCGTAGGACAGCCCGTCGCCTGCCGGTGTGCACTCTTTGGCCAGCGACGGTCTGACCCCACCCTCCGGGGATTGCTCGACGAGCGTGCCGGCGATCAACGACAGCGCCATGACGTCGACGTCGGCGACAGCACGGTTGGGGTCCAGGGTGCCCAACGGCGCCCCGACACCTATCGACACCGCAGAGGGTACGTCGGCCGGTAGGGCGCCGTCGACACTGGCCGTCGTGGACGCCGAATCCTGGCTCGGCGCACCGCCTCCGCACGCGGCAACCAGTGCTGCCGCGCACACGACAATCGACCACGCCAAGATCCGCGTACCACGACGCCGTCGGCCGTCAGTCATATAAATATCCTGTCATCAACTGATACTATCTCTAGTAGTGAACTACAGCACACCCGGCGTGTCAACGAAAATGTTTGGCGCACTTCGGAAACCGCCGAGACCACGCATCCTTCCCACACCTCGATCGCAGCGTGTGATACCGGCACCAACGGTTTGCGGCCACGGCGCTGGAAACTATTGCCCGGGGCCGGTTTTGGCGGTGCCGACCTGATACACCCCGGCCGGGGTGAACGCCACGACCCGTGGCGATAGGGACGATGCCCAGATGTTGGCCTGGTCGACGAGCGGGACGAACGGCAGGTCCCGAGCGAACAGCGCGTTGACCTTCGCGAGGACCTCGGCGCGCGCAGCCGGATCCGCAGCCGCCGACAGTTGACTGACCAAGGTGTTCATCTCCGGTGACGCATAGGACGAGTACAGCGCGTTGATGCCGCCCTCGCGCGTCAAACCGATTGGCAGCATCACCAATTCAGGCGCGTTCACGAGGTCGAAGAGGTTGCCGACCTCCATCTGAAAATTGCCGTTCTGCTCGTTGGTGTCTGCCGTGGCCTGATCTACCAGTTGCGTCGACACCTTGATGCCGACGTCGGCCAGGTTCTGTTGAATGATGGTGGCGATGGCGTCATAAGGTGCGAACCCGGATCGGACCATGATGCTGAGGTTGCAACCACTTTGGCAGGCCGTACCGACCAGCAATGCCTTGGCCTTCTCGAGGTCGCGGCCGGTGGGCGCACCCGAGTCATGCCCCTCCATAGAAGACGGCAGGAAGCTGCCGAGCACCTTGTTCTGTCCGAGATAGGCGATGTCGTTGATCTGTTTGCGGTCGATCGCAGCCGAAATGGCCTGCCGGACTTTGGGATCGTCGAGCGGCTTGCTCAGGTCATTGAGGTACAGGTAGACGCCACCGTACTGGGGCGTGGCGTACGCCTTCGCGGGTGGCTTCACCTGTTTGGCCAACGACGCCGACAGCTGATTCGCAATGTCAATTTGGCCCGTGTTCAGCTGCGCCAGGCGGGTATTGGTGTCGACGATGACCTTGAATTCGACGTTGGACACCACGGGCTGTAGCTCCGTGGGATAGTTGCCGTTCTTCGCGAACACCACTTCATTGGGGCTGTTGGAGACCATCACGTAGGGCCCGGCTGATACGGGGTTGTTCCAGAAGCGCGGATTGGTCGCGGCTGCGGCAGGGAATATCCCGACCGGGGCTTCGGTCAGTGCCAAGGGAAAGCTCGCGGTGGGCTGCCGCAGGGTGAACACGGCCTTGGCGGGGCCCGGCGCCGCCACCGACTGGAGGGAGTCGATGATGCCGGCGTTCGCGTTGGAGGGGTCGTGGAGGGCACGCTCGAAGGACGCGACGACATCCGCACTGGTGAGCGGGCTTCCATCGGAGAACTTCAGCCCGTCTCGCAGTGTGCAGGTGTAGTTGAGTTGCGACTTGTCGAATTCGCACCCACTCGCCAAGCCGGGCACCGCTTTTCCGCCGCTCTGAATCAGCAGTGTGCCGGAGAGCATCGCGAGTGCCATCACGTCGACTTCCTGTGTCGCGCGATTGGGGTCGATCGACACGGTCGACGCTCCCACACCGATGCGGACGGTGTCCGGTATCTCCGTCGGGAGAGCTCCGGTGGTTTCAGCGGTTCCGGCGTTCGACGCGCCTTGCTGGTCCCCGGCGCCACAGCCGGAGAGCACTGCACAACTCGCCGCCACGATCGCGACAAACCGCGCGGAAGCACGTCTCATTTGCATGATCTCATCCTGTCATCCACTCGTTCTGTTGATAGCGAAGCTGACCGGGCGGTCAACTTCATCACGTTCGACCCTGTTGTCCGTAAATCTCCTTGGACAGCAACGTGATCGACTGCACCTTGGGCGGATTGACAGAGGTGAGGGTCACGGCGCAGCGCAACTCGCCGCGACGTCCGCGTACTGTCCACTCCAAGTTTGCCGGCGACGTACTGGCGGGCTCGCAAAGCGGAAGGTGGCGATGTCTGCAATTATCGCTGAACCCGATATCCGTTGCTGCGCCTATTATCTCGGCATAACGCTGCGGTCTCGGCATGTCCACGTCGACGTTGTCGGCGAAGAGCCGATCCGCCGCGGCGTCGTCCCACCGGGCCAACAGCCTTTCGACCTCGTCGCGGGCCGCGATCGTGGCGGGCCAGATTTCGGGCCGGGTCGGCAACCTCTCGGCGGCCAGCACGTGCCGCAGTGCCGTGACTGCCGGTGTCCGCGCATATGATGCGTTCTCGAGGATGACGATTCCGAGTTGTGTCTGCGGGTGCCAAGCCATTTGGGCGCTGAAGCCGGGATAACCCCCGCGGTGCGACACCACGACTCCGCAGTCGTGAAGTTCGACCTCTAGTCCGTAGCCATAGCCGCCCGCAACGACGTGGTCTTGTGCGCGTGCCGCGTCATGTTGGTGCAGCCGCTGCATTTCCCGCCGGCTGCCCGCGGCCAAAACGTCATCACCGGTTGCTCCCCACGGATAGCCGGCCGCCAGCCAGCCACACCACACGGCGAGCTCGTTGGCGGTCATGTACAGGCCACCGATCGACGAGAACGCGCCGGGGGTGCTGACAGCGGCCCGCCGCCATTGGTTGCCGATACGGTGAAAGCCGACGGCGACACCTCCGGGAGCCGTGCACTGCGTTGCGCCGAATGCGGTGTGCGACAGCCCGAGCGGCCGGAGCAGGTTGTCGGTGACGTACTCCCGGTAGCCCATCCCGCTGGTCTGCCTGATGACCCGACCGAGCATGGCGTAGCCCAGGTTGGAGTATTCATAGCGGGTTCCTGGAGCGCTGGTGAGCGTGAAACCGCGTCGACACAGTGCGGTGAACTCATCTTCCGGCATGGACTCCTGGCGGTCCGCCCAAGGGTTGTCGCCGGCGAAGCCTCCTGACATGCTCAGTAAGGCACCGAGAGTCGCCGCCTGAGGCGCTGTCCGTGTCCCGGGTACTTCGCAGGGCCCGATGTCGATGAACTTGGCAACCGGATCGTCGAGCGAGAGCACTCCGGCATCACGGAGCTGCAGAACCGCTGCCGCGGTAAAGCTCTTGGTGCACGACGCGATACGAAATGCAGTATCGGGGCCCGGACGACGACCATCGTCCCCGGCGACACCGGCCGAACCGCTGAACGCGGGGCCGTCCGCGGTGAACACCACATACACCGCGCCAGGCACTGTCCCCGACGTCACCCGATCGCTGACCAGGCTGTGCACTGCCGACTGCGCGTCCGCCAGCATGTTCGCCCCCGGCGTTACCGTTGCGCCTCGGGCGGCAACAGGTCGACAGGCAGATTCTGAAAGGTGATCGGCCGTAGGAAACGCATGATCGCGTCGGGTCCGACGGAGGTGACAAATGGATTCGAGGTGGCGGGCAGCGGCCCACCGTGGTGTTGCCCAGTCGCGACCGCGACCCCGGTGGGCCACGAATTCCACACGAGGCGCCCCGAAATCCGGGACGCCTCACGGATCATCTCGCGCAAGAGGGTGGAATCGGCACCGGCGTGGATGGATGAGACAAGGCAGCCTTGCAGACCCACGCACAGGGCCAGTAACTGGTCGGCGTCCTCGTACTCGACGACGACACCGGCGGGGCCGAAGACTTCCTGTTCGAGCAGCGCACGGTCGTGGGTGGCCGTATGACTGCCGGCGGTGAGGACAACCGGGCGAACATGGAATCCGGCCGCGGGAACAGGTGCCTGCGACTCATGAACGGTGACACCCGGGATGGTCCGCAATTGGTCGACCTTGGCTGTGAACGCGGCTTGGATGCCGGCATGCAGCAGCGCCGCAGCGGGCCGCTGCATGATCTGCCGCGCGATTTCGGGCAGCAGGTCGAGCTGTCGGGGCACGATGAGCAGGCCCGGATTGGTGCAGAATTGGCCACCACCGAGAGTCAGCGAGTCAAGGTAGTCCGTGACGAATCCGGGGATGTCGGCGACTGCGTCAGGGAGGACGAAAACCGGGTTGACACTGCCGAATTCGCCATAGAACGGAATCGGATCAGGTCTGGCTGCGGCAAGATCGGCAAGCACGCGGCCGCCCTCGGAAGAACCAGTGAAAGCGGCTGCCCGGATCACCGGATCCTGTACCAACCGTGTTCCTTCCTCCACCCCGGAGACCAGTGCGAAGACTCCGGGGCCAACCCCTGCCGTCGACAATGCGTCGTCGATGATGCGCGCGGTGTGCAACGAGAGCTCGGGATGCGCGGGGTGAGCCTTGACGACAACTGGGCACCCTGCCGCCAACGCCGAGGCGGTATCCCCTCCAGCGACACTGAATGCGAACGGGAAGTTGCTGGCGGCATACACAGCGACGGGCCCCACGGGCAGCTGACAGCGGCGGAGTTCTGGCCCGGTCGCTTCGGCGTCGCTACGGCCGGGGACGGTCACGCCAGGTTGAACGACATGAGCGCCGTGCTCTATGACCTCGGCGAACATCCGCAGCTGCGCCGTGGTCCTGGCGACCTCGCCCATCAGTCGGGTTGTCCCAAGCCAGCTTTCGGCATCCGCGATCTCGACCAGGTGCCCCTTCTCACGATCGAGGGCTTCGGCGATGCCACGGAGCACGTCGGCGCGGCGGTAACCCGGTGTGGCAGACCAGCTGTGGCTGGCCTGTGCTGCCCGCCCCATGATTTCGCCGTGCTCGATGGGTGTTGTCTCGGCGAGGCCGCTCGCGTGCGTCGTTCCCGGCCCGTGATCGTCAGGATCTGACGTCATAGATATGCCCTCTCATCATCGCTGTTTGCAAATCGCCGTGCCCTAGCCCGCGAACCGGTGCGGCGCGATGCCACGCCCTGCTCCTGGCAAGGCCAGCACATGGCCCGCGCAGGGTTCGCCGACCTCGCCACGCGCCGTGGTGATGTACACCGTTCCGAGGTCGCCGCCCCCGAACGCCGGACACGTGGGACGGCTGACCGGAACGTCGATGACATCGCACAGCTGCCCGTCCGGCGGGTACCTGTGCAACCGACCGCCATCCCAAATGGCCACCCACACGTTGCCCGCCTCATCGACTGTCAGGCCGTCGAGGTATCCGAGCGCGGGGTCGATCCTCGCGAACTCCTTGCGTTCTCCGAGACGGCCACTGGCTGCGTCATAGTCGAAGACATACATCACGGGGCGACCGGAATCGACGAAGTACATGCTTCGGCCGTCGGGCGACCATCCAATGCCGTTGGCCTCGGTGAGGTCTCCGAGCAGACGTCGCACCCTGCCGTCGGCGTCGACAGAGAACAACTCTCCCAATCCGTCGGCTTCGCCCCCGGTCGTGCCCACCAGTAGCCGCCCGGCGGGATCGCATGAGCCGTCGTTGAACCTGACGGCCGCGGTGTCGATCGGCAATTCGATCGGGGCGCGGTCGGCCCGGCCATCGCTGTCGAGCAACACGATGTGCTCGTGTGTGGCGATGGCAAGCCCGCCACACGCACGTAGCAGCGACACCCCGATGGGCGCACCGTCCGGCGCGGTCCAGACGACGGTGTCGTGGCCCAAATCGCTGCAGTGCACTGTGCCTGCCGCGCAGTCGGTCCAGAACAGTCGTTGCCGCCGAACGTCCCACAACGGATGCTCCCCCAGCTCCGCCGCGGCCGGCACCGCAACATGCCACGGTGGATTGGCCTGCGAGGTGGGGTGTTTGACCGCCACGGTCACCGCACGGGAATGCCAAGGTCGGCGGCAGCACCGACGGTCTGCCTGAAACCACCACCACAACGGTCCGCCCACTCCAGCGCCACACCGGCTCGGCGCACTTTCTCCCGGGCGATGGCGGATGCCTGGTCGACGATGTGTAAACCACTCGGGTACAGCCCGACCGAATTCCGGAGACCGAATTTCGCGTACAGGGGCCTGCTCACCCGCACCAGGTCGGCGAGTTGTTCGCCCCGCACGATTCCGCCCATCGAGTCGGGAGCCTCCACATAAAGATCGAGCGGTGCTGTCGTGATGGCACGCATCTCGGCGAGTTCGTGGATCGACATGTCTGTCGGGAGATTCACCGTGGTGGCGCCAAGGCGCTCCAGCAGTGCCAGGGACGCCGGATTAGACGGCGCGCACAGGACCGAACCCTTCCACACCACATCACGGGGGATCGCGCCGGCTCGCTGGGCACCGACCAGAACGTCGAGCAGTCCGAGATCCGCGATCAAGAAGCTCCGAATGCCGCACTCGACCGAACGGAACACATCCTCGACGGCGTAGCGTAGCTGCCTCAAACCCCGGACCGACCCGTGCATGGCGCCTCCGTCGTCGGCGCGTGACATCGCCGCTATCCCCCATTCCTCGCGGGGCCCGACGAACAGGCACACCTCTATCGCCCGATCGGCCCCGATATGCGCCATCTCGGTCTGCTCGGCGACACTCAACGTCATCGCCCCGCTGCCCTGTGAGACTCGGTTGACAGTCACGCCGCGCAGGTCCGCCTCGTCGAGTAGGGCTCGCAACACCTGCGGCCCCTCGACAGATGGAATTTCGACGCGGAAATCGGCGCCGTCGCTGAAACGTCGAGTGCTCTGCGCAGGCATCAGTTCGGCAGGTATGCCCGATTCGCTCAGAATCGCGTCGGCGCGCAATGTGGTCTCAATGCCGGCTTGCGAGACACGTTGATTCACAGGTCAACTCAGCCTTCCTGGTGAACGGGGTTGAGGTCGGACTCGCCACGCAGACTGATTCCGCCGTCGACCGAGATCAGCTGGCCGGTGATCCACGATGCGTCGGGGGATAGCAGCATGCGCACGGCTGCCCCGATATCAGAGGGATAACCGATGCGGCCGAGCGGCGTACGCCGGACGATCTCCCGCATCTCGTCCTCGTCCTCGAGGGCCTCATGGGTCATCGGAGTGTCGGTCTCGCCGGGAGCCACGACATTGACGCGGATTTGGTGCTCGCCGAGTTCGGACGCCGCAGTCTTTCCCAGCATCGTCACGGCCGCCTTCGATGCGCAGTACTGACTGATACTGCGGCACGGCCAGAATGCGTTGTTCGACGCGATCAGAATGGCCGCTCCGCCACCGCCTGCAGCGACGCGGTTGCGAGCAAAGGCCCGCAGCACGCGCACCGAACCCATCAGGTTGATGTCCATGACGGTGTTCCAGTCCTCATCGGTGGAATCGATGAGGTACTCGCCGGCGCAGATTCCCGCAGAGTTGACCAGGGCGACGGCGCCCTGGTGCGAATTCGCCCAAGCGTCAACAGCAGCGGTGTCCCGTACGTCGAGGATCGTCCCCACCGCACCCAATTCCGAGGCGACGTGTTCCACAGCGGGATCACGGTCGGCCAAGGCCACCTGCCACCCTGCCTCGACGAGGGCCTGCGCACTGGCGCGGCCAATCCCGGAGGCGGCGCCGGTGACGAGGGCAAGTCGGTCGGCCATGTATGTGAACTCCTTCGGCTAAATTTGTACGACAAAGAGATACTATATGATGATGATAGTGAAAGCTACTGTGACTACTAAGCGAAGCTGAGGAAGCCTTGACAGCACAATTACCGAGCGATGCCGACATCGCCCACGTCGGCACCGACACGCTGTTCAAAGGACTGCCCGACAACGCTTCTCACCTCAATGCGGCGCCAGTGAGCGTGCTGGCCAGCGGGTTCATGTGGCCCGTCGCAGTGATCCACGATTGCGCATTGCGGGGCAACGCCGAGCTGATGGCCGAGGTCTGCAAACGCTTCGGGATCGAGCATGCACCGCACCTGAAGACCGCGATGTCGCCGGAGCTCGCGCAACTGCAGGCGTCCCATGGGGCATGGGGATTCACGGTCGGGTCGCCGTCGCAGCTGCGCCACGCGCGGGCCTGGGGCACCCGCCGACTCGTATTGGCCACGGAGTCACTGGATACCGAGTTCCTGCGGTGGATACGCGGCCAGCTCGAGGACGATCCGCAGTTCGAGTTCTATCTGTTCACCGACTCCGTGGCCGGAGCCGAGGTGGCCGGACGACATCTGGCCGGAGTCGGAAGCCAAGTCGGAATACTCATCGAGATCGGCCATCCGGGCGGCCGAGCGGGTGTGCGTGACGCCGAGTCGGCGCACACGGTCGCGCGCGCTGCGGCCGACGCGGGACTGTCCGTTGCCGGCGTCGCGGGATATGAAGGGACACTTGGCGCGCAGCGGACGACTGAAGTCGAAACCGCGGTGACGGCCTACCTTCGCCGATTACGCGCAGTCACCGAAGAACTGGATGCAGCCGGCATGCTTGATTGCGACCGTGATTCCTTTGTCGTCAGCTGTGGCGGGAGCACGTTCTTCGATCTTGTGGCCGAAGAACTCAGCCACGGCTGGGCGCTGACGCGACCGGTCACGACCGTGCTGCGCAGTGGTTGCTACCTGCTGCATGATCACGACTTCTACGCCTCGAGTTCACCCAGCTTCTCGTGGAGTAGAGGCCTGCGGCCGGCGTTGGAGGTTTGGGCCCAGGTGATTTCGCGCCCCGAAGCACAGCTGGCCATCCTCAATGCTGGACGCCGTGACATCGGCTTCGACCTGGGACTGCCGATCCCACTACGCGTCATCGATCCCCATTCAGGTACCGAGCGCACCGCGTCGGGCACCATCACAGAACTCAACGACCAACACGCCTACCTGGAGATACCCCCCGACTTTCGCCTTTCGGTCGGTGATGTTGTCGCACTGGGCCTTTCACATCCCTGTACCACCATGGACAAATGGCGGGCCCTGCCCGTCATCGACGCCGAGAACCGCGTCGTCAGGTACGTGCACACGTACTTCTAACCCCACCGAGAGGATCATTCATGGACATCATCAGCACCCCGCTCGCACCTCGCCCCGCCGGCGCGTACGGGCAGGCCGTTGTCGCGTCAGGTTTCGTCTTCACTGCAGGCATGGCTCCCGTCGATCCGCAGACAGGCGAAGTCATCGGCACTGGCATCGGCGAGCAGACTCGACGCACTCTGGACAACTTGCAGGCCGTGCTGAAAGCCGCCGGTTCGGACCTCGACAGAATCGTCAAGGTCACGGTCCACCTCGAAGACGTCGAACGGGATTGGGCGGAATTCGATTCCGTCTTCGGTGAGCGCTTCGGCGCTCATCGCCCGGCGCGTACGACGGTGGGCTCGCGCCTCGGCGACATCCTGGTCGAGATCGACGCCATCGCTCTGGCCCCGTAGCGGCACTGCGCTTCACCGGCCCCGGCAACAGTCTCTCTGAGCTACCGTTGCCGGGGCTTTTTGGTCGTCCGCCAGTCCGGCCGCCAGCGGTCGTCGACCGCTTCGAGTTGCTCCTCGCTCAGCGCGCGACGCAGCGTTGTCCCGATCGACCAATCCAAATGCCGCGCCATTTCACGTCGAGCCGCCGCCACGTCCCTTTTACGCAACGCCTTGGCGATGGTCAGGTGCGCGTCGTGCACATCGCGGACCTCACTCAGGTCCAGTTGGTCCACAGCCCAGGTGGGGACCAGTTCGCGTCGGATGTCCGCGACAAGCCGTGCCAGGACCAAGTTGCCAGAGCCGTCAGCGATGGCTCCGTGGAACTCCAGATCCTCAGCGACCCTGCGACGTAGGTCTAGCGGCCCGTCCTCGTCGTCAGCCTCGTCATGCATGCGCTGCGCGAGGCTCACGATGTGGTCGAGCTGCTCGTCGCTTGCGCGCGCCGCGCACATCTCGGTGGCCGCAATCTCGACCAGACGCCGCACCTCGTAGAGGTCGGCAGCCAACGAGCCTGCCAATTGCTCTCGTGAGATAGCCTGCTGCACAAGGTCTTCCAGGAAGCGCCAGTCCTTGGCGGGCGCGACCGTCGACTTGCGGCCGTGTTTGACGTCGATCAGCCCGGCGGCGGACAACGCCTGCAGTACTTCGCGGCCGACCGTGCGTGACACCGCGAACTTCTGCGCGATCACTTCAGCAGGAGGCACGATGTCGCCCTCTTGCAGCCGGCCGGACACGATGTCGCGCGCCATCCTGCGGGCCACCCGCTCGTGCAATCGTTCCTGCTCTATGGCTTCATCGTCCCAGGAAATCGACATTTACCCCTCCGGACCGGTCATTCCGAGCCCAGCCAACAGATAGTATGAGTGTATGTTCTGCAGTGATTATTCTAACCTAGCCTCAGACGTCGCCCTCGTCACGGGATCCAGCGGCGGAATCGGCTCTGCCATCGTCACAGAGCTCAAGGGACTCGGAATGACGGTCGTCGGCGTTGACAACACCGGCACTGAGTTGGGCGCTGAAGACCATCTGATCACCGCAGACCTCGTCGCGGCAGACATGGATGAGCTGGTGGACGAAGCCGAGGCAGCGTGCGGCAAGCCATTCGACGTGCTCGTCAACTGCGCCGGAGTCAGCGTCGATACCCCTGCAGAGGACCTGAGGCGTCCCGAGATCGAGCGAGTGCTCGCGGTCAACCTCGTGGCCCCCATCGAACTCTCAATTGCCGTGGGGCGGCGCATGCTTGAGCACGGATACGGCCGCATCGTGAACATCACATCAATACACGGGCGCGCCGGAGCAATCGGCTGCCTGCCCTATGACGCGTCAAAGGCCGGCCTCGACAATGCAACTCGCACGATGGCCGCAGAATGGTCGCGCCGCGGCGTACTCGTCAACGCAGTGGCGCCCGGCTTCGTCCGCACGGCCATGTGCACCGACGAGCGCCTGGCACAACCATGGTTCACCGACGGCTACGTTTCCAGCGGTCGTCTGCCGCTGGGCCGGGCCGCCACTCCGGATGAGATCGCTCGGCCAGTCGCCTGGCTCGCCAGCCGCCAGAACACCTACATCACCGGCCAAGTTGTCTACGCCGACGGAGGCCTGTACAGCACCTTTTAGTGGTGCCGTCACGCGTGTTTCAGCGGTTTCGCACGCCCACCCCGAGCACGTCGCGTAGATAGCTGATGCTCTCCTCGCACGCTCGGATCTCTTTCTTGCGGGCGATTTCGATCGGATCACTCCCCTGCTCGAACTCGACCTCGAATGTGACTCGGCGCAGTCGAGTCGAGCGTTCTCGCAAGGTGTCGAGCACCTTGACGCAGTCGATGTCGCCCTGGCCGATGGGCGCACCGATCCAGTGCGTGCCGTTGGGGTCGACGACGAGCTTGTTGTCGCAGAAGTGAACGCAGTTGGCGTAGGGAGCCATCTTTTCGATGCAGGCTTCCGGGCCTTCGAGGACCACGAACGAATTGATGGTGTCGACGCACGTCCCGACTGCCGGGTGATCCAACTGCCGCACCAGCCAAACCACTTCGTCCGCGTAGGTGTCGCAATGGTTTTCGATCGCGATCTGCAGACCGAGCTCATCGAGGAGCTCAAGGTTGGCCTTGAACTCCGCCAGGCGATTTTCCAGCTGTCGCATGACGTCGGGGTGAAAACACGTCCCGTACAACGGCCGCGGCCGGTCGATGTCCAGGCTGAACTTGACGAGATCGGCACCCATCGCCTTCGCGTTGCGAAGCGCGTCGGCCACAGTGGAATTGACGCGCGGATCCGACGGCGCGTCGAACGACACGTTGTATTCGAGGTAGAGGCCGTGCGCCTCGGCCGCGGCCTTCACCTCCGCCAGACGCGTCTCGTCGAGCGACTCGAGATCGACGTTGGTGATGTGCAGACCGTCGAGTTGCCATTCCACGGCCAGGTCCATCAGCTGCAGCAGGTCGATGGATTTCTCGAACGCATGCGCATGGTCGAATCCCCAGCTCTCACCGAGCCCGCTGAGATGCAGCGAGTAGGTGTGCATGCCGAGTTGGTAGCGCGGCGTGGTCTCGGACATTCGGCGGTTCCCTTCTCGCTCAGGCGACACGCTTGACGGCGGACGCGGGCTTGCTGTTCACGGCACAGGATTCTCCCAAGGTCAGGTCGCGGGTCTCGGGCGCCCACATGATCGACACGCCGGCGCCGATGAAGGTGACCACCGCACCGACGATCATCGTGGCTCCGGTACCGAGGTGCGCCAGCGACACCGGCACCAGGTACGTGCCCACCGCCGCACCGATGCGGCTCAACGACGACGCCAGCCCGACGGCTGATCCGCGGATTTCGGTGGGAAACAACTCGTTTGGATAGATCCACTGCAGGATCTGCGTGCCACCGATGGTCACGGCATAGCCGGCGAAGAGCGCCAACACAATCCACGCCGAAGCGTTCGGGAATAGACCGAGCAGGAGCAACGCCAGGCCGGCCCACGCGAAGCTGTGGATGATCAGCGTCCGGCGTCCCATGCGGTTGACCAAGACCAGGCCGACGATGCAGCCGACCAGGAACATCAAGGTGATGAACGCCGAACCGTAGTTGGCCAGGGCGCCGGTCAGACCAAGGGCTCCGAGGATTTTCGGGCCGAATGCGTAGACGGCGAACAGCGGCACGATCGAGCACGTCCAGAAGATCGTGATGAAGACCATCCGCTTGCCGTAACCACCTCTGATCAACGCACCGATGCGAAGGTTCTCCGATACCTCCTCGGGCAGGTCCTCCACGGAGGCTCCCGGCCCGAAGACCTTCACCAGTACCGCGTTCGCTTCGTCGACACGGCCCTTCTTGAGCAGCCAGCGAGGGGATTCGGGAGTGCCCAGCCGGGCCAGCACGATGAGGATGGCCGGTACGGCGGGGCTGGCCAGCATCCAGCGCCACCCGCCGTCGAAGTGGACCAGGATCTCACCGACGATATACGCGGCGACCGCGCCGACGAACCACATGGCGACGAACGCGCCGAGCAGAGGGCCTCGCCATTTACGTGGCGAGAATTCGGCCAGCAGCGATGTGGCGATCGGGTAATCCGCACCGACGGCCATGCCGATCAGCAGCCGCAGCACGACCAGCCAGAGCACGTCTCCGACAAAGAACTGCGCGATGGAGCAGGCGATGATCAGCGCCAGATCGATGGTGAACAGGACCTGACGGCCGAACTTGTCGGTGAGCCATCCACCCACAAAGGCACCCAGGAAGATACCGATCAGCGCCGATGCGCCTACCAGGCCCTCCTGGGCCGTGGACATGTTGAATGCGGGGCTGATCTGGACCAGCGCGACACCGATGATGGACAGCACATAGCCGTCGAGGAACGGGCCGCCCGACGCGTAGAGCGCGAGTCGCTTGTGAAACGCCGACAACGGCGCGTCGTCGAGTGGGTGAGCGGCGGTCATCACCGGGCCTCCTTGACGGTGTCCTGCGAGCAGAGGATGGCGGCGTGCGCGGGGGCCGGCGTCAAATCCGGCGGGACGACCCGATTTGCAGTGGTCATGTGATTCCTTCGCGGTGATGGCGACCATCGGCTGGGGAGGATGTGATGCCTGCCACTCTAAATGTGATCACAGATCACCGTCAAGATTAGATCTGTGATCACTCAAAATTTTGTCGGTGTTCGAGCGTGACCGCGGTGGCGATTCATCGGTGTGGCCGTGCGTGCACAGCAACGACGGCGGGCAACGCCATCAATGAAATGATCTGGCCATCAATATGTTTGGGCCAGCCCCCGGGCCTACATCTTCGGCGCGGGCTCCGATTGGCCTTGTGCGGCCAGCAGCGCGTGGATGCGGTCGGTGGCGTTGAGAAGTGATTCGGAGTTGACCGCGGCCGCCTTCGGCCCATCGTTGGCAGCGGCGGCGTCGATCAGCTTCTGTTGATAGGTCCACAGGCTTTCGTCGCCCGCTGATCCCAAGGTGCCCTGCGCCCCGACCAGCTTGTACGACCGGCACTGGTGCCACAGCGTGCGAATCACCTGGACGATCACCGGGTTACCCGAGGCTTCGTAGAGGATCGCCAGCAATGCCTCGTCCCGGTCCAGGTAGGCCGGCACGTCTTCTTCGACGATGGCTTGGCGCATGTGGTCGTACTCGGTCCGCATCTTGTCGCAGTCCGCGGCAGTGATCCGCTCCGCGCCGAGGCGGGCGGCCTCGACCTCGAGGAGGCGGCGCACGTCGTACACGTGCACCAACTCCTCGAGGGTGAGGCCCTTGACGACTGCGCCCCGATGCGGTTGCCGTTCGGCCAGACCGGCCTCCTCAAGGCGGCGGATCGCCTCGCGGACCGGCATGACGCTGGTTCCGACCATCGCGGCCATGTCGCGCACCCGCAGCCTTGACCCCACAGGAAGCTCGCCGCTGAGGATCGCGTCGCGGATCACCCCATAGACCTGGTCTGTCACCAATGTTGTCTGGACCGATGTGACCACAGATCACATGTTACTGCGGGTCAGGTCAGCGACCGTTCACGTTGCAGCAAGTCGAGAGCGGCTTCGACCCGAGCGCACTCGGCGAGGGACAGGTCGGCCGTCGGCCGTCGCGGGTAGCCGGCGGGCTCACCCAGATAGCGCAACGCAGCCTTGACGGCCGGGATGAACGGGACCGAAATCATTGCGTCGATCGCCGGGTAGACGCGCTTCCATTCGGCCAGCGCCGCTGAGTAGTCACCGTCGACGATCGCCCGGTACACCGCCACGATCTCGCGCGGCACGACGTTCGCGGTGCCGGCCATGACACCGGCCGCTCCTTCTGCCAGGGCGCTGAAAATGTAGCTGTCCCAACCGATGAAGGTGCCGACGTGGTCCCGGTGGTGGTGGATGAGTTGCAGCGCTTGTTCCCAGTTGGCGCTGGAATCCTTGACGTACCGGATGTTGTCGACCTCGCGGGCCAGGGCGCCGATCGTGTCGGCGTCGAGGTTGGTCCCGGTCGCCGCGGGAATGTTGTACAGCATCACCGGCAGCTGTACCGCGGCGGCGACGTCCCTGATGTAGGTGGTTGTCTCGTCGACCGTCAGGGGCTCGTAGTACGGCGTGACGAGCATCAGCACGTCGGCCCCGGCCGTCTCGGCGGCCCGCGAGAGACGGATGGCTTCCGCAGTCGTGGTCGCGCCAGTCTGCGCGATCACCGGGACGCGACCGGATACATGCTCGACGACCGTTTCCACCAGGTCGCGGCGTTCGTCGTGGCTGAGGGCGGCGAATTCACCGGTGGATCCGCCGACCACCACACCCTGGACGCCGCCGTCGATGGTGCGATCCACGATGCGTTTGAGGGCGAGCGTGTCGATCTGCTCGTCTGCGGTGAACGGGGTGGACAGTGCGGTCAGGACACCGCGCAAATCTGTTGTCATGGTGGGTCTTTCTCTCGTTCAGCTGGCGGCTGGGGTGGACTTGGTGGAGGGCACGCTGGTGAGCGTGCGGGTCTGGTATTCGCGCGACAGCCGACTGGCAGCCTCCTGGGCCGCCGTGAATCCGGAACTGATCGCGGTCTCGGTGTAGAGCGTGCCGAGGTAATCACCGGCGAGGAACACCCGTTCCGAGGGCCGGGTCAGTACGGGCTGCAGCTTGCCGCGTCCCGGGAAGCAGTACGGAGCACCGGTGTGCCACCGCTGGACGTGGGCCTCTTCGACGATCCCGCCGAAGCCCGGCAGGATCTGGTCCAGATCGTCGACATAGGTCTTGATGATCTCCTCGTCGCTGCGGTCGAGGAGCTTACGGGCCAGGCTCGCTGGTGAGAACGTCATGAGGCTTCCGCCGGGCTGACGGTGCCGTTCCATGCCCCGCACGATGTTGCCCATGTTCAGCGCGACGTTGAAAGAGCGCTTGGGCGTAGCGATTCCGTACGCTCCGTCCCACTTCTGGGGTGTGGTCTCGTTGGTAAGGAACGCCGCGCTGACGTAAGGACCGTAGACGATGGCCGAGAGTGCTTCCCGTAGATCGGCAGGCAGATCGACCGCCACCTGGTGGGCGACCGTGGCCGGCGTCGCGAGTACGACGTAGCGGGCTTCCACCTCTTTCTCCACGCCCTCTTGCGTGTAGCGCACGACCGCCGAGTTCTTTTTGTGGACAACCTCGTTCACCGATGCGCCGAGCTGGATCCGATCGCGCACCGACGCCGCGATGTTCTCCGTCAAGGTGGACGGGCCACCCAATATGCTGCGGTCCAGCCCCTGTCCGATGTTCCAGACCAGGCTGAAATAGCCGATGCCTGCACCTGCCGCCAATTCGTCGGGGTCCGCCGCCGAGCGCGTGATGGTCGGGCGGAAGAGTGCTTCGGCATCCTCGGGCAGGTCGCCGATGTAGTCGGCGAAGGTGCGGTTGTTCTCGAACTCGTAGATGCGCTGTTGACGCACCTCACTCGATTCGCCGGCACGCATCCGCACGGCGCGGGCATAACGCAGGACGTCGAGGCCGACTTTCGCCCCGGCGCGGATCAGCGCGACCCGCGAAGCCTTCGGCATCGGAATGCGCAGCGGATAGCTCTGAACGGGACCGTCCAGCAACAGCTTTCCGTTCATCGCCAATCCGGTCAGCGAACCCGGCACCTTCACCGAACCGGTGCCGGTCTCAGAGAGCAGGGCATCGGTGGCGGTGTTGGCACCGGCGAAGACGTGCCCGCCCCAATTGAGGAAGTACCGTCCGCGCTTCTCCGAACGGATTCTGCCGCCGACCCGGGTGCCGGATTCCAGCACGAGCGTGTCCCAGTGCCGCAGCCGCCATGCCGCCGACAGCCCGGACAGGCCGCCTCCGACAATCACCACGTCCTTCATCGTTTCGTCCTCTCATTCGTCTCTCGGCGCACTGCCGCGGTGAGCGTTGAAGTCTTCAGCTGTGAAGCCCCAGGTCTGGAACGGAGACGCTCAGCCGGTCGGTGACGGCCGCTGCGGGAATCTGAGATCTGGGTCTCAACCGAGAGTAGGTTGTGATCACAGATCACACAAGTCTCGAATCTTCGCCGACCGGCATGGGTGCGGGCGCACCATTGAACCGCTCACGCAGGAGTGAGGCCCGTGGGCATCCGCAGCGTCACCTCGTGACCGGGACCCGGCAAACTGGTGCAGTGACCGAAGCCCGTGGCATCCTGCTGGTCGTCGCCCTGATGGCGACGACGGCGCTGACCCTCGCTCTGGGGATCACCGATCCCGCCGCCCCGATGACCTACCCGACCAAGTTCCTGGTGTGGAACCTGGTTCTGGCCTGGATCCCGATGATCTTCGCGGTGGCCTTCGACCTCGTGGAGCGCCGCCTGTGGCTACTGCCGCTGGGCCTCGGCTGGTTGGCATTCCTGCCCAATGCGCCCTACCTCGTCACCGATCTGGTGCACCTCGGTGAGGGCTACGAATTGTGGCGGCACGTGCTGCAGTACGGCTTCGCCGCCTGGACCGGCATCCTGCTTGGCGTCGTGTCACTGCTGTTGGTGCACAAGCGAATCGAGCGCGACTTCGGCGCCGTCTGGGGTTGGTTGGTCGCGGTGCTGTCGGTGGGTCTGTGCGCGGTCGGGGTGGTGATCGGCCGGTTTCAGCGCTGGAACTCCTGGGATCTGGTGACCCGTCCCGACGCGGTCGTTGCGGCGACGTTCGAGTGGGTGCGCTCACCGTTGTCGTACGTCCAGTCGACCGGGGTGGCGATGGCCGTGGCAGCGTTCTTCGGGTTGGCGTACCTGACCATCTGGGCGCTGAACGGTTTGTATTCGCGCAGTTAGCCTCACACCGGGGATTCGTGGGTCAGCGCGTGATAGCCCTTGGCGCCTGCCCTGTCGACCGCGGCCCGCACCAAGCCGAACACCAAGCCCTGGATGGCCGCTGCCGTCAACGCCTTGAAGGCCGGGCGATCGAGATCCTTGGGGTCGGGCGGTTCCCGATTGGGTTCATCGATGCGCTTCCACACCTGGCTGAACAACGCGCTCGCCAGCAGCCCACCCGCCACGCTCGTCGCTATCGACAGCG
This sequence comes from Mycobacterium aquaticum, assembly GCF_002086485.1. Classification (GTDB taxonomy): domain Bacteria; phylum Actinomycetota; class Actinomycetes; order Mycobacteriales; family Mycobacteriaceae; genus Mycobacterium; species Mycobacterium aquaticum. The sequence continues at coordinate 11,815 of NZ_MVHF01000002.1, read as the reverse complement.
GCAGGTACAACATCTTCGACGTACGGCTCACGAGTCCTCCTCCGTTCGGGGTGACCCCGTGGATACCCAGAACGGACGCAAACACACGTTTCGGGCGGGCCGCTGTCGGGCACTGCTGTGGAGTAGCAGAACGCCTGCAGAAGGGTCCATCGAATGACCACCCAACACAAACCCGTCAGCGAAGCGTCCATACCTCAGCTCGTCGGCCAGTTACAGGAGCAGACGACGCGACTTGTGCGTGACGAAATGCGGCTGGCGCAGCGCGAATTCCAAGAGTCCGCCCGGCACGCCGGACTTGGTGCTGGACTGATCAGCGCCGCGGGGTTGCTCGCGGTGCTCGGTCTCATGACCGTGATCACCGCTGCCGTGGCAGCGCTCGGGCTGGTGCTGCCCGTGTGGGCTGCCGCGATCATCGTCGCCGCGGTGCTGTTCATCGGCGCCGGAGTCGCGGCATTGATCAGCCGCAGACAGGTCCAACAGGTACCGCCACCGGCAGTCGCATCAGCTGACAGCCTCAAGCACGACTTCGAAGACATCAAGGAGGCTCGGCATGGCCGACGCTGATCGACTCCCCCAGGAACCGGGCCCAGACGCCGGAATCGACGAACTGCAGGCCGACATCGCCAAGACTCGCGGCGAGCTCAGTGAGACGGTCGCGGCCATGTCCGACAAGTTGGATGTCAAAGGCCGCGCCCACGACAAGGCGGCCGAGACCAAGGACGCCGTCGTCGAACGCGCGCATGCGGCGACCGACGCCGCCAAGTCCGCGCCGGCGGTGCCGGCGGCTGCAGTGATCGCCGTGCTCGCGGCGATAGGGCTCGTGTGGTGGTGGCGCCGGCGAGACCGCTGACGTTCCCACCGCGAGCAGACACAGACTCGCACCCATCGGACTTGATTTGTGCGAGTCTGTGTCTGGTCGCGCCTAGAAGACCGTGTACACCTTCAGAACCGTCTCGTGGATGTCCCACGTACCGGTCCAGCCCTTGGGGAACACTGCATTGTCGCCGGCTTTCACCTCGTAGGGTGCGCCACCGTCTTCGGTGACGGTCATCCGGCCGGCCAGCACGGTGATGGTCTCGTTGGTCTCGAACACCCACCGCGACGGGCCGGGCGCACACTGCCAGATGCCCACTTCGTGGATGCCCTCACCGGTCCACAGTTTCTTTCCCGCGGTGGCCATGGGCGCGTCGGTGGCCTCGGGCAGCGGCCCCCAGTCCTCGAGCTCGACCGAATTGACGTCGCTGACGATCACGGCAGTCTCCGTTGACGTGTTTGACGTGGTCATTCATTACCTTTCTGGTTGGGTGAATTCGCTACGGGCAGAGCCGTAATGGCAGTGAGTAGTAGTGCCGTGAGGCGTCGGTGTTCTTGATGACCGGCTCTCCGGCGAGCTCGATGCGTGAATAACGCGCGGCGATCCGTTCCCACACCACCCGCACCTCGGCCTCGGCCAGCAGGCGTCCCTGGCAGCTGTGGCTGCCAAAGCTGAACGTCAGGTTGCGCGACTGCTCCGGGGGCCGCCTGAAGTCGAACTCGTGTGGATTGTCGAACACGTCCGGATCCCGGTTGGCTGCGCCCATCACCAGGCGTAGGACGCTGCCAGCAGGAATGTGGACGCCTCGAATGACGAGGTCCTCTGTTGTCGTGCGGGTGATCACCGGTTCGGGCGCATCGAAGCGGACCAACTCGGTGACGATGGCCTGCCGCACATCGGGTTCGGCTCGGAACGCGTCGAAGATGTCCGGTCTGCGGGTGAAGAGCTGCAGCCCTGACGAGATCAGGTAGCTGGCGTCCATGTGGCCGACGAAGTAGAAGAACAGCGTCGTCGCGAAGACTTCGGCCTCGGACATCTCACCGCTGTCCTGCAGGGCCAGCAGATGGTTCAGCAGCCCGTCGCCGGGATTCGCCCGGACGTACTCGATGAGAAATGCGGTGCGGGCGCGCATGTAGTCGTGTGCCTCTTCGCAGGCTTCGAAGTCGCCGGCATCAGGTACGGCGCTGAGCACAGGCATGGCCTTACGCATCTCCCGCCGCACCGACTCGATGTCGTCCTCGGGAACCTGCAAGAGCCGGCACACGGTGACATGGGTGGCCTCGACGCCGAGATCGGATCCGTCGACCAGCCCGTCGTCACCAACACGATCGAGGATCTCGTCGGTGACTGCGGCCGTGATCTTGACCCAGTCCTGAATCCGCTTGGGGGTCAACCATTTACTGGTCATCCGCCGCAGCCGGGTGTGCTCTGGTTCGTCGTGACCCAGGGCCATGTCCTTGAGAACTCGCCAAGCACCTGCCTTCTCCCATTCGGGGGCGATGACCACCGATGGCAGCCGGCCGTAGTGCATGAGATCCTCGAACTTAGTGAGGACGAACGTTCCGTCCTCATCTCTTGAGACCGGTGCCTCGGTTTGCGCGCGGGCATAGAACGGGTAGGGGTCGACACGTAGCTGCGGGTCCTTCCATGGCAGGAAGTCGCGAGTAGCTGGGCATTCGGCCTGGACTGTCGTCACGGCACTTTTCCTCTCAATCCTGTTGAATCTTGCTGTGGGGTAGCCTGATTGGACATCACATACGGGTAGGAATGACGGCGTCGGGTGTCTCGGCTTCTCCGGTGTCGGCCCGGCCGAGCCCGGCGAAGATGCGAGGCTTGGCGGAACGGAAGTAGAGGGCCAAGCCGGCTCCGATCACCAGCGAGGCGGCCAGCACGATGAGCAGTCCGAGGTTCTGGCCGGGTTCTCCGCCGACGACGAGGTCGAAGTGCAGCACGCTGAGGACCACGGTGCCACCGAGCGTGATGGTGGCCAGGCCGGGTGCGACGTAGCACTTGAAGACGTTGGCGTCGGCGGGGATCCCCTTGCGGCTGAACCACACGATGACTGCGAAGCTGACCAGGGCCATCAGGGTCAGGATGCCGACGGTGGCGAGGCCGAACAGTTGCGCATCGAGTCCTTCCCCCTCGGGGTGGGTGATGCCGAGGATGATCAACAGTGCGGCGACCACGATTGCCACGGCGACCGAGGCACGGGCCGGCGAGTGGTGTCGCAGGTGGACGTGAGCGAAGAAGGCGGGCAGCGCTTTGTCGCGGCCGAGGTTGTAGAAGTATCGGGATGCCACGTTGTGCACGGAGATCGCCGCCGCCAACTCGGAGGTGATGATCATCATGAAGGTCAGCTGCGTGAAGAACCCGGCCGCGAGATGACCGATGGCGCTGGGGAACATCATCTTCGGGTCTTCGGTGGCGGCCTGGACCGCGTTGGATCCGTATACGGTGGTGAGCAGGTAGCAGGACACGGTGTAGAGGACACCGACGAAGGCGACCGCGCCATAGGTGGCACGCGGAATGGTCGTATCCGGGTCTCGGACTTCGTCGCGGAATACTGCGGTGGCCTCAAAGCCGAGGAAGATCATGATGGCGAAGAGCAGTCCGATGCCGACGTCGCCCTGCGACAGGGAGGCGGGGTTGAGCGGCGCAAGGGCAAAGCCCTGCGGCCCGCCGCCATGCACCAGTACGGCGGCGTTGAAGATCACGACGATGGTGACCTCCAAAACCATGGCGACGCTGAGGATTTTGGCCGACAACTCGATGTGGAAGTAACAGAGGATGCTGACGATGGTCCAGGCGATGATCGTCCACAGCCACCACGGTGTCTGGGGTCCGCCCATGCTGCTGATCAGTTCAGTCAGAGTCATGCCGATGAAGGGGAAACAGCCGCCGAGCATGAGAACGTAGGACACGACCGCCAAGAAGGCCGAGCCGAGGCCGGTGACCTTGCCCAAGCCGGCGGTGATGAACGCGTAGAACGATCCCGGTCTGGGCAGGTGTCTGGTCATGGTGACATAGCCGACTGCGAACAGCAGCAGGCTGACTGTCGCGACGGCGAAGATGAAACTCGCGCCGGGACCACCGAATTGAATGCAGAACGGGATGAACCCGGCGACGGCGGCGATCGGCGCGGAGAACGCCAGCACGGTGAGCATGAGGGAGGTGGCTCCCATACGCCCGGAGAGTTCGGCGCCTGAGTCGGGTTGGACGGTTGTGATGCGCGGGCTGGCAGCGGCGGCGTCAGATGACATGTGGGTCCTTGGGTCGGTGTGGACGTTGGGTGTGGGCTCCGTGGTCTAGGCAGTTGCGGCAGCGAAGATTGTGGTCAGCCAGTCGGCGGCGACCTCAGATGCGTCGAGTCCGCTGTCTGCGTCGTGGTGCCCCGTCTCTCCCACCTGGGTGGCACCGAGATCGGTGAAGGCAGCGACCAGCCGTGCGATACCACGGTTGTATGTCTCGTAAGTGCTGTCGCCCAACCCGAAGGCGGCGAACCGCGTCGACGAGAGGTCAGGTCGAACCCCGTTGAGCGCATCGAAGAAGGGCAACGCCGTTTGAGGCAGATCGCCCTCGCCGTATGTCGAGGAGACGACGATGACCAGCTTCTGCGCGCCGAGGTCGGCGACATCGTAGGTCTCCATGTCGAAAACCTCGCTCTTGATGCCGGTGCGCTCCAGGGCGGTACAGACGTCATCGGCGACCATTTCGGAGTTGCCCGATTCCGTACCATAGAGGATCGTCACTGTGTCCACTTGCCAGCCTTTCTGCTGAATGTCTGAGAATTGACTCGATTTACGTTGTGGTGGCCGACTTCTCGCCGGAAGTCGCGATGGAGAGCATGGTGTCGATGTCGATGATCTTGCGGCGGCAGCGGTCTCTGTGTGCCGCCTGCCGCTCGTGCATTTCGATGCGTTGCCAGCCGGCGAAGTTGACCACCTGACCGTCGAGCCACGGAGCAACGGCATCAAAACCTGGTTTGCCCAAGGTGATTCGCCCCGAGGCCACGTCGCCGACGATCGCGTCGACAACCTGCTGCGCATCCTTGCGGTTCTCCGGAATGGTCCCTTTCGGTCCGCGGCGCAGCCAGCCGACGCGGTAGACATGCGGACCAGACCAGGCCGACGACGGACACGACCGGTCGTCTGATGAGCCCCCGGTGAATCCGACTGCGGTGATCACCGTGTCGGCGATGAAGCTCACCGGTTGGCGGTCACCGAACTGCTTCCGGGCTCGCAGGAGCGTGCGGCCGTGGCCGTTCTCGATGCGTTCAGGCGCGACGCCGAAGTGCAGGAGCAACCGCGTCCGCTGGGCACCGAGACCCGGCGCCGTTGCAGATGTTGCATACGTCAACGGGCGCAACAGATCTGCGATCGGTCCGCTGTCGTTGTCGCGAAGCCCTGTTACTTCGATCTCTACGTTGCTCAACGACACAACCTCGCGCAGCATCGCCAGGTCGCATTTGGCCTCGGTCACCGCCGATCGGCTGATGACATCGATGGCCTCGGGCGGCTCCGGACGCAGTTCCCTCAGCATCTCGTCGTCGATGTCAGATCCGACGAAGCCGTCGCGGTTTTTCGACAGCAACCGCACCACGTCGACGGCTACGTTTCCCAGCCCGACTACCGCCAAGCGGCGGCCTAGTGGCACATGCGCACCGGCCTGGTCTCGGAGTAGCGTCCGAGTCGGAAAACCGTTGAGCGCCCGTATAAGTGCGCCAGCGCCGATCACCCGGGTCCCCGACTCCTGAGGGATGTCCAACGACCTGTCCTCCGGAAGACCGGTGGCCAGAACAACGATGTCGAAGTTGCTCGCCAACTGATCGAACTCGATATCGCGCCCCACCGACACGTTGCCGACGAATCGCACCCCACCGTTGGTGAACATCCGATCGAACTGCCGCGCCACCCCTTTCGCGCCCTGATGATCGGCGGCGACGCCGTAGCGGATGAGGCCGTACGGAGCGGGCAGCGATTCGAAGATGGCAATCTCGGCATCGGGCCACCGTTTGGCCAGGAACTGAGCGACGTAGCAGCCCGAAGGCCCGCTGCCGACGACGGCGATAGCCGGGCGTAGCGGGTTTGCCGGCACTGTGGAGGCGGCAGTAAGGGTGGCGTCATACATTTGATTCACCTCGGGAGAGCGACCGAAAGCGGCCGGTCCAGATTTAGACTAGAGACGCGACTTGAGTCGCGTATCTCACAAATATAGAGCCGGCGCCCCCACCTGTCCATAGGTGTACGGCCACTTTTCAGAGAAGTGCAGGCGAGTCGATTCCAGTCGTGACACGCTGTCCACTGACCGGTAACACGACTGGGATCGCGACCCGGTTACACTCGCGTTAACCGCGCCGCTTGGCGCGCACGCAGAGCCATGAACGGGGGCACAGGTGACACAGTCCGTGAGTCCGACGGTCAGCACCGCCTGGCATCACGAACTTGCCGGCGGATTACGAAAGCGACCGCTTCAGGAACGGTCCAGGGCGATGATCCAGCGGATTCTCGACACAGCGGCCGAGCTGGTCGAAGAGGTCGGTTATGAGGCCGTCGTCGGATCCCCGACGCTGCTGCTGGACCGATCGGGCATCAGCCGCGGTTCGTTCTACGCATTCTTCGAGACGCCCGAGCGGGTGCTCGACGAACTCTCCTACCAGCGCATCCAACAGTCGGCCGCGGCTTTCGAGAAGGCACTTCGCAGCCGGCCCGGCAACCGGTGGATCGAAATCGTCGATGCTGTCATCGATTTCTACACCGCCGAGCACCGGGTTCCGTTGATCCGCGAGCTGTGGGTCCGGCAAAACTTGACACACCGGGTGCGACAGCTCGATCACCTCGCGATAAACGACTTTGCCACTATCGTGTTGGCCGAGTTCCGAAGGCACACGCCACTGTTCGACTCGCTGAGCGAACTGCAGTGCAGAGTCGCGATGCACGCCGTAGAACGCCTGTTCCAATTGGCATTCACCGACGACTCCGACGGCGATCCGGCCACCATCGCGGAAGCCAGGAGAATGCTCATCGATTATTTCGCCGGCTACTCCGGCGAGTGACACAGAGAGCAGTCATCAGCCGACCGACGACTCGGTGTGCCGATCCTTGAGCGTCGCGAGCAGCTTCTGCACACTCCACATGCTGCGTTGCACATGGGCACTCATCGCGCGCTCGGCCTCATCGGGTTTTCGCGCATGCACTGCCTCCAAAACCTCCTGATGCTCCACGATGGTGGCCTCGTGGAATGTCCCACCTTCGGGTAGGAGCGCCAGCGCGGGGTGGCAGCACTGCCGGGATTCCTCGATGCCGCGAATCAAGAACGGGTTTGCGGTGATATGAGCCAGCGTGAGGTGGAAGACGGCGTCACTTCTCATGAAGGATGCATCGTCAGATGCCTCCTGCAGCAACGCATGCGCGGCCTCCAATTCGTTGAGCTCAGTCGCGGTGCGTCTTTCACTGGCGAGCCGTGACACTGCGGGCTCGACCAAGCACCGGTACTCCATCGCCAGCCGTATCTCGTCTCGATTTTCGATGGCTTCCATGATGACGTCGTGGAACCGCGACTCATCTTCTCCGGCACCGCGAACGAACGCCCCGCCGTTGCGACCACGACGGCGCTCGATGAGCCCCTCTGAGTGCAGTTGGCGGAAAGCCAGTTGAACAGGGGTGCGGCCGACACCGAGCATCTCGGCAAAGTCACGCTCGGAGGGCAACGCCGAGCCGGGCGGTAGCAGGCCGAGGCGGATCTCCCTGCGAACGAGGTCGGCCACGTACCGGTTGACGTCGACGTGCGACGGGGGTAGCGATACCGTCCCGCTCGATATCCCGCTGATCAGCAGACTCATGCTCTCAGCTGACCCGCTCGCCTCCGATGGCCCATCGCACAATGCTACCCAGCCGACACCGCCCGACATCATCGATCGACTCCTCAGTCGGACTCGGCAGGATCGAGCATCTTCATGTGAGTGGCCTTCCGTGACCGCAGGTAGCAGGCGTAATACAGCAGGGACACCACGACTATGCCGAGTGCTGTGAGCTGATCCGTCCGCGACTGCTCGACGAGAACCACAATGGCCAGCGCGATCGCCGACACCGGCGCCGCCGGCCAAAGCGGCATGCGATACGGACGGACCAGCCCAGCGAAACGAACCCTACCGACGATCGCCGACAGCGCGACAAGGATCATCTCCAGGGCGATGACCGTACCGATGACGGTCGCCATGGCTTCGACATCCGTCGTGAGGATCAAGATCACGCCCGCAACGCCGATCACAAGCGTTGCCACCCAAGGTGTTTCGAATCGCGGGTGTACCTTCGCCAAAGCCCGGCTGATCGGCGTCGGCCACATCATGTCGCGCCCCGAGCTGTAGATCACCCGAGCGAAGTACGGGGTCAGCGCCATGACCCCGTTCGTCACCGCCAGCGCGATCCCGAGGCTGACGATCGTATTGAACGATTCGCCTCCGGTATCGGTGAGGAACTGCTGCCACGGCGTCGCTGACGTGGTGAATTCCGCCAGCGATCGGGCCCCCAGGAGCCCGCCAAGGACCGGAATGACGCCGAAAGATACCGCGACGGCCAACGAGATGAACACGGAGCGAGCAATGTTGCGTCCGCCACCCGAGGTTTCCTCGGAGAACAGCAGAGCGCCCTGAAAACCGTTGTATGTGAAGGCGGCTACGGCAACCGCCGCAAGGAGAGCTCCCACGGCCAGAGGCTGGCCACCATGCGGGCCGAATACGGTGGGCGTGAGCACCTCCGCCAGCGAATGCTGGGTCTTAACGAATCCAAGCGCAGTCACAAACATGACGACCAGCAGTTCCACGGCGAGCAGCAGACCCACCAGGCGAGCGCTCAACCTGACCCCGAGGATGGCGACCACGGTACCGACAGCGATCACCGCCGCACCGACCCACCGCGCATCCAATGGTATGACGACGTTGAGGTAGGTGGCGATCGTCAATGCGACCACCGCAGGAATCAGAAAGGCGCACACAGGTCCGGTGAAGATCAGGGACACGAAGCCTGCTGCGTTGCCGAGAGTCCTTGCGACGACGGAATAATCACCACCGGCTATCGGATAGGCGCTGCCCAGCTCCCCGTAACACGCAGCCATCGACAGACCCAGGATGCCTGCGATCATCAACGCCCAGACGGCGCCCGTCCCCGCCATATTGAGCAGGATCGGGGCGATGGCGAAGACACCAACCGCAGGCGTGATGGCCGCGACGCACAACGCGACATTGCCCCACAGACCAAGGCTACGGCTCAGTTCCTGCTCATAACGCTCGGCCTTCGGAGTGGCCTCGGTCGTTTCCTTCGACAAGCGGTCAGGCATAGCGTTGCCTCTCCCATTCACTGACAGCGTTCTGCCACGCGTGCAGTTCCCATTCGCGCGTCTGCAGGTAATGTGCACAGAACTCGGCGCTGAGGACGGTGTCCAAACGCCCGTCCCGCCTGCCGAATTCGACGATCGCAGCGCCCAGGCTGGCGGGTAGTGCACCGTCGTGTCGGTCTATGTGGCGGCGGTCCGGCACAGATTGGTCGACCAGGCCCAGATGCACCGATGCCGCGACGGCCGCCAAGGTCAAGTACGGGTTGCAGTCGGCACCGGGCCGGCGCAGTTCAAACCTGCTCGACGTCGGCGTCTTCAACAACGCGCGCAGCGCAAAGGAACGGTCGTCGGGGCCGCACGCTGCGCTGACCGGGGCGAAAAAGCCCGGCACGAGCCGCTTGTAGGAATTGATGGTGGGGTTGTAGATGAGGCTCAGTGCCGGAAGATGAGCGAGCATCCCCCACGCTGCGCGCCGGTAGAATTCGTCGTCCGGGTTCCGCGCAGCCGAACCCAATGCGTTCTCTCCGCCTTCGTCCCACATCGAGAAGTGCACATGCGCGCTCGAACCCTCCTCGTGAGCGACAGGTTTCGCCATGAAGTTCGCGCAAAGACCGTGCCGGCGAGCGGCCTCTGTTGCAGCGAGTCGCAGCAGCGCCGCAGTGTCGGCAGCAGCCAAACCGTCCTGTGGGTCGACGTTGACCTCGATGAGCCCCGGCGCGCCCTCGCTGTGCACCACCGACAAACCAAGCCGCAGGTCGTCGGCGTATCGCCTGAGGGTGCCGATGAACTCGGTAACGTGAGACAGGGTCAGCGGACTGTAACTCAAGCCCGCAGTCGCGGGCTCCCACGTCCCTTCCCGGAACAATCGGAACTCGAATTCGAAGGCCGCCTTCATCTGCAGTCCATGACTGGACAGCGCACCGAGTGCGTTACGCAGAACCTGACGAGGACTGACCGCACACGGCGCACCACCGGTTTCGTAGAGATCACCCAGCAGCAGATATGCGGCCGGGAACCACGGCATCGGACGCAGCGTGGTGAGATCGGGACGCAGCAGCAGGTCTTTTGCTCCACCCCTGAGACCCATGGTGGCCAGCGTGGTGATCGGCTCATCGAGGGGATCGACCGCCAGCAGCAGATCGGTTGTCGGAATTCCCTCGTTGAGCGCCTCGGCCGTGCTGATCACTCTGGGCTCCACAAGCTTGCCACGAAGGTTTCCTTGGATATCCGGGAACAGCGGAACTACTGAATGTGCGTCGGCCGGAAGGCCGTTCACGACGTCGGCGGTCACCGACTCGGCATACATTGTGGACAACTGATTTTCCTCTGAATCGACGGGCTCAAGGCCGATCAAGCAATCGGCGGGGATTTTCGACCATCATTTGCGCGATGGTGTCGTCGTCGACCCCGTGTTCGTCACGCAGTAACGGCAAGATGCGGCGATGCAGGTGGTCGTATCCATAACCGCCGTAGTTCTTGAGATTCGCTTTGGTCCATACGTCACATGCCAGCACGATCTGCCCGGTGTGACCTTCGTGCAACAGGGGTAGAAGGTGATCGATACGTTCGAGGTCGGTCGGATCTTTGAACAATCCACTGAAATAGAAATCCGAGCCGAATGTGTCGAAGGCCATGGCCACTCCCGACTGCGCAACATCGGCGTGGTACCCGCGGTCGAGGTGTTCATCGAGGTGACCCATGATCACCCGATCGGTCGACATACCCTGAGCCAGCAGGATTTCCAGGACGTTCAGCGCTTCCGCGCCACGCGGCTCAAGATGAATACTCACTGATGCCTGCGTCTCTACCGCGGCTATTCCGGCTGCCGCGAGCACCTTCTTTTCCCGGTCGGTCACCGGTGAACTGGTACCGATCTCGCCGATGAGCGCCGCCTTGATCCCGGTGCCATCCACGCCCTCGCGAAGCTCCATGATCAGGAGTTCGGCAAGTTGGTCCACGGTGGACTCTCCGACGTAGTCGGGATGCGAGTTGTGGATGTAGAAGCCACACCCGCTCATCACGTGGACGCCTGCACGTTTGGATATTGTCGCGAGATCTTCGATCCGACGGCCGAGGCCGACGTTGGTGAGGTCGACGATACCGGCGTTCGGCACGGCGGAGAGGTAATCGAGCTCGCGCACAACAAGATCGACGTCGTCGATCAGAAGATTGTCCTCGAGGCTGACGAGGTTCCAGTGCACGAAGCCCAAGCTTTCAAGACTGACCGCCGGTGGGTCCGGCACAGGTTCACGTGCTGGCTCGTACCAGACACGGCCGTCGATCAGCAGGTGCTCGTGCATGCTGGTCTCGCCCAACTCGGACGGTTCAATCGGGCCAAGGACTGTGTGGATCGGCATCGCAGCATCCTTAAATGGAGTTAGGTGAGCGCCTTTTTATCAGAAGATTCGTGGACTTGGCAATACCCGAGGCGCCATACGCGGCTGGTGCATGGACAAAAGCCGTTGCATATCAACAGGTTCACGGCGTTACCGCGGTTTGCACGGCCACATCTTGACGGGCGGCCACCATGGGGAGTAAACAATGGAGCGTGTCATACTCCAATTGTGAGTCGCCAACCTCTCCTCCGGGCGATGTGGGTACCGCGCGCGTGAAGCGCGGGATGGCTGAGATGCTCAAGGGCGGCGTCATCATGGACGTCGTCACCCCCGAGCA
>NZ_MVHF01000029.1 GCF_002086485.1 Mycobacterium aquaticum | reverse complement strand
GCACCCCCGCCGAAGAACTCGACCGACTACTCTCAGACCCATCCACATTCGTTGCAGCCACCGCTTGAATCCAAGCGTTCAATTTGTCCCTGGTGTGAATCTCGGCGATGAATGCCGTTCAACTCAATTCCACCGAACCGTCATAAACTTGCCCGACAGGAAATTTTGCCCAATGGGCAACATTTGGTTAGCGTGGTTGGCGTGGGGCTGAGGGAACGCAAGAAACTCGATACCCGGCGGGCGCTCAGCGATGCCGCGCTGAGGCTCATGTTCGAGCGCGGGCTGGAGAATGTCACCCGCGAAGACATCGCCAACTTGGCGGGTGTCTCGTTGCGCACCTTCACCAATTACTTCAGCGGCAAGTACGACGCACTGGCCTACCGCCAGGTCGAACGTATGCGGCGCAGCATCGAGACGCTGCGTAATCGACCGGCCGACGAGCCATTGTGGACAGCGGTCATGGAGGCCGTGTTGGAGCCACTCGACGAGGACTTCGCGGACATGTACGGTGCGGAGAACGTGCTACCGACTCGTCAGCAGCTCGCCGAAGTCCGAAAGCTGTTGATGGTTCCGGAGATCCGCGATGCGGCATTCCGCGCGATGTTCGATGAATGGGTGGCGGTCATCGCTGAACGTACCGGCACAGATCCCGTGCACGACATGTATCCACAGCTGGTGGTGGCCGTCGTCCGCGCCGTGGGCGATGTCGCGATGGACCAGTACGCACATGCAGACCCACCGGTGTCGTTCACCGCACTGCTGCGACAGGGATTCGCGGCCGTCACCGCCGGACTGCCTGAACCCGAGAGGAAGAAATGACCGAGAAGACAGACGTCGTGATATCGGGTGCCGGGCCCAACGGTCTGCTGTTGGCCGGCGAGCTCGCGTTGGCCGGTATTCGCCCGGTCGTACTCGAGCAACTGCCCGCTCCGAGTACCGAGTTGAAGGCCAATGGGATTGTCGGGCAGGCGGTTCGGGCGCTCGACCTGCGGGGCCTCTACTCGATGCTCAGCGGCTCGGCCGATCCGCCGCAACCCATGCCCGGCTACATCTTCGCGGGTATGCGGCTGCCCTTCCTCGGGGTGACCGACAACCCCATGTACGGCATGATGATTCAGCAGCCACGTGTCGTGCGCACACTGGTCGACTGGGTGGGCTCCCTTGGCGTAGAAATTCGCTGGGGTCAGGAGCTGACCGGAATCGATTCGCGCGCAGACGGTGTCACGTTGGCGGTGACCTCGCACGGGGCCTCCTATCGGCTGGACACCCGCTACCTCGTCGGCGCCGACGGCGGGCGCAGCTTCGTCAGGAAGAGCGTTGGCATCGAGTTCCCCGGGTTCACCACCGAGGTGGTCGGCCGGATCGCGCACGTCAGCGTGCCGGACGAGCTGCGCAGTGGCGACGGTGGGCTGAACCTGCCGGGATTCGGGTATATCCCGTTCGGACACAACAGGTTTGACGGTGGTGTGCTGATCTACGCGGAGTTCGAACCGAGCAGGCCGATGGTCGGGACGATCGAGTACGGTGACATGCTGCCCGAGGACGCTCCGCCGCTGACGTTGGCGGAACTGCAGGAGAGCGCCGCCCGCGTGATCGGCGTGGACCTGCCCATGGGGCCACCGCCCGGTGAGGGCCCACATGCGTTGCGGCGCATCAACGGCCAGAACACCAGGCAGGCCGACCGGTACCGGGCCGGCAACGTGTTCCTGGTCGGTGATGCCGCGCACGTGCATTCCGCGATGGGTGGTCCCGGGCTGAACCTGGGTATGCAGGACGCGATGAATCTCGGCTGGAAGCTGGCCGCCGAACTGAACGGCTGGGCTACGCCGGGCCTGCTGGACAGCTACCACACCGAACGTCACCCGATCGGCCAGCGCGTGATGACCCAGTCGCTGGCCCAGGCCGCACTGATGGCGGCAGGCCCCGAAGTGGCAGCGCTGAGAACACTTTTCGCCGAACTGCTGGCGACGCCGGACGGTGCGACGCACATCGCGAACGTGCTCGCCGGCTCCGACCTGCCCTACGACATGGGATCCGGGGGACACCCGCTCTGCGGATCGATGGTGCCCGAACTGGTTCTCGACGACGGCCGTCGGGTCGCTGAACTGATGCGGGCCGGCCGGCCGGTGCTGGTCGATTCCGCCGGTGGTTATGCCGACGCCGCGCAGGGATGGGCCGACCGGGTCGACATCGTCCGGGTGCGGATGGTCGACGGGCCGGCTGCCGTTTTGATCCGGCCCGACGGGTATGTCGCCTGGGCCGCAGACGGATTCGACGACGGTGGGTTGACCGACGCGCTGCAGCGGTGGTTCGGCGCCGAGGACGCGGACGCCGCCGAGCTCAGCGCCTGAGGGCGCGGCGCAGCACGCCGGGGTGGCGGGCCAGCTTCGGGACCAGCAGCACGGCGAACAGCGTCGTCGCCAACCACGGCCGCAGGTGCGGGCGAAGCCGTCGGATCCGTCCGGCGGCGTCGAGCTCGAACACCAGCGCATCGGTGATGGTCACGCCGGCAATGCGGCCTTCGCTGACGGCGACCCGGGTGGTGCCGTCGCCGATCAGTTCGTGCCAGCTGACGTCGCGCAGCCCCGTGTACACCGCGGTGAGCAACAGCAGAAGGTCCCGATCACGGAACACCATCCGGCCGGACAACGGTGAGACCAGCTCGGCATCGGGAGCCAGCAGGTCTGCGATGGCTGCGATGTTGTTGGTGCGGGTGGCCTCGCAGAACGCGGTCACCGAATCTGTCGTCCTTGTTGTCATAGCCGCTCCCGAGGTCGCTTGCGATTTGCAACCCACTCAACTCTAGTTCATTGCGAATTGCAATGGACTAGGGTTGGCGCGTGGCCAAACAGTCCTTCGGTGCCGTCTCGTGCTCGATCGCGCGGGCGGTCGAGGTGGTGGCCCAGCGGTGGACCCCCCTGATCCTGCGTGACCTGTTCGCGGGGATGACGCGCTTCGAGGACCTCCGCCGCGACCTCGGCATCGCGCCGAACGTATTGGCCACCCGGCTCGACGAACTCGAACGCCACGGCGTGGTGGAACGCAGGCAGTACCAGAGCACGCCGCCGCGCCATGAATACCTGCTCACCGCCAAGGGGCGCGACGTGTATCCCGTGCTGACCGCATTGCTGGCATGGGGCGACAAGTGGCTGGCGGGGGATGACGGCCCACCGGCACTGCTGGTTCACACCGAATGTGGTTGCGTCACAACGGCGAAGACGGTGTGCGCGCACTGTGGCGGTGAACTCGACGCCGCGACGACGACCGCCACGGCGGGCCCGGGCGCTCGGCCAGGCCCCGGGACCGCCGTGATCGGAGCGTTTCTCGCGCGCTCCTAGCGCTTGGTCAGGACAGCGTGGACCGGATGGACACCGTCACGTAGGGCAGCGCCAAGCCGGAGCTGTTGGCCAGCGCGGGGTGCGTGGCCAGCAGCTCGCGAACCTGCCCCAGCGTGCGCGTGCGCACCTGCTCAGGCGAGGTGATGCAGTAGCTACGTGACGCCACGAGATCGATAAGTGCTTGCGGCGTCAGATAACTCGTCCACTCGACCTGCTGGCGCTCGGTCTCGGCGAACGGTGCGGGCAGCGTCACCTCGTGGTTGAACGGATCGTTTTCGTGACCGATGATCTGCCCAAGGTCCTTGACCCAGCCCATCCGTTCGTCGCGGGTGTTCCACACCAGGCCCAGCCGCCCGCCCGGACGCAGCACCCGGCTGACCTCGGCCGCCGCCCGCTCCGGATCGAACCAGTGCCAGGCCTGTGCCACCAGCACGGCGTCGACGCTGTTGTCCGCCAACGGGATCTCCTCGGCAGTGCCCAGCAGAGCCGGCGTATCGGGCAGCGAATTCGTCAGCAGCTCCAGCATTTCCGGGATCGGATCGACGGCGATCACGTTCAGACCGCGCTCGACGAGCCGGGTGGTGAGCTTGCCGGTGCCCGCTCCCAGATCGAGCACGTCGGACGCGCCGGCAGGCAACAGCCAGTCGATCGCTTCCGGTGGATAGGACGGGCGGCCGCGTTCGTAGGCCGCGGCCTCCGAGCCGAATGAGAGGGAACGCTGCGGGCCCGACACACTCACCTCGGTATCAGCTCCAGTGTGCGGCGCACCAGCTTGCCGACCACCTCGGTCTCGACCAGAAACCCGTCGTGCCCGTACTCCGAGTCGACGACGTCCAATTCGCGACAACCGGGCAGCAGCTCGGCGAGCTCCTCCTGCAGCCGGATGGGATAGAGCCGGTCGGAGGTGATCCCGCCGACGATCACCGGAACCGGGCAACCGCGCAGCGCGGCCCGCACCCCGCCGCGGCCACGGCCGACGTCATGGCTGGACAGTGCGTCGGAGAGTACGACGTAGGTGCCGGGATCGAACCGGGCCGCCAGCTTGCCGCCCTGATACTCCAGGTAGCTCTGCACCCCGTAGCGGCCACCGCTGCCGGGATCCTCGCCCCCTTGTGCGTCGTTGCGGAACCGGGCGTCGAGCTCCTCTTCGCCGCGGTAGGTGAGGTGCGCGAATCGCCGGGCGATCTCCATACCGGTCAGCGGTTCGCGGCCGGTGCCGTAGTAGTCGCCGCCCTGCCAGTCGGGATCTGCCTTGATGGCCGCGACCTGGCTGCTCTGGGTGCCGATCTGGTCGGCGGTCGCGCGTGCCCCGACCGCGAGCACCAGACCGGCGCCGACCTCGTCGGGATGGCTGACCAGCCACTCCAGCGCGCGAGCCCCGCCCATCGAGCCGCCGACCACCGCCGCGACCTTGGTGATGCCGAGCGCCGCCAGCGCAGCCCGGTCGGCTTCTACCTGATCGCGGATGGTGATCTGGGGAAACCTTGAGCCCCAAGGCTTTCCGTCGGGAGCAAGCGACCCGGGGCCGGTGGAGCCGCGGCACCCGCCGAGCACGTTGGTGGAGATCGCGCACCAGCGGTCGGTGTCGATCGGGGCACCCGGGCCGGCGACACCGTCCCACCACCCGGGGGTCGGGTGGTCGGGGCCGGCCGGACCGGTGATGTACGAGTCACCGGTCAGTGCGTGCAGCACCACCACGACGTTGTCGCGGGTCGGGGACAGCTCGCCCCAGCGCTGCACGGCGATGGTGACGTCGGGTAGGACGGCGCCGTTCTCCAGGCGCAGTGCGCCGATGTTCACCGCGCCGAGTTCGCCCTCGGCGGGCAGCTGGGCGCGGGGATGGTCGGGGGACACGGTAGGGATCTCGGTGATGGTCACTGTGCTGTTCTCACGTTCCTCACACCGTCGCCGTGGCCTGATCGGCGGCGCGGAACGGACGCGCGGCAGCGAAACCCTGGTCAAGGTCGGCCAGGATGTCGTCGATGCCCTCCAGGCCCACGGCAAGGCGCACCAGCCCGGGGGTGACCCCACTGGCCAACTGCTCCTCGGGGTTGAGCTGCTGATGGGTGGTCGATGCCGGGTGGATCACCAGCGAGCGGACGTCACCGATGTTGGCGACGTGGCTGTGCAGGGTGAGTGCGTTGACGAAGGCCTTACCGGCCTCGATGCCGCCCGCCAACTCGAACGCCAGCACGGCGCCAGTGCCCTTGGGGGCCAGCTTGCGGCCCAGTTCGTACCAGGGGGAGCTGGGCAGCCCGGCGTAGTTCACCGAGATCACGTCGGGGTGCCCTGCGAGGTACTCGGCGACCTTCTGGGCGTTGGACACATGGCGTTCAACGCGCAGCGACAGCGTTTCCAATCCCTGCGCGATGAGGAAGGCGTTGAAAGGTGCGGCTGCGGAACCGAGATCCCGCAGCAGCTGCACCCGGGCCTTGAGCGCGTAGGCGGGCGCGCCGAGGTCGGCGAACACCACACCGTGGTAGCTGGGGTCCGGCTCGGTGAACCCCGGGAACTTGCCGTTGGTCCAGTCGAAGTTGCCGCTGTCGACGATGACGCCTGCGATCGCCGAGCCGTGGCCGCCGAGGTACTTGGTGGCAGAGTGCACGACGATGTCGGCGCCGTGGGCGATCGGTTGGATCAGGTACGGCGTGGCGATGGTGTTGTCGACGATCAACGGCACGCCGTTGTCATGCGCCAGGGCAGCCACGTTCGGGATGTCGAGCACATCGATCTGCGGGTTGGAGATCGTCTCGGCGAAGAACGCCTTGGTGTTGGGCCGGACGGCGGAAGTCCAGGACTCCAAATTATCGGGGTTCTCCACGAAGCTGACTTCGATGCCGAGCTTGGGCAGCGTGTAGTGGAAGAGGTTGTAGGTGCCGCCGTACAGCCGCGGGGACGACACGATGTGATCGCCTGCGCCGGCGAGGTTCAGGATCGCGAACGTCTCGGCGGCCTGCCCGGAGGACAGGAACAGCGCCGCGACACCGCCTTCGAGCGCGGCGATGCGCTGTTCCACCACATCGGTGGTGGGGTTCATGATCCGGGTGTAGATGTTGCCCGGCTCGGCCAGCCCGAACAGCGCCGCGGCGTGGTCGGTGTCGCGGAAGGTGTACGACGTGGTCTGGTAGATGGGCAGGGCTCGGGCGTTGGTCGCGCTGTCGGGTGTCTGACCCGCGTGGATCTGCTTGGTTTCGAACGACCAGGCGTCGGGGGTAGTCATGGTCGGTGTCTCCTATGAAGTCGGGTGAATCGGCTACCGGGCGTCGGGCCTGCACATGCAGACGGCGGACGGACGCAAACAGCTCACGGACGACAGCACATGGGTGGCCTCCATCAGGTTTCCCTGTCTCTCTGGGGGCCCGTACCTTCGGACCCGCGCTTGCCTTGCAGCCGCTGACGGCTACTCAACCTGGTCATCACCCGGGGCACCCCACCGCGGTTGGAGGGTTGCCGGCCAGCAAGCCGGGGCTTATCGCTGGCACTCATGACCGCGTCCAAGAATATCTCATGACGGCGGGCGGGAACCAAGTGGTCGTTCTGGCGGGTCTGTGTCGAGGGCCGCTGGAACGTGTTGCAATCCGTGCCGCGGCCGGGTCGGCACGCTACTCCCCGGTACGGATGCGGCCACGTCATCGCGGCTGCTCGCCCTTGTAGGGTGGCCGCGAGAGACGTTCGACGAGCAGGAGGGTGCGGGCTCACATGTCCAAGATCAAAGTCGAAGGCACTGTCGCCGAGCTCGACGGTGACGAGATGACCCGCATCATCTGGCAGATGATCAAGGATCAGCTGATCCTGCCGTACCTCGACATCGACCTGGACTACTACGACCTGGGTATCGAACACCGCGACGCGACCGACGACCAGGTCACCATCGACGCGGCCAATGCCATCAAGCGGCACGGCGTGGGGGTCAAGTGCGCGACCATCACCCCCGACGAGGCTCGGGTAAAGGAGTTCAATCTCAAGAAGATGTGGCTCTCGCCCAACGGCACGATCCGGAACATCCTGGGCGGCACCATCTTCCGTGCGCCGATCGTGATCAAAAACGTGCCACGGCTGGTCCCGGGCTGGACCAAGCCGATCATCATCGGCCGCCACGCGTTCGGTGATCAGTACCGCGCCTTCAACACCAAGGTGGACAAGCCCGGCACCTTCACCGTCACGTTCACCCCGGACGACGGCAGCGAGCCGATGGTGCACGAAGTCGTCCACATCCCCGAGGACGGCGGCGTCATCATGGGCATGTACAACTTCCGCAAGTCCATCCAGGACTTCGCCCGTGCGTCGTTCTCCTATGGGCTGCAACAGGATTACCCGGTCTACCTCTCGACCAAGAACACCATCCTCAAGGGCTACGACGGGATGTTCAAGGACGAGTTCCAGCGCATCTTCGACGAGGAGTTCAAGGCGGAGTTCGACAAGCGCGGGCTGACCTACGAGCACCGCCTGATCGACGACATGGTGGCCTCCTGCCTGAAGTGGGAGGGCGGCTACGTCTGGGCCTGCAAGAACTACGACGGCGACGTCCAATCCGACACCGTCGCACAGGGTTACGGCTCGCTCGGGCTGATGACCTCGGTGCTGATGACGCCGGACGGAAAGACTGTCGAAGCCGAGGCCGCGCATGGCACCGTCACGCGGCACTATCGGCAGTTCCAGCAGGGCAAGCCGACCTCGACCAACCCGATCGCGTCGATCTTCGCCTGGACCCGCGGCCTGGAACATCGGGCCAAGCTGGACAGCACACCGGAGGTGGCACACTTCGCCGAGACGCTCGAACACGTGGTCATCGAGACGGTCGAGGGCGGGGCGATGACCAAGGACCTCGCGTTGTTGATCGGCCCGGACCAGGCCTGGCAGACCAGCGAAGCCTTCCTGGCCACCATCGCCGACCATCTCAAGCGCGCGTTGGAGGCATAGGCGCGGCGCGGCGTCAGCCGGTCGCGCGGGCCGTGTCGGTGTTGTGATCGATGAACTCGCTGATCAGCTCGGTGATCCTGGTGGGCGCCTCGAACATCGGCACGTGACCGACGCCGTCGAGGCGCTTGATCACCGACCCGGGCGCGAGGCTGTCGGTGAAGTGCCGGGTGAACCGGGGTGCGGGCAGCACCCGGTCCTTCTCGCAGATCACCAGCTGGGTCGGCGTGCGGGAGTGTGCGATCTCCAGCAGGCCCGGCGTGGTGAGGGCCCTGATCATCAGCTTGTAGTAGGCGCTGCAGTGCGCCACGTCGTCGACGAGGTCGCGACGGTCCCCGTCGTTGAGGCCGTCGGCGGTGGCGCTGACCGCGGGGTAGGTGATCTGTCGTGCGAACGGCAGGCTCAGCACCCGCTGGCGGAGCAGGGCCGTGGCGACCACGATCGGCAGTGCGGCCATGAACTTGGCGATGATCTCGTACTTGACGGGCGTGAACCGGGCCCAGCCGCCCGCGGGCGCGATCCCCGTGAGGGTGCGGGCCCGGCCGCGGCGGTCCAGTTCGAAAGCGACCCAGCCACCCAGTGAGTTGCCGACGACATGGGCTGTGCCCCAGCCCAGTTCGTCCAGGCGGCGCTCCACGTCGTCGGCCAGTGCGGCCACGTCGAGCAGCGCTGGTCCCGCGTTGCCGCCGTTGTGTCCCGACATGGTCGGCGCGAACACCTCGTAGCGCTCGGCGAGCTGCGGGGCGACGTACTTCCACACGCTCTGCGAGAGCAGGAACGGGTGCAGCAGCAGGACCGGCTCGGCATCGGGATTGTCGGTGCCAAGGTGGATCGGTGCTCGTTCGGCCATTCGCCCGACATTAAGGTGATACCGCCGGTACCGCAAGAGTGTGTCGGTGCGGGTCGGTAGGGTCTCGGCCGTGGCATCACCCGGCTCGCTGATCGTCAGCACCATCAACGTCAACGGCATCCGCGCCGCGGTCAAGCAGCGCTCCACCGACAACCTCGGTCTGCTGCCGTGGCTCAAGGAGACCGAGGCCGAGGTGGTCTGTCTGCAGGAGACGCGTGCCGACGACGATCAGCTCGCCGACGCGCTAGCGCCTGCCCTGGCCGACGGCTGGTCACTGGCTTCCGCCGAGCCGCACGTCAAGGGACGCAACGGGGTTGCGGTGCTGTCACGGCATCCCATCACCGCCATCCGGCTGCTGGAATCCGACGAGTTCAACGCCCACGGGCGGTACCTGGAGGCCGACACGGCCGGTGCCACGGTGGTCAGTGTGTACTTCCCGACCGGTGAGGCCGAGACCGACCGTCAGCTCGAGAAGGAGCGGTTCATGGCGACGGTCGCCGATCGGATGGCGGTGCTGCGGCGTAAACGTCGCGAAGCGGTCGTGTGTGGGGACTGGAACATCGCTCACACAGAGAACGACATCAAGAACTGGAAAGGCAACGTCAAGAAAGCCGGGTTCCTGCCTGCCGAACGGCAATGGCTGACCGAGCTTTTGGCCACCGGATGGGTCGACGTGGTGCGCCAGCTGCACCCCGATGTCGCCGGGCCCTACAGCTGGTGGTCATGGCGGGGCAAGGCTTTCGACAACGACGCGGGGTGGCGCATCGACTACCACCTGGCCACCCCTGGGCTGGCCGCCAGGGCGGTCAGCGCCCGCGTCGACCGCGCCGAGCTGTATGCGCTGCGGTGGTCCGACCACTCACCGGTGACCGTCCACTACGCCTGAGCCCAGTCCGGCCGCCTCCCCAGGTGGGCCAGGATCTTGTCGAAATCCGTTGCGCCCGAGGCGTTGACGGCCGGCCCGAACGGCGCGTCCGGGGTGCTGCGGAAGTCGCTGTCGGGAATCATCATCACCAGTGGCAGGACTGCGGCGACGATGTCGGGCGCCGGCTCGTAGGGCACGCCCAGCGTCGCGGCGACGTCCCAGCCGTGCACCACGTAGTCGACGAAGTGAAACCCGATCGCCATCGCGCCCGGGAAGCTCGCGCCCGGTCCGAAGTCGGGTAGTGCGAACTGCGCGTCGGTCACGCCGTCGGCGGCGACCGCGTCGAGCACGTCCTGCGCGGCTTCGGCGTATGCGCCGGCGGGATCGGCCCGCACGGCGTCGGTGACCGTCCCGGGTTGCCAGCCCTCGGTGTCGGCCCCGTTGCCGCGGGCGGCGGCCGCGAAGCCCCGGTGCTGCACCGTCATGTGGTCGAGCAGGGTTCCCAGGTTCCAGCCCGCACACGGGGTGGGCCGGTCCAGGTCTGCCGGTGTGACGGTGTTGACGACGTCGACGGACTGCAACACGGCTCTGCGGTGGTAGGGGCGGACATCTCCATCAATAGTAGGCATACGCTTACGATAAGCGATAGCATATGAATTGACAATGCCTACGATGACGCGGTGGCGAATCGTCCTGATCTGGCGGCGATGCTGGCCCCGCTGCTGCGTGAACTGGCCGCCGCGGAGCTGCCCGTGCTGACCGCGCACGGCCTGAGCATGTGGGGCTACGTCGTGCTGCTCGCGCTGGACCGGGCGCCGGTGCGCACGCAGGCCGCCCTGGCCGAGGCCATCGGTGCGGACAAGACGCGCATCATTGCGACCCTCGATGAACTGCAGCAGCAGGGGTACATCGAGCGCACGGCCGATCCCGATGACCGCCGGGTGCGGTTGCTGGCCATCACCGATTCCGGCCGGGCCGTCAAGGATGCCGCCCAGGCCGAGATCCAGATCGGCGAGGAGCGTTGGCTGGGAGAACTCACCGCAGACGACCGCGAGGTGTTCCTACGCGTGCTGCGTCAGCTGACCGGTGAATAAAGCGGATGACAGCAGTGCGAAAATCGACGCCATCATGACTAGCGGAAGCAAACGCGTCGTGTTCTCCGGCGCCCAACCCACCTCCGACTCCCTGCACCTCGGCAACGCGCTGGGCGCGGTCACCCATTGGGCCCAGCTGCAGGACGGCTACGACGCGTTCTTCTGCGTCGTCGACCAGCACGCCATCACGGTCCCGCAAGACCCCGCGACGCTGCGTCGGCGCACCCTGGTCACTGCGGCCCAGTACCTGGCACTCGGCATCGACCCGGCCCGCAGCACGGTGTTCGTGCAGAGCCATGTGGCCGAACACAGCCAATTGGCGTGGGTGCTCGGCTGCTTCACGGGCTTCGGGCAGGCCTCGCGGATGACGCAGTTCAAGGACAAGTCGCAGAAGCAGGGCACGGACGCCGCGACGGTCGGCCTGTTCACTTACCCGGTGTTGATGGCCGCCGACATCCTGCTCTACGACACCGACCTGGTCCCGGTCGGTGAGGACCAGCGCCAGCACCTCGAACTGGCCCGCGACCTCGCGCAACGGCTCAACGGGCAGTTCCCGGGCACCTTTGTGGTCCCGGAGGCGATGATCCCCAAGGCCACCGCCAAGATCTACGACCTGCAGGATCCGACCGCCAAGATGAGCAAGTCGGCGGCCACCGACGCCGGCCTGATCAGCCTGCTCGACGATCCCAAGGCCACGGCCAAGAAGATCCGCTCGGCGGTCACCGACAGTGAGCGGGAGATCCGCTTCGATCCGGAGAACAAGCCGGGCATCTCGAATCTGCTGACCATCCAGTCCGCGATCACCGGAACCGCGGTCGACACGCTGGTGCAGGATTACGCCGGCCGCGGATATGGCGATCTGAAAAAGGACACCGCCGAGGTGGTCGTCGAGTTCGTCGCACCGATCAAGACCAGGGTCGATGAGTTGCTGGCCGACCCTGCCGAACTCAACTCCGTTCTGGCTGCCGGTGCGGAGCGGGCCCGAGAGGTTGCCGGCAAGACCCTCACCCGGGTTTACGACGCGATAGGGTTTCTGCAGCAAACGTCGTAGGCGCCCGGGGGAGGGTGGTGCGTGAACGAGCAGGAGAAACCGGGATTCCTTGACCGGCTACGGACTCGCTTTCCGTGGTTCGACCGGGTGATGCGCGCCCAGGATCGGTATAACGACTGCAACGGCAACTTCTACGCCGCCGGGATCACCTACTTCACCATCTTTTCGCTGTTCCCTCTGTTGATGGTCGGGTTCGCACTCGGCGGGTTCGTGTTGGCCAGCAAGCCCGACCTGCTCGCCGACCTCGAGAACCGCATCCGGTCGGTGGTCTCCGGTGACCTCGGTCATCAGTTGGTCACCCTGATGGACTCCGCCATCGCCTCCCGAGGCACCGTCGGCGTGATCGGTCTGGCCACCGCGGCCTGGGCGGGGCTGGGCTGGATGGCCAACCTGCGTGAGGCGCTGAGCCAGATGTGGCTGCAGCACAAGACCGATGCCAGTTTCGTCGGCACCAAGCTGTCTGACCTACTGGCCCTGGTGTCGGCGTTTCTGGCGGTGGTGCTCACCATCGCGCTCACCGCGCTGGGCGACCCAGAGTTGATGCGGAAAGTGTTGCGATGGATCGGCTTACATGACTTCGCCGCGCTCGGCGGCGGACTTCGCGTGGTGTCCATCCTGGTTTCGGTGCTGATCTCGTGGGTGTTGTTCAGTTTGATCATCGCCCGGTTGCCGCGCGAGTCCGTGCACTTGCGCAGCGCCCTGCGGGCCGGGTTGCTGGCTGCCGTCGGGTTCGAGATGTTCAAGCAGGTGGCGTCGATCTACCTGCAGTCCGTCACGCGCGGCCCCGCGGGGGCGACCTTCGGTCCGGTGGTGGGCCTCATGGTGTTCGCCTATGTCACGGCCCGGCTGATCCTGTTCGCCACGGCGTGGGCGGCGACGTCGACGGAGAGCCTGGCCGAGCAGACCGTGCCACCGCCCGACCCGGCGCAGATCACCACCCGGGTGCAGATCAACGAGGGGCCCGGCGCCACTGGCCTGATCGCCGCCGCGGCAGCCGGTGCGATTGGCGCGCTGGGTATTTCGCGGCTGCTGCGACGCTAGCCCGATTCAGAGCACCTTCGACCCGTACATCTCGCCCAGCGGGTCGGCGATGAGCTCGATGCGCGCACCGTCGGGGTCGCGGAAGTACAGCGACACCTCGCTGTGTTCGGCGAGGTCCACCCCGGCGGCGGTCAGCTTGTCGCGCAGATGCCGCCAGCGCTGCGGTTCGACGCTGATCGCGATGTGGTGCAGGCCGCCGAGGACCTCCTGGTACGGGCCGACGTCGAGACCGGGAAAATCGAAGAACGCCAGCAGGTTTCCGTTGCCGATGTCGAAGAAGAAATGCGTCGACCCCGGATAGTCCCGGTTCTCGATGATCTCGGTCAGCGGGAACTCCAGCAGCTCCTGGTAGAAGCGGACGGTGCGCTCGACATCGCCACTGACCAGCGCGGTGTGATGCAGGCCCCGGGCCGATGACGGCGGCCGGGCGCCGGCCGGCTTGAGGTACTCCTCGGCGATCCGGTCGCGGCGTTCCTGGAATTGGCATACTCGTTCGTCGGAACTCATATCCGGATCCTGCCGCTATCGGGGCCTTGCCGGTGTGTTTTCGGTGAGGCAGCTAGTGGGTGACGACCTTGAGCCCGATGATGCAGCCGACCACGCCGAGCATCAACAGCACCTTGATCACCGACGCGGATTCCGCCCCGGTCAGCATCGCGAAGGCGATGGTGAGCACGGCCCCGATACCGACCCAGACCGCGTAGCTCGTGCCCGGCGGCAGCGTGCGCATCGCAATCGCCAGGCCCCCCATCGACAGCGTCAATGCGACGATGAAGATCACGGACGGGACCAGGCGGGTGAAACCCGCGGACTTGCTCAGCGCGGTGGCCCACACCGCTTCCAGCACACCGGAGACAATCAGAATCCACCAGGCCATGGCCAACCTCCAAGGCCCGTCTTGTCGCTGTCCGGGTACGGTGCCACCCTCGTCCGGTGCCAGATGCTGGCAGGCGCGAGTGTAGCATCGCCCGGTGTGAGCATCGTTACCGACTGGGCGCGCGACATGGGCCTGGAAGTGCCAATTGTCAACGCGCCCATGGGCGGTGCGGCCGGTGGCCGGTTGGCCGCGGCGGTGTCGCGGGCCGGTGGCCTCGGGATGATCGGCATGGGCAGCGCCGCGACGGCCGAGTTGCTCAAGCGCGAACTCGCCGAGCTCGGCCCCCTCGACCGTCCGTTCGGCATCGGCCTCGTGCACTGGGTGATGAGCAACCAACCCGAGCTGCTCGACGAGGCGCTGGCCGCCCGGCCCGCGCTGCTCAGCGTGAGCTTCGGTGAGGACTGGGAATGGGTGCGGCGGGCCCACGACGCCGGGGTGCGGGTGACGACGCAGGTTGCCACGGTCGACGCGGCGCGCCGCGCCGTCGACGCCGGGGTGGACGTGCTGGTGGCCCGCGGCGCCGAGGGCGGTGGGCACGGTAAGCCGCTCGTCGGCACCCTGCCTCTGCTGACCGAGGTGCTCGACACGGTCGAGGTACCGGTCCTCGCCGCGGGAGGCATCGCCTCGGCGCGCGGCGTGGCGGCGGTTCTGGCGGCCGGCGCCGCCGCGGCGTGGGTGGGCACCGCGTTCTCCACGTGTGTCGAAGCGATCACGCCGGATTCTGCGCGCGACGCCTTGCTCGCCGCCGGCGCCGGATCGACGACGCTGACCTCCGAATTCGATATCGCCTCCGGATACGGTTGGCCCTCAAGCATTCCCGAGCGTGTGCTGGTCGACGCCGCGGGCCGGGCCACGCCGGTCAATGCCGGCGAAGGGGTCGGCATGGTGACCCGGGCCCTGACCGCCGCAGAGACCATCACAGCGTTGATGAACCGAGGCTGACCGGGTCCGCCCAGCGACCGCTCGACATCACGGCCTGCACGGCAAGGTCGGCATCGAGCACCACCAGATCGGCGCGTAGGCCCGGCGCGATGCTGCCGATATCGGTGAGCCCGACGGTGCGGGCCGGTGTCGTCGCCGTCATCTGCACCGCGGCGGCCAGCGCAGCATCGGACGTCGAAAGGTCCACGGCAGCCCGGAATATCAGGTCCATCGTCGCCGTGCTGCCTGCGATGGTCGACATGCCACGCACCCGTGCGACATGGTCGGCGACATCGACGTCGAGTGTGCCGAGCCGGAACGACCCGTCGGCCAGCCCGGCTGCGGCCATGGCGTCGGTGATGAGCGCGACCCGCTCGGCGCCCGCGAAGTCGACGACGTGACGCAGCAGGGCGCGATGCACGTGCACACCGTCTGCGATCAGTTCCACGGTGACCCGCGGGTCCTCGAGCAGAGCCATGGCGGGGCCGGGGTCACGGTGGTGCAGCGGCCGCATCGCGTTGAACAGATGCGTGCCGACGGTCGCACCCAGTTCGACCGCCCGGTGGGCCTGCTGGTAGCTGGCATCGGTATGGCCAACTGCGACAACGACTCCGGAGTCGACCAGCAGCCGGATCGCGTCGTCGCCGCCGGGCAGTTCTGGTGCGATGGTGACCATGCGGATGGCACCGTCGGCTGCGGCCAGCGCGGCGTTGATCTCCTCCGGGTCCGGATCGCGCAGCTGCGTGGCGTCGTGCGCGCCACAGCGGGCCGAGCTCAGCCACGGCCCTTCCAGATGGATCCCGGCGACCACACCGGCAGCGGTGGCTTCGGTGAGCGCCGTGACCTCGCGCAGCAGCTCGGCCGGCGACGCGGTGACCAGACTGGCGAGCGTGGTGGTGGTGCCGTGGCTGCGGTGAAACGTTGCCGCGCGGACGATTTCGTCGGCCACGCCGTCGGTGTAGGACGCGCCGCCACCGCCGTGCACGTGGATGTCGACGAATCCGGGCACCACGACCGCGTCGGGGTGTTCGGCGTCCGCGGGCCGTGGAGGAGCGCCGGCGCCGCACCCGATGATGCGGTCCGAACTCGTCTCGATCCAGCCCGGCCGGTGCACCCCGTCAGCGGCCACCACGGTGCCCGCCGCGATCAGTGTCACAGGGTCTCCGTGACCTTGCGCAGCCCGCGCGGCTGGTCCGGGTCGCCGCCGCGGGCCAGTGCCAGGTGCAGGGCAAGTTGTTGCAGCGGAAGGATTTCCAGTAGCGGGGAGAGCTCGTCGGGCACCGTGGGCAGCGCGATGCCACCGGCCAGCCCGGCCAGTGCCGCAGGGGCGCCCACGCCGAACACGTCGGCGTGCCGCTCGGCCAACCGCTCCAGCACCGGCAGCATGGCCTGCCCGCCTACGCCGTCGGGCACGATGGCCAACACCGGCACCTGCGGGTCGACGGTGGCCAGCGGACCGTGCAGCAGATCGGCGCCCGAGAATGCCTGCGCCGAAAGGTAGGAGGTCTCCATCAGTTTGAGCGCGGCTTCCCGGGCGGTGGGGTAGGAGTAGCCGCGCGCGGTGGTGATGAGCCGTTGCGCGAAGCGGTAGCGTTGCGCGACCTCGCGGACCTGCTCACCGCTGGCCAGGACGGCCTCACCGAGTTCGGGCAGGGCCTCCGTGCCGCCTTCGTCGGCACCGCTGAGCAGCAAGCGCAGGGCCAGCAGTTCGGCGGTGTAGGACTTGGTCGCCGCAACTGAGCGTTCCGAGCCGGCCAGCACGTCGATGTGGATCTCGGCGGCCGCAGCCAGGTCGGATTCGGCGTTGTTGGTGACGGCGACGGTCAGAGCGCCTTGCGCGCGGGCGACCTCGACCGAGCGCACAAGATCGGGCGACCCGCCGGACTGGCTGACCGCGATGTAGAGCACGTCGCGAAGATCGGGCTGCGCGCCGTACACCGTGACGGTCGACGGCGACACCAGCCCGGCGGGCAGGCCGTGTCTGATCTCGATCAGGTACTTGGCGTACAAGGCGGCATGGTCGCTGGTTCCGCGGGCCACCAACTGTGCGAAACGTGGTGCGGCCCGGGTGATCCGGTCGGCTGCGGCCCGGATCGGGTCCAGCCCTTCTGTCAGCAGACGGCGCCATACCTGCGGTTGTTCGGCGATCTCGGCGGCCATCAGGTGGCCGGGGGCGCTCACGGGGGTGGCGTCAAGGTTGCTCACTTCTTCTCCTTCTCGGGATCACATGTCAGTAGTAGTCGTTGGGCCAGTTCCACCGCACCCCGCACGGGGTCGGCGGCGAGGACGCGGACGTCGGTGAACTGCTGTTCGGCCAACCGGGTGCGGACCGCCTTCTGCAGTGCGGGCTGATGGACGGCAAGGCCGCCGGCCAGCACCACCGGACCGGAGGAACCGAGCCGCGTGCCGACCGACACCGCGAGCTCGGCCAGTTCCGCCGCGGCGGCGTCGATGATGTCGCGGCTCACCGGGTCGCCGTCGCGGGCCAGTTCGAACACCACGCGGGCGCGTCCGGCCCAATACCGCCGGTCGGGCTGGGCGTAGAAGTGGTCGAGTAGTTGTTCGGGCAGTTGCAGGCCGCAATCAGCGGCGAGCTGCTGGCCGAGCCGGTCTGCGGGCTCTCCCCGGTCGGCGCGGATCAGGCTGCGCCGCAACGCTTCCCGGGCCACCCAGTAGCCACTTCCTTCGTCGCCGAGCAGGTAGCCCCAGCCGCCGGCCCGGCTCTGCTGATCGCCCCGGCGCCCCCAGGCCACCGAGCCGGTGCCCGAGATGATGGCGATGCCGTCGATGACGCCTGCGGCGGCCAGGATCAGCTGGCTGTCGTGCACCACCCGGATGCGGGCGCAGGGCAGTCGGCGGGCCAGCAGATCACGCAGCCGGGCCTCGCCGTCGGGCGTTTCGACACCCGCCGCACCGGCACACACCGCCTTGATTCCGTTGGTGCCCAGCTGGTCGAGGATGACGTCGAGCTGCTTGCCGGCTTCTTCGAGACCTACCGACGAGATGTTTGCGCTGCCGGCCAGGGCCTCGGCGACCACCGTGCCATTCTCCACCCGCAGGGCCTGGGTCTTCGAGCCGCCGATGTCCAGGCCGAGCACCGCCGCCGAGGTCATCGTCCGGTCGTCTCGGCCTCGGCGCCGCTGGCGGTCACGGCAGGCCACTGGCCGCCGTTCTCCCAGAAGTGCCGGATGTCCTCCAACTGGCGGCCCTTGGTCTCCGGCGCGAACTTGTAGACGAAGACGAAGGCCAGCAGGGCCAGTGCACCGAACACCGCGAAGGTGCCGGATCCACCGAGGGTTTGCAGCATGGTGAGGAAGAAGCCTGCCACGATCGCGTTGGCCACGAGGTCGGAAGTGAGCATCGCGCTGGAACCCATCGAGCGCAGCCGTGACGGGAAGCTCTCACCCGCGTACACCCAGACCAGCGCGCCGAAACCGAAGGTGAATCCGACGGTGAACAGCAGCACTCCGATGAAACCGAGAGCCGTCAGCGCCCCGCCGAAGTTCTCGCCTGCGACGAAGACGCCGATCAGCAGGGCGTTGGCCAGCACCATCATGGCGATGCCACCGAGCAGGATCGGGCGGCGCCCCAACCGGTCGACGAGCACCAGCGATACGAACACCGCGACCAGGGCGGCGACCTGGACCAGGGCGGGCAGGATCAGCAATGCGAAGTTGCCGTGGAAACCCATGGCCTCGAACAGTTTCGGGCTGTAGTAGACGATGGCATTGATGCCGGTGATCTGGATGAAGAACCCGAGTACGACGACGAACACGGTGGCCCGCAGGTAGGGCGGACGCAGCATCTCGCGGAACGCCCCACCGCGTTCTTCGTGCAATGCCCTGCTGATCTCGGCCAGTTCGGCGTCGACGTCGGCGGCGGGTTCGACCATCTGCAGCGTGCGGCGAGCTTCCTCGGTGCGGCCTTTGAGCATGTACCAGCGGGCGGTGTCGGGCATCCGCATCAGGATGAGGGCGACCACGACGGCGGGCACGGCGGCCAGGCCGAGCATCCAGCGCCAACCACCCGATGCTGCCAGCGCGTACGCGGCCAGGTAGCCGATGATGATGCCGACCACCGTGGCCACCTGGTAGGCCACCAGCAGCGACCCGCGGATGTCGGCGGGGGACGACTCGGCGACGAACACCGGCACCACCACCACCGAGACGCCGATGGTGAGGCCCAGCAGCAGCCGCGCGACCATGAGCATCGGCACCGAGACCGACAGCGCGCACATCAGCGCGAACACCGCGTAGGTGACCGCCACCAGCACCACGGACTTCTTGCGGCCGATGCGGTTGGCCAGCCAGCCACCGATGATCGCGCCGGCGATCTCACCGATCACGACCATGGTGGTGATCCATTGGACGGCCGCGGTGTCGAGGTCGAACTCCTTGGGGATGAACAGCATCGCTCCGGCGATGTTGGACAGGTCGTAGCCGTAGATGACGCCGACGCTGGCGGCGGCGATCCCCACCAGCACCGCGAGCCGCGGGGTTTTTCGAGTTTCGGTAGAGCCCACGTGCGGTTCCTCTCGCTGCGGGATGAATGTGACGGGGTCAGATTGGTATACGCCAATATGATGGAGGTAACATTGGCATACACCAATTTCGTCCGTCAAGAGGTGAGGGAAAACTGATATGGCCGAACCTGCCCCGCCGCGGTACTTCCAGGTCAAGCTCGCGCTGGCCGATCTGATTGCCGGACTCGACCGAGGTGCGTCGCTGCCCCCGGAGCGCCAGCTCGCCGAACAGCTCGGCACGTCACGGACCACGCTGCGCAAGGCGCTGGCGGAGTTGGCGGGGGAGGGGGTGCTGCGCCGTACCCAGGGCAGCGGCAATTTCGTCGCGCCGCCCAAGGTGGTACACGTCCGGCAGTTGTCGTCCCTCACCGACGATCTGAAAGCCGAAGGGATGCAACCCTCTTCGCAGATCCTCGGGCTGGAGCGGGTACGTGCCGAGCCGGCCGTCGCGGAACATCTGGAGATCGCTCCGGGCGAGCGGATCCATCTCCTCACACGGTTGCGTGAGGTCGACGGGGAGCCGTTGGCCATCGAGGAGGCACACCTGCCCGGTGCGCTGCCGCGATTGGAGGCGCGGCTGGCCGAGAAGGGTTCGCTGTATGCCGCGCTGCGGGATTGCTACGACCGCGGTGTGCACTCGGTGGAGGACACCGTCGAGACCGCGCTGGCCAATCCGGATCAGGCGGAGCTGCTGCGGATCGCCACCGGGCAGCCCCTGCTGCTGGTACACCGCACCAGCCGGGACAAGACAGGCCGCGTCGTCGAGTGGACCAGGTCGGTGTACCGCGGCGACCGTTTCCGCTTCGTCGCGCGGGCCTGACTCTCTTTTCTTTCCGCGAGCAGACGCGGAGGTACCCCGACACGCCGCGGTTCGCGTACACCTATGTCTGCTCGGCAGTGTCAGGCGAGCAACTCCTCGACGACGGTGAGCACCCGGCCGGCCCCGTCCTCGGCGTCGATGCGGGCTTTCAGCTCGGCGGCGTTGTCCCGGAACCTGCTGTCGGACAAGGTTATCCGGATGGCTTCCGCGAGATTTTCCGCGGTCAGCCGACGGCGCGGGATCGCGGCCGGGGCGACGCCGAGAGTGTTGAGCCGTCGGGCCCAGAACGGTTGATCGGCCTGGTTCGGCACCGCGATCGCGGGCACGCCCGCACGGAGTCCGGCTGCCGCGGTGCCCGCCCCGCAGTGGTGGACCACCGCGGCTGACCGGGCGAACAACCAGTCGTGCGGCACTTCACCCACGCCGATCACGTCAGGCCCCGATGCGGTCAGCCCGGCCCAGCCGGACTGGATCACGCCGCGGGCCCCGGCGGCACGCAGGGAGTCGCGCACCAGAAGCGAAACCCGTTCGGCCGCAGCGACACTGGTTACCGTGCTGCCGAAGCTGACCACCACGGGTGCGGGGCCGTCGTCGAGAAACCGCACCAGCTCGGCCGGCGGCTCCCAACCGGCGGGTCGGGGCGGCCACCAATAGCCGACCACCTCGATGCCCGGCCGCCAGTCGGCAGGCCGTGGAAGCACCGTGGGGGAGTACCCGTACAGGATGGGCCAGCGCGATGCGGTGCGTGCGTACCGCAGCCGTCGGGTGGACTCCCGCCGCAGGCCCAATTCCGTGCGAAACCCGTTGACAGTCCCGCGGTATATACCGTCGATCAGACGCTCGCCCCATCGCGCGGCCGCACGGTTGCCGCGCCCACCCGCCGACCACGATCCCAGCACGGCCGGCGGGTAGTCGGCGGTGGAAGACAACGGCTGCAACCGAAGTCCGACGCTGGCCACACCGAGAGCCTCGGCGAGTGGATGGCCGACCAACTCGGCGAACGGCGACAGCATCAGCAGATCCACCTGCTCGTCGCGCAGCGCAGTCAGCACCCGATCGCCCAGTTTCCGCATGCCACCGGGGGAGAGGAACGCGGCCAGACCCCGCACGGCGTCGGCAGGTGACACATCGGCCAGATCGGCGGCGCTGTCGTCGTCCACGTCGATCGACCGGAATTCCAGGCCGCAACCTGTGATGAGCTCACCGAACAACGGGTAGCTGACCACGACGACCCGATGCCCCGCCTGCCGCAAGCGGACCCCCACGCCGGTCAGCGGCGCGACGTCACCACGGCTGCCGATGGCGATGACGCCGATGGTCGCCATCTACCCGCCCGGCGTGGCGAAGACGAACAGCGCCATGAAGGCGATGTTGATGAAGAACGTGGCCTCGACGAGGCCGACGGTGATGAGAAACGGTGTGAACAACCGTGATTGAGCATCGGGCTGGCGAGCCACCCCGGCGATGAACTGTGAGCCGGCCAGCCCATCGCCGATCCCCGCTCCGATCGCCCCGCCGGCCAGCACGATCGCGCCCGCCAGCAGTGCGTTTCCCATCAGTGCGTCGCTTGCCACGGTGTCCCTCCACTCGTCATGTGGTTGCGCGTCGGAAAATCGCGACCAGTTCCTCGCCATGGCCCACCACGTCGTAATCGGGGTCTCTGGCGTATTCGGCGGCGGCGCTGTCCAGCGCGCCGCGCAGGATGTTCTTCATGAACTGCGGTGACAGTTCACGGAATTCGCCGTCGCGCAGGCCTTGCGCGAAGATCGCCTGCGGGTCGAGGGCGGCCAGATCGCCGGTCGGCGGGTGGTCCTGCACCGATTTGGCCGCCGCCTGGTCGAGACGCAGCCCGTCCGGGTCCCGGTACCCGGCCATCAGCTCCAGCATCGCCACGGCAGTGGACCTGTTGGCGGCGACGAATGCGATGTTGGCCCGGATGTAGGCCGTCAGCCGGGCCGAGGCGGTGGTCTCTGCGTTGACGGCGGGGACGATGACCGCCGCGCCACGTTCGAAGATGTCGACGAACACCGCCTCGATTATCTCGGCCTTGGTGGTGAAGTGGTAGAGGACAACGCTTTTCGCGACACCGATGTGGGCGGCGATGCGCGCGAGCGATGCCTGGGAGTAACCGGACGCCGCGATCACCTCGGTGGCCGCGTCGATGATCTGCCGGCGCCGAGCCTGTTCTGTGAACGTCTGCGAACGGTCAGACCGCATGGTCTGAGATTAGACCGATCGGTCAGAACCTCGCAAGCCTCGCCAACTTTTCTCTGGGCGAGCAGACGTGAACTACCCCAATTTCAGACCAAAATGGGGGAGTTCACGTCTGCTCGGCAGGAGAGTTCTCGGCCGGGAGCCCCGCCGCCTGTCGTGCCGCCCGGACGAACGAGCGCTTCGTCGTCTCGATCCCGTCGAGGTACCCACCGACGAGCGCGGCGTCGCGCAGCAGGACCAGCGATGCCGCGACGTCGGCGGGGGCGGCGCGCCCGGCCGCGGCGTGTTCGAGTGCGCTGCGAAACCAATTGCGATGCGTCGCAATGAGTTTGCGGACCTTGCTGTCGGGGTCGGGATATTCGGCGGCGGCATTGATGAAGGGGCAGCCGCGGGTGTGGTAGCGCGCGATGTCTTCGGCGATCCCGTCGATCACGAGCTCGAGCATGTCGTCGTCCGGGCCGGCCTGCGTCTCGGCGTCGGAGAAGTAGCCGCGGATCGTCGCATCCTCCAGCGCGAGGTAGGCCTCGACGAGACCTTCCTTGCCCGCGAAGTGCCGGTACATGGTCGCGCGCGTCACTCCTGCTTCGGCGAGGATCCGGTCTACGCCGACCGAGTGGATGCCCTCGCGG
Source organism: Mycobacterium aquaticum (assembly GCF_002086485.1). Taxonomy (GTDB): domain Bacteria; phylum Actinomycetota; class Actinomycetes; order Mycobacteriales; family Mycobacteriaceae; genus Mycobacterium; species Mycobacterium aquaticum. Next base: position 79,586 of record NZ_MVHF01000029.1, on the reverse strand, counting down.
TAGAAGAGCTCCGCGGCGGTGCGCAGGAGGCGTTCGCGGGCCTGCGAGACGGGGGTCGACGAGTCCATACCTCGACCGTACGCCCGGTAGGCAGAACGTTCTTTCTGCAATCGGGAACAGATCGTGCGGGCCGCTGGTTAAAGCCCAGCAGAACGACCGTTCTTTCTACCGATAGGAGACCGACATGACCACCACCATCACCCCTTGGGAACAGGCCGAGATCGACCGCGCGAACAGCTCCGGAGCCCAGCCCGTCGTCTTCATCCACGGCCTTTGGCTGCTGCCGACCAGCTGGGACAACTGGCGCGGATTGTTCGAGGAGCAGGGCTTCGTCACCCTGGCCCCCGGCTGGCCGGACGACCCGGCAACGGTCGCGCACGCACGCCGCGATCCCTCGGTGTTCGCTCACAAGACGGTCGGTGCCATCACCGAGCATTACGCGGAGGTGATCCGTGCTCTTGCCCGCAAGCCCATCGTGATCGGGCACTCTTTCGGCGGACTGATCACCCAACAGCTCGCCGGTATGGGGCTGGCCGCGGTGTCGGTTGCCATCGACCCGGCACCGTTCCGCGGTGTACTCCCGCTGCCGGTGTCGGCGCTGCGGGCCGCATTCCCGGTCCTCGGCAATCCGCTCAACTACGGTCGCGCGATCGCCCTGACCCGCAAGCAATTCCGGTTCGCCTTCGGCAACGCCGTGTCCGAGGAGGAGTCGAACCGGCTCTACGACGAGTACTCCGTCGCCGGTTCGGGTGCCCCGCTGTTCCAGGCTGCCGTCGCCAACTTCAACCCCGCGTCGCAGACGAAGGTCAACACCAGGAACCCGCAGCGCGGTCCGCTGCTGGTGATCTCCGGCGAAAAGGACAACACAGTCCCGTGGGCGATCGCCAATGCGTCCTACAAGCTGAACAAGAAGAACCCCAATGTCACCGAGATCGTCGAGATCCCGGGTCGCGGACACTCATTGGTGATCGACAGCGGCTGGCGCGACGTCGCCGAGCAGGCGCTCGGCTTCATCAAGCAGAACAGCTAGTGCTGCGGGCGGCGATTCAGTGACCGGGCACCCATGATCAGCAGGAACACAATGATGCCCCCGACGATCGCCACCCCCACGCGCACCGGCAGCGCGTCGGCCGCGGGTAGGACGGACGCAGCCTCCGCTGCCGACGGCGCGTCGGGTTGCTTGGGTTTCGTCAGTGACGGGTCGGGATCCACCAGGGTGCCGACCTTGGTCCCCTTCGGGGTGGCGAAACCGTAGTCGAGAAGATGAGCTGCCTGCTCCCACGGGGCGATCGGTAGCCGGGTGCCGTGCATCAGGATCGCCACCAGGCGGCGGCCGTCGCGATCGGCTGCGCCGACGAAGGTCTGTCCGGCGTCGTCGGTGTAGCCGGTCTTGCCGCCGAGCGCGCCGGGGTAGTTGTCCAGCAGCTTGTTGTCGTTCTCGATCGGATACGTCGGATTTCCGTCGCGCCCAGGGAAATCGAAGGACTTGGTGGCGACGATGTCGGCGAACACCGGGTTCTGCCAGGCGTAGCGGTAAAACAGTCCGATGTCGTAGGCCGAGGTGCTCATGCCTGGCCCGTCGAGCCCGGACGGGGTGGCCGCCCGGGTGTCGCGGCCACCGAGCTTGCCCGCCAACACGTTGATCTTCTGCAGCGCCGTGTCCATGCCGCCGAGCTGCATGGCCAGGGCGTGGGCGGCGTCGTTGCCCGAGTGCATCAGCAGGCCGTGCAACAGGTCGTTGATGGAATACACGCCGCCGGGCCCGACGCCGACGCGGGTGCCCTCGGCGTTGGCATCTTCCTGGGTGCCTTGGATGCGCTTGTTGAGATTCAGTTCGTTGAGCGCGGCCGTGGCGACGAGCACCTTGATGATGCTCGCGGGCCGGTGCCGGGCGTGCGGGTCGCGAGCGGCGATGATGTCGCCGCTGTCGAGGTCGGCCACCACCCAGGCGTCGGCGGAGATGTCATTGGGCACCGGCGGGGTGTCGGGCGCGGTGATGATGCCGCAGCCCGAGAGTGCTTCGCCCCCGATGGTTTTCGTCGGCACCGGCAGCGGCAGCGGCGGGTCGCCCGCCTTCGGCACCTCCGATGAGTCCACCGCGGGCGGCGTCGTCACCTTGAACGGGCAGTCCGGTGGCGGCGGTGCCGGGGCCGGTGCCGCGACAGGGTCCGCGGTCGCTGTCGGCGCGATCACCAAGGCCGGTGCCGCGAGCATCGTCAACGCCGCAAGCACGGAAGATCCGCGCATGAACGCGCGCGTCGAGATACTCCGCAAGGTCGCCATCGTGTCCGAAGGTTAGGCGATCCGGGCGCCGATTCCGGGGAGCCACGCTGTGACGTATGTGACTCGTGTTAAAGCTGGGTATTAGCCAGAGCAGGAAACTCGATCGTCGACATCCACAGTTTTCCGCCCGTCTCGACGACGCCGGTGACCGCCCCGAAAGCTGGGTTCTGAGTTCGGATGCCTGTGACGGCCGCACCGGTTTCGGCGTCGAAGGCCACCACCCACACCTCGGGCTTGATCTTCGGCAGCAGGGCATTGGGCAGCCGCCACACCACTTTGCGCAGCACCGGCGGCAGCGGGGCCAGCCGCTCGGCCGCGGGAATGATGGAACTGACCAGCGCGACCCAGATCCGGCCGTCGGGCGCGGTGGAGATGTTGTCGGGCATGCCGGGCAGATGCTCGGCAAGCGGTGTCACGGTCCCGGCCGCCGGCCCGCTCAGCCAGTACTTGGACAACCGGCGACCCTGGGTTTCGGCGAACACCAACGCCGATTCGTCGGCGGTGGGGGTCACCCCGTTGGCGAAGTAGAGTCCCTGGACCAGCGTGGTGACGGTGCCGTCCGGATCCAGCCGGAACAGGCTGCCGCTGCCGCGGGCCTCGAGGATCGCGCCCTGGTAGTACTCGAAGTGGAACCGGCTGGTGGACTCCGTGAAATAGATTGTGCCGTCCGAGGTTTCGGTGACGTTCGAGCAGAACATCAGCGGACGCCCCTCGATCGAATCGATCAATGTCGACAACGTGCCCGTCGTCGGGTCCAACGCCAGCAGGCCGCGGTGGCTGTCGCAGATCAACACTCGGCCGTCGCGCGCCACGTGCATGCCGAGTGGACGCCCGCCGGTGTCGGCCACCACCGTCGCGGCCCCGTCGGGAGTCACGCGCACAATGCGCCCGTCGACCAGCCCGGTCCACAGTTGTCCGGTGGCGTCGACAACGACGTCCTCCGGCCCGTCACCTGGCATCGGCACGACCGTCAGCTCGGCCGCCGCGAAGTCGGGCAACTCTCCGACCGGTGGCGGGGTCCAGCGGACAGGATCGATCGGTGGCTTGCGCGGCACACGCTGACGGTACGCCGCGCACGCGAGGAGCGAAACGACGCCGCGCACGCGAGGAGCGAAATGACGCCGCGCACGGCTTCCGTGAACGACAAACGGCCGGGCGGTTTCCCGCCCGGCCGTCTGCGTCGTCGAACCGCTACAGCAGGTTGCCCGCCTCGCTGAGCACCCGATGCAGGATCTCGTAGATCGCGTCGAACTCGGCCTGTCCGCTGATCAGCGGCGGGGCCAGCTGGATCACTGGGTCGCCACGGTCGTCGGCGCGGCAGTACAGTCCGGCGTCCCACAGCGCCGGGGTCAGGAAGCCGCGCAGCAGCCGCTCCGACTCTTCGTCGTTGAACGTCTCCTTGGTGGCCTTGTCCTTGACCAATTCGATGCCGTAGAAGAACCCTTCACCGCGCACATCGCCGACGATCGGCAGATCGTAGAGCTTCTCCAGGGTGGCCCGGAACGCCGGTGCCAGCTCCTTGACGTGATCGTTGATCTTCTCGCGTTCGAAGATGTCGAGGTTGGCCAGCGCGACAGCCGACGAAACCGGGTGTCCGCCAAAGGTATAGCCGTGACCGAAGACCGTCTTGCCGTCGTCGAACGGCTCGAACAGCCGGTCGCTGGCGACCATCGCGCCCAGCGGCGAGTAGCCCGACGTCAGGCCCTTGGCGCTGGTGATGATGTCTGGAACGTAGCCGAAGTCGTTGCACGCGAACATCGAACCGATCCGCCCGTACGCGCAGATGACCTCGTCGGAGACCAGCAGCACGTCGTAGCGGTCGCAGATCTCGCGGACACGTTCGAAGTATCCGGGCGGCGGCGGGAAGCAGCCGCCGGCGTTCTGTACCGGCTCGAGGAACACCGCGGCGACGGTGTCGGGGCCCTCGAACTCGATGGCCTCGGCGATGCGGTCGGCGCAGTAGCGGCCGAATGCCTTTTCGTCATGGGCAAATTCGGCAGGTGCGCGGTAGAAGTTGGTGTTCGGTGCGCGGAAACCACCCGGGGTCAACGGCTCGAACGGGGCCTTGAACGCCGGGATGCCGGTGATCGCGAGGGCACCCTGCGGCGTGCCGTGGTAGGCGATCGAACGCGAAACCACCTTGTGCTTACCGGGTTTTCCGGTCAGCTTGAAGTACTGCTTGGCCAGCTTCCAGGCGCTCTCGACGGCCTCGCCGCCGCCGGTGGTGAAGAAGACCCGGTTGAGATCGCCTGGGGCGTAGCCGGCGACGCGCTCGGCCAGTTCGATGGCCGGCGGCGTGGCGTAGGACCACAGCGGGAAGAAGGACAGCGTCTCGGCCTGCTTGGCCGCTGCCTCGGCAAGTTCCTTGCGGCCGTGGCCGAGCTGGACGACGAACAGCCCGGAGAGGCCGTCGATGTAGCGCTTGCCCTTGTCGTCGAAGATGTAGACGCCCTCGCCGCGGGTGATGATCGGCGGCGTGATGCCCTCGCCGTGCCGGGCGAAGTGGCCCCACAGGTGCCGGTTGGCCTTGGCGCCGAGATCGGACGTGGTTGCTGAAGTGGTATCGGTAATTGTCATCGTGTACCCCAATTGTATTGCTGTTTAACGAGTTTCAAGTAGACAAGGGTTTCGGTTGATATCACTCCCGGCAATGAGCGGATCTGTGTGTTGAGCAGCTCGAGCAGGCTGTCGTCGTCTTCGCAGACCACTTCGACGATGATGTCGAACGATCCCGCGGTCAGCACGACGTAGTCGACCGAGTCCATGGCGGCCAGCTTCTCGCCGAGCTTGGTGGTGTCGCCCGTGCAGCGGATGCCGATCATCGCCTGGCGGGCGAAGCCGAGTTGCATCGGATCGGTCACCGCCACGATCTGCATGACGCCCGCGTCGACCATCCGCTGCACCCGCTGGCGCACGGCGGCCTCGGACAGTCCGACGGCCTTGCCGATCCCCGCGTAGGAGCGGCGGCCGTCCTGCTGCAGCTTCTCGACGATCGCTTTTGACAGTTCATCGAGCTGGAAGGCGGCTCCCGGCCGAGAATGGTTGACACGAAACGGGACGGGGGCGGGCGCCAGCTCGTGACCATCGGGGTTGGTCATACCGTCGATTCTGCACGGAATTCGTTGTTTGAAGCAACTATTTCGATGAAATCCCTTGTTTCGATGGCGTCTCGCTGCGGTATCCCGTAGAGATCAGTGTCCTCATCCGATACCGTATGGCCCCATGAGTGTGGCAGTGAACGTGGCGGGCAATTGGATCAACGGTGGGGCAGTGGCGACCGGGGGACCGGCGCATACCGTCATCAACCCGGCAACCGGTGAGGCGGTCGCGGAGTACGCCATGGCCACCCCGGCCGACGTGGACATCGCCGTCGCGTCGGCCAGGGCGGCGTTGCCGGAATGGTCGACGGCAACTCCCGCGGAACGCTCCGCCGTGCTCGCCAAATTGGCCAAACTGGCCGACGAACGCGCCGATGACCTGGTCATCGAGGAAGTCAGCCAGACCGGAAAGCCCGTGCGGCTGGCCCGCGAGTTCGATGTGCCGGGCAGTGTCGACAACATCGACTTCTTCGCCGGGGCGGCACGCCACCTGGAAGGCAAGGCCACCGCGGAGTACTCGCCCGATCACACCTCGAGCATCCGGCGTGAGGCCATCGGCGTCGTCGCCACCATCACGCCGTGGAACTATCCGCTGCAGATGGCGGTGTGGAAAGTGCTTCCCGCATTGGCTGCGGGTTGCTCCGTCGTCATCAAACCCGCCGAGATCACCCCGCTGACCACGCTCACCCTGGCCGGGCTCGCCAGCGCCGCCGGGCTGCCCGACGGGGTCTTCAACGTGGTGACCGGCGGCGGCGCCGACGTCGGCACCGCCCTGGCCGGGCACCGCGACGTCGACCTCGTCACCTTCACCGGGTCCACGCCCGTCGGCCGCAAGGTGATGGCAGCCGCCGCCGTGCACGGCCACCGCACCCAGCTCGAGCTGGGCGGCAAGGCCCCGTTCGTGGTCTTCGACGACGCCGATCTGGACGCCGCCATCCAGGGCGCGGTCGCCGGCGCGCTGATCAACACCGGCCAGGACTGCACGGCGGCCACCCGGGCCATCGTCGCGCGACCGCTCTACGACGACTTCGTCGCCGGGGTGGCCGAGGTGATGAGCAAGGTGGTGGTCGGCGATCCGCATGATCCCGACACCGATCTGGGCCCGCTCATCTCGATGGCGCACCGCGACAAGGTGGCGGGCATGGTGGCCCGGGCGGCCGGGCAGGGCGGTCGAGTCGTCACCGGCGGCGTGATCCCGGATCTGCCTGGCTCGTTCTACCGACCCACGCTGATCGCCGACGTCGCCGAGGATTCCGAGGTGTACCGCGACGAGATCTTCGGCCCGGTGCTGACAGTCCGGGCGTTCAGCGACGACGACGACGCGCTGCGCCAGGCCAACGACACCGACTACGGTCTGGCCGCCTCGGCGTGGACGCGCGACGTCTACCGGGCGCAGCGGGCCTCGCGGGAGATCAATGCCGGCTGTGTGTGGATCAACGACCACATCCCGATCATCTCCGAGATGCCGCACGGTGGCGTGGGTGCCTCGGGCTTCGGCAAGGACATGAGCGACTACTCGTTCGAGGAGTACCTCACCATCAAGCACGTCATGAGCGACATCTCCGGGGTCGCTGAAAAGGGTTGGCACCGCACGGTATTCACCAGACGCTGACCCGCCTCTCGCCGACACTACGGTTTGTGGTGCGAATCGGCCTGATTCGCGACAAAACCCGTAGTCTCGGCGCGGCTAAACTGTGCCCATGACCGCGAGCACTCGCGTCGATGAGTTCGAGGAGTTGCGGCCGAATCTCCTTGCGGTCGCCTACCGGTTGACGGGCACCTACGCCGATGCCGAGGACATCGTGCAGGAGGCCTGGATCCGGTGGGACGGCAACCGCGGCGAGATCAACGACCTGCGAGCCTGGCTGACCACCGTGGTCAGCCGGCTTGCGCTGGACCGGTTGCGGTCGGCCGCGCACCGACGCGAGGCCTACGTCGGCGAATGGCTGCCTGAGCCAGTGGTGACCGGATTCGAAGCCAAGGACCCGCTGACCGCGGTGGTCGCCGGTGAAGACGCCCGCTTCGCCGCCATGGTGGTGCTCGAACGTCTGACACCGGATCAACGGGTGGCCTTCGTACTGCACGACGGCTTCGCCGTGCCGTTCCCGGAGATCGCCGACGTGCTCGGTGTCAGCCCCGCGTCAGCGCGTCAGCTCGCTTCCCGGGCCCGCAAGGCGGTGTCCGACGCCCCGCCGCCGGTTCCGCCCGACACCCACAACGAGGTGGCCGGGGCGTTCATGGCGGCGTTGGCCACCGGAGATCTGGAAGCCGTTGTGCGCCTTCTGCATCCGGATGTCACGTTCACCGGGGACTCCAACCGCCGGGCGCCGACGGCTGCGCGCGTCATCCACGGCCCCGACAAGGTCGCGCGGTTTCTGCTCGGGCTCGCGAAGCGGTACGGGCCCAACTGGCATGCGCAGGGGCAGCTGGCGTTCATCAATGGCGAGCTGGGCACCTACACCCCGGGCGCGCCGGCCCGCGACGGCTACCCGGAGATGATGCCGCGCGTCACCGCGGTGACCGTCCGCGACGGAAAGGTCTGCGCGGTATGGGATATCGCCAACCCTGACAAGTTCACCGGTTCCCCGCTACGTGGAGGTGGGTTGTGATGCCAGGCGATTCGGGAAATCTGGCCCAGACCTTCAGCCGGCTGATGTTCCGCGGCATGGACAAGCTGCGGGCGTCTGAGGCCTTCGACATCGGTGAGCCCACCGGAACCGACTTCAGCGGCTTCGACCGCCATCGCCAGATCCTGCTGGTGACGTTCAAGCGGTCCGGAGAGGCCATGCCCAGCCCGATCAACCATGGCGTTGCGGACGGCAAGATCTACGTCCGCACCGATGCGTCGACCGGGAAGGTCAAGCGCATCCGCAACAATCCGCGGGTTCTCGTGGTGGCGAGCAACCTTCGGGGTAAACCCAGCGGCCCGGTGGTCGCCGGCGCAGCGCGGATTCTGGATGAGTCAGAAACCGCGCACGCCGACGCCGTCATCGCCGCGTACTGGAGCCGCCCCATGAAGGTGTTCGAGCGTGGCCTGGACCGCGGCAGCCAGGCCGTGGGCGCGGCCGTCGCCTACATCGAGATCACGCCTGCTGTTCCGACACCGCCCACGGAACCCGGCACGCATCCCCCGAGCTGAAACCCTGCTCGGCGATGCCCAGCGCCGAATACATCCGGGCCCGCATGTTCTCCACCCCGATCTGATACGTCAGCTCGATCACGCCGTCCTCGCCGAAACGCTTCTTCAGATCGGCGATCTGCTCGTCGGTCACGGAGTGGGGGTCGGTGGTCATCGCATTGGCGTAGGCGATGGCGGCGCGCTCGTCGTCGGTGTACAGCGGCGAGGTCGCGTAGTCGTCGATGGATTTCAGCCGGTCCACGTCGAGGTTCTCCAGTCGCATGAGCATCGACCCGAAATCGACGCACCACGAGCAGCCGACGGTGCGGGCGGTCCAGAACACCGCCAACTCGCGGACGCTGGCGGGGAGCTTCTTCGAGCCGCTCTGCAGCAGATTTTCATGGACGGCATTGGCCACCAGCAGCCGGGGATGGTGTGCGACGACGGTGAACGGCTCGGGCACCTCACCGAAGCGACGCTTGGCAACGCGGTACATCACCCGGGTCAGCAGGCCGGCTTGTTTGGGGGTCACAGGGGCAATTCGTGTGGTCATGCCAATCAGACGAGACAGGGTCGCGATGTGTGACAGGCCGAGCGTGAAGAAGATCGCGAGATTCTCGAGATTTCTCGCCATCATGTTCACACTGGCGGGTTGTGGAACGGGGTTGACCTCCGCAGCGTCCTATTCGCATGCCATTCCCCTTTGTCGGATCCGAGGCACTCACGGCAGGGTTGCTCAATCGGTATCAGCTGAGCACGCGCTACCACATGCTCCATCGCGACGTTTATGTCCTGCGCGGTGCAGAACTGAAACCCATCGACAAAGCGGTTGCGGCGTGGCTGTGGTCGGGGAGGCGGGCGGTCGCAGCAGGACTGTCGGCCGCCGCGTTGCACGGGTCCAAGTGGATCGATGCGGAGCTGCCCGCCGAGCTCAATCACTCCAGCAGACACAAGACCAACGGCATCGTGTTGCACAGCGACCGGCTCGCTGACGACGAGGTCTGCGTGGTCCGCGGAATCCGGACCACGACGCCTGCCAGGACTGCCTTCGACCTCGGCCGCCGACGTGGGCGCACCACGGCCGTCGTCCGCGTCGACGCACTCCTCCAGGCATGTGACCTGAAACTTGCTGATGTACAAGCGCTTATCGATGCCCATCGAGGCATGCGCGGCCTTGTGCAATTGCGCGAGGTGCTCGACCTGGCCGATGCCGGCGCCGAGTCGCCACAGGAAACCCGCCTTCGCCTGCTGTATACCCAGGCCGGGATGCGACCGTCGCAGACCCAGATCGAGGTGTTCGACCATGGCCTGCAGGTGGGCCGGATCGACATGGGGTGGCCGGAGTGGAAGGTCGGCGTGCAGTACGACGGTATCCAGCATTGGACCGACCCGAGGCAGCGCACCAAGGACATCGACCAGGCCGCGGAGTACCGCGCACTTGGCTGGCGCATCGTCCGGGTTGGTGCCGACTTACTCCGACACCGGCAGGGCACCATCATCGCGCGCACCCGGGCGGCATTGCGTGCTGCGGGTGCACCCTATTGACGCCCCAGTGTGAAGAAGATCGCGAGATTCTCGGCGAATCTCGCGATCTTGGTCACACTCGGCGCAACACCTAGCGCGCAAACATCAACGCGCGCTTGACCTCTTGGATCGCCTGGGTCACCTGGATGCCACGCGGGCAGGCTTCGGTGCAGTTGAAGGTGGTGCGGCAGCGCCAGACACCGTCGACCTCGTTGAGGATGTCCAACCGCTCGGCGGCCGCCTCGTCACGCGAGTCGAAGATGAAGCGGTGGGCGTTGACGATGGCGGCGGGGCCGAAGTAGGACCCTTCGCTCCAGTACACCGGGCAGGAGGTGGTGCAGCAGGCGCACAGGATGCATTTGGTGGTGTCGTCGAAGCGGGCCCGGTCGGTGGCGCTTTGGATGCGTTCGCGGGTGGGCGGGTTGCCCGAGGTGATGAGGAACGGCTTGACGGCGCGGTAGGCGTCGAAGAAGGGTTCCATGTCGACGACGAGGTCTTTTTCCACGGGCAGGCCACGGATGGGTTCGATGGTGATGGTCAGTTGCTTGCCGGGTTTTTTGGGCAGCATGTCGCGCATGAGGACCTTGCAGGCCAGCCGGTTGACCCCGTTGATGCGCATGGCATCCGAGCCGCACACGCCGTGGGCGCACGAGCGGCGGAAGGTCAGGGTGCCATCGAGGTAGCCCTTGACGTAGAGCAGCAGGTTGAGCAGCCGGTCCGACGGGAGGCACGGCACGCGGAAGCTCTGCCAGCCGGCGGCGTCGGGGTTCTCCGGGTTGAATCGCGCGATCTTGAGGGTGACCATGACCGCGCCCTCGGGCACCGGGGGCAGGGGCGGGTCGCCGGCTTCGGGCTTGTCGATGACAGGTGCACTCATCAGTACTTCCGTTCCATCGGCTCGTAGCGAGTCTGGACCACGGGTTTGTAGTCCAACCGGATATCGGCCAGCAGGCCAGGACCTTCTTTGTAGGCCATGGTGTGGCGCATGTAGTTGGTGTCGTCGCGGTTGGGGTAGTCCTCGCGGGCATGCCCGCCGCGGGATTCTTTGCGGTTGAGCGCGCCGACCACGGTGACTTCGGCGAGTTCGAGCAGGAACCCGAGCTCGATGGCCTCCAAGAGGTCACTGTTGTAGCGCTTGCCCTTGTCGTGCACGGTGATCCGCGAGTAGCGCTCTTTGAGGGCGTGGATGTCGGTCAACGCCTGCTTGAGGGTTTCCTCGGTGCGGAACACCGCGGCGTTGTTGTCCATCGACTGCTGCAGGGCGGTGCGGATGTCGGCGACGCGCTCGTTGCCGTGCTCGGAGAGGATGTCGGCGACCCAGCCCACCACCATGTCGGCGGGGTTCTCCGGCAGGTCGACGTGATTGTGGTTGTTGGCGTATTCGGCGGCGGCGATGCCGGCGCGGCGGCCGAAGACGTTGATGTCGAGCAGGGAGTTGGTGCCCAGGCGGTTGGCGCCGTGCACCGACACGCAGGCGCATTCCCCGGCGGCATACAGGCCGGGGATGACGTTGGTGTTGTCGCGCAGCACCTGGCCGTGCACGGTGGTGGGGATGCCGCCCATGACGTAGTGACACGTCGGGTAGACCGGGACGAGTTCGGTGACCGGGTCCACACCCAGGTAGGTGCGGGCGAATTCGGTGATGTCGGGCAGTTTGGCTTCCAGCACGTCTTCACCGAGGTGGCGCACGTCGATGTAGACGTAGTCCTTGTTGGGACCGGCACCGCGGCCTTCGAGCACTTCGAGCACCATCGAGCGGGCGACGATGTCGCGTGGGGCGAGGTCGACGATGGTCGGCGCGTAGCGTTCCATGAACCGTTCACCCTCGCCGTTGAGCAGCCGGCCGCCTTCGCCGCGCACGGCTTCGGAGATCAGGATGCCCAGCCCGGCCAGGCCGGTGGGGTGGAACTGGTGAAACTCCATGTCTTCCAAGGGCAGTCCCTTGCGGAAGATGATGCCCAGGCCGTCACCGGTGAGGGTGTGGGCATTGGAGGTGGTCTTGTACATGCGCCCGGATCCGCCGGTGGCGAACACGATGGCCTTGGCGTGGAAGATGTGGATGTCGCCGGTGGCCAGTTCGTAGGCGATGACGCCGGTGGCCACCGGTCCGGCCGGGGTGTCGGTCAGGGCGACGTCCAGCGCGTAGAACTCGTTGAAGAATTCGACGTCGTGTTTGACGCAGTTTTGGTAGAGGGTTTGCAGGATCATGTGCCCGGTGCGGTCGGCGGCGTAGCAGGCTCGCCGGACCGGGGCTTTGCCGTGATCACGGGTGTGCCCGCCGAAGCGGCGTTGATCGATGCGTCCCTCGGGCGTGCGGTTGAACGGCATGCCCATCTTTTCCAGATCCAGCACGGCGTCGATGGCTTCTTTGGCCATGATTTCCACGGCGTCCTGGTCGGCGAGGTAGTCGCCACCTTTGACGGTGTCGAAGGTGTGCCATTCCCAGTTGTCTTCTTCGACGTTGGCCAGTGCCGCGCACATGCCGCCCTGGGCCGCGCCGGTGTGGGAGCGGGTGGGGTAGAGCTTGGTCAGCACCGCGGTGCGCGCGCGGGGGGCGGCTTCGACCGCGGCGCGCATGCCTGCGCCGCCGGCGCCGACGATGACGACGTCGTAGCGATGGTGGTGAATCATGGTGTTAGCCCCCGATGTTGGCGTCGAAGGTGACCAGGACGTAGGTGCCCAGCACCAGGGTGAACCCGGTGGCCAGCAGCAGCAGTGAGTTCAGGTAGAACTTGGTCACGTTTTTGCGGGCGTAGTCGCCGATGATGGTGCGCATGCCGTTGGCGCCGTGAATCATGGCCAGCCACAGCAGGGCCATGTCCCAGATCTGCCAGAACGGCGAGGCCCACCGGGTCGCGACGTAGTTGAAGTCGATGCGGTACACGCCGTCCTGCCACATCAGCATGATGAACAGGTGCCCCAGCGCCAGAAACACCAGTGCCACCCCGGAGAACCGCATGAACAGCCACGCGTACTTCTCGAAGTAGGGGATACCGCGCGGGCGGCGCGGGGCGCGGGGGTGATCCAGGGCCGCGGGACGGTCGTGTTCGCGTTCCAATACCGGTGCGGGCCGGCCCAGCCGCGATTCACCCGGGGCGCTCACAGGAACCGCTCCACCATGTGCATACCGAGAACTCCTAGTCCGGCGATGAGGGCAACAGCGAACACTGCGACGGCCACGGCGAGCATGTGGCGTTGATAGCGCGGGCCTTGGGCCCAGAAGTCGATGAGGATGACGCGGATGCCGTTGAGGGCATGGAAGAGCACCGCGGCGACCAGACCCATCTCCATCAACCCGACAATGGGGGTCTTGTAGGTCTCGATGACCGCGTTATAGGCCTGCGGGCTCACCCGCACCAACGCCGTATCCAACACATGGACGAACAGGAAGAAGAAAATCGTCGCGCCGGTGATGCGATGCAACACCCACGACCACATTCCCGGATCCCCGCGATACAACGTGCGCCGGCGCGGTTTCCCGGATTGCGGAGCCGGCACCTCCGTCTGAGTACTCACATCGCCCTCCAACGTCATCGGTGGACGTTCGGGACCTGGTCTGTCGATTAGCCCCAAACCTCGGGGCGACTCTAAACCCATTTGCACTGGCGAACGAATACGGTGTCGCTGTAAGGCGGGCCAAACAGTCAGAAGTTAGGTTTACCTATCCACATCGCGCGTTGATGAGGCGGAGGTTTCGGAATGCATTCAGAACCTATTCTCGGGACACTGACGTGACGCGGGTTGTCGACTGGAAAGTATTGCGAGAGAAAGCAATTGCTGCATCGGAAGCCGCGTACGCGCCATATTCGCAATTTCCGGTCGGCGCTGCAGCGCTGGTCGACGACGACCGCGTGGTCACCGGCTGCAATGTGGAGAATGTCTCATATGGCCTAGGTCTCTGTGCCGAGTGCGGTGTGGTCTGCAACCTGCATTCTTCGGGCGGCGGACGGCTGATCGCCTTGACTTGTGTCGGGCCCGATGGCGCACTGCTGATGCCGTGCGGACGGTGCCGGCAGGTGCTGCTGGAACACGGCGGCCCCGACTTGTTGATCGACCATCCGGTTGGCCCACGCCGGCTCGCCGAGTTGCTCCCCGACGCGTTCGGGCCCGCCGACCTCGAGCGATCGAGCAGGTCGCCGCGACCGTGATGTCAAGCGGGTCAACGGCTCTCAGCGACGGCTAGCCGCTCCGATCGCGGAACAGCCAAAGCGGTACCAGCAGTCCGCCCATCGCGGCCACGCCCGCCGCGATCGAAAACGCCACGGTGAAACCGGTGTTGACGCCTGCCCAGCTGGCCAGCATCGCAGCGGCGAGCTGGCCGCCGAGCGCGCCGCCGACCGTGCGTGCCACCGTGTTCAGCCCGTTGGCGCTGCCGCTCTGCGCCGGTGGGCAAGCGGCATTGACCATCCTGGGCAGTGCTGCCATCGCCAATCCCCAACCGACGCTGGCGATGGAGTAGTACACCACCGCATGCCACACCGATCCGTGGGCGACGGCCAGCAGCGCGGTGCCTGCGGCTGCCAGCGCCAGTCCGACGGCCAGCGGGGCCCGCACCCCGAACCGGTCGGCCATCGCAGGTGCGGCCCAACTCGCAGGAATCGTCAACAGCGTCCCGGGCACCAGGACCAGTGCGGCACCTGTCACCGACAATCCGAACCCTGGGTTACCCGTGGGTAGTTCGGCCAGTTTGGGCAGTGTCACGTACACCGCGAACTGGTTGACGCCGAGCAGCAACGCGCCCAGATGTGCTGCCGTCAGAGGCGGTTTGGTGAGCAGCGCGAGTTCCACGACGGGGTGGGCCACCCGTCGCTCGACGGCGACGAACCCCGCAAGCATCACGACGGCTGTGCCGAACAGGCCGAGCACGCGAGCTGACGACCAGCCCCACACCGGTCCCTCGGTGACGGCGAGCAACAGTGCCAGCAGTCCTGCGGTCATCGCGGCGGAGCCCGCCACGTCGAGCCGGCCTGGGTGGCGCTCGTGGCTTTCCGGAATCCACCGCGCCGTCATGGTCAGGGCGGCCGCCACCGGAATCGCGCCGATCGCGAACAGCCACCGCCACGATGCGTGGTCCACCACCAGACCGCCGATCAGCAGCCCGACCCCGGCAGTTCCGGTCACGAGCCCGGATGTCACGGCCACCCCGGTATGAACCCGCGTCGGCGGGAGTGCCTCGCGCAGGATCGCGAACGTCAGTGGCAGCAGCGTGAGGCTGACGCCTTGGACGGCGCGGCAGGCGATGAGCGTGCCGATGTCGGGCGCGGCGATCGAGGCCACCGTCGCCGCCAGGTAGATCGCCAGCATCCAGAGCAGCACCCGCCGCTTGCCGAACCTGTCGCCGATGCGGCTCACGACAGGCGTGACGACCGCGCTGGCCAGCAGCATCGCCGACAGCACCGCCCATGACGCCGCGGTGGTGCTCGTGTGCAGATCGCGTTGCAGGACGCCGATGGTCGGTACGAGCATGGTCTGCAGCAGCCCGTACGAGACGACGACCATGCACATCGCGGTGAGGACGCGCCTCGAACCGTACCGTCGAGTGGCCCCGGATGCGGCATGCTGACGGGCGATGACGTCCATGGATCTCCTCCGAAAGGGGCTAGCTACGTGCGCGAACAGTGTTCGCAATCATTCTCACGATAGTGCGAACACTGTTCGCATAGGGGGCTACCTGTGACGCAACCGCTGAACAAGGCGGCAATCGTGGCCGCGGCGCGCAGGATCGCCGACCGCGACGGCCTGGCCGAGCTGACGTTGCGTCGCATCGCGGGTGAACTCGGCACGGGTGCGGCCTCGCTCTACCGGCACATCGCCGACCGCCAGGAGCTGCTGCTCCTGCTCGTCGAGGACCTGGTGGCCGGCTACCCGCTGATCGACCCCGCCGGCGCCGCCCCGGTGGAGGCAGTGATCCGGCAATGGCACGCGATGTACGACCACCTCGTCGCGCACCCTTGGAGCGCACCCGTCATCGCCGACGGCGACTACGCGCTGTCGTCGGCGAAACCGGTCGCCGAGCACTGCATGGCATTGCTGCGCGGCGCGGGCCTCGACGACGTGGCCGCGCAACGCACCTACCGCGCCGCGTGGCGCCTGATCGTCGGTCACCTGATGTCCCGGCACCCGTTCGGGCATTTGCAGGGCGCTCCGCCCCAACCGGACGATTTCGACTGGGCGCTACGGACATTGCTGCGCGGCGCGCTCGCCGAATGAGCAGATAGGATTTGCGCCATCGACGCCCCCACCATCATCCGAACAAAACGCGACGGCGGTGTGCTGTCCGACGCGGCCATCGACTGGGTCATAGCCGGGTACACGCATGGCCGGGTTGCCGACGAGCAGATGTCGGCGCTGCTGATGGCGATCTTCCTGCGTGGCATGACGCCTGCGGAGATCGCTCGATGGACCGCGGCGATGGTGGCGTCGGGCGAGCGGTTCGACTTCACCGATCTGCGTCGGGCCGGCAAGCCGCTGGCACTGGTGGACAAGCACTCCACCGGCGGGGTCGGCGACAAGATCACCATCCCGCTCGTCCCCGTCGTGCTGGCCTGCGGTGGCAGTGTGCCGCAGGCCGCCGGACGCGGTCTCGGGCACACCGGCGGCACGCTCGACAAGCTGGAGGCGATTCCCGGATTCACTGCCGAGCTGTCCAAAGACCGTATCCGTCAACAGCTTTGCGATGTCGGCGCGGCAATTTTCGCGGCCGGGGACCTGGCGCCTGCCGACCGCAAGATCTATGCGCTGCGCGACGTCACCGCCACCACCGAATCACTGCCGCTCATCGCCAGCTCGGTGATGAGCAAGAAGCTCGCCGAGGGGGCCGAAGCGCTGGTCCTCGACGTCAAGGTGGGGCGCGGCGCGTTCCTCAAGGTCGAGTCCGAATCGCGCGAGCTTGCCCGCACCATGGTGGATCTCGGCAACGCCTACGGGGTTCCGACGCGGGCCCTGCTGACCGACATGGACCGCCCGTTGGGGCGCACTGTCGGCAACGCGGTAGAGGTGGCCGAATCGCTGGAAGTGCTGGCCGGTGGCGGGCCGCCCGAGGTGGTCGAGCTGACGGTGGCGCTGGCGGCGGAGATGCTCGCCGCCGTCGGCATCGACGGTGTCGACCCGGCCGAGACGCTGCGGGACGGCTCGGCCATGGACCGGTTCCGGGATCTGGTGTCCGCGCAGGGTGGCGACCTGTCCCAGCCGTTGCCCGTCGGCGCCTGTTCGGAGACCGTCACCGCGTCCCGCGGTGGTGTGATGGGCGATATCGACGCCATGGGTGTCGCGATGGCCGCCTGGCGGCTGGGCGCCGGCCGTGCCCACCCGGGTGACCCCGTGCAGTCGGGTGCCGGGGTCCGGATTCACCGCACGCCGGGCGAGCCGGTAGCGGCAGGTGACCCCGTTTTCACGCTCTACACCGACACCGCCGAGCGGCTGCCCGCTGCGCTGGCCGAACTCGACGACGCCTGGTGCGTCGGCGATGTCGCGCCTGCGCTTCGCCCGCTGATCATCGATCGGATCGGTTAGCCGCGGATTGGACTCGATGCCGCCGGCCGGGGAACCTCGGGCAACTTACCGTAAACATTGACTGTTTCTTTTAAGTGTGCCAGGCTCGGTCTTGTCCTCATCGAGGGAGCCGCACAATGGGCATCCGCACCCGAACCCGCCGCACGCAGGCGGAACGCACCGCCGAAACCAGGGCCGCGCTGCTCGACGCGACACTGGATCTGCTGGCCGAATCCGGCTACAAGGCCACCACCACAACCGCCGTCACGCATCGGGCCGGAGTGTCGATGGGTGCTCTGCTGCACCACTTTCCGACGAAGTCCGACCTGTTGACCGCGGCGATCGGGCACGCGTTCGACCGCCGGACGCACGAATATCGGCAAGCCATGGCCGCGACAGATCTGGGTGCGGACCCGCTCGACAGCTCACTGGATCTGTTGTGGTCGATGTGTAGCGGGCCGACATTCACGGTCTTCGTCGAACTGTGGGTGGCCGCGCGTACCGAGCCGGAACTGATCGAACCTCTTGCGGCGGTGGACCGCGAATTCCTGGTCACCGCCCAGCAGATGTACACCGACTACTTCCTCGGATCCGCATCGAACGACGACATCGCGCGTGTGGGTCTGCAGATGGTGTTCTCGCTGCTGACGGGGTTGGCGTTCTCCAACATGATCCCCGGTTACGACCCGTTCGACTCAGCGTCTGTCATCGAGGCGTTCAAGGGCATGGTTCGCGCGAGCCTTGCCGCCCTGCAATCCCCGCCGTCCGCCGAGAACTGAGGAGTAGACCATGAGCTCTGCCGCAGTACTGCCCACCCACGAGGATCTCAGCGACATACCGCGGGAACGCTATCACCGGCTGCTGGCCCGGCTCAGCCACCTGTCGGTGACCCATCACTTCGATGCCTATGGTGACATCGACTGGGATGCAACCGAGTTGGCGATCGATCCGACCGATCCGCGGTGGGAGCTGCCCGCGGACGACCCACTTGCGTCCACGACCTGGTATCAGGCGCTGCCGCAAGAGACCCGGGCCCGCATCGGGCTTGATCGCGTCGCCACCATGATGAAGACCGGGCTGGACTTCGAGCGCGTACTCAAGCGCGGGTTGCTCGATTTCGCCGACACGCTGCCCAGCGGGTCACCGGAATTCCGGTATGCCTACCACGAAGTGATCGAAGAAGCGCAGCACTCCTTGATGTTCCAGGAATTCGTCAACCGCACCGGCTTCCAGGCCCGTGGCCTGGGGAGGCTGACAAGCCTTGGCGGACGGTTCATCTCGACGTTGGGGCGACGGTTCCCGCCGCTGTTCTTCGTGTTCGTCCTCGGCGGTGAGGAGCCCATCGACTACGTGCAGCGCAAGGTGCTGCGCAGTGAACGCGAATTGCATCCGCTGCTGGAACGCGTCATGTACATCCACGTGGTCGAGGAGGCTCGGCACTTGTCGTTCGCCCAGTCGTACCTGCGCACCCGGGTTCCTTCGCTCGGCCGATTCGCCAAGGCGCGGTTGGCCATTGGCGCTCCGGTCATCCTCGCCGTCATGGCGCGCATGATGTTGCGGCCATCCCGGCAACTCGCGCGGGAGCATGGCATCCCGGCGCGTGTGCTGCGCGATGCGTACCGGGGCAATCGCGAGCAGCGGGCAGAGACCATCGCATCGATCCGCCGGGTGCGCCGGCTGTGCGAGGATCTCGGACTGCTGACTGGCGGCTACGCCCGGTTGTGGCGCGCTCTCGGTTTGGATGACGCGGCATGACCGCGACGCAGCCGGAGCGCCGGATCGACGCTGTCAGGCGCGCCGACTGGCCTGAGCCGGCCCGTGTTCTGGCGGAGGCGTTCTACTCCGATCCGGTATTCGGTTGGCTGCTACCGGACCCGGCTCGCCGGGCCGACGCTCTGGAGCGCTATTTCACGATCGCCGCTCGTGACGTGGTGCTGCGCCATCCAGGAAGCATTGCGGCACGGGGGTCGTCAGGGCCGCTCGGAGCCGCACTGGTCCTGCCGCCCGGTCATTGGCGCACACCGATTGCGGTGGAGGCCCGGCATGCGGTCGACTACGCGCGGATCTTCGGCCGTCGCCTCGGACACGCGCTCGGCGCGCTCACGGCGGTCGAACGGGCTCACCCCCGCTTCGCGCACTACTACCTGCCCTACATCGGAGTCGTCACCGCCGCGCAGGGCCAAGGGGTCGGCAGCGCGCTGCTGGCCGACGTGACGAGACGCTGTGACGCCGAGGAGCTTCCGGCGTATCTCGAAGCGTCCAGCCCGGACAACGCGCGGCTGTACCGGCGGCACGGTTTCGTCACCCTGCAGCGGATCACTCCGCTGGGCTCGCCTCCCATCGAGCTCATGCTCCGGCAACCGGAACGGTGAACACGCGAAAGCTCACGACGCGTAGAGCCGGGTGATCGCGTCGACGAGATCATCGAGCCCTTCCGGGCGATCGTGGTGTCGCCACACCAGCCGGACGGCGATGCGCGGCCCGTCTTTGATCGGCCGGTAGGTGACGCCTGGCCGGGGATGGTGGTGTGCGGTTGCCTCGGCCGTCGTGCCCACGCCGCGGCCCGCCGCGATGGCGTCCAGCCAGCTGTCGATGTTGGTGGACTCTATGAACCGCGGTGGTTGATGCTCGGCGCCGCTCCACAACCGGCTGCTGGTGGTACCGACCCGGGGATCGATGATCACCGTGCGTTCGGCGATCTCGGCCATGCTCAGCTGGCGCCGCCGTGACCACTGCGGATCGTCGGAGGCGAAGGCGGCCAGGCGCCGTTCCAGACCGACCACGACCGAGTCGAATCGTTTGTCGTCGCCGGGTCGCCGCACGATCGCGACATCGCACAGGCCCTCGGACAGGCCCGCGGTTGGCGAATCGTGGCGCACCAGTTCGAGTTCGAGGGAGTCGTGATGCACGGCCCATTCGCGTTGCAGCCGTGCGGTATGGCGTCCGAGTGCCGCCCACGCGTACCCGAGGCGCAGCACGCCGTGGCGCGATGTGACGAACTCGGTGAACTTGTCGGCCTCGGCGAGCACGCGCCTGGCGTGTGGCAGCAGTTGTTGCCCGGTGCTGGTGAGTTCGCAGCCGCGTGGCACCCGGCGAAGCAGCCGGTTCCCGACGGTCTTCTCCAGTGCGGCGATGGTGCGCGAGACCGCAGCCTGTGAGACGAACAGCTGCGCGGCGGCGTCGGTGAACGACCCGGCGTCGGCGGCGGTCACGAAGAACCGCAGTTCCCGCAGACTCCAATCCATAACATGAGCGTATGGCAGCTGCAAAACATGCACTAGGTTTATGGCACTGCCGGTCCTTACCGTGACCGCATGAACACCCTCGACACCACCGAGCGCCCAGGCAGCTCGCCGGCCGCCCCGGCGACTTCGCGTGGGCGCGGCGCAGGCTTCGCGTTGATGGTTGCGAGTTCGGCATCGAATCAGGTCGGTGCCGCGCTGGGCGCCTCGGCGTTCGGGGCGATCGGTCCGATCGGTGTGGTCGCCGTTCGGCAGCTCGTCACGGCGCTGGTCCTGGTGCCCGTGGTGCGTCCCCGCCTGCGGGGCCTGCGTGCGGACCAGTGGCGGCCGATTCTCGCCCTCGTGGTGGTCCTCGGTGTGATGAACCTCTGTCTGTACGCCGCGATCGAGCGCATCGGGCTCGGTCTGGCCGTCACGCTGGAATTCCTCGGACCGCTGACCGTCGCGGTCGCCAGTTCGCGGCGCGCCATGGATATCGGGGGCGCGATGCTGGCGGGAATCGGCGTGGTGGTCCTCACCGATCCCGGACCGAGCACTGACGTCATCGGCATCACGTTGGGTCTGCTCGCAGCGACGGCATGGGGGTGTTACATCCTGCTCAACCGCACTCTGGGGCAGCGGCTGCCAGGACTGCACGGCACCGCGGTGACCAGCCTTGTTGCCGCGGCAGCCTGGATTCCGATCGCGGTGGTGTGGTTTACCTTCCACGCACCCACCGCCACCGCGATCGCACTCGCCGTCGCATGCGGGCTGATGTCGTCGATCGTGCCCTACGTCGCCGACCTGCTCGCGCTGCGTCGGGTACCGGCGTACGTCTTCGGCACGTTCACGAGCATCAATCCGATCTGGGCGGCACTGGCGGGGTGGCTGCTCCTGCGTCAACCGCTGGATGTCCACGAGTGGGTCGGTATTGGGCTGATCGTCATCAGCAACGGGGTGGTTTCGTCTGCGCAGTTCCGCCGCGGTCGCGGATGATGGGGGGATGAGTACCCCGCTGACCTTCGACATGATCCGCCACGCCCCCAAAGCCCTGCTGCATGATCACCTCGACGGTGGCCTGCGCCCGGGCACCGTGCTCGATCTTGCCGGTCAGTTCGGCTACGACGATCTGCCCGCGACCGAAGTCGACGAGCTGGCGACGTTCTTCCGCACCGCCGCGCACAGCGGCTCGCTGGTGCGATACCTGGAGCCCTTCGCCCACACCGTCGGCGTCATGCAGACACCCGAGGCGCTGCACCGGGTCGCCCTTGAGTGCGTCGAGGATCTTGCCGACGACAACGTGGTGTATGCCGAGATCCGGTTCGCACCCGAACTGCACATCGACCGCGGGCTGTCCCTGGATGCGGTGGTCGACGCGGTGCTGGCAGGGTTCGCCGACGGCGAGAAGGCAGCCGCGGCCGAGGGGCGCACCATCACCGTGCGCTGCCTGGTCACCGCGATGCGGCACGCGGCCCGGTCCCGCGAGATCGCCGAACTGGCCATCCGGTTCCGCGACAAGGGCGTGGTGGGCTTCGACATCGCCGGGGCCGAGGCCGGCTATCCGCCGTCACGGCACCTCGACGCGTTCGAGTACATGCGAAGCAACAACGCCCGCTTCACGATTCACGCCGGTGAGGCGTTCGGGCTGCCGTCCATCCATGAGGCCATCGCGTTCTGCGGTGCCGACCGGCTGGGTCACGGCGTGCGCATCGTCGACGACATCACCGAGCTGGAGGACGGCACCCAGAAGCTCGGGCGGCTGGCAGCGATCCTGCGGGACAAGCGCATTCCGCTGGAGATGTGCCCGAGCAGCAATGTGCAGACCGGAGCCGCTCCGTCCATCGCCGAGCATCCGTTCGACCGGCTGGCCCGGCTACGGTTCCGGGTCACCGTCAACACCGACAACCGGTTGATGAGCGACACCACCATGACCCACGAGATGACACGTCTGGTCGAGGCCTTCGGCTACGGCTGGAGCGACCTGGAACGCTTCACCATCAACGCGATGAAGTCCGCGTTCATCCCGTTCGACGAGCGGCTGGCCATCATCGACGAGGTGATCAAGCCACGCTACGCCGTGCTGGTGGGCTGACCCTCAGCTGCCAAGGAGTTTCTTCTGCACCTTTCCCATTGCATTCCTTGGCAATTCATCGAGGAAGACGACATCGCGCGGGCGTTTGTGGTGCGAGAGGGTTTCGGTCACGAACTCGATCAGACGGCCGCCGAGCTGGGCCCGGTCGGTGTCGTCGGTGACCACGTAGGCCACGATCCGCTGCCCGAGGTCGGCGTCGGCCTGTCCCACAACGGCGACCTCGCGGACCGCGGGGTGAGCCAGCAGCGCGGTTTCCACCTCACCTGCGCCGACGCGGTAGCCGCCGGACTTGATCAGGTCGACGGACTCCCGGCCGACGATCCGGTGGAAGCCCTGCATATCGCGGGTCGCGACGTCGCCGGTGATGAACCAGCCGTCGTCGGTCCATGATTCGGCCGTCGCCTCGGGCCGGTTGAGATAGCCGTCGAACAGCATTGGGCCGCGTACCTGAAGGCGGCCGATGCTCTCGCCGTCGTCGGGCACCCCCTGTCCGTCCTCGGTCCGCAGCCGGGTCTGCACACCCAGTACGGGTTGGCCGACCGATCCGGGCCTGCGTTCGCCGACCGCGCGGGTGCTCAGCGTGATCATGGTTTCGCTCATGCCGTAGCGCTCGATCGGGGCGTGTCCGGTGAGTTCGGTGATGCGGTGAAAAACGGGTGTGGGCAGCGGTGCGCTGCCCGAGACCAGCAGCCGGGCGCCACGCAGCGCCCGGGCGGATTCCTCCTCGGCGGCGATGCGCGACCATACGGTCGGCACCCCGAAGTACATGGTCCCGGGCGCCGCGGCGTAGCGCTCGGGACGCGGTTTGACGGTGTGCACGACGCGCGAGCCGATCCGCAGTGAGCCCAGCACGCCCAGCACCAGCCCGTGCAGGTGGAACAGCGGCAGCCCGTGCACCACGGTGTCGTCGGCACTCCACTGCCAGGCATCGGCGAGGGCGTCGATACCGGCAGCCAACGCCCGGTGGCTCAGGTTGACGCCCTTGGGAGCCCCGGTGGTTCCCGACGTGTAGAGGATCATCGCGGTGGCGTCGTCGGACGGGGTGGACAGCGCGCCGCCGCCCGTATGCCCTTGGGTCGGTATCGCTTGCAGGTCGGATTCCGGGTGGGCCGGTCCGGCCCAGCACCCGACGGCGGCGTCGGAGAGGATGTGGCGCAGTTCGGCGCTGCCGGAGTCGGGCGGGATCGGCACCACGGGCACACCGGCCAGCAGGCACGCGGTCACGGCGACGACGGTGTCCAGGGTGGGCTCGGCGTAGACCGCAACGGGATGCTCGTCCGGCAGTGCTGCCGCGAGAGCCGTTGCCGCATCGAGCAATTCGGCGCGCGACAGGGCCTGCTCACCAATGGTGACCGCCGCGGCGGCATCGGGGCCCGCGGCGAGAGATGTCAGAAGCATTGAGGGCCTTTCATTTCGGGACCGCGGTCGCCACACCGCCACGCTTGTAGGTCTGTATCAGCAAGGTCGCGTGCACCGACTCGACGCGAGATTCCCAGGGGCCGTTGACGAGAAAGTCGCGTAGCTGGGCGGTGTCGCGGGCGGTCACGTCGACGACCACCGGATACTCGCCCATCACCATGGCCGCGTAGCGCACGAGAGGCGAACGGGCGAGCGCGGTTCCGATGTGCTCGGCGTGCTGGGGTGCGCACCGGATCCACAGCAGGGCTTCGACGGGCAGCCCCAGCAGGGCAGGACCGACGACGGCGCGGATACGAACCACGCCGCGCTGGATCAGTTGATCGATGCGCCGGCGGGCAGTGGCCTCGGAGAACCCGGCCAGTGTCGCGATCGTCTCGAACGGGGTGCGCCCGTCGGTAACGAGCGCATCGATGATGGCGTGGTCGACGTCGTCGACCTGCAGGCCGGTCCGGGTCTGTTCCGGTGGGACATCGGGCAATTCGAGCTCGGCGACCTCGGCGGGGCTGAGCACACCGGCGCGCCATTCGGCGACGGTCCGGAAGTACTGCAGCACCGGGGTCAACCGGTGGGTCAGCACGCCGTCCAATTCGGTACCGAGCAGTGCGGGCAGCGCGTCGAAGTCCGCCGTCACCTCGGCGATCACTTCGGCGGATTCGGCCAGGACGTAGACGAACACCGTTTGGGTCCACGATGCCAGGGTGCGCGCCACGGCATGCACGCTGTCCGGCCGGCACCGCAGCCGCAGCAGGTGCGTCGGCGCCAATGCCGTCAGGCCGACGACCTGTACCGTGCCGTCCTCCAGGAGTGCGGCACCGCGGCGGGCGACGGTGCGGACCGGCTCGTCGAGCACCTGCGCGATCCGCCGCCATGACGCCCTGCCGTTGACCTGGAGGGCCTCGGTGATCCGTCGGGCGAGTGGGTCGAGTGGTTCCGGCACCGGCTCAGTATTCACCGCGCAACCGGTACTTCCTGTTTCATCGCAGCGCGGGGCATCCGGCGTCGGATCGCCTCGGCGACGATCACCGCCACGATGTTGGGGCCCAGCGCGATGAAGCCGGAATCCCAACTGCCGATCGGAATCTCGAAGAAGGTGATCCAACTGACGACCAATACTCCGATGACGATGCCGATCAGGACCGGGACGGCGCCGACAGTAACTCGTCCTCGCAGCGCGACCAGGATCGCCGGGGCGAGCTGGGTCAACCCGCCGTAGGTGAGCAACAGCAGGCTGGAGATGCTGGCGCCACCGAGCCCGAAGCCCAGCGCCAGGATGATGGCCGCCGCGACGACGGCCGTGTTGACCCGCATCCGGGTCTTCTCGGAACCACCGGTGATCAGGTTGCGCGACACCAGGCTTGAGATGCCCATGACGATCGCGGCCGCCGGAACCATCGCTGCCGAGGCGCCGCCGATGGCGATGACCGCCACCAGCCAGTCGGGCAGGGTGTGCGTCGCGGTGTCGAGCAGGACGTGGTTCCCGGTGGTGTCGGCAGGCAGGATCAGGGTGGCGCCCAGCCCGACGATGATCGGCGCGAACAGCAACAGCTGATAGAACGCGAGCCAGGTGTAGTTGCTGCGCAGGATCTCACCGCTGCGCGCGGCCAGCACCGGGGGCCAGAGGTGCGGAAAGACGTTGAGCCCCGCGCCGATCGAGGTCACGACGACCGCCGTGACGAAGAACGTGGTGTCGTACCCGGGCGCCGACAGGGTCAGCAGCTCCGGCTGGGCACCCTGCACCCGGGAGAAGACCTCGGGGATACCCGCGATGCCGAACCCGACACCGCCCACCACGATGAGCAGCGCGATCACCATGAGCGCGTCCTTGACCACAGCCACCCGCGAGATCCCGCGGATGCCGGCCCAGACGACGAACACGATGACCAGCACGCTGGCGATGACCATGGACAGCCCGCGGCTGGACGCGCTGCCGGTGGCCAGCTCGACGATCAGGCCGAGCCCGGTGATCTGCAGTTCGAGGTAGGGCAGCAGGAAGATCGCGCCGACCACCGCGACCACCTTGCCCAGCGGAACGCTGTCGAACCGGTCGACGAAGAAGTCGGCCATGGTCAGATAGCCGCGGCCCTTGCCGAGTCGCCACAGCCGAGGCGCGACGAAGTACATGCCGATCGCCGAGATCGACAGGTACGCCAAGGCGAACGTGGCACTGACGCCGCCGCCGAACGCGATCCCGGACAGCCCGAGAAAGCTGAACGTGGTCAGCGATTCGCCGGCCTGCAGGAACCACGACCGCCACCGGCGGAAGCTGCGGCCGCTGACGGTCCACTCGTCGAGTTTCCTGGCCCGGCTGCCCGCGACGCCGATCGCGCCGATGGCGAACAGGCCGATCACGATGTAGACCGTGAGCGCGTTCATCGGGCTTCTCCCGCAGTGTCGGCGGCCTCGGCCGCATCGAGCGCGTCGCCGCCGTCTCGCCGGTAGGAGGCCTCGACGGTGCGCAGCGCGACGACGGTGCCGATCACCCAGATCGCGGTCCAGACCAGGACCGACGGAACGCCGAACCAGAGGTGCGGGCCGTTGACGAAGGGCAGAAAGGGCGTGGACAGGAAGCCGAGGATCGGAACGGCCGCGATGGCGAGGCGCCGCGGGCTTTCCAGGACAGGCGATGTCATGAGCGGTTCTCCGAAATGAGGGCGGGACGCCGCGTGCCGTGTTCGGTCGCGGCTTCGAATGCGGCGGCGACGCCGAGCAGCGCCTGTTCGCCACGAGCGCGGGTGACGATCTGCAGCCCGACGGGCAGCCCGCCGGGGGTGAAACCGGCGGGGACCGAGATGGCAGGCACGCCGAGGACGGTGATCAGGTAGGCCGCGGCCATCCAGTCGAGATAGTTGTGCTGCTGCACGCCCGCGACCTCGGTCGGCCAGAGCTCTTCGGCATCGAATGGAGCGACCTGGCTGACCGGGGCGATCAACACGTCGTAGGTGTCGAAGAAGGTGTTGGCGGCGCGCTGCAGCCGGGTCAGTTCGGCCAGCGCCCGGCCGATGTCACCCGCAGTTCTGGCCCGGCCTTCCCGAATGTTCCACGCCAGGTCGGGCTTGAACGCCTCCGGCGTGGCATCGAGCTGCTCACCCCACAGCGTGTCGAACTCGACGGCGCGCAAGGTACGGAATGTCGCGTCGGCGCCGTCGAGGTCGGGACACGCAGGCTCGACGTACGCGCCGAGCTCGGTGAACACCTTGGCAGCGGTTTCCAGCGGAGCCAGCACCTCCGCCTCGACCGGGATCCGGTCGCCGAGGGTCGGCGCCCACGCCACCCGAAGCCCTTTGAGCTCAGCAGGTTTCACGTCGGCGAATCCGGCTGGGTCGTCGGCGAGCGACAGCGGGTCATCGCGATGTGGCCCGGCGATCACCGACAGCAGCAGCGCGACGTCGTTGACGGTGCGGCCCATGGGGCCGGCCGTCGCCAGGTTCGGGTACGCCCACGCCGCCGCGGGGTCCGGAACCCTGCCAGTGGTCGGCCGCAGACCGACGACGTTGCAGAATGACGCCGGATTGCGCAGCGAGCCGCCCATGTCGCTGCCGTCGGCGATGGGTTGCATGCCGCTCGCCAGTGCGGCTGCCGCACCGCCACTGCTGCCGCCGGCCGATCGATCCAGGGCGTACGGATTGCGGGTCGTGCCGAAAACCGAGTTGAACGAATGGGATCCGGCGGCGAACTCGGGCACGTTGGTCTTGCCGACCCGGATGGCGCCTGCGCTCTGGATGCGTCGCACGATTTCGTCGTCCTGCTCGGGGATCCAGTTGGCGTGCAACGGAGAACCGAACGTGGTGCGCAGGCCCGCGGTGGCGTGGGTGTCCTTGAACGCGATCGGCAGCCCGTGCAGCGGGCCCAGCGGTTCACCTGCCGCGCACCGCCGGTCGGCCTCGGCGGCGGCCTGCTCGGCTCCCTCGACGTCGAGAGTCACGATCGCGTTGACCGCCCCGTTGTGCCGGTCGATCTGGTCGACATGGGCCGCGAGAACTTCGCGTGCGGATACGTCGCGGCGTCGCAACGCTGCTGCCATCTCGATGGCGCTATCGAAGACCAATGAGTCGTCCACAAGCTCCCAATTTCTCTCTGGGCCCGTCGTGCAGGTGCCGGCCGTAACACTGCGGACCTGATGAGATCCCCATCACAATGTTGGTATAGGCCAGAAAAGTAGCAGGAATGACTGATCGAGACAAGATATACGTAAAAACAACGGTTTGTGCCGATCTTGGATGGCTCGTGCATGAATGTGCCGATTTGTCCTCCAGCAACTACCTGTGCGGGCGGGACGAGAACCTGAAATACACTCCCCACGTGAACCAGTGGGGGAGTTCGCCGTGGGGCGACAATGACGGTCAGCCAGGGGCACCGGGGTCCACCGAATCGCCGTTCGACGCACCTGAGGTCCGCCAGGAAGCGCCACCGGTCTTCGGTGCCGCCCCGGGCTTTCCGACATATCCGCAAACGCAGGGATGGGGACAGTCGCCGCAGCCGGGCTATGGGTACCCGCCGCAGTTCACGCCGCAGCCGCCCGACGGCCCCCGTCACCGCGGCAAGGTCATCGGAATCGTCGTCTCCGCGGTGGTGGTGGTCCTCGCCCTGGTGATCGGTTCGGTCGTGGTGTGGAAGTTCAGCTCGCCAGGCTCGGGCTCCGACCCCGACACCACCGCAGGCAAGGCCGAGGTCGCGTCAGAGGCGCCGCGTCCTCCGGCCGAGGTCAAGCTGCCCTCGTTGAGTGCCGCGCCCACCACACTGTGGAGCTATCCGCCTTCGGGGGACTCCAGCGATTACATGAGCGTCCTCGGCGGCGATACCAAGACCGTCATCATCAAGGTCGGGGACTCCATCATCGGACTCGACGCGGCCGGCGGCTCGCAGTTGTGGCAGCAGCCATGGCCGAAGTCGAACGGCGACTACGTCTACTGCGTGGTCGGCACGTCGGGTGACGCGGCGATGTGTGTTGGCGGCACGGCGGCAGCGATCGTCGACATGAAGACGGGAACCACGAAGAACACCGTCTCCGGGCAGTCCGGCAGTAGCGGCTACAGCGGCTCGGGACTGTTGGCCTATGTGGACAACACCAAAGGCATCACGGTGTTCGACGATTCAGGACAGCAACTCTGGACGAAGCCGATGACGGGTGTGGTCCAGCCCTTGCTGGACCAGGGCATCGTTGCGGCGCAGGCGCCCATGGGCACCAAGTTCTATGACGCCAAGACGGGAGACGATCTGTTCTCCATCGGCGCCGTCGACGATCTGATCGCCACCAGCCGCGGCATTGCGGTGTCGGTGCGGGGCAGTTCGGCCGATGTCGAGCCGGGCCGGTACCCCAAGCAGCGGATCGACTTCTACTCCTTCACCGGGAAGAAAGCGTGGAGCATTCCCCAAGATGCGCACTATCGCCTGCCGCACACCTCGATTCTCACCTCGTACGCGTTGCCGCAGTCGGTGCAGAATTCGACGTCGGGGGTCGCGCTGCCGATCGTGTACAGCGAGGACAAAGGGGAGATCGCCGGAGTCGACGATGCCACCGGAGACATCCGCTGGTCGCAGCAGGTGCCGCTGGTGCCGCACACCCTCCCCAGCCTGTCCGGAATCGGCGACCTCTGCATCGTCGTGATCCCGACTGCCGAGCCGGGCGCTGGTGCGCCGCGGGTGCGGGTACGGAAGTGCACGGACTCAACCGGCGCGCTTGTCGGCGATACGCAGGGCGGTGGCGGAAGAGGTCTGGTGGCGGTCGACGGCAACCAGACCGTCACCGGCGGTCTGGGGTCTGATTCGACGACCGCGTACGACGCGGCGACCGGTCAGCAGTTGTGGCAGTTGGGCAGAGACGCCGGAACCTTTACATTGGTCGGCGACGCGCTCTACAGCGCATCGCTCGGAAAGGTGTCGCGGGTCTCGTGATGACCTGCGCTACGCCAGCGCCAGCCGCAGCGCATCCGCGAAATCGCCTGGCTCGGTGAGGAATCCGCCGTGATCGCCGGGAAACATGACCGGGGAGCTGCCCAGTAGCTCGGCCAGCGCGACGGTCGTGCGGTGGGTGAGCAGCCGGCCCGAGTCCACGCCAAGCCCGAGCACGACCCGCGCGTTGCGCAGCGCCTCGAGGTCGGGCAGGTACCGCGTGGTGGGTCGTAGTTCGTGGACGAAGAAGTGTGTCGCGTTGGCCTCTTCGTTGGGATCCGGTTCCCCGGGCGGGCCGGTGGGGGCATCGTCGGGCAGGTCGAACCCTGCGGTGATCATGAACTGCGCGAACGCCGCTTGGTGCCCGGCGCGGTGAAACGTCGCCACGATCTCGTCGGTCGCGGCCCGTTGTGCGTCGGCGTCGGGCAGCAGTTCCAGCAGCGGCGGCTCGTGGGCGACCAGGGTGCGCACCCGGTCGGGATGCCGGGCGACCAACGCGAGGCCCGTCACCGCGCCGCCGGATGAGCCGAACACGTCGGCCGCGTCCGCGCCGAGATCGTCGAGGATGGCCGCGACGTCGTCGGCGCGCAGCTCGGGGGTGGAGTCCTGCGTCGGATCGTCGACGACGCTGGCGGCGATACCGCGCGGATCAGTCGTGACGACGGTGTGATCTGCGGCCAGTGCGTGCGCCAGTGGTGTGAACTCGGCGGACGACATCGGGGCGCCCAGGATCAGCAGGAGTGGGCCGTCCCCACGCACTTCGTAGTACAAGCGCGCGCCGGGGACGGTGACGGTGCGGGTGGACAGGCGGCTCGTGGAGGTCATGTGCGGATAGACCGCCGGGGTGCCGAGAATTCATCGGCAGCCGGCGGCCTCGATCCGCCGGCTACTCGGGCCGAAGCCGCGACTCCACGAAGCGCTCGAGGGTCTCCCACTGTTCGACGGCATCGGCGTAGGGCGCGGCCGGGGCCTTGACCTTGTCCGGGTCGAGCACGTGGCCGACGAATTTGCCGAGCGGCGTGGTGGGGGCGAGGGTCTCCTCGACGGTCTTGTCCTCGGCGTAGTCGCTGACGTCGCGCAGCAGTTCCACGGCGAGCTCGAGCTGGTCGTGGTCGATCGCGTCGGGGCCGTCGGCGATGTCGTCCGAGATGCCGCTGAGTACGTACACGTTCTCATCGGAGACATCCACGCGCAGCGACCCGTCGGTGGCGGCGGTGCGGATGTCGTCGTAGGTCGCCAGGTCGGCCAGATCGTGGTCGTGCTCGTCGGCCAGGTAGCGGGCCAGGGCGCGCTCCGAGCTGAACACGCTGATTCGGCCGTTACGGCCCAGGAAGACCGGCTCGTCGTCGAGGTAGCAGCGCAGCGTGTACACCGTCCCCGACCGCGTCATGAGCCGCACGGGGTCGATGCCCACCTTGACCCAGAAGTCCTCGTCGCCGCCGAGCACGGCGCTGTCATCGGTGGCCTCTTCGACCTCTTCGGCCTCGTCCGCCTCGTCGGTGTCCTCGGCTTCGGTCTCCTCGACCTCCGCTTCGTCCTCCTCGGGCTCCGGCGCGGGCTCCTCGAGTTCCTCCTCGGCTTTCTTCACCGCGTCGGCGTCGATGCCCTCGGGGATGGTGACGATCTCGTCGATGGCGTCGAGGACCGCGTCCCAGCCGCGGTCGATAACCCCTTCGATGTCGGCCCACCGCTTGCGCCCGCTGCGACCGGTGAATTCGTCGAGCCCGCCGCCGAGGGTGCCCAGCACGGGGTTGCCGTTGAAGAACTTGCTGATCGCCGCCAGTTCGCACACCGAGCCGATGGACGACACGATCGCCAAGGTCCGGTGCAGGCTCGCGACCGACTCCTCGGAGGGCTTCTCGGCCACCAGTTCCGGTACCCCGACGATGTCGTACTGCCGGTCCTCGGCGGGATCGAGCTTGTGCGCCGACGCCTCGGTCAACTTCTCCCACGCGGGGTGATCCGCGAGGTCGTTGTCGGTGTTGGTGCGCACGAAGGCGACCAGGTCGGCGACCGACTCGAAGGCGAACAGGTCCTCGTCGTCGCCGAGGAACGCCTCCCACTCGTCGCCGGCGTCCCGCCACCGCGGAGCCCACAAGGTGTAGAGGTCGCCCTTGGTCAGTGCCAGCCGAACCGGCACGATGTCAGCAGCCATGCGGCACAGCCTAACGGCGCACCCTGCACGGCCCGTCACGTCGTCTGCTGTTGGCGGCCGAACTCCGCGGCGAGGTCATCGAGCAGCCGCCGTCGGCGTTTCACCGCGTCGGCGCCCTCGCGCAGTGCGCGCAGGTCGTCAGCGGTCCGCTCGAGCGCCGTGAGGCAGGCCCGGGCCCGGGCCATCGTGGCGGCGACGTCAGGCGGTGGGACGGAAGAAGCCATGGAAACCCTGCCCGGCGTTGGTGGTGCGGATCGAGGAGAGCTGGACGGGGTCGCCCGCCTCGATCATGGTCGAATCACCGACGATCATCGCCACATGGCCGTCCCACACCGCGAGGTCACCGGGCCGCAGGGCATCCGCGGACACCGCGGCGCCGACATCCTGTTCCTGCGCCAGCCGCGGAATGTCCAGCCCCGCTTCGTGATACGCCCATTGCGTCAGACCGCTGCAGTCCAGGCCGACGCCGGGTGCGGTGCCGCCCCAGCGGTACGGCACCCCCAGCTGCGTCAACGCGTTACGCACGGCATCGGCCGCCACCGCGTTCGGGGCGCGCGCGGTGCTGCCGTCGGGCAGCCGCACCGCCACCCCTTCCCCGAACATGCCGGGATCGCGGGCGCCGACCGCGCTCTCGCGTGCCGAGCCGGCCGGATCGCCGGGCCGGTGGCGCCCGACGAGCGCCGCCAACGGGCCCGTCATACCCGAGAGCGCGCCGGGGCTCGACGGTGCCGACATCGCCGGCGACGTCGGCAACCCGGGCCCAGGACTCAGGCCTGACGGCATTCCCAGACCGGCCGGAACGGTCGCTGCGGGCACTGTGCCGCCCCCGGCGCCGACGGCCGAGGCGTGGTCGTCCAGTTGGGCACGCAACTCGTCGACGACGGCGATGGCGTCACGTAGTGCGTGTTGTGCCTCGGCCAGCAGCGCCTCGGCCGCCCCGGGTTCCTCGAGGCGAGCTTCGAGCGCTGCGGCCCGTTCGTCGAAGCCGGCCACGATGGCCCGCAGCCGGGCGGCGGCCGACTGCACCGCGGAGCCCGCCTGCCGCGCCACGGCGCCAAGGGTTTCCGCGCGGTCGGCTAGCGCATCCGCCGTCGCGGCGGTCAGGGTCGCAGCTCGTCCGGCGGCGTCGGCGGCGGCGCCCGACCAGTCGCCCACCGCAGCCCACGAGCGGCGGGAGCCCGCGGCCACGGCGCTGAGTGCGTCGCGCACCTCGGCGAGCACCGCGTCCGGACCGCCGGTAACCGACCAGCCCGGACCGACCAGCGCCTGCACCTCGCGTAGCGGTGCGACCAATGCGCTGACGAGGGCGCCCGGCATGGCTACACCCAGGGCAGCAGGTCGGCGGCCCGCCGGCCCGCGGCGTCGAAATCGGCGGCGGTCCCGGCGGCGGACGCCGCGGCGGTCCGGACACCCGCACCCAGCGCGGTGATGGCGGCCGAGTGGTCGGCGAGAGCCATGCGCAACGCAGCCAGGAAGTCGGCGCCGACCGGCCCGAGTGCCGAGGCGGGGGTGTCGGCGCAACGCAGCAGCGCTGCGGCGGCGGTGAGGTCGGCGGCGTGACTGGAGTACGCGCTGCCGAGGGCATGGATCAGGGCGGTGTCGGCGAACATGTCTTTATGACGCCCGCCGGCGTTGTTCGGTTCCGTGTCAATTGCCGGTCACGCCACGCGTTGTTCGCCGCGGCGCGTTTCGCCCAATGTTGCCAGCGAGACCCGCAGCCGTTCGCGGCTGCGGGCGACCCGCGACATCACCGTGCCCATGGGCACACCCAGCAGCGCCGCGGTCTGCGCATAGGTGAGCCCCTGCATGTCGGCGTAGTACACGGTGAGACGGAACACCTCGGGCAGATCGTTGAGCGCCTCGCGAATCACCTTGTCCGACAGGATGTCGAGGGCCTCGTCCTCAGCAGAGCGGTGCACCGCGGACAAGTGCACGGAGCTGGCGGCCAGATCGCTGTCGGTGATGTCTTCGACCGTGAACACGTCGGGCCTGCGCTGTTTGGTGCGATGCAAGCTGACCCACCGGTTGTGCATGATGCGGAACAACCAGGCGCGCATGTTGGTGCCGGGCTCGAAGCGCCGAAATCCCGCATAGGCGTTCATCAGCGTGTCCTGCAGCAGATCTTCCGCGTCGGCCTCGCTGTGGGTCAACCGCCGTGCCCCGCGCAGCAATACGGCGTGGTACTGCATGGCGTTGCGCTCGAAGCGGGCCGCCAGCTCTGCTTCCGACTCCACCTCGGATGTGGACGTCGCGGGCATCTCCGGCGGGGTGCTGGGCCGGCCGTCGGACTGCGGCAGCATGGGGAGCCTCCAGAATGGGTGGGACGGATACAAATAGAGCCTTGCCGTCGGCATCGGATGGCGGACCCTTGACAGTCCGTGGTCCCAGAATGCTCAATCGGCCCACGAGGTCCCGCGCAGCTGCCTGCGCGAGGTGATGTTGAGCTTCACGAACACCTTCCGCAGGTGCCACTCCACGGTGTGGGTGCTGATGAACAGCTGCGCCCCGATCTCCTGATTGGTCAGCCCAGCGGCAGCCAGCCCGGCGATCTGGGCTTCCTGTGCGGTCAGCCGATCGCCGCCACCGACGGGCCCTCTCCGGGTCTTCTCGCCCGCGGCCACCAGCTCGCGGCGCGTGCGCTCGGCGAAGGCCTGTGCGCCCATGCGCGTGAACATGGCGTGGGCGGCGCCGAGCTGGGTGCGGGCGTCGGGCCGCCGGTTCATGCGGCGCAGCCATTCGCCGTAACGCAGCCGGGCCCGTGCCTGGTGCACGACGATGCGCGTCCGGTCAAGCCGCTCGATAGCTTCGACGTACAGGTCCTCGGCAAGCTGATCGTCGCCGAGCAGGGCCCGCGCCCCGGCGAGTGTGCCCAGCGCCCAATCGGTTCCGCTGGGCAGGGTGCTTTCCTCCAATTGCCGCAGCGCTCGTTTGGCGGCGTCGGGTTCGCCGCACCGTGACGCCGATTCGACGAGCTCGGTGAGCGACCAGCCGAGCAGGCCGAGGTCCTGGTATTCGCACGCCTCACGCGCGGCGGCGTACGCCTGGTCGTAGACACCGAGACCGTTGTGCAGGACAGCCCTGGCATACGCGGTCAACCCGAGCAGGCGGCCCTCACCCCGTACCGTGGCTCGCTCGGCCGTCGCCTGGATCAGCGGGAGGGCGTCGGTGGGATGACCACGCCAGGCGGTCAGGATCAGCGAGTGGTCGGTCAGCAACGGGTATCCGGTTGCGGCGCTGATCGAATCGGCTTCTTCGAGCAGCATGGCCGCGGCGGCGAATTCGCCTGCCTGTACGTGCGCTCCGGCCCGATAGCCGAGGGCCCGGGGCAGGATGGCCAGGGCCGCGCTGTCCCGCGCCAGCTGGACCGCTCGCGTGGCGAGCCGATGCCACGCTTCGTCGTCCCAGATCTCGTGCACGGCAGATTCCTGAGCGATCGGGAAAGCCGCACCCGGCCAATGGATGTGACCACGATCCGCGTGCAGCATGGTGTCCAGCAGGGACACCGCCGCACGCAACTCGGCATGTCCTGTGCCGCTGTCGGTTCCGATCCGTCGCGAGATGCCGCTCACCAGGAGGTACGCCGGATGGGTAGGTTCGGGCGTTGGCGTCGGGAGGGCCCGCGCGGACCGTACGGTGTCGTGCAGCGCGGCGGTCTCACCGAGCCGGCCTGCATGCATGGCCGCGGTGAGTGCCTCGAGGTAGGTCTCGGCGGCGGCCGCATCGTCGAGGTTCTCCAATTGCCGTGCAGCGTCGATCAGTCCGGCGACCGCAGGACCCTGGAGGTGGCCGCGGGCGACCAACAGCCTGGCCCGCAGCCGGGCGGCCCGGGCGCGGTCCAGATCGGTCAACGGCCCGAGTTCGGCGATGCCGAGCAGATCCTCGGCCTCGCCCAGGGCCGCCGCATCGTACTTGGCGCGCGCTGCCGCCAGTGCCCGGGCACCGCGGCGTACCGGATCGCGGGTCAGTGCGGAGGCCCGCTGCAGAAGTGCGGCGGCAGCCGCCACTCCACCGCGCTGTTGTGCGCGCTCGGCGGCCGCCTCCAGGTCGGCTGCGACGGCGTCGTCGGGGCCGGTGGTGGCGTACGCCGCATGCCAGGCGCGCCGGTCGGGGTCGACGCCGGGGTCGGTGACCTCTGCCAGCACGCCGTGGATCGCGCGCCGCTCGGCCAGGTCGGCCGACCGGTAGGCGGCCGAGCGCACCAGCGGGTGATCGAAGAGCACGCGTCCTGTCAGTTCGATCAGGCCTTCGCTTTCGGCCGGAGCCAGGGCGCTCGGGGGGATACCGAGCCGCTGCGCCGCCCGCATCAGGAGAACGGGATCGCCGACGGGATCCGCGGCGGCGACCAGCAGAAGCCGTCGGGTCGAGCGGGGTAGCGCCGCGATGCGGTGTACGTAGGTCAGCTCGATCGGCAGCGGCGGTCCGGGGCGGCCCGGGTCGCCGAATCCTCCGGCGAGTTCGGCGGCAGTGCGGTTGCGGATCGACTCCAGCAGCGCGAGCGGAAGGCCGCGGGTCTCGGCCACGATCTGGTCGCGGACCCGGCGGTCGAGACGACCCGGCACAACGGAGTCGAGGAGCTGCCCGGCGTGTTCGGTGGCCAGCCCGGTGACGGCCAGTACCGGGAGCCCCGTCAGCGCGGTGTCGTGCCCGGAGGCGGCCCGGGCCGCGAAGATCACGCCCACGGGCTCGGCGGTGAGCCGGCGCGCGACGAACGCGAGTGCCTGCAGCGAGGCCTGGTCGACCCACTGCGCATCGTCGGCGAGGCAGAGCAGCGGTTGCGTGCCTGCTATCGCCGAAAACAGGCTCAGCACCGCGAGTCCCACCAGGAATGCGTCGGGCGGTGGACCGGCGGCCAGACCGAACGCGACGCTCACAGCATCGCGCTGGGGCTGAGGCAGGCTGTCGAGTCTGTCGAGCAGCGGGGCGCACAGATGCTGCAGACCGGCGTAGGGCAGTTCCATGTCGGACTCCACCCCGGTGACCCGCAGCACCCGCGCGTCGGGTCGGCGGGTGTGCAGATAGGTCAAGAGCGCGGTTTTGCCGACGCCGGGCTCACCGCGCAGCACCAGCACCCGGCCGCGGCCTGCGCGGACGTCGGCGAGCAGCTCGTCGAGTGCCGCGCATTCGGCGTCGCGACCGTACAGGCGTCGGGTTCGGCGCATTGCTACTCCTCGTTGCGTGCTGCGGGCGGTGTCGTTCAGATAGACCGGGCGGTCCGCCGATCTGTGACAGTGCGATGTGTCACAGCCTGTGCAGGGCATCGCCGGTGGCGGGGGCGACGGTGTGTTTGACTACGTCTCATGACCGACCTTGCCGACGCCGAGGAGGTCTTCACGAAGGTCCGTCCGAGGCTGTTCGGCCTGGCCTACCGCATGCTGGGCAGTGTCGCCGAGGCCGAAGACGTAGTGCAGGACGCCTGGGTGCGGTGGCAGGCCACCGAACGCGACGAGGTGCGTGAGCCTGCCGCATTCTTGACCACGATGGTGACGCGGATGTGCGTCAACGTGCTGCAGTCGGCCCGGGTCCGGCGCGAAACCTACATCGGGCCTTGGCTTCCCGATCCGGTCGACACGAGCGCTGACCCGGCGTTGGGCGCCGAACGCGGCGAGGCTCTGCAGGTGGCGACGCTGATGCTGATGGAGAAACTCGCGCCGCCCGAGCGCGCGGCCTACATCCTGCGCGAGGCGTTCGACTACCCGTACGAACTGATCGGCGAGACCATCGCGGTGAGTGACGTCAACGCCCGTCAGCTGGTGAGCCGGGCCCGCAGGCATCTGGTCGCCCGGCGCGGCGAGCCGGCCAGCACCGACGAACAGCGGCGGTTGCTGACGGCGTTCGTGGCCGCAGCGCAGACCGGCGACATGTCGGACCTGGAGGAGCTCCTGGCCTCGGACGTGGCCAGCTATACCGACGGGAACGGGATGCGCAACGCCGCACCTGTTCCCGTCGTCGGGCGGCAACGGGTCGCGAAGTTCGTGCTGGCGTTCCGGCGCCGGTTCTGGCGCAACTCCACAGTCACGTGGATCACCGCGAATGGACAGGCCGCCGCGCTGATTTCGCAGGACAGCAATCTGGCGGCGTTTCTGACGGTGGCGGCGTCGGCGGAGGGTATCGACGAGCTGCTGTGGGTGCTCAGCCCGGACAAGTTGACGCACATCGCCACTGCGGTCCCTGATCCGGCGCAGACCGTTTAAGGTCGGCGCATGGACGTACGTGTCGTCGAGCACCCACTGGCCGCTGCCCGGCTGACCACCCTGCGCGACGAGCGCACCGACAACGCGGCGTTCCGTGCGGCCCTACGGGATCTGACGCTAATGCTGGTCTACGAAGCCACCCGCGACGCCCCGTGCGAACAGATCCCGGTCCGCACGCCGTTGACCGACACCACCGGTTCCCGGCTGGCCAATCCGCCGCTGCTGGTACCCGTACTGCGCGCCGGGCTGGGCATGGTCGATCAGGCGCACGCGCTGATCCCGGAGGCCCAGGTGGGTTTCGTCGGCATGGCCCGTGACGAAACCACCCACCAGCCCACGCCGTATCTGGCGTCCCTGCCCGACGACCTGAGTGCCCGCTCGGTTTTCGTCCTCGACCCGATGCTGGCCACCGGAGGGTCGATGGCCTACACCGTTGACCTGCTGCAAGAACGCAACGCCGTCGACATCACCGCGGTGTGCGTGGTATGTGCGCCCGAAGGCATTGCGGCACTGGAGAAAGTGGCCCCCGGCATCCGGCTGATCACCGCGACCATCGACGACGGGCTCAACGAGATCGCCTACATCGTCCCGGGTCTCGGTGACGCGGGGGACCGTCAGTTCGGGCCGCGCTGAGGCGTCAAAAGAGTGCGGCGGCGGTGGCGAGTTCGTCGTTGAGCGTGCTCGCCCGGGCCCGTGCCATGGTCAGGTCGTCCGTCGGCGCGCACCGAACCTCGGTGTAGGACTTCAGTTTCGGCTCGGTTCCGGAGGGTCGCACGACAACTCGCACCGTGGTCCGCTCGTCACCGCCGGTGAGGATCAGCGCATCGGTGCGCTGCTCGCCGGACCGCTGCAGCAGGTCTTCGACGCTCACCGGGAAACCGGCGAGTTCGGCAGGCGGGGTGGTCCGCAGCCGTGACATCGCGGCCTCGGCGTCCTCGACCGGCCGCGACA
This sequence comes from Mycobacterium aquaticum, assembly GCF_002086485.1. Taxonomy (GTDB): domain Bacteria; phylum Actinomycetota; class Actinomycetes; order Mycobacteriales; family Mycobacteriaceae; genus Mycobacterium; species Mycobacterium aquaticum. The sequence goes on along the minus strand of NZ_MVHF01000029.1, from coordinate 40,154 downwards.
CCGCGCCCGTCACGTGGACACCGTGTCGCAGGGCCAGGCCGTCGAGCGCATCCTGCACCGTGCGGCCCTGATCGCGCAGGGCCACAACGAGATCGCAGAACAGGATCGCGGCGCTGATCCCGTCCTTGTCCCGTACCGCCGCGGGGTCGACGCAATGCCCGATGGCCTCCTCGTATGCGTATGCCAGCGTGGTGCCGGGGCCTCCGGCGCGGGCCAGCCACTTGAATCCGGTCAGAGTCTCGGCGTGGTGTGCGCCATGCGCGGTGGCGATCTCGGCCAGCATGCGTGATGACACCACGGTGCTGGCCACCACCGTGGCCTCGCTGACCGGGCCTGGCTCGATCTGCGACAGGATGTAATCGCCCAGCAGCCAACCGGTTTCATCGCCGGACAACATGCGCCAGCCATCGGCGGTGGGAATGCCGACGGCGCAGCGGTCGGCGTCGGGATCCAGCGCGATCGCCACATCGGCCGACACCTTGGCGGCCAGCGTCAGCAGCGCGTCGGTGGCCCCGGGTTCCTCGGGGTTCGGAAACGCCACGGTGGGGAAGTCCGGATCGGGCGCGAACTGGCTTTCCACCACGTAGACATCGTCGAAGCCGGCCATTGCCAGTGCGTCGAGCGCGAATTCGCCGCCCACTCCGTGCAGCGGGGTCAGCGCGACCCGCACTGATCCGGTGGTGTGGCGCACGTGCGCAACCCGTTCCAGGTAGTGCCGGATCTCGTTGAGGCCTCCGGTCTGCACGGTGGCGCGGGGAATCTCGTCGGCATGGGGTGCGCGGGCGACGGCAGCCTCGATCTCGCGGTCGGTGGGGGAGATGATCTGCATGCCGCCTTTGCCGAACACCTTGTACCCGTTGTCCGCAGGCGGGTTGTGCGACGCGGTGATCTGGATACCCGCCGTGGCGCTGCGGTGCCGCACGGCGAACGCCACCACGGGCGTGGGGACGGCCGCGAGCATGAGGAGCACCTGAAAGCCCTGGGCGGCAAGGACTTCCGCGGCCGCGAGGGCGAACTCATCGGACCGGTGCCGGGCGTCGCGGCCCACCACGACCTGCGTCTCGCTGGGGGTGAATCCGGTGCCGTCACGGGCGAGCTGGTCTTTGAGCACCTGCGCCACCGCCCAGGTGGTCCGCAGTACCACCGCCAGGTTCATCGCGTCGGGTCCACCGCGTACCGGACCGCGCAGCCCGGCTGTGCCGAACGTCAACGGGTTGTTGAACCGCCGTGCGAGCTCATCGGGGTCACACGCGGACAGCTCCGCCGCGGTGTCCGGATCGGGGTCGTGGGTGATCCACGTCTGAGCCACCGCCGAAATCGCCGATTGGGTCATGAGTCAAGTGTGCCTGCTTTTGCATCGGTGTACGCCAGCTTGCGGAGCACCGGGGCCACGAGCGCCAGCAGGCCGAGCTCCAGATCCGTGAGGTTGTCGCGCATCGCGGTATGCAGCCAGGCGTCGCGCTCGGCTCGGTCGTCCTGCAGCAGCTCGGCGCCTTGCGCGGTCAGCTCGATGAGTTGGCGTCGGCGGTCCTGTTCGTCGGGCCTGCGGACGATCAGCTGACGGTTCACGAGTTCGTTGATGCCGTCGGTCAAGGACTGCACCCGCACCTGCAGCCTGGCGCCCAACTCGGCGGGGGTCGTGGTCCCGGTGCGACTGATCTCGCCGAGCAGTTCGAGCTGGCTGAGTGTCAGACCGTGATCGGGACGGTGCCTGCGCATCTGCCGAGCGACCGCCATCATCGATTCCCGCAGGTCGGTGGCGGTGCTGACTTGCACCGGCGCCGGACTCGTCATTGCACTCATAACCAAGGTATACCTTGGGAACTGTCATATATCATCGGGACAATCCAGTGTTGTGATCAATTATTGGCAAGTCGATACTTGGGATCATCGGATCGGAGGGTGCATGCGGCGGATGCTGAGCTGGCTCGTTCTGGTGACCCTGACCGTCGCCGTGACCGCCGCCCTCACCGCCATCGGCGTTCCGTCCGCCGGTTTGTTCGCCGCGTTGGTTGTCGGCGTCGCGCTGGCGTTGGCCGCCCTGGCCCCTGCCCGGTTGCCGCGGCACGCCGGGCTGGCAGCGCAGGGTGTCCTCGGTGTCTACATCGGCACCATGGTTCGGCCGGAGGCCGTCGACGCGCTGCGGCCCGACTGGATGATCGTGTTGGCCATCGCGGTGGCCACGCTGCTGCTCAGCGTCCTCGCGGGTGCGCTGCTGGGCCTGCATCGCGACGTCAGCCCGCTGACCGGCTCGCTGGCGCTGGTGGCAGGCGGAGCCTCCGGGCTGGTGGCCATCGCCCGCGAACTCGGCGGAGATGACCGCGTGGTGTCGGTGGTGCAGTATCTGCGGGTGGCGCTGGTCACCGCGACGATTCCGGTGATGGTCACCGTGGTGTATCACGCCGACAGATCTCATGTGGGCCCATCCCCCACGCAAAACCATTCTGCCCCTTGGTATTTGAGCCTGGCCATGCTGGTGGCGCTGGTCGTGGTCGGTGCCGCGGGCGGCCGGCTCATCCGGCTCCCGGGTGCGGGCCTGCTCGGGCCGCTGGCACTGACCATCGCGCTGCAGCTCACCGGCCTGTCCTTCGGTCTCAGCGTGCCGATGGTGCTGGTGCAGGCCGCCTACATGCTCATCGGCTGGCAGGCCGGGTTGTCCTTCACGCTGGCTTCGGTGCGGGCGATCGGTCGCATCCTGCCGCCGGCGCTCCTGCTGATCGTGCTGCTCGGCGCGGCGACCGCAGGCCTTGGCGTCGTGCTGGCGAAAGCCACCGGTATCACCGAGCTGGAGGGTTATCTCGCGACCAGCCCGGGCGGCGTCTACGCCGTGCTGGCGACGGCCGTGGAGACCGGTTCGAACGTCACGTTCATCATTGCGGTCCAGGTGGTCCGCATGCTGCTCATGCTGTTCGCGGCGCCGCTGATGGCCCGGGTGTTGGCCAAGTTCAGCGATCAGAGGCGTGCGATCACCGCGGCCAGCAGGGAGCCCATCCGGGCCGCGGACTGACGGCCCGCCTCCAACACCTCTGCGTGGCTGAGCGGCTCACCCGTCATGCCCGCCGCCAGGTTCGTCACCAGCGACACGCCCAACACCTGCGCGCCGGCAGCCCGTGCGGCGATGGTCTCGTGCACGGTCGACATGCCGACCAGATCGGCACCCAGCGTCCGCAGCATCCGGATCTCGGCCGGCGTCTCGTAGTGCGGTCCCGGCAGTGCCGCGTAGACGCCCTCGGCCAGCGTCGGGTCGATCTCGCGGGCGATGTCGCGCAGCCGTGGCGAATACGCGTCGACCAGGTCGACGAACTGGGCCCCGACCAGCGGCGACCGCGCCGTCAGGTTGAGATGGTCGCTGATCAGCACAGGCTGGCCGACCTGGTAATCGGCGCGCAGGCCGCCCGCGGCGTTGGTCAGCACGACAGTGTGCGCCCCGGTCGCCACCGCGGTGCGCACCGGGTGCACGACGTGCTGCAGGTCATGGCCCTCGTAGGCGTGGATCCGCCCGACCAGCACGAGGACCCGGTGCGTGCCGATGCGTACCGAGAGCACCTGCCCGCCGTGCCCGGCTGCGCTCGGTGGGGTGAATCCGGGCAACTCGGCCATCGGCACCACAGCGACCGGGTCGCCGAGCTCGGCGACGGCCGGCGCCCACCCGGAGCCCAGCACCACCGCGACGTCGTGGTGGTCGACGCCGGTGCGCTCGGCGATGGCTTCCACTGAGAGTCGCTCCCCATCGGTCACGGTGGCCGAGCTTAACCGGCGCAAACAGGCAATGCGATACTGCGATGATGCCCACCGCCGCCGCCTCGCTGAGCGTCGAAGACGCCGTCAACCGGCGCCGTGGCGACCTCATCGAGCTGTCGCACTCCATTCACGCCGAGCCCGAGCTGGCTTTCGCCGAGCATCGCAGCTGCGCGAAAACCCAGGCGCTGGTGGCCGAGTACGGGTTCGAGATGACCGCCGCGCCCGGTGGCCTCGACACCGCGTTCCGGGCGTCCTACGGCAGCGGCCCGCTCGTGGTGGGTATCTGCGCCGAGTACGACGCCCTGCCCGAGATCGGGCATGCGTGTGGGCACAACATCATCGCGGCCTCGGCCGTCGGTACCGCACTGGCGCTCGCCGAGGTGGCCGACCAGCTCGGCCTCACGGTCGTGCTCCTCGGAACGCCGGCCGAAGAGCTCGGCGGGGGAAAGGTGTTGATGCTGGGCGCCGGAACCTTCGATGACATCGCCGCCACGGTGATGCTGCACCCCGGTCCGGTGGACATCGCCGCCGCCCGCTCGCTGGCGCTCTCGGAGGTGACGGTCGACTACACCGGGCGGGAGTCGCACGCCGCGGTGGCCCCGTACATGGGAGTCAACGCCGGTGACGCGGTCACTGTCGCGCAGGTGGCCATCGGGCTGCTGCGGCAACAGTTGCTGCCCGGGCAGATGGTGCACGGCATCGTCACCAACGGCGGCCAGGCCACCAACATCATCCCGGGCCATGCCGAGCTGCGCTACACCATGCGCGCGACCGACATGACGGCGCTGCACGAGCTGGAAGGCCGGATGGCCGGCTGTTTCTCGGCAGGCTCGATCGCGACGGGCTGCACGCATAGGGTCACCGAGACCGCGCCTGCCTACGCCGAACTGCGGCCCGACCGGTGGCTTTCGGAGACCGTCCGCGCGGAGATGGTGAGCCTCGGGCGCGAGCCGTTGCCTGCCGGCGTGGAAGCCAGCGTGCCGATGGGCAGCACCGACATGGGCAACGTCACCCAGGTGATGCCGGGGATACATCCGGTGATCGGCATCGACTCCGGTGGTGCGGCCATCCACCAGCCCGCGTTCACCGCGGCGGCCGCCGGTCCGAGCGCAGACAAGGCCGTGGTGGAAGGGGCAATCATGTTGGCCCGCACCGTGGTTCGGCTGGCCGAGACCCCGGCCGAACGGGATCGGGTGTTGCAGGCCCAGGAAAGGCGGACGGCGTCATGACTGCGGTGAATCTCGCCCAGATCGCCGATGCCTGGCTGGCTGCCCACTATGACGATCTGGTGGCCTGGCGCAGGCATCTGCACGCCCATCCCGAACTCGGCCGCCAGGAGTTCGCCACCACCGAATTCGTCGCCAAGCACCTCGCCGACGCAGGCCTCAACCCGAAGGTCTTGCCCGGCGGTACCGGACTGACCTGTGATTTCGGCCCCGACGACGGTTTGCGGGTCGCGCTGCGCGCCGACATGGACGCGTTGCCGATGGCTGATCGCACCGGGGCGCCGTACGCGTCGACCGTGCCGAACGTCGCGCACGCCTGCGGTCACGACGCGCACACGTCGGTGTTGCTGGGCACCGCCCTGGCGCTGGCCTCTGCCCCGGAGCTTCCGGTGGGGGTCCGGCTGATCTTCCAAGCCGCGGAAGAGCTGATGCCCGGCGGCGCCATCGACGCCGTCTCCGCCGGAGTGCTCAACGGGGTGTCCCGGATCTACGCGCTGCACTGCGATCCCCGGTTGGCGGTGGGCCGCGTGGCCACCAAGCCGGGGCCGATCACCTCCGCGGCGGATTCCATCGAGATCACCCTGCATTCACCGGGTGGGCACACGTCGCGGCCCCACCTGACCGGCGACCTGGTGTATGGCCTCGGCACGCTCATCACAGGGCTGCCCGGGGTGTTGTCGCGCCGCATCGATCCGCGGCACAACACCGTGATGGTCTGGGGCGCGGTCAACGCCGGTGTCGCCGCCAACGCCATACCGCAGATCGGAACTCTGGCCGGCACCATCCGCACCGCGAGCCGCGATACCTGGCTGACGTTGGAATCGATTGTCGAGGAAATCGTTTCGGCCTTGCTCGCGCCGCTCAACATCGAGCACACCCTCAACTACCGGCGCGGCGTGCCGCCGGTGGTCAACGAAGAAGTCTCCACCCGCATCCTCACCCACGCGATCGAGGCCGTCGGCCCCGACGCCCTCGCCGACACCCACCAGTCCGGCGGCGGCGAGGACTTCTCCTGGTACCTGGAGGAAGTGCCCGGCGCGATGGGACGCCTCGGCGTGTGGAGCGGCCAGGGGCCCCAGCTCGATCTGCACCAGCCGACCTTCGACCTCGACGAGCGGGCGCTCGGTGTCGGCGTGCGCACCCTGGTCAACATCGTCGCTGCCTCATCCTGCTGACCCTTTGCACCGCGAGGGTGCGTGTCTGCTGCCCGCCACGCCGTGTGTCGTGAGCACAGCTCAAAGCCCGGCGGGACGCGTTGGTGCTGCGTGGCTGACCAACGGAGACAACCTAATTCGTCTTCTCCAGCCGCGACGCCTCCGGATGGCCTTGGAGCTGCGCCGCCCCGGCATGCGGCGCGAACCAGCGCCGCGCGACGAGGTAGACAACGGCCGCCACGATCGCGGACACGAAGTAGCTCAGGTCGGCGCCACCGAGGCTGATACCGATCGGACCGGTGTAGAAGTCGTTGGCCATGAACGGCACCGAGACGACGACACCGATGACCAGTGCGGCCAGGCCCGCCACGTTGAACCGCCCGAACGCTCCGGCAGGAGTGTAGAAGTTCTCGAACGGCAACACGTTTCGCCCGCCGCGCTGTACCACGTAGTAGTCGACCAAAAGGACCGCAACCCAGGGCGTGATGTAGTACGACAGAACATGCAGGAACAGCAGGAAATTCGCCTGGAACTGGTCTCCGCCGAACACCAACGCGATGACAAGACCGACGAGACCTGCGATTGTCACGGTCACCCACTGCGGCAGCTTCACATCACACGTCAGAGTGTTCATGGCGCCGCTGTAGAGGTTCACGGAGTTGTGCGGGATGGCAGACAATCCGAGCGTGAGAAGCGCGACGTAGCGCAGCCAGCCGGGTAGCGCGACGCCGAACGCGTCGATCACGTCGCCTCCGGGCATCAGGGTGATGAGGCCGGCGCCGAGGCACATCATCCAGGTGGTGGAGGCGAACAGGCCCGTGGAGGCTGCTGCGAATATCGATGAGGGCTTGCTGTTTTCGGGTAGATAGCGCGAGTAGTCCGACGCATACGGTGCCCAGCTCGCGGTGTAGCCGAACACCGCGGTGAAGAGAACCGACCAGGCAAGCCAGTAGTCGACACCGGTGACCGTGGCGGTGGTGCCCGGACCACCGCCGTGGACGATGAGGACTATCGTGACCACGGTGAGCACCACGATGCTCACGTTGGTGATGATCTTGCCCAGCGCATGCAGGATCTTGTAACCGAAGATGCCGATCAAAATGCTCACTGCCGCAACGACAACAACGGTCGGGGCATACGGCGCATTCAGAAGGCTCGCCAGTGATTTGGCGCCGAGTACCGTACCGACGCTGTAGTAGCCGATGCACATCAGCAGCGTCAGGAACGCTGGAAGAAAGTTCCCGAAGTAGCCGAACGGGGCCCGACCCATCGGTAGCTGGGGCATGCCGAGCCGGGGCCCCATGACCGCGCACAAGCCGGTGACGATCGAACCCAGGATGTTGGCAAGAACGATCGCCGAGATGCTGCCCGTCAGGCCGAGGCCCAGCGGGCCGCCGCTGGCGCCCAGATAGATGCCGGCCAGGTAGATCACCGGCGCGAACCGCACTGTGAATTGGTTTCGTGGATGGCCGTAGCGCTCGCTTGTCGGGATATGTGCGATGCCGCGTCGTTCGAGCGTCAACGCGCTGTCAGACGTTTCCGTGCGGGGCGGCTGTCCAACGGGCGGAACCGCTTGCGCGTCGCTGTCTTTCATGCAAGTCCTCATTTCGTGGACAGGAAGACCGTGAGGCCCATCACGCTAGGGACGCCGGCGTCCGATGCACACATGACCAGGAGCCAATCTTCACAGGAGTTGTTTGGCGGAAGGTGCCAACCCCATCCGGGCCAGCTTTGGGGTGCAGTCGTGTGCGCTGATGACGTCAACCAGGGGAGCGCCGCGCGGCCTTGACTGTGTCACAGCTCTCACCATACTATCGATTATCGATAGTGTCTGGACGTGAGAAGGGTGCTTCGCGTGGTCAATGTCAGGAACGTTCGCGGCGGGACAGGTCTGGATCCCATCAAAGGGGAGGTCGACGAGATCCTCGATTCGATCTTCGCGACTGCCAAGCGCACCAGCGAAGAGTTCTTCGAGTCGTTCGCGTTGGACCCTCAGCCGATCATCCTTGCCGAGTGGCTGGCCACCCGGGCTTGGCGCGAGATCGACTACGTCTTCCTGCTCAACGAGGAGATCCGCCGGTACGGGTTGGGTTTCGAACGGAAGCACATCACGCTGTTGGCGAAGCAAGCCTTCCAGGAAGCCGAGCACTACGAGGCAGTGAGCGGTGCAGTCGAATCACTCGGTGGCACAGCGCCCACGACTGCTCCCGCGGATTCTCAGGCCTGGAGCGAATTCCTTTGGGAGTGCCTCGACCGCCATCCGCTGGCGGCTGTCGCAGCATGGAATGCGTCGGAGACCTCGGCAACCGGAAGCCTTGAGCCGACTTTCCTTGCCGGAGAACGCCATGGCTTCGATGAAGTGGTCCGAGTGCACCGCAAGATCGAGATCGACGAGAAATTCCACGTCGGACTCGGACGGCAGATCCTCTCGCGTTACGCGGAAACCGACGACGATCGGAACGAGATCCTCCGTGCGATGCGCGGCATGCGTGACATCGCCGCAAACATGTTCTCGCCGGACTCGGCGACGCGACTGCTCACAAGCCGGCGATAGGTCATCCGCGGCAGCGAGGTTGCTGATGCCATCACAATCATCGAATATGGCGGCACGCTTGAAGGTTTCGTCGGTGCGACGAGAAGCAGAAGGCGTTCTGGCCCTCGAACTACGAGCAATGGACGGGTCGTCACTTCCGACGTGGACTCCCGGAGCGCACATCGACGTTGAGTTGGCAGAGGGAATCGTCCGCCAGTACTCGTTGTGCGGTGCCGCCGACGACACTGACACCTGGCGGATCGCCGTCCTGCGGGAGCCCGCGAGTCGCGGTGGATCGAAATTCATCCACGACCGAATCCAACCCGGAGACCTCTTGCCCGTCCGAGGGCCCCGCAACAACTTCACGCTGGTCGATGCGGTTCGATACCTGTTCGTGGCGGGGGGAATCGGCATCACGCCCATCCTGCCGATGGTTCGGCAGGTCGCGCTCACTGGCAAGCAGTGGACGCTTGTCTACGGCGGCCGAACACTCAAGTCCATGGCATTCATCGACGAGCTGAGGGGCATACCTGCGGGCGATTTGCGCGTGATCCCTGAAGATGAATATGGCCTACTCGATCTCGACTACTTCCTGGGCACTCCTCGACCTGACACCGCCGTCTATTGCTGTGGTCCGGGTCCACTGCTCGATGCAGTCGAAACACGCTGCGCCACATGGCAGCCTGGCGCGCTACATCTGGAACGCTTCTCGCCGAAGGCGGCGCCGGACGTAACCGCCGATGACGGGTTCGATGTGCAACTCGCCCGGTCGGGGAAGTGTCTGCGGGTGCCCGGTGGCCAGACGCTTCTGGAAGTGCTCGAAGCAGCCGGCTACGAGATCGACAACTCCTGCCGCGCGGGCATATGTGGCACGTGCGAGTTATCCGTTGCCGACGGCGTCCCAGAACACCACGACGACGTTCTCAGCGACGCCGAGCGGGAATCGAATCGAGTCATACTGCCGTGTGTTTCCCGGTCGAAGAGTGCCGTGCTGGTCATCGACCTCTGACCGGAACGCCTTCGGTTCGCCACGGAGGGTTGTCGGCTGACTATCGTCAGGTGCGTGTCTCCCGGGCAATGAGTCCGTATCTTCAGATCATGCCCGCGCACGACCAGATGGATGTTCGCCAGACGCTCAGTCACCGGATCCGGGACACCCTGGTACGCCAAATCGTGTCAGGCGAACTGGAGCCCGGTGAGCGGCTGGTGGAGACCAAGGTTGCGGCGACGTTCGGTACCAGCCAGGCCCCGGTCCGGGAAGCGTTGCGCGAGCTGGAGACGTTCGGGCTTGTCGAGATCAAACCGAGGCGCGGAACCTTCGTACGCTCGTTCATTCGCGAGACGTTGCGCGAAAGCTACGTTCTTCGTGCCGCACTTGAGGAGACCGCCACCCGGCTTGTGCTCATGGCAGGCAACGTTCCCTTCGATCAGCTGAAGGATGACGTCAAGAGAATGCATGATGCGGCGCGGGCGAACGACACCGAAGCCGTCGGCCTGGAAAGCGTGGCATTCCATCGCCACATTGTCGAAGCTGCGGGCAACGACCTGATCAAACGCTCGTGGGAGAATCTGCACATCGAGGCCCGGACTTCGGTGACCATCATGGCGCGCACGCCGGATCTCACCGAGATAGCCCGTGATCACCAGCTGCTCCTGGATTCCCTGGCTGCCGGTGACGTCGAGGCTGCTTGCGCGCTGGCACGGCAGCATCAGTGGGATTACGCGGAACTCCCGGAAAGCTCGTCATCCGACTGATCGGATTCACGCCAGGGCCGCCCGTGCTTGCAGGTGCGTGACCTGGATACCGGCGTGAGTCTTGTGCCGGATGTTGATCCCGATCAGCACCGGGGTGAGCCCTTCGAGAAGTCGGCTCATCTCAAGTGATCCTGCGTCGACGACGCGCAGACCCCGGATGCGTTCCAGCGCAGCGGTGACCGCAACCTTGGCGTGCGAGTCGCCGCAGATGAGCGTGTCCTGATCGAGCGGATGCGCGAGGTCGCGCAAGGCCGCCGCACTGATGGTGTGCAGCCCGGCGGCGAGGCCGATATCGTCACCGATCGCCGAACGTGCTTGCTGCGCAGCCGATCCGTGCCAGGGCTCGACCAGATGTGTGGGGCGTCCTCCGATCGCGGTGGCCAGCGGAACCGTGGTGTCGAGTAGCACCTGACCCGCTCGCCAGTGCGCGGCGACGCTCTTCAAGGTGGCGACGTGACTCGCGAAAGGAACGGCGATGATCACCAGTCGATCTGCAGTGGTGACGGCTTCGCCGTTGAGGCAGCCCACGAACGTGCCGCCTTCGACGAGTTCACGAGCCTGCGCCGCGGCGCGGTCCGCCCGGTGCGCATCACGCGAGCCGAGGCAGACGGCATATCCCGCCTCCCCGAGTCGCAGGGCAAGGCCGAAACCCAAACTGCCCGTCCCTCCCAGGATGGACACCGTCTCCTTCGTGTCGCGTTCAGCAACAAGGGATTTCCCGGGTCGTGTCACGGTGTTCCTCCTCATCGGGTCGACCGGGCGCTGGTGTCCGGGGTGTAGCAACCATATGAAGAAGGCCATCGCAGCGCCCATGGCTATTTCTGCCAAAGAACTCGGCGGTCGTTGTCGATCAGCGCTAAGCTTGCCGGCGATGAACACGCCAGATCCGGCGGGTGCCAGTTCAAGCCAGACTCTCACTCTCCGAGAGTTGCTCGACGACGAGGTGCTGTCCGGGGCCGAGTTGATCGCGGGCGGTGCCGGGTTGGACCGGGCCATCAGCGCCGTGAACGTGATGACGGTTCCCGACATCGGCAAATGGGTTCGGCAGGACGAGTTTCTGCTCGCCACGGGGTACCCGTTGCCCCGCGACAACGCCGATCAGGGTCAGCTGTTGACGGACCTGCACCGGCTCGGCCTGGCGGGTATCGGCATCAAACTCGACCGGTACATGCCCGAACTCGGGCAGGAGATGGTCGACGTCGCCGAACGCCTCGGCCTGCCGTTGGTCGTCATACCCGAACGTATCCGCTTCGACGACATTCTCAGCAGGGCGTTCGCCATCATCGTCAACCGCCAGGCCTCGGCGTTGGCCAAGGCCCAGGAGATTCACCACTCGTTTCTGGCGATCACGTTGTCCGGTGGAGGGCTCAACGAACTGGCGGGCAGCCTCTCGGGTCTGCTGGGAGACGCCAGTGTCGTGATCACCGATCCGCAAGGCACCGTGCTGGGGCTCGCCGGTGACGAAGCTCCCTTGATCGACCTGAATTTCATGAAGGCCGAGTCGGCGGACCTGCTGCGGCTGGGGATGACGGGCCTACACACGGACAAGCGCACGGGCAGGCGATGGGCGTCACGCGAGATCCGGGCAGGCCGCCTGCACCACGGATTCGTCGTCGCGGTCGAAGCCGAAAGACCGTTCGGCGAATTCAGTCTCGTCGCGGTCGGGCAAGCGGCAATTGTTGCGGCACTGGAGGTTACGCGTGATCTCGCGGTGGGAGCCGTGGAGCGCCGGTTTTCCTCCAACGCTCTGTTCGAGCTGATTTCTGGTAGCGAGTTCGAAGCCGCCGAATACGCATCGTTGGGTTCGGGATTCGGGTGGGACCTGGAGCGCGACATCGTCGTGCTGGTCGGCCGCCGGGAGGGCACCGGTGACGACTCGCACGACGCCCGGCGGCGGTCTCGCCTGGCCGACGACCGTGCCATCGAATTCTGGGCCTCCGCGGTCCGTAGTCGAGACCGGTTGGCGGCCGCCGCCGGGTTGGGTTCCGAACTGGTCGCGGTCGTCGGAGCCGACCAAGACGTGCTCGCCGTCGCCCGCGCGGTGCAGGATGAGGTGGCACACTTCACGCACGCTCAATACGCCATCGGTGTCAGCCGCAATTACCCTGGGCCGGCGGGCGTTTCGACGGCATATCAGGAAGCCCGCACCGCGCTGCGCCTCGGGCCCCGGGTCTCCGGCAGCGGTGCGGTGACCGCCTATGGCGACTTGGGCCTGTTTCGGTTGCTCGCGCAGGTCAGTGACGACGATCTGAGGGCCTTCGCCGAGGAGAAACTCGGACCGGTCCTGCGCATGAGCGAGCCCGAACGGTCGGAGATGTTCCAGACCTTGGAGACCCTCATCGAACACAACATGAACATGGCCGAGGCGGCACGGCATCTGCACTACCACTACAACACGCTGCGCTACCGCCTCGCCAAACTGGAACGGCTGCTCGGGCCGTTCAGCACCAGCACCCCCGTGGCCATCCAGATCGGGGTGGCGTTGCAGATCAACGAGATGCAGAAGATTCTTGCGACCCGGCCGACATGACCTGGGGCACAAGCGCTCCGTCGTGAATCGAGCCGACGGTGTCCGTGAGACGCCTGCCACTGCCGCCCCAGCGTTTCGCGATGATCTCGGCGGCAATGGAGACTGCGGTCTCTTCGGGCGTGCGCGCGCCGAGGTCAAGGCCGATCGGGCTGCACAGCCGTCCCAGTTCGGCCTCGGTCAATCCGTTGTCGCGCAACTGTTCCAGCCGTTGTCGATGCGTGCGACGGGAACCCATCGCCCCGACGTAGGCGATCTCGGGGATGCGCAGCGCGGTCTGCAGCAGCGGAACGTCGAACTTCGGATCGTGCGTCAATACGGTCACGACCGTTCGGGAATCGATTCGGCCCGCGCGGTATTCGCCGTCAAGGTATCGGTGCGGCCAGTCGACCACGACGTCGTCGGCGTCGGGAAACCTGCTGCGGGTCGCGAACACCGGCCGCGCGTCGCACACGGTCACGTGATAGCCGAGAAATGTGCCCATCCGAGCCACCGCGGCTGCGAAGTCGATGGCCCCGAAGACGAGCAGCCGTGGTTTGGGGGCGAATGCCCACACGAAGACCCGCATGCCCTCGCCGCGCCTCTGGCCGTCGGCACCGTAGGTCAAGGTGGCGCTCGTACCCGTGGCCAGCAGCCCGAGTGCATCATCGCCGACGGTGTCGTCGGCCCGGGTGGAACCGAGAGTGCCCTGGACAGAGGGCTTTTCGTCGGGTCGGATCACCAGGCGCCGACCGACCCAGGCCCGGTTGGGATGGTCGACGACGGTGGCCACCGCGACAGGCCTGCCAGCATCGACATCCTCGGCGATCTGCCCCAACTCGGGAAACGTTGTCCGGTCGACCTTCTCGACGTAGACATCCAGTATGCCGCCGCAGGTCAGCCCGACAGCGAACGCGTCGTCGTCGGAAACCCCGTAACGCTGCAACACCGGGCGGCCCGATGCCGTCACCGCCTGCGCCAGTTCGTAGACCGCACCCTCGACACAGCCGCCCGAGACGGATCCGACAGCGCACCCGTCGGGGCCGACCATCATCGATGCCCCCGGATCGCGAGGCGCGGAGCGGAACGTTGCGACAACGGTACCGAGACCGACGCTCTCGCCGCGCTGCCAGCACTTGACCAGCGCGCCCAGCACCTCACGCACGGCTGATTCCCAGGCTCAGTTCGGGCGGATCTTGGTGCTGAGGCGCTCCAAAAAGTTGGCGAGACGCTCACGGGTGACGGCCCAGATCAGCGGCAGCACTTTGATTTCGCCACCGGTGCTCTTCGTGGGCGGCTCGAGCAATGTCACCGGCGCAGCGGGCGTCGCGGTTGCCGCGGCGGCAGGCCGGCCGGGATGTTCGATACGGTTGCCGAGTTCGCCGGCGAACGACACGAACATCTGGTTGGACACGTCGCGGATCCCGCGGCCCAGCGACGCGATGCGGCCCGTGAGGTCAATGTCGGAGACCACATCGATACGACTGCCCGACTCGACGGGCTCGACACGCAACGCGACATGGGCGACGACCGAACCGGATCCGCGCTTGTCACGGCCGGTGGCGTCCAACACGATCCGCCGCGCCGCCGCGTCACGCTCGACGACCGACGCGCGTCCCGCGTAGTTCATCTTCAGCGGTCCGATCGCGACGCGCAGCACACCTTCGTAGCGGTCGTCACCGAGGTCGTCGACGAGTTCAGCGCCGGGCATGCATTCCACCACGCCGGCGGTGTCCTGCAGGAACGCCCAGACGTCGTCCGGCCGTGCCGCCACGTCGGTCTGATGCTGAAGCTTCATGCGCTCTTTCCCTTCTCGGACTCGCGTTGATCGAGCAGTGCCAGTACGCGTTCGGCGGTGATGGGCAACTGGGTGGGCCGGACGCCGATCGCGGCTTCCACGGCGCTCGCCAGCGTGGCCGCGGGCGGCCCGATCGGCGGTTCACCGATGCCGCGCGCGTTGAGCGGGCCACGGCCCTCGCCACTTTCGACGATGGCGACCGCAATGTCGGGCAGGTCCATCGCCGTTGGGATGAGGTAGTCCGCGAACAGGGACGACAGCGGATGGCCTGCGTCGGTGACGCAGTCTTCGGTGAGCGCATAACCGATACCCTGGGCGGCGCCGCCGATGATCTGCCCTCGTACCCGGGTCGGGTTGATCGCACGGCCGACGTCATGGCACGCGGCGTATTTGAGCAGCCGGACCTCACCGGTTTCGAGATCGACCTCGACTTCAGCGGCGTGAGTGCCGAACGTGTAGTCCGGGTAGGTGTGGCCCTGGCCCTTCTGCGGGTCGAACCCGCCCGAGCGGGCGCGCCAGGTGTTGAGCACCGAAGTGTCCACGCGGGCTTCGTTGGCCGCGCGGACCAGCTCGGGCAAACTCAGTCCGGTGCCGCCTGATTCGGTCCGCACCATCCCGTCGACCCATACCAGAGCGTCTTCGGGCACACCGAGTTCTTTCGCGGCGACCGGTGTCAGTTGGTCGCGCAGCTTGCGCGCTGCGCGCAGGATCGCATTGCCGGACATGTAGAGCTGACGGGTGGCGTAGGTACCGCCGGCCGGCGGGGTGAGCGCCGTGTCGCCGATGTAAACACTGATGTCCGACAGTGCGACACCCAGGATCTCGGACGCGATCTGACACAGGCTCGCGGCCTGCCCGGCCCCGAGGTCGGTGACGCCGCTGCGGATGAGCAATGTCCCGTCGGCTTGGAGCGTGACCCACGCGGCGGCATGGTCGCGGAACCAGATGGAGCGGCCGTACGGCTGCATGCCACATGCGAAGCCTTGGCCGACGGCTTTGCCCGGGCCGCTGGGTTGGCTTGGCGCGCCGAGCATGTCGAGCGCGGCGTGCCGGGTTTCCCGGACCGCGACGGCCGTCGTGAGTGGCTCGCCGCCGGCCAGCAGATCGCCCTTCTCGATGTAGTTGCGGTCGCGCACCTCTTCGCGGCTGAGGCCCAGTTCCTTTGCGAGCGCGTCCATCTGCGACTCGTATCCGAGCGTCACCTGCATGGCGCCGAATCCGCGGAACGCGCTGGTGGGCACGTTGTTGGTGAACACGGCCCGAGAACGGATCCGCACGACGGGCACCTTGTACGGGCCCGGCGACAGTGCCGCCCCTGCGAACAGGACGCGGGCGCTCAGGCACGGGTAGGCGCCCGCATCGCCGACGATGTCGGCATCGACGGCCAGGATCTTGCCGTCCCTGGCGGCCGCGGTGCGGTAGTGCATGGTGAACGGGTGGCGTTTGGTGCTGGCCAGGATCGACTCCTGCCGCGACCAGATCATCCGCACGGGCCGCCTGGTCCGCCAGACCAGCAACGCGATGTATGGCTCGACGGTCATGTCCTCCTTGCCGCCGAAGCCGCCGCCCATGTAGGACGCGATCACGCGGACCTGGCTTTGCGGCAAGCCCAGGATCGCGGCGACCTCGACGGCGTGTTCGATCACCTGGGTCGAGATCCGCAGTGTGACAACATCGTTCTCGATCCACCCGACTCCGGCCTCGGTCTCGAGGTAGGCGTGCTCGACATGCTGGCTGCGGTAGGTGTGCTCGATGACGACATCGGCCTGCTCGAACGCGGCATCGATGTCGCCGCGCTCCAGATGCCAGTTGACCAGGACGTTGCCCTCGTCGTGCACGAGTGGCGCGCCGTCGGCCAGGGCGTCCTCGGGACGGTACACGCCCGGCAGTGGTTCGTATTCGACCTCAACGAGATCAGCTGCCTCCGCGGCTGTTTCGGGATCGACCGCGGCGATCACGGCGACCGGCTCACCGACGTAGCGCACCACATCGCGGGCGAGGACGGGCTGCTCGACGGTCAGTTCACCCAGCCCACCGCTGGCGTGCTCGACGATCGCATTGTGCGGCACGTCGGCTGCGGTCAGCACCGCCACCACACCTTCGAGCCGCTCGGCGGCCGAGGTGTCGATGCGAACGATCTTCGCCGGAGCCATGTCCGAACGGACAACCTTCCCGTGGATCATCCCCGGCAGGTTCCAGTCGGCGGCGTACAGCAGGGTGCCGCGGACCTTGTTGACGAAGTCGTGGTGGGCGGGCGACTGCCCGACCACCCGGAAATTGCGTTCGCGCTCCTCGGGGCCCGAATCGGCGTCCGGGTCGAACTCTGCTGGGGCGCTTGGTGGTTCGGTGGTATCCGGTGTGGTCCCCGGTTCGACCGTGGTCATTGGGCACCTCCCATCTCGACGTGTGGGGCGCTCGGCGCGTGGAGGTAGTCCTCGACCGCGTCGACGATGGCCTGGTATCCGGTGCAGCGGCACAGGTTTCCGACCAACTCGTGGCGGATCTCCTCGCGCGTGGCGGCCGGGTTGCGTTCGGCCAGGGTGGCCGCGGTGAGCAGCATCCCGGGTGTGCAGAAGCCGCACTGGGATGCGCCTCGTTCGAGGAAGCACTTCTGCAGTGGATGCGCCTCGTCCTGGGGATCCGACCAACCACGCAGGGTGACGATCTCATGCCCTTCGGCCTGAACCGCGTAGAGGCAACAGGCGCTCACCGGGTCGCCGTCCAGCAGAACCGTGCAGGTGCCGCAGACTCCTTCGGCGCAGCCGTACCGAACGTCGGGCATCCCGAGGTCGTCATGCAGGACATCGAGCAGCGTGCGGTCGTTGCGCACCCACACTTCGTGATCACGGTCGTTGACGCGGAGCAGCACCTGAGTCCGAATCATGCTGTGCCTTCCTCGGTGAGAACCTGCTGCAGTAATCGGCGGGTGTGCACGGCGACCAGTCGCCGTCGATAGTCGGCGGTCCCGTGCAGATCGGTGTCCGGGTCGAGCGCCGCGGCGATCGCCTGCGCGCTGTCGCGGGCCCGATCCGGATTGCCCGGGTCGGACAATGCCGGCGCCAGCAGCTCCTGATCGACCAGCACCGGGCGGACGGCCACGCCGCCGAGCACGACGCGAACGTCGTCGGCTGCCCGTGCCATCACTATCACGCTGACCGTCGCGAAATCCGAATAACGGCGGACGACTTCGTGGAAAGCCCAACGCCCGCCGTCCCCGACCGGGATGCGGCCACCGATGATGACCTCGTTCGGTTCCATGGCGGTGGTGAGGTAGGTGATGAAGAAGTCCTCGGCGGGAACGGTACGGGTACCGGCAGGGCCCTGCACGATGACCTCGCCGCCCATGGCCATGGTGACGGCCGCGATCTCGCCCGTCGGGTCGGCGTGGGCAAGGGTCCCTCCGAAGGTGCCGCGATTACGCACCCGCACGTTGCCGACGAACTGCACGGCATGCGCCAACAACGGTGCGTGGCCGCGTATCACCTCGGACGTGGTGAGCGTCCGGTGGCGGGTGTTGGCGTCGACGACGATGTGTCCGCCGTCGATACGAGGCGCAGCGGCAGGGATGGGGTTGACGTCGATCAGGGCGGCCGGGGCGGCCAGGCGCAGGTTCAGCATGGGAATCAGGCTTTGTCCGCCCGCGAGGATCTTGGCCTCCCCGTCCCACAGTTCGAGAAGTTCGACTGCGTCGGACCATGTTTCGGCGCGTTGGTATTCGAAGCACGTTGCCGGGGTGCGTCCCGACGGCGTCGGCACCATCTCCTGCACCGTCATGCCATCTCCTCCTCGCCGCCGCCGACGAGACGGCGCAGCAGCGCAAGCTCTGCGGCGTCCACCGGTGGCAGCACGTCGATCTCGTCGTGCACGAGCAACTCGAATGCGGTTGCGGCCCTTACCTGGTCGAGGGTAACGCCGGCCTGCAGCGCGCGCACCCGCATCCGGTGGGATTCCGGGTGAAAGTCCAGCAGCGCCAGATCTGTGACGACCCACCGCGGTCCGCCGAACAGCAACCCGCTTTCCCGCCTGCTGGTTCCTCCGGTCAAAAACCCTGGGCTCGTGACGAAGTCGACGTGCTCGACGAAGCGGCGCGGCTCGTGTTGCGTCACGACCACCACCTGATTGCACATCGAGGCGATGTCGTTGGCGCCGCCCGGGCCGGGCAGCCGTACCGACGGTTTCGCGGGGTCGCCGACGACGCTGGTGTTGACGTTGCCGTACTGGTCCACCTGGGCGACGCCGATGAAGCCGTAATCGAAGAAGCCGCGCTGGGCCATCAGGAAGATATCGGTTGCCGTGGTGAGCATTTGAGCGCCGACGGCGGCGCGCACCTCATTGGTCGACGCGGGCAGTTCGCCGGGCAGCAACTCGATGCCGATCATGCCGCCTTCCAGCAGCACGGTCAGCGACGGGGCTTGGCGACGCTTGGCGATCGCGGCGGCCACCAGCGGCTGGCCGATCCCGGCGAACAGCACCTTGCCGTCTTCGAGCAGCCGGCTGGCGGCGATGGTCATGATCTCGTCGGGCTTGGCGTCGCGCACGTGAGGAGCAGGATTGTCGGGGTGCTGGACAATGCGCACTTCGGTCAAGGACTCGGTCATCGGGGGAGCATCTCCTGCGCGGTGCGGCGGACGGCTGCCAGCCGGGTGGGATCGATCGATGCGAGGTACGCGTCGTGGTCGGGATGGGCGGTGAGCGCCGCGACGTATGACCGGGCACCCTCGATGCCTTCGCTCTTCACGGCATGCATGTATGCGGTGAACTCGTCGAGGTCGGCCTCGTAGTGCCCGTAGCACTCGTGTGGGTAGGCGCCCATCGGTTGGTGCACGACGGCGTCGACCGCGAATCCCGGGATGGCCGTGCGCCCCGGGTCCAGGCGGAGTTGGTCGGTGGCGACGATCTCCTCGGCGGTGACGATGACCCGGCGGGCCGCCAGGGCCAGGTCGACGTCCATCAGTTGGTAGCCGTCGATCTGGGCGTTGCCGAGTGCATCGGCACGTTGCACGTGTATCAGTGCCACGTCGGGGTTGAGGCTGGGCACGGCGTTGAGCAGCTGACCCGTGTAGGGACAGGTCACCTTCGCCAGCCCCAACTGTGCGTCGATGTCGGAGCCGAGCATGCTCAGTGTGGGCAGGTAGGGCACACCCATCGCTCCGGCCTTGTAGCGCAAGCCGATTCCGAGATGGCTCCACTCTTCGAAGACCGGCTGACCGTCCTCGACCAGCTTGCGCACCACCGGGGCGAGGCCCCACCCGTGCCCGATGCCGACCCAGCTGGTCATGATGCGCTCGGCGCTACCCGTGGCCAGCATGAGTTCGGCCTCGAAGCATGACAGGGGCCGCGTCATCGTGAGCCCGGTGCGGCCCTGGCGCAGGATCTCGATCAGCAGAGCCATCGGGGTGCGCGCGTGGTTGGTGCCACCCACCCCGATCACGGCGTCGTTTCCCACCAGCCGCCGCACGGCTTCGGCTGCCGTGGTGATCTTGTCGCCGCTGTTGGGGTCGCGCCCTTCGAGTTCCCGACGCGCCGATGTGACGTCAGCGGTCATCAACCGGCCGCTCACGATGCACCTACCAAGCTGCCGAGCAATGGGCGGACCTCTGCGGCGAACCGTTCCACCTGCTCGGGGTCGTAAGCGTGCGGGACCAGGCAGATCTCCTGCACACCGGCGTCGAGGTGTGCCGCGATCTGCTCTGCGCAGTCCTCGGGGGTCCCGCAGATCGCGCTCTCCGGGGTGGCGTTGCTCCATTCCGGTGTGTCGAAGTACGACGCCAGCCATGGACCTGTCTGCGCCTGCGCCTGCTCCCGTGATGAGCCGATGCAGATCGGCAGCTGGTTGAGCGAGTGCAGCTGATCGGGGTCGCGGCCGGCCTCTTCGGCGTATCTCCGTATCTTCGACCAGGATTCGGTGAAAGCATCCGCGGTGTAGAAGTACGTCAGCCAGCCATCGCCAAGCGTCGCAACGCGTTTGAGCACCCGGTCGACGTATCCGCCGATGAGAACCTGCGGTCGCGGCTGTGGTAATGGAAGCATCTTGACGCGCCGAAACGACAGATCGTCCCAGGTGCCGGTCACGTCGTCCTGAGTCCAGAGGTTCATGCAGATGTCGAGGTTACGCTCGAAAATGCGTCCGCGCCCCTTGAATGGTGTTCCTGTGGCGTCGAATTCGCGTTCATACCAGCCTGCCGCCACGCCGAGGCGCAACCGTCCGTTCGAGATCGACTGGATGGTCGCGGCGGTCTTGGCCAGCAGCGCGGGGTCGCGGATCGGCAGCACCAGCACCCCGGTCCCGAGTTCGATGGTGCTGGTGTGGCTGGCCAGCACGGCCAGTGTGGTGAGCACTTCCAGCTGAGGGAAGGGCTGCCGACTGCCGAGGAACAGGTGATCCCATGCCCACAATGAGGAGAACCCGAGCTGTTCGGCTCGACGGGCGGTGGTGAGCAACTCGTCGATCTGAGGTGTCTTCTGAGCTGAGGTGAAGTTCTCCACGGCTAACCCGAAAGTTGCGGGCATGGGGCCGTCCTCTCTGTTACGTCGCAGCTGTTACGTCTGAGGCCTGGTGAGGCGTCACGTTATGCCACGCGGCCGCACCCTTCTATGGCAGCGCTAGCCAACTCAGCGGCTGCTGTTTGTCACTGATTGCCATTCAGCTCCGGCCGCCGCACCGCGAAGCGGATGCGGGTGCCCGGGACGGCCTGGGCGGCTGCGTCGACAGCGACCCTCGGCACGACGCCGATGACGGGATAGCCACCGGTCACGGGCCGGTCGGCGAGGAACAGGGTCGGTCGTCCCTTCGTCGGCACTTGCAGCGCGCCCAGCACCACGCCCTCGCTGGCGAGTTCACCGCCGCGCCGGCGGGGCAGCGGCGGTCCGTCCAACCGGATGCCGACACGGTCGGCGTCGGCGGTGACGGTGAACTCGTGGCGGCTCAGCCGGTCGAGTGCCTCGTCGCTGAACCAGTCATCGCGCGGACCGAGCGTCAGTGGCAGGGTCATGCAGCTGCGCTGCAGTTGGGTGATCGGCGCGAAATCTGTTGCGGGCCAATCGGTCGTCAGGTCGCCGATGCTCAGCACGTGTCCCGTGCGCAGTGGTGGTGTGCCCAGCTGGGCCATGGTGTCCCATGACATCGAGCCGAGTACGCAATCGCCGAGGACACCGCCGCGCACCGCGACGTAGGTCCGGAGCCCGTGAGCGGGCACACCGAGGGTGATGCGATCTCCGGCGCGCACCGGGAACGCGGCGTTGAGGCCCGGCGAGCGGCCACGACAGGACACGGGGACCGCCGCGCCGGTGACGGCGATCAGCGCGGGCGCGTCGACGCTGAATGCCATGCGGCCCAAGGCCACTTCGATGCACGGCGCACCGGGCTGATTGCCGACGAGACGATTCGCCAGGTCGTAGGACGCGCGATCGGCCGCGCCGGATTGTCCGACCCCGAGGTGGCCCAGCCCGCGCCGGCCCCGATCCTGCAGCAGCGCAAGCACTCCCACCGACTCGACGGTGAGCTGTGTCATCGGCCCACATCCCGAAATTCGACGATCGCACCCGGGCGCAACACCGCGGGCGGATCAGCCGAGGAATCCCACAGCAGCGCATCGGTGTGACCCAACAGCTGCCAACCGCCGGGGGAGACGCGGGGGTAGACCGACGAGAACTGGCCTGCGATGGCGACTGCGCCGGCGGGCACCCGGATGCGGGATTCGTCGCGTCGCGGCACCTGCAACCGTGGGTCACCGCCGGTCAGGTAGGAGAATCCGGGAGCGAACCCGCAGAACGCGACCTGCCACGGCGTGCCGGTATGGGCGGCGATCACCTCGTCGACGGTCAGCCCGGTCAGCTGTGCCACGTCGGCGAGATCCGCACCGTCGTAACGCACCTCGATGACATGGTGCTCGTGGGCGAGGACGTCATCAGCGTCAGGCGTGAGTCTTTCCAGGGCGCCGCGCAGCGGGGCTGCGCTCGTCACCTCCGGATCCACGGTCACCAACAGGGTCGTCAGGCCCGGGACCACCTCCTGCACGCCAGGCAGATCGGCCTCGCGGACGGCCGCCGCCCACCGGTGCACCGATCGGTTGTCGCCGACGTCGAGCAGCCACGCGTTCTCGCCGCACGCCCTCACCGACACCGGACCGGCCGTCACCGAATGGGGAAGAGTTCGACCCCCGCAGCCTCGAGCGCGGCACGGGTCTTGCGTGCGATGTCGACGGCGCCGGGCGTATCACAATGCACGAGAAGCGCCTCGGCGGTGACGTCGACCTCGCTGCCGTCGTTGGCGGTCAGATGTCCCTCGGTGACCATCTGCACGGCCCGTGCCGCGGCCGCGTCGGCATCGGTGAGCAGCGCGTTGGGCTCGCTGCGGGACTGCAAGAGCCCTTCGGGGGTGTAGGCCCGGTCGACGAACGCTTCGGCGATCATGCGCAGCCCGGCCTCCTTGCCGAGCCGCCACACCTCTGTACCCACGGCCGCGAGAAGTGGGATGTCTCCGCCGAATTCCACGGTCGCGTCGACGAGGGCCTGGGCGTGCTCGGTGTCCTTGGTGGCGACGTTCCAGAGTGCGCCGTGCGCACGCACGAAATCGACCTTGCCACCGGCCAAGCGCGCGAAGACCTCCAGCGCGCCCATCTGGTAGAGCAGATCGTCGCGCAACTCCGAACCGGGGATCGCGATGTAGCGACGACCGAACCCGTGCAAGTCGCGGTAGCTGACCTGAGCGCCGATCGCCACGTTGTTCTTCACCGAGATCGCGCACGTGCGGCGCATGATGCCCGGGTCGCCGCCGTGGAAGCCGCAGGCGATGTTGGCACTGGTGACGATCTCGAGCAGGGCGTCGTCATCACCCAGGCTCCAGCGGCCCAGTCCCTCGCCGATGTCGGTGGTCAAAGCTACGCGTGGCGCCATGGTCCTCCTGCCCTCCTTCGGGTCGTCGTGCTCCGAGTATCCCCGGCGAGATGGCGCGCGAACAGCGCCGGTCACTGACGCTCATCAGTCAGTGAAACTGCCGATTCACGGAACCGGCTGTGCAAAGACCGACGCACGGCCCGCACCGAGGGATCACCCGTGCGGGCCTGGCGGCTCAGCGCCACCAACGTGCGCGACCACCCGGTTTCCACCCGCACCAGCGGCGCGGTCTCCCGCTGCGGCGGCAGCACGAGGCGGGGCAGAACGCTGGCCGCCGCGCCCTGGCGAACGATGAGCAGGAGCAGTTCGAGGTCATAGGACTCGTATTGCACGGTCGGGCTGAACCCGAGGCCCAGGCAGTGCTGCACCGCCCAGGTGCGCGAGGCGGCGCCGACGGGTTCCAGCGCCCAGGGCAGTGTGCCGCCGGCCTGCATGAAGTCGCGGCCCTTCAACAGCGATGCCGCGACCACGGCCTCCAGTGGGTCGTCGGCGAGCACTTCGCGGTGCACATACGTCGGCAGTGTCGGGGCGGCGCCGGGGTACTCCTCGCTGACAACCAGATCGAATTCGCCGCTGAGCAGCGCGGGAACAGCGACCTCAGGCTCGGACTCGACGAGCTCGACCCGCAGTCCCGGATGTCGGTGCTGGCAGTCCAGGAGCGCGGGGACCAATGCGCGGGCGGCGCTGCCGAAGGCGGCCACCCGACAGGTGCCGGTCGGCGGCTCCTCGCCGGAACGCAGTTCGGCCTGGGCGAGTTCGAGAGCGGCGAGAATGTCGGCGCCCCGGTCGGCCAGGCGCTGCCCGGCCTCGGTGAGCCGGACGCCGCGGCCGACACGTTCGAGCAGCGGGGCGCCGGCCTCACGCTCGAGCAGCGCCAGCTGCTGCGAGATACCCGACGGGCTCATGTGCAGCGCCTCGGCCACCGACGCGATCGTGCCGCGGTGGCTCAGTTCCACCAGAAACCGCAGACGACGGACATCCAACATCACCCGAGTGTAGGAAAACATCAGTAATGCTGCCGGGTCGGCGGCAGCAATCGCTGATGTTGTCCGGCCGTCACAGTGCCTACTGTTCCGAGTCAGGAGGTGTCCCGTGCTGACGACCGAATCGTTTGTGCTCAACCCCGAGTGGGCTCCAGGAGGCGCTGCCGCGCCGCGACAGACCGACGAGATCCGGCGGTTTCACGAAACCCTGCCGGACTATGCGGTGACGCCGTTGGTCGCTCTGCCGACCGTCGCAGACACGCTCGGCCTGGGCGCAGTGCTCGTCAAGGACGAGTCACTGAGACTCGGCCTGCCTGCGTTCAAGATGCTCGGCGCGTCCTGGGCCGTGCACCGCGCGCTGCGCTCATCGGTCCACGCCAGCCCCCGACTGGTCACCGCCACCGACGGCAACCACGGCCGAGCGGTGGCGCGCATGGCCGCACTGATGAAACTGCCTGCGACCATCGTCGTGCCCGAAGGCGTGTCCGCACGCGCCGTCGACTTGATCCGCGCCGAGGGTGCCGACGTCCGCGTCCTCGACTTGCCTTACGACCGCGCCGTCGAGCACGCCGCCACGCTCGCCGACACCGACCCGGATTCGCTTCTCATACAAGACACTTCGTGGCCCGGGTATGAAGAGGTCCCGCAGTGGATCGTCGACGGATACGCCACACTCTTCGACGAGGCGGCCGAACAGGCCGCAGCGCTGCATGGCGGTTTCGACCTCATCGTCGTTCCGGCCGGTGTCGGCTCATTGGCCCACGCCGCGGTGACTTTCGGCCAATCACACCCCGATTGCCGCATCGTCGCGGTCGAACCCGACGTCGCCGACTGCGTGCGGGCCAGCCTGTCGGCAGGCTCCCTCACCACCGTCCCCACCGGCCAGACCAGCATGGCAGGGCTCAACTGCGGTACCCCGTCCTATCTCGCCTGGCCCGACTTACACAAGGGCCTGGCCGGGGCAGTCGTCGTCGACGACCACGCAGCTGTCGAAGCCATCGCCGACCTGGCGCCCCTCGGCGTCGACGCCGGCCCCTGCGGGGCGGCGAGCCTGGCCGGGCTGCGCATCCTGGCAGCCGATCCCATCCGCACGCATCTCGGCCTCGGCCCTGATTCCACCGTCCTGCTGCTCAACACCGAGGGCTCCAGCGCATCCGGTGGGTAGCTGTCCCCCTTGCACCGCGAGCGTGCGTGTCTGTTGCCCGACACGCCCTATAGCGTCAGCATTTTTGCCGCGTTCGCGGTGCCGTGAGCGCTCTTAAGCTGCTGATGTGACCGATACCCCCGACGATGAACTGGCCGCGGCGACCGCGGCGCTGCGTGAAGCCGCCTCGCTGCAGCAGCGGTTGTCGACAGCACGCAGCAAGGCCGAAGGCTCTGCAGCTGCCGCCGCGGCGGCCCAGGAACACATCGCGGAGGAGGCCAAGGACGTCCACAAGTTGGAAACCCTGTCCCTGACGGGCATCCTGTCGCGGCTCAGGGGTTCCCACGCCGACGACCTGGCCCGGGAAACGGCCGAACAGGAAGCCGCGCAATACGAATATCGGATCCTCGAGGCCCGCGCGGCCGCCGATCAACGCAATGTCGCTGATCTGCAGCGCCGGCTCGACGGGATGGGCGACGTGGCGGCGCGACATGCCAAGGCACTGACGGCCAAGGAACAGTGGCTGCAACAGACCGGCGCTCCGGCTGCGGCCCGGTTGGCCGAAATAGCCCAGCGGCGAGGACATTTGACGGCCGAGCTCACAGAGATCGCCGAGGCCCGGGAGGCAGGAAAACGAGCCATGGCCGATCTGCGCACGGCGGCCGAGCGGATCGGCAGTGCACGGTCGTGGTCTGCCTACGACACATGGTTCGACGGCGGCATGATCGCGAGCATGGTCAAGAACAACAGGCTCGACGACGTGGTGAACTGTCTGCGTTCAGCCGACCGGGAGCTGCGGACTTTCACCACCGAACTGGCCGACGTTCACATGCAAGGCGTCCAAACCCTCGAAATAAGCTCGTTCACAAGGACAATGGACGTCTGGTTCGACAACTTCTTCACCGATCTCATGGTGCGTGACCAGATCATCGAGGCTCAGCAGAAGGTCGATCAGGCGATCGAAGGGGTCGAGGCGGTGCTGACCCGGCTGGACACGCGCAAGCAAGAGCGCGAGGACGAGCTGGCCCGGTTGCGAGCCGAGCGGACAGAGCTGCTGACCTCGAGTTGACCCGGCCGCGTTGCCCCGGCCGCGTTGACCCGGCCGTGCGACCTGGCCGCGCGAGCGTGCGTGTCTGTTGCCCGACACGCCGTCCGGCGTCGGCAGTTTGCGCACACTCGCGCTCGGCGAGTTATCCACAACCCGTCGTTCATCCACAATCTGTCCTGACGGTCTCCCGAAGACGCTGCGCTGCAACGACCATCGCTGCATGGACCCACAACTCACCGAGCTTTTCGCGACCCAACGCGGCGTTGCCACAAGCGGACAGATTCTCGGCGTGATGACCCGTCATGCGTTCGACAAAGCCGTCGATACCGGTGTGCTGGAACGGATGTGGCAGGGCATCTACTGCCTGGGCGAGCCGACCGACGATCTCAGGCTGCGCGGGCTGGATCTGTCCTGCGGCCGAAAAGTCGCCGTCTGTCTCGGCACTGCGGCGGCGATGCACGGATTCGACACCGAAGACCCTCCGGACCTGCATGTCCTCAATCCGCCGGGCGGTCAGATGCGGTCGGCGGACGGGTTGGTCGTGCACCGACGCGACAACGCGCCACTTTCGTTCGTCGACGGCAGATACGCCACCGCCCCGGCATGGACGGCCATCGAGGTGGCGCGGGCTTTGCGGCGCCCGCGAGCGCTGGCAACTCTTGATGCCGCGCTGCGCAGCGGCACATGTAACCGCACCGAACTGTGGCGCGCCGCCAACGCACAGGCGGGGCGCCGGGGGATCGTTCACGTCAGGAATCTGATCGCCGTGGCCGACGGGCGTGCCGAGTCACCGATGGAGAGCGAGGCGCGCCTGGTGATGCTCGACGGTGGCCTACCCACCCCCGAGCTGCAGTACGAGGTCATCGACGGCAATGGCCAGCTTCGAAGGCTCGATTTCGCGTGGCCCGACCAGCGCGTCGCGGTCGAGTACGACAGCATGGATTGGCACGGCAATCCCGACGACCTGCATGAGGACCGAAGGCGAACCGCGGCGTTGATGGCCATCGACTGGATCGTCATCTCGATCGTGTTCGAGGACGTACGTCAGCAAGGGGAGATGATTGCGCGGATCAATGGGCAACTGTGTCGCGCTCGCGCGGCGTGAGGGTGCGCAGAGTGCTGACGACGTGCGGCGTGTCGGGCAGCAGACGCGCACGCTCGCGGTGCCTGCCAACCCAACGCCCCAAGCCTACGGCCCGATATTGCGCGCAGGCCGGGTGCGCAGGTCGTGCACGTACTCCGGCGGTGCCCCGGCGATCTCGGCGGCGTCGGCCATCACCCCGAGGTAGCGGGCGGACGGCAGCCCGCCTTCCCACGCGTCGACCACGTACAGCCAGGCGAGCACGGGGTCGGTGGTGGTGTCGGAGGACAGCCGGTCGACCCGGCACCGGATCTTCTTGTGGAAGCCAAGCTCGGAGCCCTCCCAGCGGTCCAGTGAGTGCTCGTCGGCCGGGGTCATGTCGTAGAGCACCACGAACACCTTCGAGAGCGGATCTTCGACGACGGTCGCCAGCGCTCCCTCCCAGCCGATGTCCTCCCCGCCGAAGGTCAGCCGCCAGCCGTGCAACCAGCCAGTTCCCGCCATCGGGGAGTGTGGAGCCCGCTCGAGCATCTGCTCTGGATGCATGTTCGACCCGTAGGCGGCGTAAAGCGGCACGGTAAGACAGCTTAATGCGCGAAGTTCGTTAGGTTAGTGCGGTGGCAACGCGCATCGTGATCATCGGCGGCGGCCCCGCCGGCTATGAGGCGGCTCTGGTCGCCGCTGCCCGCGGCCCCAAGGTCGCTCATGTCACCGTCGTCGACTGCGACGGCATCGGTGGCGCCTGCGTGCTGTGGGACTGTGTGCCGTCGAAGACGTTCATCGCTTCGACCGGCGTGCGGACCGAGCTGCGTCGGGCACCCAACCTGGGCTATTCGCTGGATCTGGACGACGCCAAGATCTCGTTGACCCAGATCAACGAGCGGGTCAAGAGGCTGGCCTCGGCCCAGTCCGTCGATATTGCCGAGCGGCTGCGCAGTGAGGGCATCGACCTGATCGAGGGCCGCGGTGAGTTGATCGACGACCGCCCGGGCATGGCCCAGCACCGGGTCAAGGTCACAGGGGCTGACGGGCGCGTGAGCCAGTTGACCGCCGACGTGGTGCTGATCGCCACGGGGGCGAGCCCGCGGGTGCTGCCCAATGCCGCGCCGGACGGTGAACGCATCCTGAACTGGCGGCAGCTCTACGACCTGGACAGTCTGCCTGAGCACCTCATCGTGGTCGGGTCCGGTGTGACAGGCGCTGAGTTCGTCAACGCCTACACCGAGCTCGGCGTCACGGTGACCGTGGTGGCCAGCCGCGATCAGATCCTGCCGCACGAGGACTCCGATGCCGCGGCTGTGCTGGAAGACGTGTTCTCCGAGCGCGGCGTCACGTTGATCAAGAACGCGCGGGCCGATTCGGTCACCCGCACCGATACGGGCGTACGGGTGGCCATGGCCGACGGGCGTGCTGTCGAGGGCAGTCACGCGCTGATGACCGTCGGCTCGGTGCCCAACACCGGCGGCCTGGGGCTCGACCGGGTCGGCATCGAACTCGGCCCGGGCAACTACCTCACTGTCGACCGGGTGTCGCGCACCTCGGTGCCCGGTATTTACGCGGCGGGGGACTGCACCGGCCTGCTGCCGCTGGCTTCGGTGGCGGCCATGCAGGGCCGTATCGCTATGTACCACGCGCTGGGCGAGGCTGTCGCGCCGATCCGGCTGCGGACGGTGGCCGCCGCGGTGTTCACCCGACCCGAGATCGCCGCGGTGGGGGTTCCGCAGGCCAAGATCGACGACGGTTCGGTGCCGGCCCGTACCCTGACCCTGCCGTTGAACACCAACGCCCGGGCCAAGATGTCGAGCCTGCAGCACGGCTTCGTCAAGATCTTCTGCCGCCCTGCGACCGGTGTGGTGATCGGCGGCGTGGTGGTCGCGCCCATCGCGTCGGAACTGATCCTGCCGATCGCGCTGGCCGTGCAGAACGGCATTCCGGTCGCGGAACTGGCCCAGACCTTCTCGGTGTATCCGTCACTGTCCGGCTCGATCACCGAGGCGGCCCGGCAGCTGATGCAGCACGACGATCTCGATTAGCCGGGAGGCGACGCGCGTCACCCTGGTGCCGCGGAACCGCGCAGATCGTTTCGACCCCACGTAGCCTGGGGACCGTGACTGACCCGATCTCTGCACCGGGCGACGGGCAAACCCTCCTCGGACCTGAACAACGCGCGCAAGCCTGGCAGCAACTCAGCGACGAGCAGTTCGACGTCGTCGTCATCGGCGGCGGCGTGGTCGGCGCAGGTGCGGCCCTGGACGCGGCCACCCGTGGGCTGAAAGTTGCTCTGGTCGAGGCCAGGGATTTCGCATCGGGCACGTCCAGCCGCAGCTCGAAGATGTTCCACGGCGGCCTGCGCTACCTGGAGCAGCTCGAGTTCGGGCTGGTGCGCGAAGCCCTCCACGAGCGCGAGTTGAGCCTGACCACCCTGGCTCCGCATCTGGTCAAACCGCTGCCGTTCCTGTTCCCGCTGACCAACCGGTGGTGGGAGCGGCCATACGTGGCAGCCGGGATCTTCTTGTACGACCAGCTCGGTGGCGCGAAATCCGTTCCCGCACAAAAACACCTGACCAAAGCAGGGGCGCTGCGGCTGGCGCCCGGCCTCAAACGCAGCTCACTGATCGGCGGCATCCGCTACTACGACACCGTCGTCGACGACGCCCGGCACACCATGACCGTGGCCCGGACCGCGGCGCATTACGGCGCGGTGGTGCGGACCTCGACCCAGGTGGTCGCCCTGCTCCGCGAAGGCGACCGGGTCACCGGTGTGGTGGTGCGTGATTCGGAGAACGGAGCCGTCACCGAGGTCCGCGGCCACGTGGTGGTCAACGCGACCGGCGTGTGGACCGATGAGATCCAGGCCCTGTCCAAGCAGCGTGGCCGGTTTCGGGTGCGCGCGTCGAAGGGCGTGCACATCGTGGTGCCGCGTGACCGCATCGTCAGCGAGGTGGCGATCATCCTGCGCACCGAGAAGTCGGTGCTGTTCGTGATCCCGTGGGGCACGCACTGGATCATCGGGACCACCGACACCGACTGGAACCTCGACCTGGCCCATCCGGCGGCCACCAAGGCCGACATCGACTACCTGCTCGGCCACGTCAACACCGTGCTGGCCACGCCGCTGACCCACGACGACATCGACGGTGTGTACGCCGGACTGCGCCCGCTGCTGGCCGGTGAGAGCGAGGAGACCTCCAAGCTGTCGCGTGAGCATGCCGTCGCGGTGCCCGCACCCGGGCTGGTGGCGATCGCCGGCGGCAAGTACACCACCTACCGGGTGATGGGGGAGGACGCCATCGATGCGGCGGCCGAGTTCGTCCCGACCCGGGTGGCGACGTCGATCACCGAGAAGGTCCCGTTGATGGGCGCCGACGGCTATTTCGCGCTCATCAACCAGACCGAGCACGTCGGTGCACACTACGGCCTGCACCCCTACCGGGTGCGACATCTGCTCGACCGGTACGGCTCGCTGATCGGCGAGGTGCTCAAGATGGCCGAGGGACGGCCCCATCTGCTCGAGCCGATCTCCGCGGCACCCGTATATCTGAAGGTGGAAGCCTGGTACGCCGCGGCCGCCGAGGGGGCTCTGCACCTGGAGGACATCCTGGCCCGCCGCATGCGGATCTCGATCGAATACCCGCACCGTGGCGTGGACTGCGCGCGCGAGGTCGCCGAAGTCGTTGCGCCCGTACTTGGTTGGAGCACCGAGGACGTCGACCGCGAAGTCGCCACGTATCTGGCGCGGGTGGAAGCCGAGGTGTTGTCGCAGACTCAGCCCGACGACGAGTCCGCCGATGCGCTGCGCCAGGCCGCACCCGAGGCGCGCGCCGAGATTCTCGAGCCCGTGCCGCTCAATTGAGGAAGCCTGCCCCGCTGCCGGTACGCGACGGGCTGGGCCCGGCCCGGTTGCGGTTGTGGGGCGGCAATGTGTTCGACGAGCTGCAGTCGCGGTTCGGGATCGGCGCGAAAGTGCTTGCCGGAGAAGTGGTGTGCGCGGACGGTGCCATCGTCGATGCGACGACGACGTTGCCGGCCGGCGCGCATGTGTATTTCTACCGCGACCTTCCCGACGAGATACCCGTGCCGTTCGACATCCCGGTCCTGCACCGCGACGACGACATCGTCGTGGTCGACAAACCGCACTTCCTGGCCACCATGCCCCGGGGTGGACACGTCGCGCAGACCGCGCTCGTGCGGCTGCGCCGCGAATTGAACCTGCCCGAGCTGAGCCCCGCACACCGGCTCGACCGACTCACTGCCGGAGTGCTGCTGCTCACCACCCGCCGTGAGTTGCGCGGCCGGTATCAGACGCTGTTCGCCCGGGGCGCGGTACGCAAGACCTACGTCGCCCGGGCGCTCGGCACACCCAACACCGCGCTGCCCACTGTGCTGCGCAGTCGGATCATCAAGGAGCGCGGGCGTTTACAGGCTTTCGAGGAACCCGGCGAACCCAACGCCGAGACCCTCGTCGAGGCATTCGGTGACGGCCTGTACCGACTGACCCCGCACACCGGGCGCACCCACCAGCTGCGCGTGCACATGACCTCCCTGGGTGTGCCGATCCTCGGTGATCCGTTGTACCCCAACGTGCTCGACGTCGCGCCCGACGACTTCAGCGCGCCGCTGCAGCTGCTGGCGCAGCGTCTGGAATTCGAGGATCCGGTGACCGGCCGGACGCGCGAGTTCATCAGCGGCCGCGCTCTGTGAGGTAGGTCAGCTGCGGCCGGGCGCCGGCCCGGTGCCACCCGCAGCGATCACCGCACGATTCTGCGCGGCGACCGCGGCAACGTCGACCTTCACCAGCCTGCGGTCATAGCTGAGGTAGCCGTTCACCTCGTTCTCGACATCTGTTGTCTGCGTGTAGATCGCGCCCGAAAGGCCACCGACACGGACCTGCCGTTCCAGATCACGGCCGATGTCGAGATACCGCTTGGTCAATTGTGCTTGGTCGGCGGTCAACTCGTAGGCCTCCGGCGCGCCCGGCCACCGGTTGTCGGGCAGCACCAGGCCGATCCCGCCGTACTCGCCGATCATGGCCGCCCGCCCGTCATGCACGGCGGTGCCGCCCGGCCCGACGTAGGTGTGGTCGTCGTAGATGTCACCGGCGCCGCTGTCGGGGCGTGACTTACAGCAGTTGACCCCGCTCTCGGCGTCCACCAGCCGCGTCGGGTCTTGGGCCTTGACCTGATTGGCGATCCGCGCGGTGTCGTATTCGCCCCAGCCCTCGTTGAACGGTACCCAGCCGACGATCGAGGTGACGTTGTGCAGCTGGTCGACGATCTGCGACAGCTCCTTCTCGAACTGTCCTTTCGCGTCGGGCGGCGGGTCGGGGTCAGGGCCCCACGGGCCACCGATCGGCACTCCGAGAGATGGCATGTCCTGCAGCACCATCAAGCCCAGTTTGTCGGCCCAGTAGTACCACCGGGCCGGCTCCACCTTTGCGTGTTTGCGAACGGTGTTGAGCCCCAGCTTCTTTATCTGCTCGAGGTCTGATTTCAGGGCGTCGTCGGTGGGTGCGGTATAGATGCCGTCGGGCCAGTATCCCTGATCCAGAACGCCTTGCAGGAAGACGATCTGGTTGTTCAATGCGATCCGCGGGCGGCCCTGCGCGTCCCTGACGATGCCGACGGTGCGCAGCCCGCCGTAGCTGGAAACCTCGTCGACCATCTTCCCGGACCGGTTGATCAGCCAGACCTTGATGCCGTACAGGTAGGGATCGTCGGGTGTCCAGAGATGTGGGGCGGGTACCGGGACCCGAATTGTGTCGCCGGGCTTGCCCGATGCGCGGGCTACCTCGCGGCCGTCGCGCGTGGCGACGGACACCACGATGTGCCCTGGATCCGGACCGGTGATCGCGGGTGTGACGGCGAAACTGGTCAGGTCCGGCGTGACGTCCAGCTTGCTGACGTGCGTGGCACGCACCGGCTCCATCCACACGGTCTGCCAGATACCTGATGCGCCGGTGTAGGTGAGCCCGTGCGGCTGATTCCGTTGCTTGCCGACGGCGTACGGGCTGTTCTCGTTGTGGTCCTCGACCCGCACGGCCAGGCTCTGCGGGCCGGGCCATTGCAGGGCATCGGTGATGTCCACGGTGAAACTGGAGTAGCCGCCCTCGTGGTAGCCGACCTGATGGTTGTTGACCCAGACGGTGGCAACCTGGTCGACCGCGCCGAAGTGCAACAACACCCGCTGGCCCCACCAGGTGCGCGGAATCTTCAGCGTTTTGTGGTACCACATCTGGTCGTCGTGACGCTGGATGCCGGACAGCGCGGACTCCGTGGGGTAGGGCACCAGGATGCGCTCGTGATAGTCGTTGGGTCCCGGGGGATTTGGCGCCGACCAACCGGTGTAGTCCCAGCCGCCGTTGAGGTTCCGCCAGTGTGTGCGGGCCATCTGGGGGCGCGGGTATTCAGGCAGCGCGTGCGCGAGATCGACCAGCTGCGTCCACGGGGTGGACAGCGGCGGTTGCCGGTGCTGCCAGCTGTCCACAGCGTGCGCGGGCACCGGGAAGGCGACGGCGGCACACAGCACGAGTGCCGCCACGAATAGCCGCAGCGCCCATGTCCCGCGCAGATGCCACGCCCGTGCGCCGGCCCCCATGATCGTTCCCCCAGATCGACGTTCAGTGTCCCCATCAGCAACGCTGCTGTTGTCGTGCCGGCCAGATCCTCGCCGCACATACCGAACGAATCGAGCGACCCATGGTGAGACCGGGACAACACCCGCGGGCTCGACCGCCGATAGGTGAATCGACGGCACAGCACCGTTCGTTACAACCTCTACCGTACCGAATTTCACACCAGAGGTCGCGAGCGCCGATTGCCACCAATCATCAAGGCAGGTAAGCAGTTTCCCCACAGATTCCCGTGGTCGGCGGCGTGAGGGTGTGTACCTGCTCCGCGACCGCCCGAGCAGCATCAGCAGATGCATCCGAAGCGGAACTGGCACGTGTTCTACTGACGGGGTGGACCGTCAGAAATTTGATCAGCTGTTCGACATGACCGACCGCAGCGTCATCGTGACCGGCGGCACCCGCGGCATCGGATTGGCGTTGGCCGAGGGGTTCGTGCTGGCGGGCGCCAAGGTCGCGGTGGCCAGTCGGAAAGCCGACGCATGCGAGGCCGCCGCAGCTCACCTGCGCGAGTTGGGCGGCGACGCCATCGGCGTGCCCACGCACAGTGGCAACATCGACGATCTCGGAGCCCTGGTGGACCGGACCGTGTCCGAGTTCGGCGGGGTCGACGTGGTGGTCAACAACGCTGCCAATGCCTTGGCGCAACCACTCGGGTCGATGACGCCCGAGGCGTGGGCCAAGTCCTACGAGGTCAACCTGCGCGGTCCGGTATTCCTGGTCCAGCACGCGCTGCCTTACCTGAAGGAAAGCTCCCATGCCGCGGTGCTCAACATGGTCTCGGTCGGGGCGTTCAACTTCGCACCCGCACTGTCCATCTATGCATCCGGCAAGGCGGCGCTGATGTCGGTGACCCGGTCGATGGCCGCGGAGTTCACTCCGTTCAACATTCGGGTCAATGCCATCGCGCCCGGGCCGGTCGACACCGACATGATGCGCAACAACCCGCAGGAGGCGATCGACCACATGGTCGGCGGGACGCTGATGAACCGGCTGGCCACGCCCGACGAGATGGTCGGGGCCGCCCTGCTGCTGTGCTCTGACGCGGGTAGCTACATGACCGGCCAGGTGATCATCGTGGACGGCGGCGGAACGCCGCGATGACGGAAGACTTCACCACACCGGTCCAACTGAGCGGTGTGGACAGCACCCGGGTGCGCAGCGGCCGGGCCCAGCAGGCGTTGACACTGGGGCCCGACGGCATCACCTTGGTGCGCGACGGCACCACGGTCACCGTCGCGTGGCGCGACATCACCGGTATCGACCTGGTCCAGGTGATGACGGGGCGTCTGTCGGCCCTCACCAAGGCTTGGGCCATCACCGGGCCAGCCGACCCGATCTACCCGTACGAGTTCGACGAACAATGGACGACTGGACCGATCGGACGCTGGCTGACGCACTACCGGCCCGATCTGGACCTGCCTGCCGACGGTGCGACGCTGCCGCTCGGGATCCCGCAGCGGATGTATCCATATGTGTTTGGGCCGGCGGCGCTGATCGGCATCGTCGTTCTGATGGTCGGGGGCATGTCGCTCTTGTCGGCAGCGCTGTGGACCGCGGCCTGTGTCGGCGGCATCCTGCTGCTGGTCAGTTCGCCCCGCAAAACCAAGGTCTTCGGTAACGTCGCGGCGACGATCGGGTTCGGCTGCATGCTGCTGGCCGGTATCGCGTGGCTGATCGGCAAGTTCGGACTTCCGTTTTGATGCTCACCCGCGTGCCCTAACGCTCGCTGTGCCAGCCCTGCACGCCGACTGCGATCATGCGCAGTTGCTTGATCGCGGTGCGATGAATCGCATCGACGGATTGTGCGTCTCCTGCATCCTCGAGGGCCTCGGCGATCGAGATCATCGCATTGACGAACAGGTTCGCCAGGATGTTGAGATCCTCGCTGCTCCACTCGGTCAGACCGGGGAAGCGGGCCAGGTCGATCGCTAGTTCCGAGGTGATCAGCCGGATCTCGGTGCGGATGGCGTAGCGCAGCACCGAGACGCCACTGTTGCGTTCGCGGGAGATGAACCGCCAGTGTTCGCGGCGCTCGTTGACGCTGCTGATGAGGATGTCGGCCGAGGATTCGATGACGCGCCGCGGGTCGAGCTTGCCTGCGCGGGCGCCGCGCAGCATGTCGCGCAAGGACCGGAACGATTCGTCGATGAGCACCAGACCCAGGGCATCCATCGAATCGAAATGGCGGTAGAACGCGGCAGGCACGATGCCGGCCTGACGGGTCACCTCACGCAGGCTCAGTGAGCTGAAGCTCTGTTCCTCCAGCAGCGTGAGCGCCGCGGCGATGATCGCGCGGCGGGTGGCTTCTTTGCGTTCCTCACGAGACAGCGGGTCGCGCGAGCGCGACGGCTCTGAGCTGCGCGGTCGTGATCTCGGTGTTCGTGAATTGGGCGTACGGGTGTTCACTGATGTGAAGCGTACCACAACCAGCAATTTCACCGTTGACAGCCCCCTTGTTACCGGCGGTACTGTGTACACATGTTCACTCAAACTTTGACAGCGGGAGTTCGCCGGCGGGTATCCAGCTCGTCGCTGGTGAACCTGCTGACCGGACCCCATGGGGTCGACCGATACACCGAGCTGGTGGAGCCGACCTGGACGCGCGGCGATGCTCGCGCCAAGGTGATCGCGGTGCGGCGCCAGACGCCGCGCAGCGTCACGCTGACCCTGGAACCGAACGACGCGTTCACCGGATTCCGGGCCGGCCAGCACATCAATCTGTCCGTCGAGATCAACGGGCGGCGCCGCACGCGGTGCTATTCGCCGGCCAGCGCCGAAGGCGCGGGCTCCATCGAACTGACCATCGGCCGCCATGACGGTGGCCTGGTGTCGAACTACCTGTGCGACCACGCCTACCCGGGCATGGTGCTGGGGCTGGACTCAGTCGGTGGTGACTTCGTGATGCCCGCCGTACGGCCCCGTCGCATCCTGTTCGTCTCCGGCGGCAGCGGCATCACCCCGGTGCTGTCGATGCTGAGGACCCTGCGCGCCGAGGGCTTCACCGGTGAGGTGGCCTTCATCCACTACGCACGCACTGCCGATGAGGCCTGCTACCGGTCGGAGCTCGCGGCGATGCGCGATGTGCGGGTGCTGCACGGGTACACCCGAGATGACGTTGGCGGCGACGTGAGCGGTTACTTCGACGCGGGACATCTCGCCGCGGCTTTCCCCGGGGTTGCGCCGGACGCGGTCTACGTCTGCGGACCCGCGGCGCTCGTCGACGCCGTGCGCGAGCTCTGCCCCGACGCGCAATCGGAGAGCTTTGTGCCTCCGACGTTCACGGTGCCTGCCGAAGCGACCGGAGGTGCGGTCACCTTCACCAACAGCAACATCACCGTGACCGACGATGGCCAGCCGCTGCTCGCGCAGGCCGAGGCTGCCGGGCTGACACCGGAAAGCGGCTGCCGCATGGGCATCTGCCACAGCTGCACGCGGTTCAAAACCCGTGGTGCCGTGCGCAACCTGATCACCGGCGCAGTGTCGAGCGCCGACTGCGAAGACATCCAGATCTGCGTCACCGCCCCTGTCGGCGACGTCGACATCGACCTCTGACCCCAGATCTCTCCAACCCGAAAGGACCATCACATGTCCGAGACCAATCCCCGTCGCTCCGATCGCCCCGAAAAGAAGATCTACACCCTGACCCCCGAACAAGCCGACGCGTTCGGTGCTGAACTCGACGCCATCCGCGAGCGCGTGATCGCCGACCTCGGTGAGCGCGACGCCACCTACATCCGCGACATCATCAAGATGCAGCGCAAGCTCGAGGTCGGTGGCCGCGCGCTGCTGTTCGCCTCGATCTTCCCGCCGTTCTGGCTGGCCGGTACCGCCATGCTGGGGATCGCGAAGATCCTCGACAACATGGAGATCGGCCACAACGTCATGCACGGCCAGTACGACTGGATGGGCGATCCGGCGATCTCCAGCAAGGCTTTTGAGTGGGATACCGCGTGCCCGGCCGACCAGTGGCGGCATTCGCACAACTACATGCACCACACCTACACCAACATCGTCGACATGGACCGCGACATCGGCTACGGCATCCTGCGCATGAGCGAGGACCAGAAGTGGTCGCCGTACTACCTCGGCAACCCGGTCTACGCCTTCCTGCTGATGGTGTTCTTCCAGTACGGTGTCGCGCTGCACGAACTGGAGACCGAGCGCATCCGGTCCGGCGAGATCAGCATCAAGGACAAAAAGGATGTGCTGCGCGGCATCTGGGCCAAGACCAAGCGCCAGACGCTCAAGGACTACGTGGCCTTCCCGCTGCTGGCCGGTCCGTTCGCGCCGTTCGTATTCGCGGGCAACATGACCGCCAACCTGATGCGCAACGTGTGGTCCTACATGATCATCTTCTGCGGGCACTTCCCCGAGGGCACCCAGGAGTTCTCCATCGAGGAGACCGAGAACGAATCCCGCGGCATGTGGTACTTCCGGCAGTTGCTCGGCTCGGCGAACCTGACCGGCGGCCGGTGGTTCCACATCCTCAGCGGCAACCTGTCATTCCAGATCGAGCATCACCTGTTCCCCGACATCCCGGCCCACCGGCACGCGGAGATCGCCGTCGAGGTCCGCGAGATC
Source organism: Mycobacterium aquaticum (assembly GCF_002086485.1). Classification (GTDB taxonomy): domain Bacteria; phylum Actinomycetota; class Actinomycetes; order Mycobacteriales; family Mycobacteriaceae; genus Mycobacterium; species Mycobacterium aquaticum. The sequence goes on along the minus strand of NZ_MVHF01000029.1, from coordinate 1,081 downwards.
TGCGAACGGTACGGCTTGCCCTACAACACCGGTCCGCTGCACAAGCAGTTCGCCAGCGTGGTGCGCAAGATCGTCCGGTTGGCATTCCCGTGGGGCGGCGGCGGCAAGGATTCCGAACCTGCCGACAAGCCCGTCGAGGTGATCGACTCGGTGGCCGAATCGGTGGTCGACGTGACCGAGCCTGCGGGCAACACCGAGCCCGTGAGCAACACCGAGCCCGCGAGCAACGACGATTCGGCAACGGCAGAGCGCGAACTGGTGCTCGTGCCCTGACGTCACAACCACGTAGCTGTCATGAAAGGCGGGGCCGGAAGCCGGCTCCGCCTTTCCTGTTCGCACCGGCTGTACAGCGGCTTCATCGGAATCGAGGCGCCGATCGTCGTGAGCCGACCCGGCCCAGGAGTCACCGTCACCGGGTGCTCCCGGTGAGCTGTTGATGTTCACGGCGGGCGCCTTGCGCTCCGCCTGCCGCGGCCTCTAGGGGTCGTCGGGCCCGTCGCGGTTGCCGGGTCGTTGTGTGGTGTGGGGGTGACTGTCTGGTCGTGGGGCGGCGTGCAGCGCTTGTCCGGCGGGGTCGTTGCCGCCGTCTGCGGGTGCTTGCCGGTTCGAGTGGTGTGGTTCCTGCGGCTCTGACGCGGCCTCCACAGGCTCCGAGTGGAGTTCGGCAGGCTGCGCTCCGGGCTCGGCGGGCTGCGGGCCGGGCTCGGCAGGCGCCTCCTCGTCCGTCACGGCGTCGTCGGTGTCGTCGCCGCCGATGGTCTGGATTGGCTCGGCATCCGGTTGGGCGGGATGTTCCGGTGCCTCATCGGCATTGGAGTCAGTGTCGGTATCGCCGGTGGTTTCCGCGTTCGTGGGGCGCAGTTCTTCGGGTCCTGCGGTGACCACTTCAGGCCACGGGTCGGGCTCGGCGGGTGCTTCGTCGGCCTGCTGCGCGTCGCCGGCGTGTGCCCCGTCGGCAGGTTGACTGTCGGCGTCGGCGCCGGTGTCCTCGTCGCACGGATTGTTGGGTGCCTCGGTGTTGGGGTGGAAGAGGTCTTCGGGGCGCCAGTAGTGGTTGAGGCGGTCTTGGCCGGTGTCGAGT
>NZ_MVHF01000028.1 GCF_002086485.1 Mycobacterium aquaticum | reverse complement strand
GGCCAGGGTGGGGAACAGGGCCGCGCCGTGGGGTTCGGTGCGGTAGATGTGCCCGGTGGGGGCGGTGAGAAGCACGGTGCCGTCGGGCAATTGACGATCAGACCAGCCGGGGCAGAACGTTTTGACCAAGTGGTGATGGCGGCAGTACAGCTTGAGGTTGGATGGGTGGGTCGCCCCGTAGGGGTAGGGCACGGTGTGGTCGATGTCGGTGGCGAGTGCGGGGGCGTCGCAGCCGGGCCAGCGGCAGGTCAGATCACGCCATCGGATGAAGTCGCGCAACGCCGCCGTCGGGCGGTACCCGGGTGTTTCGGTGGGCACGGTGACGGGTGTGGTGCGCCCGGCGGCGGCGAGTTCTCGTACCGTCTGGGCGGGTTGGATCCCGAAGCCGGGCAGGTATCCCGGCTTATCGGAGGTGCCGTCGACGGTGGCTTGGTCGGCCAGGACATGTACCACCGCGGCGTCGGCGGCGGCGCGGGTGGCGGCGGCGGGGCAGTCCGGGGTGCCGCAGCGGCACGGCAATTGGGCTTCGAGTCGCGACAGTGGCCCGAGGGCGTCGGAGCGGCGTTGTTGGTGGGTGCGGGGGTCGTTGGCGCAGACGGTGGCGGCCAGGGCGTCGAGGCGTTGATCGAAGGAGGCGCCGTCGGCGGCGCTGACGGTGCCCCACACCACGGCTTGGCCGGGGGTGGTCGGCTCGACGGTGATGTGGCGGGACTCTTCGACACTGGGGGGTACTCGGACGCCGTTGGGGTCGTATTTGGCCACCCATTGATCGACGCGGTCTTGCAGTTTCTGGTCGGACAGGCGCATCCACTTGGGGGCGTGGCGGGCCAGGGCGGCATCCAACTCGGGGAACACGCCCGTGTCGACGGTGGCGGTGCGGGTGATGATGGTGCGGACCACCCGGTAGTCGATGGCCCCGGCGGCGAACACCGCCGCCACCAGGGGCAGTTTGTCCCGCAAGGCGCGGGCGTACTGGATTTGTCCGCCGGCGCGGGCGCGGCTGATGGCCAGGGCTGCGGATACTTCGGCGGCGACTTCTTCGAAGGGGTCGGTGCGCCAGAAGATGGTTTCGGCCAGTTCGCGTTCGCGGCGGGCGTCGAGTTCGCCGATCAGGGCCAGGCGTCGGGCGATGGCCGCGGCCTCCGCGCGCCCCGCATCGCTCAACCCGTCGATCAGGTCAGCGTCAGCGAGGGTATCGAACACATGTTCTATTATGCCATCGTCTGCTGACAAATCGCGGTGTGATGTCTCAGGGCATCGTCGCACTGACAGCCTGATTGTTTATGGCTGTGCGAAGCCCTCCTGAAGGCTCCGCGTAAATATAGGGACCGTGAGCCAGTACGATAACCAGCGAGCTATTTAGAGTCCCGTTGGTCGACCGCCTGACGTTTCGACTCCGGCAGTTGGGCATACAGGTGAGCGATCCGCTGCGGTCGGTAGACCAACCGCTCAACGACCAAATTCAGTAGCTCGAACAAGGCTTCAACGCTCGGCGACTGGTCGTCGAGTTGGACTTCTCGTGGATGCACAGCTCCATTGCCGGTGAGTCTCAGATAGTCCATTGCCTGTTGCAACGACTCGTCGAGTCTGCCGTCCTTCACCAGATTTCCGATGGCATCATTGAGACTGACGTTCTGCTGTCCCAAATGATTGGTAGTGAGGACTTCAAGGGCAGTACGCAGCAGCGCCGACGCACTCCGGGGAGACAAATCAGCAATCGAGGCTGCCTCGTCGTATAGAGCGAGTACATCTGCAGGCATTCCCTCTTGTGCAGGCGGAGCCGCTGATCGGCGAGGGTGGACAAGTTCGCCATCGATCCACCAGGAAATATGGCCGCAGGCACCGCACTTGCAGCGACGAGCTTGCTCGATCTCCTCGGGCCCCTCGTCCTTATAGGTCTGAAGGTAGAGCTTGAGCCAATTCTGCGAGACGAGCGTGCCACAGAACGGACAGGTGAATTGCCACTCGCTCATCGCGGGCTGCACGAACTTTGGCACTATGAATACTTACCCCATCCGGACAGTCGTTACCGAACCTGGTCCCACGCGCGCCGTACGACGCCACGAGCGGTGTCGCGAGGGCAGTCCAACCCAGCTTCCTTGAACTGCTTCTGCACGAAGCGGGTCGCACCGTCCTCGTTGGCCTCATCTGGGCTGGGCACGCAGACTCCCTTCGGAAAGTTGTTCCGCAGGTGCTTCTTGATGCATTTGACAATGTTCTCCACGTCGCCGTTGCTCACATCCCCACGGTAAACAAGGGATCCGACATTGCGTCGGTTTTATGCCTTCGCTCCGAAGCGCTTTTGAAAGCGGACCGACGTGGACAGAGCTCGCCCTAGGCAATTGCCGTTGACGTCGGGCTCGGCTGATACCTTTCCTCTGTGGCCGTGGGCAAGTTCAAGGTATTCATCAGCTGGTCTGGACAGCTGTCACGAAATGTCGCGGCTGTGTGGCAAGACTTGGTAAGAGAGACGTTCGATTCAGTACAACCGTTCATGTCCGAGGAAAACATCGGGTCGGGTGAGCGTGGTCTCGCCAAGATCGCCTCGGAGCTGTCGGGTACGTCGTTCGGGATCATTGTCGTTACGCAGCAGAATCAGAACTCCCCCTGGTTGAACTACGAAGCCGGCGCACTGTCGAAGGATGTTGACGACGAAACTGTGCGTGTCGCCCCGTCATTGGTCGACTTCGAGCGGAAGAACGATGTCACCGGCCCCCTTGGTCAGTTCCAAGCGAGCCTGCTGAACCGCGAAGGCGTCGAGAGCATCGTCGTCGAAATAGCGAAGGTCGTCGGGGCTGAAGAGCGGGCGGTAAAAAAGCGTTTCGCCAACTCATGGGGACAGGAGTACGAAAGCCGGTTCATGTACGCGAAGACGGCTGACGTAGAACTACCTGTTACGAAGCGTCGGAGTAATGATGAGATCCTCGATGAGATTCTCACGATTGTGCGCGAGATGGCTCGGTCACCGCTGCACACAGACGGAGCGGCATTGTGGGCGCATCTTGTTCCCCTATCCGCCGGCGGCACTAGCAGTAGCGGCGATGTCGGCAAGCCAAAAGTGCAGCGCGAGATTTTGGTGCTGGAACCCGGAGACTGGGTGGTACACGACAAGTACGGATCTGGCAAGGTCGAAGAGGTGTCAGGTGAGGGCTCAAGCCAAATGTCGCTTATCGACTTCGGCCAGGGCGGTCGGGTCAAACTGATGCACAATCATGCGCCGGTGGAGAAAGCGCCCTTTTAATAACCTCGCAGTCAAACCGACGAGGCTATGACTTCCATCTGACCTGTACACGGTCAGGGTTGAATCCATGGCCACCTTTGACGACCGGCGCAATGGTCACCGTCATGGGCAGCCGGATGGCAGCGCGCAGCGGTAGTGGCCGCGACTTGAAACCGTTCGGCAGCCCTGCGTAATGACCAACCGTTTTCGACGATGCAGCGAGCAAGGTGTAGACGGCCGGTTTCTGACAACACGGCATTACCGTGGGACATTAAGGCCTCCGAGACGAGTTGGTGCGTCCTCTACAGCTCGCACTTCACTCGGAGGTCTTAATGTGCCACGCCAATCCGTACCTAAGGTCCGTAGTCAACTCAGGCTAAGAAGCAAAGAGACCGCGATTGCCCGCGATCCAGGCGTCGATATGGCCCATGGTGGTCGCGAGCGCATCCCCGGAAAAGACGAGGTGATCAGAGCCGGCGATGTCGACGCATGTGCCGTACCGATAGCGGGCCGCTGTCTTGGGCGCGATTTGTGGCGGCACAAGCAGGTCATGTTCGGCCCGCAGGGTGAGCACGGGGGTTGTGACTGCCGCGAAATCCACTGTTGTCGCGTTGCCGCGGTCCAAGAAGGGGAACACGATTTCGCAATATGCTCGACCTGAGTCGCAGACCAAGTCGGCAAAGAACCCGCGGGCGTCCTCGTCGGTCTGCGTATTGGCTATCCATCGCCGAAACCGTTGCCAATCAGTCGGATACAGCGGTTTGGCCCAGGGTTTCGGCTGTATGAAGTGCGTGCCGAAGACGCTGGCGAAGGTTCGCACCGTAGACGGGGTCGGGGCGAAGATGCCTGCGGCCGGCGAGGGGGCAGGCGGCGACGACACCTGCATGGCGGGCTCGTGCAGCGACGAGCTGTGCGAGCAGGCCGCCAAGCGACAGGCCCACGAGAAGCGGCGGGGAGTCCAGCGAGTCGACGAGGGATACGAGGTCGTCGGTGTAGTCGCGCATGCTCACTGCCGCGACCTTGTCGGCGCCGTCCTCCAACGGCAGTTCGTGATGGCGCAGCGTCGGGGTGTGCACGGTGTAGCCGCGCCCTTCGAAGGCTGCTCGGGCCGGCGCCCAGCTGTCGCCGCGGCCCCACGTGCCGTGGATGAGAACGACGTGCGTGCAGTCGGGCATCACATCAGGGTGACGCCCGAGCGGTCAGACAGTGGCCCAAACGCCAAAGATCGCACCCATATCCCATGCCACACTTGCCCAATGGCATTGTTCGGAAGCTCCGACGACGATCTGCGGCGCCGCATCGAGGACCTGGAACGGCGGGTCGCGTTCCTGGAGCGCGCGGCTTCGGCCGCGGGCCGACCCACGGCGCCGACGCCCGGCCGGCCCGGCGAGCTGGTGGCCAGCCCGATGGTGCGTCAATTGGCCTTGCAGGGCAACAAGATAGCGGCCATCAAGCTACTCCGGGACGAGACGGGTCTCGGCCTCAAGGAAGCCAAGGACATCGTCGATCGATTGGCCTGATCGGCCGGGCCTCAGTGCCGCCTCGAGTGGTGGAACCAGCGGAAGTGACGGTGTGAAGACCGCTGGGTCTGCGCGGCCTTGTCGATCTTGTCGCCGATCTTGGCCGCCAGCTCCCCGACGAACTGCGGATCGGACTTGTCGTCGCACAGGCCGACCTCGACCACCACGTTGTCCCGCGCGCTCAGCCCGTCATGGCAGGTCCACCCGCCGGCGTCGGAACCGAGCTTGGTGATCGACCACAACACCACGCCGTCGCTGTCGGAGACATCGCCATTGCGCCAGCTGTCGACCGTGGGAGGAGTGTCGCCGGTCATGGTCACCTGGAACGTCTTGCCGACGCACTGCTGCCATTTGTCCTTGGTGGTGGAGACGAACTTCTGCGCGGAGTCCGCATCGGGAAACGCGACGACGGCCTGCGTGAGGCTGAAATCCTTGCCTTTGTCGGCATCGGAATCGGTTGACTTGAGGTTCTGCCTGCGCACCGCGGTCGATCCGCTGCCGGCGTGCTCGCGCTCGGCGCCGAGGACGAAGTTGCACGGATCGGGTTCGCTGGTGTCCCAGGAGCTTTCGACTTCGCCACCGTAATCCGTGTCGGCGACCAACGGTGCGGTACCCAGGATGGTGCCGGCCTCGGGCTTGGTCAGCAGCACGCCGGCCAGTGCGGACTCTTTGACGATCCGTTCCTCGTCGGAACCGCCGAGCAACCACAACACCAACGCGACGATCAGCATCACGACCACGAACACCACCCCGAGAACGATGATGATCAGGCGCGAGCGGCTGCGGCGCGGCGGGGCGGGCGGAGGCGGCGGAGCCGCGTAACCGCCACCGGGCGCCCACGGCTGGCCGGGCACCGGCTGCGGCGAGCCCCAGTTCTGGGCGGACGGCCAGGGGTCTGCTGGCGGAAACGTCATCGTGGTTCCTTCGTCAAGCCTGGGGGAGCTGGTGACGGCGGACAACGCGGCCTGGATCGCCCCCCGGTAGCTGAAGCGTAATGGGTCAACCTGCGCCCGCCCGACGGTAATCCGTCAACTCGAGGGCGGGCCGCCACGCGGCCAGCTTGTCGGCATAGGCCATGGTGTGCGCGGGGCTCGTGGACGGGAGCCGCACGCTGGGTGGCGAAGTCTCCACGGCCACGAGGCGGCGGTAGTTGGTCTCGGCGGCCGCGCCGTTGAACACCACTCGAACGATCTCGCGGTGAGCGACGAAGAACGTCCCGAAGTCGTTGGGCACCATGCTGTCTGGCTCCACAGCGGAATCGAGGCTGCCGACCCGGCGACAGGATCGCAGGACGTCCCATACGGCGATCCCGCGCTGCACCAGCGCGTGCACCCGCTCGTCATAGGGGGCGGCCGCGTCGAATCCGAGCACGTCGGCGGTGATCCGCCAGAACGCATTTCGCGGATTGCCGTAGTACTGGCCGGCGGCCAGGGACATGACGCTCGGCATGTTTCCGAGGATGAGCACGCGGGGTCGGGTGCCGACGATGGGGGCCAGCCCGTGCAGGAGCTCACTCACCCGAAGCACTCAACCACACGCGGGCGCCCCGAACGGAGTGGGGAATTCACGTTCGGGGCGCCATGTCGTGTGGTCTCAGCTCAGGTGATGGACCTCCTGCAGTCCGTACACCGGCGTCTCGAGCCCTTCATAACGGGCCTTGAGCTGCAACGCCAGATACAACGAGTAGTGCCGCGACTGGTGCAGATTGCCGCCGTGGAACCAGAGGTTCTCCTGCTGGGTGGGCTTCCACATGTTGCGCTGCTCGCCCTCCCACGGGCCGGGATCCTTGGTCGTGTCCGAACCCAGGCCCCAGACCTTGCCGACCTTGTCGGCGACGTCCTGGCCGATGAGGTCGGCGGCCCAGCCGTTCATCGAGCCGAAGCCGGTGGCGTAGACGACGACATCGGCGGGCAATTCGGTGCCGTCGGCCAGGATCACCGAGTCCTCGGTCAGGCGGTCGACCTGGCCGTGCGCCAGCTTGACGCTGCCGTCGGCGATCAGGTCCGATGCGCCCACGTCGATGTAATAGCCCGAGCCGCGACGCAGGTATTTCATGAACAGCCCCGAGTCGTCGTCACCGAAGTCCAACTCGAAACCGGCAGCTTCGAGGCGTGCGTAGAAGTCCTTGTCGCGCCGACGGATTGCGTCGTAGATCGGTCGTTGGAAGTCGGCCATGATGCGGTAGGGCAGCGACGCGAAGGTCAGGTCTGCCTTCTCCGTCGTCATGCCCGCCGCGACGGCCCGCTCCGAGTAGAGGTCGCCCAGGCCCAGATCCATCAGTGACTCGGACTTGACGATGTGCGTCGAGCTGCGCTGCACCATGGTGACGTCGACGTCGTTCTCGTAGAGCGCCTTGCAGATGTCGTGCGCGGAGTTGTTGGACCCGATCACCACGGCGCGCTTGCCGACATACTGGTCGGGGCCGGGGTGGTGGCTGGAGTGGTGCTGATCGCCACGGAACACTTCCTGGCCGGGCAGCGTCGGGATACTGGGCTTGCCCGACATGCCCGTCGCCAGTACCAGGTGCACCGGTCGCAGCGTCACTGGCTCGCCGTTGCGGTTCACCTCGACCGTCCAGCGCTTTTCGGCCTCGTCGTAGGAGGCCGAGAGGCACGTCGTCGAGCTCCAGTACGGGACCTCCATGACGCGTGTGTAGAACTCGAGCCAGTCGCCGATCTTGTCCTTGGGCGCGAACACCGGCCAGTTGGCCGGGAACGGCAGGTACGGCAGGTGGTCGTACCACACCGGATCGTGCAGGCACAGCGACTTGTAGCGCTTGCGCCACTGGTCACCCGGGCGTTCGTGCTGGTCGACGACGATGGCGGGCACGCCGAGCTGGCGCAGCCGGGCGCCCAGCGCGATGCCGCCCTGGCCACCACCGATCACCACGATGTAGGGCTGCTCGGTGTAGCCCAGCGTCAGTTCCTCGTCGAGGCGCTTCTCGGCCCACGATCGCCGGTCCGGGTCGGAGCCGTGCACGGCTCCGAGGACGCGGGTCGCCCCCTTGCGCTCCTCGTGGCCCTTGAGTTCCTGCAGGGTGGTCAGCAGAGTCCAGCCCTTGTCGTCGCGCAGCCGCAGATGACCCTTCCCGCGGCCGACGGCGGTCTCGAACTCGATGAACGCCGAGGTGATGACGTGTTCGCCGTCGAGGTCCTCGGTCGGGGGTTCTGCAGTCCGGAACCCGGACGGATCGGTGTCGTGCAGGCGCTCGGTCAGCATGCCGGAGATGCCGGCGTGACCTTCGACCGTCTTGAGGTTCCAGGTGAACGCGACGAGGTCGCGCCAGAAGCTGTCGGTGGCGAACTTCCCGACGACGCGGTTGATGTCCCGTTCGGCCAGTGCGGACTCGAAGTCGGCCAGCCAGGCGTCAACCCGTTCCTGCGGTGACAGTGTGGCCAGCGGTGCTGCGGTGGTCTGTGTCATGTGAGTCAGCCCACACGGTGGCAACGACTGCGACAAGGGTTGCACGGGGTTGCAGCCTGCCCGACGGTTGCGGGCGCAAATGAACACAGGAGCGAACGCAACCTCTTGCAACCCTTACGGCGAACGGGCCTGCTGGCCTAGAAACGTCCACCATGAAAGCAGCCGTGTATTACGGACCGAACAAGGTCGAGATCGCCGATGTGCCCGAGCCCCGACCGACCGAAGGGACCGTCAAGATCAAAGTCGGCTTCAACGGCATCTGCGGCACTGACCTGCATGAATACTATGCGGGACCCATCTTCGTGCCGACCGAACCGCATCCGCTGACCGGGCAGCAGCTGCCCCTGACGATGGGGCATGAGTTCTCCGGGACCATCACCGAGGTCGGCCCCGGCGTCACCGACTACACGCCGGGCGACCGGGTGGCGATCGAGCCGATCTACCGGTGCGGGCACTGCAGCCCGTGCCGGGCCGGGAACTACAACATCTGTCAGCAGATCGGCTTCCATGGCCTGATGTCCGACGGCGGGATGGCCGAGTACACCGTGGTCCCCGTCAACATGCTGCACCGCCTGCCCGACAACGTGTCGCTTGAGTTGGGTGCGCTCGTGGAGCCGATGTCGGTGGCCTACCACGCCGCCACCCTCGGTGAGGTGGGGCCGATGCACACCGCGGTGGTCTTCGGCGCCGGGCCGATCGGCATCGGGCTGTGGTTCGCGCTGCGGGGCAAGGGCCTGGAATCGGTGTTCGTCGCCGAGCCGTCGCCGACCCGGCGGGCTGCCATCGAGGCGCTCGGCGCCAAGACCCTGGACCCGACGACCACCGACGTGCCTGCCTTCATCGCCGATCACACCGATGGGCGGGGCGCTGACGCGGCCTTCGACGCCGCGGGCGTGGCGCCGGCCATCGCGGCCGCCACCGCGTGCGTGGGTGCGCGCAAGCCGACGATCAGCGTCGCCATCTACGAGAAGCCACTGGCCACACCACTGCTCAACCTCGTGATGAACGAATCCCGCATCCAGGGATCGCTGTGCTACACCTCGGCCGATTTCGAAGCCGTCATCGATCTGATGGCGCAGGGGGTGTACGACACGAAGGGCTGGGTCACGCCCATCGAGATCGACGACGTCATCGATGAGGGCTTCGAGGCCCTGCACGCCGGTAAGAAAATGAAGGTGCTCGTCGACCCGAGTGGAGAATCAGCATGACATTGCAGGGCAAGGTGGCGCTGGTCACCGGAGCGGGACGCGGTATCGGGCGGGGCATCGCGCTGCGGCTCGCGCGCGAAGGCGCCGACATCGCATTGGTCGACGTGGTGCCGGACGGCGTCAGCGCGGTGGCTGACGAGGTGACTGAAATCGGGACCAAGGCAACGACATTCGTCGCCGACGTGAGTGACCGCGACGCGGTGTATGCGGCGGTGGAACACGCCGCCACGGCGCTCGGCGGATTCGATGTGATGGTCAACAACGCAGGCATCGCGCTGGTCGGCCCCATCGCCGACGTCACACCCGCCGAGGTCGCGCGGGTGTGGTCCATCAACGTCGACGGTGTGCTGTGGGGCATCCAGGCCGCCGCGGCCAAGTTCATCGAGTTGGGCCGGCCGGGGAAGATCATCAACGCCTCATCGATCGCCGGTCACGACGGCTTCGCGATGCTCGGCGTGTACAGCGCTTCCAAGTTCGCGGTTCGCGGACTGACGCAAGCGGCCGCCAAGGAGTACGCGTCGGCCGGGATCACGGTGAACGCATACTGCCCCGGCATCGTCGGCACCGACATGTGGGTCGAGATCGACAAGAAGTTCGCCGAGCTCACCGGCGCGGCAGAGGGGGAGACGTTCCAGAAGTACGCGGGCGGCATCGCTCTGGGGCGGCCGGAAACTCCGGAGGACGTCGCCGGGTTCGTGGCGTATCTGGCCGGGCCGGACGCCGATTACATGACCGGACAGGCGGGCCTCATCGACGGCGGACTGGTCTATCGGTAGGGCCGTCGTAGCGCGTTGATGTGACGGGGAGCACAATTGCAGGCGATGTCCGGATCGTCGATACCCGAGCCCGCGGTCGCCCCCGGTGAGGACCCGCGTCGTTACGCGCGGCTGCTGACAGCGGTATACGACGCCACCATGTCGGGGGACCGGGCGCCGGCCCGGCCCCGCTCGATCATCGAGGACTCCTGGAACAGGTTGCGTGCCAAGGGAATCAATCCCGAGGAGCACAACCCGCCACGCATCGAGACCGGCTTGGAGTTGCTGCGCCAGTCGTCCGGGCTGGTCGGGGTGCTCGGTGACGTCACGCGTGGTCTCGAATCGGTGATCCAGGAGGGCGACAACATCCTGGTGATCGCCGACGCCCGCGGCCGTGTGCTGTGGCGGTCGGGCTCACCTCGGGTGCTGGCACTCGCCGACCGCCTCGGCTTCATCGAGGGCGCATGCTGGAGCGAAAATGCGGTGGGCACCAATGGAATTGGCACGGCGCTCGTGTCGCATTCCGCGGTGCAGATCTTCTCGGCCGAGCATTTCCTGCGCAGCCACCACCCGTGGACGTGCGCCGGGGCGCCAATCCGCGACCCGCGTACCGGCCAGGTGATCGGGATCGTCGACGTGTCCGGCCCGGCGCCCACCGTGCACCCCACGACGGTGGCACTGGTCGACCTGGTCGCCCGGCTGGCCGAGTCGCAACTGCGTGAGGTGCATGAGCGCACCCTCAACCGGTTGCGCACGGTGTCGGCGCCGATCCTGGCCCGGATGCGCAGCCCGGCGCTGGCCGTCGACACCGACGGCTGGGTGGCCGCGGTGGATTCCCTGCCGCTGCACAACCGGGTGCTGTTGCCGGAGGAAGGACTGCCCGGCCGGGTGTGGATACCGCCGCTCGGTATGTGCGACGTCGAGTCGCTGCCGGGCGGCTGGCTGGTCCGGGTGGCCGCCGACGCCGAACCGGCCCCGGCGCCGGCACGGGTGACCCTCGATCTGCGCGACAGTGAACCCTCGCTGGAGATGGTGGGGCAGTTCGGTAGCTGGCGCCGCGGGATCTCCAGCAGGCACGCCGAGATCCTGCTGGTGCTGGCCACGCGTCCGGAGGGCCGCTCAGCGCAGGAGCTGGCCGCGGATCTCTACGGTGACGGCTCCCGCGTGGTGACGGTGCGCGCCGAGATGTCCCGGTTGCGTAAGCAGTTCGTCGGCCTGCTGTCGGGTAAGCCCTATCGATTCGCCGATTCGGTGCTGGTCGACGTCCGTTACCCACAGGACATGACGACGCTGCTGACCGCGTCGACGGCCCCGGCGGTGCGAGCGGTCCGCGCCATCCCCTGACGCGCTACCTTGGCGTGGTGTCAGACGACGATTTGCTCGATGGTCTGGAAGGCGACGCCCGCGCCGAACGTGCCGAGCTGATCCCGTGGCTGCTGGGTCGGGGGATCACCGTCGAGCAGATCCGCCACGAGATCGCTCCGGCACTGCTGGCTCCGCGCCGCATCCTCGGGGACGACGGTCAGTACGTGTCCGCGCGGGAGATCAGCGAGCAGGTCGGTATCGATCTCGAGCTGCTGCAGCGTCTGCAGCGGGCCATGGGCCTGCAGTCGGTCGACGACCCCGATGCCGTGGTGCTGCCGCGGGCCGACGCCGATGTCGTGGCTCTTGCCCAGCGTTTCATCGAGCTCGGCGTGGAGCCCGACCAGGTCGTGCTGATCACCCGGGTGCTTGCCGAGGGCCTGGGCCGGGCCGCCGAGGTGATGCGCTACGCGGCGTTGGCGGCGGTGCTGACCCCTGGCGCGACCGAGCTGCAGATCGCGCAGGCCTCCGAGCAGTTGGTGGCCGCGGTGGCGCCGCTGATCGGGCCGATGATCCAGGACATGCTGTTCGTCCAGCTGCGCCATGCGCTGGAGACCGAGGCGGTCAACGCCTCCGAACGTGCCGAGGGGGTGCCGCTGCCCGGTGCCCGGTTGGTCAGCGTGGCCTTCGCCGATCTGGTGGGTTTCACGCGGTTGGGCGAGGTCGTGCCTCCCGAGGACCTGGAGCGGTTGGCCAACCGGCTCGCCGACGCCGCACGCGATGTCGCGGTGGGGCCGGTGCGGCTGATCAAGACCATCGGCGATGCGGTCATGTTGGTGAGCCCCGACGCGGCCGCCCTGCTCGACGCGGCGCTGGCGCTGGTGGCGGCCACCGAGACCGACGAGGATTTCCCGCGGCTGCGGGTGGGGCTGGCCACCGGGCTGGCGGTGAGCCGGGCCGGTGACTGGTTCGGCAGTCCGGTGAACCTGGCCAGCCGGGTCACCGGCGCGGCACGGCCGGGCAGCGTGCTGGTGGCTGAATCGACGCGCGAGGCGATCGGCGAGAGCGAGCGGTTCAGCTGGTCATTCGCCGGGGCGCGGCGCCTCAAGGGCATCAAGGGTGAGGTGAAACTGTTCCGCGCGCGGCCTGCTTGACGGCGCGGACGCGCTTTATCGAATCTTCACAGAACGACTAGGCCGGCCATATCCATCCCGGGCAGGCTCGAGTTGTGGACATGAAACGAACCATGGCGATAGGGGCCGCCGCGCTCGCCACCGTTGCGATCGCGGCAGGCTGTACCAATTCTTCGAGCGCTCCGGCGAGCAGCAGTCCGACGACGAGCGCGAGCCCGACGACAAGCGCCTCGGCGGCCGCAGAGGCGCACAACGCTGCCGATGTCATGTTCGCCCAGCACATGATTCCGCATCACCAGCAGGCCGTCGAGATGAGCGACATGCTGCTCGCCAAGCAGGGCATCGACAAGCGCGTCACCGACCTGGCGACTCAGATCAAGGCCGCGCAGGCGCCCGAGATCCAGCAGATGCAGGGTTGGCTCACCGCATGGGGCAACCCTGCGATGCCGCCGATGTCGTCGACCGACATGGGTCACGGCGGTATGCCCGGCATGTCCGGGATGCCCGGAATGCCCGCCATGCAGGGCATGATGTCCGACGCCGACATGACCGCGCTGCGCAATGCCCAGGGTGTCGAGGCCGCCAAGCTGTACCTGACCCAGATGATCGCCCACCACGAAGGGGCGATCACCATGGCGCAGAACGAAATCAAAGACGGTCAGTACCCGGACGCGGTCAAGATGTCGCATGCCATCGTGACCACGCAGCAGCAGGAGATCGACACGATGCGCGCCATCCTCGGCACGCTCTGACGGTCATCTCGCGGGCAGGGTGATGGTGAACGTGGTACCGGCACCGGAACTGCTGGCGACGCTGATGCGACCGTGGTGGGCTTCGACGAAGGCCTTGGCGATGGACAGGCCGATGCCGGAGCCACCGCGATCGCGGTCGCGGGCCGTGTCGGCGCGGTAGAAGCGTTCGAAGACATGCGCAAGGTGCTCGGCGGCGATGCCATCGCCCGTGTCGGTCACTGTGAGGGTGACCGCGGACGTGAGGAGCATCATCGGGTTTGTGGGACCTGTTGTCGTCGCGGCGATTTCGACGCGGCCGCCCAGCGGGGTGTGCCGCAGGGCGTTGTCGAGCAGGTTGCCGAGCACCTGGCCGAGTCGGTCCGGATCCGCCCACAGTTGCGGCAGACCTGGGTCGACGGCGGTGTGCAGGGTGACGCCCTTGGTGTCGAACCGGTCGGCGGCAGCGGCCACCGCGGCCGCCACCAGTTCCGCCACCGACACCGGGCCGGGTTCGATGATGGCCTGGCCCTCCTCGGCTTGCGCGAGCGCGGCGGCGTCGTCGGAAAACCGTACGAGCCGCCGGGTCTGCTGCCGCAGCACGGCCACCGTCTCGGCGTCGAGCGTGCGCACACCGTCCTCGACGGCTTCGATGTAGGCCTCCAAAACCGATACGGGAGTGCGGATCTCATGCGCGAGGTCGCCGAACAGCCGGCGGCGGCCGGTGTCGACCGCCTGCAGCCGGCCCGCCATCTCGTTGAAAGACTGTGCCAGGGCGTCGAATTCGTCGCCCAGATGCGCCGGCGGAACCCGCGAGTCGTAGCGGCCGTCGGCGATCGCGGAGGCTGCGGTGGCGACGTCGGTGACCGAGCGCTGCAGTCGTCGGCTGACGTACCAGGTGACCACCAGGGCGGCCAGGGCCGCCACGCACACCGCGACGCCGACCGAGATGACGGTCGCGTACACGTACGCCTGCTCGGCGTGCATCTGCTGGGCCGAATCACCGGAAACCCCGGCTCGGTGCAGATGTTCGCGGAACAACGGCGGCCCCACGACCGCGGCGACCACTCCGGTGGTGCCTGCTGCCGCAGCCAGCACCAGGGCCTGCGCGAACAGCAGTCGGGCGCCGAGCCCGGAGCGCTGGCGGCTCATCGGCCGGTGCCCATCCGATATCCGACGCCGCGGACCGTCATCACGTACCGCGGATCGGCCGGGTCGTCGCCGAGTTTGCGCCGTAGGTGACCGATATGGACGTCGACGAGGTGTTCGCTACCGACATAGCCCGGTTCCCAGACGGTTTCGAGCAACTGGCGCCTGCTCAAGACCACGCCGGGGTGTGCCGAGAGTGCGGCCAGCACGTCGAACTCGGTGCGGGTCAGCACGATCGGCTCGTCGGCGATCGACACCTGGCGTCCCGCGACGTCGATGCGCAGTGGTCCGAACACCCGATCGTTCTCGGCGGTCGCAGCGGTGTTGCGTGGCCGGCGCAGCATCGCGCGTATCCGGGCGACCAGCTCGCGCGGGCTGAACGGCTTGGTCAGGTAGTCGTCGGCGCCGACGGACAGCCCGACGATGGTGTCGAGCTCGGTGTCGCGGGCGGTCAGCATCACCACGTAGGCGTCGGAAAAGGTGCGCAGCCGACGGCACACCTCGATGCCGTCGATCCCCGGCAGGCCCAGGTCGAGAACCACGACGTCGGGGTCGACCTCACGGGCGAGCGCAAGAGCGTCGGGCCCACTATGGGCGATGGTGACCTCGAACTGCTCACGCTCGAGGTAGCTGGCGACAACGCCGGCCAGGGCGGTCTCGTCGTCGACGACCAGGGCGCGGTAGCCGGCCGGTGTTGGATCCACCACTTCATGGTGCACGAACATCCCACTTTCATACCCTAGGGGGGTATAGTATGAGTCATGAGCATTCAGACCATCACCGTCACCGGCATGACCTGCGGACACTGCGCCTCCTCCGTGCGTGAAGAGGTTGGCGGCATTCCCGGGGTCACCGGCGTGGATGTCGACCTGGCGACCGGCCGGGTCACGATCGAGAGCGACGCACATGTCGACGCGGGCGCCATCGACGCCGCCGTCGCCGAGGCGGGCTATCAGGTGGCGAGCTGACGCGATGAGCGCCGCCACGAAGATCGCCGCATTCGCCGCCGCGCTCGCGGTGGTGTTCGCCGCTGCGTTCGGGATCGGCGCCGCCTTCGGTCCGGTCGGCGCACCCGCAGGTCATGCCGAACATGCCGAACCTGCGGAATCCGACGCTCCGTCCGGTCAGAACCGCTACACCCTGCAACTGGAGCAATCGCTGGCCGCGGCGGGTCCTGCGGTGCCGCTGCGGTTCCTGATCAGGGACCCGTCCGGTGCACCGGTGACCGACTACACCGTCAGCCACGACAAAGAACTCCATCTCATCGTCGTGCGTCGCGACTTCACCGGTTACCAGCACGTGCACCCGGTGCGTGACAGCTCAGGCACCTGGAGCGTTCCGTTGAACCTGAGCAACGCCGGTGTGTACCAGGTGTTCGCCGACTTCGTTCCCGCCGGTGGGCAACCTGTGACGCTGAGTGCGGACCTGCACGTCGCCGGCCGCTACGACCCACAACCGTTGCCGCCGGCTTCGACCACCGCGACCGTCGACGGCTACACCGTCACGCTCTCGGGTGAGCCGACGGCCGGAGCGGCCTCGGAACTGGTGCTCTCGGTCACCCAGGACGGTGCGCCCGTCAGTGACCTGCAGCCGTATCTCGGTGCCTACGGGCACCTGGTCGCGCTGCGCGCCGAGGATCTCGCGTACCTGCACGTGCATCCGATGGGCGAACCCGGCGACGGGATCACACCCGCGGGACCCGAGATCCGGTTCCACACCGCGTTTCCCAGTGCGGGGTCCTATCGGTTGTATCTGGACTTCAAGCATCAAGACAAGGTGCACACCGCCGAGTTCACCGTGACCGTGCCGCGCGAGCACCAGCACTGATGAGGAGATGAGCGTGGAACTGCAGATCGGCGGCATGACCTGCGCGTCGTGTGCCGCACGCATCGAGAAGAAGCTGAACAACCTCGACGGCGTCACCGCCACAGTGAACTACGCGACCGAAAAGGCCCACGTCGACGGCGACGTTCCCGTCGACACGCTTATCAAAGTTGTCGAGGACGCCGGGTACACCGCACATGTGCCGACGCCCGAGCCGGAAACTGTTGTGGTTCAGGATGATCCGATGTCGTCGCTGCGGACCCGGCTGATCGTCTCGGTCGTGCTGGCCGTCCCGGTCATCGCGATGGCGATGGTGCCTGCACTGCAATTCACCAACTGGCAGTGGCTGTCGCTGACCCTGGCTGCGCCGGTCGTGGTGTGGGGTGCCTGGCCGTTTCACCGTGCCGCATGGACCAACCTGCGGCACGGCACGGCCACCATGGACACGCTCATCTCGATGGGCACCCTCGCCGCGTTCGGGTGGTCGCTCTACGCCCTGTTCTTCGGCACCGCCGGTGTGGCGGGAATGACGCACCCGTTCGAGCTGACCATCTCGCGCACCGACGGCACGGGGAACATCTATCTCGAGGTGGCTGCCGGCGTCACCACGTTCATCCTGGCCGGACGCTACTTCGAGGCCAGGTCCAAGAGGCGCGCGGGGGCTGCCCTGCGGGCGCTGCTCGAGTTGGGTGCCAAGGATGTCGAGGTACGCAGAAACGGTGTCGAACAACGGATTCCGATCGACGACCTGAGGGTGGACGACGAATTCGTGGTTCGGCCGGGGGAGAAGATCGCCACCGACGGTGTGGTGGTAGAGGGCTCGTCGGCCGTCGACGCGTCCATGCTCACCGGCGAGTCGGTGCCGGTCGAGGTCGGCCCGGGCGATCAGGTGGTGGGTGCCACCGTCAACGTGGGTGGGCGACTTGTGGTGCGCGCCAACCGGATCGGCTCCGACACCCAGTTGGCGCAGATGGCGCGGTTGGTCGAGGACGCGCAGAACGGTAAGGCACAGGCGCAACGCCTGGCCGACCGGATCTCGGGCATCTTCGTGCCGATCGTCATCGCACTGGCGGTGGCCACACTCGGCTTCTGGATCGGTATCGGCGGCTCGGTGGCCGCGGCGTTCACCGCAGCCGTTGCCGTGTTGATCATCGCCTGCCCCTGCGCGCTCGGTCTGGCGACCCCGACCGCACTGCTGGTCGGTACCGGGCGCGGAGCCCAGCTGGGCATCCTCATCAAGGGACCCGAGGTGCTGGAGTCCACCCGCAAGGTCGACACCATCGTGCTCGACAAGACCGGGACCGTCACCACAGGCACGATGACGCTGCTGGACGTCATCACCGCGGCCGGCGTGGACGACGCCGAGGCGCTGCGACTGGCCGGTGCCCTGGAAAACGCGTCGGAGCACCCGATCGCCAAGGCCATCGCGGCGGGCGCGCGCGACAAGGTCGGTGATCTTCCCGCGGTGGAGAATTTCGGCAACGTCGCCGGGCTCGGTGTGCAAGGTGTCGTCGACGGCCACGCCGTCGTGGTCGGCCGGCGCCGGCTCTTGGCCGATTGGGCGCTGCCGCTGCCGGACTCGCTGGACGCGGCCGTGCGCGATGCCGAGGCGCAAGGGCGGACCGCAGTCGCGGTGGGATGGGACGGTGAGGCCAGGGCGGTGCTCGTGGTGGCCGACGCCGTCAAGCCCACCTCGGCGGAAGCCATCGCCCAACTGCGCGCCCTCGGCCTGACTCCGATCATGCTGACCGGAGACAACCAGGCCGCGGCCCGCGCCATCGCCGATCAGGTCGGCATCGACGACGTGTACGCCGAGGTACTGCCGCAGGACAAGGTCGACGTGATCAAGCGGCTGCAGAGCGGCGGCGCCGTGGTCGCGATGGTCGGCGACGGGGTCAACGATGCCGCCGCACTGGCACAGGCCGACCTGGGGCTGGCGATGGGGACCGGCACCGATGTCGCGATCGAGGCCAGTGATCTGACCTTGGTCCGCGGTGACCTGCGGGCTGCCCCCGACGCCATCCGGTTGTCGCGGCGCACGCTCGCGACCATCAAGGGAAACCTGTTCTGGGCGTTCGCGTACAACGTCGCAGCGCTGCCGCTGGCCGCGGCCGGGCTGCTCAACCCGATGCTGGCCGGGGCCGCCATGGCGTTCTCGTCGGTGTTCGTCGTCAGCAACAGTCTGCGGTTGCGGCGTTTTCGGTAGACCTCACGAAACCTGGGCGCCCGGGCGTCTTCCTCATGACAGCGAGGAAAGGAGCCCGGGATGTCCGATCGTGCATGGCATTGCGTGGTGGAGAATCCGCTGGGCCGGCTCACCCTGGTCCGCGATGAAGCAGGGTTGTGCGGACTGTATTTTCCGCATCACTGGTACCGGCCCGATCCCGTGACGTTCGGTCCGTGCCGGGATGACGGATTCGACGACGTGATCAGTCAGCTCGACCAGTATCTGGTCGGCGCGCGCACTGGGTTCGAGCTGCCGCTCAACGTGCATGGCGACCCGTTTCAGGCCGCGGTGTGGAGGCTGGTCACGCGGATCCCCTACGGCGTGACCACCACCTACGGGGCGTTGGCCGCACAGATCGACGGGGCAACGGCTCAGCAGGTCGGCGCGGCGGTGGGACGCAACCCACTGTCGGTCATCGTGCCCTGCCACCGCGTGGTGGGGCAGGGCGGGAAGCTCACCGGCTACGCGGGCGGCATCGCGCGTAAGCGGTTTCTGCTCGAGCTCGAACGCGATCACAGACGCGCCGCGGGTGCCCTATCCGATCTGCCAGGATGGACACCTCACGAATCTCCTCGACGGGGCGTCTACAGAGCGTGAAAGTCAAACAGCCATTCGAGACGGTGGTGTGTCGGCACGGCCGGACGGTGTTGCGGGTGTGCCGCGCCGTCGTCGGGCCGATCGACGCCGATGACGCCTGGTCGGAGACGTTCCTGTCGGCGCTGAAGGCCTATCCCGACCTGGCTGCCGACGCCAACGTCGAGGCCTGGCTGGTGACCATCGCGCACCGCAAGGCCATCGACATCACCCGGGCCCGCTCGCGTACGGCAATCCCTCTCGACGTGGTGCCGGAACCAGCGCCGCCACCGGTGTCCGAACCCCACGACGACCTCATCGAGGCGCTGGATCGCCTCGCCGACAAACAGCGACACGCTGTCGCATACCACTACCTGGCAGGCCTGCCGTACCGCGACATCGCCGAGATCCTCGGCGGCAGTGAGGCGGCCGCCCGCCGCGCCGCCGCCGACGGCGTCGCAGCGCTCAGGCGCACGTTCAAGGGAGAGCTCCGATGATCAACGACGACAAGATGATTGACGATCTGGCGGTGTTGAAGGCTCGGCTGATCGCCGATGCGCAGCGCGACGGTGTCCTCGACATCGCGTACCGCGTCGTCGACAGCCCCGTCGGCCGACTGCTGCTGGCCGCCACCGACCAGGGGCTCGTCCGGGTTGCGTACGCGAGTGAGGATCACGACGCGGTTCTGCAGACCCTGGCCGACCGGATCAGCCCACGCATCCTGAACGCGCCGGGCCGGCTGGACACCGCCGCCCGCGAGCTCGACGAGTACTTCGGCGGTGCCCGCCGGACATTCGACGTCCCTCTCGACTGGCGACTGTCTGCGGGGTTCCGCAGCACGGTGCTGCACCATCTGCCGGAGATCGGGTACGGGCAGACCGCGAGTTATGCCGCGGTGGCCCGGCTGGCCGGGAACCCGAAAGCGGTACGCGCCGTCGGGACGGCCTGCGCCACCAACCCACTTCCGCTCGTGGTGCCGTGTCACCGCGTGGTCCGCAGCGACGGCGCGATGGGCGGTTACCTCGGCGGGGTCGATGCCAAACGGCTGCTGCTGGAGTTGGAGGCCGCGGCATGACGGCAGGGCCGTGGCGTGAGCGGGTCGAGGCAGTCGACTGGGACGGCGTGCGGTCGGGTCTCGACGACGTGGGGTGCGCCCTGACCGGCCCTCTGCTGTCGCCGCAGGAGGCCGCCGAGATCGCCGCGCTTTATCCCGATGGCAGCCGCTTCCGGTCGACGATCGACATGGCGCGCTATCGGTTCGGTGAGGGGCAGTACCGCTACTTCGCCGAGCCGTATCCCGACGCGGTCGACGCACTCAAGAGTGCGCTGTACCCCAAGTTGTTGCCCATCGCCCGCGACTGGTGGACCAGGCTCGGGCGGGATACGCCGTGGCCCAACGATTTCGGCGAGTGGTTGCAGCGCTGCCACGCGGCGGGACAGACCAAGTCGACGGCGATCCTGCTGCGGTACGGCGCGGGGGACTGGAATGCCCTGCACCGAGACCTCTACGGCGAGCTGGTGTTTCCGTTGCAGGTGGTCGTCAACCTGAACGATCCGGGGGTGGACCACACCGGAGGCGAGTTCCTGCTCTACGAACAGCGGCCGCGGGCCCAGTCGCGGGGCACGGCCGTCGTCATCCCGCACGGTCACGGGTTGGTGTTCACCACGCGCGACCGCCCGGTGCGGTCGGCCCGGGGCTGGTCGGCGGCACCGGTGCGGCATGGGGTTTCGGTGGTGCGATCCGGGGTCCGGTTCACCCTCGGGCTCGTATTCCACGACGCGGCATGACAATTCGGTCCTACACCCTGCTGGGCGCCGATGGCCGCCCGTACCGCAGCGCGGTGCCGGGAACGCTGGGCGGATACCGCCGCGGCAGGATCTACGGTCGGCTCGACTGCCCGTCGGCGCTGCGTGCGCTGGCGGCAGGCGGGTACGTCGCGCACCGCGTGTTCTTCGCCGACGCGGCGACCGCCGTGGCCGCGGGATACCGGCCGTGCGCGGTGTGCCTGCCCGATGCCTACCGGCGGTGGAAAGCCGTTACTGGGCCGCCACGGTGACGCCTTCCGACGGCTGCACGATCACGAAACCGTCGCCGTGGAACGCGACCTGCAGGGCCTCGCCCGATCCCCGACCGATCAATGCGCCCGCCTTGAAGCTGGTCTTGAGCTGGGTCTGCAGGTGTGCCGACCAGGCCACCACCGCGTTGGTATCGGCGTAGGTCGGTGCCTCTGCAGCGTTGAGCACCACCGGCGGGCCGTCGGTGGTCAGCGCCACCCACCCGCTGCCGCGCAACGTGGTGTTGAACAAGCCGCCGGTCGCGATGCTGCCGCCTTTGACGCGCTCGATGTTCCAATCCAGGCTCGCCGAGAAGGCCAGCACGTTCTTGCCGCTGATCGACAACCCGGAGTTGTTCAGCCGCAACAGGTGTACGTCGAACGCCTGGTCGGCGAGGAACACGTCGCCCTGACCCTGGCAGCGCATCAACGGCAGGCCTTCGCCGGTGAGCGCCTTCTTGATGAATTTCGATGCGCCGCCACCCTCGAACGAGAAGTCGACGTTGCCCTGGTAGGCGACCATCGAACCCTGCCGGGCCATGAACGGCTCGCCGAGCCGGACCCGCAGCATCTTGGCGTTCTGGTTGGCGATCGGGTCGGCTTCCTTCTCACTGAACCGGCCGTCGACGAGATCGCCTGTGATCCCGGCGAATCCGTCACCGGGCGCATTTCGCTGGGCGGCCTGCAGCGGGGCCCGGTGGGCCTGGCCCTGATGGGACACCTGATCGGTCCAGGACTGCCCGTCCCACCACCGGAAGTCGAAGCGTCCTTCGGGGTCGGGTAGCCACTGACCGTTGTTGCCCTGCACGGTTCGCACTCCTGTCGTTGTTCTGCCGATGAAGCACCGACAGTAGGGCACAGCACTGGCATCCTGGTGCCATGGCAAAGGAAATCGACCGGGTCCGTGCGCAGAGCGCCGTCGCGGTCTTCAAGCAGCACCCGGGCATGGTGCTGTTCGTGTTGTCGCCGGTCATCGTCGTGCTGGGCGTGGTCTGGTGGCTGATGGGTCCGGGTTGGGCGGGCCTGCTGCTGGTCGCGCTCGTGTTGGTGGGCGGCGCAGCGCTGCTGCTCAAGCGCAACTGAACCCGCGCGCCTGAGCACCGGTGTTCGCCGGTGGTGAACGCTGCCCTACCAGTGATGTAACGGTGTAATCATGTAATACATGAAGCAACATCATCAGCACGGGCGCGGTGGCTGGCAGCAAGCCCAGCAACCAGCGGCCCACGACGCACCCGAATGGTTCGCCGGGCGCCTGCCCGACACCTGGTTCACCGGCGACCCGACCGTCGTCGTCGACCGCGAAGAGATCACCGTCATCGGGCGGTTGCCGGATCCCGCCGACGACGAGAGCGAGGCCAGGGCCTCCGGCCGGGCCGCCCGGTTCCGTGAAGAGACGCGCGGTGAACGCATGCGCATCGCCGACGAGGCGCAGAACAAGTTCGGCCGCAAGGTCTCCTGGGGTGTCGAGGTAGGAACTCCGCCGGAGCGAATCTTGTTCACCCACATCGCCGTTCCGGTGATGACCCGGCTCAAGCAGCCTGAGCGGCAGGTGCTGGACACCCTCGTCGATGCCGGCGTGGCACGGTCGCGCTCCGACGCACTGGCCTGGTCGGTCAAGCTGGTCGGTCAACACACCGAGGAGTGGCTGGGCAAGCTGCGGGAAGCCATGAAGAACGTCGACGATCTGCGGGCAGAGGGCCCGAACCTGTAAATTCCCCCGCCGACACTACGGTTTTTCGTGCGTTTTCGGCGATTTCACGCCAAAATCCGTAGTCTCGGCGAGGCTCAGGCCTGAGTCATCTCCCAATACCTGCCGTGGCGCGCCATCAGATCTTCGTGGCTGCCGCGTTCGACGATCCGGCCGGCATCCATCACCAGGATCAGATCGGCGTCCCGGATCGTCGAGAGTCGGTGGGCGATGATGAAACTGGTTCGGTCCCGGCGCAATACGTTCATCGCATGCTGGATCAGCAACTCGGTCCTGGTGTCCACCGAACTGGTGGCCTCGTCGAGCACCAGCAGGGCGGGGCGGGCCAGAAACGCCCGCGCGATGGTGATCAGCTGCTTCTCGCCGGCGCTGATGCTGCCACCGTCGTCGCTGACGCGGGTGGCGTAGCCGTCGGGCAGCGTGTTCACGAACCGGTCCACGTGGGCGGCCTGCGCCGCCGCGATCACGTCCTCCTCGCCGGCATCCGGCCTGCCGTAGGCGATGTTGTCGTAGATCGTGCCGCCGAACAACCAGGTGTCCTGCAACACCATGCCTATCGACGAGCGCAGGGATTGACGGCTGACGGTCGAGATGTCCACGCCGTCGATGCTGATCCGGCCGGAATCCACGTCGTAGAACCGCATCAGAAGATTGACCAAGGTGGTCTTGCCCGCTCCGGTCGGCCCCACGATCGCCACCGTGCTGCCTGGTTCGGCGGTCAGTGACAGATCCTCGATCACCGGCGTACCCGGCCGGTAGCTGAAGGTGACGTGGTCGAATTCCACCCTGCCGCGGCGGATGTCGAGCCGACGGGGCGGGTCGGGCGTCTCCTCGGGGGTGTCCAGCAGTTCGAAGACCCGCTCGGCGCTGGCCACCCCGGACTGCATCGTGTTGTACATCCCGGCGATCTGGGTGAGCGGTTGGTTGAACTGCCGCACGTACTGGACGAAGGCCTGGATGCTGCCGAGGGTGATCTGCCCGGTGGCCACCTGCAGCCCGCCCACCACGGCGACGGCGACGTAGCTGAGGTTGCCGATGAACATCGTTGCGGGGGAGATCAACCCGGAGAAGAACTGGGCGGCGAAGCTCGACTGGAACACCTCGCCGTTGAGCTCGGCGAACCGCTG
The DNA here is from genome assembly GCF_002086485.1 of Mycobacterium aquaticum. Lineage (GTDB taxonomy): Bacteria > Actinomycetota > Actinomycetes > Mycobacteriales > Mycobacteriaceae > Mycobacterium > Mycobacterium aquaticum. The sequence continues at coordinate 79,506 of NZ_MVHF01000028.1, read as the reverse complement.
CCGCGCCGCGGCCTGGTGCCCGAACGTCTTGACGATGGTGAAACCGCTGTAGGTCTCCTCGATGTGGGCGTTGAGCCGCCCGGTGTTGCGCCATTGCGCGACGAACAGCCGCTGCGACCGGCGGGCGATCCAGCGGGTCACCCACAACGACAGCGGCACCGTGATCACGGTCAGCGCGGTGAGCAACGGCGAGATCGTCAGCATCATCACCAGCACGGCGATCACTGTGAGGACCGCGCTCATGAGTTGGTTGATGGTCATCGACACCGACGACGAGATGTTGTCGATGTCGTTGGTGACGCGGCTGAGCACCTCACCGCGCTGGCGGGAGTCGAAGTAGGACAACGGTAGTCGGTGGATCTTGTGCTCGACGTCGGCGCGCAGCGCGGCCATGGTGCGCTGCACGACCACCACGAGCAGCCGGGCCTGGACCCAGACGAACAGGGCGGCAAGCAGATACAGGCCAAGCGCCAGGGCCAGGGTGCGCGCGACGGCGGCGAAGTCCACGCCGTGCCCGGGGATCACGTTCATGCCGGACAGCAGGTCGGCGAACGTGATGTCACCGCGCGCGCGGGCTGCCGCGACGGCTTGCTCCTTGGTGAGGCCTGCGGGCAGCTCGCGCCCGATCACGCCGTTGAACAGCAGATCGGTGGCGTGGCCGAGGATGCGTGGGCCGATCACCCCGATCGCGACCCCGGCGACACCCAGCATGACCACCGCGATCGCCGGCCCGCGCTGCGGCACCAGCAGTTTGACGAGCCGCAGCGCCGAGCCCCGGAAGTCGCGCGTGCGTTCGGCGGGTGCGGCGAGCATCGCGCGGCGCGCGGACGGGATGCTCACTGGGGTCGTCTCCTCTTCGCGCAAGCGCTCATCGGCGCTCTCCGGCGCCCACCGACTGCGACTCGACGAACTCGGCGTACGTGGGGCAGTCGGCCAGCAGGGTGTCGTGGGTGCCGACGCCGACGATGCGGCCGTCGTCGACGACGACGATCTGGTCGGCATCGGTGACCGTCGAGATCCGCTGCGCCACGATGAGCACTGTCGCCCCACCCGACACCGCACGCAGTGCATCTCGCACCCTGGCGTCGGTGTGGACGTCCAGCGCCGAGAACGCATCGTCGAAGAGGTAGATCGCGGGCCGGCGGATCACGGCGCGCGCGATGGCCAGCCGCTGCCGTTGTCCGCCGGAGAAGTTGATGCCGCCCTGGGCCACCGGCATCTGCAGCCCTTCGGGGTGGGCGCGCACGAAGTCGTCGGCGGCCGCGATCCGCAGCGCCTCCCACATGTCGTCGTCGGTCAGCACCTGTCCCGGCGCGGCGCCGTAGCTCAGGTTTTCCGCGACCGTCCCGGTGAACAGGTAACCGCGCTGCGGCACCAGGCCGATCGTCGACCAGAGCTCCTCGATGTCGCGATCGCGCACATCGACACCGTCGATCCGCACCGCGCCTGCGGTGACGTCGTAGAGCCGGCAGACCAATGCCAGCAGCGTCGACTTGCCCGAACCCGTCGAGCCGACCACCGCGGTCGTCGTCCCGGATCGTGCCGTGAACGAAACATCTTGCAGCACAGGGCGATCGGCCCCCGGATAGCTGAATGTGGCGTTCTGCAGGGTGATGTCGCCGGTGTGGGCCCGCGGCTGCTGCGGGTGCTCGGGGCTGGTGATCGCGGGCGTGGTGTCGAGCACCTCTGTGACCCGCTCGGCGCACACCGAGGCCCGGGGAAACAGCACCAGCAGAAACGTCGCCATCAGCACGGCCATCAGGATCTGCATGAAATAGGCCAGGAACGCGATCAGCGAACCCACCTGCATGTGGCCCGCGTCGATGCGCAGCCCGCCGAACCAGATGAGCGCGACGCTGGAGACGTTGATCACCAGCGTGGTGACCGGAAGCATCAGCGCCTGCCAGCGCCCGCCCTCGATGGCGGTGCCAGCCAGCGCGTCGTTGGCTTCGGCGAACCGGACCCGTTCGACGGGTTCGCGGGAAAAGGCCCGGATCACCCGGATGCCGGACAGTTGATCGCGCATGACGCGGTTGATGCCGTCGATGACGCCCTGCAACCGGCGGTAGACGGGCATCAGGCGCCGGATGATGGTGTAGTTCGCCAGGGCCAGCACCGGCACGCTGACCAGCAGCAGCCAGGACAGCCCCGCGTCCTGGCGAACGGCCATCGCGATACCGCCGATCGACATGATGGGTGCTGTCACCAGCATCGTGCAGGTCAGTTGCACGAGCTGCTGGATCTGCCCGACGTCGTTGGTGGTGCGGGTCAGCAATGTCGGAGCACCGAAGCGTGCGGTCTCGGCGGCCGAGAACGTGGTGACGTGATGGAAGATCGCCGAACGCAGATCGCGCCCGAAGCTCATTGCGGCCCGCGACCCGAAGAACACCGCGGCGACCGAGCACAGCACCTGCAGCGCGGTGACGCCGAGCATCACGCCGCCCAGGTCGATGATCCGGCCGGTGTCACCCTTGGCTACCCCGTCGTCGATGATCGCGGCGTTGACGGTCGGCAGATACAGCGACGCCAGAGTGCTCACCACCTGCAGCGCGGCGACGGCGGCCAGCAGCGACCGGTACGGCCGCACATACCGCCGCAGCAGCGCCCAGAGCATCCAGCTACTGTCGCACACCGCGGCGCGGCAGAACCTGTCTGGCTGCTGACCGCAAAGTGAGTTGGAAAGTCCTGGTCAATCGGCATGTCGGTGGTTGCCCTCACAGGGTGCAGCTACAGTGCATGGCGTGACTGGACGCACGACGGCCATACGACGGACCCGCACCGCCACTCGGTTGGCAGTGCTGGCTGCCGTGGCAGTCCCGGTGTTCGCCGCATGCTCGGGCGCCGGTGATTCGGCAGGGCCAGGCGCGTCGCAGCCGGCCTCGCCGCCGCCGTCTGCCGCCGCCAAGCACGGACCGTTCTTCCCGCAGTGCGGCGGGGTCAGCGACCAGACCATCGCCGAACTCACCCAGGTGCAGGGGTTGGTGAACACCGCGGCCAACTCGTCGGGATGCCAGTGGCTGCAGGGCGGCAGCATCCTGGGGCCGCACTTCTCGTTCACGTGGTTCCGCGGCAGCCCGATCGGGCGCGAACGCAAGACCGAGGAACTGTCGCGCACCAGCGTGGAGGACATCAACATCGAGGGGCACGGCGGTTTCGTGGCCATCGGTCAGGACCCGCTGCAGAACACCTCCAACCTGTGCGAGGTCGGTATCCAGTTCAACGATGACTTCATCGAATGGTCGGTCAGTTTCGACCAGAAGCCGTTTCCCGAACCGTGCGGGGTGGCCAAAGAGCTCGCCCGCCAATCGATTGTGAACTCGAAATGAGCGTGCGCAGGGGTCGTAAAGGACTCACCGTCATGGTGGCCGCTCTGGCCGTGTTCGCCGGGCTCACCGGCTGCACTCGCACGGTCGATGGCGTTGCGGCCAAGGAGGGCTCCAGCGGCGGGCCCAGCAACAACAAGTCCGAGAAGCAGTACCCCAACCTGCTCAAGGAATGCGACGTCCTGACTCAGGACATCCTGGCCAAGACCGTCGGTGCCGACCCGCTGGACATCCAGAGCACGTTCGTCGGTGCGGTGTGCCGCTGGCAGGCGGCCAACCCGGCGGGCCTGATCGACATCACCCGGTTCTGGTACGAGCAGGGCAGCCTGGACAACGAACGCAAGGTCGCTCAGCAGCTGCAGTACGGGATCGAATCCCGCCGCATCAACGGGGTCGACTCGATCATCATGAAGCCCAACAGCCCCAACGGCGCGTGCGGGGTGGCCAGTGACGCCGCCGGTGTGGTCGGGTGGTGGGTGAACCCACAGGCGCCGGGTATCGACGCCTGCTCGATGGCGGTCAAGCTGATGGAGCTCACGCTCAACACCAACTCCTGAGCCGCGGGCTCAGCGCGCTACGTGGAAGCCGACCAGTTCGGCGCCGCCGAGGCCCAGATCGTCCCAGCGGCTGCCGGTCTGCAGCACCGCGACGGCGGAGGTGGGGAACTTCAGCGAAATCTCCTGCGTCAAGGTGGTATTGCTACCGTCGGACAGCCCGAGCGCGGTTGCCGACATGGCCGGTTCGTGGCCGATCACCAGCACCGTCGACACGTCGGTGCCGAATTGTGATTCCACGCCGTTGATCACATCGATCACGGTGCCCGCGGTCGCGTCGTAAATGCGGTCGACGTAACGCACCGGCGCGTCGATCCCGGTGCGCGCCAAGGTCTGACGGGTACGCGTCGCGGTCGAGCACAGCACCGCGTCGATCGGCGGCACGTTGGCGCGGATCCAGTCACCGGCAAGCGCGGCCTCCCGGATTCCACGCGCGGCCAGCGGGCGCTCATGGTCGGGCACGCCGTCGGGGTAGTCCGATTTCGCATGACGCAACAGCAGCAGGGTGTTGGTGCTCATCGCATGAGGCTATCGGGGATCCGGCGTTGGGCCATGCCGATCGACGTCCCCGGACTTGTCGGCGCCCCGACCTACACTCGCCTTGCTCGACGACGAACGACGCGAACGGATCAGAAAGGACGGGCTGCGAATGCGTTTTCTGCACACCGCCGACTGGCAGCTCGGCATGACCCGGCACTTTCTCAACGGTGAGGCGCAGCCACGGTATTCGGCCGCTCGCCGGGACGCGGTGGCCGGGTTGGGCGCGCTGGCGGCTCGCACGGGAGCCGAATTCGTGGTGGTGGCCGGCGACGTGTTCGAGCACAACCAGTTGGCGCCTCGCGAGATCAGCCAGTCGCTGGAGGCCATGCGCGCCGTCGGTGTCCCGGTGTACCTGCTGCCGGGCAACCACGATCCGCTCGACGCGGCGTCGGTGTACACCAGCGCGCTGTTTCTCGCCGAGCGGCCGGAGAACGTCGTCGTCCTCGACCGTGCCGGGGTCCATGAGGTGCGGCCCGGCCTGCAGATCATCGCCGCGCCGTGGCGGTCCAAGGCGCCGACCACCGATCTGACCGGTGATGTGCTGGCGGATCTGCCCGCCGATGGCGTGACCCGCATTGTGGTCGGCCATGGCGGGGTCGACGTGCTCGACCCGGACAAGGACAAGCCGTCGCTGATCCGGTTGGCGGCCGTCGAGGCAGCGCTGGCACGCGGGGCCGTGCACTATGTGGCCTTGGGGGACAAGCACTCCCGCACCGAGGTGGGGTCGACGGGGCGGGTGTGGTACTCCGGCGCACCGGAGGTCACCAACTACGACGACATCGAATCCGATTCCGGCCACGTGCTTCTCGTCGACATCGATGAAGAGGACCCGCAGCGCCCGGTGCGGGTGAACTCCGAGCGGGTGGGCCGCTGGCGCTTCGTCACGCTGCGCCGCGACGTCGACAGCGACCGCGAGGTGGCCGACCTCGACATCAACCTGGACCAGTTGGGCGACAAGGAACGTACCGTCGTGCGGCTGGCGTTGACCGGCTCGCTCACCGTGACCGCCAAGGCGGCCCTCGACGCCTGTCTGGACAAGTACGCCCGGTTGTTCGCGGCACTGACCGTGTGGGAGCGGCACACCGACATCGCGGTGCTGCCTGCCGACGGCGAGTTCGACGATCTTGGTATCGGCGGGTTCGCCGCGGCCGCGGTCGACGAACTGGTCGCCACCGCGCGGTCCGACGCCGATGGCGCCGAGGACGCGCGGGCCGCGTTGGGCCTGCTGCTGCGGCTGGTCGACACCAGGGGTTCCGATGAGCCGCTTGCGCGAAGAGCAAAGGGAGCAGCGTGAAACTGCATCGGCTCGTCCTGACGAATTACCGTGGAATCACCCACCGCGAGATCGAGTTTCCCGATCACGGTGTGGTGGTGGTCAGTGGCGCCAACGAGATCGGCAAGTCGTCGATGATCGAGGCGTTGGACCTGCTGATCGAGGCCAAGGACCGCTCGACCAAGAAGGACGTCAAGCAGGTCAAGCCGACCCACGCCGACGTCGGTGCCGAGGTTACGGCCGAAATCTCCACCGGCCCATACCGGTTCGTGTACCGCAAGCGGTTCCACAAACGCGCCGAGACCGAGCTGACGGTGCTCTCGCCCAGACGTGAACAGCTCAGCGGTGACGAGGCACATGAGCGCGTGCTGGCCATGCTGAACGAGACCGTGGACACCGCGCTGTGGCAGGCCCAGCGAGTACTGCAGTCGGCGCCGACCGCGCCGGTGGACCTGTCGGGTTCCGATGCGCTGGCGCGCGCGCTCGATGTCGCTGCGGGCCAAGCAGTTTCGTTGTCGGGTGACGAGCCGTTGCTCGTCGAGCGCATCGACGCGGAGTACGCACGGTACTTAACGGGCACGGGCCGTCCCACCGGTGAATGGGCCGCGGTGATCAAGCGCCTGGCCGAGGCAGACCAGGAGGTCGCGCACCGTGCGGCCGCGGTGGCCGAGGTCGACGACGCGGTGCGCCGGCACGCCGAGCTGACCGCCGAGGTGCGTCGCCTGGCCGACGAACGGGCCCAGGCCACGGTACGGCTGACCGCCGCCCGTACCGCTGCCGAGGCCGTCGCGGCACTGACCGCACAGCTCAAGGAGGCCGAGGTGGTGGCCGCAGCCGCCCAGGCCACGTATGCAGCCTCGACCGCGGCCCTCACCGAACGCCGCCGGTTGCGCGCCGACATCGATGAGCGCACCGCGGCCATCGTCGAAGTAACCGCTGCCGTCACGGCAGCCGCGGCCGACGCCGAGACGGCGCACGAGGTCCATGAGGCCGCCGAGGACGCTGCCGAGCTGGCCCAGGCGGCGGTGCGAGAGCACGCCGACCGGGTCGACGCCGCCCGGGCGATGGTCGACCGGCTGGCTGCGCGCGAGGAGGTCGAGCGGCTGGCCACCCGGCTGGGCCGGATCGACTCCGCGCAACGCGAAGTCGACCGGATCAGCCACGAACTCGCCACGATCACCCTGGACGAGGCGGGGATGCGGGCCATCGAGACCGCGGCCGTCGCCGTCGAGCGCGCCGCGGGTCAGGACGAACTCGCCTCGGCGCGTATCGAACTCGTTGCGGCGACCGACGTCGCGGTTCGCGTGGGTGACGCCGACGTGGCACTCGACGCCGGTGGGCAGTGGTCGGTGCGTACCACCGCGCAGACCGATGTCGAGGTCCCGGGCGTTCTCACTGTGACGGTGGTGCCGGGCACGCCTGCGGCCGAGACCAGGGCCAAGCTCACCGCAGCGCAGGCTGTGCTGGCCTCCGCCCTGGCCGGGGCCGGGGTGGCCGACGTCGCCGCCGCTCGGGCGCTCGACGAACGCCGTCGCGAGCTCATCGGGGCCCGGGACCGGGCCCGGGCCACCGTGGATGCGCTGACCGGCGACGATCAAGTGCCCGCGTTGCGGGCGCGCCTGGCGGCGCTCAGCGCCGATCAGCCGGCCGAAGCGGCGCTGTTCGACCTCGACGGTCCTGCCGACATCGCCACGGCCAGAACGGAACTCGACGCGGCAGTCGCAGCTCACCGGCAGGCGGTCATCGACGCTGAAACCCATCGCAAGGTGGCCAACGCAGCCGCGCGGAAGCTCTCGCAAGCAACCACCGGCGTCACGGTGCTGCGCGAGAAGCTCGCCGCGGCTCAGGCCGAATTGACCGTGGACACCGGTCGTCTCGCCGCGCAGCGCGCCACCGTCGGGGACGACGAGCTGGCGGTGGCCGCGCAGGCCGACGGTGACCGGGCCGCATCGGCCTGCGCGAAGGTCACGGCGTTGCGCAGCGAACTCGACGGCAGCACACCGGATCTCGTGAACGCCGAACTGGCTGCGGCAGTACACGCTGCCGAAGAACTGGGAGCGCGCCACGATGCGGCGGTCGACGGGCTGCGTGAGGTCGCGACCCAACTGAAGGTGTACGGCACCGAAGGCCGCAAGGGACAGCTCGATGCCGCCGAGACCGAACGTGAGCATGCCGCAACGCAATACCGCCAGGTGCATCGGCGGGCCCGGGCTGCCGAGATGTTGCGTTCGGTGATGAGCAGGCACCGCGACGCCACGCGGCAGCGTTACGCCGACCCGTTCCGGCTCGAGGTGCAGCGCCTCGGCCGGCTGGTGTTCGGTGAGGACTTCGATGTCGACGTCGACAGTGAACTGCGGATCTGCACCCGCACGGTGTCGGGCCGGACGGTGCCGTACGAGTCGCTGTCGGGCGGCGCGAAGGAGCAGCTGGCCATCGTGACGCGGCTGGCCGGCGCGGCGCTGGTGGCCAAGGAGGACAACGTGCCGGTGATCATCGACGATGCACTCGGGTTCACCGATGCCGAGCGGCTGGTGAAGATGGGCGCGGTGTTCGATGCGGTGGGCGGCGACGGCCAGGTGATCGTGCTGACCTGCAGCCCGCAGCGCTACGCGGGCGTGGGCGCCGCCCACCACATCGAGTTGTGATCCTGCCTGCTCACGTGCGCCGCAGGTAGTCGTTGGCTATGTCGCACAACCGGTCTCGGTCGAAACTGTCCCCGTGGCCGGGGTGCACGACGCTGACGTCGAGTTCGGTCAGCCGGTTCATGGTGATGCGGTAGTCGGGGATGTGCGAGCCGACGCAGTTGTCGATGAGGATGTCGTCGTAGACGACGTCACCCGAGAACAGCGTGCCGTGTACTTCGTCGACCAGACCGACGCTGGCCGGTGTGTGGCCGGGCAGGTGCAGCGCCGTGAAGCTACGGTCACCGAGGTCGATCCGCATACCTTCACTGAGCCATTCGATCTTCGGTGCCGGCTGCAGGCGGTAGTCGCCGGGCGCGTAGTCCGAGCGCGGTAGGGCATCCAGCAGTATCGGGCCGTCGATGCCGAAATCCGCAGCACTGATTCCCAGTTCGTCCGCCAAGGGCTCCGGATACAGACTGCCCGGCGGAGGTGTGCGAAACGGTTCGCCGGGATATGCCCAGCAGCAATCGAATTCGTGGGCGCCACCCATATGGTCGAGGTGAGCGTGGGTCAACACCACGACGGGATCCCGTGCGAACAACTGCGGTAGGTGGGCACGGAGCGACGCCACACCGAGACCCGTGTCGACGACGAGATCGCGATCTCGTCCGCGCATGTGCCAGATGTTGGCGCGGAGCAGGTCGTGAACGTGCGGCTCATCGATTCGATCGAGCGTCGGACTCACCGCACGGGTGCGAAACCATGAGCGGCCCAAGGGGAGTTGCCGGCTCACTGGACGAAGGTCTTGCGTGTTGTCAGGTCCTGCCCGGTGGGCAGGGCGGGGTAGCAGAGCCTCGTGACGACGATGTAGACGCATGCGGAGACCAGCGGGCCGACCAGCCAGGACAGGTCAGCGCCACCCAGTGCGCCTGCGAGGGGCCCGGCGAATTCGCTGTTCTGCACGAACAAGGCTGCTGCGGCCGCGCCCGCGAGAAACGCTGCGATGCCTGCGATATTGAACCCGCGGGTGTACCAGGCGACGCCGTGTGCGCTGACATCGTTGAGCGCAATGCCGTCATAACGGTTGTGCCGCAACCACTGATCGGTGACATAGATGGCAACCGACGGACCCACCAGCAGAATGCTCGACTCGAGAATGCCGCTGAGCGCGCTGGTGAAATCGGAGACGAACAAGGCGTAGCAGGCGAGCGCTGTTCCGAGCAGACCGTCGAACAGCACCGTGATCGAACGGCGTAACGCGATACCCACGGCTTGCAGGTACAGCCCGGACGAATACATGGTCAGCACGTTGTTGGCCATCGAACCGACGACGATCACCAGCAGAAACACCGGATAGAACCACGCCGGCACGATCTTGGCGAGATTGCCTTGCGCATCGGCCATATCGATGACTGTTCCGGCCAGCACGCCAAGCACTCCCAGCGTGACGGAGGGGATGAATCCGCCCAGCGCCGTCCAGATCGCTACCGCCCGCGCCGAGGTCTCGGTGGGCAGGTACCGGGCGTAATCCGGGCTTACCCCCCACGACAGTGGTGCTGCGGCGATGATCGCGGTTCCCGCGGCCATCGTCGCCCACAGCGGGCCCGAGCTGAGGGCTGTGTCGGGTCGATAAGCCCAATCGGCGTGGGCCACGACGAATATGCCCAACACGAGCATCACCGCGGCGAGCATCACCGTGAACACGCCGCTCATGCGCATGATGGTGGCGTGGCCGTAGACACTGATCACCAGTGTGGCTGCGGCGATCACCACGACAATGGCCACCCGGACCGGTACCGGCAGAGACACCCCGGCAGCTTCGACGACCGCATATCCGGCCAATGCGCCGACACATAGGTTGATGGCTTCGTACGCGATGAATACCGGCCACTGGAAGATCCCGAGGTTCAGCCTGTTGCCAGTGATCCCGTACATCGCTCGCATGATGACGCTGCTCGGTGCGCCTGCGACCGGGCCGCTGGTGGCCATCACGCCGATTGCGAACCAGAACAGGTTGCCCACCACCACGACCAGCGTGGCCTGCCAGATGTTGAGGCCCGATACCGTCAACAGGCCGCCCAGAACGATGTAGAGGTAGTTGATGTTGGAGGCGGCCCACACTTTGAACAGGTCACGCGGCTTGCCATGGCGTTCTTCAGCCGGAATGAAATCGATGCCGCGGGTCTCCACCCTGCCGAATTCGTCGGTGACCACCTCCCGTTCGTCCGTATCGCCCGCCATCCTCGCAGCCTCCTTGTTGGTGTCAGCACCAATAATTATTGGTGTGAAGAACAATAAGGGATCGAGGGTGCGTTGTCACCGGATTCGCGGTGTTAACGTCAGGCCATGAGTTCCAGGGCGGCTGCGTCAGGTCCGCGCCGTAAATCCCCGGAGAAGCGACGAGGCGAGATTGCCGAAGCCGCCGGGCGGATCGCCCAAGACGACGGATTGGCTCAGGTGACCGCCAAACGCGTGGCCGAGGCCGTGGGTGTCTACCCGGGCTTGGTCAACCACTATTTTCGCTCGGTCGACGAGCTCGTCGCGGCCGCATTCGCGGCCGTGAACGAACGCCGCCGCGAGGCGCTGAAGGCCAAGGTGGCTGCCGAGTCGGACGGCCCCACAACCGAGCTGCGGATGTTCTTGCAGGACACGCTCGCTGCCGACCACGACTCCGTGGCGCTGCTGTGGCTCGATGCCTGGCGCGAATGCCGACGCCGGCAGGCGTTGCAGCAGGAGGTCATCCGTCAGATGGAGACCGATATCGCGAACCTGACCGACGTGCTCACCCGCGGAGTGGCCGCCGGGGAATTCGTCGCCGACGATTGCGCCGCGGCGGCGATGCGCATCCTGGCCATGATCGACGGTACGTTCGGTCAAAGCGCCGTACGTACGGCGCTGGCGGGGACGTCGTTGGTGAACTACCCGATCGTCACCGAAATGCTATTGCGCACAACAGAACAGGAACTGGGGTTGGACGCCCGCGCGTTGGGCTAGACGGCATGCCGCCCGCGCGGGCACTCCTCCCGTCAGAAGTAGGCGTTGGCCGGAACCGGCGTGCCGTGCAGCAGGTTCTGGCCGATCACGCGGGCCTTGTACACAACCGGGTTGTGCAGCGTGATGGTGCGGATGTTGCGCCAATGCCGGTCCAGGTTGCGTTGCCGACTTGCCGCGGAGGCGCCGCCGAGTTCCAGCAGCCGGGTGGCGGCCTCGGGCGCCACGTCGTCGAGGTGGACTTTGACCTTGGCGACCTTGAGCTGGGCTTCCTCGGCGAGGCGCGCATCGGGCACGCCGTCGACCTCGGAGTCCGTCGCCGCACCGATCGCCGCCGCGGCGTCCAGCACCGCCGCCCGCGCCACGTACGCGGTGCTCGCCAGCACCCCCAGCTGACGTTGCAGCAGCGGATCTTCGGTCGGCTGCTCGGTCAATGCGTGGCTGAAGTTGCGCTCGCGAGACCGCAGGAGCGCCACGCCGTCGTCGACGACGTTGGCCAGGATCCCGGCCACCACCGCGTGGATGAACAGCTGCAGCGACGCGTACTGCACGGTCGGCACCGGCGCGGCGTCGTACGGGGTGTCGGAGAGCACCTCATCGGCGGCGACGGCCACGTCGTCGAAGCTCGTGGTGCCGGTACCGGTGCGGCGCTGGCCGAAACCGTCCCAGTCGTCGACGATGCGGACCCCGTCGCGGTCGGCCGGGATCACCACGTTGGCCACCGAGTCGTGATCGGTGGTGGCGGTGACGGTGAGGTAGTCGGAGAACAGGGTGCCGGTGCTGTAGTACTTCTCTCCGGTGAGCAGGTAGCCACCGTCCTGGCCGGGCAGCAGCCGGGTGTTGAACACCAGGCTGCCCACGGCCAGGGAACCCTTCTCGCTGAACGCATTTCCGAAGATCTTGCCGTCGGCCACCTTGGCGAGCCAGCGCTGCGAGGCCGGGTCATCGGCGGTGCGCAGCCGCTCCTCGGTGAACCAGAAATGGGTGCGGAAGATGTGCGCCACAATCGGATCGGCTTGTGCCACGTCGATCACTGCCGAGAACAGTTGGGGCACTGTCAATCCGGAGCCACCGAGTGACTCGGGCAGGCGCAGCGTGCCGAAGCCGGCTCGTTTTAGCGCGGCCACCTGATCGAAGGGGTTTTCATCGTTGAGGTCTCGGTCCTTGGCGCCTGCGGCAACCTTGGCCAATAGTTCGGTCCACTCAGGCGTCCCGGGAAGGATGCGCGTCGGGTTCTCAAGGGTCGTCATGGCACGTTTGTACCGACGCCCGTGCGCCGCAGGCACTGCTTTGGATCAGCCGGAACCGAACGCGGCACAATGGACCGCGATGACGATGAACCCGAAGCGTCGGCGCAGGCATGACAAGCTCGCCGCGCAACCCGGCGTCCGTGCGGTCCGACGACCGGTCACCCCGGGTAGCGCTGAGCACTTCAACCTCTATTACGTCCGGTCGGGCCGGAAGTCCGCACATCCCGTGGTGATCATCCCGGGTGGCCCGGGTGTCGCTTCGGTGCAGTCCTACCGCGGGTTGCGGCGCCACGCCGCGGCGGCCGGGGTCGATGTCATCATGGTCGAGCATCGCGGCGTCGGGATGTCGCGGCACACCGACTCCGGTTCAGACCTGCCGCCCGATGCCATCACCATCGACCAGGCCGTCGACGACCTCGCGGCTGTGCTCGACGACGCCGGGGTGTCCACGGCGACGTTCTACGGCACCTCGTACGGCACGTATCTCGCCTCTGGTGTCGGTGTGCGCCACCCCGAGCGCGTCGAGGCGATGGTCCTCGATTCGCCGCTGCTGTCGACCGGCGACATCGACGCCATGCGTACCGCCATCCGCAGCCTCTTGTGGGACGGCTCGGATCCGCAGACATCGGGGTTGGCGTCCAAGGTCCGTACGCTGGCCGAGTCCGGGGTGTTCGGTGCCGCGGGTGGTCAGGTCGCCGGAACCCTGTACGGCTACGGGGGTGCGGCGCTGCTGGACCGCCAACTCGACCTGCTGTTGGGCGGGCACACCCTGGTGTGGTCGGCGCTGCGCCGACTGGGCCGGATGGCGACTCGAAAAGTCCCGTACCGCAACGAGTCCGACCTCGTCGGCCGCATCGCTTTTCGCGAGTTGAACTACGCGGGAGTGCCCGACGGCCTACCGCTGGACCCGGCGATGGACCCCCACCTCGGCGGGAACCCGGGGCGCTACGAGCCGTTCGATGCCGAGCCGTACGACCTGGTGGCCGAGATGCCGAAGTTCGGTTGGCCCACGGTTGTCATCTCCGGGGGCCGTGATCTCACCACGCCACCGGCGATCGCAGAACGGGTCGCCACGCTGGTGCCCGACGCCGTCCTGGTATCGATGCCGACCGCAGGGCACAGCGTGCTCGACAGCCGCGAACGTGCCGCGCTGGCGGTGATCGACGCCGTACGCAACGGTGCTGCGGAACAACTTTCGGCGATCGCCCCAGAGTTGGACGCCTTGCCGGGCCGGACCGGCCTGCGGCTGGCCATGTCGGCGATCGCGGCGGCGGCCGCGTGCGAATCGGTGCTGCCGGACCGAGCGCTTACTTCGTGAAGCCGATCTTGGTGTAGTCGGCGTCGGCGAGTCCGAAGGCGCCGAAGTTGGCCAGATTGCTGCGCACCGCGACGTTTCCGGGCGACTGGAACAGCGGGAGGCTGAACACCTCGGCGAACAGCATCTTGTCGAGCTCGTTGGCGAGCGTACGCGCCTTGTCGGGATCGAGCTCGCGCAGCGTCTCCTCGATCTTCGCGTCGATCTCCGGGCTGCCGATCTTGCCGAAGTTGCTCGCGCCGTTCTGGGTGTAGATCTGGGTGAGCGACCCCAGTGGGAACGCATCGCCGAGGAAGGCGAACTGCGCGATGTCGAAGTCGCCCTTGCTGATGAAGTTGGTGAAGAACCCGGTGCCCGGCTTGGTGTCGATGACGAGCTTGACGCCGATCTGGGCCAGGGTGTTCTGTGCGATCTGCGCGACCTGCCGGGTACTGCCCGCGTCGTAGAGGACGTCACGGATCACCAGCTGCTTTCCGTCCTTCTCCCGGAACTGTCCGTTGAGCTTCCAGCCGAGGGCGTCCAGTTCGCTCTTGGCCTTCTCCGGGTCGAAGGCCACCTCGGCGCTGTTGTCCTGGTAGCCCTTCTGCCCGGCGACATAGATGTGATTGTTCAGCGGCACCGGATTGTCGGTGAGACCGCGCTGGGTGATGTTGGCGATGGCCTGACGGTCGATGCCCTTGGCCACCGCCTGCCGCAGCGCCTTGTCGGCCAGGATGGACCCGGGCGCGCCGTTGAACGTGAAGTGGTACCAGCTGGGGCTGGGTGCGCGGCGGATCGAGATCCCCGGCGTGTTGCGCGCGATGGTCAGCTCGTCGAGCGACGCCGTTCCGGTGGCGTCGATGGTGTTGTTCTGCAACGCCGGGATGCGCGCCGCGTCGTCGAGCACCGAATACGTCATGCTGTCCAACAGCGGCGGGGTACCCCACCACTTGGGGTTGCGGGTCAAGGTGATTCGCTGTGCACCCCGGTCGAGGTTGGACACGATGAACGGGCCCGCGGAGGGGCCGGGCCCGTTGAGCTGGCCCTTGTTGAACACCTCGGGGTTCTCGGTCATGCTCTTGGGCAGCAACCGGCCGTTCCCGGCGAACATGCCCTGCCAGTCCGCGTACGGCTCGGCGAACGTCATGACGGCCTGACGGTCGTCGACCCCGCGGGTGACCGAGGCGACGCGCTCGCTGCCGTTGGGGGCGGCGATCACGAATGCCGGGTTCTTGCCGCTGGTCGCGTCGATCTGGGACTTGATGTCTTCCCAGGTGATCGGCGTGCCATCGGACCACACCGCCTTCGGGTTGATCGTGTAGGTGACCACCTGCGGGTTCTTGGAGGTCAGTTCGACGTTGGTGAAGTAGTCGGTGTTGACCTTCGTGGTGCCGTCGGCGGCGATGGTGAAGGCCCGGGGCAACGTCGGCTTGGACAGCGAACCGACATCACCGGTGTTGCCGTCCAGGTGCAGCGGGTTGAAGTTCGACGGGAACTCGGTGAGCGCCAGCCGCAGATTGCCGCCCTGCTTGAGGTTCGCCACATCCTGCGGGTTGATGTCGCTGGTGGTCCCGACCTCCGCATTGCCGCCGGCCGACGGGACCTGACGATCACCCCCTGAGCACGCGGTGAGCGTGAGTGCGGTGGCGAGGCTGGCGATGGCGAGGCGACGCAGGTTCTTCCCGTTCACCCCGCCGATGCTAGAGGTTGCGGGACCGCCGACAGCAGCCGACGGGTGTACTCGTGCTGCGGATTGGCGAAAACTTCTTCACCGGAACCCTGTTCGACGATCGCGCCCTTGTACATCACGGCGACGTCGTGCGCAAGGTGTTTGACCACTGACAGGTCGTGGGAGACGAAGAGGTAGGACAGGCCGAATTCGTCCTGCAAATCGAGCAACAAGTTGATGATGCCTGCCTGGATCGACACATCCAGCGCCGACACCGGTTCGTCGAGGGCCAGGATCTTGGGTTGTAGTGCCAGCGCCCGGGCGATGCCGATGCGTTGCTTCTGCCCGCCCGAGAATTCCGCTGGATACCGGCTGGCGTCGGCGCGCCGCAGGCCGACGATCTCCAGCAGCTCGGCCACGCGTTCGTCGGTGCGCGTCTTGTCGAAACCGTTGGCGGACAACGGCTCGGCCAACACATCGAAAACCGGGAGGCGCGGATCGAGGGAGGCCACCGGGTCCTGGAAGACCACCTGCAGGTCGGTGCGCACCGCGCGGCGGGTGTGGCGGTCAAGCGCCGCCACGTCGGTTCCCAGCACCTCGATCGAACCTGCTTGCGGGGCAGCGAGATTCAGGATCTGGTGCAGCGTGGTGGATTTGCCGGAACCGGATTCGCCGACGATGCCCAGAGTGCGGCCCTGGCGCAGCTCGAAGCTGACATTGTCGACCGCGCGGACCTCGCCGACCTGACGGCGGAACACCACGCCCTTGGTGAGCTTGTAGGTCTTGGCCAGGTCGCGAACGCGCAGGACCACCGGCGCGTCGGCGGCCGGTGCGTCGGAGCGGGCGGTCGGCACCTGGTAGATGTCCGCGGCGCTGCGGCCGCGCACCTCGTCGGAGCGGATGCACGCGGCCTTGTGGTTTGCGGTGCCGGTCACCGGCACCAATTCCGGCTCTGGGGACCGGCATTCGTCGATCGCCAGTGGACACCGCGGCGCGAACGGGCAACCTTGCGGCGTCACCATCAACGACGGCGGTGAACCGGGGATGGGCACCAGCCGCGTGCCCTGGGCCGCGTCCAGCCGGGGCACTGACCCGAGCAGACCGACCGTGTAGGGCATCCGGGCGTTGCGGTACAGCTCGCCGACGGTCGCGTCCTCCACCGCGCGCCCGGCGTACATCACCAGCGCCCGGTCGGCGAACTCGGCGACCACTCCCAGATCGTGGGTGATGATCAGCACGCCCGCCCCGGTGACATCCCGTGCGGTCTTGAGCACATCGAGAATCTGGGCCTGCACGGTCACGTCGAGCGCGGTCGTGGGCTCATCGCAGATCAGCAGGTCGGGATCGTTGGCGATGGCGATGGCGATCACCACCCGCTGGCGTTCGCCGCCCGACAGTTCGTGGGGGAACGCGCGGGCCCGCCGCTCCGGTTGCGCGATGCCGACCAGCTCCAGCAGCTCGACGGCCCGCGCTCGCGCGGCCCGCCGCCCCAGCTCGCGATTGTGGACCTGCAGTGCCTCGGCGATCTGGTCGCCGACCGTGTAGACCGGGGTCAGCGCCGACATCGGGTCCTGGAACACGGTGCCGATGGTGTTGCCGCGAATCTTCGACATCTGCGCGTCGGAGCGGCCCAGCAGCTCCTCGCCGCGCAGCCGCACCGACCCGGAGACCTCGGCGAACTCGGGCAGCAGGCCGACCACCGACATGGCGCTGGCCGATTTCCCGGCGCCGGATTCGCCGACGAGGGCCAGCACCTCACCGGCGTCGACGTGGAAGCTCACGCCGCGCACGGCGGCCACCGGGTCGGCGTCGGTCGGGAACGTCACTGTCAGGTCGGTGACCTCGAGCAGGCTCATCGGCGCTTCTTCCGCCGCCGCAGCTGGCCACTGCCCGGGTCGAGGGCGTCGCGCAGGCCGTCACCGGCGAGGTTGGCGCACAGGATGATCAGCACCAGGACCCCGGCGGGGAACAGGAACACCCACGGAAACGTCGTCGCCGATTTGGTGCCGTCGGCGATGAGCGTTCCCAGCGACACGTCGGGCGGCTGGATGCCGAAACCCAGGAAGCTCAAACCGGTTTCTGCCAGGATCGCGACGCCGACGTTGAGCGCGGCATCGATGATCAGCAGGGAGGCCACGTTCGGCACGATGTGGCGCACGATGATCCGCCAACTGCGGACACCCATATACCGTGCGGCGACGACGAATTCACGTTCCCGCAGGGTCATGGTCATGCCACGCACGATGCGTGAGCTGATCATCCAGCTGAACAGCGAGAACAACATGATCAGCCAGAAGACGCGGTCGGACTGGCCCAGTCGCGGTGTGACGATGGCGATCAGGATGAAGCTGGGTACCACGAGCAGCACGTCGACCACCCACATCAGCGCCCGGTCGCGCCAACCGCCGAAATACCCTGCGATCGACCCGACCGTTGCGGCGATGACCGTCGAGATGAGCGCCACGCAGACGCCGATCAGCATGGATTTCTGCATGCCGCGCAGGGTTTGGGCCAGCAGGTCCTGCCCCAGTGCGTTGGTGCCGAACCAGTGCGTGGTCGACGGTGGTGTCTGCAGCGCGTAGTAGTCGAGGTCGGTGTAGTTGTACGGCAGCAGCGGGGGCAGGGTGTAGCAGCCGACGAACATCGCCGCCAGCACGACCAGCGCCGCCACCGCGGGCTTGTTGCGCATGAACCGCCGGAAGACGAGCGTGCGCCGGGTGGCGAACTCCTCGGTGTGCAGCCCTGATCGCGCAGCGGTGGCTGAGGTATCGGTCATGTCACTCGCACTCTCGGGTCCAGCGCCGCGTAGATCACGTCGGACAGCAGACCGGCCAGCAGCACGACGGAGCCGGTGAACACCGTGATGGCGGCGATGATGTTGGTGTCCTGGGTGGCGATGCCCTGGACCACCCATTCGCCCATGCCGTGCCAACCGAAGATCTTCTCCACGAACACCGCTCCGGTGACCAGGCCCGCCACCCCGTAGGCGAACAGCGTCGCCATGGGGATGAGCGCGGTGCGCAGGCCGTGCTTGAACAGGGCCTGCCGTCGCGTCAGACCTTTGGCCCGTGCGGTGCGGATGAAGTCCTGCCCGAGCACGTCGAGCATCGCGTTGCGTTGGTAGCGGCTGTAACCGGCGATGGCCGACAGCGCCAGCGTGAAGGTCGGCAGTGCGAGGTGCTGCAACCGGTCGGCGAACTGGTTCCAGCCGCCGCCGACGGCGTCGGGCGAGGTCTCCCCGGTGTATTCGAAAAGGCGCACTCCCAGAATGGAATTCACGTCGAGTGCGGCCAGGATCAGCAGGTTGGCGATGACGAAGGTCGGGGTGCTGATCACCAGCAGCGACAGCAATGTGATGACGCGGTCCGACAGCCGGTACTGCCGGATGGCGCCCCACGCGCCGACGACGACACCGATGACGGTGCCCAGCACCGATCCGATGACCAATAGACGCAGGCTCACACCGATGCGGCGCCACAGTTCGTCGGACACGGGCTGTCCGGTCACCGTGGTGCCGAAGTCGCCACGCACGGCGCCTGCGGCCCAGTGCGCGTACCGAATCGGGATGGGCTTGTCGAGACCGAGTTCGGCGGCCTTGGCGTCGATGGTGGACTGCGGCGGGCGCGGATTGCGCTGCAGCAGGCTGTCGAGGGGCTCGAAGGTGTACGAGGTCAACGTGAAGGTCAGAAACGACGCCAGCGCCAGCAGCACGATGTAGTTGAGCAGCCGGCGCGCCAGGAAGCGCGTCATCCGGTTGGTCCCTGCTGCATGGCACACACAGTAGAAGAGGCGGGGCGTAACCGTCCTGAAGCTGTCGATCGGCGCGCCAAATAACCGCCTGGTTGGGAATTTCCAGCGCAGCCTCAGCGTCTTCATAGTCGCGGCGGGTTCACTGGGGACCACCTGGCGATTTCGCCAACGCTGACTGAATGAGATCAATCTAGGGGCGATGTCATGACCATCCGGAAAGCTCACAACGTGAAATTCGTCGCTGCGATCGCCGGGGGTGCCGCGGTCGTCGCGCTCGGTGCGCTCGGTCTCGTCGGCCATGAGCCGTCATCGGCTGTCGCGACCAGCACCATGAACCTCGGGGCGACCGTCACCGAAACCACCCCGCCGACCGCTCCCGCCACGTCGATGGCTGTGCCCGGGATCAAGGGCTACAACCCGCCGGCCGGCTTCGCGACCACTCACTGACCGGCGGTTCCCGCCTCTCCGATGCTGCTCACGGTGGCTGTCGCGCCGGAGCGTGTGGCCCGCACCAACACGCGGTCGTTGACCGCCCACGTGGGTTTGAGCGTCGACGGCAGCGCGTAGAGCTGGCTGAACCCGTCGGTGCTCGCGACGGTCACTGAATTGGCGGTCAGCGCCGTGATCACGCCCACCTGGGTGAGTTCGGTGGTGTAGCCACCATGCCCGTCGCGCCGGACCGATTCGCTGTGAACCGTTGCGGCGTCGGCGTTGTCGCGTCCGGGCTGGGCCCACGGCGGCGGACCGTCGCCGTGGTGGCCGGGCGGACCACCGTCACTCATGCCCGGGGAATCGGTCGCGGCGTACACCGCGGCGCCGCCGAGTCCGGCTATCGCCGCGGCGACTCCGATCGCAGCAACCGTGCGCCTCATGCTCATGGCACCTACCGTGCAGGCGTCGTCTGTGCGTTGGCTGTGAATGAATTCAGCGACAGATGAGCGCGAGTCTCACAGCTCGGGCATAGACAACGCATAGGCCGGCCCCATCGCGTCGGCGAATAATGGGCGTGTGCCTGCAGCCGTCAACGACAACGAACCCGCCCGTGCCGTGATGCGCCGCGCCGACGGCAACCCCATCCAGGTGCTCGTCGTCGACGACGAACCTGTGCTGGCCGAACTGGTGTCGATGGCGCTGCGCTACGAGGGCTGGGACATCGCCACCGCCGGTGATGGCGCGACCGCCATCGCCACAGCCCGCGAGAACCCGCCCGACGTCGTCGTACTCGACGTGATGTTGCCCGACATGAGCGGTCTGGAAGTACTTCAGAAGCTGCGCGAGCAGATCCCGGGGCTGCCGCTGCTGCTGCTCACCGCCAAGGATTCGGTGGAGGACCGGATAGCCGGCCTGACCGCCGGCGGTGACGACTACGTCACCAAACCCTTCAGTCTCGAAGAGGTCGTGCTGCGATTGCGCGCCCTGCTTCGGCGCACCGGCGTGACCAGTGAGGACGGCGGCGCGAAGATCATCGTCGGCGATCTGGTTCTCGACGAGGACAGCCACGAGGTGACCCGCGCGGGTGACCCCATCACGCTGACCGCGACCGAATTCGAACTGCTGCGCTTCATGATGCGCAATGCCAAGCGCGTGCTGAGCAAGGCGCAGATCCTCGACCGGGTGTGGAGCTACGACTTCGGCGGCCGCTCCAACATCGTCGAGTTGTACGTGTCGTATCTGCGCAAGAAGATCGACAGTGGCCGTGAACCGATGATCCACACGTTGCGTGGCGCGGGTTATGTCCTCCGGCCCCCGCGCTGAGGTGCCCGGAACCAGGTGGTGGCAGCCACGCACGTGGTCGCTGCGCCGGCGGCTGGTGCTGACCCAGGTGGCGCTGCTGGCCGTGGTGTGCGTGAGCATCGGTGTCGCGACCGAGTTTGCGCTGCAACGGTTCCTGATGAACCAGCTCGACGACCAGGTCATGGAGGCCGGGCGCCGGTCGGCCGCTATCTTCGAATTGCCGCCGCCCCCACTGATGTTCCCGCCCCCGCTGGGTCCGGACGGGCGGCCCATGAATCCGCCTCCGGGACGCCACCACATCCTGTTCGATCCCGAACGTGGCCCGGGGCCAGGGTTTCTCAACGCGCCCGGCCAGGCCGCTCGCACGGTCG
This sequence comes from Mycobacterium aquaticum, assembly GCF_002086485.1. GTDB lineage: Bacteria > Actinomycetota > Actinomycetes > Mycobacteriales > Mycobacteriaceae > Mycobacterium > Mycobacterium aquaticum. The sequence goes on along the minus strand of NZ_MVHF01000028.1, from coordinate 58,133 downwards.
GCGCGGTCGTCTCCCCGGGGCGGCCGATCGACGCGGGCGTGATCACCTCCGACGGTGATCGGGTGTTCGTCAGCGCCGCCGCTGCCCAGCAGCTGGCGCAGGTGCCGCCGGATCACACGCCGAGGACCATCGACGTCGACGGGCTCGGCCGGTACCGGGTGATCGGCCTGCACCCTCGGCACGGCGGCCCGCAGACCATCGTGACCGGGCTGCCGACCGCAGTGGTGGACGACACCCTGCTGTGGGTGCTCGGCATGTTCGCCGTGCTGGCCGTCGTCGCGCTGATCGCCGCGACCCTCGGCGGCATCCTCATCATCCGCCGCCAATTGGCCCCTCTGTCAAGGGTTTCCGCTGCCGCGCGGGCGGTGGCCGACCTCGAGCTGGACCGCGGCGAGGTGCGGCTGCCCACCCCGATCGTCAAGGTCGACCCGGCCAGCGCGCACACCGAGGTCGGGCAGCTGGGCACGTCGCTCAACCGCATGCTGGACCGCATCGCCAACGCCCTTTCGGCGCGGCACGCCAGTGAGACCCGGGTGCGGCAATTCGTCGCCGACGCGAGCCACGAACTGCGGACGCCGCTGGCTGCCATCAGGGGCTACACCGAACTGGCGCAACGCAAACGCGACGACCTGCCCGTCGATGTCGCGCACGCGATGAACCGCGTCGAATCCGAGACCGCACGCATGACCCAGCTGGTCGAGGACATGCTGCTGCTGGCGCGCCTCGACGCCGGGCGGCCGCTGGAGCGCGAACCGGTGGACCTGTCCCGGTTGGTGGTCGACACTGTCAGCGACGCGCACGTCGCCGGGCCGCAACATCAGTGGTCGCTGGAGCTGCCCGACGACCCGGTGGTGGTGGACGGCGACGAGGCCCGACTGCATCAGGTGCTGGCCAACCTGCTGGCCAACGCACGCACCCACACCCCACCGGGAACCTCCGTCACCGTGACGCTGGAACCCGATCACGACGGCTCGGTCGCCCTCACCGTCGCCGACGACGGGCCGGGCATACCGGAATCGCTGCAGCCCGAGGTGTTCGAACGGTTCGCTCGCGGGGACTCGTCGCGGTCGCGCCGGGAGGGCAGCACCGGGCTCGGACTGGCGATCGTCGCGGCCGTCGTCAAGGCTCACGGCGGCACCATCGCTGTGCGCAGCGCCCCAGGTGCGACGGCGTTCACTGTGCGTCTTCCCGGTGTTGCGCCCTCACAGGCTACGCACAGGTCCGACCAATCCGACACCAAGTTGCCGTCGCAACGATGAGAGTGTGAGCCTGGTTGCTGTCGACCCTGTCGTAAAAGAGGTTGGGGCACAGGAACAGCCCATGACGCTGCGCCTGACCGGGCGTGAACGCCTGGCCGTGGCGGGCCTGCTGGCTGCGACCGCGGTGCTGTACTTGTGGAATCTGTCGATCAGTGGCTGGGCCAACGCGTTCTACTCCGCCGCCGCGCAGGCCGGAGGCAGCAACTGGACCGCGATGCTGTTCGGTTCCAGTGACGCGGCGAACGCCATCACCGTCGACAAGACCCCGGCCGCCCTGTGGCTCGTCGACCTCTCGGTGCGGCTGTTCGGGCTCAACTCGTGGAGCGTCCTGGTGCCGCAGGCGCTGGAGGGCGTCGCCGCCGTCGCGGTGCTCTACGCCGCGGTGCGCCGGGCCGCAGGCCCTACCGCAGCGCTGCTGGCCGGCACGGTGCTGGCGCTGACACCCGTGGCAGCGTTGATCTTCCGCTTCAACAATCCCGACGCGCTGCTGGTGCTGCTGCTGGTGGTGGCCGCCTACTGCGTACAGCGCGGGATCGAGAAAGACGCCAGCCGGTGGTGGTTCGTCGCAGCGGGCGCCGCCGTGGGCTTCGGCTTCCTGGCCAAGATGCTGCAGGCGTTTCTGGTTTTGCCCGGCCTGGCCGCTGCCGCACTGACCGCGGGCGACCGTCCGTTGCGGGCACGACTCGGTGATCTGCTGGCCGCCAGTGCAGCCATGGTGGTCAGCGGCGGCTGGTACCTGCTGCTGGTCGAACTGTGGCCGACGTCGTCACGGCCCTACATCGGCGGATCCCAGCATGACAGCATCGTCGAACTCGTGCTGGGCTACAACGGTTTCGGCAGGCTCACCGGCGACGAGACCGGTGGCCTCGGCAACATGAACTTCGACGCGGGCGCCGGGCGGCTGTTCGGCTCCCAGATGGGCGCCGACATCGCGTGGCTGTTACCTGCCGCGTTGGTCTGCCTGGTCGCCGGGCTGATCCTCACGCGGCGCGCGCCCCGTACCGACCGGACCCGGGCGGCGCTGCTGCTGTGGGGTGGCTGGCTGCTGGTCACCGCGGTGGTGTTCAGCTTCATGAACGGCATCGTGCACCCGTACTACACCGTGGCGCTGGCTCCCGCGGTGGCTGCCCTGGTCGGTATCGGCGCGCCACTGTTGTGGCAGCGGCGCAACGACATCCGGGCTGCTACCGCGATGTCGGGCGCGGTGCTCGTCACGGCGGTCCTGGCCGCGGTGTTGCTTGCCCGCCAAGGCGATCCGATGCCGTGGCTGCGGGCCGCCGTCGCCGTCGGGGGAGTGGGCTCTGCTGCGCTCCTGCTGGTGACCGGATGGCTGGACCGCCGGGTGGTACCCGCCGTGGCGACCCTGGCGCTGTTGTCCTGTCTGGCCGGGCCCGCAGCGTATGCCGTCGCGACCGCGGCCAACCCGCACAGCGGCGCCATCCCGTCGGTGGGACCGTCGCGCGGCGGTGGCCCGTTCGGTGGCTTCGGTGGCATGTTCGGCGCACCCGAGCCCGGCCCCGCGCTGACGGCGCGGCTGTCCGCCGATTCCGCGGCGTACACGTGGGCGGCGGCGGTGGTCGGCTCGAGCAACGCCGCCGGCTACCAATTGGCCACGGGCGCACCGGTTATGGCCATCGGCGGCTTCAACGGCACTGATCCCGCACCGACCCTGGGCGAGTTCATCGGCGACGTCGATGCACACCGCATCCACTACTTCATCCAGAGCCGGATCATGGGTGGCTTCGGCGGCGGCACGACCAGCGGCAGCCAGGAGGCCTCCCGCATCGCCGAGTGGGTCGAGAACCATTTCACCCCGATCACCGTCGACGACGTGACCATCTACGACCTGACGCAACGTGGCCAGAACACATAGCCGGCGCATAGCTTCGCCCAACGGGGAACACACACCACCGGAGAAGTCTGAAGACATGACAGAAATCGCCACGCGGTCGGACTTCGACTTCGACGACGACGTTCAGCCGGGCCGGTTCCATTTCGCGTCGCGGCCCAACGCCGCGGTGGCCGCCCGTGCCGCGGGCGTCCCGGTACTCGACGTCGTGGTGCCGGTGTACAACGAGCAGGCAGCGCTGGCACATTCGGTGCGCCGGCTGCACCGCTACCTGCGGGAGAACTTCGCGCTGCCGACGCGCATCACCATCGCCGACAACGCCAGCGTCGACGACACCCCGCGGATCGCCGCCGAACTGGCCGCCGAACTCGACGACGTGCGCGTCGTGCGACTCGAACAGAAGGGCCGCGGCCGTGCCCTGCACGCTGTGTGGTCCACCTCGGACGCCCCGGTGTTGGCCTACATGGACGTCGATCTGTCCACCGACCTGGCCGCACTCGCCCCGCTGGTCGCCCCGCTCATCTCCGGGCACTCCGATCTGGCGATCGGCACCCGGTTGAGCCGCGGTTCGCGGGTGGTCCGCGGTGCCAAACGCGAATTCATCTCGCGCTGCTACAACCTGATCCTGAAATCGACGCTGTCGGCCCGGTTCTCCGACGCGCAGTGCGGATTCAAGGCCATCCGTGCCGACGTGGCGCACGAGCTGTTGCCGTACGTCGCGGACACCGGCTGGTTCTTCGACACCGAACTGCTGGTGCTGGCCGAACGCAGCGGCCTGCGAATCCACGAGGTGCCCGTGGACTGGGTCGACGACCCGGACAGCCGCGTCGACATCATCGCCACCGCTACCGCTGATCTCAAGGGTATCGGCCGCCTGCTGCGCGGGTTCGCCAACGGTTCGATCCCGGTCAATACCATTGCCGCCCAACTCGGTTCGTCACGCAAGGCGGGCCCGCCGAGTTCGCTGCTGCGCCAGGTGGTGCGCTTCGGTGCCATCGGCGTGGTGTCCACCCTGGCCTACCTGCTGCTGTTCATGGCGCTGCGATCCGGCCTGGGCGCACAGGCGGCCAACCTGGTCGCGCTGCTGGTGACCGCGATCGGCAACACCGCGGCCAACCGGAGGTTCACCTTCGGCATCGCGGGCGCAGGCAATGTCACGCGCCATCACTTCGAGGGCCTCATCGTGTTCGGTATCGCGTTGTCGATCACCAGCGGTTCACTGGGCCTGCTGCACCTGCTGACCCCGGTTCCGCACCGCGCGGTCGAGCTCGGTGTGCTGGTCGCCGCGAATCTGATTGCCACGGTTGTCCGCTTCGTGCTGTTGCGCGGCTGGGTGTTCCACCCGGCCCGGACGCGACGCTGAACCCCTACAGACTGAAAGACGACAGATAATGCTGACTGTTTCTGATCCACAATTGGACGCCGTGACGGTATCCGGCGAAACCCCCGAACCCGTGCGACCCCGCTGGGTGCGGCCCTCGTACTGGGCGCTGCTCGCGGCGACCGCGGTGCTGTACCTCTGGGGACTCGGTTCTGCGGGGTGGGCCAACAGCTACTACGCCGCGGCCGCGCAGGCCGGAACCCAGTCCTGGAAGGCCTGGCTGTTCGGGTCGCTGGATCCTGGCAATGCCATCACGGTCGACAAGCCCCCCGCCGCGATGTGGGCAATGGGCTTGTCCGGCAGGCTCTTCGGCTTCAACGAGTTCACCCAGCTGTTGCCGCAGGCGCTCATGGGTGTGGCTGCGGTGGCGGTGCTGTACGCGACGGTGCGCCGCAGCAGCGGTCCCGGTGCGGCGCTGCTCGCCGGTGCGGTGCTCGCGGTGACCCCGGTGGCCACGGCGATGTTCCGATACAACAACCCCGACGCGCTGCTGGTGCTGCTGCTCGTGGTGGCCGCCTACTGCATGGTGCGCGCGATCGAGAACGGCGGTACCCGCTGGGTCGCGCTGACCGGTGTCGTGGTGGGCTTCGCGTTCCTGACCAAGATGTTGCAGGCGTTCCTGCCGCTGCCCGGGCTGGCCCTGGCATTCCTGGTGGCCGCGCCCATCCCGCTGTGGAAGCGCATCGGCGCGTTGGCCGTCGGAGTGGCCGCGATGATCGTGTCCGCCGGTTGGTACATCGCGCTGGTGGCGCTGTGGCCCGCGGATTCCCGGCCCTACATCGCGGGCTCGACCGACAACAGCTTGCTGCAACTGGCCTTCGGCTACAACGGAATCGACCGTATCGTCGGGCAGAACCAGCCCGGTGGCGGGTTCGGACACGGCCCCGGCGGCGGTGGTGGGCCGAACCTGTTCTTCGGCGGGCAGGCCGGCATCGGCCGGATGTTCGGGCAGTCGATGGGCACCGAGGCATCCTGGTTGCTGCCTGCGGCACTGATCGGCCTGGTGGCCCTGCTGTGGCTGACCCTGCGCGCCGCGCGGACCGACAAGCTGCGCGCCGGTGCCCTGCTGTGGGGCGGCTGGCTGCTGGTCACCGGTGCAGTCTTCAGCTTCATGGACGGCACCATTCACCCGTACTACACCGTGGCATTGGCGCCGGCAATCGCCGCGCTGGTGGGCATGTCGGTGGCGGCACTCTGGCCGCTGCGCGCCCAGTTGCTGCCACGCCTTGTGCTCGCAACGATGTTGGCGGCCACCGGAATCTGGGCCTTCGTGCTGCTCGACCGCACACCGGACTGGTTGCCGGCGTTGCGCTGGGTCGTCGCCATCGGCGCCGTTCTGGTCGCCGTGGTGCTCGCGGTCGGTGGCAACCGGTTGGGCCGGGCGACGGCAGTGGTTGCCTTGGCGGCCACGGTGTTCGGCCTCGGTGCGACTGTGGCCTACTCGATCGAGACCGTGGTGAACAGTCACAGCAGCGGGCCGATGCCGACGGCAGGTCCCAAGCACGACATGGGATTCGGCGGGCCGGGCGGTCCGGGCGGCCCCGGCGGTCCGGGAGGCTTCGGCAAGGCCGACGACGTGGCACTCGGCGAACTCATGACCGGACTCAACAATCGTTGGGCCGCAGCAAGTGTCGGCTCGATGATGGTCAGCGACCTGGAGCTCAAGACCGGTGCCTCGTTGATGGCGATCGGCGGATTCACCGGCGGCGACAACTCGCCCACCTTGGCCCAGTTCCAGCAGTACGTCGCCAACGGCGATGTGCGGTACTTCTTCGACCGGCCCGCCGGTGACCACGGCGGCCCACCGCACGACCCGCACGGCAGTGCCGGGGACATCACCAACTGGGTCAAGGCGCACTTCACCCCGCAGGAGATCGGCGGCATCACCGTCTACGACCTCCAGCACCCCCACTAGCCGGTTTCCCGCGAGCAGACACGCAGGTACTCGACACGCCGGTGTTCGGGTACCCGCGTGTCTTCTCGCCGTAAAAAGTCACGCCGATTCTGACCGGTGACCACGGCCGGCGAAGCGACTAGGTTCCGGCGCATGTCCGTCACCGACGAGTACCTGGCCAACAACGCGGAGTACGCCAAGACCTTCACGGGCCCGCTGCCGTTGCCGCCGAGCAAGCACGTCGCGGTGGTGGCCTGCATGGATGCCCGCTTGGACGTCTACCGCATCCTCGGTCTGGGCGACGGCGAGGCGCACGTCATCCGCAATGCAGGCGGTGTCATCACCGACGACGAGATCCGGTCACTGGCCATCAGTCAACGCTTGCTGGGCACCAAAGAGATCATCCTCATCCACCACACCGATTGCGGCATGCTGACTTTCACCGACGACGAGTTCAAGCGAAGCATCCAGGACGAGACCGGCATCAAGCCCGAGTGGGCCGCGGAGTCCTTCGGTGATCTGGAAGAGGACGTTCGGCAGTCGCTGCGGCGCATCGAAGCCAATCCCTTCGTCACCAAGCACGAATCGTTGCGCGGCTTCATCTTCGACGTCGCCACCGGCAAGCTAGACGAGGTGACGCGCTGACCCGTCGCCAACCGCGAGTGTGCATCCTCTGCGGTAATTCCGCGAAAATTTCGCAGAGGACGCACACTCGCGAGCGGTGATGCACTAACCGACCTTGTACGTGGCGATCGCCTTGGCCACGGCGTCGCCGGCGGGGGTGATGACGTCGACCTCACAGTGCACCAAGGCTTTTCCCTGCCGCAGTGCCCGGCCCACGCCGATCAGGTCGGTCGCGCGGGCTGGGGCCAGGTATTGCAGGGCCATCGAGACCGTCACACCACGCAGGGAATCGGGGACGTCGGCGCGAGCCCAGGCAGCGGCCATCACGGTCACATCGGCCAGCGCTGCGATGGCGCCGCCGTGCACCATGTCGCCGAGCGTGACATTGCCCGGATCCCACGGCAGGCGGAGCCGCACGACACCGTCGGGTGCGTCGAGCGATTCGGCGACGATGCCGAGCTTCGCCACGAACGGGGACTGGGGGATGAACTGCGCCATGACTTCCGGTCCGGTCTGGGTGCCCATGCCCGTAGTCTGCGCACCGCCGGTCATCGGTTCAATTACCTGCCAAGTAATGGCACTAGATTTGCACCGGTGTCGACACCAGAGCCCCAACCGTTCCCACGGAGCATGGCCCTGCTCGTGGCCGGCGCGTTCTTCATGGAGATTCTCGACGCCACGATCATCACGCCGGCCATCCCGCTGATCGCGTCGTCGCTGCATGTCGACGCCGTCGATGTGAGCGTCGCGATCTCGGCCTACCTGGTGACGGTGGCCGTGCTGATCCCGGCGAGCGGCTGGCTGGCCGACCGGTTCGGCATCCGGCCCGTGTTCATCGCCGCCATCGCGGTTTTCACGCTGGCATCGATCGGCTGTGCCGTGAGCGTCTCACTGCCCATGCTGGTCGGCATGCGGGTGCTGCAGGGCGTCGGCGGCGCGATGATGGTGCCCATCGGCCGGCTCGCGGTACTGCGCTACAGCGACAAGTCCGATCTGGTCCGGGCCATCGCGCTGCTCACCTGGCCGGCACTGGCCGCGCCTGTCCTGGCGCCCGTGCTCGGCGGTGGTATCGCGACCCTGGGCAGTTGGCGGTGGATCTTCGCCGTCAACGTGCCCATCGGGATCGTCGGATTCGTGCTGGCGCTCAAGCTGATCCGGGGCGCACCGACACCGTCGCCGCGGACCCTGGACTGGCCCGGCCTGCTCGCGCTGGGGGCGGGCATCGCCGCGGCCCTGATCGCGCTGGAACACGTCCGGGTCTCGGGCACAGACTGGGGCCTGGTTGTCGGGTGTGCCGTCGCGGCCGTCGTCCTGCTCGGGGGTGCGGTGTGGCATCTGCTGCGGGCGTCGTCACCGCTCGTGCAGTTGCGGGTCCTGCGGGTGCCGACGCTGCGCATCACGGTGTCGGCCGGGTCGCTGTACCGCATGGTGATCACCGCCGTGCCGTTCCTGCTGCCGCTGCAGTACCAGCTGGTGTTCGGGTGGACGCCGTTCGCGGCCGGCTTGATGGTGGCCGCCCTGTTCGCGGGCAATCTGACCATCAAACCGATCACCACGCCGCTGATGCGCCGGTTCGGCATCCGCACGGTGTTGCTCGTCAACGGTGTGCTGTCGGTCGGCTGGTTCGGCCTGTTGGCGCTGCTGCGGCCGGGGCTGCCCATCGTGGCGATGGCCGCGATCCTCTATGTCAGCGGGGCGCTGCGCTCTATCGGCTTCACTGCCTACAACAGCCTGGCGTTTTCCGACGTCGAGGGCGATCGGCTGACGCACGCCAACACTCTGAACGCGTCGGTTCAGGAGCTGGCGGCCGGCCTCGGCGTCGCGGTCGCCGCGCTGCTGTTGAGCCAGCTGGCTTCCTACGCGTGGACCTACCTGGTGCTCGGCGCGTTGCTGGCGCTGACGATCATCGAGTCGCTGCGGCTGCCGCGTGCGGCCGGGGCGCATGTCAGCGGGCATGACGGCTGACCGGTGAGCGTTGACACTCACACCGCATCCCGATAGATTCCTGGCCATGCTTGCAATCCTGGCCATTTCTACCAACTTAATGGAGAAGTGATGACCGCAACGCTCAAGGCTGACAAACAGGCCGGGCACTATGAGTTGAGCCATCTGCGCTCGCTCGAAGCCGAAGCCATCCACATCATCCGCGAGGTCGCCGCCGAGTTCGAGCGTCCCGTGCTGCTGTTCTCCGGCGGCAAGGACTCGATCGTGATGCTGCACCTGGCCATCAAGGCCTTCAAGCCGGGGCGGTTGCCGTTCCCGGTGATGCACGTCGACACCGGCCACAACTTCGACGAGGTGCTGCAGACGCGCGACGAGCTGGTCGCCGAGCACGGCGTGCGGCTCGTGGTGGCCAAGGTGCAGGACGACATCGACGCCGGGCGCGTCGTCGAGACCATCCCGTCGCGCAATCCGCTGCAGACCGTCACGCTGCTGCGGGCCATCCGGGAGAACAAGTTCGATGCCGCATTCGGTGGCGCCCGCCGCGACGAGGAGAAGGCCCGCGCCAAGGAGCGGGTGTTCAGCTTCCGCGACGAGTTCGGCCAGTGGGACCCCAAGGCGCAACGCCCCGAGCTGTGGAACCTGTACAACGGACGTCACCACAAGGGTGAGCACATCCGGGCCTTCCCGATCTCCAACTGGACCGAGTTCGACATCTGGTCCTACATCGGCGCAGAAAAGATCAAGCTGCCCACAATCTATTACGCCCACCAGCGCAAGGTTTTCGAGCGCGACGGCATGCTGCTCGCCGTGCACCGGCACCTGCAGCCGCGCAAAGATGAGCCTGTGATCGAGAAGTCCGTGCGCTTCCGCACCGTCGGCGACGTCACCTGCACCGGCTGTGTCGAATCGACGGCGGCCACGGTGTCCGAGGTGATCGCCGAGACCGCGGTGTCGCGGCTGACCGAGCGCGGCGCGACCCGCGCCGACGACCGGATCTCCGAGGCGGGTATGGAAGACCGTAAGCGGGAGGGCTACTTCTGATGAGCACGTTGTTGAGGCTTGCCACCGCAGGGTCCGTCGATGACGGCAAGTCCACACTGATCGGCAGGCTGCTCTACGACAGCAAGGCCGTCATGGAGGACCAGCTCGCCGCCGTCGAGCGCACCTCCAAGGAACGCGGCCACGACTACACCGACCTGGCACTGGTCACCGATGGCCTGCGCGCCGAGCGTGAGCAGGGCATCACGATCGACGTGGCCTACCGCTACTTCGCCACGGCCAAGCGCAAATTCATCATCGCCGACACCCCGGGGCACATTCAGTACACCCGCAACATGGTGACCGGGGCCTCCACCGCGCAGCTGGTCATCGTGCTGGTCGACGCGCGCCACGGACTGCTCGAGCAGTCGCGCCGGCACGCGTTCCTGGCCTCGCTGCTGGGCATCCAGCACATCGTGCTCGCGGTCAACAAGATGGACCTGATCGATTGGGATCAGGAAAAATTCGAGGCCATCCGCGACGAGTTCCACGCGTTCGCGGCCCGCCTCGACGTCCATGACGTGACCACCATCCCGATGTCGGCGCTCAACGGCGACAACGTGGTGACCAAATCCGATGTCACTCCCTGGTACGAGGGTCCGGCGCTGCTGAGCCATCTCGAAGACGTCTACATCGCCGGTGACCGCAATCTCGTCGATGTCCGTTTCCCGGTCCAATACGTGATCCGGCCGCAGACGCACCAGCATGCCGACCACCGCAGCTACGCGGGCACGGTCGCCAGCGGCGTGCTGCGCACCGGCGACGACGTCGTGGTATTGCCCGCGGGCAAGTCGACCCGGATCACCGAGATCGAGGGCCCGTCGGGCGTCGTCGACGAGGCCTTCCCGCCGATGGCCGTGTCGATCAGCCTGTCCGACGACATCGACATCTCACGCGGTGACATGATCGCGCGGCCGAACAATCAGCCGCGCGTGGTGCAGGATTTCGACGCCACCGTGTGCTGGATGGCCGACGACGCGTCGTTGGAGCCCGGTCGCGAGTATCTGGTCAAGCACACCACCCGCACCACGCGGGCCAAGGTGGTCGGCCTGGACTATCGCCTCGACGTCAACACCCTGCACCGTGACAAGTCCGCGACGGCGCTGAAACTCAATGAGCTGGGCCGCATCTCGTTGCGCACGCAGGTGCCGCTACTGCTCGACGAGTACAGCCGCAACGCCGCCACCGGATCGTTCATCCTGATCGATCCCAACACCAACGGCACTGTCGCCGCGGGCATGGTGCTGCGTGACACTCGCAATGAGACCTCGAGCCCCAACACGGTGCGGCACCAGTCGCTGTGCACCGCGGAGGATCGGCTGTCGAAGGGCCGCACTGTCTGGTTCACCGGGCTGTCCGGGTCGGGGAAGTCGTCGGTGGCCATGCTGGTGGAGCAGAAGCTGCTTGAAAAGGGTGTTCCCGCTTACGTTCTCGACGGCGACAATCTGCGCCACGGGCTGAACTCGGATCTCGGCTTCTCGATGGCCGACCGGGCGGAGAACCAGCGCAGGCTCGCCCACGTCGCCGCCATCCTCGCCGACTCCGGTCAGGTCGTGCTGGTGCCTGCCATCAGCCCGCTCGAGGAGCATCGTGCGTTGGCGCGCAAGGTCACCACCGAGGCGGGTTTGGACTTCTTCGAGGTGTTCTGTGACACCCCGCTGGAAGACTGTGAGCGCCGAGATCCCAAGGGGCTCTATGCCAAAGCCCGGGCCGGTGAGATCACCCACTTCACCGGGATCGACAGCCCGTACCAGCGGCCCAAGAACCCGGATCTGCGGCTGACCCCGGACCGCAGCCCGGACGAGTTGGCGCAGTCGGTCATCGATCTGCTGGAGGGCGGCCGATGAACGACCACGAGCTCGCGGAGCGGCTGGCCACGCGTACTGGGGATCTGCTGCTCGATGTTCGTGCCGACTTCGCCGATGCCACGGTGGAGGAGCGAAAGGTGGCCGGGGACAAGCAGTCCCACGACTTCCTGATGGCGGAGTTGGCCGCGCACCGTCCGGGCGACGCAGTGCTGTCCGAAGAGGGGGTGGACGATCCGGTCCGGTTGAGCGCCGACCGGGTGTGGATCGTCGACCCGCTGGACGGCACCAGGGAGTTCTCCGAACTCGGCCGTGACGATTGGGCCGTCCACGTGGCCCTGTGGCAGGCGGGCGAATTGGTCGCGGGTGCGGTGGCGTTGCCTGCCCAGAACACCACCCTGTTCACGCCTGAGGTGGCCGCGCCGCGCGCATTCGACGGCCCGCCGCGGGTGGTCGTGTCCCGCACCCGGCCGCCTGCCGTGGCGCTTGCGGTGCGTGACGCGCTCGACGGCACTCTGGTCGAAATGGGTTCGGCCGGAGCGAAAGTCGCCGCCGTCATCCGCGGGGTCGCTGACGTGTACGTGCACGCAGGTGGGCAGTACGAATGGGATTCGGCAGCACCGGTCGCCGTGGCGCGGGCCGCCGGCCTGCACACGTCACGCATCGACGGCTCGCCGCTGGTCTACAACTCGGCAGATCCCAAGCTGCCCGATCTGCTGGTGTGCCGTCCCGAGTTGGCCAAGCGCGTGTTGGCCGTCACCGCTGCGCAGTAGCCTCCGCTGCGGCCCGGTGCAAATTGGCGCCGGGAGCCGCTCATCAGGCGTGCCAGGATTCTGGTGTGGGCTTCTTTGACTGCAAGTGCATGTTGACCGGGGTGAGCGTTGATTACGTCGGCGCGGTGGTGGTGGTCTTGCGGTGCACCCCCTCCGGGTACGAGCCGGTGAGTCTTGGTATCCCCGGCGAGTACGACGGCACCGGGTCGATCTTCCCAGAGACGAGCGACCGAGCCGTCGAATTGCTGCACGGCTACCTTGAACAGCAACACCGCACTGGCAGATTCGTGGTCAAGCCCGCAGTCGAGGGCGAGGTCGTCGATTTTTCAGGCGATTGCGGCCTCCAGGGGCTGCTCACCTACATCATGGACGCCTGGCTGCTGGCGGGACCGTACGGTGACGAGCCGTTCACCCCGATGCCGATGGCCGTACTGGACGGCGACCCCTTGGTCTACGCCCTGATCGCACAACCTGTTTGGGATGCCATCGTCGCGGCGGGGTCTGGCCCGGCCACCCTGGAAGGTGCGTTCGGTGACTGCCCGTTTCCGAGGGAAATCTACGGCGCTCACGTCGCCGAGGTCGAACCCCAACTGCACGCGCTGGCACGCATCACCGAATTCGTTCGCAAACATGAGCTCCGCTGGGCGCCACCAGCCGACCCGGGCCAGCGCTACCCGAGCGACGGAGACCAGTGGGACGCAGAGCAGAACGCCTCCTACGTCTCACGAGCGCGCCTCGATTACCGCGACAGTCCGGCCGTGCTGGCCGGGCTCGACACGTATGTCGAGCGGCTGAAGCAACAGTGCTTCGACTGAGCGAGGCGGTACTCCGCAGTCCCGCATTCGGAGCCTGAGCGCCGTCACGGGACACTAGGCTCACCGAGATGACCCGCCCCACTCTGCGCGAACTTGCCAGCCTGCCCGTCGAACCCGCTCGTCTCGCCGACTCCGCCCTGGTGCTCATCGACTGCCAGAAGACCTACACGCAAGGGGTCATGGAGCTCGAAGGCGTCCAGGCTGCGCTCGACGAGACGGCCGCACTGCTCGACCGTGCCCGCACCGCCGGTATTCCGATCATCCACATCCAGCATTCCGACGGTCCCGGTTCGCTGTACGACATCGAGGGGGAGAGCGGCGCGATCGTCGACGCCGTGGCACCACGCGGCGACGAGCCGGTGGTCGTGAAGCAGTTCCCGAACTCGTTCGTGCAGACCGATCTCGACGAGCGGCTCAAGGCCCTTGGCGCATCGAACCTGGTCCTCGCAGGCTTCATGACCCACATGTGCGTGAACTCCACCGCCCGCGGCGCATTCAACCTCGGGTACGCACCCACGGTCGTGGCCGCCGCGACGGCCACCCGCAGCCTGGCCGGCCCGGACGGTCAAGCGGTATCCGCCCCGGCGTTGCAAGCCGCAAGCCTGGCAGCGCTGGCCGATCTGTTCGCGCTCGTGGTGCCCGGCACGGCCGACATCCCTGACTAACCCACCATGACGCGCCCCGACACCCAGGTGACCCGGCTCGCCGAGCTGCAGAGCACCTCCCGCAGCCGGCTCGACCAGCTGCTCGACAGCACACCGCTGGCGACCGTCGCCCTTGTCCGCGACGGTCACCCCGTGGTGTTCCCGATCGGATTCGCCCGCATCGACGACGATCTCGTCATCCACGGTTCGACGGGATCACCTTGGATGCGGGCGCTGGCAGATGGGGCCCCGGTCGCGGTGTCGGTCACCGCGCTGGACGGGGTGACGGTGGCGCGCAGTGCTTTCGAGTCGTCGTTCGCCTATCGCAGTGCGGTGGTGTTCGGGACGTTCGAGCGCATCGCCGCCGAGGACAAGACCGCGTACCTGCAGCTCTTGACCGATACGTTCGTGCCGGGCCGCGTCGCCGAACTGCGGGACAGCACCGCCAAGGAACTTGCCGCGACGCTGGCGTTGCGGTTGCCCATCGGTGTCGACAACTGGTCGTTGAAGATCAGCGACGGCTGGCCCGAGGATCCGCCGGAGGATGTCGCCGCAGGCGCCTGGGCCGGGGTGGTGCCGCTGACGACGCAGTACGGGCCGCCGCAAACCGCCCCGGATGTCGCGCCGGGTACGCCTGTGCCGCCGTCGGTACGCGCCATGACGGGTGCCCTGCGCAACACCGCCCCTCGGTAACGCTGGCAGAATCCACACCATGCGGATGTCGGCGAAGGCGGAGTACGCCGTCCGCGCCATGGTCGAACTGGCTACCGTCGGCGAGGGCGATCTAGTCAAAACCGATGATCTGGCCAAGGCGCAGGGCATCCCGGCGCAGTTCCTGGTCGACATCCTGTCCGACCTGCGGACCGACCGTCTGGTCCGCAGCCACCGTGGCCGCGACGGTGGCTACGAGTTGGCCCGTCCGGCCGACGCGATCAGCATCGCCGACGTGCTGCGTTGCATCGACGGCCCATTGGCCAGCGTCCGCGACATCGGGTTGGGCGATCTTCCGTACTCGGGCCCGACGGCTGCGCTCACCGACGTGTGGCGGGCGTTGCGGGCCAGCATGCGGTCGGTGCTTGAGGAAACCAGCCTGGCCGACGTGGCCAGCGGCACGTTGCCTGGCCACGTCGTGAAATTGGCCGGCGCCTACATCAGTCAAGAGGCGCAGCGGGGTCACGGCTGAGCGGGTGCTCAGCCGCCGTACGGCCGGGTGATGATCTCCAGGTAATGGCCCGAGGGGTCCTGGAAGTACACCCCGCGGCCGCCGTCGTTGTGGTTGATCTCGCCGGGCCGCGCAGCCCGTGGATCCGCCCAGTGCTGCAGTCCGCGTTCCCGGATGCGGCCGTAGATCGCGTCGAACTCGTCCTCGGACACCAGGAAGGCGTAGTGCTGCGGCCGAATGTCTTCCTCGGGACCCACTTGTGCGTAGTCGAGACTGACCCCGTGGTTGAGCGTCACGGCCAGGAAGTGTCCGAATTCTTTGGCGCTGGGCAGGCCGAACAGGTCGGTGAAGAAGCTCGCCGACTCCTCACGGTCCCTGGCGGCGACGATGGTGTGGTTGAAGGTGATGGCCATGTAAATCGAGTAAACCCCTGCGCCGACATCGTCGGCAACGGTGCAGGATATGGGGATGTCCGAGGTACCGACACTGACCGGACCGCGGGTGCGGCTACGGGCTCCCGCAGTCACCGACGCCGACGCGATGTTCACCCGCATCTCCTCCGATCCCGAGGTGACGCGGTACCTGGCCTGGCGCCCGCATCCTGACGTGGCCGAGACGCGCCGCGTGATCACGTCGTTGTTCAACGCGGACAAGGAGATTACGCGATTGATCGAGGTGGATGGCGAAGCAATCGGCCTGTGTGCCCGCCGGTACCGCCAGCCGCACGAGGTCGAGTTGGGCTACTGCCTCGCGCGAAAGTGGTGGGGCCGGGGACTGATGTCTGAGGCGGTCGCGGTGCTGCTCGATGAGATCGTGCGCGATACCGCGGTGTACCGGGTGTCGGCGTTCTGCCATGTCGACAATGCCGCGTCGGCCGGAGTGCTGCGCCGGTGCGGTCTGGCGGCGGAGGGCCGGCTGGCCCGCTACTCGATGTTCCCGAACATCAGCGAAGAACCCCAGGACGTGCTGCTGTTCGGAAAAGCGTTGCGGTAGCGGGCCATCGGTCTCGTCTCAGCGGTTGCGCAGCGAGAGCTGTTGCACCACCACGTCGCCGTCAGAGGAGCGGGCGGTGATCTGGGCGACCGCGGTGTCCGGGCTGTTGGTCTCGGGCACCTGCACATCGGTCGACCCGCTGGTCTGGGTGCGCACCAGGTACGGTCCGCGTTCGGGCAGCCCGATCGCGACATCGCCGTTGCGGGTGATGGCCTCGACACTGCGCGGCGCGGTGTCGCGGAAGTCGACGGTGACGTCGCCGTCAGATGTGCTCGCGATGAACTGCTCGGACACCGCTATGGGGTCGCGGGTGGTGACCGAACCGTCCACGGTGTGCACCTCGATCCGCCGTGCACCACCGAGCAGGATGATCTCGCCGTCGTTGGTGCGGGCTTCCAGCTGGTCCAGGTCGGCCTGTGCGATGACGGCGCCGAACTCCTGCTGGGTACGCACGGTCAACCGGCGCGCCTGATCGGGCGGCAGCGCGACGGTGATCTCGCCGCCACGGGCCCATGCCAGCATCGGACCGGGGTTACCCGCGATGGTGACGCGCGTTTCGCCGCCGACGGTGCTCACCGAGAGCTGGTGGGCTCCGCTGTGCGTGGTGTTGAGCAGGCGCAGATCGGCTTTGGGTTCGCGGGTTTCGCGGTCCGCGGTGATGCGGATCGCGACGGGGATACGCGCGGTGTCGATCACCAGGGCGCGCATGGTCGACGGCAGCGCCTGGCTGTCGGTGATGACCCGTAGCGCGCTGACGCCCCACGCGGTCACGCCCAGCGCTGCCACGGTCGTGGCGACCACCAGTGCGGCGATGGCGATCAGGGTCAGGCGCAAGGCGGTGCGCCCGCCCGAGGACAGCTGCGGCGGCTGCGCGGCTATCGGTGGGGGCGTGAGGGTCTGCACGTTGGAAGTCCTTCCCGGGGTGTGTATTTGACGACGTAGGGCTACGACTCGAGATAGCGGAGCACGGCCAGCACGCGGCGGTTCTCGCTCTCGTCGGGAGCCAGGTCGAGTTTGGTGAAGATCGAGGCGATGTGCTTCTCGGCCGAGCCGACCGAGATGTGCAGCGCGCCAGCGATGGCGGAGTTGGTCCTGCCCTCTGCCATGAGTTGCAGCACGTCGTGTTCGCGTGGAGTCAGTTGGTCCAGCGCGCTGCGCCGGTGGGAACGCACCAAGATCTGTGACACCACCTCGGGATCGAGCACTGTGCCGCCGCCACCCACCACCGTGACGGCATCGAGAAAGGCCGGTACGTCGGCGACCCGGTCTTTGAGCAGATAGCCGAAACCCTTTGTGTCCGAGGTGATCAGGTCAGCGGCGTAGCGCTCCTCGACATAGTGGGACAGCACGAGCACTGCGGAATCGGGGTTCTGCTTGCGTAACAGGGCCGCTGCACGGATGCCCTCGTCGGTGAAGGTGGGTGGCATCCGTACGTCGACGATGGCCAGGTCCGGACGCTTGTCGTTGACCAGCCGCAGCAGGTTGGTGGCGTCGGGCACACCGGCGACGACCTCGTGCCCGGCGTCGGCGAGGATCCGCTCGATACCGGCGCGCAGCAGGGCGGAGTCCTCGGCGATCACGATGCGCATGGCAGCACCGCCGTGACGATCGTCGGTCCGGTGACCGGACTGGACACCCCGAACGATCCACCGGCAGCCCGCACCCGTTCATCGAGCCCGCGCAGGCCCGTGGCGTTCTCGTCGGTCCCGATCACCGCCCCGCCCGCACCGTCGTCGAACACTGACACGTGCAGCACATTCGCCGACGGGTCCCACCGCACAGTGACCACCGCCTGGGTTGCGTTGGCGTGTTTGGCGATGTTGGTCAGGGCCTCGGCGACGACGAAGTACGCCACCGATTCGACCTCGTCGGGCAGCCGCTGCGGCAGTTCGACGTGCAAAGTCGTTGGCACACCCGAGGTTTCGGCGCGTTGCACCACCGAGGACAGTGCGGCGTCCAGTCCGCGATCGGCCAGGATGGTCGGTGCGATGCCACGCACCACGTTGCGCAGCTCCACCAGAGCGCTCTTGGCGTCATCGTGCGCTTCGGTGATCAGGGCCTTGGCGGCAGGTAGATCGGTGTCCAGCTTGGTCTGGGCCAGCCCGATCGTCATCGCCAGGGACACCAGCCGCGGCTGCACACTGTCGTGCAGATCGCGCTCGATGCGGTGTCTTTCGGTCTGAGCCGAGGACACCGCGCCTTCCCGGGCATCGGCCAGTGCGCTGACCTGATACTGCAATGCCGCGGTGGGCGATGGCGACAACAGCCAGCGGTCGATCGCGGCATCGAGTGCGGGCGCGAACACCAGCACGGCCAGCGCGACGGTGAATGCGATGACGGCCAGCAGCCACGCGATCGGTGGCGAGATGAACACCAGGCCGGCCTTGTCGTCACTGTGCCGGATGGCGATCGACGCCGCCGGGCCCAGGAATGCGAAGGCCAGCAGTCCGAAGGCCAGGCCGGTGGCGAGCAGGTCGTAGGTCATCCGCAGGAAATGCTGGGCCACGGCCTTCCAGAACCGGGTGCCACTGACGTCCAGCCACAGTTGATGCGCCCAGCCCTGGAACCCGGTGTACGGGGAGAGCCGGCGCGGTGGAACACCGATGCGCAGGCCGAAAACCGCCTCGCTGCGGACGCGTTCCACCCATTCGACCCCGCGCATCAGGTAGATGAACACTACTGCCGCGAGCGCGAAGCCGACCAGCGACGGGATCGACGAGATGCCGATGATCATGACCGACAACGGGATCCAGCTCCACAGCAGCGCCGCCGCGGCACCGGTGATCATCGATGCCGTCGGCGTCACGCCGATGTTGCGCGGTAGCGTGCGGGGCCGGGCGGGTGCGGGAACGACGGGTGGACCCGTTTCGCTGATTGCGACCATGCCATCAACCTACGAAGTTGTCGGGCTCGGCGACACAGCGTTTTCCCGCGAACCGGGTGGGGGATATCCCCCGGTCGCGCCCCAGCCAGGACGTAGGGTGCGGCCATGGCCACATCGTCTACTCCCGATGAACCCCGGTCACGTGTCGAGGTGTTGGGCAACATCGGGCCGAACTGGTTCGCCTCGGTGATGGGAACCGGGATCGTAGCGACGGCGGCTGCCACTCTCCCAGTCCAGTTCACCGGGCTGCGGGCCTTCGCCGAGGTGGTATGGATCATCGCCGCGCTGCTGCTGATCGTGCTGATCGCGTTGGTCGGCGGGCACTGGCTGCGGCACCCCACGGTGGCCCGCTCTCACGCGCGCAACCCGCAGATGGCGCACTTCTACGGGGCCGCACCCATGGCGCTGATGACGGTGGGCTCAGGCGCCATTCTGGTGGGCCGAGACCTGATCGGCGCACGGATCGCGATCGACCTGTGCTGGGTGCTGTGGACCGCGGGAACGCTGGGCGGCTTGTTCACCGCGGTCAGCATTCCGTATCTCATGTTCACCCAGCACAATGTCGAGCCCGATGCTGCGTTCGGCGGTTGGCTGATGCCCGTGGTGCCACCGATGGTCTCGGCGGCCACCGGTGCCCTGCTGATCCCGCACATGGACCCCGGAACCGGCCGGGCCACCATGCTCTACGGCTGTTTTGCGATGTTCGGACTGTCCTTGGTGGCGGCACTGCTGATCATCTCGATGATCTGGAGCAGGCTCACCCACTACGGCACATCGGGAACCGCACGGGTACCGACGTTGTGGATCGTGTTGGGGCCGGTCGGCCAGTCCATCACCGCCGCCGGGCTCCTCGGCACGAATGCCGCCTTGGCTGTCGACCGTGAGATTGCGGCCGGATTCAGCGTTTTCAGCGTTCTGTTCGGGGTCCCGATGTGGGGTTTCGCGGTGTTGTGGATCGCGTTGGCCACCGGACTGACGGTGCGTACCTTGCGCCGCGGCATGCCGTTCGCGCTGACGTGGTGGAGCCTGACGTTCCCCGTCGGCACGTTCGTCACGGGAACCACACAATTGGCGGTGCACACCCATCTTCCGGTGTTCAAGGTCGCCGCGGTGGTCGCGTACGCCGGGTTGCTGTTCACCTGGTGTCTGGTCGCGGTGCGCACGACGCGAGGCAGCTTGCGCGGCAACCTGTTCCAGCCGCCACCGGCCACCGGACCGGTCAAAGCGCACAAGGATCCGGTGCGCTGACATGCGGGTCGGGATGACCATGCCGGTGATGGAGCCGGATCTTGACGCCGCACTGCTCAGGTCGTGGGCCAGGACTGTGGACGAGGGGCCGTTCTCGTCGCTGTGTTGGGGTGAACGCATTGCGTTCGACAACCCGGACAGCCTCACGTTGCTGGGTGCGCTGGCAGCGTGGACCGACCGGGTGCAGCTGGTCACCACCGTGATCGTGCCGCAGCTGCACGATCCGGTGGTGTGCGCAAAAGCCTTGGCCACCGGCGATCTGCTCAGCGGCGGGCGACTGACCGTGGGCATCGGAATCGGCGGCAGACACGAGGATTATCACGCGGTGGGTGCGGACCCCAAGACTCAGACCATGCGCGGGATGGCCGAGCGGGTCGAGATCATGCGCCGGGTGTGGGCGGGGGAGAAGATCACCGATTCGGTGTTGCCCGTCGGCCCGGCGCCGGTACGGGCAGGTGGCCCGCCACTGTTGGTGGGGACGATCGGGCCGAAGACCGTGCGCAGTGCGGCATCGTGGGCCGACGGATTGGCAGGCATCACAATGGATCTCGATACCGGTAAGCAGAACGAGTTGTTCGACGTCGCCCGTGGCGCCTGGGCACGGGCCGGCAAACCGGCACCACATCTGGCGACATCATTCTGGTTCGCCGTAGGACCCGCCGACGTCGCCCGCGACCAGGTGCGTCGTCATCTGCGCCGCTACATGAACTGGATTCCCACCGAATACGTCGATGCCATCGCCCCGACCACGGGCTGGTCCGGTTCGCAGGACGAACTGGCAGACACGTTGCAGCGATTCGCGGCGATCGGCACCGATGAGGTGCACCTGATCCCGACCAGCTCCGATCTCGACCAGGTGCACCGCGCGGCCGAGGTGGTGAGCGACTTCACGTGAGTCTCTAGTGGGACAGTCCGACCGTCGCCACCAACGGGCCCGGTTTGGGTTTCAAGACGACACTGAACACGAGCGCGACCGCACCGATGGCCATGCAGACCCAGAACGCGTGTTGGAAGGTCGTGTCGGTGCCGGACCCGACTATCGGTCCGGCCCAGGCGAATCCGAGCGACGCCCCGATGCCGTAGCTGGCGTTGGCGATACCGGGCAGGGCGCCCGGCTCCTCGTCGGAAGCCTGGATGACACCCAGTGAGCTCATCGCCGTCAACAGCACGGCGTTGAACGCCAACCCGTAGAGCACCATCAGTCCGATGAAGATGGTCTCCTGTTTGGCGAAGATCGCCAGCAGCGCGGTAACCGCAACGGAGGACACGATTCCCGCGCGCAGCACGGTGACGAACCCGATGCGGACCGCGAGCCTGCCCACGAACGGGCCTGCGATGACCTGGACGATCGACGCGGGCGTGAGGAACAGCAGTGCCGTCATGGTGGCGTTGTGGCCGAAGCCGGAGTCGGTGTCCTCGGCCAGCGCAGGAACCAGGAAGCCGGTGACCACCATGAACGAACCCATCACCAGGATGGTCACGATGATCAGCGGCCACGCCTCACGTGAGCGCATGTGTTTGATGGCCATCAGCGGGTGCGCCACCCGGCTGTCGACGATGATGAGCGCGATCAGGGCGAGCACGGCGACGGCAATCCAGATCAGCGCGGGTCGCGAGGTCCAGCCCTCGTGACCGCCTGCACCGAAGAACAGGTTGATGCCCGCAACCGTCAGGGAGATGAGCGCCGCGCCCAACCAGTCCATCCGGCCCGGCGAGCGGCTGCCGGGGTCATCGGAAGGCACTGATTTCCAGGCGAATCCGAGCCCGAGCAGACCCACCACGAGGATCAGTACGAAGATCGACCGGAAGCCGAGATGATCGACCATCAGCCCGCCCAGCAGGGCGTCGCCGCCGGCCACGCCGCCGTTGATCGACGAGATCACGCCGCAGCACACGCCGAACATCGGGCCGCTGAGCCGCTCCCGCATGATGAGGAAGGCCAGCCCGAACGTGATGTTCGACCCACCCTGCAAGGCGCGGCCGAGGACGAACAGGGGCAGCGAGGTGGATACGATGCACAGCACCGTGCCGATGCACAGCACGATCATGATGGCGAGCAGCACGCGTTTGCGGCCGATGTAGTCGCTGAACCGGATCAGCACCACGTTGGCGATGGCCCCGGCCAGGTAGAAGTACGTCGACATCGCCACGAACGCATTGGGACCCAGCTCGGCGGTGATGGCGTGGTAGGCCGGCGCCACCATGGTGGCGTTGAGCTGGAACGAGATCACCGACGCGACGAGCGCGGCAACCATGAACACGATCTGGCGTTGCGAGAGCGCGGTGCCGCCCGCGTCGGGTGACGTGGCGACCGGGGGCTGGCTCACGATCGCATCGTAGGTGCGGCGACCTGCGCGTGCAGCATTATTGACGCGCCCCATGGTTCACCCTGGCCCATGTCGTCAGGGCGATCTTGCGGCCCTTGCGTACCTGCCGCGCCACATGGTCCATCACGGGATCCGGAGATCCGTCTGTCGTCAGGTTCTTCCAGGCCAGCAGGCGACCCGCGCGGGCGGCCACACTGAGATGAAGGTGCGGAAACCAGGTGCTTCCGCCTACGTCGGGCGAGTGCAGGTACAGCAGCACGGTGGTGGAGCGTTCACCGCCGGGCTCGGCCGCGAACAGTCCCGCGTCGTGGTGGCGTTTGAAGCCTGTGCGGTACCCGTAGCGCAACGCCTGCCAGTATTCGAGGCGTGCCGCGTCGACGCCGAGCGCGGTGCACACCGCCGATTCCAGATCGGCCAGCCGTGGCCGCAAGTCATCGGGAAACCAGTACTGCGTGGTCGATTCGCTGGTCCGCCGCGGCGACTGGAAGGACTTCAGCTGGCCGGCCGGCGAGCGCGACACCACCGAACTGCGCCGCCACAACGCGAACTCGAGCCCTTCGGCGAACGCCGCACACTCCTGTGCGGTGAGGAAATCGTCGTCCCACGCGATGCGGTCGTGCTCCAGGCGCTGCGCGAGCGTGCTCATCGAAGGGCGACCAGCGGTGTGAGAGTGTGGTTTTCGAACTCGGCCACGGTGCGTTCGGTGCCAAGGACGAGCACGTCGTCGATGTAGTCACCGGCGAAGAACCGCCGCATCACCGCCAGCGATCGCTCGTGCTGCTGGTGCCAGTCCGGATGATCGTTCCAGTGCGGGACCCGGCCGGCGCGGTCGAAGCAATGCCAGCCCAGGATGCGGTGCGGGTGATACAGGTCGTAGCCGTGGGTGTATGCCCGCACGCTCGTCACCACCTCGTCGCCGAAGAAGTAGATGCGAGGGCTGAACCGGATGTCGCGATTGAATTCGCCTGCGGTGAAGATGAAGTGCAGCGACACGAAGTCGGCGACGACGGGCTCGGTGAGGCTCGTCCACCACGGTATGGGTGTGCTGGCCAGTTTGGTGAGAATGCCACGGTCCCGGCCATAGGGGATGATCCGATACGGCCGTTTGCGCCGCGCCCCGGGTTCGCGCTGTGGGTCATAAGCCGGTAAGTAGGCCGTCAGCAACGGTTTACGGACGCCCTGGTCGCGCAGCTGCCGGTGCATCGCGATCGCTGCGTCATCCCAGCCGCGGGCGAACCGGTGGTGCGAGTCGATGATGAGGGTGTATTCCTCGTCCTGCCAACGCTGTTGGGCCATGGAGCGGGCCCAGTTACAGCCGCGGCTGCGGTCCGCGTCGATGTCGACGATCTCGATCCCGGGCAGGTCCCACACCTCGGACGGCAGCGACTCGTGCGGCGCGTGTTGCCAGATCACACACGTACGCAACCGGTCCGGCGCGGCGGCCTTGCCGTACAGATCCAGCAGGGTCTTGGGTAGCTCGGTGTCGCGATACGCGGGGATCTGCACGTAGATCCGGGGCAGCCCTGACATGGCTAGCGCGCGTCGAGTCGTTTGTTGAGCGCGGCGACGTCGCGGCTGACCTTGAGCAGTTGGCGCATCACCTCGTTGAGCGTGACCTCTTCCAGGACCCGGCACGGATCCGGCGGAGGAGGCGGAGGGGGCGGCGGTGTTCCGCCCGGGAGTCCTCCGTCGAGATCGTCCAGGACGTAGCGGCGCATGATCTCGATGAGCGCCTCGGGACGCTCGGCGAGATTGATGATCGGGCCGTAGGTGGCGATCACCTGATCGATGACGTGCTGTTCGGATGGCATGTGCGAAACGCTAGGCCGCCGAATGCCCGGTGGATTGAGTAGTGGACTACTCGTTTGTGAGGTCGCGCAGCTGCTCGATGAGCTTGACCCGGTCGGCGGTTGTCGCGGCGATCGGGACGACGTTGAGGACCGTGACGCCCGACTCCCGGAAGGCCTGCACGCGTTCCTTGACGAATCCGGCGGGGCCGATCAGGGAGATGTCCCGGATGAGCTCGTCGGGAACGGCCTTGGCTGCCGCGTCCTTCTCGCCGGCGAGGTACAGCTCCTGGATGCGATCAGCCGGCGCGCCATAGCCGTAACGCGTCGCCAGACGGTGATAGAAGTTCTTCTCCTTGGCGCCCATGCCGCCGATGTACAGCGCCACATGGGGTTTGACGAACTCGCGCAGCGGCTCGACGTCGTCACCGATGGCCAGCACGGGGCTCGCGTAGACCTCGAGCGGGCCCAGCGCGGGATCGCGTTTGGCCTGCCCGGCGGCCAGGGCGTCACCCCAGACCTCCCCGGCTTTCTCGGGCAGGTAGAAGATCGGCTGCCAGCCCTCGGCGGCTTCGGCGGCCAGCTCGACATTCTTCGGTCCCAGGGCTGCGAGCAGGATCGGAATACGTTCGCGGACTGGGTGATTGATGAGTTTGAGGGACTTGCCCAAACCTGTGCCCCGGTCAGCAGGCAGTGGGATGGCGTAGTGATCACCCTGGAATTCGAGAGCTTCACGACGCCACACGCGGCGGCAGATGTCGATGATCTCGCGGGTGCGGGCGATCGGGGCGTCGTAGGGCACGCCGTGGAAGCCTTCGATGACCTGTGGTCCAGATGCGCCCAGGCCCAGGATGAATCTGCCGTCGGACACGTAGTCCAATCCGGCGGCCGTCATCGCAGTCAGCGTGGGCGTGCGGGTGTAGATCTGCAGGATGCCCGAAGCCAGTTGAACCCGCTCGGTGCAGGCGGCCAGATAGCCGAGCGCGCTGACTGCGTCGAGCGAATATGCTTCTGGCACAAAGATAATGTCGATGCCGGCCCGTTCCAGGTCGGCGACCTCGGCCGCGACGTCCTTGAATCCGCCTGCGTAGTTGATGCCCAAACCGATGCGCATGATGTGAGTCCTCTGTCTCGTCGCGGCTAGGCCTGCTTGGCGCTGATCTCGTCGAGGGCCTCGGCCTGGATGCGGCCGAACTGTGCGGCCATCGCCTCGGACAACGCCTGCGCGCCCGACAGTGGCCGCACCATCACCATGAAGTCATCGATCAGGCCGTCGTCGTTCATGTGCAGGAAGTCGCATCCCGTGATTTTCTTGCCGGCCACGTTCGCCTCGAACACCAGGGCATGATCTCGGCCGTCTGCGTCGACGATCTCGCGGACGTAGTGGAAGTCCTCGAAGACCCGCATGACCCCGCGCAGGATCGCCGCGGTGATCGGCTTGCCGGGGTAGGGCTTGAAGGCCACGGGGCTGGTGAACACCACGTCGTCGGCCAGCAGGGCCGCTATGGCCTCTTCATCGCGGGCTTCGACGGCCTGTCGGAACGGATGCATCCCACACCTCGCATA
Source organism: Mycobacterium aquaticum (assembly GCF_002086485.1). Classification (GTDB taxonomy): domain Bacteria; phylum Actinomycetota; class Actinomycetes; order Mycobacteriales; family Mycobacteriaceae; genus Mycobacterium; species Mycobacterium aquaticum. The sequence continues at coordinate 32,140 of NZ_MVHF01000028.1, read as the reverse complement.
GTCAATTTGTTGAGTATTAGAGCCACGGTAATGGCCGATGGCCTCGATGTCTAGATGCTGGTTAGTCAATTTGATGACTATTCATGTTGTACGATCCCCGGCGTGGCGCTTCGTGATGCGGTGCTCGCCGCCTTGCTCGACGGCGAATCGTCGGGCTACGACCTGGCCAAGGCGTTCGACGCCTCGGTGGCCAACTTCTGGATGGCCACGCCCCAGCAGCTCTACCGCGAGCTCGACCGGTTGGCCGAGGACGGACTGATTCAGGCCCGTGTGGTCCAGCAGGACCGGCGCCCCAACAAGCGGATGTACTCCCTGACCGACACTGGCCGCGCCGCATTGCGGCAGTTCACTGCCACGCCGCCCAAACCCTCGATGCTGCGCGACGAGCTACTGGTCAAGGTGGCGGCGTTGGATGCCGGTGACGCCGCCGCGGTGCGTGACCTGGTTGCTGAATTCGCGCAACGCGCGACGGTGAAACTCGCTCGCTACGAACGGGGCCGGGCGGTTCTACTGGATGGGCGCACCGAGGAGCAGTACCTCAACGAGGCCGAGCGGGTGGGCCCCTACCTGACCCTGCTGCGGGGAATCTCGTTCGAGCAGGAGAACATTCGATGGGCCGAGCACGCCGTGGCCGCCATCGAACGGAGAATCAACGCGCTCCGATAGTGGGGCCTGCGGCGGCCAAATGTCCGCCTGACTTGCGAAAACTGGCTCTCTGCTGGCTGTTTCGTGCCTGCTGGCTGTGGACTCGGATCGAAAAAGTTGGGAAGTCTTGGAATAACCGCTGTGGGCCGTTGATTGCAATTGGTAAGACCCGCCCAACCCGGGCGGGGTTACCGGTGACCAAGTGGGGTGGTCAGAGGTGCAATTGAAGAACGATCACAGACGGCTCAAGACCGTTTCGGCCGGCGTTGGGCTGGCCGCCGTGGTCGCGATGGGCGCTGTCGGGCTGCTCGCAAGCGGTGCGTCCGGCGGCCTGCAGATGCAGTCGCAACCCGAGATGACGACCGGTCAGACCGTCACTCAAACGACGGCCGAAAAGTCGCCTGCGACCTCGGTGGCGACACCGCCGTTCACCTTCACGACGCCGGAGGGTTTCGCGGTACCGCACTGATCGATTGATCGTGCTCTAGTCTCGCGGCGGTGGAACTGGCACTTGTCGGCCAAGCCGCCGTGATGTTCGCCGTCACCAATGTCGACGACATGGTGATGCTCACGGTGTTCTTCGGCCGCGCCGAGGGCAGACGGTCGGCAGTGCTGCGCGTCGTCGTCGGTCAGTATCTGGGCTTCATCGCGATTGTCGTCGTCTCGATGCTCGGCGCGTTGGGTGCCACGCTGCTGCCCGACAGCGTTGCGCCGTACCTGGGGCTGCTTCCGATCGCCCTCGGTGTGCGGGCGGGCTGGCTCGCGTGGGGTTCGCGACACGACCGTGCCGAGGATGTCGATCGAGACGACGGCGTCGGCGTACTGCACGTCGCGCTGGTGACCTTCGCCAACGGGGGTGACAACATCGGCGTCTACGTCCCGGTGTTCGCGGTCGCGGGCGTCGGCAGCATGATCGGTTATGTCGCCGTGTTCCTCGTCGGTGTCGCGGTCTGGTGCGTTGCGGGCCGCTACCTCGCAAGCAGGCCCGCCATCGCGACAGTGCTGTCGCGATGGGGACACATCATCCTGCCCGTCGTCCTCATCGGCATCGGGCTACGGATCCTCGCCGAGGGCAAGGCGTTCGGGTTGTGACGTGACGGAGGCGTCCGTCAGCAGCCCCAACCACCACCCCAGCCCGCGTAGCCGTAGCCGGGGTAGCCCCACGGCGGCGGAGGCGGAGGTGGCGGCGGACCCCAATACCAGGGCTGTCCCCAGCCCGGGCCCCAGCCGTGATGACCCCAGCCCCAGCCCTGCACGAACGTGGTCGTCGACAGGTCCTGCGACGTGGGTGTGGCATGCCCGATACCGGTGCTCAGGCCAAGGGCAGCAATGCCGAGCCCTCCGGCGATAGCAGCTTTGGCAAATATTCGCTTGAGATTCATGGGTGGCGCCACCTCGTTCATAGCCAGTCCGACCCCGGCCAGGTGTTCCGCGACAATTCGCGCCTGGTCGCGGTAATGGAGCCTACTCTTCTCCGGTCCGGATTAACATCCCTCTCGGCGTGGCGACGAAGCGCGAAACAAATCGCGGACTTGTTGTTACAGCAAACAATTGGTGCCGTCTGTCCTGGCACAGGATCAACGCCACCCGAGTCGCGAGACCCGGGCAACAATGCGACGATGCCTTGCGTGGACGACGCAGACACCGCCCAGGCCCGCGTTCTGCTGGCCGCGCTGTGGGAGCAGGTGAACGACACGTCATCGAAGCTCGAAGCGGCTGAACGCCGGCTTGCCCGCACGCACGCCGGCGTCAGTTCGCACCACCGACGCGCGGCCGCAGATCTACGACACGAGCTCTACCACGAGCACCGATTGATCGATCAACTGCACCGCCGGTTCCCGGGGGCGAAGCGTCCTTAAGGCACGTTCAACCACGCGGTGAGCGCATGACCGTTCGGGTCGACGGCGAACAGATCGACATCGGTGTCGTCGTGGGTGACCGCGGCGATGTGCGTTCCCTGGGTGAACTGGGCCCCGCCGACCTCGTTCCAGCCCTCCCAGCCCACTGTGCCGGCTCGCCACCAGGCGGTGTAGAGGCCGCCGTCGGTGCCGACGCCGAACAGATCCAGGTTGGTGCCGCGAGCGACGGCTGTGAGCGGGGTCAGCTGGGCAAACAGTCCTGCGCCGGCAGGCTGCCAGTCGCGCCACCCTTCGTCCTCACGCCACCCCGCCCAGTAGACGGCCGAGTCGGTGTTGTCCATGCCGACGCCGAACAGGTCGATGTCCTTGCCGCGCACTGCCGCAGCGATCGGCGTCGTCTGGGTGAAGGTGCCCAAACCGATCGGGTGCCAGTCGCGCCAGCCGCCGGCCTGTCCCCACCAGGCGCTGTAGACGGATCCGTCCGTTCCCACTGCGAACAGATGTATTTCGTCTTCGCGAAGCACCGCGGTAACCGGCGTCGACGGCGAGAACAGCCCGCTACCGATCGTCGCCCAACCGCCCCAATTCGGCCCGCCCCGCCACCATGCCGAGTACACGCGACCGTCGGTGGCCACCGCGTACAGGTCGATGTTTCCACCGCGGGCCACCGCGCTGACATGCGTTCCAGGGGAGAACTGCCGGTGACCGATGGGCGCCCAACCGCTCCAGTCGGGACCGCCTCGCCACCATGCTGTGTAGATCCGCGAATCGTCGTGCACCGCATACAGATCGCGGTCCGAGCCGCGAGCCAGCGCGGTGATCGGCGTCCGCTGAGGAAATGTCATGGGGCGCACCCGTATCCAGTTCGACCAGTGCGGGCCACCGCGCCACCAGCTCGTGTAGACCGGCCCGTCCTGTCCGACCGCATACAAGTCGATGTTCGAACCGTCCGCCGCCGCGCCGACCGGGGTCAGATCGCTGAAAAGGCCCGAGCGGATCTGAGACCAGCCCACCCACGGGTTGACATAGGTGCAGCGCACGGTCGTGGAACCGGCCAGTGATGCCCGCGCGATGATGCGGCCGCTGTCGTCGAACATGTTGAGTGTCTTGCCTGTACCGGCCCCGAGCGCCAAGCCACTGTGCGTACCGGAGTCGGCAACATCGAACGTCAGCGTCCCGAAGTCGGCCAGTTGGGTGAGGCTGGGGTTGACGGACGGCCCCGACTCGGGTCGCTCCACGACCCACTCCGCCGAGTCTGCGCGCCACATGGCGCTACCGGGTTTGCCGATCGCCAGGGACGTGACCGTTGAGCGGGTCCTGTTGACGTACAACACCGATGCCGTGGTGGACGCTGCCCCATCCGGTACGACGATGATCGTGATCGCATCACCGACGTCGACGACGAAGTTGGAGATCGTGACCGATTGGGCGGGAACCCATTCCACCCACGCGTACAGGTCGACCGGCCCGGCGTTGATGTTGCCGCCCGACCCGACCGAGCTCTTCGACGCGATGCCTGCCTGGCACACATCGGAGCCCGGGTGAAAGCCGCCGATTCCCACCCAGCTCGCGCAGTAGTAGCTCTGATCATCGGTCGGTACCCCGACGTGGGGCACGGTCCACTCGCCGAGTACCCAGTCGAACGAGTCTCCCTGAGGTGGTGAGACGACCGCGCCGCACCACGCGGCGTTGTCGGCGAACCTCAGCGTCGAGCGACGGCCGGGGAGCCCTTCGGGATGAAGTTCGACCTCGGCCGTCACGACCTTCATGCCCCGCAGTTCCGCGAGGAGCCGGTCGTAGCGCTCGCGCTGCCGCGGGTCTGCCGGACGTTTCGGAAAGCCGTACCGCATCAGGTCCTGGTCGGAGGCGGCAGCGGGGATCCAACCGTTTGGCGGGACGTCAAATGTAGCGATCTGCGGTACTTCTCGCACCTGCATGGCTGCTCCACTCTCAGGTAAGTATCAGTGAACGGCGGGCCTTCGCCTCAGCTGCGATACGCCACTCAGCCGGGCCAAGAACCGTGGCACGACAAGTATCGGCTCGGGCGGGCAGCACACCCTCGAGTAGTCGACTACTCGATTGCGGAGGGCCTTGCGGCGGCTCGGGCGAGTTTCCTGAAGGCAAGGCAGCAGCGTCACTCCACGCGACAGTTGATCAAGCGCTGAAGGAGTAAGACCGGCAACGAGTTTCGTCGTTGCCGGTATCGATCCATTGCGGTGATCGTCGCGGGGTCGAAAATCCGGGTGAAGGCCAGGAACATCACTGATCCAATTGCGGCAAGTTGCATTTGGACAGTGGCGCGGCGAGGTACCCTCCGCGAAGGACACAGCCTGGGCGTTAGGAAGGGGAGATACGGGTGAAGATCAACAAGCTTGCGGCGCCCGTTGGCATTGCCGCGATCGCGGTCGGCATGGCCGGCGCTACGGCGGGCCCCGCCTCTGCGGCCAACAACATCAGGCCGTACGGCCAGCAGGAGACGCTGAACGACTACGGCACCGGTGCCCCGATGATCGGCTACACGGTCAAGGGCCTTGCCCCGAGTTCGGACCCCGTGCCGCACAGCGGCCAACTGTATGCAGCGATCGTGAAAGTCTCAGGGCTCGGAGGCTGGGCCACCCCGTTGATCCCGCTGTTCAACGCCCGCGCCGAGAGCGGGGCGAACTACCGGGTCATCGGCGGGGGCGTGCCGCCGGCACCGCCTGGTGGGACGACGACCGGCACACTCTACTTCGACGTAGTCGGCGATCCGCCGAACAGCGTCGTCTACAACGACGGCGTTCAGGACCTTCTGGTTTGGGTGCCCGGCGCCCCGGAGGGTGGCGTACCTGGTGGCCCGCCAGACACCGCAGGCGAGTCCTCCGAGATCATCGCCCCACCACCTGCCGAGGAAGCTCCAACAGGGGGTGATGAGTTTGCCCCTCAAGTCGTCGCGCCGCCCCCCTACCAGCTCACCCAACCGGAGCTGGCTGCACCAGGGTTCAATGGCGGAGACCACGGCGGCGGTGGTGGACATCGTTGAGCAACTAACCCCATGGTTGCCCGACGAGGGTATCCGCGTGGAAGTGGGCTGACTGCTGGCCCCCAACTCCGAATCGGTTCTGCTTCAGCGGGATCGGCGAGAATGAGCACCTGCCCCGGTGCCCATGGTCGGCGCGGGCATGCGGATCTGTGCCATTCGCGGGACTCTGCGCTGGAGGCTGCCGGGGAGAGGGAGACGGCTTGTGCTCGATCGGTAACGGACGTGTCGAGCGAATGCGCTGCTAAACGCCGGTTTTGAAGAGTGCCCCCGGCAGGATTCGAACCTGCGGCCTTCTGCTCCGGAGGCAGACGCTCTATCCCCTGAGCTACGGGGGCGCAGTGTCAGCGGGCTGTCCGAGACATCTGTGCCATTGGGCGTGCATAGCGTAGCGCATCAGAACTGGAACACCGATTCGGGGCGTGAATGCCCAGGCCATAGGATGGACCCCCGTGACCCCCGCCGACCTCGCCGAGCTGCTCAAGGCCACTGCCGCGTCAGTGTTGACCGACCATGACCTGGACCCCGCCGCGCTGCCGGCCACGGTCACGGTCGAGCGCCCGCGCAACCCTGAGCACGGCGACTACGCCACGAACATCGCATTGCAGCTGGCCAAGAAGGTCGGCGTCAATCCCCGCGAGCTGGCCGGGTGGCTGGCGACGGCTCTGAGCAGCAGCGATGGCATCGCCGCGGCCGAGGTCGCCGGGCCGGGGTTCGTCAATCTGCGCATCGAGGCGTCCGCGCAGGGCGTCATCGTCACCAACGTGCTCAGCGCGGGCGACCATTACGGGAGCTCGGCGTCACTTACCCAAAAGATCAACCTCGAATTCGTCTCGGCCAACCCGACCGGCCCGATCCACATCGGCGGCACCCGCTGGGCCGCCGTCGGTGACGCGCTGGGGCGGCTGCTGTCCACCCAGGGCGCCGACGTCACCCGTGAGTACTACTTCAACGACCACGGCGCGCAGATCGACCGGTTCGCGCGGTCGCTGGTCGCTGCGGCCAAGGGGGAGCCGACGCCGGAGGACGGTTACGCGGGCACCTACATCAACGACATCGCCGCGGCCGTGCTGGCCAAGCGGCCCGATGCGCTGAGCCTGCCCGCCGATCAGCAGCAGGAAGCCTTCCGCGAGGTGGGCGTCGACCTGATGTTCACCCACATCAAGGAATCGCTGCACGAGTTCGGCACCGACTTCGACGTGTACACGCACGAAGATTCGATGCATACCTCCGGTCGCGTCGAGCAGGCCATCGCCAAGTTGCGCGAGACCGGCAACATCTACGAAAAGGACGGCGCAACGTGGTTGCGCACCACCGAGTTCGGTGACGACAAGGATCGCGTCGTCATCAAGAGCGACGGCAACCCGGCCTACATCGCCGGCGACCTCGCCTACTACCTGGACAAGCGCCAGCGCGGTTTCGATCTGTGCATCTACATGCTCGGCGCCGACCACCACGGCTACATCGCCCGGCTCAAGGCCGCCGCTGCGGCGCTCGGCGACGACCCGGACAGCGTCGAGGTGCTCATCGGCCAGATGGTGAACCTGGTCCGCGACGGGCAGCCCGTGCGGATGAGCAAGCGGGCGGGCACGGTCATCACGCTCGACGACCTGGTCGAGGCCATCGGCGTGGACGCTGCGCGGTATTCACTGATCCGTTCGTCGGTGGACACCCCCATCGACATCGACCTGGCGCTGTGGTCGAGCGCGTCCAACGAAAACCCGGTCTACTACGTGCAATACGCGCACGCCCGGCTGTCCGCGCTGGCCCGCAACGCCGCCGACCTCGGCGTCACGACCGACACCGGCCACCTGGATCTGCTGAGCCACGACAAAGAGGGCACGCTGATCCGCAACCTCGGTGAGTTCCCGCGCGTGCTGAAAGCCGCTGCGGCGCTGCGGGAACCGCACCGCGTGTGCCGGTATCTAGAGGATCTGGCCGGCGATTACCACCGGTTCTACGACGCCTGCCGGGTGTTGCCGCAGGGCGACGAAGAACCGGGTGAGCTGAACTCGGCGCGGCTGGCGCTGTGCCAGGCCACCCGCCAGGTGATCGCCAACGGTCTGGCCATCCTCGGCGTGACCGCACCGGAGCGGATGTGAGCGCACATCCCGCCGGCCCTCGGCACGCCGACGAGATCCACCACCCGGGAGCGCCGGCACGGCCGCAGACCCCGGATGACCTCCTGCTGCTGGCTCCGAATGTGTGGCCCCGCAACCTAATTCGTGGTGCCGACGGTGTGGTGTCCGTCGCCGGGGTGACGGTCACCGATCTGGCGGCCGAATTCGGCACCCCGCTGTTCGTGATCGACGAGGACGACTTCCGGTCGCGCTGTCGTGACATCGCCGCGGCTTTCGGGGGTGGCGAGTACGTGCACTACGCGGCCAAGGCGTTCCTGTGCAGTGAGATCGCGCGCTGGGTCGACCAGGAAGGCCTGTCGCTCGACGTCGCGACGGGTGGCGAGCTGGCCGTCGCGTTGCACGCGGGCTTCCCGGCGCAGCGAATCACCATGCACGGCAACAACAAATCCGTCGAGGAACTGACCACCGCGGTGAGCGCCGGGGTGGGCCACGTGGTGGTCGACTCGTTGATCGAGATCGAGCGCCTCGACGCCATCGCCAGCGCCGCGGGCATCGTGCAGGACGTGCTGGTGCGCGTCACGGTCGGGGTCGAGGCGCACACCCACGAGTTCATCTCCACCGCGCACGAGGATCAGAAGTTCGGGCTGTCACTGGCCAGCGGCGCCGCGATGGACGGCGTGCGCCGCGTGTTCGCCACCGACAACCTGCGCCTGGTGGGCCTGCACAGCCACATCGGCTCACAGATCTTCGACGTGGACGGCTTCGAGCTGGCTGCCCACCGCGTCATCGGCCTGCTTCGGGATGTGGTGGCCGAGTTCGGTGTCGACAAGACCGCACAGATCTCAATCATCGATCTCGGTGGGGGATTGGGTATTTCGTACCTGCCCGACGACGATCCGCCGCCGATGGACGACCTGGCCGGCAAGCTCAAGGCGATCGTCGAGAACGAGTCGGCTGCAGTGGGCCTGCCCGCGCCCAGGCTCGTGGTAGAGCCCGGCCGGGCCATCGCAGGCCCTGGCACCATCACGCTCTACGAGGTCGGCACCGTCAAGGATGTTGCCATCGGCCCCACGACGCAACGGCGCTACGTCAGCGTCGACGGCGGTATGAGCGACAACATCCGCACCTCTCTGTACGCCGCCGAGTACGACGCCCGGTTGGTCTCGCGGGCCAGCGAGGCCCCCGCCGCACTGGCGAGAATCGTCGGAAAGCACTGCGAGACAGGGGATATCGTTGTCCGCGACACCTGGGTGTCCGACGACATCGCGCCGGGCGATCTGCTCGGTGTAGCTGCGACCGGCGCCTATTGCTATTCGATGTCGAGCCGGTACAACCTGCTCGGTCGCCCGGCGGTGGTGGCGGTCAAGGACGGCCGCGCGCGGCTGGTGTTGCGGCGGGAGACCGTCACTGATCTGTTGAGTCTGGAGGTGAGCGACGTATGAGCGGCAAGAAGTCGATCGGCGTAGCGGTATTGGGTTTGGGCAACGTCGGCAGCGAAGTTGTGCGCATCATCAACGAGAGCGCCGCGGACCTCGAGGCGCGCATCGGTGCGCCTCTGGAGTTGCGCGGTGTCGGCGTGCGCCGGGTGTCCGGCGACCGTGGCGTACCCGCCGATCTGCTCACCGACGACATCGACGCGCTGGTATCGCGCGATGACGTCGACATCGTCGTCGAGGTGATGGGTCCGGTCGAGCCGGCGCGCAAGGCCATCCTGTCGGCGCTCGAACAGGGCAAGTCGGTAGTCACCGCGAACAAGGCGTTGATGGCACAGTCCACCGGCGAGTTGGCGCAGGCTGCCGAGAACGCCCGTGTCGACCTGTATTTCGAGGCGGCGGTGGCCGGCGCCATCCCGGTGATCCGTCCGCTGACGCAGTCGCTGGCCGGTGACAGCGTGGTGCGGGTGGCAGGCATCGTCAACGGCACCACCAACTACATCCTGTCCGAGATGGACAGCACCGGAGCGGATTACGCGAGCGCACTGGCCGACGCCAGCGCGCTGGGCTATGCCGAGGCCGATCCCACCGCGGATGTCGAGGGCTATGACGCCGCCGCCAAGGCCGCGATCCTCGCCTCGATCGCGTTCCACACGCGGGTCACCGCCGACGACGTCTACCGCGAGGGCATCACCAAGGTCAGCGCCGAGGACTTCGCATCCGCCCGGGCGCTGGGCTGCACCATCAAGCTGCTGGCGATCTGCGAACGGATCTCCACCGACGAAGGCAAGCAACGGGTTTCGGCTCGGGTGTATCCCGCCCTGGTCCCGCTGACGCATCCGCTGGCCGCGGTCAACGGTGCGTTCAACGCCGTGGTGGTCGAGGCCGAGGCCGCAGGCCGGTTGATGTTCTACGGGCAGGGCGCAGGCGGCGCACCGACCGCCTCGGCAGTGATGGGTGATCTGGTGATGGCTGCGCGCAACCGCGTGCAGGGCGGCCGGGGGCCGCGCGAGTCGAAGTACGCCAAGCTCAAGATCGCGCCCATCGGTTTCATCCCGACCCGCTACTACGTCAACATGAACGTCGCCGACCGTCCGGGCGTATTGTCCGCGGTCGCAGCCGAATTCAGCAAGCGTGAGGTCAGCATCGCCGAGGTGCGGCAGGAGGGCATGGTCGACGACGAGGGAGCGCCGTGCGGCGCACGCATCGTCGTGGTGACCCACCAGGCGACCGACGCGGCCTTGTCCGAAACCGTCGAGGCGCTCGCCGATCTCGATGTGGTGCAGACCATCAACAGCGTGCTTCGTATGGAAGGAACAGACGTATGAGTGCAGCTCAGGCTGTGCACCGGCCATGGCCGGGGCTGATCGAGGCGTACCGCGCCCGGTTGCCGATCGGTGACGACTGGGCACCGGTCACCCTGCTGGAGGGTGGCACGCCACTCATCCATGCCAAGCGGATCTCCGAACAGACCGGCTGCACAGTGCATCTCAAGGTCGAGGGACTCAACCCGACGGGGTCGTTCAAAGACCGCGGCATGACCGTCGCCGTCACCGAGTCGGTGGCGCGCGGCCAGCAGGCCGTGCTGTGCGCGTCGACCGGCAACACGTCGGCGTCGGCCGCGGCCTACGCGGCGCGGGCCGGCATCACCTGCGCGGTGCTGGTGCCGCAGGGCAAGATCGCGATGGGCAAGCTCGCCCAGGCAGTCATGCACGGCGCCAAGATCATTCAGATCGACGGCAACTTCGACGACTGTCTGGAGCTGGCGCGCAAGCTGACCGCGGATTACCCGACCATCGCGTTGGTCAACTCGGTCAACCCGTACCGCATCGAGGGCCAGAAGACCGCGGCGTTCGAGATCGTCGACGCGCTGGGCACCGCACCCGACGTGCACGCGCTGCCGGTCGGCAACGCGGGCAACATCACCGCGTACTGGAAGGGCTACAACGAGTACCACCGTGACGGGCTGACCGACCGCCTGCCCCGCATGCTGGGCACGCAGGCCGCCGGTGCCGCGCCGCTGGTGCTCGGCGAACCCGTCAAGGAACCCGAGACCATCGCCACCGCGATCCGCATCGGTGCTCCCGCGTCGTGGAATACGGCCGTTGAGGCTCAGCAGCAGTCCAACGGGCGGTTCCTGGCCGCGACGGACGAGGAGATCCTCGCCGCGTACCACCTGATCGCGCGGACCGAGGGCGTGTTCGTCGAACCCGCTTCGGCGGCCAGCGTCGCCGGCCTGCTCAAGTCCATCGAGGATGGTTGGGTCAAGCGCGGTTCAACCGTGGTGTGCACCGTCACCGGCAATGGGCTCAAGGACCCCGACACCGCGCTGCGGGGCGTGCCGCCGGTCACCCCGGTTCCCGTCGACCCGATGGCCGTCGTCGCCAAGCTCGGACTGGTCTGATCTGTGAGCAAAACCCTGCCGGTCGGCATCGCCGCCACCTCCGTCGTCGCCGCATCGAGCGCGAACCTGGGCCCAGGCTTCGACAGCCTGGGCCTGGCGCTCAGTCTGTACGACGAGATCGTGGTCGAGACAACAGAATCCGGCCTCGAGGTGGAGGTCGAAGGGCAGGGTGCCGGCCAGGTGCCGCTGGATGCGACGCATCTGGTGGTCCGGGCGATCGAAGCAGGCCTGCGGGCCACCGGGTACACCGCTCCGGGGCTGATCGTGCGCTGCCGCAACGACATTCCGCATTCCCGCGGACTGGGTTCGTCTGCCGCAGCGGTGGTCGGCGGCCTGGCAGTGGTCAACGGCCTTGTGACACAAGCGGGTTCGGAGCCCATGAGCGAGGATCAGCTGATCCAGCTCGCCAGCGAATTCGAGGGCCATCCGGACAACGCCGCCGCCGCGGTGCTCGGCGGCGCCGTGGTGTCCTGGACGGACGCCCCGAGCGTCACGGGCGAACAGCCGCGCTACGCCGCGGCGCAGGTGGGCCTGCATCCCGATATCCGCTTGTTCTCCGCGGTGCCGCAGCAGCGGTCCTCGACTGCCGAGACGCGAGTTTTGCTGCCAGAACAGGTCAGCCACGTCGACGCGCGTTTCAACATCAGCCGCGTGGCGTTGCTCGTGGTGGCACTCACCGAGCGTCCCGATTTGCTGATGGACGCCACGCAGGACGTGTTGCACCAACCACAGCGGGCGGCGGCGATGCCTGCTTCCTCGGAATATCTGGGGATACTGCGGCGTTATGGCGTGGCGGCGGTGCTCTCAGGAGCCGGGCCATCTGTGCTCGGTCTGAGCTTCCAAGCGGGTTTACCTGCGGAGGCGTTGCAATACGGCACTGCCAACGGGTTCACGGTGCGCGAGATGTCGGTTGGCGACGGAGTCCGGTGGATGTCGGGTGTTGCAGTCCGCAACTGAGATAACACGCTCCACGTGGGGGTTGCTTGCTTCCCGCCTGAAAGCGGGCTATTCTCGCTGTCGTCCAGCAATCGCAGCGGCTCTGCCTGCGCAGACACTAGGACGACCACCCAAACTTCTTGTGTTCTACTCGTGGACTAACGGGTCGCCGTTCGACGGCAAACCCATGCGATCACCGTTGCATAGGCGACGGTGCGAGCTACGCGCTCAGCGGTACAGCTGAATGCGTGTCGACCTTTGGGGAACCCTCGCACGACGTAAACAGCGAGGGAAAGAAAGGAAATCCGTGACTGATACGGACCTCTTCACGGCTGATAACAGCAATGACACTGGAGAGCTGTCGAACGCCGTGACGGCAGCAGCTCCAGCGGAAACACCGGCTGCTGCGCCCTCCGCGCCCACGTCCGACGCCCGCGCCGCAAACCCGCGGCCTGCCTCGCTGTCGACGATGGTGCTGCCCGAGCTGCGCGCGCTCGCCAAGGAAATCGGTGTCGAAGGCGCGTCGGGCCTGCGCAAGAGTGAGTTGATCGCCGCGATCCGCGCCCACCGGGGCGAGACCAACGGCCGCGGTGCTGCCGCGACCGCACCCGCCGAGGCCAAGGCAGACGCCGAGGCACCGGCCGAGCAGCCGACGCGTCCGCGTCGCGAACGTCGTGGCTCGTCCCGCCAGGCGGGAGCACCTGCTGCCGACGCCGAGCCCGCCAAGCAGGCCGAAGGCGACAAGCCGGCCGAGGTGGAAGCCAAGCAGGCCGAGCAGGAAAAGCCTGCTCAGCAGGAGCAGCCGGCCAAGCAGGAGAAGCAGGACCGGCCGGCCAGGCAGGACAGGCAAGACAAGAGCGAGAAGCAGGACGCGTCGGAGAAGGCGGACACCAAGTCGGCCGAAGAGCGCTCTGACCAGCAGGGCGACCAGCAGAACCGGGGCGGCAATGCCGGCGGGAACGCTGGTGGAAATGCCGGCGAAGACGACGGCGACGGCCGCCAGGGTCGGCGCGGCAGGCGCTTCCGGGACCGGCGCCGGCGCGGTGAGCGCGGCGGCGAGGGCGAGAGCGGCGGCCGCAACGAGACCGAACTGCGGGAAGACGACGTCGTGCAGCCCGTCGCGGGCATCCTCGACGTCCTCGACAACTACGCGTTCGTCCGGACTTCGGGCTACTTGGCCGGTCCCAACGACGTGTACGTGTCGATGAACATGGTGCGCAAGAACGGTCTGCGCCGCGGCGACGCGGTCACCGGTGCGGTCCGCGTGCCCCGCGAGGGCGAGGGTGGCGGCCAGAACCCGCGGCAGAAGTTCAATCCGCTCGTGCGCCTGGACAGCGTCAACGGTGGCCCGGTCGAGAACGCCAAGAACCGGCCCGATTTCACCAAGCTGACCCCGCTGTACCCGAACCAGCGGCTGCGCCTGGAGACCACGCCCGAGCGGCTGACCACGCGCGTCATCGACCTGATCATGCCGATCGGCAAGGGGCAGCGTGCCCTGATCGTGTCGCCGCCCAAGGCCGGTAAGACCACGATCATGCAGGACATCGCCAACGCGATCACCAAGAACAACCCGGAGTGCCACCTCATGGTGGTGCTCGTCGACGAGCGGCCTGAAGAGGTCACCGACATGCAGCGTTCGGTGAAGGGTGAGGTCATCGCCTCCACCTTCGACCGGCCGCCGTCAGATCACACGCAGGCCGCCGAGCTGGCCATCGAGCGGGCCAAGCGCCTGGTCGAGCAGGGCAAGGACGTCGTCGTGCTGCTCGACTCGATCACCCGGCTGGGCCGCGCGTACAACAACGCGTCGCCGGCTTCGGGTCGCATCCTCTCCGGTGGTGTGGATTCCACCGCGCTGTACCCGCCCAAACGGTTCCTCGGCGCGGCACGCAACATCGAGCACGGTGGTTCGCTGACCATCATCGCCACGGCGATGGTCGAAACCGGGTCGACCGGTGACACCGTGATCTTCGAGGAGTTCAAGGGCACCGGTAACGCCGAGCTCAAGCTGGACCGCAAGATCGCCGAGCGCCGGGTGTTCCCGGCCGTCGACGTCAACCCGTCCGGCACCCGTAAGGACGAGCTGCTGCTGTCCCCGGACGAGTTCGCGATCGTGCACAAGCTGCGCCGTGTGCTGTCGGGCCTCGACAGCCATCAGGCCATCGACCTGCTGATGAGCCAGCTACGCAAGACCAAGAACAACTACGAGTTCCTGGTCCAGGTGTCCAAGACCGCGCCGGGATCGATGGACGTCGACTAGTCCTACCCGCCGTACGCATACTGCCCCGCACGCCCAGCGCGTCGGGGCAGTGTGCGTTGTTCAGGTCTTATAGCGCCGGGTCGGTTTTGAGGCCGGGCATCACGTACCGGCGCACGTGCCGCAGCAGCGCGTCGAAGTCGCCGGCGTCGAGCTGCTCGCCCGGCATGGTTGCCAGCGAAAGCAACACGCGCGCAACCCATTCCGAAGCCTCGGCGATGTCGGTGTCGAGGTGGATCTCGCCTGCGTCACGTGCGGCGACCAGATACGGCGACCAGAACGCCGCGAGATCGGGCACCAGGCCCTGTACGCCTGCGCCCGCGCACGCGGCGAACTCGTCGGGTTCCTCCATGCGCAGTTTCATCAACAACGCGCCCGGATCGTCATAGGCGGTGCGGCCATGCCGGACGCCTGCCGCGATCTTCTGGTCGAGGCCGTCGAACTGAGCGAGCATGGCGTGCGCCTCGGACCAGTAGGCCTCGTTGAGTCGCACGATCGCCGCACCGAGCAGGGTCACCTTGTCGGGGAAGTGGCGGTAGAGCCAGCCTCGGGACACCCCGGCGGCCTCGGCCACCTCCGACACCGTGGTCGCGCGGATGCCCTTGGCGCGCAGACAGACTTCTGCCGCATCGATCAGGCGGTCACGCACGGTGCGGGGGGCGGTGGTGCTGGTCAACTCCGGCGGCTCCTGGTCGTGAGGTTCTTCGGTGGTAATGATTGTGCCAAGTACCTGACGCTACCGGCAGCCGCCACAGCCATGGTAGACAGTTTCGAAAAACTGTTCACTAGCCTTGGGGGGCGACGAATGGCCGACACACTGCAGCAGCTGCTGAGCGAACGTGCAGATCAGGACACTGTCGCGATCAAATTCGGCGATCGCACCTGGACCTGGGCCGAACACGTCGCCGAAGCGCGCGCACAGGCTGCAGCCCTGATCGCGGCCGCAGATCCCATCCGGCCGCTCCATGTCGGCGTACTCATGGGGAACACCCCCGACATGCTCACGGCCCTCGCGGCCGCTGCGCTGGGCGGCTACGTGCTGTGCGGCATCAACACCACGCGCCGCGGCGAAGCGCTGGCCCGCGACATCGCCAGGGTCGAGTGCCAGATCGTGCTCGTGGACTCGCAGCACCGCGTCCTGCTCGACGGCGTCGACCTTCCCGGCGTCACCGTCATCGACGTATCGGAGGCCGTATGGCCGGCGCGGGACCTGGTCCCGTATCGCCAGGTAGGGCCTGATGACACCTTCATGATGATCTTCACCTCGGGCACCAGCGGTGAGCCCAAGGCCGTCGAGGTGGCGCACTCCATCGTGCTGTTCTCCGCCACAGCGCTGGTCCAGCGCTACGGGCTCACCTCGGCGGACACCTGCTACCTGGCCATGCCGTTGTTCCACTCCAACGGGGTCTACGCGGGCTGGGGAGTCGCGTTGGCCTCCGGCGCGGCGATGGCGCCCGCCGCGTTCTCGGCGTCGCGGTTCCTGTCGGACATCCGTCGGTACGGCGCGACGTACATGAACTACGTCGGCAAGCCGCTGGCGTACATCCTGGCCACCGCCGAGCGGCCCGACGATCACGACAATCCGCTGAAGGTCGCGTTCGGCAACGAAGCCGCCGACCGCGACATCGACGAGTTCAGCCGCCGGTTCGGCTGCAGCGTGTGGGACGGTTTCGGCTCCACCGAGTTGGCGATCATCATCACCCGCTCCGAGGGGTGCCCGGCAGGCAGCGTGGGTAAGGGCTTTCCCGGCGTCGCGATCTACCACCCCGAGACGCTCACCGAATGCGAGGTCGCGCGCTTCGACGACGCAGGTGCCCCGGTCAACGCCGACGCGGCAACCGGTGAGCTGGTCAATACCGACGGCAGCGGGATGTTCCGCGGCTACCACAACGACCAGGGCGCCACCGACGAGCGGCTCCGGCACGGCATGTACTGGTCGGGTGACCTGGCCTACCGCGACGCCGATGGCTGGATATATCTGGCGGGCCGGACCGCGGACTGGATGCGGGTCGACGGCGAGAACGTCACCTCAGCACCCATCGAACGAATCCTGTTGCGTCAGCCGGTGATCAACCGGGTCGCGGTGTATCCCGTGCCCGACGAATTCGTCGGTGACCAGGTGATGGCCGCCATCGTGCTGCGCGACGACCACCGGCTCACGCCGGAAGAGTTCGGCCAATTCCTCGCCGCCCAACCCGACCTGTCACCCAAATCCTGGCCCCGTTTCGTCTGGCTCGCCGACGATCTGCCGACCACCGCCACCAACAAGATCCTCAAACGGGAGCTGGTCGCCCGCGGGACCGACCCGACAGGCCGGGTGCTGTGGCAGCGCGACGGAACGGCGTACGCGCGTATCCCATCGGGGGAATAGCGCCTGGCCGGCACGCGTTTAGGCTGCTGGCGGCCGAACTGGCATAATGGACCGTCGACCCTCGGTCCCGGTTCACGTCCACACGGGCGACCCGGGCCAACGACTGAAGAGGAACCATGAAAACGGGCATTCACCCTGAGTACGTCGAGACCACCGTGCACTGCGGTTGTGGCAACACTTTCACGACGCGCAGCACGAAGAACAGCGGACAGATCGTCGTTGAGGTCTGCTCGCAGTGCCACCCCTTCTACACCGGCAAGCAGAAGATCCTCGACAGCGGCGGCCGCGTGGCCCGCTTCGAGAAGCGTTACGGCAAGCGCAAGCCGGCCGGCGAGAAGGCCGCGGCCGACAAGTAGCTTTGTCGACGACGCCCGATCTGTCGCATTCGCGTCAGATCCGGGCGTCGTTCTCGTTTGAGCAGGCATTCAGGAGGAGGTTGACGTGACAGATAACGCTTCGGCTGTCGAGGTGATCCTCGCCGAGCACGCCGACCTCGAACTCCAACTGGCCGATCCCAACCTGCACGCCGACGCGTCGGCTGCCCGCAAGGTCGGACGCCGGTTCGCGCAGATCTCACCGGTCGTGGCCACGTACCGCAAGCTGGAGGCCGCCCGCGGCGACCTCGAGGCCGCGCGCTAACTCGCGGCCGACGACGCCAGCTTCGCCGCCGAGGTCGACGAACTCACGGCGCGCGTCGCCGAACTCGACACCCAGCTGACCGATCTGCTGGCCCCGCGTGATCCGCACGATGCCGACGACATCGTGCTCGAGGTCAAGTCGGGGGAGGGCGGCGAGGAGTCGGCACTGTTCGCCGCCGACCTCGCCCGCATGTACATCCGCTACGCCGAACGTCACGGCTGGACCGTGACGATGCTCGGCGAAACCACGTCCGACCTGGGCGGATACAAGGACGCCACGCTGTCCATCCGCAGCAAGGGTGATTCGGCCGACGGCGTGTGGGCCCGGCTGAAGTTCGAGGGCGGCGTGCACCGCGTGCAGCGCGTCCCGGTCACCGAGTCACAGGGCCGGGTGCACACCTCGGCTGCCGGCGTCCTCGTGTACCCGGAGCCCGAAGAGGTCGAGCAGGTCCAGATCGACGAATCGGATCTGCGCATCGACGTGTACCGCTCGTCGGGCAAGGGCGGCCAGGGCGTCAACACCACCGACTCGGCGGTCCGCATCACGCATCTGCCCACCGGCATCGTGGTGACCTGCCAGAACGAGCGTTCGCAGCTGCAGAACAAGGCCCGCGCCATGCAGGTGCTTGCCGCGCGGCTGCAGGCGCTGGCCGAGGAACAGGCCGACGCCGACGCCTCGGCGGACCGCGCCAGCCAGATCCGGACTGTGGACCGCAGTGAGCGCGTCCGCACCTACAACTTCCCCGAGAACCGCATCGCCGATCACCGGATCAACTTCAAGGCACACAACCTGGACCAGGTGCTCGACGGCGAACTGGACCCGCTGTTCGACGCGCTGGCCGCCGCTGACAAGCAGTCGAGGCTGCAACAGGCATGACCCGGCCCGCCAGGGAAGGCACGACCGACCTGCGGCAGGCCATCCAAGCGGCCGCCGAAACCCTGGCCGCGGCTGGCATCGACTCGGCGCGCACCGATGCAGAACTGCTGGCCGCCCACGTCGCGGGCGCCGACCGCGGCCGCCTGATGTTCATCGACGATCCCGGCGAGAACTTTCAACCGGCGTTCGACGCATTGATCGCGGCGCGCGCGCAGCGGGTACCGCTGCAGCATCTGGTGGGTACCGCCGCATTCGGTCCACTGACGCTGGCCGTCGGCCCCGGGGTGTTCATCCCCCGGCCCGAGACCGAATCGCTGCTGGAATGGGCAATGAAATTCGTTGAGGCACAACAGTTTTCAGAACCTCCGGTGATCGTCGACCTCTGTACGGGTTCGGGCGCGCTGGCGTTGGCGCTCGCGGCGTACTGCCCGGACGCGCGGGTGCTGGCCATCGACGACTCGGAGGCAGCTCTCCAATACACCCGACGCAACGCGGCGGGCACGCAGGTCGAGGTCCTGGCCGCCGATGTCACGACGCCGGGTTTGTTGCCGGAGCTCGACGGCCGGGTCGATCTGCTGGTTGCCAACCCTCCGTACATCCCGGCCGGAGCCGAACTGGATCCCGAGGTGGCCGACCACGATCCGGCGCACGCATTGTTCGGCGGCGTCGACGGCATGGAGGTGATCGGTCCCATCGTCAGGCTTGCCGCGCGGTGGCTACGCGACGGCGCGGGCTGCGCGGTCGAGCATGACGACACCACCTCGGGCCAGACCGTCGCGATGTTCACCGACGACGGCAGTTTCACGTCGGTCTTGCCGCACCGCGACCTGGCCGGACGACCCCGCTTTGTCACAGCCATCCGCGTTGGGAGAAGCTGAGTTCATGGAGCCGAGATGACAACGTTCGACTGCAGTGACCCCGATCAGCGCGCGACGGGCATCGCGTCGGCGATCAGCGCGCTCAAGGGCGGTCGGCTCGTGGTGATGCCGACCGACACCGTCTACGGCATCGGCGCGGACGCCTTCGACCGCGACGCGGTCGGCAGTCTGCTCGCGGCCAAGGGGCGTGGCCGCGATATGCCGGTCGGTGTCCTCGTCGGATCCTGGACCACGATCGATGGCCTGGTCTTCTCGGTGCCCGATGCCGCGCGCGAGCTGATCCGGGCGTTCTGGCCGGGCGCGCTGAGCCTGGTGGTGCGCCAGGCGCCGTCGCTGCAGTGGGACCTCGGCGACGCCAACGGCAGCGTGATGCTGCGGATGCCGCTTCACCCCGTGGCCATCGAACTGCTGCGTGAGGTCGGGCCGATGGCGGTGTCCAGCGCCAACATTTCCGGGCGGCCCGCCGCGGTCACCGCCACCGACGCGCGCGAGCAACTCGGCGACCTGGTCGAGGTCTATCTCGATGGCGGGCCCGCCGAACGGCAGGCCGCGTCCACCATCGTCGATCTGACCGGTGCACAGCCGCGCATCCTGCGCGAGGGTCCGATCAGCGCCGACGACATCGCCAGGGTTCTCGGAGTGGAAGCCACGACACTGGCCCCGACACTCACGGAGTGATCTCAGCTTGCTGACGTACGGTGCACCGGTGATCACGGCTGCGGGGCAGATCGATGCCGCGATCCCGACCGGCCTGCTCGCGTTGTCCGACCAAGGCGCCGGCGTGCCGCTGCGTGAGCTCGCGTTGGTCGGCCTGACTGCCGCCATCATCACCTACTTCGCCACCGGCTGGGTCCGGGTGATGGCCATCCGCCTCGGCGCCGTCGCCTACCCGCGGGAACGTGACGTGCACGTCCAGCCGACGCCCCGGATGGGCGGGCTCGCCATGTACGTCGGAGTGGCCGCGGCCGTGCTGTTGGCGTCCCAGTTGCCGGCGTTGACCCGGGGATTCGTCTATTCGACGGGTATGCCGGCCGTCGTCGTGGCCGGCGGCCTGATCATGGCGATCGGGCTGATCGACGACCGGTGGGGTCTGGACGCGCTGACGAAGTTCGCAGGCCAGATCACCGCCGCCAGCGTGCTGGTCACGATGGGCGTGGCGTGGAGCGTGCTGTACATCCCGATCGGGGGAGTGGGCACGATAGTGCTCGATCAGGTGTCGTCGATCCTGCTCACGTTGGCGTTGACCGTCTCGA
Source organism: Mycobacterium aquaticum (assembly GCF_002086485.1). Classification (GTDB taxonomy): domain Bacteria; phylum Actinomycetota; class Actinomycetes; order Mycobacteriales; family Mycobacteriaceae; genus Mycobacterium; species Mycobacterium aquaticum. The sequence goes on along the minus strand of NZ_MVHF01000028.1, from coordinate 11,495 downwards.
TCGTCAACGCGATGAACTTCGTCGACGGGCTCGACGGCCTGGCAGCCGGGCTCGGCTTGATCACCGCGCTCGCCATCTGCGTCTTCTCGGTCGGACTGCTGCGTGACCACGGTGGCGACGTGCTGTTCTACCCGCCCGCGGTGATCTCGGTGGTGCTGGCCGGCGCCTGCCTGGGCTTTCTGCCGCACAATTTCCACCGCGCCAAGATCTTCATGGGCGACTCGGGGTCGATGTTGATCGGGCTCATGCTGGGCGCTGCCTCGACCACCGCAGCGGGCCCGATCTCTCAGAACGCCTACGGTGCGCGCGACGTGTTCGCTCTGATGTCGCCGTTCCTGTTGGTCATCGCAGTGATGTCTGTGCCCGCGCTGGACATGTTGCTGGCCATCGTGCGCCGCACCCGCGCCGGGCGCAGCCCCTTCAGTCCCGACAAGATGCATCTGCACCATCGGTTATTGCAGATCGGGCATTCGCACCGGCGTGTGGTGCTACTCATCTACCTATGGGTGGGCATCGTCGCCTTCGGCGCGGCCAGCACGATTTTCGTCGACCCGCGCTACACCGGCGCGGTGATGGCGGCGGCCATTCTGGTCGCGATCGTGGTGACTCTGATCCCGCTGTTGCGCCGCGGTCCCGATGCGCGGGAACCGCAGCTCGACGATCATTACGACGAATAGTAGTAGGCCTTCTACCATGTGGTACGGTGCTGGCAGAACCCGAAAAACCTCACGGGTTGCCGGCCCGGCCCATCGGTCCCGAAAAGCCGATCGGCGCCGAATAACGACCGACAAAGGGAGCTACCCCTTGGGTGATTCCAGCGCGCCCGTCGCCCTTCGATACGCTCGTCGGGCACATTCAGGACTTTGTCAGGTAAAAGCTGTACAGGGATTGGGGTGAAGCAGTGACGACACCAGCGCAAGATGCGCCGTTGGTGTTCCCGTCGGTGGCATTTCGGCCGCTGCGGCTCCTGATCGTCTGCGTGGCACTGACCGGCGTTGCCGTCGCGGCCGCTGCGTTCACCGGACACGTTTTCTTCGGCCTGTTCTTCGGCGTCGGCCTCGGCCTCGGCCTGATCAATGCGTTGCTGGTGCGGCACGCGGTGGAGTCGATCACCGCGGAGGAGCACCCCCTCAAGAAGAAGATGGCGGTCAACTCCGCCACGCGGCTGCTGATCATCACCGCGATCGCGCTCGCGATCGCCTTCTTCTTCAAGAACTCGGGCGGCATCGCGGTGCTGTTCGGGTTGGCGATCTTCCAGGCACTGCTGGTGATGTCCACCAGCTTCCCGGTGCTCAAGAAGATCCGCACCGACGGCCTGGACGCCGTCGATACCTCTGGCACGGATTCGAAGGGTTGAGCTGACATCAGATGACCGAGACTGTTTCTGCCGCAGCGATCCACGTCGGCCACCACGAAGAAGTGCAATGGCTGGGGATGACGTTCAACATCGACACGATCACCGCAACCGCGGTCGCCGCCGTCATCGTCATCGCGCTGGCGTTCTTCCTGAAGGCCAAGGTCACCTCCACCGGGGTTCCCGGTGGTGTGCAGCTGTTCTTCGAGGCCATCACCATCCAGATGCGTCAGCAGATCGAGAGCGCGATCGGCATGAAGATCGCACCGTTCGTCCTGCCGCTCGCGGTCACCATCTTCGTGTTCATCCTGGTGTCCAACTGGCTGTCGGTGCTGCCCGTGCAGTTCGGCGGGTCTGACGGCGCGGCGTCCGAACTGCTGGCCCCGCCGGCCTCCGACATCAACTACGTGCTGGCCCTGGCCCTGTTCGTCTTCCTCTGCTACCACGCGGCGGGCATCTGGCGGCGCGGTCCGTTCGGGCACCTGAAGAAGCTGGTCAAGGGCCACGTCGCGGTGCTGGCGCCGATCAACATCGTCGAAGAGATCGCCAAGCCCGTCTCGCTGTCCCTCCGACTTTTCGGCAACATGTTCGCCGGCGGCATCCTGGTCGCGCTGATCGCCATGTTCCCCTGGTACATCCAGTGGGCGCCGAACGCCATCTGGAAGACCTTCGACCTGTTCGTCGGTCTGATCCAGGCCTTCATCTTCGCCCTGCTGACCATTCTGTACTTCAGCCAGTCCATGGAACTGGACCACGACGAGCACTGACCTGCCAGTACCACAACAGACCCTGGTGGCATCGCTGCCAGTTACCAAGGAGGAATAAGGAATGACCGACCCCACCATCGTTGCCGGTGCCCTCATCGGCGGCGGTCTGATCATGGCCGGTGGCGCTATCGGTGCCGGTATCGGTGACGGTATCGCCGGTAACGCGCTGATCTCCGGTATCGCGCGCCAGCCGGAGGCACAGGGCCGCCTGTTCACCCCGTTCTTCATCACCGTCGGTCTGGTCGAGGCCGCGTACTTCATCAACCTGGCATTCATGGCGTTGTTCGTGTTTGCGACCCCGGGCGCTTCGTAATCCAGCGTGATGGAACAACTGAGCGCAACGATCCTGGCGTCCAGCCAGGCGGCTGAAGAAGGCGGCGGGGGTCAGAGCAACTTCCTGATCCCCAACGGCACCTTCTTCGTCGTGCTGCTCATCTTCTTGATCGTGCTTGCCGTGATCGGGAAATGGGTGGTGCCGCCGATCAGTAAGGTCCTGGCGGAGCGGGAAGCGATGCTGGCCAAGACTGCTGCGGACAACCGCAAGTCGGCCGAGCAGGTTGCGGCCGCACAGGCCGACTACGACGCCGCGATGGCGGGAGCTCGTACCGAGGCTTCGGCCATTCGGGACGAAGCTCGCGCGGCCGGCCGCTCGGTTGTCGACCAGAAGCGTGCCGAAGCCAGCGGTGAGGTAGCCGCAACCGTTCGCGACGCAGACCAGCAACTGTCTGCGCAGGGTGCTGCCGCGCGGTCCGACCTCGAGTCGTCGGTAGACGGCCTGTCGGCCACGTTGGCCAGTCGCATCCTCGGCGTCGACGTGAAACCAGGTGGGACGCAGTAGATGGAAATCTTCATCGGACAGCTGATCGGCTTCGCGGTCATCGCTTACATCATCTGGCGGTTCGTGGTACCGCCGGTGAAGGCGCTGATGGCCAAGCAGCAGGAAGCAATACGCACCGCGCTCGCGGAGAGCGCCGAGGCGGCCAAGAAGCTCGCCGACGCCGACGCCATGCACGCCAAGGCGCTCGCGGATGCCAAGGCCGAGTCGGGCAAGGTCACCGACGAGGCCCGCCACGATTCCCAGCGGATCACCGCGCAGCTCGCCGAGCAGGCAGGCGCGGAGGCAGAGCGCATCAAAGCTCAAGGCGCACAACAGATTCAGCTGATGCGCCAGCAGCTCATCCGCGGGCTGCGCAACGGTCTGGGCGAGGAGTCCGTGGCCAAGGCCGACGCACTGGTCCGGGCGCACGTCGCCGACCCTGCCGCGCAGTCTGCCACGGTTGATCGCTTCCTGGACCAGCTGGACCAGATGGCTCCGTCGAGCGCGGTGATCGACACCGCCGCGACCTCCACACTGCGGGCCGCCAGCCGTGAGTCATTGGCCACCCTGGTCAAAAAGTTCGACGCGGTCGCCGGTGGTCTCGACGCCGCCGCGCTCACCACTCTGGCCGACGAGCTGGCCGCCGTGGCCAAGCTGCTGCTGTCGGAGCCGGTGCTCAACCGGCACCTCGCCGAACCCACCGACGATCCTGCGTCGAAGGTGCGTCTGGTCGACACGCTGCTGTCGGGCAAGGTGGGCACGACGACACTGGACCTGGTGCGGACCGCTGTGTCGCAGCGCTGGTCGACGGAAGGCAACCTGGTCGACGGCATCGAGCACGCCGCGCGCCTGGCCCTGCTCAAACGTGCCGAGGTCGCCGGTGAGGTTGACGAGGTCGAGGACCAGCTGTTCCGGTTCGGCCGCGTCCTGGATGCCCAGCCGCGTCTGTCCACTCTGCTGAGTGACTACACCACCCCGGCAGACGGCCGGATCGCCCTGCTCAACAAGGTGATCACGGGCAACGCCGGTGTGAACAGCACCGCGGCGGCTCTGCTGGCCCAGACCGTGGGCCTGCTCCGTGGCGAGCGCGCCGACGAGGCCGTCATCGACCTCGCGGAGCTTGCCGTCGCCCGGCGCGGCGAGGTGGTCGCGCACGTCACGGCCGCCGCCGAACTCAGCGACACGCAGCGCAACCGCCTGACCGAAGTGCTCACCCGGATCTACGGGCACCCGGTCTCCGTTCAGCTGCATGTCGACCCGGATCTCCTCGGTGGGCTCTCCATCACCGTCGGCGACGAGGTCATCGACGGCACCATCTCGTCACGACTGGCTGCGGCCGCAACCGGCTTGCCGGACTGACGAGCGCTTGCGCGAGGAAGCGACACGCCTCGCCACGAACGACACGAACGACCCCAGGAACTAGGTAGGAAGACGAAAAACCATGGCAGAGTTGACAATCTCGGCTGCTGATATCGAAGGTGCCATCGAGGACTACGTATCCTCGTTTTCCGCCGACACCGAGCGTGAAGAGATCGGCACCGTCATCGATGCCGGCGACGGCATCGCCCACGTCGAGGGCCTGCCCTCGGTGATGACCCAGGAACTCCTCGAGTTCCCCGGCGGCGTCCTCGGCGTCGCGCTCAACCTCGACGAGCACAGCGTTGGTGCCGTCATCCTGGGTGAGTTCGAAAAGATCGAAGAAGGCCAGCAGGTCAAGCGCACCGGGGAGGTGCTGTCGGTTCCGGTCGGCGACGCCTTCCTCGGCCGCGTCATCAACCCGCTGGGTCAGCCGATCGACGGCCAGGGCGACATCGCCGCCGAGACCCGCCGCGCCCTCGAGCTGCAGGCGCCCTCGGTGGTTCAGCGTCAGGGCGTCGGCGAGCCGCTGCAGACCGGTATCAAGGCCATCGACGCCATGACGCCGATCGGCCGTGGCCAGCGCCAGCTGATCATCGGCGACCGCAAGACCGGCAAGACCGCGGTCTGCGTCGACACCATCCTCAACCAGCGTGAAGCCTGGGAGACCGGTGACCCCAAGCAGCAGGTGCGCTGCGTGTACGTCGCCGTCGGCCAGAAGGGCACCACCATCGCGAGCGTGAAGCGCGCGCTGGAAGAGGGTGGCGCGATGGAGTACACCACCATCGTCGCGGCCCCGGCCTCCGACTCCGCCGGCTTCAAATGGCTTGCGCCCTACACCGGTTCGGCCATCGGCCAGCACTGGATGTATGACGGCAAGCATGTGCTGATCGTCTTCGACGACCTCACCAAGCAGGCCGAGGCCTACCGCGCCATCTCCCTGCTGCTGCGCCGCCCGCCGGGCCGTGAGGCTTACCCCGGTGACGTCTTCTACCTGCACTCCCGTCTGCTGGAGCGTTGCGCGAAGCTGTCCGACGAACTCGGCGGCGGTTCGATGACGGGCCTGCCGATCATCGAGACCAAGGCCAACGACATCTCGGCCTACATCCCGACCAACGTCATCTCCATCACCGACGGCCAGTGCTTCCTGGAGTCCGACCTGTTCAACCAGGGCGTGCGACCGGCCGTCAACGTCGGTGTGTCGGTGTCCCGCGTCGGTGGCGCCGCGCAGATCAAGGCGATGAAAGAGGTTGCAGGCTCGCTGCGGCTGGATCTGTCGCAATACCGCGAGCTGGAGGCCTTCGCGGCCTTCGCCTCTGACCTGGACGCCGCGTCCAAGGCTCAGCTGGACCGTGGTGTCCGCCTGGTGGAACTGCTCAAGCAGGCGCAGTACAGCCCGATGGCAGTCGAGGACCAGGTCGTCGCGATCTTCCTCGGTACCCAGGGCCACCTGGATTCGGTTCCCGCCGAGGATGTTTCACGCTTCGAGACCGAGTTCCTCGAGCACGTGAAGGCCAGCCACTCCGACATCCTCACTGGCATCAAGGAGTCCAAGAAGCTCTCCGAGGAAGCCGAGGAGAAGCTCGTTTCGGTCATCAACGACTTCAAGAAGGGCTTCGCCGCGTCCGACGGCAGCTCGGTGGTCGTCTCCGAAGCAGACGCCGATGCGCTTGATCCCGAGGACCTGGAGAAGGAATCCGTCAAGGTCCGCAAGCCGGCTCCGAAGAAGAACTAGGTAATCAATGGCAGCCACACTTCGCGAGCTACGCGGTCGTATCCGCTCCGCCTCGTCGATCAAGAAGATCACGAAGGCCCAGGAGCTGATCGCCACGTCGCGGATCGCCAAGGCGCAGGCCCGGGTCGACGCGGCCCGGCCCTACGCCACGGAGATCACCAACATGCTCACCGAACTCGCCGGTGCCAGCGCGCTGGATCATCCGCTGCTCGTGGAGCGGCCCGATCGCAAGCGCGCCGGCGTGCTGGTGGTGTCCTCGGACCGTGGCCTCTGCGGCGGGTACAACGCCAACGTGCTGCGGCGCGCCGAAGAGCTGTTCTCGCTCCTGCGGGACGAGGGCAAGAACCCGGTGCTCTACGTAGTCGGTCGGAAAGCCTTGGGCTACTACAGCTTCCGGCAACGTACCGTGATCGAGTCGTGGACCGGCTTCTCTGAGCGGCCGACCTACGAGGACGCCAAGGAGATCGCCGACACCCTGGTGGCGGCGTTCATGGCCGGAGCCGACGACGACGGTGACGAGCCGGGTGCCGACGGCATCCTGGGCGTCGACGAACTGCACATCGTGTCAACCGAGTTCCGGTCGATGCTGTCGCAGACCGCGGTGGCACTGCGGATCGCGCCGATGGTGGTCGAATACGTAGGCGAGCCGGAAACCGGTCCGCACACGCTGTATTCGTTCGAACCCAACGCCGAGACGCTGTTCGACGCGCTGCTGCCGCGGTACATCGCGACCCGCGTGTACGCGGCGCTGCTCGAGGCCGCGGCCTCGGAGTCGGCGTCTCGCCGCCGTGCCATGAAGTCGGCCACGGACAACGCCGACGATCTGATCAAGGCGCTCACGCTGGCGGCCAACCGCGAGCGTCAGGCTCAGATCACCCAGGAAATCAGCGAAATCGTCGGCGGCGCCAACGCGCTGGCTGACGCCAGCAAGTAGAGCCCCCGTCGAGAGCTAGAGAAGCGAAGAGAAGAAATGACTGCAGCCGTAGACACCAAGACCGCGGGTCGCGTTGTCCGTATCACCGGCCCGGTGGTGGACGTCGAGTTTCCACGTGGCGCCGTTCCTGAACTGTTCAATGCGCTGCACGCCGACATCAGCTTCGGCGCGCTGGCGAAGACCCTGACGCTCGAGGTCGCTCAGCACCTCGGCGACAACCTGGTGCGCTGCATCTCCATGCAGCCCACCGACGGCCTGGTGCGCGGCACCGAGGTGTCGGACACCGGGGCCTCCATCTCGGTGCCCGTCGGTGACGGCGTCAAGGGCCACGTGTTCAACGCCCTCGGCGATTGCCTCGACGACCCGGGTTACGGCAAGGACTTCGAGCACTGGTCCATCCACCGCAAGCCGCCGGCCTTCGCCGACCTGGAGCCCCGCACCGAGATGCTGGAGACCGGTCTGAAGGTCGTCGACCTGCTGACCCCGTACGTGCGCGGTGGCAAGATCGCCCTGTTCGGTGGTGCCGGCGTGGGCAAGACGGTTCTGATCCAGGAGATGATCAACCGTATCGCCCGCAACTTCGGTGGTACCTCGGTGTTCGCCGGCGTCGGTGAGCGCACCCGTGAGGGCAACGACCTGTGGGTCGAGCTCGCGGACGCCAACGTGCTCAAGGACACCGCGCTGGTGTTCGGTCAGATGGACGAGCCGCCAGGCACCCGTATGCGCGTCGCCCTGTCGGCCCTGACCATGGCCGAGTTCTTCCGCGACGAACAGGGCCAGGACGTGCTGCTGTTCATCGACAACATCTTCCGGTTCACCCAGGCCGGTTCCGAGGTCTCGACCCTGCTGGGTCGTATGCCGTCGGCCGTGGGTTACCAGCCGACGCTGGCCGACGAGATGGGTGAGCTGCAGGAGCGCATCACCTCTACCCGTGGTCGCTCCATCACCTCGATGCAGGCCGTGTACGTGCCCGCCGACGACTACACCGACCCGGCGCCGGCTACCACGTTCGCCCACCTGGACGCCACCACCGAGCTTTCTCGTGCGGTGTTCTCCAAGGGCATCTTCCCGGCGGTGGACCCGCTGGCTTCGTCCTCGACGATCCTGCACCCCAGCGTCGTCGGCGACGAGCACTACCGCGTCGCCCAGGAAGTCATCCGGATCCTGCAGCGCTACAAGGACCTTCAGGACATCATCGCCATCCTCGGTATCGACGAGCTGTCGGAAGAGGACAAGGTCCTGGTGTACCGCGCCCGTAAGATCGAGCGCTTCCTGAGCCAGAACATGATGGCCGCCGAGCAGTTCACCGGCCAGCCGGGCTCGACCGTGCCGCTCAAGGAGACCATCGAGGCCTTCGACAAGCTGGCCAAGGGCGAGTTCGACCACCTGCCCGAGCAGGCGTTCTTCCTCATCGGTGGTCTCGACGACCTGGCGAAGAAGGCCGAGAGCCTCGGCGCCAAGCTGTGATGAGCGCCTCTTCCCCTCGAAAGGTGGTGTGACGTGGCGGAATTGCACGTCGAGATCGTCGCCGTGGAGCGCGAGCTGTGGTCGGGTGACGCGACGTTCGTGTTCACCCGCACCACCGCGGGCGAGATCGGCATCCTGCCACGGCACATCCCGTTGGTCGCCCAACTCGTCGACGACGCCATGGTGCGCGTCGAACGCGAGGGTGAGGACGACCTGCGGATCGCTGTTGACGGTGGCTTCCTGTCGGTGACAGAAGAGGCCGTCCGGGTCCTGGTCGAAAATGCTCAGCTGGAATCCGAGATCGATGCCGAAGCGGCCAAGCGGGATTCGGAATCCGACGATGAGGCAACTGCGGCATGGGGCCGGGCGCGGCTGCGCGCCCTAGGCCAGATCGACTGATATGCCGATGAGCGCGTCCATGATCGGCATGGTCGCGCTGGTCTGTGTGCTGCTACTGGCAGTAACTGCGCTGTCCTACCGACTCTGGAAATTGCGCCAGGTCGGTGGGACAGCTGCTATTTTGCGGGATTATCCCGCGGTCGGCGGCCACGGCTGGCGACACGGCGTCATGCGGTACCGCGGCGGCGAAGCCGGCTTCTACCGGTTGTCGAGTATGCGGTGGTGGCCTGATCGACGGCTGAGCCGGCGCGGTCTTGAGGTGGTGTCGCGACGTACCCCGCGCGGCGACGAGTTCGACATCATGACTTCCGAGATTGTTGTGCTCGAGCTCCGTGACACCAGTCCCGAACGCCGCCAGGGCTACGAGATCGCTCTCGATCGGGGAGCTCTGACCGCCTTCACGTCGTGGCTGGAGTCACGGCCGTCGCCCCGCGCGCGTCGGCGCAGTTACTGACCCTGGCCCGGTTTCCACAGCACATCGCCGTCCGGGTTGGCGACTCGGGACAAGATGAACAGCAGGTCGGACAGTCGGTTGAGGTACTTCGCCGGCAGGATGCTCACTCCGTCACCGTGCTCCGCCACCGCCGTCCATGCCGATCGTTCCGCCCGCCTTGCCACCGTCCGCGCCACATGCAGCAATGCCGAGAGCGGCGTACCGCCCGGCAGGATGAACGAACTCAGTGCGGGCAGTGGCTCATTGAACTCATCGCACCAGCGTTCCAGCCGGTCGATGTAATCCTGCGTGATCCGCAGCGGCGGATACTTCGGGTTCTCAGCCACCGGGGTGGACAGGTCGGCGCCGGCGTCGAACAGATCGTTCTGGATCTGCCGCAGAACCGCCAGAACTTTGTCTCCCGGTTCGCCCATGGCGATCGCAACGCCGATGGCGGCGTTGGCTTCGTCACAATCCGCGTACGCGATCAGCCGCGCGTCGTTCTTCGCGACCCGGCTGAAATCGCTGAGTCCGGTGGTGCCGTCGTCACCGGTGCGGGTGTAGATGCGGGTGAGGTGAACAGCCATGTGGGAACCGTACCGGGCGCAACATCCACCTCGGCATTCTGAGAGAGCTTTCTGAATCTCACTCGGTCGCCGCTTAAACTAACCCGCGTGAGCGAGCGATTCGTGGTGACCGGCGGAAACCGGTTGTCGGGCGAAGTTGCTGTCAGCGGAGCGAAGAACAGCGTGCTGAAGTTGATGGCAGCCGCGCTGCTGGCGGAGGGCACCAGCACCATCACCAACTGCCCGGACATCCTGGATGTGCCGTTGATGGCGGAGGTGTTGCGTGGCCTGGGCGCCACTGTCGAGTTGAACGGCGGGACGGTTCGGATCACGTCTCCCGATGAACTCAAGTACGACGCAGACTTCGCCGCGGTCAGACAGTTCCGGGCTTCGGTCTGTGTCCTTGGCCCGTTGGTAGGCCGGTGCAAGAAGGCCCGCGTCGCGTTGCCCGGCGGTGACGCCATCGGTTCGCGGCCACTCGACATGCATCAGTCGGGACTGCGGCAGCTCGGTGCGCGATGCAGCATCGAACACGGCTGCGTGGTGGCAGAGGCAGATCATCTGCGCGGCGCCGAGATTCAGTTGGAGTTTCCCTCGGTGGGGGCGACCGAGAACATTCTCATGGCAGCGGTTCTCGCCGAGGGCGTCACCACGATCCACAACGTGGCGCGCGAACCGGACATCGTCGACATCTGCGCGATGCTCAACCAGATGGGTGCCCAGGTCAGCGGGGCGGGTACGTCGACGTTGACCATCACGGGCGTCGATCGGCTGTACCCCACGGAACACCGCGTGATCGGGGACCGTATCGTCGCGGCCACCTGGGGGATTGCAGCAGCGATGACGCGCGGCGACATATCCGTCACCGGTGTCGACCCGCAGCACCTGCAGCTGGTGCTGCACAAATTGCACGACGCGGGAGCGACCGTCACCCAGAACGACGACGGTTTCCGGGTGGTCCAGTACGAGCGGCCCAAGGCCGTGAATGTCGCGACGCTGCCGTTCCCGGGATTCCCGACGGACCTGCAGCCGATGGCCATCGGGCTGGCCTCGATCGCAGATGGCACCTCGATGATCACCGAGAACGTCTTCGAGGCGCGGTTTCGTTTCGTCGAGGAGATGATCCGGCTCGGGGCAGATGCCCGGACCGACGGACACCATGCGGTAGTCCGTGGAATCCCGCAGCTGTCGAGCGCGCCCGTGTGGTCGTCGGACATCCGTGCCGGCGCCGGCCTGGTCCTCGCAGGCCTGGTCGCGGACGGAGATACCGAGGTCCACGACGTTTTTCACATCGATCGCGGCTACCCGCTGTTCGTCGAGAACCTGATCAGCCTTGGGGCTGAGATCGAGCGGGTAAGCTAGGCCAGACGGCCGCGGTTGGGCCGAAACCCCTCTGACCAGGGCATTTGACTCCCGTGGCGGATGGTTCTAATCTAGTCGAGTTGCCCCGGCAGCGGGGAGACAAAAAGCCGCTTGACTCTCTGACGAAGATGGTTTAAGCTGGCAGGGTTGCCCTAAAGGGGCTAACTCGAAACAATCTGGTGTGTTGTTTGAGAACTCAATAGTGTGTTTGGTGGTTTTTGTTTGTTGTTTTTGGTTGCATTCTTTTTCCCGTTTAGGGTGTGACCTTTTGTTTTTTTGGATGCCAGTTTGTTGGTGTCTTTTTG
>NZ_MVHF01000027.1 GCF_002086485.1 Mycobacterium aquaticum | reverse complement strand
CTCGGCTCCGGCGGCGCCCCCGGCACCGGCAGCTTCCTCTACGCCGACCCGGCCGTCGAACACGACGCCATCACCGAAGCCACGCACGCCTCCGAACGCAAAGCCCTCGCCGCCGTGCGCGAGCACCAGAGTCGCAACGGACATCGCGACGACTGAGCCCGCGGTGTAACCCCACTGCCTAACTCCTTTCGGAACCGCCTGCAGCACTTGGCAATCGCCGTGCTTCCGGGCCGACGAAAGGGATTCGGGGTGAGGACTTGGCTCAGTGCCGCTGCGATGGCGGCTGCCCTGCTCGCCGCAGCGGCACATACGGCGTCAGCAGATCCGTCGGCGTTCAACAACGGCTACGGCAACGCGCAGGACACCGTCAACGCGTTGCGCGCGCAAGGCTACGACGTGCAACTCAACGGGGCCGCGGTGTATCCGTTGAGCTCGTGCCGGGTCACCGGCATCGAAGGGCTGCGCAACTCCAATTCACAGCCGAACGGCAACCGGATCGATCCGACCGAGTCCGACACCGTCTACGTCGACATCTCCTGCCGCGGCGGCTGAGGACACCCACGAACCAGCACCTCTACTCCTCCTCGCGCTGCCGTTGGCGGTAGGCCGCGACGTGCTGGCGGTTGCCGCAGTTGCCGGTGTCACAGAAGATGCGCGAACGGTTGCGTGACAGGTCGGTCAGCACCGCAGTGCAGTCCGGGGCCGCACAGATCTTCAACCGCCTGAGCTCACCGCCGCGGATCAGGTCTGCGAGAGCCATCGCGATCTCGGCACCCATGCGCTGCCAGAGCGGGTCGTCGGCGGCGCCCAGGTGCAGATGCCAATCGGGGTTCTCCACGTGGCGGGTCAGCCATGGCGACGCCTTGGTCTCACCCAGCAGCGCGTTGACCCGCTGCACCGTCGCCTCCTCGTCGTCGGCAACGTCCCAGATGTCCCCTATCCGGGTCCGGAGTTGGTGCACTGCGTCCAGTTCGGCGTCGTTGCGGTCGCGGCGCCCCGTCCAACCGAACTCGTTCAGATACTGGTCCAGAGCGGCAAGGTCACCCAGCTGCTCGCCGTCCACCCGATCGCTGTTGACCAGCACCGCGGCGGCCCGGAGTGTGAGTTCCGTGTCATAAGTGAAAAGCATTTGACTCGTGACTCCTTTCCGCCGTACCGTCACTACCAAACGTCAGTTTACTCATGACACGCCCTCAGGAGGTGTACCCATGGCCACGGCAGCACTCGACCGCCCGAGCACCGAAAACCATTTTCGGCTCGGTCTGCTGTTCGCACTCGCTTCAGCACTGGCCTTCGGGTCCTCCGGTCCGTTCGCGAAAGCGCTGATCGAAGCGGGCTGGAGCCCCACCGGGGCTGTCACGGCGCGGCTCGCGGGCGGAGCTCTGGCGATGGCCATCTTCGCCAGCTTTGTGCGGCCCGGTTGGGTCGGCGAGTCCATCCGGCACGCCAAGACCGTCGTGGCCTACGGCCTGGTGCCGATCGCCGGCGCGCAGCTCTGCTATTACAACGCTGTCGCGCACCTCTCGGTCGGCGTGGCCCTTCTGCTCGAGTACACCGCTCCGATCCTTGTGGTCGGGTGGGTGTGGGCGACCACGCGTCGGCGCCCGAGTGCGATGACCTTCGCCGGCGTCGGTTTGGCCGTCGCCGGGATCATGCTCGTGCTCAACGTCTTCAGCGGTGCCCACATCAACATGATCGGCGTCAGCTGGGGGCTGGCCGCCGCAGTGTGTGCGGCCTGCTACTTCATGATGTCCAACCACGTGAGTACCGACGGCGAAGGCCTCAACCCCATCAGCCTGGCCGCAGGTGGCCTGATCATCGGCACCGCCGCCGTCGCGCTGCTCGGTGTCACCGGCGTGATGCCGCTGACCTTCACGGCGAACTCCGTCGTCATCGCGGGTTTCACCACGTCGTGGCTGGTGCCGGTGATCACGCTGGGCCTGATTCCGACGGCTCTTGCGTACACGCTCGGCATCTTCGGCGTCGCCCGCCTCAAGCCGCGGTTCGCGTCGCTGGTGGGCCTGTCCGAGGTGATGTTCGCGGTGCTCTCGGCCTGGATCCTGCTGGGTGAGGCCATGACCGTCAGCCAGGCCATCGGTGGCACCGTCGTCCTGCTCGGCCTGGCCCTGGCCCGCCAGGGAGACCGCAGCGAGCAGGCGGATCCCGAGTCCGTCGGCCAGGTCGAACTCGCGAGCTGGCCCGACATGCCGCTGCGGGAGACACCGGAACGGGCAAACGATTAGCCGCGGCTAACCATTTTGTGTGACGATGTCGTCCGTGAGTCTTCTTCGGAAGTCGGCCCGGGTGGCCGCGATCGTCTCAACGCTGGTCAGCGCGGCATTGCCGCTCGTCTTCTCGGCTCCCGCCGCAGCGGAACCGTGCTCCGACATCGAGGTCATCTTCGCCCGCGGCACCAACGATGCACCCGACCTCGGGCGCCCGGGACAGGCTTTTGCCGACGCGCTGCGCGCCCAGGTCGGGGGTCGCAGCGTGTCGACATACGGGGTGAACTATCCGGCCAGCTATGACTTCCTCACCGCGGCCGACGGCGCCAACGACGCTGCCAACCGCATCACGTCCCTGGCGGCGTCGTGCCCGTCGACCAAGATCGTGCTCGGCGGTTACTCGCAGGGTGCCGCGGTGGTCGACATGCTCGCCGGCATACCACCGCTGGGCAACAAGGTCGGCGAGATCGGCTCGGCACCGCCGCTGCCCAGCAGCCTGGTGCCGCAGATCGCGGCCGTGGTGGCATTCGGGAACCCGGCTGCCAAGTTCGGGAATCCGCTCACCTCATCAGTCTTCGGTGGCAAAGCCATCGATCTCTGCAAGGACGGCGACCCCATCTGCTCGCGCGGCCGGAACCCGTTCGCGCACAGCGACTATGTGACGGCAGGCCTGACGGATCAGGCCGCAAACTTCGTCGCGCGCATCGTCTAGCGACGCCCGGACGCTAGGATTTGGTGTGGCCATTGATCTTGTTCGTCGTTACGCTCCGCTCGTTGCCGCCGCAGCGCTGACCGCCGCCGCCGCAATCGTCACGCCGGTTCCGGCCGGCAACGTCGCCGTCGCTTCGGCCGACGACTGCCCTGACATCCAGGTGGTGTTCGCGCGCGGCACCAATGACAGTCCCGGCCTCGGCCGGATCGGCAGCGCGTTCGTCAGCTCACTGCGCGGCAAGGTGGGCGGGCGTTCGGTGGGCACCTACGCGGTGAACTATCCCGCCAGCTACGACTTCCTGGCCGCGGCCGACGGCGCCAACGACGCCAGCGGCCACGTCCAGTGGATGATGGACAACTGCCCCAACACCCGCCTGGTGCTCGGCGGCTACTCGCAGGGCGCCGCGGTCATCGACGTGATCTCCGCGGTCCCGTTCCCGGCGGTCGGATTCAATGCGCCCCTGCCACCCAACGCTCCGGACCACATCGCTGCCGTCGCGGTGTTCGGCAATCCGTCCGCCAAGCTCGGTCTGCCGATGACGGCCAGCGCGGTGTACGGTTCGCGCGCCATCGACCTGTGTAATCCGAACGATCCGGTGTGCACCGATGGCAACAGCGTCGAGGCGCACCGCGCCTATGACGGTGGCCCGGTCAACCAGGCTGCGAGCTTCGTCGCAGGTCTGGTGTAGTCCTCGCCACATAAGCTCCGCAGGCGTCAATTCGCTCGGCTAGCATCGCTTAGGTGGTCAAACTTTCCATCGGTCGGCGGGTCAGGCGATGGTTGAGTGTGGCAGCGGTGGCGTTGGCAGCACCGACGCTACCGGTCCTCACGTCAGCTGTTCCTGGCGCCGACGTGCTTGCGGTCGCCTCGGCGGCGCCGTGCCCCGACGTCGAAGTGGTCTTCGCCCGTGGGCGTACCGAACCAGCCGGGGTCGGCACTCTCGGGAATGCGTTCGTCAATGCTCTGCGCTCGCGGGTCAACAAGAACATCGGCGTCTACGCCGTCCGCTACCCCGCGGACACCGAGGTCGACATCGGCGCCAATGACATGAGCGGTCATGTCCAGTACATGATCGGCAACTGCCCGAACACCCGACTGGTCCTCGGTGGCTATTCGCTGGGCGCCGCCGTCACCGATGTCGTTCTGGCCGTGCCGTTCACGGCGTTCGGGTTCAAGAACCCGCTCCCGGCCGACGCGGACGGTCACATCGCCGCGGTGGCCTTGTTCGGCAACGGCGCAGGCTGGGTCGGCCCGATCACCAACTTCAACCCGGCCTACCGGGACCGCACGATCGAGTTGTGCCATGGCGCAGACCCGATCTGCAATCCCGCCGATCCGAACACCTGGAAGAACAACTGGCCCGATCATCTCGCCGGGGCGTACATCGACGGCGGGATGGTCAACCAGGCAGCGGACTTCGTGGCGGGTCGGCTCTGAGGTCGACGACTTCGTCGCCGGATCGTTGCCGGACCGGCACCTATTCTCGACGGGTTCGTCAATACCATCGAATGCGTGATTGGCCGTCGGATGTTGGCCGCGCTGATCACCGCCCTGACCGCCGTCGTGGTGCCAATGACGGTGGCGCCGAACATGATTGGCGCCGCAAAGGCCGCCACGTGCCCTCCGGCGGAGGTGGTGTTTGCCCGCGGCCGCATGGAGCCCCCAGGGCCCGGGCAGGTCGGCGCTGCGTTCGTCAACGCGCTGCGCGCCCTGCGTGGTCCCAATATCAGCCTGTATCCGGTCAATTACCCGGCCGACACCCAGGTCGACATGGGCGCCAACGACATGAGCCGTCACATCCAGTGGATGACCCGCAATTGCCCCAACACGCGGCTCGTGCTGGGTGGCTACTCGCTGGGTGCCGCGGCGACCGATCTGGTACTCGCGGTACCTATTTCGGCATTCACCTTCAACAGCCCACTGCCCGCAGGCACCGATCGGCACGTCGCGGCGGTGGCACTGTTCGGTAACGGGTCCAACTGGGCGGTGCCGATCACGGCGTTGAGTCCGGCCTACCGGAATCGCACCATCGACCTCTGCCACTCCGACGACCCGGTCTGCAATCCGAGCAGTCCGTACAAGTGGCGGTCCGAATGGCAGGACCATCTGGCGCCCGGCTACATCCGTTCGGGCATGGTGGCCCAGGCCGCCAGATTCGTCTCCGCGCGGCTCTGACCCGCCGACACTACGGTTGTTCGCGACATTCTGGCGCTCTCGCACCAAAAACCGTCGTCTCGGCGAGCACAGCGCTCAGAGCGTGCGCAGGTCCCGTGTCACGGCGATCCGGGCGGCCAGCTGATCGTCGGGCGGATAGTCCACGCCCACCAACGTCAGTCCCCTCGCAGGCGCGGCGGCGAACTCGCTGGACCTGCGATCAACGCCCAAAAGCCCGGCGATCCAGGCCGGTTCACGACGGCCCTCCCCCACGACCAGCAGCGCCCCGACCAGTGAGCGGACCATGTTCCAGCAGAACGCGTCGGCGGTGACATGTGCCGTCACCAGATCGCCGTGGCGTTCCCAGGACAGGCGCTGCAGATCGCGGATCGTCGTCGCACCCTCACGGAACCGGCAGAACGCGGCGAAGTCCTGCAGCCCCAACAACTCCTGCGACGCCGCGGTCATGGCATCCAGGTCCAGCGGCCGTGACCACGGGGTGACGAACCGGGCCTGCTGCGGGTCCACGCCCCACGGTGCCAGGGACAGCCGGTATTCGTAGTGTCGGCGCAACGCCGAGAATCGGGCGTCGAAACCGGCTGGTGCACGGACGATCTGGCGCACCCGCACATCCGTCGGCAGGAATCGCGACAATCGTCGTACCAGCGGCAGGAATTCGGGCTCGCCGGGACGCGGTGTGCGCGGATACGCGAAACCCAGTGCGTCACCGGGTACGTCGACGTGCGCGACCTGTCCTGTGGCGTGTACGCC
This sequence comes from Mycobacterium aquaticum, assembly GCF_002086485.1. Lineage (GTDB taxonomy): Bacteria > Actinomycetota > Actinomycetes > Mycobacteriales > Mycobacteriaceae > Mycobacterium > Mycobacterium aquaticum. The sequence continues at coordinate 98,300 of NZ_MVHF01000027.1, read as the reverse complement.
GGTATCGGTGCGCCCGGCCGTCACCAACCGGACCGGCTCGCGGAACACCGTCGACAGCGTCTCCTCGAGCACGCCGGCCACGGTGCGCTGCCCGGCTTGCGGCGCCCACCCGGCGAATTCGGTGCCGTCGTAGGCGATGTCGAGACGAAGACGGACCAAAGAAACATGCCCGCCATCGGATTCGATGGCGGGCATGTCGCGAACGTCCTCAGGACTTGGCTTCGTCAGCCTCATCCTTGGTGTCTTCAGCTTCGGCGGCCTCAGCCGTCTGAGCGTCGGCGATGGCCTCGTCAGCGGCCTCGGCCTCATTGGCCGGGGTCTCCTCGGCCAATGCAGCCTCGTCGGCCTCGACGACCTCGGCCTCTTCAGCCTTGGCGTCAGCAGCCTTGGCCTGCGATGCGGCGGCACGGCGGGCGCGGTCGGCCTCGGAGGTCACGGTCTTCTCCCGCACCAGCTCGATGACCGCCATGGGAGCGTTGTCGCCCTTGCGGTTCTCGACCTTGATGATGCGGGTGTAGCCACCGTTGCGGTCGGCGAAGAAGGGAGCGATCTCGGCGAACAGGACGTGCACGACGTCCTTGTCACGGATCTTCTTCATGACCTCACGCCGGTTGTGCAGGTTGCCCTTCTTGGCGTGGGTGATGAGCTTCTCCGCGTAGGGCCGCAACGCCCGCGCCTTGGGCTCGGTCGTCTTGATGCGACCGTGCTCGAACAGCGACGTGGCCAGGTTGGCCAGAATCGCCTTCTGGTGAGAGGACGACCCGCCGAGGCGGGCACCCTTGGTGGGCTTGGGCATTGCGACTATCTCCTAAATGGGGCCGGTCCCCGTATCAGGTAGGACCGGGACGGATAAAGCTGGGCGGGAAAAGCCCGGTTAGAGCTGTTCGGTTTCGGCGAAGTCCTGGTCGGTGTCCAGGTCGTAGCCGGCATCGCTGGTCCAGGTTCCGGTTGCGGCGTCGTAACCGGCGACCTCGGACGGATCGAAGGTGGCCGGGCTGTCCTTGAGCGAGAGACCCAGCTGGTGCAGCTTGATCTTCACCTCGTCGATGGACTTCTGGCCGAAGTTGCGGATGTCCAGCAGATCGGACTCCGTGCGGGCCACCAACTCACCCACGGTGTGCACACCCTCGCGCTTGAGGCAGTTGTACGAACGCACCGTCAGATCCAGATCGTCGATCGGCAGGGCGAACGACGCGATGTGGTCGGCCTCGGCGGGCGACGGCCCGATTTCGATGCCTTCCGCCTCGACGTTGAGTTCGCGCGCCAGACCGAACAGCTCGACCAGGGTCTTGCCTGCCGACGCCAGGGCGTCCCGCGGGCTGATCGAGTTCTTGGTCTCGACATCGAGGATCAGCTTGTCGAAGTCGGTGCGCTGCTCGACACGGGTGGCCTCGACCTTGTAGGTCACCTTCAGCACAGGGCTGTAGATGGAGTCGACCGGGATACGGCCGATCTCGGCACCCGAGGCCTTGTTCTGCACGGCCGGGACGTAACCGCGGCCACGCTCGACGACGAGCTCGACCTCCAGCTTGCCCTTGTCGTTGAGGGTGGCGATGTGCATGTCGGGGTTGTGCACCGTCACACCGGCCGGCGGCACGATGTCACCGGCGGTGACCGCACCCGGCCCCTGCTTGCGCAGGTACATGGTGACCGGCTCATCCTCTTCCGAGGACACGACCAGGCCCTTGAGGTTCAGGATGATGTCGGTGACGTCTTCCTTCACTCCGGGGACGGTGGTGAACTCGTGCAGCACACCATCGATGCGGATGCTGGTCACCGCTGCGCCCGGGATGGACGACAGCAGCGTGCGCCGCAGCGAGTTGCCGAGGGTGTAACCGAAACCGGGCTCCAGCGGTTCGATGACGAACTTGGACCGGTTCTCGGCAACGGTCTCTTCGGACAGTGTCGGCCGCTGAGAAATCAGCATTGTTTCTATCTCCTTCTCGGCACCCACTATTTGATGCCGTCTGGGTGTCGCTCAGCCGGTTGGCTGCGCGACCGTTACTTCGAGTAGAACTCGACGATGAGCTGCTCTGCGAGCGGCACCTGGATCTGCGCCCGCTCGGGGAGCTGGTGGACCAGGATGCGCTGGCGCTCGCCGACGACCTGCAGCCAGGACGGGATCGGCCGCTCGCCTGCGGTCTCGCGAGAGATGATGAACGGGTCGGTGTTCAGCGACTTGTCCCGCACGTCGATGATGTCGTACTGCGACACCCGGTAGCTCGGGATGTTCACCTTGACACCGTTGACGGTGAAGTGGCCGTGGCTGACCAGCTGACGCGCCATCCGGCGGGTACGGGCGAGCCCGGCCCGGTAGATGACGTTGTCCAGCCGGCTCTCCAGGATCTGGAGCAGGTTCTCGCCAGTCTTACCCGACTTGCGGTTGGCCTCTTCGTAGTACTTGCGGAACTGCTTCTCCAGCACGCCGTAGGTGAAGCGAGCCTTCTGCTTCTCCTGCAGCTGGGTGCGGTATTCGCTCTCCTTGATCCGCGCACGGCCGTGCTGGCCGGGCGGGTAGGGGCGCTTCTCGAACGACTGATCTCCGCCGACCAGGTCGACGCCGAGGCGGCGCGACTTGCGGGTCGCGGGTCCGGTGTAACGAGCCATGAGTCTGTTTCCTCCCTAGACCTAGACCCGGCGCCGCTTGGGCGGGCGGCAGCCGTTGTGCGGCTGCGGGGTGACGTCGGAAATGGCGCCCACCTCCAGGCCGGCAGCCTGCAGCGAGCGGATGGCGGTCTCGCGACCCGAACCCGGGCCCTTGACGAACACGTCGACCTTCTTCACGCCGTGCTCCTGCGCCTTGCGGGCGGCGTTCTCGGCGGCCAGCTGTGCGGCGAACGGCGTCGACTTACGCGACCCCTTGAAGCCGACGTGACCCGACGATGCCCAGGCGATGACGTTGCCCTGCGGATCGGTGATCGACACGATGGTGTTGTTGAACGTGCTCTTGATGTGAGCGGCGCCGTGCGGGACGTTCTTCTTTTCCCTGCGACGGGTCTTCACGCCCTTCTTGGGAGCGCCTGCCTTCTTCGGTGGCATGGGTTACCTGGCCTTCTTCTTGCCGGCGATGGTGCGCTTGGGGCCCTTGCGGGTACGCGCATTGGTCTTGGTCCGCTGGCCACGCACCGGCAGACCGCGGCGGTGCCGCAGGCCCTGGTAGCAGCCGATCTCGATCTTGCGACGAATGTCGGCCTGCACCTCGCGGCGCAGGTCACCCTCAACCTTGAGGTTGCCTTCGATGTAGTCACGCAGCACGGTCACCTGATCGTCGGTGAGGTCCTTGGTGCGCATGTTCCGGTCGATTCCGGTCGCGTCCAGGATTTCCTGGGAGCGGGTACGGCCGATGCCGTAGATGTAGGTCAGCGCGATCTCCATGCGCTTGTCGCGCGGAAGATCAACGCCCACGAGCCTTGCCATGTGGCGGTATTCCTTCTTCTGGCGGAGGTCTGTTCCCAGTCCGTTCCCCGTCTATCGGGGTCCGGCCTCCGTGCCGGACGTGGATGAACGGCCCAATCTCTAAAGATTCCAGCCGTTCAGTGGTACTGGGAGGTCTGCATTCAGTTGTGGGTACTGCTCGGGCGTTCTAGCCCTGCCGCTGCTTGTGCCGCGGGTCGGAGCAGATCACCATGACCCGCCCGTGCCGGCGGATCACCCTGCACTTGTCGCAGATCGGCTTGACGCTCGGGTTCACCTTCACGGCTTCGCGATCCTGTCTCTCGTTCTTGTCTGGTGGAACTTGTTGGGGGCGGTTACTTGTACCGGTACACAATGCGACCCCGGGACAGGTCGTAGGGAGAGAGCTCCACCACGACGCGGTCCTCGGGCAGGATGCGGATGTAGTGCTGCCGCATCTTGCCGCTGATGTGGGCCAGGACCTTGTGTCCGTTCTCCAGCTCAATGCGGAACATCGCATTGGGCAGGGGTTCGACCACGCGACCCTCGACCTCGATGGCACCGTCTTTCTTGGCCATACTGTCTAGCGATCCTTGCTTTCGTTTCGTATCGTGCGCCCGTGGCACCGCCACACGACCGACTGAAAACGTGAGCTGGATCGTAAGAACTCCTAAAAGTTCCAGGACAGGGCACGCAGAGAGTCGGCGCGGAAGCCGCACCGTTGGTCCACACTACCCGCTCTCGGGGCTGCACCAAAATCATGGCTGGCCAGCGACGCCCGGCCCAGAAAATTGTGCGTGGTAGCAGCGCGCCACAGGCGACAATAGTCACCAGTGATCCGCACCGCCCGTGGTGCTGACCCCGTGCCTTCGGAGACGCCCACATGACGGCTGTGTACCTGGCGGCGTTCGTCGTCGGCGGTGTCGCGCTCCTGGCCGCACTGCTGCTGGCCGATATCGGTCACGGCGACGGCATGCCCTTCATCAACCTGACCGCGCTGTCGGTCGCGCTGCTCGGCGCGGGCACCGGCGGGCTGATCGGCTCGTGGACGCATCTGGGCACCTTCGGCACCGCGGTGACCGCCGCGGCTTTTGCCGTGGTGCTGGTGTTCGTGTTCAACGGCCTGTTACTGCCCTACATGCGCCGTCAGCAGTCCAATTCCCACAAGGGCCGGTCGTCCTACATCGGCCTGCTCGGCACCGTCACGCTCGAAGTCCCGGCGGGCGGATGGGGCGAGGTGTCCTTCGTCGACGCCGACGGCAACCGCGTGTTCTCCCGGGCCAAGAGCGACGAGCCCGCCGCACTCCCCAAATCGACCCGGGTCTACATCGCCGATATCGACCCCGACTACGTGCACGTCATCGCTGTACCCGAGCACTGAACTCCGAGAAAGGCCGTCACAGTGTCCCTGCTGGTCATCGTCATCGTCGCCGCCATCGCCGCGATCCTCATCCTGGTGGTGCTGCCGATGGTGTACGTCAAGAACTACATCAAGGTGCCACCCAACGAGGTGGCCGTATTCACCGGCCGAGGGGCACCGAAGGTCGTGCGCGGCGGCGCCCGGTTCCGGATGCCCGGCATCGAACGCGTCGACATCATGAGCCTGGAGCCGTTCAACGTCAGCATCAACCTGCAGAACGCCCTGTCCAACAACGGCGTCCCGGTCAACGTGGAAGCTGTCGGGCTGGTCCGGATCGGCTCGGCCGACGAAGCCGTGCAGACCGCGGTGCAGCGCTTCCTGACCTCCGATCTGGACGGACTGCAGCGCCAGATCAACGACATCCTGGCCGGCAGCCTGCGCGGTATCACCGCCACCATGACGGTCGAAGACCTCAACTCCAACCGCGACACACTGGCCCGCAGCGTGGTCGAGGAGGCCGGTGGTGACCTCGCGCGCATCGGCATGGAGGTCGATGTGCTCAAGATCGCGGGCATCTCGGACAAGAACGGCTACCTGGAGTCGCTGGGCCAGCGTCGGATCGCCGAGGTCAAGCGCGACGCCGCGGTCGGCACCGCCGAGGCGGAGCGGGACGCGCAGATCCAGTCGGCCAAGGCGCGGCAGGCCGGTGCGGTGGCGCAGGCCGAGGCCGACACCGCGATCGCGTCCGCCAACCAGAAGCGTGACGTCGAACTCGCCCGCCTGCGCGCGCAGACCGAGGCCGAGAACGCGCAGGCCGACCAGGCCGGTCCGCTGGCCCACGCCCGCGCCGAGAAGGACGTGGGCATCGCCATCGAGCAGGCCGAGGCAGCGCGCGTGCAGGCACGCATCGAGGTGGAGCAACGGCGCAGCGAGCAGGCGCAGGCCGCGTTGCAGGCCGACGTGATCGCCCCCGCCGAGGCGCAGAAGCGGGCCGATGTGGCGCGCGCCGAGGGCCAGCGTCAGGCGGCGATCCTCGCCGCGGAAGCCAGCGCCGAGGCGCAGCGACGGGCCGGGCAGGCACAGGCCGATGCCCGTAAGGCCGCCGCCGACGCGCTGCGCGTCGAGCAGCAGGCCGAGGCCGACAGCATGCAGGCCAAGCTGGTCGCCGAGGCCGCGGGCAAGAAGGAACTCGCCGACGCGCTGCGCGTCGAACAGCAGGCCGAGGCGGCCGGTATCGAGGCCAAGTTGGTCGCCGAGGCGACCGGTAAGAAGGAGATCGCGGCCGCCCTGAACAGCTACAACGCCGAGGCCGCACGGATGCTGATGCTGCCCGACATCCTGGCGTCCATGGTCAAGGCCACCGAGGCCGCGGCCAGGCCGCTCGGCGACATCGATCGGCTGTCGATCATCGGCGGCTCGGGCGATGCGCAGGATGCCATCGGCGGCATCCTCGGCATCAGCCCGCTGGCGGTGGCCAAGATCGTCGAGTCACTCAAATCGTCCGGCATCGACCTGCCGTCGATGCTCAACCGAATCGAGGGTGAGCAGCCCGCCGCGGGTCGCATCGACGGAGCGGCGCGGCCCGCGGCGTCGTCCGACGGTGAGGTTGCCGCATCCCGCACGGAGTAGCCGCCGACCTAGCCGAGAAAATCGCTGGCAGCGGGGCGCATAATTGGAGCGATATGACTGGACCCGCGCCCGCGCCCCGTAAGCCAGTGATCCTCACCGTCGACGACGATCCCGCCGTCTCCCGTGCTGTCGCGCGCGATCTGCGCCGCCACTACGGCGAGCGGTACCGGATCATGCGTGCCGAGTCTGGTCTGGATGCCCTGGAGACCCTGCATGAGCTGAAGCTGCGCGGTGACACCGTCGCAGTGTTCGTGGCGGACTACCGCATGCCACAGATGAGCGGTATCGAGTTCCTGGAGTCGGCCATGGATCTCTACCCGATGGCCCGCCGCGTGCTGCTGACGGCCTACGCCGACACCACCGCGGCCATCGACGCCATCAACGTCGTCGACCTGGACCATTACCTGCTCAAGCCGTGGGATCCGCCCGAGGAGAAGCTCTACCCCGTCATCGACGGGTTGCTGGAAGCCTGGCACGCCGTCGGCGACCGGGCCATCCCGCACACCAAGGTGATCGGCCACCAGTGGAGCGCCCGGTCCTGGGAGGTCCGCCAGTTCCTGGCCCGCAACCAGCACACGTATCGGGCGTTCACGTCCGACGAGCCCAAGGGCAGGCAGCTGCTCGAGGCCGCGGGCCTCGACGGTCGGCAGCTTCCCGTGGTCATCACCGAGGGAGGTCAGACCCTGGTCGAGCCTTCCGACGGTGAACTCGCCGACATGCTGGGCCTGTCCACCAGCCCGTCGTTGACGATGTACGACCTGGCTGTGATCGGTGGTGGCCCGGCCGGGCTGGCCGCGGCGGTCTACGGCGCGTCTGAAGGGCTCAAGACCGTCTTGATCGAGGGCACCACGACCGGTGGCCAGGCTGGGCGCAGCTCCCGTATCGAGAACTACCTGGGCTTCCCCACCGGGGTGTCAGGCGCCGAGCTGGCCACTTCGGCCCGCAGGCAGGCCGAGCGCTTCGGCGCCGAGGTCATCACCACCCGCGAGGCCACCGCGCTCGACGTGGCCGGGGCCGCACGCACCATCACCTTCGCCGACGGCGACACCATCGGCGCCCGGGCGGTGATCCTGGCCACCGGCGTCGAGTATCGGCAGCTGCCGGTGCCGGGCTGCTGGGACGACCCGATGAACCCGCTCAACTACGTCGGCCGCGGCGTCTACTACGGCGCCTCGGTCTCACAGGCCTCGGAGTGCCAGGGTGAGGACGTCTACATCGTGGGCGGCGCCAACTCGGCCGGGCAGGCGGCTATGTTCATGTCCCGCGAGGCCAAGTCGGTGACGCTGCTGGTCCGTGGGCCGTCGCTGGAAGCCTCGATGTCCTACTACCTGATCCAGCAGATCGAGCAGACCCCCAACATCCACGTCCGCACCTGTACCGAGGTGGTCGAGGCGATCGGCGAGGATGACCACCTCGTCGGCCTGGTGCTGCAGGACAAGCGCACCGGCGAGCGGGAAGAAGTGGCCTCGACGCGGATGTGCTGCTTCATCGGCGCCACTCCGCGCACCGAATGGCTCGACGGCGTGGTGGCCCGCGACGACCACGGCTTCATCCTGGCCGGCCCCGACCTGCGCGATGTCTGCGGCTGGACGTTGGAACGTCCTCCCCATCACCTGGAAACAAGTGTGCCCGGTGTGTTTGTTGCAGGTGATGTGCGTGCAGAATCCGCCAAACGGGTGGCGGCCGCCGTCGGCGAAGGGTCGATGGCGGTCATGTTGGTGCACCGTTATCTGGCGGAGGCCTGAGGAATGACAACGATGGGTGAAGGCTGCGTGCGCGAAGAACTGCGGACCCTGTTCCTGTTCGAATCTCTGAGCGACGAACAACTCGACATCCTGTGCGCCAACGGTCATATCGCGACGTTCGAGCCGGGCCCGGTCTGCACCGAGGGCGAGCCCGCCACGTGCTTCTACGTGATGATCGAGGGCGAGCTCGTGATGACGATGAAGTCGGGCGGCATCGACATCGAGACCAACCGGACCTCGATGCGCGGGGTCTACTGCGGTGCCTGGTCGGCGTACATCCCCGGTGAGCAGCCGGTATACGAGGCATCCGTTCGGGTGACCAAGCCGTCCCGGTTCTTCGTCCTGGACGCCAAGGCCTACGCCGACTTCATGCGCACCGAATTCCCGATGGCAGTACACCTCTTGGAGGGCCACAAGGTCGGTGGCCTCCGGCGCCGCCAGATCATCGGCCAGCGGGAGAAACTGCTTGCGCTCGGCCAACTTTCGGCCGGCCTGACCCATCAGCTCAACAATCCCGCCGCGGCGACCGCGCGCGCGGTGGCGGACCTGCGCGACCGGGTCAGCAAGATGCGCCACAAGCTGGCGATGCTCGGCGACGGGCACGTCCCGCCCGCGGCACTGCGTGAGCTGGTCAGCATCCAGGACCGGGTGGCCGAGCAGATCGCCAAGCACAAGGCACAGGATCTGACCGCGCTGGAGGCCTCCGACCGTGAGGAGCAGATCGGCGAGTGGCTCGAGGAGCGCGGAATCACCAGTGCCTGGGATTACGCGCCGACGTTCGTCGACGCCGGACTGGACATCGACTGGTTCGAGAGTGTCGCGGCGTCACTCGACGACGTCGACGCCACCGCATCGTTCATGAGCGCGATCGGCTGGCTGCGCTACACCATCGAGACCGAACTGCTGATGAACCAGATCGCCGAGGCCAGCAAGCGGATTTCTGCGCTGCTGGCCGGCGCCAAGCAGTACTCGCAGATGGACCGCGCGCCGTACCAGAGCGCCGACATCCACGAGCTGCTGCACAGCACACTGATGATGTTCGGCGACCGGATCGGCAAGGAAAGCAAGGGCGTTCGAGTCGTCAAGGACTGGGACAAGTCGCTGCCCGAGCTGGCCTGCTATCCGGGTGACCTCAACCAGGTGTGGACCAACATCATCGACAACGCGATCCAGGCGATGAACGGCGAAGGCACGCTGACGGTACGTACCGGCCGCGAAGGCGATCTGGTCAAAGTGGAGATCTGCGACGACGGCCCCGGCATTCCCGCCGACATCATCGAACGCATCTTCACGCCGTTCTTCACCACGAAGCCGTTCGGCGAGGGCACCGGGCTGGGGCTCGACCTGGCATGGCGGATCGTCGTCGAGAAGCACAGCGGTGACCTCCGGGTGCAGTCCGAGCCGGGCAACACCCGGTTCATCGTGCTGCTGCCGTTGGAGGCACCCGCCCCCGAAGACCTGCCTGCCCCGGCCTGACCCGGGCAAGCGGTGAGAATCACCGGACTTCGACGTCGAAGTTCTCGGAACGCAGACGGTCGACTGCACGGGAATCGGTGAGCTCGCCGCGATCAGATGGATGGCGCCAATAGTGCCGGACCATCCAGTACAGGGCGGTGCCCCGAGGGACATAGATGTCGGCACCGTCGATGATTTCTTCGGTGTCGTCACTCAAACGCAGGACGATCGCTTTGCGGGTTCTCTTCGTTTCAGTGCTGTCGCTTATTTCGACAATGTCTGTCCACTCGACGTATTTCGTGGCCACGATATTCGCGACATCGATCCCGGCTGGGGTGAGCTTTACGTAGCCAATTCCGCCGCGGCGCCAGGCACTGACCAATGCCAGAATCGCCACGACGACTCCTGATGCAAGCAACATCGGGGAGAAAATCCGCATGCCACGCGATATCGGAATGTCCAGATCACCCGTTGGCACGAATCGGACAAATAGCAAACCACTCACTATGAACGACACCATGCCGACGTAGCAGAAAATGCAGAACCATCGGCCCGGACGCAGGCTCGTCCCGGAGCTGTCAACGGTCGTACGCACGGTCGACCGTCCGAACACCGGTATCACGAGCGACGCCACAATCAACAGCGGCGAAACGGTGACGCCGATCATCACCGTTCCAGTCAGATAGTCACCCCGACTTGCCGCCGCCAGGCCCCACCAGAACGGCACCGAAAGTGCGATGACGAATCCTGCACTTACCCACCCAAGAGGCGCATCACCGTTGCGCCAACCAGGGGGTGTAGGGAGTTTTAGTACGGACACAGTACGTTCCCGAGGAACTTCCCCACATCAGCGCCACCGAAAGCTCCGAACACTGCGCCCGCGGTGGTGAGCACGGGAACGCCCACTGGCGCAAAGGGACCGGTGGCAGCGCCGGCCAAAGCACCCAACTCGGCGCCGCCCCATCCTCCTCCGCCGCCCGTTGCAGCGACGACCGCGGCAATACAGCGATCCCGACCGGTATCTGCCATAGCCATATCGAAAACCGCAGTGGCAATAACCAGGGAGGGACCACCTACACGGGCAGCCTTGCCGAAGCTCTCCAGAGACTCCGCCGTCAACATCGGCAGACGCCCACCATGACTGACATGCTTCTCGAAACCGGACAGGCCACCACCGGCATAGGTAGAGATCCGGTCGATCAACTCAACCGGCACTGCCGAGTGCCTGCCGGTCGCGGTTGTGAATCCCGCGTTGACCCGCCCCTCCGGGTCCATAGACATCGTGAAATTCGAACCGTCCGGGAAAGTAGTAGATGTGAAATCACAATTGCTGCCGAGATCATGCCACGAACTGGTCCGTGACGTGCTATTTCCACGCTTGTCGAACTCCTCGACGGTGACGTAGTTCGTCCGGCTCGGTGTGTCCATGAACTTGTGCTTGGTACCGACCTGCTTACTTCCATCCTGGTGAATAACCGTGGTCACCTCTTCGCCATGTTCGTTGACCGACTCGATAGTTTCACGGACCGCGGTTGCCTCATCACCGGCACGTATCGCTTCTTGACCGATAATCCCCATCGGGTCCTTCGGATTCGGGACTTGGTCCCGCGGTCGCTGGGGCGCCGGTATGTCGAACGGCGACGACGAAGGTCCCGCTTCGACGAACCCGTGATCCCGGCCTGCGGCGACAACCGCGTTGGCCGTGCTGTCGTCGGCGTCGCCAACCGCCGTCAGCAGCCCGTTGATGGCGGCCTGTTCCTCACGTGCCAAGGCTTGAAGCTTGGCGAACTCCTCTTCCGACATGACTACCGGGTCGACAAGAACGACCCATTGGTCGGTGACATTCAATGGTCCGTGATCGACCTCCGCGGCCTTGTTGAGCAGCGCATTGCGTGCCGGAGCGATAGTTCCGCTGCCGTTCTTCAAGGCCGCGGCAATAGCGTTCGCGTACGCGGAGAACTTCAGCGTCTGGCGGCGAGCCCGTCCGAACATTGCCTCTGCCGCTTCGTGAGAGCGGCCAGACCAACCTCTGGCCTCAGGCATTCGCTGGCAAGCATCATCCACGCCAGTCACGGCATCTGCGACCGACGCGGCGCTCGCAGTGATCGTGCTTGCCGACGCCGTCAGAGAATCCGGGTTCCAACCTTGCAGTGTGGTGCGGTTCGGCAACATCAGCTAGAAGAACCCGTCGAACTGGCCGGCCAGCGTGTTGTCGGCAACTTCGAACCGGTCGCCGGCCCCACGGACCGCCGTTCCGATCTTGGTGACGTTCTGTGCGAGTTGGTTTGCGACACCGGTGAAATGTTCGCCCACGGTATGAGCTGCCCATTGAGTGGTCGAGCTCGCCAAACCATCAGCTGATGTCGACACCTTCGACCCCACGTCGGCGCGACCGATCACCGCGGCTGCAGAATCCACCTGTCCGGCAAGGGCCCGCAACAGTTCTGGGTTAACTAACACATCTCCCCCTCGAGCAACAACGAATCACCTCGATCCTGACACACAGCAATCTCCCAGGAATGCAGCAGTTTCAACCTGCCGCGTCGGCCACCGGTGGGAATCACCCTGAGTTTTTCGGAATAGCGGTCGGGCGACGGCGGGTTGACCCGACCATGACTGACATCACGGGCACCAAACCTGACCTCGGTAGTTTCGGCGTTTTCGGGCACTACTCGCAGTTCCAGCCGCTGTCGGCAGAACAGTTGCAGGAGATCGAGGCCCTCGGCTACGGCGCGATCTGGGCGGGTGGGTCTCCGCCTGCCGAACTGGACTGGGTCGACCCGATTCTGGAGAAGACCACCAACCTGCAGGTCGCGACGGGCATCGTCAACATCTGGACGGCCGACGCCGGGGCGGTCGCGGACTCCTTCCATCGCATCGAGGCGGCCTACCCGGGCCGGTTCCTGCTGGGCATCGGGGTCGGCCACCGCGAGGCCATCGGTGAATACCGCAAACCGCTCGACGCCCTCACCGATTATCTGGACAAGCTCGATGAGCACGGCGTTCCGCGGCACCGCCGCGTGGTCGCCGCGCTCGGCCCCAAGGTGCTGCAGTTGTCGGCTGAGCGGTCGGCCGGTGCCCACCCGTACCTGACCACGCCCGAGCACACCGCGCAGGCCCGCGAGATCATCGGGCCCGACGCGCTTCTCGCGCCGGAGCACAAGGTGGTGTTGACCGACGGATCCGAAGAGGGCACCGAAAGGGCCCGCGCGGCCGGCCGCAAGGCGCTCGATCTCTATCTCGGACTGACCAACTACCTCAACAACTTCAAGCGACTGGGCTTCACCGATGCCGATCTGGCCAAGCCGGGCAGCGATGCGTTCATCGACGCCGTGGTCGCCCACGGCACCGTCGACGCGGTGGCGGCGCGCCTCAAGCAACACCGCGAGGCCGGCGCTGACCACGTGCCCGTGCAGGTTCTCACCTCGCCCGACAAACTGGTACCGGCACTTGCCGAACTTGCCGGGCCGCTGGGCCTCAAGTAATCGAAAGGGACGCGAATGAGCTTGAACCTTGGCCGTTTTGGGGTGTGGACGTTCGGTGCACCGAAGCCCGAGCAGGCTGCCGAGATCGAGAAGCTGGGCTACGGCGCCATCTGGCCGGGCGGCTCTCCTGCCGCTGACCTCGCGTTCGTCGAACCGATCCTGGCCGCGACCGACACACTGCAGGTGGCCACCGGCATCGTCAACGTGTGGACCGCTCCGGCCGCGCAGGTGGCCGAGTCGTATCACCGCATCGAGGCGGCGCACCCTGGCCGGTTCATCCTCGGCATCGGCATCGGCCATCCCGAGCACACCCAGGAGTACCGCAAGCCCTACGACGTGCTGGTCGAGTACCTCGATGCGCTCGATGAGCAGGGCGTACCGAAGGAGCGGCGCGTGGTGGCGGCGCTGGGTCCCAAGGTGCTGAAGCTGGCCGCCGACCGCAGTGCCGGCGCGCATCCGTACCTGACGACGCCCGAGCACACCGCGCAGGCCCGCGAGCTCATCGGCCCTGGGGTGTTTCTCGCACCCGAGCACAAGGTCGTGCTGACCGACGGATCCGAGCAGCAGGCCGAGGCAGCCCGGGCGGTCGGCCGCGAAACCGTCGATTTCTATCTGAATCTCAGCAACTACCTGAACAACTGGCGACGGTTGGGATTCAGCGAGGATGACATCGCCAAGCCCGGCAGCAACCGTCTCATCGATGCGGTCGTCGCTCACGGCACGCCCGATGACGTTGCGGCGCGTTTGCGGCAACACCTCGACGAGGGCGCCGACCATGTGGCGATCCAGGTGCTCGGCGGATGGGACAAGTTGCTTCCGACGCTGACGGAGCTGGCCGGCCCGCTGGGCCTGAAAGGCTGATCGGACAGCCCGTTAGAGTTGACCCATGCGGTTGCTGGTCACCGGGGGTGCCGGGTTCATCGGTGCGAATTTCGTGCAGGACGCCGTCCGTGACGGCGCGTCAGTGACGGTGCTGGACGCGCTCACGTATGCGGGCAGTCGGGAGTCACTGGCGCCGGTGGCCGACCGGATCCGCTTGGTCGAGGGCGATGTGTGCGACGCGGCGTTGGTGTCGAGCCTGACGGCCGACGCCGACGCCGTGGTGCACTTCGCGGCCGAAACGCATGTGGACAATGCACTGGCCGACCCGGCTCCCTTCGTGCAGTCCAACGTCGTCGGCACCTTCACCGTGCTGGAGGCGGTGCGCCGGCACGGGGTGCGGCTGCACCACATCTCCACCGACGAGGTGTACGGCGACCTGCCGCTCGACGATCCGGCCCGGTTCACCGAGAACACGCCCTACAACCCGTCGAGCCCCTACTCGTCGACCAAGGCCGCCGCCGATCTGCTGGTGCGCGCCTGGGTGCGGTCCTACGGCGTACGTGCGACGCTGTCGAACTGCTCCAACAACTACGGCCCGTACCAGCACGTCGAGAAGTTCATCCCGCGCCAGATCACCAACGTGCTGACCAGGCGGCGGCCCAAGCTGTACGGCGCGGGCGCCAATGTCCGCGACTGGATCCACGTCGACGATCACAACGCCGCGGTGCGCCGGATCCTGGCCGACGGCCGGGCCGGACAGACCTACCTGATCGGCGCGCAGTGCGAGCAGAACAACCTGACCGTGATGCGCACGCTGCTGCGGTTGATGGGCCGTGACCCCGACGATTTCGACCACGTCACCGACCGCGCAGGACACGACCTCCGGTACGCCATCGACCCGTCGACACTCACCGACGAGCTGGGCTGGAAACCCGTGCACACCGACTTCGAGGACGGTCTACGCGACACCATCGACTGGTACCGCGCCAACGAATCCTGGTGGGGCCCACTCAAAGAACAGGTCGAGGCGAACTACCAGGAGCGCGGCCAGTGACCGCACGGGAACTCAAGGTCCCCGGGGCGTGGGAGCTCACCCCCAAGCTGCACGGTGATTCCCGAGGGATGTTTTTCGAGTGGTTCACCGACTCGGGTTTCACCGGTTTCGCCGGGCACAAGTTCGATCTGCGCCAGGCCAACTGCTCGGTGTCGGCGGCCGGGGTGCTGCGGGGTGTGCATTTCGCGGAACTGCCGCCGAGTCAGGCCAAATACGTGACGTGCGTGCGTGGTTCGGTGTTCGACGTCGTGGTCGACATTCGCGTCGGCTCCCCCACCTACGGGCAGTGGGATTCCGTACTGCTCGACGACCGCGACCGTCGGTCGGTCTACCTCTCCGAGGGTCTGGGTCACGCTTTCCTTGCGCTGGAAGATGATTCGACCGTGATGTATCTGTGCTCGGCGCCGTATTCGCCGGAGCGGGAGCACACCATCCTGGCCACCGATCTGGGCATCGACTGGCCGGAGGGCCACGAACTGGTGATCTCCGAGCGCGACGCCGCGGCGCCCACCCTCGAAGAGGTGCGCGCCGCGGGCCTGCTGCCGACGTGGGAGGACACCCGCGCCTTCGTCGATGAGTTGCGCAACGAGTCCTAGCTGCGCCGCAGCAGCGCACCACCCACGAGACCCAGGAACGGGATCGCCGCGAGGATGGCGCTGAGCGTCGCGCTGCCACCGGTGACGAGGGTGAAATTCGTCAGGACCAGCCACAGGCTGCCCAGCAGACCTGCACACGCCAGCGCCGGTGCGATGCGCGTCTGCCAGGTGCGGCCCGCGGCGTCGGCGCGGTGGCGGGCGAAGTAGACCAGTACCGCCACCGAGGTGGTGAGCATCAGCAGCACCATCCCGACCGTCGCCACACCGGCCATCGAGCCGAACACACCGACCAGCGGGTCGACCCCGAGCGCGGCGAGGATGCCGACGATGACTGCGGCCGTGACCGTCTGCACCACCGAGGACACCGCGGGCGAGCCGTGCGACGAGTGCACGGTCGCCAACCGGTTGGGCAGCAACCCTTTTCGGGCCAGCGCGAACTGGTAGCGGGCGATCACGTTGTGGAAGGACAGCACGCAGGCGAACAGGCTGGTCAGCAGCAACACATTGACGACGTCGCGGCCGATCCTGCCGAGGTTGGCATCGGTGGTGTCCAGCAGCATGTTGGCGTCACCGGCCAGGGTGCGCTGGGCGGTTTCGGCGACCTGGTCGGGACCGATCGCGACGACGAACGCCCAGCACGTGATCGCGTAGAAGCCGCCGATGAGCAACACCGCCGCATAGGTGGCCCGCGGTATGGTGCGTTCGGGGTTGCGGGCCTCGTCGCGGAACACCGCCGTCGCCTCGAAACCGATGAAACCCGTCAGTGCGAACAACACCGCGATGCCCAGCGCGCCGTGGGTGAAGACACCCGGGGTGAACGATGCGAACGTCACCCCGGCGGGACCTGGCTTGGCGACGATCACCAGATCCAGCACCACGACCACGCTGATCTCGAGCACCAGCGCCACCCCGAGCACCTTGGCGCTGAGGTCGATATGGCGGTACCCGAGCAGCGCCACGATCGCGAGTATCACGAACGAATAAGCAGGCCAAGGTATTTGCGGTCCCCCGTAGAACCGCACGGTATCGCCGATGGCCCAGCCGATATAGCCGTAGATACCTACCTGGATCGCGGTGTAGGCGATCAACGCGACAGCGGCGATGCCGCTTCCCGGCCGGTTACCCAGCCCGAGCGTCACATATGAGAAAAACGCGCCCGCCTCGGGCACGTACGGCGTCATCGCCACGAAGCCGACGCTGAACACCAGCAGAACCGCTGCGGCGATGAGGAATCCGACCGGTGCGCCCGCACCGTTGCCGAGCCCCATTGCCAGCGGCATGTTGCCGCCGATGACGGTCAGCGGGGCGGCGGCCGCGACCACCATGAACACCACTCCGACCGGACCGAGCCTCCCGTGCAGCCGGCGGTCTGCAGTCGTTTCAGTGTTGGTACTCATTGCCCCTCCAGGAGAAGTGCGTGGCGAAACATCTTGTGGTCCAATGCATGTGCGGTACGACCGCCGCGCCCCGTGAGGGTGTCCGCCGCGACGAGACAGTTCAGGATCGCTTCTTCGGTGGCCTCGATCACGAGGTCGAAAAGCCGGGTCATCAGTCGTGGGGCCACCATGCGCAGCCCGATTTCGGGGTGCTCGGTATCGGGATCCTCGTCCCAGGCGTACGGCGGGATGCCGCGATTGCCGGTGGCGAAGGCCAGCATCAGATCACCGCTGTACTGCTCCCCGGCCCCACCGAGCCTGCCGACCGCGAGCGAGGAGCGTTGGGCCAGCCGCGTGCACTGGTGCGGCAACAGAGGTGCGTCGGTCGCGACGATGACGATGATGGAGCCCGATCCGGGAGCGTAGGCCAGCGGCATCTCCGGCAGCGGCACGCTGCCGGGGCCGATCAGCTCTCCCACCGCAACGCCGTTGACCCGCAGCCGTTCTCGACGACCGTGGTTGGCCTGGACCAGAACACCCACGGTGTAGCGACCCGCAGCGGTGTCGGTGATGCGCGATGAGGTGCCGATGCCGCCCTTGAAACCGTGGCAGATCATGCCGGTGCCGCCGCCGACGTTGCCCTCGGCAACCGGCCCGTCGGACGCCGAGGCCAGCGCGGCGTGGACATGTTCGGCCCGCACGTGATGGCCGTTGATGTCGTTGAGCAGCCCGTCGTAGGTCTCACCGACCACGGGCAGCGACCAGTAGAGGCCGTCACCTCGGGCCTGCACCTGCGCGTCGACCAGCGCGTCCCGCACCACGCCGACGCTGTGGGTGTTGGTGAGGGCGACGGCGGTGGTCAGCTCGCCGGACTCGCGCACCCATTCCAGGCCGGTGAGTTCGCCGCTGCCGTTGAGCCGGTGGGTACCGGCGAACACGGGCTCGTCCCAGATGCCGGTATGCGGGACGACGACCGTCACACCGGTGTTGATCTCAGGCGACGGCTGAATCGTGGTGTGCCCGATGCGCACACCGGGCACATCGGTGATGGCGTTGCACGGGCCGGTCGGGTTATCGCCGACAACGATGCCCAGGTCGCGGGCACGCGGACGCGAGCGGTCGGCCATCTCTGGATGGGTGGGGTGATCGGACATTCAACCTCCGGAGGCCGGTAGTTCTTTTCACGTTTGGAAAATAATGTGCTTCTCCGGCGGCTTGCGCAAGAGAAACCGCGAAATCGGGTAAGGATGAACCTGTGGCACGGCCGAATCGACAAGCAGAGCGACGCGAGGAAATCCTCGACGCCGCCATCGCGTTGATCGAACGCCACGACCTGGCCACGCTGCGGATCGCCGACGTCGCCGCTGAACTCGGGCTGACCGCCAACGCGGTGCGCTACTACTTCAAGGAGATGGACCAGCTGCTCTCCGAACTGGCCCAACGCTCCGACTCCCGGTTCTACGACGAGCGGCTGGCCGTCGTCGAGAACACCGACGACGTGCGTGAGCAACTCGCGCTGACCATCGCCGCAGGCCTGCCAACCGGCCCGGAGGACGCGGAGTGGCGCGCGATCTGGCGGGCGGTGCTGGCCGCAGGCTTCGAGCTCGACCAGCGCCGCGACGTCCAGCACATCTATCACCGGCAGGTGGACCTCTACACCCGCGTCCTCGAGGCCGGCGCCGCTTCGGGTGTGTTCCGGCTGGGTTCACCCGCCCGCGACGCCGCCATGACCCTGATGGCGATGGAGGACTATCTCGGCTACCGCATCGTGGCGCGGGATCCGGAGATCACGCGTTCGACGGCGCTGCGGCTCATGCGCGGGTACGCCGAGCTGGCCACCGGGGCACAGCTGCCGGTCACGGTGTGAGCACCCACTCGCGAGCCCCGCTCGGTGCCGCGTCGTTGGTGGTGATCGCCGCGGTCAGCCAGGAGGTCGGCGCCGCGTTCGCCGTCGGCCTGTTCGCTGCACTGGGGGTCGTTGGCGCGTTGTTCGCTCGTTTCGCGGTGGCCGGCGTCATCTTGTGTACGGTGGTGCGCCCGTCGATCCGCGGCTTGACGCGACGCGCCTGGAGCTCGGCGGCCGCGCTGGCGGCGACGCTGGCCGTGATGAACTTCTGCTTCTATCTGGCGATCGCCCGGATCCCGCTCGGTGTCGCGGTGACCGTCGAAGCACTTGGGCCACTGATCCTTTCGGTCGTGACGAGCACGCGGCGCATAGCGTGGCTGTGGGCCGTCCTGGCCTTTGCCGGCGTCGCGCTGCTCGGCCTTCCGCACGGCGGCGGCGGGCACTACGACCCGATGGGTTTCGTGTTCGCCGCGGCCGCAGGGGCCGCGTGGGCTGGCTACATCCTGGCCTCGGCACGCACCGCGGCCGAGTTCCGCCGCGTCGACGGGCTGGCCCTTGCCACAGCCATGGGAGCGATCGTCGTGGCGCCGTTCGCGATGGTCGCGGTGAATCTGTCCGACGCGCTGCACTGGCATGTCCTCGGTGTGGGCCTTGCCGTCGGCGTGATGTCGTCGGTGATCCCGTACTCGTTGGAGCTGATATCCCTGCGAAGGTTGTCCCCCGCCGCCTTCGCCGTGCTCACCTGCCTCTCACCGGTCACCGCCGCGCTGGCCGGGCTTGTGGTGCTGGGCCAGCAGATCGGCGTGCTCGGGTACGTGGGAGTCGTACTGGTGACCGTCGCGAGCGTCGGCGCGGTCCGCACAGCGCACGCCGGACCTACCGAACCGCTCGGGTAAGTCACCTTTTCCCGCGAGCAGACACGTAGGTCCGCGACACGCCGGTTTTCGGGTACCGCCGTGACTGCTCGCGCCGGTCAGGTGACGGTCAGCTCACCATCGCGCACCTGCGCCTTGAGCGCGACGGGTTTTCGCGACGCCGTGAGAACCGCCCACGCGACCGGTTCGGTCAGCTCGGTGCGGATGGTGCGCCGCAGCCCGCGGGCTCCGTAAACCGGGTCGAATCCCCTGCGCTGCACGAAGTCCACCACGCTGTCGTCGACCTCGAGCGCGACGTCGCGGGCTTTGAGCCGCCGCACCAGGTCGCCGATCTCCTTGCGCGTCACCCGTTCGGCTGTGGTGTCGTCGAATGCGTCGAACACCACGGTTTCGTCGATGCGGTTGAAGAACTCGGGGTCGAAGAACTCCTCGACTGCCCCGCGCACGACACTCTGGTGCGACGCCGCGCGGCGTGCCGGCCACTGCCACCGCTTGCGCCGGGCCCGTTGCCGCGCAGCAACTTCCAGCGAACCCAAATTAGAGGTCAGGAAGATGTAGCTGTTGCGGAACGAGATCTTCTGCTGCCCGTTGGCCAAGCGCAGCTCGCCGGTGTCCAGTACGTGCAGCAGGGCCCGCAGCACGCTGGCGTCGGCCTTCTCGACCTCGTCGAACAACACGATGCCGGGCATATATGGCCCACCTTCGATCTTGGCCCTGTCGAAGAGCGTGAAGGACTCCTTGCTGCCCGCATAGCCGGGCGGCGCACCCGAGAGCGACGCGGCGTAATGTTCCTGCGCCAGTGCGCTCATGTCGATGCGGCACAGATCGTCGGGACCCGTGCGCAGCGCCGCGGCGACCTGGCGGACCAGTTCGGTCTTGCCGACGCCGGTCGGCCCCACCAGCAGCACGCTGGACAGGGGACGACCGGGGTCGGCAACGCCGACATGGGCGATGGACACCGCGCGGACCACCGCGTCGACGGCGTGCGCCTGCCCCAGGATCGCGGCGTTCAGCCGTCGCGAAAGAGCTTCGGGGTCAAAGCCATCCACGGTTTCGGCAGTGGCGGGCTCATCGGCCACTCGGGCAGAATTGCGGTTCTGCTCGTGGTACATATCGGTGAGGAACGGCAATGCGTCGTCTCTCAGGCTTCGGCGGTCTGCTCGACCGGAAGCGATCCGACCCGGCAGTCCGCCACCCCGACCGTGGTCCGGGTGATCGACTCGACCCGCTCCTGGGCTTTCTGCGCGTCGGTCACCCACAGCTTGTAGAACTCGAACGGGCAGTCGGCGACGCCCTTGTCACCATCGCCTGCGGCATGCACCCCGGAGTAGCCGCGGTGCAGCAGTTTGAACAGATGGTTCTGCGATTGGTCGTTCTCCCGGGCATCGCGAATCGCGGACAGCGACAGTTGCGCGTACTGGATGCCGTACTCCTCCTCGCCGGTCTCGCCGAGGGTGCGCCCGTCGAAACCGATGATGGCCGAATGGCCGAAGTAGGAGTAGACGCCGTCGAAGCCGGCCGCATTGGCAACGGCCACATAGCAATTGTTGGCCCACGCCATGGCCTTGGCCATCATGACCTGTTGATCCTTGGCCGGGTACATGTAGCCCTGGCACCGCACGATCAGCTCGGCGCCCTTCATCGCACAGTCCCGCCAGATCTCCGGGTAGTTGCCGTCATCGCAGATGATCAGCGAGATCTTGAGGCCCTTCGGCCCGTCGGTGACATAGGTGGTGTCACCGGGATACCAGCCTTCGATCGGGCACCACGGCAGGATCTTGCGGTACTTCTGCACGATGTCGCCCTTGTCGTCGATGAGCACGAGCGTGTTGTAGGGCGGCTTGTTCGGGTGGTCTTCGTGGCGCTCGCCGGTGATCGAGAAGACGCCCCAGGTGCCGGCCTCCCGGCAGGCGGCCGAGAAGATCGCGGTCTCCTCGCCGGGGATGGTCGCGGCGGTGTCGTACATCTCCTGCTCGTCGTACATGATCCCCTGAGTCGAATACTCCGGGAACACAACGAGATCCATGCCCGGTAGTCCCGACTTCATACCGATGAGCATGTCGGCGATCTTGCGGCAGTTGTCGAGGACTTCGGCCCGGGTGTGCAGCCGGGGCATCTTGTAGTTGACGACCGCGACGCCGACAGTGTCGTTGCTCGACGAGATGTCTCCGTGCCTCATGGTTTTCTCCTTGTCATTGGTTGTTCGATCAGCTGTAGACGGGTTGTGTTGCAGCGGTGTGTGATCGGTGTGAACGGCGCGTACTGAGTGCCTTGGCCGCGATGAACAGCGCGACGAATCCCAGCGCCCAGATGGCCGCGATGCCCGGCGACGTGCGGTAGGTGCCGCTGAGCATGAGGAAGGCGGGCAGCGTGCAGGTCGGCTGGCTCAACAGCACCACGGACCATCCTGTGAATCGGGTCAGCTGATCGCGATGCAGACCGAGCACCAGGAAGAACAGCAGCCACAGCACCGCCCAGCTCAGCCAGATGACCCCGAACACCGGGTCGTGCACCACGGTGAACGACAGCACGGCGTAGACGACGGCACCACCTGCGACGAAGAGCGAAAACCAGCCGATGCCTTCAGGTTCCAGGCCGGCGAGGTTGACGATCCCGACGTAGAGGTAGGTGAACCCGAAGAGGTAGAGGCCCGAGGCGGCCAGGATGGCCGCGGCGTCGCCGTGTGCCAACACGAGCATGATGGTCGGCAACACGCATTGCATGGCTCCGACGAACAGGTTCAACACCGCGGCCGAGCGCGCCGGGACGACGTCCAACAGCATCAGCCCGTTGACGAAAAGCACTGCCCCGACGTAAAGGAGACCGACGCTGCCCACCGGACACCTCCAATTACTTCCAAATGGAATAGATCTATTTGAAAGTAAGTGACGGGCGCCACAGTGTCAACAGACGCAGGCAGTCAGCCGATCAGACTGCCGGGAAGCGTCGTGACGATCTCGAAGTCGACGCCGGCCGCCACGGCCAGGTGCACCGGCTGACTGGTGCGGTGCTCCAGGAATTCCACGGTGCCGCGTGGGCTCTCATAGGCGACGCCGTCCGCCACGGCGTCGATCTCGAGCGGATCCCCGGCCCGCCGGATCATCTCGGCCAGGAAATAGGCTCCCTCGTAACATGATTCGGCCGCGCTTCCCAGTGCCGGAGCGCTCGACCCGTTGACCTCGAGGTAGCGGTCGAGCAGCTCCATCGAATTGCGGCCGATCATCGAGCGGAAGTACGAGGCGGCCACGAACAGCCCCTGTGTGGCGTCGTGTCCACTGGCGATGAGCATGTTCTCGTCCATGAGCGGGCTGAACCGGAGTTTGTCGTCCTGCAGTCCGCGGCGCGCGAATGTCCGGTTGAACTCGACGGCGTCCTGCCCGACGAGCAGCATGAGCACGGCGTCACACCGCGACTGCGCGACCTTGTCGACGAGGCGGTCGATGTCCCCGTGCCCGAGCGCCACGAACGATCCCCCGACCAGATCGAGTGACAGTTCCCGGACATACCGGCGCACCTCGGCCAGCGAGGTGCGCGGCCAGACGTAGTCGTCCCCCACGACGAACCACTTGCGAATTCCGAGGTTGTCGCGCATCCATCGCAGCGCGGGGGCGATCTGCTGGTCGGGAGTCTCACCGCAGCAATAGATTCCGCGTCGACGCTCGCCACCCTCGTAGAGCGCCGGATACGAGTACGGCACCCGGTCGACGACGACGGGCGCCAGCGCATTGCGCACCGACGAGATGTGCCAGCCGCTGACCGCGTCGATACGCCCCTCGTCGATCAGCCGTTTGACGTCGGCGGCAACGGTGGCCGGGTGCGCGCCGCCGTCGATCACTTCGATCTGCACCTCGCGGCCCAGCACACCGCCCGCGGCATTGAGATCGTGGGCCACCAGATCGCCGACGGCTTCGCAGGACGGGCCGAACAGACCGGCGGGCCCCTGCAGCGGCACCACCATTCCCAAACGCCATTCGGCGTCGCGGCCCCGCGTGCGCACGCCTGCGCTCACCCGCGTGTTCCCTTCGACGGTGCCGGGTGCGAGGAGCAAATGGACCGGTGCGCACGCGAGGAGCAATTGGACCGGCAGTCGAGGCGATCAGCTAGAATCATTCCACTTGGAAGTATCCTCGCGTCGGCGGCGCGAGGCAATCGTCAGTTGGGAGGTCGGTCGACCTGTGACAGACATGCTCCCACCTGGCGGCCCGGTCACACCGTCCGGCAGTGACGTCGTGCGGGTGGCCCGCATGATCAGCGCGGTCATCGAGCGTGAGCTCGCCGGCGAGGACCTGACCCTCGACGACTGGCTGGTGCTCGAAGCTCTGGGGGCTTCACCGGGGCTCACGATGGCAGAGTTGCGCGCGCAGACCCTGACGGCCGCCCCGACCCTGACCCGCGTGGTGGACCGGCTAGTGGCCCGTGCCGCGGTGTTCCGGGAGGTCGACGCCGACGACCGTCGCAAGGTCCGCGTCAATCTCAGCAAGCGCGGCGCGGCCCTGCACTCCCGACTGCTGGCGGCTGTCCGCCCGGCCGAGCAGGCGTGGTTCGACGAGCACGGCGTCAGCCCGTGGATGGTGTCGGGCTGACGACGCTTTGCGGCGCGAGCAGCCCTTGAAGCATCAGAACCCTTGCGGTACCAGCCCTTGCCAAACCACGCGACCAATTACTAGGATATGCAAGTATCTCGGGTGTGGCCCGAGTTGCCTCCATTGCGCACAATCCTGGGACGGACGTCATGACTACACAGATTCCCCACTTCATCAACGGCGAGCGGTCCGCGGCCGGGTCGACCCGCACTGCCGATGTGCTCAATCCCAGCACCGGCGAGGTTGCGGCCCAGGTCCTGATGGCCTCTGCGGCCGATGTGGATGCCGCCGTCGCCGTCGCGGTCGAGGCGCAGAAGACGTGGGCCGCCTACAACCCCCAGCGCCGGGCCCGCATCCTGATGCGCTTCATCGATCTGGTCAATCAGAACGCCGACGAACTGGCCCAGCTGCTGTCTCTCGAGCATGGCAAGACCGTCGCCGACTCGCTGGGCGACATCCAGCGCGGCATCGAGGTGATCGAGTTCTCGGTGGGTATCCCGCACCTGCTCAAGGGCGAGTTCACCGAGGGGGCGGGCACCGGCATCGACGTGTACTCGATCCGTCAGCCGCTCGGCGTGGTCGCCGGAATCACCCCGTTCAACTTCCCCGCCATGATCCCGCTGTGGAAGGCAGGCCCCGCGTTGGCATGCGGAAATGCGTTCATTCTCAAGCCTTCTGAGCGCGATCCCTCGGTGCCGTTACGGCTCGCCGAGCTGTTCATCGAAGCCGGTCTGCCCGCGGGCGTGTTCCAGGTGATCCAGGGCGACAAGGAAGCCGTCGACGCGATCCTGACGCACCCGGACATCCAGGCCGTCGGCTTCGTCGGCAGCTCCGACATCGCGCAGTACATCTACTCCACCGCAGCGGCACACGCCAAGCGCGCCCAGTGCTTCGGTGGCGCCAAGAACCACATGATCGTGATGCCCGACGCCGACCTCGACCAGGCCGTCGACGCATTGATCGGGGCGGGCTACGGCAGTGCAGGCGAACGCTGCATGGCCATCAGCGTCGCCGTCCCGGTGGGCGAGGAGACCGCGAACCGGCTGCGCGCGCGCCTCGTCGAACGGGTCAACCAGTTGCGGGTCGGTCACAGCCTCGACCCCAAGGCCGACTACGGACCGCTGGTCACCGAAGCCGCGCTCAATCGCGTCAAGGACTACATCGGCCAGGGCGTCGACGCCGGTGCCGAGCTGGTGGTCGACGGTCGCGAACGGACAAGCGACGAGCTGACTTTCGGCGACGTGAGCCTGGAGGGCGGCTACTTCATCGGCCCCACCCTGTTCGACCACGTCACTCCCGACATGTCGATCTACACCGACGAGATCTTCGGCCCGGTGCTGTGCATCGTCAGGGCCCACGATTACGAGGACGCCTTGCGGCTGCCGACCGAGCATGAGTACGGCAACGGCGTGGCGATCTTCACCCGCGACGGCGATGCCGCCCGGGACTTCGTGTCCCGCGTACAGGTCGGCATGGTCGGCGTCAACGTGCCCATCCCGGTGCCGGTGGCGTATCACACCTTCGGCGGCTGGAAGCGGTCCGGCTTCGGCGATCTCAACCAGCACGGTCCCGCGTCGATCCAGTTCTACACCAAGGTCAAGACCGTGACCGAGCGGTGGCCGTCGGGCATCAAGGACGGGGCCGAGTTCGTCATCCCCACCATGAAGTAGACCCATCGTGGATCTTTTCGAACTGGATGACGACGAACGTGTGATCGCCGAGACGGCGGGCGCGTTCGCCGAAAAGCGCATCGCGCCATATGCGTTGGAGTGGGACGAGACGCACCACTTCCCTGTTGACGTACTGCGTGAGGCGGCCGAGCTCGGCATGGCGGCGATCTATTGCCAGGAGGATGCGGGCGGCAGCGGGCTGCGACGACTGGATGCCGTGCGCATCTTCGAGCAGCTCGCAGCCGCCGACCCGGCCATCGCGGCGTTCCTGTCCATCCACAACATGTGTGCCTGGATGGTCGACAGCTTCGGCACCGAGGAGCAGCGCAAAACCTGGGTGCCGCGGCTGGCGTCGATGGATGCCATCGCGAGCTATTGCCTGACCGAACCTGGCGCCGGATCGGATGCCGCCGCGCTGCGCACCAGGGCAGTCCGCGACGGCGACGACTGGGTGCTCGACGGAGACAAGCAGTTCATCTCGGGTGCGGGCAGCTCGGATGTCTATGTGGTGATGGCCCGTACCGGCGCAGAGGGCCCGAAGGGAATCTCCGCGTTTGTGGTCGAAAAGGACACGCGCGGACT
Source organism: Mycobacterium aquaticum (assembly GCF_002086485.1). GTDB lineage: Bacteria > Actinomycetota > Actinomycetes > Mycobacteriales > Mycobacteriaceae > Mycobacterium > Mycobacterium aquaticum. Next base: position 71,829 of record NZ_MVHF01000027.1, on the reverse strand, counting down.
TACTTTCGGCGCACAGGAGCAGAAGATGGGCTGGAATGCCCAGCCCACGGCGCAGGTGATCTTCGACGGCGTGCGGGTCCCTGCCGATGCGCTGCTGGGCGGCACCGAGGGCACCGGGTTCGGCATCGCGATGAACGGACTCAACGGGGGGCGCATCAACATCGCCGCTTGTTCGCTCGGCGGGGCGCAGACCGCGCACGACAAGGCGGTGGCCTATCTGGCCGACCGGCAGGCGTTCGGCGGGGCGCTGCTCGACGAGCCCACCATCCGCTTCGCCCTGGCCGACATGGCCACCGGACTGGAGACGTCGCGAAACATGTTGTGGCGGGCCGCTTCCGCTTTGGACGGCAACCACCCCGACAAGGTGGCGCTGTGCGCGATGGCCAAGCGCTACGTCACCGACACCTGCTTCGAGGTGGCCGATCAGGCCCTGCAACTGCACGGTGGCTACGGCTACCTGCGGGAGTACGGGTTGGAGAAAATCGTCCGTGATCTACGGGTGCACCGCATCCTTGAGGGAACCAACGAAATCATGCGCGTGGTGATCGGGCGCGCGACCGCGGGCCGAGCCCGCAATTCGGCATAAGCGGGCAGAGCCCGCGTGGGATAGGAGTTGCACGTGAGCACAATCGCTTTCCTGGGTCTCGGGCACATGGGCGGTCCGATGGCTGCCAACCTGGTGGCCGCAGGGCACACCGTGCGTGGGTTCGACCCTGCTCCGGCGGCGCAGGAAGCCGCTAAGGCCAACGGTGTCACCATCTTCGGTAGCGGGCCCGAGGCCGTTGCGGGTGCCGACGTGGTGATCACCATGTTGGCCAGCGGCGCGCAGGTGAAGAGCTGCTACGCCGAGGTGCTGCCCGCCGCGACGCCAGGCGCGCTGTTCATCGACAGCTCCACCATCTCCGTCGACGACGCGCGTGAGGTGCACAAGCTGGCCGGCGAGCACGGTTTCAACCAGCTCGACGCCCCGGTGTCCGGTGGCGTCAAGGGTGCGGTGGCCGGCACCTTGGCGTTCATGGTCGGGGGCCCCGACGACGCTGTCGAGGCGGCGCGTACGGTGCTGGAACCCATGGCCGGCAAGATCATTCACTGCGGTGCAACGGGCGCGGGCCAGGCCGCCAAGGTGTGCAACAACATGGTGCTGGCGGTGCAGCAGATCGCTGTCGGTGAGGCATTCGTACTGGCCGAGAAGCTGGGCTTGGACAAGCAGTCGTTGTTCGACGTGATGACGGGCGCGACCGGCAACTGCTGGGCCGTGCACACCAATTGCCCTGTGCCAGGGCCGGTTCCGACCTCCCCGGCCAACAATGATTTCAAGCCGGGGTTCGCCACCGCACTGATGAACAAGGATCTCGGCCTGGCGATGGCAGCCGTTGAGTCGACGGGATCATCGGCGCCATTGGGCACGCATGCCGCGGAGATCTACGCCAAGTTCGCCGTCGACCACGCCGATCTGGATTTCAGCGCGGTGATCGAGACGCTGCGGGGCTGAGCACCCTAGGCGGCCGTCGGGCTGTGCTGCGCCCACCACGAGGCGTGTAGGCGTCGGCAGGTCGCCAACCGCAGCGCGTCGTCCGTGCCCGTGTAATCCGGGCGTACCGCGACTGCCGGGAGGGCCGCGCCCATGTCGGCGCCGACGAGCACGCTGGCCAGCCCCGCTGCGTTCGCGGCCCGCAGCCCGGCGCTCGATCCGGCGACGCCCAGCGCCTCGTGCGCGGACACGCCGAGCTCGGCCAGGGCGTGCTGGTGGGCGGCGCCGTGCCTCGACGAGGTGACGTCGTCACCGGTGACGACGGTTTCCACCAGGCCCTCGCCGACCAGCTGGCGCACCAGCGGCTCGACCCACCGGCGCCGGCCGCTCGACACCACGCCCACGGGTACCTCGGCGGCGAAGGCGTCCATGACCAGGTCGAGCAGACCGGGCCGCGGAGCCAGGCCGGCGTCGAGGATCATCTCGTCGAACATCATGTCCTTGGTGGCACAGATCTCGTCGGCGAGCACCTCGGTGAGCACGTCGCATTCTGGTCCCACGCAGCGCTTGCGGAGCTCGGCAGCGACCCGCTGGCGTTCGTCGTGCAGCGCCAACAGCTGCCGGTACCGCGCCACGCTCCATTCCAGGGGCAGGCCGTGCGCGGCGAATGCCGCGTTGAACACGACCCGATGACCGTCGACATCCAGGTCTGACAGCGCGTCGAGATCGAAGATCACCGCACGCAGCGGGAACGCTCCTGCATCTGTCGGCTCAGGACAGTCCCACCAGAACCGTCCGGCACGCCATGTTTTCTCCTGAGGTGAGGACACCACCTGAGAGTGGCCCACGTCACAAGCCCTGCGCCTCCCCCCTAGGGGTGATTGGGCATGCGAACTTCGTCCGCTGGATGTATCTGCTCCTCGCACGCGCAGCCACATAAGGTGATGCCATGGCGCCCTCCCCAGTGCGCCTTGTGCTGGTCGATGACCACGAAATGGTCATCGAGGGTCTCAAGGCCATGCTCGCCGCGTTCGAAGACCGGGTTCTGGTGGTAGGCCACGCGGTCGGCGCTGAGCGAGCGCTCAGCGTTGTCGCCGAACTGGACCCCGACATCGTGCTGTGCGATGTCCGTATGCAGGGCTCCAGCGGTCTGGATCTGTGCCGCGACCTGCGGGAACGTGATCCGGACCGCAAAGTGGTGATGCTGAGCGTGTACGACGACGAGCAGTACCTGTTCCAGGCGTTGCGGGTCGGCGCATCGGGTTACCTGCTCAAGAGCATCAGCAGCGACGAGTTGGTCCGCCAGATCGAATTCGCCCACGGTGGCGCCACCGCGATCGATCCGGGCATGGCCGCCCGCGCCGCCGACACGGCCGCGCGCTTGCAGCGCGACGAGTTCTGGCCGGGTGTCCGGCAGGGCCTCACCCAGCGGGAGAGCGAGATCCTCTCGTTCGTGGTGGCGGGCCTCTCCAACCGCGGTATCGCCACCAAGCTGGTGATCGGCGAGGAGACCGTCAAGACCCACCTGCGGTCCATCTACCGCAAGCTGGGCGTCAGTGACCGCGCCGGCGCCGTCGCCACCGCCCTACGCGAAGGCATCTACCAATGACCAGTGAATTCGGCCCCATGGTGCTCACCGCCGACCGCGAGCTCGCGCTGCTGCGGGAGCTCATCCAGGCCACCTCCAGCGGCCCCGGCGTAGAGCACCTCGCGGCCGCGGCAGCCCGGATGATCACCGCGGCCACCGCGACCGATGTGTGCTTCGTGCACGTGCTCGACGACTCCGACCGGGCCCTGACGCTGGCCGGCGCCACCCCGCCGTTCGACGCCGAGGTCGGCAAGATCCGGCTGCCGCTCGGGCAGGGCATCTCGGGTTGGGTGGCCAGCCACCGCGAGCCTGTGGTGATCAGCCACGACAAGGAGGCCGATCCCCGCTATCTACCGTTCGAAACGCTGCGCGGACGCGATTTCACCTCGATGGTGTCGGTGCCGATGGAGACCGATCCTGGTGGGCTGGTGGGCGTCCTCAACGTGCACACCGTCAATCGCCGGGAGTTCGGGGAACGCGACGTCGAGTTGCTGGTCGTGATCGGCCGGCTCATCGCCGGGGCGCTGCACCAGGCCCGGCTGCACCGGCAGCTGGTGGCCCGCGAACGGGCCCACGAGAATTTCGTCGAGCAGGTCATCGAGGCGCAGGAGATCGAGCGGCGCCGGCTGGCGGGCGACATCCACGACGGCATCTCGCAGCGGCTGGTGACGTTGTCGTACCGGCTCGACGCCGCGGCACGCGCCGTCGACGACCCCCGCGCGCTGGCCGAACAACTCGACAAGGCACGAGAACTGGTCGACCTGACCCTGCAGGAGGCCCGCGCCGCGATCAGCGGGCTGCGGCCACCCGTACTCGACGACCTCGGCCTGGCCGGCGGCTTGGCGAGCCTGGCGCGCTCCATCCCCGGAATCGATCTCGAAGTCGAACTCGCCGAGACCCGGGTGCCCGACCACATCGAGCTGGCCCTCTACCGGATCGCCCAGGAATGCCTGCAGAACGTGGTCAAGCACGCCGACGCGAGCCGGGCCCGGCTCACGTTCACCTTGGAGGACAACGTGGCCAGGCTCGAAATCGTAGACGACGGAAAAGGTTTCGATACGTTCGAGCATCCGCTGGGCAGTGACGAGATGGGCGGTTACGGCTTGCTGTCGATGGCCGAGCGCGCCGAGATCGTCGGTGGTCGGCTGAACATCCGCTCCCGGCCGGGCGCAGGGACCGCCGTCACCGCAAGCATTCCGCTGCCCGCGGTGCTCGAGTAGACGGATCCGTGCGTCGAGCCGGCGCCCATGCCGCGGCCGCGGCACAACCAGACGATGAGTAATGTTTTCCGGATTGCTTCCCATTGATCGTCTGATTTGACGACCCTACTGTCAAAGCATGAAAACGGTACTGATCACTGGTTGTTCGTCAGGTTATGGACTCGAAACCGCGCGGCACTTCCACACCAACGGCTGGAAGGTCATCGCCACCATGCGTACGCCCCGCGAAGGCCTTCTGCCCGAGTCGGACCGAATTCGGTTGGTGGCGCTGGACGTGACCAAGCCCGAGAGTATCGCCTCGGCGATCGAGCAGAGCGGTCCGATCGATGTCCTGGTCAACAACGCGGGAATCGGAGTGGTCGGCGCGTTCGAACCGATGCCGATGGACACGATCCGAGAAGTGTTCGAGACCAACACATTCGGTGTCATGGCGATGACGCAGGCCGTACTGCCCCAGATGCGCGACCGCGGAGCGGGGGTAGTGGTCAACGTGACCTCGAGCGTGACATTGACGGCGATGCCGCTGGCCGCCGTGTACACGGCCAGCAAGATGGCGATCGAAGGATTCACCGCGTCGCTCGCACTCGAGCTCGCCGCGGTGAACGTGACGGCCAAGCTGGTCGAACCGGGCTACGGGCCGACGACGAGCTTCACCAGCAACGGGGCGTCACGGATGGACGGCCTGATTCCCGAGCCGTATCGGGCATTCGCCGAGCCGGTTTTCGCCGCATTCGGGGAGACCGCCGTCTTCACAGTCGAGTCCGACGTGGCAGAGGCCGTCTATCGCGCCGCGACCGACGATTCCGGCCGCCTCCGGTTCCCAGCGGGCGCGGACGCCGTGGCGCTGGCGGATGCGCAGGCGCGTTAGAACATAGGCTCAGCGCAGGCGATATCTTGTCGGCATGCACGTCCGGAATCCCGGAGCCGGAATGGCGGCAGATATCGCGCGCAGTACCGACCCGCTGGAATCGATCATTCCGTTGCTGCGCCCGCAAGTCGTGTTGTCGAAGGTGGTGAGCGGTACCGGGCAATGGAGCATCCGCAAGCCGCGCTACGCCGATCCGTCGTTCTGCCTGATCCTCGAGGGAAGCTGCTGGCTCCACCCCGACGGCATCGACCCCTTCGAGCTCGCTCAGGGCGATTTCCTACTGCTCCCGGAAACGCCGAGCTTCGTCATGGCCAGCGACCCGACACTGACCCCGGCCGACGTCGAGCTCTACCCGCCCGGCGACGCGCATTACGGCCCGGCCGACGGCCCAGCGTCCATGCGAATGCTCGGCGGTTACTTCCGCTTCGATCGAGCCAACGCCAGGCTTTTGGTAAAGCTCTTACCACCAACGGTTCTCGTCTGTCACGACGAACCCGGATCGGCCGCCTGAGTCAGATTGTCGACCTCATCACCGAGGAAGCGGTCGCACAACATCCCTGCCGTGAGCTGATACTGGAGCGGTTGGTGGAGGTGTTGCTCATCGAGGCCTGCCGGTTCCGAACCGAACATCCCGGCGCCGGGGGGCACGGCCTGATTGCCGGACTCTCAGACCCACAGCTGGCCGGCGTCCTCCGTGAGATTCACGCGAACGTGTCACGAAGCTGGAGTGTCGAGAGATTGGCGCGCACCGCGAACATGTCACGCGCAGTGTTCGCCGAACGGTTCGCCCGCACGATCGGGATGCCGCCGATGCAGTACGTCCTGGAATGGCGCGTAGCACTGGCCAAGGACATGTTGCGCGAGAAGCGCTTCTCGCTGGCCGAGATCGCCGACCGGGTCGGCTATCAGTCCGCGAGTGCGTTCACTACCGCGTTCACGCGAGTGACCGGCAGCTCACCGCGGCAGTACGCCCGCAGCGGTGGCCCGACCTGACATCTTCAGAAGTCGCCGGAGTTGCGGCGCAGCGTCTCGATCGACTCCACCAACGCGCGGGACTGTTCCGCGGACATCCCGACGTCCCCGAACACCTGATCGTTGAGGGTCACGGTGGCATCCTCGACCGTGGCACGCCCCAGCTCGGTGATCTGCACCAGGGTGGTGCGGCCGTCGGTCGGATGCGGTATGCGCTCCACCAGCCCGCTGGCCTCCAGCCGGCGGATCGCGTGCGTGACGCTGGTGACGTGTACCTGCAACCGGTCCGACGCCTTGGTGATGGGCAGTGCACCCGCCCTGCTGAAGGCCAGCAGCCGCAGCAGTTCGAAGCGCGAGAAGCTCAGGTCGTAGGGCCGCAGCGCGGTCTCGACCCGGGCCAGCAGGATCTGGTGCGCGCGCATCACCGATGTCACCGCGACCATCCCGTCGGCCACGTCACCCCAGCCCGCCGCCTCCCAGTTGGCACGGGCCAGTGCGATGGGATCACGCTTGTCGGGTGGTGAGGGCACGCTTCTTCATACCGCATCACCGTTGCCCGCGGTGCGAACAGCGCGGCGAACTCAGTGCATCGCCGTCCGCACCGCGCGCAGCACCGCCCGCGTCGACTCCCGCGATCCCACCGTGATTCGCACACCACCGTCGGGGTAGTGCCGGACCTGCAGGCCCGCACCGTCGAACACGGCCTGCCAGCGCCGCCCGCAGGCGGGTAGGTAGACGAAGTTGGCCTGCCCTTCGGTGGTGTAGAGACCCATCGACCGCAACCGCAGCTGTAGGTAGCGGCGTTCCGCGGCGATCATCCGAATCCGCTGCCGGAGTTGACTTTCCGCGTCGTATGAGGCGGCAACTGCGACGAGACCGCTCAGCGGGGTGCCGAACGGCAGTTGCATGGACCACAACGTGCGACCGAGATCCGGAGCGCAGAACCCGTATCCGACCCGCAGCCCGGCCAGCCCGTAGGCCTTCGAAAAGGTCCGTACCACCACCACATTGCCGAACCGGCGGACCAGGCTCGGCGCGTCGATGCGGTGTTCACCGGGCAGGAATTCGACGTAGGCCTCGTCGAGCAGTACGACGGTGTCCCGTGGCACCCGAGTGAGGAACCGTTCGATGTCGGCTGCCGGTTCGACGGTTCCGGTGGGATTGTGCGGTCGGCAGACCACCACCACCCTGGCATTCTCGGCGGCCTCGGCCATGGCATCGAGATCGTGGTGGCCGTGCTGGTCGAGCGGCACCGTCACCGACCGTAACCGGGCCATCTGCGCGAAGATCGGAAATCCGTCGAACGTGGGTGCCGCCATCACCATGGTGTCGCCCGGACTGCTGACCGCGTGCAGAACCTGCATGGTGACGCCGGTGGCGCCGGATCCGATAACTACCTGCGACTCTGCCACCCCGACGTGCCCGGCGATCAACGACCGCAGCCGCTGCGGCAGGAACTCGGGGTACCGGTTGGCGGTATCGATCGACGCGGCCATCGCCGATCGCACGGCAGGCAATGGCGGAAAGGGATATTCGTTGAGCGACAACGCCAACGGGTTGACCGCATCGGGGATGGAACCGACCACGCCGAGCAGTGCGGCGGGTGGTGTGGCCATCAGTTGCGCCCGCCCCAGCAGACGGCGGCTGCTCCGGCGAAGTCGCCGGCGTGCGCGAACGCCGCCATCAGCACAGTGTCCCCCGCCGCGATCCGACCGGTGCTCACCGCGCGGTCGAAGTTCACCGGAATGCCTGCGGCGAAAAGGTTTCCGCACTCGTCGAAAGTATCGACATGCCGCTCCTGAGGCAGCTCAAGCGCCTCACGCCAGTTCCGCAGGAACGCCCGGTTGGGCTGGTTGGTCACCAGTAGGTCGATGTCCTTGGGCGACACCCCGATTCGATCACACACCGCATAGGAAACCTCGGGCACCTGACGGTTGCCGCGGGCCAGCACCTTGGTGATTTTGCTCTCGGTGAACCCGATGCACCCCTCCCCCGGACCCGCCTCCCACCACTTGCGCGGCGGATCGACGGCAATGGTCATGTCGCCGGCGAACTCGCCGTAGGTGCGGCACTCGACATCCAAGATGGGCGAAACGTCCGAGAGCGCCACCAGACCCACCGCGGCCCCGTCACCGGGCACAGCGGACTGGGCCTTGCGTCGGATGCTCTCCTGGTCGAAGATCTGGCCCGCGGCGTTCTGCGCGACGGCGATCAGCGCGGTACGTCCCTCCCCGGAGGCCAGCAGGTTGCGCGCCAGCTTGAGTCCGAGCACGAATGCCGCGCAGCCGCCGTTGTGCAAGTCGATCACCCAGTTCGGTTTCATGCCAAGGCGATGCGCCATGCCGCCGCCCCCGCCGTAGAACGGCATGTCGGGCATCTGGGTGTGCGTGATGAGGATGTCGGCACTGGTCACCGCATCCTGGCCGTGCCGGTCGATGAGTCCCGCGGCGGCGCGTTCGACCATGTCGATGGCGGTCTCGTCGGGCGCCACGTGGTGTCGAAACCGGGGCGCCCGGAACATGAGATTGTCTCGCAGCTCGTCGGATTCGGCGAACTGTGCGTAGTATTCGGCGCCGATCGGCTCCCCGGGCAGATAGGTCGACACGTCGAGCAGGGAGACGGTTTTGGTGGTTGCGCTCATCGTCATGCTCATTTCATCCAGGCCGGGGTGACCGGCAGGCCGTTGCGGTGCCGGTACTCGGCGATCGCTTTGAGGTTGTGCAGTTCGAGCAGGTGACCGGCCCCGAACATGTCCCAGAAGTCGCCGACCCACACGGGGCGTCCGGGCGGTGCGGTCTCCGGGTACGGATTGTTGTCGTAGAACGGGTGGTGGCAATTCGTCCACAGCACAACAGATCCCGGCTTGTCGAACACCACCTGGGCGTCGACGATGCGCATCAGGTAGATCATCCACAGGTGCTTGCCCTGATCCCACGCACAGTGGTAGTCGACGGTCAGCGCCTCGCGGTTGGCCACGGTGCGGGTGTAGATCTCACTTCCCGGCCCGGTCGGTCCGGCACCGAGCCGGTCGTACGCCAGCCACAAGCCCGGTTCGTCGGTGGTGGTGAATCCGCGCAGGCTGTATGTCCACTCCTCCAGGCTGCGGGTGTCCGACAAATAGTCGAACAGTTCCTCTGGCGGGCAATCGATGTAGTCGTTGACGGTGCAGTACTCGCCGAACACCTCGTCGTGCGGGTACACCGACCGCATCATCTCCATGATGATCGGGGTGGCCTGCTCTTTCGGTGACGTTTCGATACGGATGAGCCCGTCCATGGCTTCGGTGGTGCCCCGGTGGGCGGTGATGTCATCAAGCGCGGGCAGTGACATGGGTTCTGTTCTCCTCGGTGTGCGGCGTGGTGGATCTGTTGAGAAAGGCTGCGAACGGGGGGATTTCATCGGCGGAGCATTCGACGCTGATGACCGACGGGCCGTCGTCGTCCAGCGCCAACTGCAACGCGGCGGACAATTGCCCGAGGTCATCGACGCCGAGTGAGGTGAGGCCGGGGAACATCGCGGCCAGACCGTTCCCCAGGTGGCTGGGCCCGAACCGGTTGTAGCTGTAGCGATCCCCGTAGAACGTCTGCTCGCGGGTCACGCACATGGCGTGCGCGTGGTTGTCGAACAGCAGGAAGGTGATAGGCAACCGGTACTGCAATGCGGTGTGAATCTCCATGCCGTGCATGAAGAATGAGCCGTCCCCGGCAATCACAACGGTGCGCGCGCCCCTGGCGAAGGTCATGCCGATCGCGGCACCGAAGCTGTATCCCATCCCACCCATGCCGAGCGCGACGACGAAGCGGCCGTCGCGCCGGGCCGGCAGGTAGTGGATGGCCGACGCCCCGATGTTGCCTGCATCGACGACGATGTCGGTGCCGGCGGGCAGGACGTCGTCGAGCACGGCCATCGCATCGCGGTACCGGACTCCCGGGCCGTGGTACGGCGGCGGCCGTAATTCGCTGCGCAGCACCGTATCCGGGACCCGGACGTGTGCGGGTCTGCCATTGCCCGACAGTGCCTGCGTCAGCAGGGCCAGCGATCCCCGCAGATCGCCGGCGTGCACGTGGGTGCACGGCAGGTACGGTGCGGCCGAACCGATCGAATAGGTCGGGACCGTGCCCAATACGTCGTCGAGACCCGCCCGCGCGGTGACGGTCATGCGGGTGCCCACCAGCAGGCACAACGCGCTGCGCGCCACCGCGGTGGCGACGCCGGGATGGCCCATCACACCGGACACCCCCAGCGCAGAGGACGATCCGAGGCCAGGGGTGCCAGCGACGTCCTTGGCGTCGGGCACCGTGGCGATGCGCGCCCGCAGTGTGGCCCGCAGCCGCTCGAGCTCGGCTCTGGCGTCGTCCCTGGCCACCTGCTCCCCGGCGATGATGGTGATCGGTCCGGCCGCCTCCCGCAGCGCCGTGGCGAGTGCACCGGGATCGGAAAGCTGTGCGCCCACGTGCATTCCGTTCACCTTGCCGTTGGTGACGGGTTCACCCAGGTCGGCCTGTTGGATGTCCTTGGGCAGCAGCAACACCGCTGGTCCACCGGTGCGGGCCGCGGCCAGCGCCTCGGGCAGTGCCGTGAGAATGTCTCGAGCGGTGACCACTCGGCGGCAGTACACCGACACCGCCGAGAACAGGGCGTGGGCGTCCATGGCACCGTTGCGTCCGCTGGTGTCCTGGAAGGCCCCGCGTCCGTCGAGCGCCGTCGGGGCCTGACCGATCAAGGCCAGGACCGGAACTCGGCTGGCCAGTGACTCTCCCAGGCCGGGCACGGCGTTCAGGCAACCGCCACCCGATGTGGCGGCGACCACACCGATCCCCGCCCCGCTGCGGCTGTAGCCGTCAGCCATTGCGGCTGCGGAGAATTCGTGTTTGGCCAGTACTGCGGTGATGTCGTCGCGAAAGTGCGCCGCATCATAGAGATCTTCGATGTTGGCGCCGTCGACGCCGAAGATGTGGGAGACCCCGCTCGCCGCCAGGTGGCCGACGATGTGGTCGACCACTCGGTGCCTGCTGGCCATATTCCACCTGCCTTCCGGTTCTGCCTAGTGACACGGCCCGGGCGGGGGCACGGTTCACCGGCAGCCGGATTTACAGGGTTTTCTCAAGTAGGACTTTTCCATCGGGCGACGAAACCATTTGCACCGCAGCGATTTCGTTGATCGGCAATGTCGTGTTTCCGCTGGGCAGGGCCGTCGCACCGGACAATCCGAGCCATGTCGCGACCTCGGTGTGAGTTCCGTCACGGCCGACCACCACCATGCCGAGGTTCTGCGGCGGCGCATCCTTGTTGCCCCAGTCCCCGTAGGTGCACGCCATGTCGATCCGGGTACCCCACGCGTAGCTGCTCAATGCAATGCTGGCGTTGATCGGGGTCTCCGACACTTTGGACATCTGGAGCATCTGAGCGGTCTGCTGCTCCCCGGTGCCGGTGTGCAGACCGAACGTCTCGGGGCGGATCGCGACGACGAGACCGACTGCCAGCAGGGCAGCCGCCAACCCGACAGCGGCCGAGGTCACCCACCGGGACCGGCGCCGCCGCCAGCTGACCTTGGCGAGCACCGACTCCAGCACTTCGGGTCGAAGCGGTGGATCGGGCTGCTCCTCATCGAGCGCACGCACATCGTCGAAGTCGAGCAGGGCCAGCAGCGCCGGCATGCCGCTGAGCTCAGCGACAGCTGCGCGGCACCGCTCGCATCCCGCGAGATGGCCTTCGTACTCACGGCGCTCGGTGCTCGTCAATGAGCCGAGGACATAGGCCGCGTCCCAGGTGAGGTAGCGGTCGCCATCCACAGGATCAATGCGGGGTGCACCGAACTGCGTCATCGTGTCACCCCCATTTCTTGCAAGTTGAGTCGTAATGCGCGAACGGCGTAATGCAGCCGCGACTTCACAGTGCCCTCGGGTATCTGAAGGTCGGCCGCGATCTGTGTGGTGGTCCAGCCCTGGTAATAGGCGCGACGCACCACGGCCCGATGCTCCTCGGACAGTTGACTGAGTGCGGTGCTCAGCAACAACCGGTCCAATGCGGTGTCCACCTGGTCAGGGGCGGCGTGGTCGGCCACCAGTTCTGGGTCCGGAACACCCGTCTCGTTGCGGAACCGGGCGCTGCGGCGTTCATCGATAATCATGTTCCGCGCCACCGTGAACAGCCAAGCCCTTGCCGACCGGTCGGTATCCGCGGTGACATCGGGATGTCGCCAGGCGCGCAGCAGCGTCTCCTGCACCACGTCCTCGGCGCGCGCCTGGTCGCCGGTGAGGCGCAACGCGTATCGCCACAAGGCCGCGGCATGCTCATCGTAGAGCCCCCGCATCATGGCGGCCTCCGGATCGTCCATTAACCAACCTCCGTCTTAGATACGACGTTGGTGGTGATCCAGTTCAATTAGACCTTTGCGCCCGCATGTGCGTGACAGTTCGGGGAACATCACGCCGGGCGATTGCTGATGCGGAGATCAGCGGGTGAGGATCCGGGGCCCGTCCTCGGTCACGGCCACGGTGTGTTCCCAGTGCGCAGCGCGGGTCCCGTCGGCGGTGATGACGGTCCACTCGTCCTCCAGCACCACGGTCTTGGTGGTGCCCAAGGTCAGCATGGGCTCGATGGCCAGCACGGATCCGACAGCCAGATAGGGCCCGCGCCCGGGGGAACCCTCGTTGGGCAGGAACGGGTCCATGTGCATTTGCCTGCCGATACCGTGCCCGCCGTAGCCTGCGACGATTCCGTATTTGCGGTCGTGCCGGGCCTCCGCGGCGTGGGTCTCGACCTCTATGGCGTGCGAGACGTCGGTGAGCCGGTTGCCGGGAAGCATCGCGGCGATCCCGGCCTCCATGGCGGCTTTGGTGGCCTCGGACAGGGCCTCGTCGGCGTCGATCAGGGGCCCGATGCCGAAGGTGACGGCTGAGTCGCCGTGCCAGCCGTCGACGATCGCGCCGCAGTCGATCGAGACCAGATCGCCGGCGGCCAGCACCTCGCCGGCCGACGGGATGCCGTGTACCACACGGTCATTGACCGATGCACAGATGCTGGCCGGGAAGCCGTGATAGCCGAGGAACGATGGGATGCCGCCACCGTCGCGGATGACGGATTCGGCAATCCGGTCGAGCTCAAGTGTGCTGACGCCCGGCGCGGCCGCGGCCTGAACCGCGCGCAGCGCGGACGCGACGAGCGCGCCCGCGACTTCCATGGCGTCGAGTTCTCCTGCGCTGCGCTGCGCGACGACCTTACGGCTGCGCAGCCCCGGCAGGGAGATCACCGACCGAGCGCGCTCAGGGCGCGGGCGAACACCTCGTCGAGGGCGCCCACCGCTGCGACGGTCTTGACCTCGTCGCCGTAGTACTCCAGCAACGGCTCGGTCTCCTCGCGGTAGACCTTCATCCGGTTGTGGATGACCTCTTCGGTGTCGTCGGCGCGGCCGCGGCCCTTGAGCCGGGCGAGCAGCTCGTCCTCGGAGACCGCGAACTCCAGCACGGCATCGATCTTGGTGTTACGGGCCTCGAGCATGTCGTGCAGTGCGCGGGCCTGCTCGACCGAGCGCGGGTAGCCGTCGAGGATGAACCCGCCGGCCGCGTCCGGCTGGTCGATCCGGTCCTCTACCAGGCGATTCGTCAGCTCAGCCGGAACCAGGTCACCCGCGTCGAGGTAACGCTTGGCCTCGACGCCCAGGGGCGTGCCGTCGCCGATGTTCTTGCGGAAGAGGTCCCCGGTGGAGATTTGCGGGATGCCGAGCTTCTCGGACAGCTTCTCGGCCTGTGTGCCTTTGCCCGCGCCGGGCGGTCCGAGTAGAACGACTCTCACTTCAGGAACCCTTCGTAGTTGCGTTGCATGAGCTGGCTCTCGATCTGTTTGACGGTATCCAACCCGACGCCAATCATGATGAGAACCGCAGTTCCGCCGAACGGCAGATTCTGTACCGTCCCGGTATTGCCGATCTCCAGGAACAGGTTCGGCAGAACTGCGATCACGCCGAGGTAGATCGAGCCCGGCAGGGTGATCCGGCTCAGCACATAACGCAGATAGTCCGCGGTCGGCTTACCCGGCCGAATACCGGGGATGAAGCCACCGAACTTCTTCATCTCGTCGGCGCGCTCGTCCGGGTTGAACGTGATCGACACGTAGAAGTACGTGAAGAAGATGATCAGGCCGAAGTAGATGGCGATGTAGACAGGGTCGGCGGGATTCGTCAGATAGTTGGCTACGAACTTGTCCCACCAGCCACTGCCGCCATTGGGGTTCCCGCTGCGGATCAGCTGGGTGATCAGATGCGGTATGTAGATCAGCGAGGACGCGAAGATGACCGGGATGACGCCGGCCTGGTTGACCTTCAGCGGCAGGTAGGTGGACGTTCCGCCGTACATCTTGCGGCCGACCATGCGCTTGGCGTATTGCACCGGGATGCGGCGCTGCCCCTGCTCGACGAACACCACGCCGATGATGATGGCCAGCGCGGCCGCACAGACGGCGGTGAAGACCAGGCCGCCGCGGCTGTCCAGGATGGTCTTGCCCTCGGACGGGATGCGGGCGGCGATACCGGCGAAGATCAGCAGGGACATGCCGTTGCCGATGCCGCGCTCGGTGACCAGCTCACCCATCCACATGACCAGGGCGGCACCCGCGGTCATCACCAGCACGATGACGATCAATCCGAAGATCGAGCTGTCCTGGATGATGTTCAGCGAGCAGCCCTGCAGCAGGCCACCGTTGGCGGCCAGCGCCACGATGCTGGTGGCCTGCAGGATGGCCAGCGCGATCGACAGATAACGCGTGTACTGCGTCATCTTGGCCTGGCCGGCCTGCCCTTCCTTCTGCAGCTGCTCGAACCGCGGGATCACCACGACCAGCAGCTGCACGATGATGCTGGCGGTGATGTAGGGCATCACGCCGACCGCGAACACGGTCAATTGCAGCAGTGCGCCGCCGGAGAACAGGTTGATCAGCGAGTAGATCTGCGCCGAGTCACCCCCGCTGACCTGCTCGATGCATTTCTGCACGTTCGGGTAGTTCACCCCGGGAGACGGGATCGACGCACCGACGCGGTACAGGATCACCAGGCCCAACGTGAACAGGATCTTGCGTCTGAGGTCGGCCGTCCGCAGCGATGAGATGAAAGCCGAAAGCACTCTTCCTCCTGCGCAGCCGACTTCTCAGCGCGGCGTGCCAAATGGGGCTGGTGGGTCCAGCGTCATGGTCAAGTCGTATACATGCCGGCCCGGCAGGCGCCGGGCCTGCGAACTCAAGCGTCAAACAGTCTACGAGAGTAACAGTTGAGCCCGGACGGCCCCGCATCGATCAGCTTCACCCGCAGGCCAAGGGTGTATTCAGCTTCAGAGCGTACAGTCGGCGACGGCTCGTTACATCACCTAACTAACAGGCATTTAAGGGGAGTTCATGGCGCGCACGGACAACGACACCTGGGATCTGGCGTCCAGCGTGGGTGCCACCGCGACGATGGTCGCGGCGGCCAGGGCGATGGCGACCAACGCCGAGGACCCCGTGATCGACGACCCGTTCGCCGCACCCCTGGTTCGGGCCGTCGGGATGGATTTCTTCACCAAACTGGTCGACGAGGACTTCACCACCGACGGTCTCGACGAGGAGGCGGCGACGGGGCTGCATCGCTTCGCCAACGGCATGGCGGCTCGCACCCGGTTCTTCGACGACTTCTTTCTGTCCGCGGTCCGCTCCGGCATCCGCCAGGCGGTCATCCTCGCCGCCGGCCTAGATTCGCGGGCCTACCGGCTGCCGTGGCCGAACGGCACCGTGGTCTTCGAGATCGACCAGCCTCAGGTGGTCGACTTCAAGGCGAAGACCCTCGCCGGATTGGGCGCCACGCCGACCACAGATCTGCGCACGGTGGCCATGGACCTTCGCTTCGACTGGCCCACGGCGCTCACCGAGGCCGGGTTCGACGCCACCAAGCCGACAGCGTGGATCGCCGAGGGTTTGCTCGGCTACCTGCCGCCCGACGCCCAGGACCGCCTGCTCGATCAGATCACCGCTCTCAGCGCGCCGGGCAGCAGGCTCGGCGTCGAGGGTGTTCCGGCGACCGAGGCCAACGACGAAGAGTCGATCCGCGCGAAGATGAAGGACTTCACCGACCGCTGGCGGGCACACGGCCTGGACATCGACCTCAACGAGCTGATCTTCCTCGGGGACCGCGCCGACGTGACCACCTATCTGGAGGGCCACTCCTGGCAGACCACCGGCATCAGCTCCAACGATCTGCTGATCCAGACGGGTCTGCCGCCGGTCGAGGATGAGGCACA
Source organism: Mycobacterium aquaticum (assembly GCF_002086485.1). Lineage (GTDB taxonomy): Bacteria > Actinomycetota > Actinomycetes > Mycobacteriales > Mycobacteriaceae > Mycobacterium > Mycobacterium aquaticum. The sequence continues at coordinate 55,448 of NZ_MVHF01000027.1, read as the reverse complement.
CGCCGCGTCGGTCCTCTACATCAGTGCGCAGCGGTAGGGGCCGACATGGCACGTACTGATGCGGACAGCTGGGACCTGGCTTCGAGCGTCGGCGCGACGGCCACCATGGTGGCCGCGGCCCGCGCGATCGCCAGCGCCGAACCCGAGCCTCTGATCAACGATCCCTACGCCGCGGCGCTGGTGCGTGCCGTGGGCGTGGACTTCTTCACCAAGCTCGTCGACGGCGACCTCGTGCTCGACGGCGAGGACTCCTCGGCAGCCGAGTTCATGACGTCGGTGATGGCGGTGCGGACGAAGTTCTTCGACGACTTCTTCACCAGCTCGACCGAAGCCGGCATCCGGCAGGCGGTGATCCTCGCCTCCGGGCTCGACGCGCGGGCTTATCGGCTCCCCTGGCCCGACGGGACCGTGGTCTACGAGATCGACCAGCCGGACGTGATCGGCGCCAAGACCGCCGCGATGGAGCAGATCGGCGCGACGCCTACCGCAGAGCGCCGTGCCGTGGCCGTCGATCTGCGCGACGACTGGCCTGCGGCATTGCGCGCCGCCGGGTTCGACCCTGACCTCCCGACGGCGTGGAGCGCGGAGGGTCTGCTGGTCTACCTGCCTCCCGAGGCTCAGGACCGACTGTTCGACAACATCACCGCGCTGAGCGCCCCGGGCAGCCGGCTGGCCACCGAATACCACCCGGACATCGCCTCGGCTGTACGCAACCGCAGTCAGTCCATGGCCGAGCGCTGGCGCGAACACGGATTCGACGTCGACCTCTCCGAGCTCTGGTACGTAGGTGACCGCAATTCGGTGGTCGACTACCTCACCGCCGGCGGCTGGTCGGTGACCGCCCGGCGGCGCCCCGAGGTGTTCGCCGAATATGGACGCACCTTTCCGGACTCTGAAGACGCTGAACCACAACGCAATTCATTGGCAGTCGTGGCAACACGGCAGTAAGGAACAACGATGGCACGTACCGACGGTGACACCTGGGACCTGGCGTCCAGCGTCGGCTCGACGGCGACGGGTGTCGCCGCGTCCCGCGCACTGGCCACCAAGCAGCCCGACCCGCTGATCAACGACCCGTATGCCGATCCACTGGTCAAGGCGGTCGGGCTGGAGCACTGCATCCGACTGGCCGACGGCGAGCTGTGCGTCGAGGGCGATCAGATGCTCGACCGGCAGCGGATGTGCGAGCAGATCGCCGTGCGCACCCGGTTCTTCGACGACTTCTTCGCGAGCGCAACCGAAGCCGGGATCCGCCAGGCGGTGATCCTGGCGTCCGGGCTGGACACCCGCGCCTACCGGCTGGACTGGCCTGCCGGTACCGCGGTCTACGAGATCGACCAACCCGAAGTGATCGAGTTCAAGACCCGCACGCTGGCCGGGCTCGGCGCCGAACCTGCCGCCGAGCGCCGTACCGTGGCCATCGATCTGCGTGAAGACTGGCCCGCCGCGCTGCGCGCCGCCGGATTCGATCCGTCGGCTCCCACCGCATGGATCGCCGAGGGACTGCTGATCTACCTGCCGCCGGACGCCCAGGACCGGCTCTTCGACAACATCACCGAACTGTCCGCACCGGGAAGCCGGCTGGCCACCGAACACATGGACATGAACACACTCTCCGAGGAATGGACCAAGAAGGTCAGCGAGTGGTCCAAGCGGGTCGGGTCCGATGTCGACCTGATGGACCTGTTCTATTCGGGTGACCGTCACACCGCCGGTGACTATCTCGCCGGACACGGGTGGCAGACGAGCGTGCTGTCGACCCGCGACGCCTACGCCGGGTACGGCTTCGACTATCCCGACGACCTTGCCGAGCTCGCAGGCGATTCGGGTTACCTGTCCGCAGAACGGAAATGAGGAGCTGATGGCGCGGGTCGACGGCGACACCTGGGACCTGGCATCGAGTGTGGGAGCGACGGCGACACTCGTCGCGACGGGGCGGGCCGTCGCCAGCACCGCGCCGCACGGTCTGATCGACGACCCCTTCGCTGCACCCCTGGTGCGGGCCGTCGGCATCGACGCGTTCACCAAGATGGTCAACGGTGAACTGGACTTCGACGCTATCGAGGCCATCGCCCCGGACGCGGCGGCCAGGGCGCGGGCGAACATCGATGAGATGGCCGTACGCACACGGTTTTTCGACGACTATTTCGTCGCCGCCACCGAAGGCGGCATCCGGCAGGCGGTGATCCTGGCGTCCGGTCTGGACTCGCGCGCCTACCGGTTGCCCTGGCCGGACGGCACCGTCGTCTACGAGATCGACCAGCCCGAGGTCATCGAGTTCAAGACCCGGGTGCTGGCCGACCTCGGTGCGGCGCCGACGGCACAGCGCCGCACCGTGCCGATCGATCTGCGCGAAGACTGGCCGACCGCACTGCGTGGGGCGGGTTTCGACCCGGGGCAGCCGACAGCCTGGTGCGCCGAGGGTCTGCTGATCTATCTGCCGTCCGACGCCCAGGACCGCTTGTTCGACAACATCGACGCCCTCAGTGCTGCCGACAGCACTCTGGCAACTGAGTTCGTGCCTGGCCTCAAGGATTTCGATCCCGACAAGGCCCGGGCCGCGGCCGCCGGCTTCAGCCAGATCGGGTTGACCATGGACATGCCGTCGCTGATCTACCACGGCGAACGACATTCCGCGGCGGACTATCTCGCCACCAAGGGCTGGCAGATGACCGGTGCGCCCCGGGCGGAGCTGTTCGCACGCTACGGCCTGCCGGTCCCCGAGGCCGACGACCAGGACCCGATGGGCGAAATCGTCTACATCAGCGGCACTCTGGGCTGAGTTTCCCGCAGCCTTTCACCGCAACTGCATTCCGGTGTGAGGTCCGGTCAAGACGCCCTGGCGAAAGTCAGCGTTTCGCCACGGGCACCGCCCATCCACAGGTCCTGGCACGCGGCCGCCATCTCCTCCAACCCGTCGGTGATCGCCCCGAACACGTTGCCGGGCACCCAGCCCTGGTCGCCGTTGATCAGCAGGTTGTTGCGTCCGTAGAAGAGCGCCAGGTCGACGATGGCGCCCGTCGTCCCGGTGCCCGTGGTGTTCTCGTAGCCGTAGGCCGGGTTGCCCAGATCGTCGGAGTCGAACGAAAACCAGCACAGGTCACCGGGAATCGGCGTCACCGTGGTGTTCTCCCGGCCCGGGTCGGCGCCGAACGCGGGCAGCAGTGTGTAGATCTCGTTGCGGGCGTACTTGCCGTGAAACACCTGCGCCGAAAGCGGCAACGCGTCCCAGACGGCCGCGCAGGTTCGCGGCGCCGCATCATCGAGCAACCGGGCGGTGCACGTCACCCCGCGCACGTCCAGCGACACCGTGATCAATCGGCTCATTGCGCCTCCTCCGTGAGCAGCGCCGGCACCCGGTGGTGCCAGTCGGTGGCGTCCTGGTAGGTCTGTCCGACGCGCAGCACAAGGGCGTCTGCATGCCGGGGACCGACGATCTGCAGCCCGATCGGCAGACCGCTGCGGCTGAACCCGCACGGCACCGAGAGCGCCGGCTGCTGAGTCAGATTGAACGGGTAGGTGTATGGCGTCCAGCTCGTCCAGTCGGGTGAGTCAGAGCCGTCGGGCACGTCCTGGCCGACAGGGAAAGCGGTGAGCGGCAACGTCGGAGTGATCAGCACGTCGTAGTGCCGGTGGAACCGGCCCATCCGCTCCCCCAGTGCCATGCGGACGGCGGTCGCGTCGAGGTAATCCGATGCCGAGAACGTCGCGCCGATCTCGGCGGTGCGCAGCAACCCGGGATCGACGGGTCGGTCACCAGTGTTCTTGCCCTCCAGCACTTTCGCTTCACCCGAGAACCACAGCACGTGGAAGGCGTGCACGGGGTCGTCGAAGCCCGGCGAAACTTCCTCGACCTCTGCGCCCGCGGCGGCGAGCACGTTGACGGCGGCGCGCACCGCGGCGTCGACCTCGGGGTCGTTGGAGCCGAACCCGAGATCGGGCGAGTAAGCCACCCGCAGGCCGGCGATGCCCGCGTCGAGACCGGCACGGAACGATGAAGTGGGAGAAGGCATTGCGGACCAGTCGCGGGGGTCGAAACCGGTGACCACGTCGAGTAGCGCGGCGACGTCGGCCACCGTCCGGGCCATCGGACCGGCGTGCGAAAGCGTGCCGAAGGGGCTGGGCGGATACAGCGGGATGAGTCCATACGTCGGTTTGAGCGCCACGGTGCCGGTGAACGCCGCAGGTATGCGCACCGAGCCGCCACCGTCGGTGCCGACCGACCACACGCCCATGCCGAGACCGACGGCCGCGGCGCTGCCGCCGCTGGACCCGCCGGCGGTGACGGTCCGATTCCACGGGTTGCCGGTCGCGCCGTAGCGCGGCGAATCGGTGACCCCTTTCCACGAGTACTCGGGCGTCGTGGTCTTGCCGAGCAGGATCGCCCCCGAATCACGCAGTCGCGCAACGCTTGGCGCGTCCTCGTCCCACGGCCCGGCCTCGTCGATGAGCCAGCTGCCACGCAGCGTGGGCCAGCCCTTCGTCCACAATGCGTCCTTGATCGAGGTCGGGATGCCGTCCGCGGGCCCCAGCGGTTGCCCGGCCTGCCACCGGGCCTCTGACGCCTGTGCCGCCGCCAGCGCGCCCTCCTCGTCGATCAGCACGAAGGCGTTCACCAGGCCGTTCTGGCGATCGATGGCCGCCAGCGCGGCCCGGGTGATCTCCACGGGCGAGAGTGCTTTGTTCCGATAGGCCGCCATGAGGTCGGCCGCCGAGGGAATCACGTTGTGCCCCTGACATATCCGAGCTTCTTGTCCACGACGTTGTGCAGTGGCTGCCCGGTGAGCCACCGCTGGAGGTTGTCGGCGAACTGCGCGGCCAGCCTGTCGCGCCAGCCGCGAGCATCCCCGGACATGTGGGCGGTGACGACGGCGCCGGGCGCGTCCCACAGCGGATGGTCCTGCGGCAGGGGTTCGGTGTCGAACACGTCGAGGGTGGCGCCACCGATACTGCCCGCGGTCAGCGCTGACAGCAGCGCGGACTCGTCGACAATCGGGCCGCGGGCGACGTTCACCAGATGCGCATCGGACTTCATCGCCGCCAAGACGGCGGTGTCCACCAGGCCGCGGGTGGCATCGGTGAGCGGGGCGGCCACCACCAGGTGGTCGCACCAACCGACCGCGGCGGCCAGGTCGGCTGTGGCGACGACCTGATCGAAGTCGGGATCCGCGGCGCGCGCCACGCGCCCGGCCCCGCGGACGATCAGCCCGGCCGCCCGCAGCAACCGGGCGATCTCCCGGCCGATGCCGCCGGTTCCGATCACCAACGCGTGCGCACCGGCGATGGTTCTGGTCTCTCGGTGCTGCCACTGATGCCGCCGTTGCCGATCGAGGCTGGCCTGGGTTCCCTTCGCGTATGCGATGACCGCTCCCAGCACGTATTCGGCCATGGGACGGTCGAATACGCCCCGAGCGTTGGTGACCACGACGTCGGAATCACGCAGTTGGTCGAACAGCAGGGTGTCGACGCCTGCGGCGGTGACGTGGATCCACTCCAGGTTGTCCGCGGATGCCCACGCACCACGCAGCGCGGTGGAGAAGTAGTCCCACATCAGCAACGCCCGAGCGCCCCGCAGGGCGTCGGCCAAACCGTCTGCGGCGCAATACCGGAAGTCGGCGTCGACGTCGAGATCCGCCACCCCGGCCGGACGATCGCTCGCGCGCTCACACAACACCGCGATCACCGGACGTGGGCTCGACATCAGTCCGAGGCTAGGAACCGTTTCGTAGGATTGTCAACAATATGTTGCCGGTCGACCCGTTCGGCCTCACACTGTGGACATGACGATCGAGGGTTTGGCCCCTCACCCGCCGTTGCAGCAGGTGGGGATAGGTGTTGTGGCGCCATACGACTTCGCCCTCGACCGGGAACTGTGGCGATGGGTGCCCAACGACGTCAGTCTCTACGTAACCCGGCTGCGGTATGCGCCGATGCCCGTGACCGTCGACATGGCGGTGCACATCTCCGAGCCGGAACAGGTGGTGGCAGGCGCCGCCAATGTGCTTGCAGTGTCCCCGCTCGTCACCGCCTACGCGTGCACCGCGGGCAGCTTCGTCAAGGGCATGGCTGGCGAGGCCGCCCTGGTCGCGGCGATGCGCGCGGCGGGCGCCCCGGCAGCGGTGACCACCAGCGGTGCGATGCTCACCGCGCTTCGGCATCTCGGCCTGCACAAGGTCGCCACCGTCACGCCCTACACCGCGGACCTGACCATCGGGCTGACCAGTTACCTCATGGAGGCAGGCATCGAGGTCGTCGCGACGGCGGGCCTGGGGATGACCGCGCGCATCTGGGCGGTGCCGTACGAGACCACGGCAGATCTGGTGCGGGCCACCGATGTTCCCGAGGCCGAGGCCATCGTCATCAGCTGCACCAACCTGCCGACCTACGACCTGATCGCCCAGCTCGAGGCCGACCTGGGTAAACCCGTCGTGACGGCCAACCAGGTGACGATGTGGGCGGCGCTGGCCGTCGCGGGACGCAAGGCCGTCGGCCCCGGCCAGCGACTGCTGGAGACCTGAGCGATCGAGCCCCGCACCGTTCCCACGATCCGACAGGAGACCGTATGCCGACCGTAGGCATCCTCTACCCCGGCCACAGCGCAGAGGACGATTTCGAAGCGCTGGAGGCACGCTTGGGCGCCTCTGTGTCGTTGCCCGTGGCGATCACCAGCGTCGGCGAGGATGCCCACCGCGTGGATGCGTTGTTGGACCTCGGCAAGGCCGAACGGCTCGCCGACGGTGTCGCCCGGCTCAGCGGTGCGCAAGCGGAATCGATGATGTGGGCGTGCACGTCGGGCAGCTTCGTCTTCGGCCCCGACGGCGCGCGCCAACAGGTCGACCAAGTCGCGCTCGCGGCGGGCGTACCGGCTTCGTCGACCTCGATCGCATTCGTAGATGCCTTGCAGTACTTGGGCATTCACCGCGTCGCGGTGGCCGCGTCGTATCCCGCGGACGTGGCCGCGCACTTCGTGACGTTCCTGTCCGCCAGCGGTGCGGTCGTGGTCGCGATGGGCAGCCACGACATCGTCACGGCCGCGGAAGTGGGCCTGCTGACACCCGACGAGGTGGTCGAGATGGTCCGGGCCGCCGACCATCCCGACGCCGAGGCGGTGCTGGTGCCCGACACCGCCATGCACACGCTGGGCATCATCGACAGGCTGGAATCGGCAGCCGGAAAGCCGGTACTCACCGCCAACGCCGTGACGGTCTGGAAGGGCCTGCAGTTGATCGGCCCGGTTCCGCGCCTGCCCGGCCTCGGCACCCTGTTCAGGACGGCCCGGTGACCGACTTCATCGGGCCGGTGGACCAGCAATCGACGCCGAGCCTCATCGCCGACAAGCTGCGCCAGGCCATCGCGCACCGTGAGCTGGAACCGGGATCTCAGCTCGGCGAAGCCGAACTGGCCCGCAGGTTCGGTGTGAGCCGCGGTCCGATCCGCGAGGGCATTCAGCGCCTGGCCCAGGAGGGCCTGGTGATCGCCATCCGCAACCGCGGCGTGTTCGTGATCGACATGACGCCCGACGAGGTTCGCGATATGTATCTGGCGCGCGAAGCCGTCGAGCGCACGGCGGCCCGCAAGATCCTGCAGGGCGACTACGCCGCGGTCGGCGACGGACTGCTCGCCATCGTCGACGAGATGGAATCGGCTGTCGAACCAGATGAGTTGAGTGAGGCCGACATTCGCTTCCATGAACTCCTGGTCGCGTCGGCCGGCAGCTCACGGCTGATCCGGATGCACCAGACCTACCTGGTCGAGACCCGAATGTGCTTGCACGCCTTGGCCGATACCTACGACACGCCCAGCGACCGCGTCACCGAGCACCATGCGCTGGCCTGCGCTATCCGATCCGGCGACGTCGCACTCACCGACAAGCTGATGCTCGCGCACATGGAGGACGCCGTCGACCGGCTCATCGCGCGCCTGCCCGCCGGCTGAGAGCTACGACGCCCCACTGGGTTCGACGTCGTATTCCAGCTGTGGCGGCGCTTCGGGCGTGCCGGGGATCTCGGTTCCCCCGATCGGGCATCGAGCCGTTTCGGGCACCTTCACCAGTGCGATCGCCCCGATCACGCACGCGATCATCATGTAATACGCCGGCACCAAATGGTCCCCGGTCAACGACACCAACCAGTCGTTGACCGCGGGCGCGGTGCCACCGAACAGTGAGGTCGACACGTTGTAGGCGATGGCGAAACCGGCGTAGCGCACCTGCGTCGGGAACATCGCCGGGAAGGTGGCGGAGATGGTCGACAGCTGCGGCACGTAGAGCAACCCCAGCACCGCGAATCCGATCACGGCACCGACCATGTTGGTGCCCATCAGCAGGAACATCGGCACACCGGCGATGAACAGCCCGATCAGCGAGAACCACCACATCGGCTTGCGGCCCACCCGGTCGGAGATGTGACCGGCGAACGGCAGGAACACCATCATCGTGAGCATGCCGATGATGGGTACGACCAGCGCGTGATTGCTCGACAGTCCGATGGTCCGCTCGAGGTATGTGGGCATGTAGGTGAGCAGCGTGTAGTTGACGACGTTGAGCGCCACCACCAGACCGCCCAGCCGCAGTACGGGTGCCCAGTACTCCCCCACCAGATCCTTGAATTGCGTCACCGCGCCCTGTTCGGTGTCCCCGGACTGCTCGAGTTCACGGAATACCGGGGTGTCCTCGAGTCGGGAACGCAGATAGACACCGATCAAGCCGAGCGGTGCGGCGACCATGAAGGGCAATCGCCAACCCCACGAACCCATTTGGTCGTCGGTGAGCAGCATCGAAAAACCGAGCATGAGCAGCGCGCCGAGCGAAAACCCGGAAAGGGTGCCGAATTCCAGGAAACTCCCGAGGAACCCGCGGCGGCGGGACGGCGCGTACTCGGCCATGAACGTTGCCGCACCGCCATATTCGCCGCCGGTGGAGAAGCCCTGGATCATGCGCAGCACCACCATGATGGCCGGTGCCCACAATCCGATCGCGGCGTAGGACGGGACCAGACCCACGCAGAATGTCGCACCTGCCATCAGCACGATGGTGATGGCCAGAACGTGTTTGCGTCCGAGCCGGTCGCCCAGTGGTCCCCACACAAATCCGCCGAGCGGCCGCACGAGGAACGAAACCGCAAATGTGGCAAGCGCCAACAGGGTGGCCTGCTGCGTGTCACCCGGGAAGATGGCGGCCGATATGTAGCTCACGCCGTAGGCGTATATGCCGTAGTCGAACCATTCTGTGGCGTTTCCGATCGCCGATGCGGCGATCGCCCGTCTGAGTACACCCGGGTCTGGCGCACTTTCCGCGGGTTCGCTGTAGTCGATCTCCGGCTTGTCTCCGAAGCCCCTCATCGGGCTCTTGTGCGCAGGCACGGTTCCTCCATGTGTCTGACGACACCGGTCCCCGCCGCGCGCTCTGGTTTCGGCTGGTCTGATCGGTGAACACCGCAGGGCCAGGCCGTCGTCTCGTCCGGCAATTCAGTAGTTGCCAAGGTTTGACGTTACCTCGCTGGCAGGCACAATGCACCGCCCCCGGGGTGTGCCGCAATTGTCATCGGCGTCAGAACGGGGCGCGAAATCCGCTGAACAGACGCAAAATCGCACTACTCCGGCTGAAATAGTGCGATTTTCCGTCTGTCCGCGACTCTAGAAGCGGTACTCCCCCAGCCACATCGCATGCGCGCCGGTCAACGAGCGCTGCGCCTGGTCCAGCACACCGGTCACCGACGCGACGGCCAGCGAGCCCAGAGCCTCGGGCAGTGACGCCGCTGCCGGTTGCGAGGATGGCTTGGGCGCCAACAGATCCCGCAGCGACGACCCGGGCAGGTGCGCGATCTTGACCTTGGCGTCCTCGTCGAGTCCGGCCAACAGTTTGGCGCGCTGGATCGCGGTGCGCAGCCCGCCGAGCTCGTCGACGAGCCCGCGTTCGTGAGCGTCGGCCCCGGTCCACACCCGGCCGCGGGCCACGTCCTGAACCGCATCCACCGCCAAGCCCCGGCCGTCCGCGACGCGCTGCACGAAGTCCTGGTAGAAAAGGTCCGCTTCGGCCTCGACCTGGGCGTGCTGCTCATCGGTGAACGGCGCATTGGTCGACCAGGCGTCGGCATTGGCATTGGTCCGCACCGCATCGGAACCGACTCCGAGCTTGTCCTTGAGCTCCCGTGACACCAGCTTGCCGGTCAACACCCCGATCGAGCCGGTGATGGTGCCCGGGTTGGCCACGATCGCGTCGGCGGCCATGGCCGCGTAGTAGCCGCCGGATGCGGCCACGGCACCCATCGACGCGACGACGAGCTTGCCGGCCTCCCGGGCCCGCACCACCTCACGCCAGATGGTCTCGGAGGCGGTCACCGAACCCCCGGGGCTGTCCACCCGCAGCACGATGGCCACCACGTCGTCTTGGGCTGCGGCCTCGCGCAGCGCCGCGGCGATGGTGTCGCCCCCGGCGCCGGAGTTACCGAACGGCAGCACCTGCCGACCACCCTTGCCACTGACGATCGGCCCGTGCACCGTCACCACGGCGACGGTCGGCTTCGACTTGAGCCCAGGAATCGCGGGGGTGGGCTTGTGCGCCGAGGCCCGCGCGTAACGCGACAGATACAGCCGCGGGGCACTGTCGTCCCCGTCGGATTCCGCTGCGGCACCGCAGAGTTCACTGATGCGCGCGTACGCCTCGTCACGGAAGCCGATCCGGTCGATCAGCCCGCCCGCCACGGCATCGTCACGCAACAGCGGCGCCTTGTCTGCCAACGCATTGATGGAGTCGACCGAGACGTGCCGGGATTCCGCGATGGCCTGCCACACCTGGCTCTGGAGGCTCTCGATCAGCCGGCTGTCGGCTTCCCGGTGCGCGTCGGTGTAGCGATCCTGCGTGAAGATGTTTGTCGCAGACTTGTATTCGCCACGAGTCACGAACTGCGCTTCGATCCCGACCTTGTCCAGGGCATCGCGCAGGAACATCGCGTTGGTGGCGAAACCGACCAGTCCGACCGTGCCCGACGGTTGCATCCACACGTCGCGGAACGCCGAGGCGAGATAGTACGACAAGGTGCCCGGATAGGTCTCCGACCAGGCCAACGTCGGTTTGACGGCGCCGAACTCGGCGATCGCGTCGCGCAGTTCCTGCACCGGTCCGGCGGCCGCGGCGGGGATCTGTACCCGCGCGATCAGGCCGGCCACCCGGTCATCGTCGGCGGCCCGGTGTATCGCTGCGACGGCCTGGTGCAGGACCAGGGGCCGTCCTCCGACGGAGATCATCGCCAACGGATCGAACCCCGCGGTCTCCGGAGGCACGGACGTCAGATCGAGTTCGAGAACACAGGCACTGGGCACGCCGTTGTGCCGGACGGTGTCGACCTTGCGGACCAGCGCCCGCACATCGTCGGGACCGGGCAGGCTCGGGAGAAAGTCGAACATGCTCCGAGCCTACCGACGCCCGGAGCAGGCTCGACGGTCTGCGCGAACAGACGCGAATGTCCCGCAATATCGGCGTGTCGGGGTACCTCCTTGTCTTCTCGCAGGAGAGGTGACGTGCTCACGGCAGCCTGCGGTGCACCTCGAAGGCCAGACACAACTCGGCGATGTCACGCGGGCGCGACAGCGATCGGCCGGTGCGCTCCTCGATGCGGTGCAGACGATGGCGCACGGTGTTGGGATGCACGTAGATCTTGGCGGCCGTCTCGTTGGCGGAGCCGCCGGCATCGAGCCAGGCCTGAAAGGTGTCGACCAAGATCTGCCGTTCCTCGGCGGGCAGATCGTCGAAACCTCCGAGGACGTCATGCCCGATGCGTTGCATGACCTCGGGTGCGGCGACCGCTGCCACCGCCAACGGTGAACCGTCGAACACCTGCACGAGCTGATCGTCGGTGGGCCTCCCGGCGATCGCCAGCCGGGCGAACCGCAGGGCCTCGCCGGTGACTGTCAGATCGTCGAACGGCGGGCTCACCCCCACCCGGTCCGACGCCGCTGACCGCAGAATCTCCAACAGCTCGCCCTGGGTGGCCGGGCGGCGCAGATGCACGATGCCGACCTGCAGATCGGGCAGCAGCCGCCACGCCGATCGGATATCGCGGGTATCGAGCTTGTTCGCGATCTCCGGCAGACCCGTGCGTCCGATCCCCGGAACCTGTGCTGCCACAACGACATACGGCCCCGAGGTGGGCAGCCGCAGAATGTCGGCGGCGTCCCACAGGTTCTGGGTGTCGGTGATGCGGCCCTGCAGGATCGCCTCGACCAGAGCCGAGCGTTCCTCTTCCTTGCCGAGCATCTGCTGGGTCAGCTGCTGGCGGTAGGCGCCCGTCATCGCCTGGGTGAAGGAGTCCTGGGCGAGCATGATCTGCGACGTGGTGGCCAGGATGGCCTCGGGGCTGATGTCGAGATCGCGCGCCTGGGCCAGGCTCGTCTCCCACATGAACCGGAAGCCGACGCGGTAGGCCGACATCACCGTCGCCAGCGGCACGCCGGCCAGCGCACGCCGCACGCCGGTGTCCTCGGCGGCCGACACGTCGGCCAGTTCGGGACCGTTGTCGGCGGTCAGGGCGTCGAACACGTAGACCATCTGGGCCCGGCAGCTGCGTTGCAGCTCGGCGTCGTCGACCAGGCTGCGGTTGGACGCGTAGAACGCGACGTCGCGACGGATGACCTCGGCCATCTCCGCGGCCAGGGCATCGGCACGAGCCAGCACGGCCTCGGCGAGCCGCACAATGCTCGGATCGGGCGCCGCTGGCATGAGTGACACGATAGGCCCGCGGGCCCCCGGGTGTGAGCGCTCACAGCAGACTGCCTGCGACGTTGTTCCCGCCACCATGTTCTTCCCGCAGCTCTGGCCGCACAGTTGAGGTATCGAACGACAACGTCGGCACCCGGAGGAGACCGTGACCAACCTCAGCACCAATCTCGTTGCAGCAGCGCAGAAGTACCCCGATCGAACGGCACTTCGCTGTGACGATACGACCCTGAGCTTCGCCGACTTCAACACCGCGGCGGCCCGCGTCGCCACGTTCCTCGACCGCGCCGGCATCGCCCCCGGCGACCGGGTCGGCATCATGCTGCCGAACAGTGCGGCATTCGCCGTGGCGTACTACGGCATCATGCGCCGGGGTGCCGTCGCCGTCCCGATGAACCCGCTGCTGAAGGCGCGGGAGGTCGAGTTCTACCTGGCCAACACCGGGGCGAAGGCCCTGTTCGGCGCACCGACGTTCGCCGAGGCCGCCACCGACGGCGCCGCGGCGGCGAGCGCACAGGTCTGGCTGGTCGACGACGCGACGCTGCCCGCCCTGATAGGCGACCTCCCCGAACAGCGCGAACCGGTCGAGCGGGCCGACACGGACACCGCGGTGGTGCTGCACACCTCAGGTACCACCGGCAAACCCAAGGGCGCCGAGCTGACCCACGGTGGCCTGCGCCGCAACGCCGAGGTCACGTTGCGCACCCTGATCGGGGTCGGCCCGGACGACGTGATCATGGGCTGCCTGCCGCTGTTCCATGTGTTCGGCCTGACGTGTGGCCTCAACGCCGCAGTGGCCGGCGGTGCGACGCTGGTGCTGATCCCCCGCTTCGACCCGCGCACCGTGCTGCGGGCGATCCAGCGTGACCGGGTGACGGTGTTCCAGGGCGTGCCGACCATGTACTCGGCACTGCTCGCCGTGGCACCCGAATTTCCCAGTGCTGCAACGACTTTGCGGATCTGCGCGTCCGGCGGCGCGGCCCTGCCGGTGCCGGTGCTCACGGAGTTCGAGACGACGTTCGACACCACGATCCTGGAGGGCTACGGGCTCTCGGAGACCTCACCGGTGGCCTGCTTCAACCATCCCGACCGCGAGCGCAAGGCCGGTTCGATCGGCACGCCCATCGAAGGTGTCGAGATGCGCGTCGTCGACGACAACGGCACCGAGGTTGCCACCGGTGAGCCCGGCGAGATTCAGATCCGCGGCCACAACGTCATGAAGGGCTACTGGAACCTGCCCGAGGCCACCGCCGCGGCGATCTCGCCGGACGGCTGGTTCGGCACAGGCGACATCGGCAAGGTCGACGACGACGGCTACTTCTACATAGTCGACCGCAAGAAGCAGATGATCATCCGCGGCGGCCTGAACATCTATCCGCGGGAGATCGAGGAGGTGCTCTACGAGCATCCGGCCGTTGCGGAGGCCTGCGTCGTCGGCATCCCGCACGATTCACTCGGCGAGGAGGTCGGAGCGGCGGTCGCGCTCAAGGACGGCGCCGAGACCGCACCCGAGGAGCTGCGCGACTTCGTCAAACAACGCGTCGCCGCCTACAAGTACCCGCGCCGCGTCTGGCTGGTCGACGCCCTGCCCAAAGGACCGACCGGCAAGATCCTGCGCCGCGAGATCGCCATCCCCTCCACCGAAAGCAACTGATCGCCATGACCGACAACCGTTTCGATGAACTCGCCGCACCGCTGGACCTGCTACTGGTCAATTCGACCCGCAGCTTTGCCGGCCGGATGATGCCCAACCAGTCCTGGGCCAGGTTCGGGGGCAGCCTGGCCCGTCAGCCCCGCACCGTCGCCGACCAGATCGGCGGCCTCGGCCGTGAACTCGCTGCGATCGCCACCGGCAATTCCGAGCGCGCTCCGGCCCGCTCCGACAAGCGGTTCACCGATCCGGCCTGGCAGGGTAATCCGTTGATGCGCCGCACGATGCAGGCCTACCTGGCCGCGGCCGACACCGCCGAGGCGCTGTTCGCCGCCGCCGACCTGGACTGGCGAGATCGCGACAAGATGCGTTTCGTGCTGGACAACATCCTCGAAGGCCTCTCACCCAGCAACAGCCCGATCCTGAGCCCGCTGGGTTGGAAGGCGCTCATCGACACCGGCGGCCTGTCGGCGGTGCGCGGCGTGAAAGCCTTCGCCCGTGACATGGCTGCCAAGCCGAGAGTGCCCGCGATGGTCGAACCCGACGCGTACACCGTCGGTGAGACCGTCGCGATCACCAAGGGCGCGGTGGTGCTCAAGACCCGGATGTTCGAGTTGATCCACTACGCGCCCCAGACCCCCACCGTGCGGCAGATCCCGCTGCTGATGGTGCCGCCGGTGATCAACAAGTTCTACATCATGGACATCGCGCCTGGCCGCAGCATGATCGAATACTTCGTGGCTCAGGGGCAGCAGGTGTTCGCCATTTCGTGGCGCAATCCGCAAGCCCGGCACCGGGATTGGGGATTCGACGCCTACGGCGGCGCGATCATCGAGGCGCTCGACGCGGTCCGGGAGATCGCGGGCACCGACAGTGCGCACCTGCTGGCAACCTGCTCGGGCGGCATTCTGGCGGCGATGGTGGCCGCCCATCTCGCCGAGATCGGCGAGGCCGACAAGATCGCCGGGCTCACGCTGGCCGTCACGGTGCTCGACCAGAACCGGGCCGGTTTCGCCTCCGCGGCGATGAGCGAGCGCTCCGCGCACGCCGCGATCCGGTCGTCGGCCCGTGCCGGTTACCTGGACGGGCGGGCCATGGCCGAGATGTTTGCCTGGCTGCGCCCGACCGACCTGGTGTGGCGGTACTGGGTGAACAACTATGTGCAGGGCCGCGAACCGGCGCCCTTCGATGTACTGTTCTGGAACGCCGACACCACCCGGATGACTGCCGCCCTGCACCGCGAGATGGTGTTGATGGGCCTGCACAATTCACTGACCACGCCGGGTGCGGTGAGCATGCTCGGCACCCCGGTCGACCTCGGCAAGGTGACCAACGACGCCTACGTGATCGGCGGTGTTGCCGACCATATCTGCCCGTGGCAGGCCACCTACCGCAGTGCTCAGCTGCTGGGCAGCAAGGACAACACCTACGTGCTGTCCACGAGCGGCCACATCGCCGCGCTCGTCAATCCTCCGGGCAACCCGAAGGCGTCGTTCCGGGCGGGCGCGGTCGACGACTCCACCGCCGAGGAATGGCTCACCGAAAATGAACCCAAGAAGGATTCGTGGTGGCCGCACTACATGGCGTGGCTGGGCGAGCGCAGCGGGCCGGAAGTCGATGCGCCCCAAGCCCTCGGCGGTCCCGGTTACGAGCCACTGGCCCCGGCGCCCGGAACCTACGTCCATGAGAGCTGAGGCCATGACCGAGACCTACGTCGCCGCAGGCGGGCAACGCATCCGGGTGGATGTCCGCCCCGGCACCGGTGTCCCACTGGTGCTGTGCAACGGGATCGGGGCGAGCCTGGAGGTGCTCGACCCCTTCGTCGCGGCACTTGATCCCGATCTGACGGTGGTTCGGTTCGACGTCCCGGGCACGGGTGGTTCCCCGGTCTCGGCCCTGCCGTACGGCTTTCCCTACCTGGCCTGGGTGCTGGGACGGGTGTTGACCAAGCTCGGCCTCGACGTCGTCGACGTCCTGGGCCTGTCCTGGGGTGGGGCGCTGGCCCAGCAGTTCGCATTCCAGAATCCCCGCCGCTGCAGGCGTCTGGTTCTGGTGGCGACGGGCACCGGCGCGTTGATGGTGCCGGCTCATCCGCGGGTGCTGGCGAAGATGTTGACGCCGCGGCGTTTTCGGGATCCGGAA
The DNA here is from genome assembly GCF_002086485.1 of Mycobacterium aquaticum. GTDB lineage: Bacteria > Actinomycetota > Actinomycetes > Mycobacteriales > Mycobacteriaceae > Mycobacterium > Mycobacterium aquaticum. The sequence continues at coordinate 38,943 of NZ_MVHF01000027.1, read as the reverse complement.
TATGTGTCGGCCATTGCCGGTGAGCTTTATGGCGGCGCGGCCCGTGATCACGGCTTCGACATCGCCAAGATCTTCGGAACCCAGCTGCATGCCGGGTCGAAGATGGGCTATCTGCACCAGTTGCTCGCCGGGGCCGTCTGGACGAGCCTGTTCGCCCTGCCCGCGATCCGCCAACCCACGCTGCTGGTGGCGGGCACCGACGATCCCATCATCCCGATTGCCAACGCCCACATCATGAGTCGCCTGATGCCGCACGCGCAGATGCTGAGCCATCCTGGCGGTCACATCGACCTGGTCGCCAATGCCGACGAGCTGGCCCCGGCTATCTGCAGCTTCTTGGAGGAGCCCGGAGACCGCGCTTGACGCGGCGCCGCACCGTACCGTGGTGAGGGTGAAGTTCTCGATTTCGATACCGCAGCTGGTGACGGGTCGGTTCGACGATGAGGGTCTGAAGGCCTATCTGGCTCGCGCCGAGGAGTTGGGGTTCGAGGGCGGTTGGACCATGGAGCAGACGATCGGCGAGGCGCCGGGCGTCGCGCCGCTGGAGCTGTTGTCGTATGCGGCGGCCTGCACCACCCGGCTTCGGCTCGGAGTGGCCGTGCTCATCACCTCCCTGCACGATCCGCTGCAGCTCGCGTCGGCCATCACGGCCGTCGACCAGCTCAGCCACGGGCGCCTCGACGTCGGGGTCGGGCACGGCGGCAACTTCCGGCCGTTCGCCGCGTTCGGGGTGGACCGCGCCAAGTTCGTCAGCTACTTCAACGAGGGCTTGGAGTTGATGAAGGCGGCCTGGTCCGACAAACCGCGCATCACGTTTCACGGCCAGTTCCGCGACGTCGAGGACCTGCCGATCCAGCCGAAGCCCGTGCAGCGCCCGCACCCGCCGATCTGGTTCGGTGGCACCGCGCCCAATGCGCTGGCCCGGGCGGTCCGGTACGGGGACTCGTTCCTCGGAGCCGGGTCGTCGACCACCGCCACATTCGCCGAGTCGGTCCAGACGGTGCGCCGCGAACTCGACGAGCAGGGCAAGGATCCGGCCGGCTACACCATCGGCAAGCGGGTGTACCTGATGATCGACGACGACCCCGCCCGCGCCCGCGAGCGAGTCGTCGAAGGGCTGCACCGCATCTACGGCCAGATGCCCGGCATCGAGGCGGTCCCGGTGTCGGGCACGCCGGCAGACGTGGTGCGCGGGCTGCAGGAGGTGGCCGACGCCGGCGCCCAGATGGTCGTGCTCAACCCCGCAGGCGCGAACATCGCCGAGGACCGTGAGCAGATGGAACGGCTGGCCGCCGAGGTCATACCGCAACTCACCTAGAGCGCTTCGGCCGCCGCCCGCCCGGCGGCACGTCCCGAGAAGATGCACCCGCCCAGGAACGTGCCCTCGAGTGCGTTGTAACCATGCACGCCGCCGCCACCGAACCCGGCGGCCTCACCCGCGGCATAGAGCCCGGAGATGATTTGACCGCCAGTCCCGAATGCGCGCGACGACAGATCGGTCTGGATGCCGCCCAACGTCTTTCGGGTCAGGATGTGCAGTTTGACGCCGATCAGCGGGCCCGCGGACGGATCGAGGATGCGGTGTGGCGCGGCGACGCGAGCCAGCCGGTCACCGAGGTAGCGCCGCGCATTGCGGATGCCTTGCACCTGAGCATCTTTGGCGAACGGGTTGGCGAATTGCAGGTCACGAGACTCGATTTGAGCCCGGATGGCTTGCGCGTCCAGCAGCGGCTCGTCGGTGAGCGTGTTCATCTTGGCCACGAGGGATTCGAGATCGTCGGCGACGACGAAGTCGGCACCGTGGCGTTTGAACGCCTCGACCGGCCCCGGCGCCGAGCGACTCAGCACCCGCTCGCGCAGCATCGCAGACCTGTTCTTGCCGGTGATGTCGGGATTCTGCTCCGAGCCCGACAGTGCGAACTCCTTCTCGATGATCTTCTGGGTCAGGATGAACCAGGAATGGTCATGGCCCGCGATGTCGGGATCGGTGCGCAGATGGCGCAAGGTACCCAGGGTGTCGTAGCCAGGCAGGTAGGGCGCGGGCAGGCGTCGGCCGATGGCGTCGAACCACATCGACGACGGGCCGGGCAGGATCCGGATCGCGTGGTCGGGCCAGATCGGGTTCCAGTTCTGGATGCCTTCGGTGTAGTGCCACATGCGGTCCCGGTTCACCAGGCGCACACCGGCGTCGGCAGCGATGTCGAGCATGCGACCGTCCACGTAGGCGGGGACGCCGGTGATCATCGACCGCGGCGGAGTGCCCATGCGCGACGGCCAGTAGCGCCGCACCATCTCATGGTTCGCGCCGATCCCGCCCGAGGCGACGACGACGGCCTGCGCGCTCAGTTCGAAGTCCCCGACGACGTCGCGGTTCGACGGCGCACCGCGGGGCGCGTCATCGGGGGCCAGCACCACGCCGCGGACGCCGGTGACGGCACCATCGGTGAACACCAGTTCGTCGACACGATGCCGGTGGCGAAACGTCACGAGCCCGTCACCGGCTGCGCTCCGAGCCGAATTCACAAAGGGTTCAACGATTCCCGTGCCCGTACCCCACGCGACGTGAAACCTGGGCACCGAATTGCCGTGCCCATCGGCGCGCAGATCTCCCCGCTCGGCCCAACCCACGGTCGGTACGAAGGTGATGCCGTGCTCGGAAAGGTACGCGCGTTTCTCGCCGGCGGCGAACTCCACGTAGGCTCGGGCCCATTTGACCGCCCAGGCATCTTCGTCGTCGCCACGGTCGAACGCGGCGCTGCCCTGCCAGTCGTTCCACGCCAGCTCGAGCGAATCCTTGATTCCCAACCGGCGTTGCTCAGGGCTGCCGACGAGGAAGATACCGCCGAACGACCAGAACGCCTGACCGCCGAGGTTGGCTGCGTTCTCCTGATCGACCACGGCGACTTTCTTTCCGCGCCGGGTCAATTCACGGGTGGCGACCAGTCCGGCCAGTCCCCCGCCCACCACGATCACATCGGCATCCACAGCCGCGCCTCCCGTCCCGCTCGTATCCGTATTCAATACGAAGCCACCGCGAGCGTGCATCCTCTGCGAGAAATCGCGCGGGATCTCGCAGACGATTCACATTCGCGAAAGGGGCGGCAACGGAAAAGGCCCCCGCCGAAGCGAGGGCCTTTGCACGCCGAAATCTACAGTTCGGTGACCGAACCGCCTGCAGCGGTGATGGCCTCACGGGCGCTGCCGCTGAACTTGTTGGCGGTGACGTCGACCTTGGCGGTCAGCTTGCCGTCGCCGAGAACCTTGACCAGGCTGTTCTTGCGAACCAGACCCTTGGCCACCAGCTCGTCGACACCGATGGTGCCGCCCTGCGGGAAGGCCTTGTTGATGTCGCCGACGTTGACGACCTCATACTCGGTCCGGAAGCGGTTCTTGAAGCCCTTGAGCTTCGGCAGCCGCATGTGGATCGGCATCTGGCCACCCTCGAACGTCACCGGGACGTTCTTGCGGGCCTTGGTGCCCTTGGTACCGCGACCGGCGGTCTTACCCTTGGAGCCCTCACCACGACCAACGCGGGTCTTGGCGGTCTTCGAGCCCGCAGCCGGCTTCAGGTCATGAAGCTTGATAACGCTCATTTGACTTCCTCCACCTCGACGAGGTGATGCACAACATTGATCAGACCGCGGGTCTGGGCGTTGTCCTCACGAACCACGGACTGACGGATCTTCTTCAGTCCCAGCGTCCGCAGGCTTTCGCGCTGCTTCCAGCGTGCGCCGATGACCCCGCGCACCTGGGTGATCTTGAGCTCTGCCATGGTTATGCCGATCCCTCACGCGCGGCTGCAGCAGCCAGCGCTTCGCTCTCGCGTCGGGCCCGCAGCATGCCGGCCGGCGCAACATCCTCGATGGGCAGACCGCGACGGGCCGCCACCTCTTCCGGACGCTGCAGCAGCTTCAGCGCGGCAACGGTGGCGTGAACCACGTTGATCGCGTTGTCGCTACCCAGCGACTTGGCCAGGATGTCGTGCACCCCAGCGCATTCCAGCACGGCGCGGGCGGCGCCACCGGCGATCACACCGGTACCGGGGCTGGCCGGACGCAGCATCACCACACCGGCAGCGGCTTCGCCCTGCACGGGGTGGGTGATGGTGCCGCCGATCAGCGGAACCCGGAAGAAGCCCTTGCGCGCTTCCTCGACACCCTTGGCGATGGCGGCCGGAACTTCCTTGGCCTTGCCGTAGCCCACACCGACCATGCCGTGACCGTCGCCGACGATCACCAGAGCGGTGAAGCTGAACCGGCGGCCACCCTTGACCACCTTGGACACGCGGTTGATCGTGACCACGCGCTCGATGTAGTTGCTCTTCTCACCACGGTCGTCGCCGCGGCCACGGCCACCACGGTCATCGCGGCGGCCACGGCCGTCGCGGTCACCACGACCGCCACGGTTGTCCTGCGCCGAAGCGGCGCCAGCCTGCTCGGCCATCATGCAGTCCTCTCGTTAACAGTCATCAGAATTTCAGCCCACCCTCACGCGCGGCATCGGCCAGCGCGGCGATGCGGCCGCCGTAGGTGTAGCCACCACGGTCGAACACGACAGCCTCGATGCCGGCAGCCTTGGCACGCTCGGCGATCAGCTGACCGACGCGCACGCTGTGCGCCTTCTTGTCGCCGTCCACTGCGCGGACGTCGGGCTCGATCGAGCTGGCCGCCGCCAGGGTGACGCCTTCCAGATCGTCGACGAGCTGGACGTGGATGTGCCGGGCCGACCGGTTGACCACCAGACGCGGGGTCTCGGCGGTGCCGGCAACCTTCTTGCGCAACCGGGCGTGGCGGCGCAGACGAGAGTTGCGACGGGTCTCAGAGATGTTCTGGCCCACCGGCTTACGCTTTGCGTTTTCTGCGGTAACAGTTTTGGGAGCCATGGTTACTTACCTGTCTTTCCGACCTTGCGGCGGATCTGCTCACCCTCGTAGCGAATGCCCTTGCCCTTGTACGGGTCCGGGCGACGCAGGCGACGGATGACCGCGGAGATCTGGCCGACCTTCTGCTTGTCGATACCCGACACCGAGAACTTCGTGGGCGTCTCCACCGCGAAGGTGATGCCCTCGGGTGCCTCGATCAGAACCGGGTGGCTGTAGCCCAGGGCGAACTCCAGGTTCGAGCCCTTGGCCACCACGCGGTAACCAACGCCGAAGATCTCCATCTTGCGGGTGTAGCCCTCGGTCACACCGGTGACCAGGTTGGCGATCAGGGTGCGGGAGAGTCCGTGCAGCGAGCGGTTGCGCCGCTCGTCGTCGGGACGGGCCACCACGATCGCACCGTCGTCGTTGCGCGACACGGCAATCGGCTCGGCGACGTCGAGCACCAGGGTGCCCTTGGGCCCCTTCACCGAAACGTTCTGACCGTCGATGGTCACGTCGACTCCGGCGGGAACCGGAACCGGCTGCTTTCCAATACGCGACATTTCTGCTTCCCCCTACCAGACGTAAGCGAGGACTTCGCCGCCCACGCCCTGTCGAGATGCCTGGCGGTCGGTGAGCAGGCCCGAGGACGTGGAGATGATCGCCACGCCCAGGCCGCCGAGAACGCGCGGCAGATTGGTGGATTTTGCGTAAACCCGCAGACCGGGCTTGCTCACGCGACGCAGGCCGGCGATGCTGCGCTCACGGCTGGGGCCGTACTTGAGCTGCACCACCAGGGACTTGCCGACGCGGGCGTCCTCAGTGCGGTAATCGGAGATGTAGCCCTCTTTCTTGAGGATCTCGGCGATGTTCGCCTTGATCTTCGAGTGGGGCAGGGTCACCTCGTCGTGGTACGCCGAGTTGGCGTTGCGCAGACGTGTCAGAAAGTCTGCGATCGGATCCGTCATTGTCATGACAGTGTCAATCAACCTCTCCCGCTGCGGTTCCCATGCAGCGTGCTCGCGCCGGTTCCCGGAATAAGGGCCTGGCACATCGCACGGTGGGCCTACTGCGAAGTGTTCATCCGTATCTGACCGGGTTCGGTCAGGGGTCGTGCATCAGTAGTGACACTTGTGGGCGGCACATACCGACTCGCCTGGGCGAATAGCTACAGGCAACCGGTCAAGTGTAGACAACCGGCAGCTCAGAGCCAAATCCGCGAGCGGAGCTCACCGACTGGCCCTGAACACCAACAGCACCCCGCGGGTCCCGGATGGCCGGGTCGCGGGGTGCTGCCGTCAGTGCGTTGTTACCAGCTGGACTTCTGCACGCCGGGCAGCTCGCCGGCGTGTGCCATTTCGCGCACGCAGATGCGGCACAGCCCGAACTTGCGGTAAACGGCGTGCGGACGGCCGCACTTGCTGCAGCGGGTGTACGCGCGAACCGCGAACTTGGGCTTCTTGTTGGCCTTGTGGACCAGAGCCTTCTTTGCCATGTGCTCAGTTCTCCTTGAAGGGGAAGCCCAGCGCCCGCAGCAGCGCACGGCCTTCGTCGTCGTTGGTCGCCGAGGTGACGACGGTGATGTCCATGCCGCGGGGCCGGTCGATGGAATCCACGTCGATCTCGTGGAACATCGACTGCTCGTTCAGACCGAACGTGTAGTTGCCGGTGCCGTCGAACTGCTTGGCCGACAGGCCGCGGAAGTCGCGGATACGGGGCAGCGCGATGGAGATGAGCCGGTCCAGGAACTCCCACATGCGGTCGCCGCGCAGCGTGACGCGCGCGCCGATGGGCATGCCCTCGCGGAGCTTGAACTGGGCGATGGACTTGCGAGCCTTGCGGATCTCGGGCTTCTGACCGGTGATCAGGGCCAGGTCGTTGACCGCGCCGTTGATCAGCTTGGCGTCGCGGGCGGCGTCACCGACACCCATGTTGACGACGACCTTGACCACGCCGGGGATCTGCATGACGTTGCCGTACTGGAACTGCTGCTGCAGCGACTCGCGGATTTCCTCGCGGTAGCGCTGCTTGAGCCGGGGAAGGGTCTTCTCTGCGGTGGTCATAGTCAGATGTCCTTGCCGTTGCGCTTGGAGACGCGAACCTTCTTGCCGCTCTCCTCATCGACGCGGTAGCCGATGCGGGTCGGGTTGCCGTCGGAGTCGACCACCATCACGTTGGACACGTGGATCGGCGCCTCCTGGGTGACGATGCCGCCCGACGAGGCCCCACGCTCGTTCTGCGACTGCGCGGTGTGCTTCTTGATCCGGTTGACGCCCTCGACGAGGACCTTGTTGCGCTCCGGGTAGGCGACCAGGACCTTGCCCTTGGCGCCCTTGTCCTTACCGGAGACCACCAGAACGGTGTCGCCCTTGTGGACCTTCATTTACAAAACCTCCGGGGCCAGCGAGACGATCTTCATGAACTTCTTCTCGCGCAGTTCGCGACCGACGGGCCCGAAGATGCGGGTGCCGCGGGGGTCGTTGTCGTTCTTGATGATGACTGCGGCGTTCTCGTCGAACTTGATGTAGCTGCCGTCGGCGCGACGACGTTCCTTGACGGTGCGCACGACGACGGCCTTCACGACATCACCGCGCTTGACGTTGCCGCCGGGGATGGCGTCCTTGACGGTCGCCACGATGATGTCGCCGATGCCGGCATAGCGTCGCGACGAGCCACCGAGCACGCGGATGCACAAGATCTCCTTGGCACCCGTGTTGTCGGCGACCTTCAACCGCGATTCCTGCTGAATCACTCGATCTCCTGACCTGGGTTTTTATGCACGCCAGATTCCGACCTGGACGTGCGCGGTCTTTGTTGGCTATGGATACGCCAGACTGATCTGAAGAACAGCAATCAGCCAGGGTCTACCCAAGACAACCCCTACATAGTAGGTGAGCTCGGGCAAGGCGCCAAATCGCTGCAGGTCCGGCCCGCAGTCGCTACCGGCACAATCTACGCGCCGCCGACACCCCAGTGCAGCACGCGTGAGGTCAGCAGCACCAGCCCGAGCGAGACCACGGCCACCACGACCAGCCCGATCACTGCGACGACGAGCGGACGCCAGCCGGTGCGTGCGATCTGGCGGATGTCGGTGGACAGGCCCACCCCGGCGAAGGTCAGCAGGAACGCCCACTTGGAGATGTTCCCGACATTGGTCAGCTGTCCCTTGCTCAGCAGGCCCGCCGTCGCCACCGCCGACACCGCGAGGAAGCCGAGGACGAATTTGGGGAACTTGTCCCACACGAACGCGGCCTTGGCCCGCACGCCAGGAGCCAGTTCGTCGGCCTCCCCCTTGGACGCCCAGTACAGCGCGAAGCCGAGCACCACGAAACCGATCAGGGCGTTGCGCACCGACTTGACGAGCACCGCGATCTTGCCGGCCTCATCGGAGAACAGGTAGCCGGTGGCGGTGGTCTCGGCGGTGTTGTCGACCGCGAGGCCCGCCCAGAGGCCGAACTCGTGGTCGGTGAGTCCGATCGCATGCCCCAGTGGTGGCAGCGTGAACAACGCCACGGCGCCGAGCGCGAGGATCGCCGCGATGGCGTAGCTGACGTCGGAGTTGCGGGCCCGGATGGCGCCCTTGGACGCGATGATGGCCGACACCCCGCAGATCGAGGTACCGATAGCCAGCAGGGAGCCGAGCTTGCCGGAGAGCCCGAACAGGCGCGCGGCGACGATGATGATGGTCCCGGCCACCGTCATGTCGATAAGGATCTGCACGAGGCTGGTGGCGCCGAGCTTGAGCACGTCGCCGAGCACGAACCTGGATCCGAGTGCCACGATGCCGACCTTCAGCCAGAACTGGTAGGTCAGTACGCCCGGGCGGAAAATCCTATGTAGCCCAACGGTATTGGTGATCACGAGGCCGATCAGGATGGCCCACAGGACATACTCGATGTCCGGCACCCGCCAGTGCTGATGCTTGGCCAGCGCCAGCCAGCCCACCTCGGCGTACTTGCCGGCCACCCCCACCGCGACGAGCAGCAGCAGGCCGGGCAGGTAATCGAGGGGACGCTTGCTGGTGAAATCCGACGCCGGCTCATCGGCGACGTCGCGGTCGGCAACAGTGCTCATGGTTGTCTCACCACGGGATCTTCGGCAGCACCCCGGCCACCGCGAGTGCGGTCACCGCGAGGCCGAGAATCGTTGCCCACCAGTCGGATCCGATGCGGGCCAACAGTCCCCGCTCGGGTGCCGCAGCGTTGTCTGCGGGTGTTCCCTCTGTCACCGTGCGCTCCTCCGTGTCGGACTGCCGGCACGCGGCCGACGCCGGCTCATCGTGGCGCGCGCGGGCGTACGGGCCCACATATCGGATCGCGGTGAATCTAGGCGGGGCACCCGGGCTGTCGTTGCTCCTCGTGCGCGCGCCGCGAGTGTGAGCCTGCTGCGACTCTCGGGCGGTTTTTTCGCAGACGGTTCACACTCGCGAAGCGACGCAGCGGAAACCGATGTGCGTCGTCGCGCTGTCCTGGGATTGCGGTGAACGCGCCGCCGGTCGGTAGCGATGGCAGTACTCCGGCGCGCACAGATATGACCCGCCCTTGAGGGTCTGGTTGACGCTGGGATCCGCATCCGCCGGTGGGCAACAGGCGGGCTGGGCCGCGCCGGGCTGGTGGTGGGCCGAGAATCGCGTCGACGTCCACTCCCACACGTTGCCGATCATGTCGTAGAGCCCGAAGCCGTTCGGCGGAAAGGACCCCACCGGGGACGTGCCGGCCCAGCCCAGGGCGCCGTCGTTGCGGTACGGGAACCGGCCCTGCCAGGTGTTGGCCATCAGCTGACCGCGGGGCCTGACATCGTCGCCCCAGGCGTAGACGGTGTCGGCTCCCCCGCGCGCCGCATACTCCCATTCGGCTTCGGTGGGCAGCCGCCGCCCGGCCCACGCGGCATAGGCCGCGGCGTCGGGATAGGCCACCTGGACGACGGGGTGCTCGGGCCGACCGGCGTCGCGGTCCGGCCCGAACGGGTGTCGCCAGCTCGCGCCGGGTGCCCAGTCCCACCATTGCCGCCAGTCCCGCAGGTTCACCGGACCGGCGGTGGGCCGGAACACCAGCGCCCCGGGTAACAGATCTTGTTGCGCCACACCGGGATACAGTGCCGGATCCAATGGCCGCTCGGCGATGGTCACATATCCGGTGGCAGCGACGAACTCGGCGAACTGGGCGTTGGTGACGGGGTACTTCTCGATCGCGAACGATGCGACCGTCGCGGTGTGCACCGGAGCCTCTTCCGGGTAGAAGCGCGTCGAACCCATGCGGAACGCTCCCCCGGGCAGTTCGACCAGTTCGGTGTGCATGCGATCAGGGTAGGCGCGCCGATGGCTCAGTCCTTGCAGAAGGCCAGGGCCAGGGTGGCTTCGACGTCCTCGTACGGTTCCCCGGACAGATCGACGGTGGCCCGGGCGATGGTTCCGCCGGTGAAGCCGAACTGACCCCGATAGTTCTTCGACACCGCCGAACCGGTGTTGCGCCCGATGCAGATGCCGCCGCCGGCGAGCGCGAACATGCCCGGGTGGGTGCGCATGGCAGGCAGTTCGGCCACCGCGACGTCGTCGATGAACAACGCCGTGTCGCCCAGCGGTGTGTGACTGTTCTCGACCGTGCCGGTGCGGGCGTACCGCACACCGAAGATATGCCGTCCCAACGGGATCGGATCCGGCGATACCAACTGCTGCTCGATCTCACCGAGGAAGTTGTAGACGTAGTGCAGACGCCCGTCGGCGACGTACAACACATGCCCGCCGTGCGCACCGCCCTGTTTGAACAGCACGCCCTGGGCATCGGGGCGCTCGACGGTCAACTCGACCAGCACCTTGAACGACTGCCCGCGCAGTTCGGCGGCAGCACCGAGGCCGACCTCGGCCGTGTTCGGGTAGTACGTGTAGGTCGACCGGGCACCTGCCAGGTACGGGCGCCACCGCGTCATCGTCTCCAGGATGTTCAGATCGGCCAGCGGCAAGCCGTTGTACTTGTCAGCCTCGGCGAACCACAGCGCCTTGAGTTCTTCGAGTTTGTCCGGCTGTTCGGCGGCCAGGTCGTGGCATTGGCTGCGATCGGATTCGATGTGGAAGAGCTCCCAGCGGTCGGCGTCGAAATGGGACCACCCGGCCGGCGTCGCGGCGTGCACGGTGTTGGCGAACCAGCCCTTGTGCCAGATGCCGCGGGTGCCGAGCATGGTGTAGAACTGCGTCTCCTTACCGGTCGGCGCCGTCGGATTATCCAGCGCCACTTTGAAACTGACGCCGTCCAGCGGCTTTTGGGCAACTCCCCGCACGGTCGCGGGTGGGGTGATGTCGAGCAGGTCGTACACCGTTGGCGTGATGTCGCAGACGCTGACGTAGTTGTCGCGGACCTCGCCGTGCGCGGCAATCCCGTTGGGCCACGAGATGATTGCCGTGTCGGCGATGCCACCCTCATGGGAGGCGTACCGCTTGAACAACTTGTACGGCGTGTTGAACGCCATCGCCCAGCCGATCGGATAGTGGTTGTAGGTCTCCGGTGAGCCCAGCAGGTCGATGAACTTGAGCCCTTCCTCGGCGGTGTCGATGTAACCGTTGAAGAACTTGGTCTCGTTGACCGATCCGTTGGGTCCGCCTTCACCACTGGCACCGTTGTCGGAGATCACCACGATCACGGTGTTGTCGAGTTGACCGGATTCGTCGAGGTAGTCGAGGATGCGCCCGATCTGGGCGTCGGTGTAGGACAGGAAGCCTGCGAACACCTCGGCCATCCGGCTGAACAGTCGCTTCTCGTCGTCGTTCAGAGTGTCCCACGGCCGCACGGTGTCCTGCACCGGCCACGGTTCGCCGTTGGGTCCCTTGACATCTGCGTAGGGATTGACCGGCGAGAGTTCGGTGTCAGGTGGAACGATGCCGAGGCGTTTCTGGTTCTCCAGCACGATCTCGCGGTACCGCTCGTAGCCCATGTCGAAGCGGCCCGCGTAGTGGTCCGCCCATTCCTTGAACACGTGGTGCGGGGCATGACCGGCTCCGGGGCACAGGTAGGTGAACCAGGGCTTGTCGGGCGCGATCACCTTGGAGTCGCGGATGAACTCGATTGTCTTGTCGGCAAGGTCCTTCGACAGGTGATAGCCCTGCTCGGGCGTGGCCGGCGGATCGACCGGATGGTTGTCGTACACCAGATCCGGATACCACTGATCGGTTTCGCCGCCCATGAATCCGTAGAACCGTTCGAAACCACGCGAACATGGCCAATGCCGTTTGGTGGCAGCGAGATTGGACTCTTCCAACGGTGTCAGGTGCCACTTGCCCACGCAGTAGGTGTTGTAACCGTTCTCGATGAGCACCTCCGAAAGCAGTGCGGTGTCGAAGGGAATCCGCCCGTTGCAGTTGGGGAATCCGTCGGTGAACTCCTCGATGGTGGCCATTCCGACGGTGGTGGCGTTGCGGCCGGTGAGCAGTGAGGCCCTGGTCGGTGAACACAGTGCGGTGGTGTGGAACTGAGAGAGCCTGATACCGCGCTCGGCGATGCGGCTCATCGCAGGCATGTCCACGAGCCCACCGAAACAGTCCCAGGTGGCGATGCCCGTGTCGTCCCACACCAGATACAGCACATTCGGGGCATTCTCATCGGCAGTCGGCGCCGCATACGGTCCCCAGTCGGGCTCGGAATCCCGGATGTCCAGTTCGATCTTGCCGTTGAAGTCGGTAGCCATGGTGAGCCTCACTCCCGGTTGGCGATACAAGCGCCGATAAGGGCGATCGCCCGGAGATTACACCCGGTCGCTGAGGGTTGCCGGGGAAACTGACGACCCCGACAACATGCTGTCAACCTTCGGAATTCGGTGCCGACCTGCACAGGGGATCGTCAGTGTCGGTTCGGGCCTCCGGCTGCCCGGCGAGGCCCCGCAGCGGACCGGTCATGCGCGCGGCGAGCGGACTGCTCACGGCGACGAGGGCCAGTACCACCGCCACGACGATCGGACCGGCGGCACCGTGTGCGTCGGCCGCGACACCGGCGATGGCCGTGCCGGCGGCGCCACCCACCAGCGCCGCGCTGTTCAGCCAGCCGAACGCCTCCGTCGCCGCATGGTCGGCAATCTCCGCGGACACCATGATGTACAAGGCCGACATTGCCGGCGCAAAGCCCAAGCCGGACACGAACAATGCACAGAACTGCAGTGCCTGATTGTCGATGACGCCGAACACCGCGGTGCCCAGTGCCACGGTCGCCAAGGCGGCCACCAGTCCCGGGAGCCCAAATCGCCGGTGCCCGAACGCCAAACCTCCGATGACCGATCCCACGCTGGCCACCGCGATCGCAAGACCGGCCGTGATGCCGGTGCGGCCCAGCATCGCGACGATTCCGACTTCCAAGGCCATGTATGACGCGACCATGGTGAGGCTGGCGGCCATGGCGAGGATGACTGTGCGGTTGGCCATCACCCGGCCGAAGCCCGACGATCTTGGCGTCACCGGTAGGCGAAGATGCTTGGCGCTGAGTAGAAACCAGCCGGTCCCGACGACGGTGACCGCGGCAGACACCACCAGAGGGATGACCGTGGACAGGGTGGACGCGAGGAACGTGGCGGCCACGGGGCCGATGACCCAGATCAGCTCTTGCGCAGTGGTGTCGAGCGCGAACAGCACCCGCACCGCGTCGCGAGAAACGAGTTGTGGGTACAGCGCCCGCACCACCGGCATCAACGGCGGAACGGTTGCGCCGATGAGCAAGCCGAGCACCATCAGCAGCACCGCCGAAGTACCGGCGAATGCGAGGGCCAGCATCGCGGCGCCGTTCGCCAGGGCCGCGACGACGAGCGTCGTCACCATGGCGCGCCCGGCGATCCGGGCGGTGACGGGCATGGCCAGCGCCTCCCCCACGCTGACACCCGCCACCACGGCCCCGGCCTGCGCGTAGGACCCGCTGATGGCCTGGACGTGGAGCAGGATCGCCAGGTTGAGCATGCCGAGCGGTAGGCGGGCGAACAGCTGAGAGGCAGTCATGTTCAACACGCCCGGCATCCGGACCACATCGCGATACGCCCGCATCACCAACTCCCTCACCGACCACGCGTGACCGGACATCACTATACCGTCCAGACGGTACAGTGAATGCCGCTGTCGTAAGCTCTGGGAATGGCTTCGTCGCGGGACCGCATCCTCGACGCCTATGAGGACCTACTTGCCGTCGAAGGCGAGCGCTACGCCACGCTCGACGCGGTGGCCGCAAAGGCGGGTGTGTCCAAGGGCGGCCTGCTGTATCACTTCCCCTCGAAGGACCGCCTCGCCGCGGCCGTGTGCGATCGGCTGCTGGCCCTGGCCGCCGAAGACGTGCAACGGATGCGGACCGCGCCCGAGGGACCGGCCCGCTATTACATCCGCACGTCGCACTACGCCGGCACACCGCTGGATCGGGCCGTGGTTGCGGTGTCCCGACTACAGCAGGCGGGTGATGATCGCGCCCGTACCGTCATCGAGACGGTCTCGGCTGATTGGCTCAACGTCCTACATGAGACGCTCGGTGACCGCAACGTGGCCCGTGCGGTGAAACTGATGGGCGACGGCCTCTACTTCAGCGCCTTGCACCGCGCCCTCGGCGGACACCTGGCCGCGACCGAACAGGACGACGGACTGCTGGCCGTGATCGATCAGATCACAGCCGGCTCAAGTGCGCCGATCGATCAGTAACCGCAATCGGCTGCCGCCGCAGCCAGAGCTGCAGCGCCAGCAGCGGAATCGTCCAGCCCAACCACGCGCCCACGCCTGCGACGAGCCAGACATATTTCTCCTCGTTGCCACCGAAGATGCTGTCGCGCAACGGTTCCAAACACACGTACAGCACGGGTGTCCAGATCCTGTTGGTGATGATCGAGAGCGCCAGCGTCGCACTGCGCAGCATCTGGCGTCGATGCCTGCCGAACCGACGCCGCCGCGCAGCGCTGAATCCGTCGACGGTGAACCAGAGCCACAGCGCAGCGAGGGCGACGTCGCTGACCGCCAGGATCGGACCGAACGGCGTCGCCGCACCGATCACCATGGCGCACCCGGCCGCCGGAATCGCCGTCGCGACGTAGATCCGTCCGGTTCGGCGGTGCACCTTCGGGTGACGACGCCGCAGCCCCGGCCAGATCTGGCCTACCGCGCACACCATCGCCACGGCGGCGAGCAACACATGCGCGACCAGTAGCGGGTAATGCAGGCCGAAGGTGGACGGCACCCGCGTGCCGCCGGACAGATACGGCGGTAGCGAGTACGCCAGAAACGCCACGACGATCACTGCCAACGCCATGGCGAGCCGCACCGAGCGCGGTGATGCGTATGTCATACGCAAAAGCGTATTGCATACGCATTCGAATGTCACTGGTTACTCTGAGCGTTGATGGACGGCTCCGAACCCCCGCTCCCCCGCGCGCTGCGTCTGCTCTGGCAACAGGACCCGGCGCCGCGACGGTCACGTGGGCTCAGCCGGGAAGCGATCGTCGCGGCGGCGATCGAACTGGCCGACGCCGACGGGTTGGCCGCCCTGTCCATGGCACGGCTGGCGGAACGACTCGGATGCGGCACCATGTCGCTGTACCGGCACGTGGCCAACAAAGACGAACTGGTGATGTTCATGCTCGCCGCCGGTCCCGGCCCGCCGCCGTCACCGCAGCCGGGCACGAATTGGCGTGCCGCCCTGACGAACTGGGCACGAGGGTTATGGACTGTCTACCATCGGCACCCTTGGATCTTGCAGACCGCGTCGGCCGGACCGCCTGCCGATCCCGGACAGTTGGCATGGCTCGACGCCGGCCTGGCCACCTTGTCCGGCACGGGCCTGACCGAACGCCAAAAGCTCACCGCCGTCATCGCCGTGCTGGTGTTCACCCGGGGCTCGGCGGCGTTGGCGATCGAAGCGCGCGGTGTCGACGACCGCGCGTACCCCGCGCTACTGCGTCGCCTGGTGGACCCGGTCCGGTTCCCCGCGCTGGCAGCCGCCATCGATGCCGGCGCGTTCGATCAGGCCGAGGACGGACCGCTCACCGAATTCCATTCCGGCCTTGGCCAATTGCTCGACGGTATCGCCGAGCACACCAGCTGATCGGGTTAGCGGACGTGGGTCTTCAGCCGCGCGGCAATGCCGTCGAGCAGGAGGTCCAGAGCCGGTTCACATCCACTCCGACGCATCGACTCGTCGAGTAGCCGACTGGTGGCGGCGATATTCGGGTGCGTGTCGGCGGGCAGCTGGGCGTACGTGTCGCGCCACTTGCTGTCATCGCGCTGGCGATGTTCGACGGGCAGCGCCTCGAATGCCGCGTCGAGCGCGGCGAAACCCAGCATCTGATCGATGAATGCGTGATACACGTCGACGGCTTCCCGGTCGGGGAACCCCGCGTTGCGCAGTAGACCCAAAACCGTTTCGATGACTTGGATTTCGTGCGGGCCACCGGTCACCCGGCTTGCCGCCAGCACCCCAGCCTGCGGATGCTCGACGTAGACGCGGTGTACGCGCAACCCGAGTTCCCGCATGGCCTCACGCCAGTCACCGCCCGGTTCCCAGCCCTCGGCCACACGCCGCAGCAACTCGTCGGTGATGGCGAGCACCACATCTTCGATGCCGCGGAAGTAGCGGTACAGGGCGCTCGGGTCAGCTCCCAGCGCGACCCCGAGGCGCCGGACCGTCAGACCCGCCGCACCGTGGTACTGCAACACCCGCAATGCTGCTTCGACGATGACCTGTTCGGACAGCAACACGCCCTGGTTCGTCTGGCGCCGTCGCCGCCGTGGCGACTCGGACTTCAGTGTTCTGCCCATCCGCACTGCCTTCGCTTACGTCAACGCTCTTGCTCCATTTTGCGGCACTGCTGTGTCATGGCCCACAACAATTCGCGACCGGAGGCCATCTCACCGCCGTCCGCCCCACCGAAACGAGGAGACACCGCAATGTCCGCTGCGCCGGCCACCATCGTATTCAGCGGCGGTCCGATCCTCACGATGAACTCGGCTCGGTCCCGCGTGGGAGCGGTCGCAGTGACGGGCAACCGGATCACCGCGGTGGGACCGGAGGCCCACGCCCTGATCGGGCCGGACACCGAAGTCGTCGATCTGGCCGGCAGGCTTCTCATCCCCGGCTTTCAGGACGCGCACGTCCATCCGGTCGGGGCCGGCGTGGAGCGCATGACGTGCGACCTCCTCGGTGTCGACGACGCCGCCGCCACGCTGGCCGCGATCGCCGAGTATGCCGCGGCACATCCCGACCGCCCGTGGATCACTGGGGGCGGATGGTCCTTGGAGGCCTTCGACGGCGGAATCCCGACAGCACACATGCTCGATTCCGTAGTCGCCGACCGCCCGGTGTACCTGCCCAATCGCGACCATCACGGAGCATGGGTGAACACCCTCGCCCTGCAGATTGCCGGGATCACCGACGACACCCCCGATCCGCCGGGCGGACGCATCGAGCGCTACGCCGACGGCGGGGCGACGGGCATGCTGCAGGAAGCAGCGATGGATCTGGTGTCGGTATACGTTCCACCGCCCACCGAGGACGAGTTGTACCGAGCCCTGCTGGACGCACAGGCACACCTGCACTCGCTGGGCATCACGGCGTGGCAGGACGCCATGCTGGGCAATTACGCCGCAGTGCCGGATGCCGAATCCGCCTATCGGCGGGCCATTCTCGAGGAAACCCTGACGGTGCGCGTCGCGGCGGCGCAATGGTGGGAACGCGACCCCGGCGCCGAGCAGATACCGGAGATGGTCGAACGCCGCGCCGCATTGCAGCACGGGCGACTACGCGCGAACACGGTGAAGATCATGATCGACGGGATCGCTGAAAACCAGACCGCTGCGCTGCTGTCGCCTTATCTCGACGGCTGCGGCTGCTGTACCGCCAATGCCGGCGTCAGCTTCGTCGATCCGGAGGCGTTGCGGCACTACGTCGTCGAACTCGACGCTCTCGGATTTCAGCTGCACTTCCACGCCCTCGGCGACCGCGCTGTGCGGGAAGCACTCGACGCCGTCGAAGCCGCCCGGCGTGCCAACGGTTTTCGCGACACCCGCCCGCATCTGGCGCACCTGCAGGTGGTCGATCCGCACGACATTCCGCGGTTCCGCACCCTGGGCGCCACGGCCAACATCCAGCCGTTGTGGGCCTGTTATGAGCCGTCCATGGACGAGCTGACGATCCCGTTTCTCGGCGAGCAACGGTCGCTGCAGCAGTATCCGTTCGGGGACCTACTGCGGGCTGGGGCCGTCCTCGCCGCAGGCAGCGACTGGCCGGTGAGCAGCGCCGATCCCATCCAGGGCATCCACGTCGCCGTCAACCGCCGGGCCCCCGGCACCACCGACGACCGCGTGTTCCTCCCCGAGCAGCGGATCGACCTCATGGCGGCAATCGCGGCGTACACCGCGGGCTCGGCCTACGTCAACCACCTCGATGACACCGGAGCGATCCAGCCCGGATACCTCGCCGATCTCGTGGTGCTAGACCGGGATCCGTTCGACCTGCCCTCCGATGAGATCTGCCAGACCCGGGTCGAACGCACCTATGTCGACGGTGCACTCGTCTATGCAGGCATGTTGTCCGCCACCGCCACCCGCTGATCACATCCACCGAGCGAAGGATTCACCATGACCGAAGCCACCATCGCCGAGGCGCCGGCCAGAACGCAAAAGTCCGGTGTTGCAATACAATTGCTCAACATCACCAAGCAGTTCGGTGCTTCGACCGCGGTGGGCGGCGTCGACCTCGACATCCGGGCGGGCGAATTCCTTTCGCTGCTCGGCCCGTCGGGGTGCGGCAAGACGACCCTGCTGCGCATGATCGCCGGATTCGAAGAGCCCGACGCAGGCGACATCCTGCTCGACGGCTCATCGATAGTCGGACTGCCGCCGAACAAGCGGCCCGTGAACACCGTCTTTCAGTCTTATGCGTTGTTCCCGCACATGACCGTCGCGGAGAACGTCGCATACGGGCTGCGGCAAAAGCGCACCCCCAAAGCCGAGATCGGCCGCCGGGTAGGTGACGCGCTGCGCCTGGCCAGAATGGAGAGCTTCGCCGACCGCAGTCCCAAGAACCTCTCCGGAGGGCAGCAGCAGCGGGTGGCACTGGCGCGCGCGTTGGTCAACCGGCCCAAGGTCCTCCTGCTCGATGAGCCGATGTCGGCGCTCGACCGCAAGCTGCGTGAGGAAATGCAGGTGGAGCTCAAGCTGATTCAGCTCCAGCTCGGCATCACCTTTGTCTTCGTCACGCACGATCAGGAAGAGGCGCTGTCGATGAGTGACCGGGTGGTGGTCATGCGCGACGGCGCGATTCAGCAGCTCGGGACTCCGGCTGAGATCTACAAGTCGCCGGCCAATTCGTTCGTCGCCGGCTTCATCGGCAAGCAGAACTTCCTCAATTGCATGGTCTCCGGGCCGGATACCCTCACCGGCCCCGAGTACACCATCCGGCCCGATCGCAGCGCCATGGAGGGTCATGGCACCGGCCAGCCGGTAGTGGCCGTGGTGCGGGCCGAGTCCATCTCAGTAGGGTCTGTCATCGGCGAAACTCCGATCAACGCGGTCGACGGGACCCTGGCCAACATCTCCTTCCTCGGCGAGACCGTGCAGTACGTGGTGACAACGAACTCCGGCGTCGAGCTGCTGTCGCGGATGCCCGCCGCTGCCGCCCAGCAACTCGATCTGCACTCGGCGGTCCGGTGCAGCTGGGACGGCAACTCCGTACACGTCTTCCCCGCAGATCCTTCCACCGTCGCGGCCGAGAAGTGAAACGCGTGGACCGGTTACGAATCCTCGCCTCCCCCAGCGATTCCCGGCGAATCACTCGTAGGAGCCTGCTGGCCGGTTTCGCCGTGGCGGGAGCAGGCCTGGCACTGTCGGGCTGTTCGCACGGCGGCGTGCCGTCCCCGGCGCCAGACGGCAAGATCGAGGACCAGCTCAACATCTACTCATGGGGCGACTACGACGACCCCGACAACCTCGCGGAGTTCGGACGCCGGGGTGTCACCCTCCAGGTTGACAACTTCGGCTCCAACGAAGAACTGGTGGCCAAGCTCGGCGCGGCCCGTGGAACCAGTGGCTACGACATCGTGGTGCCGACCGGTAGTTACGTTCCGATGATGGCGCGCGCCGGCCTGCTGGAGCAGCTCGATCACACCTATCTGCCCAACCTCTCCAACGTCGAACCGCCCTACCTGCACCAGCCCTGGGACCGGACCAACACCTATGCAGTCTGCAAGAACTGGGGTACGACAGGTTTCGTCTACGACACCCATGTCATCGGCCGGGAGTTGACGTCGTGGAACGACTTTCTCGATGCCGCCCAAAGGAAGCACGGGGCAAGACAACGGTGCTTGAGGACCCGTGGGAGGTCTGTGCGATCTTCTTCGCCGCCAACGGTATTGATCTGAACACCACAGACGAGCGCCACTTGGACGCCTGCGAGCAGTTCATGGTCGGTAAGATCGCGCCGACCATATCGGCGTTCGTGTCCCAGGTATCGTCGCAACTGGCCCAGCGCCAGTTCGCGCTCATGCAGGCTTTCAACGGCGACGTGCGCCTCGCCCTCCTCGAGGATGACGATCCCGACCGCTGGCGCTTCGTGTTCCCGACGCCGACCGCCAATCTGTGGATGGACACGTGGGCGATCGCCAAGGGTGCCCAACACCCTGATGCCGCTTATGCATTCATCAATTACATGCTCGAGGCCAAGGTGGGCATGAAGGAAATGGAGCACATCGGATACCCGACCGGGCTGATCGGCCAGCGCGAACTCGCCGCGCAGAACGAGGTCCCGATGCTCGACCTGATCTACCCGACCCAGGCCACGTTGGATCGGCTGACGCCCAGTGAGGTCACCGACGCCACCGGCCGATTGGTGAAGATCTTCAATCGCATGCAGGCGGGAGCCGTGACGTGAGCAGACTGTCCGCGGGAACGAAATCGAATGCAGCACTGTCTTTTCCGCTGTGGGCCTATCTGGTCTTCTTCTTCCTGATCCCGACCACCCTGATCGGCTGGTACAGCTTCGGCAGCAAGCCCGACATCTACACGGCCCGCTCCAACGAGCGCATGTCGTTCGACCGCTACCTCGAGGCCGGCGACGCGACCTTCCTGACCACGTTCTGGAACACCTTGCGCATCGCCGGCGTGGGCACCCTGATCTGCCTCGTGATCGGCTTGCCGTTCGCCTATTGGCTGGCGGTCAAGGTCGCCCCACGCCGGCGCGCCGTGCTGCTCGCGCTGGTGCTGATCCCGTTCTGGACCAACTTCCTGGTCCGCACGCTGGGGTGGCAGATCATGTTGTCCCCGGAGGGTTTCGTCTCCGCTGTCTTGAACAAGGTCGGGCTCGCCGACGGGCCGCTGTCGATCCTCTACACGCAGACCGCGGTGCAGATCGGCGTCGTGTACAACTATCTGCCGCTCATGATCATGCCGCTGTACGTCGCCCTGGAACGCTCCGAGGAGAGCATGCGTGAGGCCAGTAAAGACCTCGGCGCGGGCCGGATGCGAACCTTCGTCGATGTCACAGTCCCGTCCGCATTGCCCGGCATCGCGGCCGGCTGCCTGCTGGTGTTCATCCCGCTGATGGGCGACTACATCACGGCGTCGGTGCTTGGCGGCGCACAGGGCAACATGGTGGGCCAGTTGGTCGCCGCCCAGTTCAACATCGCTCAGAACTGGGCGCTGGGATCGGCGATGGCCATCATCCTGATGACCTTCATTCTTGCCACCGTGGTGGCCGTCGGCGCCGTCGCGTTGATCGTCAAGGCGCTCATCAAACGATCCCGCCGCGTCACGATTCCCGAAGGGGCACAAGCATGACCGATACGCTGGAGCGTCCCGTCGCAGGTGTCGCAGCGGTACAACGCAGGCGCAGGTCTTGGGATCCGGTCGCCGTCGGATTGCGGCTGTGGGGCATCGCGGTGTACGTGTTCCTGTTCTTGCCGATCCTCGTGATCATCGCCTATTCGTTCAACACCGGACGGATCCTCGCAGCGTGGCAGGGCTTCGGATTCAGCGCCTACACCAGCGCCTTCGACAACGTCATGATCCGGAACTCGGTATTGACCTCCCTACAGGCGGCGGCCGGCGCGGCGGTGCTCTCGACCGTGCTCGGCACGCTCGGCGGGCTGGCTCTCGCGCGTTCCCGCAAAGGCAACCGATGGGCCATCGCGCTCACCGCGATTCTTGCCATCACTCTGGTCACACCCGAAGTGGTGACTGGTGTTTCCCTGCTGCCATGGTTCGTGTCGTTGGGAACCGATGCCGGATTCTTGCCGATGAACAACGGAATGGTCCGACTGATCATCTCGCATACGGTGATGTCGGTTGCCGTCGTGACATTCATCATCCGCGCGCGAATGCAAGGAACGGACCTACGCCTGGAGGAAGCCGCGGCCGACCTGTACGCGGGCAAGTGGAACGCATTCCGCCAAGTCACCTTGCCGCTGGCGTTTCCCGGAATCCTGGCCGGCGCCCTGATGTCGTTCACACTCAGTTTGGACAACACCATCGTGTCGAGTTTCGTTCAGCTTCCCGGTTCCACCCCGTGGCCGGTCTACATCTTCTCGTCGTTGAAGGTCGGCTTGCGCCCCGAAGTGGCTGCGGTGTCGACACTCATGCTGTTGCTGACGCTCGTTGCGCTCGGTGTCGTCGCCTTCGTGCTGCGCCGGACGGGCTCGGACTCGCAGGAGATCGCGGCGACTCTCGCCGGCGAATAGCCTGGGGCGCTTCCGATGTGATCGATGCGCGCTCCGGTGCCGCGGCGCGGGTGAACCCCTAGTTGGTATGGGTTAACTCCCCGGCGGCGCCTCACCCTGCCCCTTGACAAACTTCGTTACATATCAGTTGGGCGATGGTGGTGGCTTGGGTTGGAAGGGGGTGTACCACCACCAGTCGGCGCGTTCGCCGGTCGGCCCGCGATAGGGCGGCACCTGGGGTGGGGGTGTGGTCGGTGGCCGGGCCAGCGAACCCCGGTGCAGTTCGCGGCCGGTGGCGTCGGTGACCCTGAGTTGGTCAGCGGGGCCGGTGATGGTGATCCCACCTTTGTGGTGCAGCCGATGATGGTAGGGACACAGCAAGACCATGTTGTCGAGCTCGGTGGGGCCACTGTCCTCCCAATGCCGCAAGTGGTGCGCATGTAGGCCGCGGGTGGCTCCGCAGCCGGGGACCGCGCAGCAGCGGTCGCGGTGCTCCAGGGCGCGGCGCAGCCGGCGGTTGACGGTGCGGGCGCTGCGTCCCGCGCCGATGGGTTGCCCGTGGCGTTCGAACCACACCTCGCAGGTGGCATCGCAGGTCAGGTAGCGCCGCTCCTCATCAGTGAGCACGGGGCCCAGGTGCAATGCTGCGACGGGTTTCTCGCCATGCTTATCGAGATCGACGTGGACGACGACGGTGGTGTGCTGCCCGTGTGGGCGGGCCGTCGCATCGGCATCCCAGCCGGCCTCGACGAGGCTCATGAAGGCGTCCACAGCATTCGGGAAGGGTGCTGCCTGTTCTGATACCTGGTCCCCTTCGTCGTCGTCGCGTTTCCACGCCGCGATCAGCGCCTCCTGGTGTGAGCGCATCCCGGCGTCGAGTTTCGCTGCTTCCAGCCGGGGCAGGGTGATCTGGTAGGTCGTGTAGTCGTCGTGGACCTCTTTGCGGAACGACCGTTTCGGCTCCACAGCCGGCTCGGCTTCGGCGTCGGGTTGGGGTTCGGGCTTGGGTTCGAGTTTGATCGCGGTGCGTAATTGGGCGACGGTGGCGACCGCGGCCAGCTCGGCGAAGTGCGCGTCGGAGCCGTCGGCGGCGCGTTCGGCGATGACCCCGACCTGATCGAGTGACAACCGGCCCTCCCGCAGTGCTTGGGTGCAGAGGGGGAATTGCTCGGCCCGGCGTGCCACCGCCACGATCGTGTCGGCGTTGTTCGGGGTGACACCGGTTTTCCAGGCCACCAATGCCGTGATTGAGCGGGCTCCGGTGGCGCCACACAATTCGTCGCGATCCAGTTCGGCGACGATGTCGACGATGCGTCCGTCGATCGCGTTGCGTTGCCCGCACAACTCCGACAGTTCGTCGATCAACACCTCCAGCCGCTGCGCAGGGCTCGGCCCATCATCAGTGAAAGATGTTGGCTGCGAGGACATAACACTATCCAAGCAGAAGGGTCCGACAAGTTCCGGACCCTCAGCCCACCGCACAACTAGGCCGTACCGACCAACTCCTGCCGAGGCTGGCTCGGAAGCCGTTGCGGCCACCAGAACCACGGGCCGAGAACTCGGGCGAGGGGCATGACGAGGAAAAGGCGGACGATGATCATGTCGAAGATCAGGCCCAGGCAGATGGTAGAGCCGGCTTGGCCGATGTTTTTGACGTCGCTGGCGAGCAGGGCCAGCATGGTGAAGGCGAAGACGAAGCCCGCGGTGAAGACGACGCCGCCGGAGCTGCCCATGGTCCGGATGAGTCCGGTTTTGATGCCGGCGCCGATTTCTTCGCGATAGCGCGAGAGCATGAGCAAGTTGTAATCGCAGCCGACGGCCACCAGAACGATGAACGCGATAGGCAATGTCAGCCAGTGCAATTGGGTTTTCAGCAGGACTTCCCAAAGGAAGACCGAGAGCCCGTAGGCGCCGGAGAAGGACAGGATGACAGTGATGAGAACGATGATGGCGCCGACGAGAGCACGGGTGATGACCAGCACGATGGTGAAGACCAAAGCGAACGTCGCGAGCATCATGATGATGATGTCGTTTCTCGAATAGTCCTTGACATCGCGGTAATTCGATGCGGCACCAGCCAGGTAGATCTTGGCGTTCGACAACGATGTGCCTTTGACGGCCTGCTCCGCGGCGGCAGTCACATCTTGAACCTGCTTGATTCCTTCGGGGCTTTGGGCCTCGCCGGTGTGGTAGAAGACGATGCGGGCGCCTTTGCCGTCGGGTGTCATGAAGAAGTTCATGCCGACTTTGAAGTCGTCGGTCTTCAGCGCGTCGGGCGGCAGAAAGAAGAAGTCGTCATTTTTGGCGTTGTCGAAGGCTTGTGCCATGTCGACCAGTGGGTTGATGAAGACATCCAGTTGGTCGACGATGGAATTGAGAGTGCTTTGCAGGGTCAGCGTGAGGGATTGGATGGCTTGCAGGTTCGCTACGGTGGTTTGGATCTGCGGGATGATCTGCGGGGTGACGGTGTCGATGATGGTGATGCCTTTGACGGTGTTGCCGAGCTCGTTGGTGATGCCGTCGACCCCGTCGAGTGAATCGTAGAGCGAGCGCAACGCTGCACAGATCGGGATGTCGAAGCAGTGTGGTTCCCAGTAGAAGTAGTTGCGCATCGGTCGAAAGAAATCGTCGAAATCGGCCAGGTGATCGCGGGTTTCATCGGAGAGTGCCTTGAGTCGCTCGGCGGATTCGCGTGACACGTGCGTTCCGACTACCAGTTGCGCGGTGATCTCCTGGATTTTCTTCGTTGATTCGAGAATGCTGCCGGTCCTGGTGGACAGGGCTCCGATGTCGGCCACTCGGTCGCGTAGGAAGCCGATGTTCTCACCGAGTTTGGTGCCTTGTGAGCCGAATGCGTACGGCAGTGATGCGTGTTCGAGCGGCCGTCCGTTGGGCCGGGTCACGCTTTGTACCAGAGCGACTCCCGGGGTTCGGGTGATTGCCTTGGCGATGCGGTCGAGAGAGATCATGTCGGCGGTGTTGCGCATGTCGTGGTCGGCCTTGATGTACACGATGTCGTTGTTGAGCCAGCTCTTCGGAAAGTGCTTGTCGGCTGCGGCGTAACCAGTGCTTGCTTCGACGCTGGCCGGGGCGAAATCGCGGTCGTTGTAGCTCACGTTGTAGGCGGTCAGACCCATCATGCACAACGGAATAACAAGGGCGGCAACTGCGATCATCGGCACCGGCCAGCGGGCGATGACGGTGCCGACCTTGCGCCATACCGGGTTGGCACGTTTCTTTCGCGGCTGGATCCAGCCGATCTTGCTGCCGAGGGTGAGCAGCGCCGGGCCCATGGTCAGAGCGGACAGCACCGCGACGACCATCGATACCGCACATGGCGGACCCAAAGTACGGAAGTAGTCCAGGTGGGTGAGGCTCAGACACAGGGTGGCGCCGGTGATGGCGATACCCGAACCCATGATGATGTGTGGGACGTTGGCCACTGATATGTAATACGAGGATTCCTTGTCTTCGCCGGCTTGGCGGGCTTCCTGGTAGCGGCCCAGATAGAAGATCGCGTAGTCGGTGGATGCGCCGAGCACCAGTGAGACCAGCAGGTTGGACGCGAACGAGGAGATCTCGATGACGCCTTGCTGCACCAGGAATGCGATGATTCCGCGGGCGACAGCCAGTGTGGTCAGTACCCCCATCAGTGGGATCACCGCGATGGTGATCGACCGGTACACGATCAGCAACAGGGTGAGGATCAAGATGACCGTGACGATGGTCAGCTTGACCAAACTGGCGTCGGTGGCGTGGAGCGTATCGGCGGCCAGCGGTGCCGGGCCGGTGATGTAGGCCGAAAGGCCTTCGGGTTTGGGGACTTTGGCGATGATGTCGCGGATCGCGGCAATCGATTCGTTGGCTTGCGAGGATCCGAGGTCGCCGGCGGGGCGGATGTTGAGAGTGGTGGCCTGCGCATCGGAGCTCTGCGACCCCGACATGGTCACCGGTTTGCCCCAGAGGTCTTGGACGGACTGCACGTGTTTGGTGTCGTCGAGCAGCCGTTGAACCAACTCGTTGTAGTACTGGTGGTCCTGCTCACCGAGTGGGCGGTTGTGGGTTTCCAGTAGCAGGACTGCGACGCTGGTGTAGTTGGACTCGTTGAAGTCATTGCCCATGTGGATCGCGGCCTGCGCTGAGGGCGCATCGCGCGCGACCAGGGGTCCGGCGTTCTCGGCGGTGACGTCGTCGAGTGAGGGGACGAACACGTTGGTCACCACGGCGACCGCCAGCCAGATCAGGACGATCGGGATGGCGAGCATCCGCAGCGTTCTGGCCAGGAAGGGCCGGTGCATCCGTTCGGGAGTGCTCTGGGGTGCGTCGGACACGGTGGTGCTCATGCCGCGGTCACCGTGCACGCCACAGCGGCCCCTGTATGAGTCACCGAATGTTCCTCTCTCACATGCCCGTCGACCAGGATTCGGCATCCCACCGAATCACCTTCGACCTGTGCCACCAGGCTCAACGAGGCCGACGCCGCCATCGTGGTTTCCGAATACGTCCAGGGCAACGACGTCAACTGGACTTCGACCGGGGCGGAGTTGAGATCTGCGTAGGTGACTTTTCCGCTGCCGCCGAGGTCTCCGAACACCTCGTACGTGACGTTTTTGGGGTTGATCTGGACGACGGTGGCCGGGATCGCTTTCGCCTCAGGAGGATTGGTGATTGCCTCGTTCAACCCGCGCACGGTGCTCACCCCGTAACCGACAATTGCGATGACGGCCAGCACAACGAGCGGGAGCCATATCTTGCTGAGGACGCCGCCGCCCTTTCGTCGCTTACACTTTACCGCCGGCGTCTCACCTGTCGGCGCAGCCGGCGCGAGGTCCGCCAGCGCCAGGCCGGTGAGCCCGGGCCCCAGCGTGACGAGCTCGTGTTCGGTCTGATCGTCGAGATTGACAGCGCGGATGTGCCCGCCCGCAAGATCGCTCACGTAGTAGGTCACGCCGTCAGAGGTGGCCAGACCGATGGCCTCTTGGTAGCCGCGCGAACAGATCTCGCGCTGACCGACTGCGGGTTGTACCTGTGCCCGGTTGAGGGTGTTCCCGGCCGGGGGGCTGCCTCGGTCGGTCCACACGAGTGTTCCGGCGACGTCGAGATGTAGATCGATGGGTTCGGGCAGGTTGGTCCACAGCACTTCGATGTCATCACGGTCAGCGGCGCTGCGGCCGGGTGGGATGTCGATGGGCGCGCGGAAGATGCTGCCTTCACCGGCATTCGGGGCGCCCTTCTGTGACCAGTAGATCATCCGCCAGGCCGGATCGACGGCCACGCCGACGGGGTGATTGCGCGCATCCCTTGCCGCGTCGTCACCGATGCCCGTGACGATCAGGGCGTGCAGGTTGCGGCCGTCCAGGTCACAGCTGAGCACCTGCATGCCCTCGCGGTCGCACCAGTAGAGCTTGCCGGCGTCGAAGTCGGCGGTGAGTTGCTTCCCCGTGGTGAAGGCTCCACGGGGGACGATGGTACGGCGATTTCCACCGTCGAAATCGACGCGTTCGATCGAGCCGTTGCGGGTGAAGAAGTTCGGTTCGGCGCCCGGGAGCGCACCGGGATCGGGGCTTCCCATGTTGGTCCAGTAGATGTGGCGACGTGCCGCATCGACGACGATGCCGTCGGGGGTCTCGTCGAGGCCGCCCACCACGGTTCGCACCTGCGAGCCGTCGAGGGATACTGCCTGCATCTCTCGCTTGGCGAGGTTGAGCACGACGATTTCGGTCATGGGACCTCGTCCCGTCGAGGCGTCAAAGCCACCACAACCGCGCCCCCCTCATCCACTAAGCAGGAACTGCTACATTTTCCACGCAGATTCGCTGATAGCAGCGCAATTTGCCAACATGACTCGACTTACTTGAATCTGCAATGAGTTCCCTTGGGATTACCGGCAGCTCGGCATGACGGATGCCGTGGGAATATTCCTCGATCGTCAATTGCATGACGCATTCCGTTGTCTCCGCGTGGTGCTCCACATCAACTGCCCGGTGCGCACGACAAGCAACGCGATGATCGCGGTGGCCGCGGCCAGCATCGACCAAGCCAGCATCCGGACACCGGGATACGGATCGGCGACGGCCCAGTGGCCGACGGTGTTGGCCGTCGCCGCGAGAGGGAAGCTGAAAACCCAAGAAGAGATGCCGAACGGGCGACGGAGATAGTCGGGCAGAATGAACAACTGCACGAGTGCCATCATCGCCAGCACCGCGGCCAACCCCACACCGGCGGTGGTGATCTTGTTGCTGTTCAACGTAAACCAGGCCGTGCCGGCGGTGGCCGGAGGCACCATCAACGCCACCAGCGTCGGAAAGCGCGCATCGCTCAGGCGCTGTTCGGTCATGAGCCGTCCGATGATCAGTGTGCCGAACGTCACCCAGAAGTACGCTCCGACCGCGAACAGACCCTGGGCCAAGAGGTGCCAGCCGTTCGTCTGCAGCGAGATGCTGGCGATGAACGGCCCGGCGACGACAGGTAGCGAGAATCCCGGATGTATTGCATGGCGATCGCGAGGTGTGGTAATCCATTGCGCCACAATCGCTGCGGCGGTCACAGCCCAGGCCGCCACCAGCGCGAGGTCGAGGTACCGGTAGCCAGACGCGTGGGGGAAGATCTGGGCGGCCAGCAACATCGGGATCACCGAGATGTAGCCCACGGCGAACCCCTGTTCTGGATGGCGCAAGTCGGCTGCGAGTGTCGACGGGTTGCCACCACCTCTGACTGCGTACAGCGTGGTGATCGTCAGCCAGGCGGACAAGCACAGGATGGTCAGGCAATGTGCGGGCCAGGAGGCTGCGCCGAATCCCTCTGCCGTCCGCCAACCTCCGGCCAGGCCGCCCAATCCGAGCGCCAGCGGATACCAACGCAACAAGTCGCCGGGTGAAGCGGCTCGGGCAGTGCCCGAACCGATAGGCATGACGGAGGGTCCAGGCGCGGTTGCGGTCACACCGTCATGAGCACTGCACCGAAGTTGTACATTCCTGACTTTTGAGCGCCAACCGGACCGGAATGATCCTGGCATTGGCAGTACCACCACAAGGCGGGCCACCTTGCCGGGCCCTGCTGCGGAATCGGTGATGCGCACGCTGCGCTGTCGGTTGGCGAATGGCAATTTTGGATAGGAGCAATCATGAGTGTGAACATTCGGCCCAGGACGATGACCGCCGATGGACTCTCGATCCGGTTCGCCGAAGGTGGCGCCGGCCCCGTCGAGGCGCTGCTGCTCAGCCCGTGGCCGGAAAGCATTTTCGCCTACGAGCAGGTCTGGCCACGGCTGACCGAAGAAGCACATGTCGTCGCCGTCGACCTACCCGGGTTCGGTGGGTCGGAACGGCGCGAAGCGTTGATGAATCCGAAATCCATGGGGGACTTCATTGTTCGTATCGCCGATGTTCTCGACCTGGACAAGCCCCACGTCGTCGCACCGGACGTCGGAACTTCGGCGACACTGTTTGCCGCGTCGGCCCATCCGGATCGATTCGCGAGCCTTGTGATCGGCACTGGCGGCGCCGCGGTGCCGATCACCCTGGGCAGCCCGCTCAAGGACTGGGTTGAGGCGCCCGACCTGGAACCGTACCGGCGAATCGGTGGCCGCAAGATCGTCGAGATCGCACTGGACACCATCGCCGGCTACGAGCCGTCGGACGAGGTCCGTGGGGACTACATCGCCAGCTACGACGGCGACAAGTTCGCCGAATCAATTGCCTACGTTCAGTCCTACCCGCAGCAGTTGCCCATCCTCGGAACGTTGCTGCCCGGGATCCACACACCGGTGCGCGTCGTACAGGGCAGCGAAGACCAGGTGGTGCCTGCGGTCAACGCCACCTATCTCGGGGATCGGTTGCCGAACAGCAAGGTCGACTTCATCGACGGCGGCGGACATTTCGTTTGGGAAGAACGTGCCGACGATTATGCTGCGCTGGTTGTCGACTGGTGGGACCGCACCAGGTAAGGGCCGATGTTGCCCATCGCCCGCTCGACGTACTCGTCCTTCTCGCCGACCGGAGCCACATGGTGCAGAGCACCTCTCGCGGCGTCCACGCCCTCCCGCCGGGCGATCATCCAGCCGGCGAGGTACGCCGACGCGAGGCAGCCGCCGGCTGTTGCCACGTTGCCTTTGGCGAAGAACGGCTGGTCGAGCACCTCGACGCCGGCCTCCTGCACCCACGGCTTGGAAACGAGATCGGTGCATGCCGAAACCCCGTCGAGCAGCCCTAATTTCGCCAGCACCAAAGTGCCGGAGCATTGTGCACCTAGTAGCTGCCGAGACGGATCGAGCCTCAGTCGCGCCATCAGCTCCGGATCGGCGACGACCTCGCGGGTCTGCCTGCCACTCCCCACGATGACGGCGTCCGCGCTACTCGCTTTTTCCAGCGCGACATGGGATTCGATGACCACGCCGTTCATCGAGCGAACCCGCGGGCCGGGGCTTGCGATCGATACCCGCCAGTCCGGCTTGCGAATTCGGTTCAGCACACCGAGTGCGATGAGTGAGTCGAGTTCGTTGTAGCCCTCGAACGTGAGAATGGCGATGTGCATGCGCTGAGCCTATTGCGGCCAAACCAATACGATCAAGAAATTGTCATGCATACAATGCCTGCGTGGCCCGTGCGCGATACAAGAAGGTCGTCGATGCGATGGCGGCCGACATCCGGGCCGGCAAGATCGCGCCGGGAACGCGGTTGCCCACCCATCGCGAACTCGCGGCCCGCGAAGGGCTTGCGTTGGTCACCGCGAGCCGGGTCTATGCCGAACTCTCGGACATGGGGCTCGTCAGCGGCGAGACCGGCCGAGGAATGTTCGTGCGGGAATCCACGCTGACGTCGCGCGACGACATCGTGAGACGTGTGTTCGCCGACGACGTCGTCGACCTGAATTTCAACTATCCATCCCTGCCGGAGCAGGCAGGCCTGCTGAGAAACGCGCTGCGCGCACTGGCATCGTCAGGCGACCTGGACGCGCTGCTGCGCTACCAGCCCCACGGTGGCCGGATGCATGAAAGGGCGTCGGCCGCATTGTATCTGGAAGATCGGGGGGTGGGCGTTCCGGCGGACCGGGTGCTGCTCGTCAGCGGTGCACAACACGGGTTGGCCGTCGCGGCATTGGCGCTGTTGCAGCCCGGTGATGTGGTCGCCGTCGACGCGCTGACCTATCCGGGATTCAAGGTGCTTGCGCAGTCACTTCGACTGGAACTGGCGCCCTTGCCTGCGGCCATCGATGGACCTGACCTGGACGCGCTGGACCGGCTGTGCGCCACGCGGCGGGTCCGGGCGATCTACGTGATGCCGACGTTGCACAATCCGCTGGGATGGGTCAGCCCCGAGCGGTCCCGCCTGCGACTGGTCGAGATCGCCCGCGAGCACGGGCTTGTCATTCTCGAAG
Organism: Mycobacterium aquaticum; assembly: GCF_002086485.1. GTDB lineage: Bacteria > Actinomycetota > Actinomycetes > Mycobacteriales > Mycobacteriaceae > Mycobacterium > Mycobacterium aquaticum. The sequence goes on along the minus strand of NZ_MVHF01000027.1, from coordinate 7,061 downwards.
ATGCGTCGTACGCGTATTTGGTGGAACACGCGCCAGAGCCCCTCGCGGTACTGGCCCCAGAATCCACCGTCTATGTCTCGGGACTCTCAAAAAGCGTCGCGACCGGACTCCGCGTCGGATTCGTAGTTACTCCAACGCAATTCATCGAAACCTTCGAGCGGGTCATCCGAGCGACGACCTGGAACACTCCCGCGTTGATGACCGCGATCGCCACCGGGTGGATCAACGACGGCACCGTCGCCCGGTTGGAAGCGCAGAAGCGCGACGACGCTGCTCGCCGGCAGGCTGTCGCCCGTGCCGTTCTCGACGGGCTCGAGTTCGTCGGGCATCCCTGCTCGTATTTCCTGTGGTTGCCGTTGCCTGGTGGGGCACGTGCTGATCAGGTCGCGTCGAAGCTCATGCGTGACAACGTCTCGGTGTCCACGGCTGAACCTTTTGCCACGAGCAAGCACTCGCCACACGCGATCAGATTGGCGCTGGGCTCAGTGGACATGGACGTGCTGCAACGGTCCGTTGAAACGGTGAAACGAGTGATCGAGCACTACGCCTGTTGACGGTGATTCTGTCGCTCTACGGTACTTATTGCCCGGGACAGCCTCGGGTTGGCGAGCATGAACTCGTCCATGAGCGTGCCTGCGATGCCGCGCAACGGGAGTAGCGGCCGGATCCAGCCCGGCGCCGCTACAGTGGCGGCACGAGATTCGATGCCCTCGACCAGCGCGCGACCGGCCTGGGTGACCGGGATGGGCTTGGTGAAGAGCTCCGGCACAATCGAGCGTGCTTCCGAGACCTGTTGCTGCGCGAACGCGTCACCGACGAGATCGGTGTTCACGAATCCCAAATAGGCCACGCCGGCTGTTGCCTCGTGGTGGGCAAGCTCGACTCTCAGTGCCCGGGCGAGTTGGTCGACGCCGGCCTTGCTGGCCGCATACGACGCGTTCAGCGCTCCGTTGACGAATGCGTATATCGACGCCACAACCAGGATGTGTCCGTTCCGCTCGATCACGGCGGGCAGGGTGGCGCGGATCGTGCGCCACTGGCCGAGCAGGTTTACGTCGACGGTCCGCTCGAAATCCTCGGGGTCGATCGTCAGTATCGGCTCCGAGGGCGGCGCTATGCCGGCGTTGGCGATCACGACGTCGATGCCGCCGAACCGCGCCACCGCGGCGTCGGCAGCGCGTTGCATCGCATCGAGGTCACGCACGTCGGCTTCGAACGCGGCTGCGCCTTCGCCGAGCTGTTCAGCCAACTGCTGCAACGGTTTCAAACGTCGTCCGACGAGTGCGACCCGCGCGCCACGCGCGTGGGCCTGTCTGGCCGCCTCGGCACCGATGCCTCGGCCCGCACCGGTGATGAACACGACGCGACCGAACAGCGGCAGGCGCGGTGACGGCGTGAACAGCTGGCCGGCCACGGGTAGCGAGCGGGCGGCGCTCAAGCCCATGGCCCCGAACGTGCGGGTGGTGTCTTGAATCAGCTCGGCCTGTCGGAGCGCCGAATGCAGGGTGCCCATCAGAGACCCCGGTTCTTGAAAACTGTGCGGCGCATCGCGCCACCTCCCTGTTGGTTTTGGAACCGTCGACCAGTAGGCGCGACGTAGGCGAACGGGATGGGCGCTACCGCCGATGGCGTTGGGCTGCTTCCCATTTACGGCCGTACGAGAATCCGTCCGGCCTCATTCCAAGTTAAACTAGCGCTGCTAGTTTAACAATGTGATCCGTGCCACGACATGGCGTGGGCGGAAAACTAGCGGTGAAAGGTAATGTGTCGTGAAGCCGGGCATCGGGAGGTGAAGTGGGGCGGCCACCACGTCCGCTACTCAGTCGCGATCGGATCGTGTCGAGCGCGCTGGCGCTGGTGGATTCAGAGGGTTTGGAGGCGCTGTCGACGCGCAGGCTTGCCGCGGAGTTAGGCGTTGCCGGGCCGTCGCTCTACAACCACGTCGGCACCAAAGAGGAGCTGCTCGACGACATCGTCGACTCGGTGCTCGCCGAGGTGGACACTGCGATGTTCGCGAAGCTGAGTACGACGAACCCTGCGTGGCGTGCGGCGCTGGAGAAGTGGGCACGCACCTATCGGCAGGTGGTGGCGGCACACCCGAACATCGTGCCGGTGCTGGCTGCTGGGTTGGGGCGCCGTCCCAACGCTTTGAGAATTGCGGACGACGTGTTCGGTGGGCTGGTGGCGGCAGGATGGTCGCGTCGCGAGGCGATCAGCGTGGGTGCGGTGGTGCGGTACTTCGTGCTCGGTTCGGCACTCGGATCCTTCGCGTCGGCGTTCCCCGCCGACGCAGCTGTCTACAGTGCCAAGTACCCGCATCTCGATGGTGCCCATACGCTCGCGGCGCGGCAGCAACGAGTCGACCAGCGGGCATTCGACACCGGACTTCAGGCCGTGCTCGACGGCCTGGAACTGCGGTACGAGACTCTTTCGTCCGACTGACGCTTCGCTACTCAGAAATCAGGTCGTTCGCACAGCTCGACCAGCTAGCTGGTGACGAGCGTGTTTCTCCACGAACAGCGGGACGAAATCACGGATCCTGCTCGTGGCGAATCGCGTATGAGCCTCTTTGACTGCCGCATCGATGGCATCGGGTGCGGCCTCGGGAAACTCCACGGTGAGCCGACGCTCGATCTCGGCCAAAGCCGCTTGCTCGCTGCCGGCGATCATCTTCAACAGCATCTGCCGCCGTTCCGGCTTGGTCAACTGTCAATCGACCGGCAATCTGATGATTGTCTGCTGGGCATGGACCCGGGTGGTGCTGCCGCATGCCGACAGATTCACGACGCAAACGACCGTCGCGATGATGAGCGCGCCCGCGAACCTGACTTGCATGCGACCCCCCCGCGGTAGCGACTCAGCTCCGGCGCGCAAACACGTAATGTCGGGCCGGATCCTTGCCGTTGTGGTCCATCGCGGGCTCGCTGCCGCTGGACACCAGGGACCAGTGTTCGGAGAACCTGTGCTTGACCTCGGCCTCGGCGATGCCTGGCACACCGAACGAAGTCCCGGGAACGAACGCCACGATGGACAACACCGCATCGGGCGCGGCGACCGCCGTGATCTCCCGTACGTACGCATCGCGGTCATCGGCGCTCATCCCGTGCAGGCAGCCGCTGTCGACGATCAGGTTGTAGTCGTGGTCGACCGGCTCGGTGCTCAGCCGCGTCGCGTCGGCTTGCAGGAACCGCACGTCGACACCTCGTCTGGCTGCCTTCGCACGCGCCTTGTCGACCGCTGTCGCGACGAAGTCCACACCGGTCACCTGCCAGCCCTGCTGCGCGAGATAAATCGAGTTGTCACCGGTTCCGCAACCGACGTCGAGCGCCTTGCCCGGCGGTAACGAATCCTCACCCTCGACCAACTCCAGCAGTCCCTGAGCGATCGGGTGCCCGTCCCACGGCGTGAAGCCGAGCCGGTAGAACACTCGGAACAACCGCTGTCGGGACGCCATACCCCCACCCTGCCCCGTCGAGCGATGCCTGCCAAGGCGGGGTGCCAGGCTCACCAGTCGTCGTCGTCGACTTCTACTTCGTCACCGTCATCAACATGGACGTAAACCGGCCAACCCTCGTGGTCAATCTGGTGCTTCCAACTGGTTGGCACATTCCCCGCGCCACCGTCGAATGCGCTGAAGACGCGCGCGCCACCATTGGCGGCGGCGGACGCGTTGCTACTGGTGGTGTTCCCGTCAAACCTTGTTGGCGCCGATGTCGCAGGCATCGACGCGGTTGCGCTGGCTGGGCCGCCCTTGCCGACCGGTGGGGCGCCCGCACCGGACGGAGCTGATGTCGGGCCTGAGCGGGTGGCCGGTTCTTGTGCCGGGGTGTTGGCCTGGACGGGCGCAGATCCGGCGTTCGTCGATGCCGGTCGAGTCGGCGCTGCACCGGGGTTGCGGCCTGGATTCGACGGGCCCGCCTGCGCCGGCGTCGTGCCGGAAGCGGGCCGCGGCGTCGGCGCGGACAGAGGTTGGGCGGGCGTGCGCAGGGCGCTTTGTGGACTGCCGGGCGCAGGTTTCTGTGTGGGACCGGGAGACCCCGGATTAACCTGGCCAGGACCGTCGACGCCGCCCGGCTTTGCGCCCGGGCCGGGATCGGGCGCAGGAGCGTTGCCGTCCTCGGGTTTTGGTCCGGTGGGCCTCGGATTGTCCGTCCGGTTCGGGGCTCCGGCCGGGGCAGCCGATGCGTCCAGCCCCGCGGTCGCCTTGTGAACCGCATCGGCCAAGGCCCGGTCCGCGCCGTCGAACTGCGCGAGCATTGCCTTGAGCCTGACCGAGCTGGCCGGGGCGATCTGCCGAAGTTGCATGTCGGTGACCGGACTGAGTTTTGCCAGAACGTCCAGCGGACTTCCTGGACGTACCGTCACGGTGCCGTCATCGGCGACTTGCCAACCCTGCTGGGTCAACGATTCAACTCCGTCGACGATGCCGGTGCGGATGGCTGACAGTTGTGATCCACCGTCGGACAGTGCGGACTGGAGCGCACGGAGCACGTCGGAGATCTTCTGCTGCGCGACGAGTGTCCGTTCCGCATTCGCGACGGCAGCCTCGGAAGCTGTTCCTTCCCAGCCATTTTTCAATGCCGCCAGGTTCTGCTTCCCGGCGTCGATCTGCTGACTGATGGTGGTCGCCGAACTGCCGGCATGGGCTGCGGCGGCCAGCACGTGCTCGGGTTGCGAACCGCTGACCGTAGAAATCGTGACCGTCATCGGCGGGACCCGTCAGCATTCCCAAACGGTGCAGAGCTGCGGGTTCATCGCGGCGAACACATCTTCGTCAGCGGTGCCCGCCCATGGTGAGCTGGGGGTGCCGCCAGCCCACACGGTCAGCTCGGTGATGGTGCTGCCGACGTTGGCGAGATAGACGTGTGCCGTGGATTGGCCGTCAGCAGAGCGTATTTCAGCGGCCACCTGGTGGCATCCGCCGCGAGTCACACTAGGGCAGCGGGAGCTCACGGGGGTGGTGAACTGCAGTGTTGTGCCTGGTGCGGTGGAGGTGCACTGGGTCAGAACGTTCTGCAGGTTGGCCGCGTCGAGGCTCGCTGTCTGCCCCATGGTCCACGGGTCGCCGGGGTAGTGCACGATGACTTGTTCCGCTGACCAGTGGCCGTCACCGTTGTCCACCACGGCTCGGGCGTTGTCCCCGTTGGCAATCGGTGACGGCGTCGCCCCGCACAGCCCGTAGAGGCGGAAGGTGTTTGTTCCCAGTGGTTCTGCGCGGTCAGAGAAATTCGGCCACGGTTGGTCGGAGTTCTGTGGAATCTGGTCGGCGCTGATCCACGCTGCGGCCGGCACAGGAACCGCCGCTTGCGATTTCACGCTGGGGGACGGAGAAGCGCTCACCGTTTCGGCAGTCGCGGCCGGCTTCGGCGGTGTAGAGCTCGTTAGGGTGGACGGTTCAGCCTGAGGCGTGCCTGTCGTGGTGGTACCGCAAGCCGACACGGCCGCGACGGCAATGACTGTCGTGACAACGAGCGCCAACGCGTGCCTGGCTGTCATCGAACTCCTGTTCACTCTCAGTAGCCCTGGTGGACGCCAGGGTTGGCTTGCGGGATCTTGGCCAGGATGTCCGAACCGTCGGGAGCGACGCCGTAGTTCCCGACCAGGTAGTTCATCGATGCGGCGATGTTGGCGACCGGGTCGTAGATGTCGTTCGACGTGCCGGGTTGGTGGTACTGGGCAAACGTGCCCGGCACGCACTGGGCCAGACCGCGGGAGCAGCCGTTGCCGGAGCCATCGGAGACCTTGTAGGTCGAATTGGGCGGCTTGGCGTTGATGTCCCAGTTGTTGACCGCCATCGGGTTGTACGACGATTCGTGCTCGGTCAGAGTCATGTAGGCGTCGATCCAGCGTTGCCGGGCAGCCGGGTCGGTGACCCCGCGTTGGTCCAAGGCCTGGTTGATGGCGGCGCGGGTGGCTTCGGCCCCGGAGGGCCAATTCCCGTTGTCGTAGGTCACCTGATCGACGGGGATGGCCTGTGGGCCGGCGGGCGCCGTGGGGCCGGGCTTGTCCTTCTTCGCGCCGCCGTCGTCGTTCTTGGTGGGATCGTCGACGGTCTTGTCGAGCTTCTTACCCAGCTCGGCATCGGTCTGTTCGTACTTGTCAGCGGCGTGGCCCAGGTTGGTCGACAGCGCAGCCAGCTCGGATCCCACCCGTCGGACAGCACTGTCGACAAGCGCGGCGGCCTGTTCGGTGGCACCACCGGCGACCAAGCCCGGCAGGCTGGCGGTCAGCCCCGAAAGCCCGTGGCCGACGTTCGCGCCGGACACGACGGCACCGATCTGATGGAACCCGTCGGCCGCCGACCGCAAGACACCGGGATCGACGCGCAGTTTCGGGGTCACCCACGGAGCCTAACCGCCGATGAGACGCCGTCTGCGCGCCAATTCCGTTGTGACAGTGGGACTGTGAACCAACTGTCAGAAAGCTGTGAATGCCTCTGGTGTCAGAGGCTGCCGAGGTCGGCCGAAAGCCAGTGCTCGGGCTTCAGGTAGACCGCGACGCTGTCGCCGTGGTCACTACGGGCGAACTCCAGATACGGTTCGACCTTTTCCGGGGCCAGATAGCGCTTGGCCATCTCGACGAGTTGCTCGTCGGTGCCGGGCTCGATGCGGCTCACCGCGCCGTCGACGGCTACGTAGCGCACGCTCGGTTCGAGCCGTTCGACCATCAGCGACAGATGCCCGGCCGCTTCGATGAGCCGGTGCTTGCGGGACCCGTTCCCGGTGAGCAGCCAAGGCTCACCGCCCGGCGTGTACTGGTACCAGATCGGTACGGTCAGGGGCCCGCGCTTGTCGCCTGCGTAGACCGACAGGGCGGCGATGTGCGGTTCGGCTAGAAACTGTTCGCGTTCGTCCTTGGAGAGGGCCATCCTCACAGCCTAGAACGACATTTGGAAAACGCTGCGACACAGCTGTATTCAGATTCGGTGGATGCGGGATCGAAACGTTGGTCTGCGCCGAGTGGCCAGTTATGCGACATCTCTCCCGGGGTGTTGCGAAATTAGGTGGTTGATCCGGGTCTTCGGTATGTCTTACCGGGGTTGGGGGTGGTGGCCGCGAAGA
>NZ_MVHF01000026.1 GCF_002086485.1 Mycobacterium aquaticum | reverse complement strand
GGTGGGCTCGGGTTCGACGACCTTGGTGATCTCCGGCGAATCATCGGATCTGATAATCCGCAGGTCGTAGGTTCGAGCCCTACTGGGGGCACTGGCAAGGCCGGTACCTGGAGTTTCCGTACCGGCCTCATTTTTTGCCCAACCGGCCGACGGGCCGTTAACGGCGCCTGAACAGGCGGCAAAGCCCAGCTTTCCGCATTCGGCGGGCGTGGTCGGCCCGGCGTCGGCATGTTCGAATGAGGCGCACGACCGAGAGGGTCGCTCAGGCCGGAGGGAGCGCCGTTGACGGCACCAGAGCGCCACGCAGCCACCGATGCGCTGCGCGCGGATTACGACGCGACGCCCTACAAGTCGTATGCAATCCCGCCGTCCGCGCCGGGCGTGCTGGCGGCGATCGCGCACCTCTTCGGGCTGGAAACCGCCGACGTGGCGACGGCCCGGGTCCTGGAGATCGGCTGTGCCACGGCCGGGAACATCATCCCGTTCGCCGCCGCGCATCCCGAGGCACGCGTGGTGGGCATCGATCTGTCGCCGGTCCAGATCGAACAAGGGCGGGCGTACGTGGCGGCCCTGGGATTGGGCAACGTGGAACTGACGGTCGGTGACATCGCCACGACGGATCTCACGGCTCTGGGTCAGTTCGACTTCATCATCTGCCATGGCGTCTACAGCTGGGTACCGGACCACGTGCAGGACGCGATCCTCACGGCATTTCGCCGGCTCCTGGCGCCGGACGGGGTGGCGTACCTCAGCTACAACACCTACCCCGGCTGGAAGTCCAAGGAGGTGATGCGCGACGCGATGCTGCTGGCCGGCGGCGCCAGTGGCACTCCCGAACAACGGGTCACCGATGCCCGCCGCATGGTCGACTTCCTGGAGGAGGTCGCCCCGGCCGATGGCGTGCTGGCCCGCGTGCTCGCCGAATTCCGTTCGCGCGATGAGGCTTTCGGAGATTTCTTCCTTCTGCACGACGAACTCGAATCGTTCAACTCACCGTGCTACTTCTACGAGATGGTGGGTCGCGCCGCCGAGAAGGGCCTGGTGTATCTCGGGGAAGCACGCCCCGAGACCATGGTGCCCGCCAACCACGGCCCCAAGGTCGCCGAATTCCTCGCCGAGAAGTGCGCGGGTGTTCAGGTTCTCGTCGAGCAGTACATCGATTTCGCCATCAACCGCTCGTTCCGGGAGTCCCTGTTCGTCCACACCGAACGCGCGCGGCAGATCGACTACCAACCTGACCCACGCCGCTACCAAACGCTGCATTTCGCGGCCTGGACTCCCCCGGCCGACGGCGAAACGAGGATGGACCAGTCCCGCCAGGAGTACGTCGAGGCGGACGGGGCAACCCTGTTCACCAACGACCCGGGCATCAAGGCGGCGCTCGAAGCACTCAACGATCGGTGGCCGTGGACCCTGTCCCGGCAGGAGTTGATCGACACCGTCACAGCCCGGCTGATCGCCGCGGGTTTCACACCAAGCGCCACCATCGCCGACACCGTCGACAACCTGATGGGAGTGTTGATCGGGCAAGGGCAGGCCCGGTTCCGGCTCGATCCGGTGCTGCCAGAGCCGACGCCTGCGTCGTTGCGCGTCGACGAGTCCGCCCGCCGCATGGCAAGCCTCACAGGCGGCGGCGAATCCTCGACGTTCAATCCGTGGCACGAGCCGTTGGTCCTGTCAGACGTCGATCGGCACCTCGTTCCACTACTGGACGGCACCCGCGACCACGATGCTCTCGTCGACGCGCTCGTGGCGATCGACGCCGAGGACCCGATCGTGGTCGAGGACGACGCCGGCCGGCCGCGGCGCGACGTGCTGGCCGAGCACGTCGACACTCTCGTGCAACGGCTCGCCGAGATGAAACTCATCCGGATCGGCTGACGACACCGGCGACATCTCGCCGAAGCCTTCCCCTATCGATCAATAGCCCCTATCATTCGATAGGCTGCTGTGGTCCACGCCACGTCGACAGCTCACCCGGGTCGCGGTCACACCGCGATCCCGAAGCGCCCGCCCGCGCCGTCGTACGGGTTGGGCACTCACGAGAGGAGTTGCGGCCACCTTGACCAACCCCGTCGGATCCCCCGACGCCGCCGGAGCGTCGATCATCGGGGCCATCGCCGCCCCACACTCCCTCGCCACCGAGGCGGGTCTGAACGCGTTGCGCGACGGCGGCACGGCGATCGATGCGGCCATCGCCGCCGCTGCCGTACTCACCGTGGTCTACCCGCACAACGTCGCACTCGGCGGCGATCTGATCGCGCTGGTGCGCGGCCCCGACGGGAAGGTGCAGTGCATCAACTCGTCGGGATGGGCGGCCGGCACCACCGATGCGGCCGTGCTGCGGTCGACGTTCGGCCGGAGCCTGCCCGCCCGCGATGTGCACACGGTGACGGTCCCCGGCGGGGTGCGGGGCTGGGAGGCACTGCGCAGCCATGGATCTCGACTCTCCTGGTCCGACACCTTGGCCGCGGCGGAGGACGCCGCCGCATCCGGCGTTGAGCTGGCCCCCTCGGTCGCCCGGCATTTGCTGCACCCCGAGAACGCGGACCTGCACGGCACATCCGACTTCGACCGGGTGTTCCGCCCCGACGGGCAGTCTCGCCGCGCCGGAGATCTGTTGCGGCAGCCCGAACTTGCCGCGAGCTTCTCGCTCCTGCGCGCCGGCGGCCCCGACGAGTTCTACCAAGGTGCTCTCGCAACCCGCTCCATCACCTACCTGCAATCCCGCGGATCCCAGCTGACCGCAGACGACTTCGCGGACTTCCAGCCCGAGACCACCGCACCGTTGCAGACCACGTTCGGCGATCTCACCGTCCTGACGAGCCCGCCGAACACCCATGGCTTCATCCTGCTGCGCGTCCTTCGCGCGGTGGAGGAACTGGGCCTCGCTGACCCGCTGGGCGCCGACTTCGGTACCGTCATGCGACTCTTCCACCGCGCCAACCGAATTCGTGACGATTCGCTGGCCGACCCACGCCAGGTTGGCGTGGACGTTGGTGCTCTTGTGCACGACGACCTGACGTCGTTCGCGCCCGTCGGCCAGGCTCGCGACGCGTCGCTCATCCCGCACGGTGACACCGTGGGAGTATCGGCGATGGACAGCGACGGCTACGCAGTCTCGTTGATCCAGAGCGTGTTCTACGCGTTCGGGTCCGGACTGATCGACCCGCAGACCGGCATCCTGTATCACAACCGCGGCACCAGCTTCTCACTCGACGAGCACGCACCCAACGTCATTGCCCCGCGTAAACGACCCGCCCACACTTTGATGCCGGCGATGACGTTGCACGACGGATCCGTTCGGCACATCCTGTCCACGATGGGCGGACAGGGCCAGCCACAGATCCTCGCGCAGATCCTGCTGCACGCCACCCGTGGCGCCACGGCGCAGGCCGCAGTCGCCGCGCCCCGCAGCGTCGTCGGTCCTCAATATGACGGCGCAACAGACGATTTGGTGTCATATGAATCCGATTCACCGGCAGCCGCCCGGGAAGCGCTGATCGGCAGCGGGCTGTTCGTACTGGAGGTTCCACCGAGAACCGAGGCGCTCGGCCAAGCCAATGTCGTCTTCTCAGAACCGGACGGTCGTATGACCGCCGCCTCGGATCCTCGATCCGACGGTGCGGCCGCGGTCGCACATTTTCCGCGCGCACTCGGCACCAACAGCTAGCCACCTCGGAGACGGAAGGGACCAAGACGTGCAGAGCACAGCATCGATCGCCACCGACGAATACGAACGGCGAATGGCCAACCTGCGCAACCAGCTCGCCGCCGACGATATCGATGCCATCGTCATCTGGGCTCGCGGCGGGGGGACGGTGGAGCGGTTCGCGAATGTTCAGTACCTGTGCGGCCACTACCCATTCTTCCCGATCATCCGTGACGTCCCGGGCGCATGGGCCGACCGTGGCTATGCCGCGCTGGTCGTCACCCACGACAGCGCGGTGCTGTGTTCCGATGACCGCTTCTCCGAGCCGCGCGCAGTCACCGACCATCGCGCGCTCGACGTCGGCAACGGAGAAACCCTCGGCGACCTGATCGCCAGTGTGCTCGCGGGCAAACGGCGCCGAATTGCGGTGTGCGGCACCGACACGATGACCGCTCGCCAATTCGATCACCTCGAGAAGGCGGTGGCGCCCGTTGGCGACGGGGAACTCGTCATCGTCGACGATCTGGTCGAACGGCTCCGTTCGGTCAAGTCGCCGGGCGAGATCGCCATGCTCGAGCAGGCGGGTGCCATCGCCGACGCGTCGTTTCGGGCGGCGCTCGATGTGTTGCGGGCAGGCGCCCGGGAAGCCGACGTGGTCGCCGCACTCGTGGCCGAGGCCACGCGCAGCGACGCGGTGGTCGCCAACGCTTTCGTCGCGACGTTCGGCGACGAGGCCGACGGTCTCCCCGACGGAGCCCCGACCTGGTCGCAGCGCGTGCTGCGCCCGGGTGACCTGTTCACCGTCGACTTCAGCGGCGCCTACCGCGGCTATTTCTTCGATTTGGCGCGCAGTCGCGTCATCGACAGAGCTCCGACCGATGCCCAGGCGAGTGCATTTGCGCTCGCGCAGGATTCGGTGAATGCCGCTGTCGCCGCGGCAGTACCCGGCGCCACCGTGTCCGACGTCGCCGAGGCTGCCGACGAACTGCTGCGGGCACAGGACTACGACTTTGCGGGTGCGGAATTCCAGGCCGGCGGCCACGGCCTCGGCCTCGGGTTCGAGGCGCCATGGATCCGCACGGGCGACCCACGGCCGATCGAGGTCGGGATGACACTTGCGCTGGAGCGCTTCGTGATTCGCGACGGCACCGGCGCAACCTTCGAACGCAACATCGTGGTGACCGAGGACGGCCCCCGCGACCTGCATCCCGTCATCGACATCTGGTCCGAAAACTGATCTGTCCGACAAAGGAGTCGTCCATGCCGACAAATGCCCGTTCCGCGCTCATCGCGGCCGCGCTCACCGTCACTGTCGCGGCGGCCATGACCGGCTGTTCCGGCGACCGCCCGCCCGCCGGCAGCTCAGCCAACGGCTCGGTGGAGACTGTGTTCACCACATCACCGGCCAAGGGTCCGATCGATCACTTCACCTGGAACCTGGCCACCGGTGAGCCCGCGTCGCTCGACTGGATCCTGGACTACTCCGACTCCGAAAACGCCACCCTGGCCAACATGTGCGAAAGTCTCATGGTCCAAAACGAGGACATGACGCTGTCCCCTGGGCTGGCCGAACGCATCGACCGACCCGACGACAAGACCATGGTGGTCACCATCCGAGACGGCGTGAAGTTCTGGAACGGCGCCCCGATGACCACCGACGACGTGGTGTTCAGCCTGTCCCGAAATCTCGACCCGAAGGCCGGATCCTATTGGGCCTCACCGTTCTACGACCGGGTCGCGTCGATCCAGGCCACCGGCGACCGCCAGGTCACCATCAAGTTCAAAGAGCCCGACGCCGTGTTCGAGCGCATGCTGGCCACCGCGGCGGGAGTGATCGGCAACAAGCAGTTCGTGCAACAGGCGGGTCCGGCCTACGGCACCGCGAACGGCGGCATCATGTGCACCGGCCCGCTGCGCCTGGACAGCTGGAAGCCCGGCAAGACCATCGAGATGACGAAGAACCCGAACTACTGGAATGCGTCCAACGCTGCCAAGGCCGACCGCGTCATACTCACCTTCGTCACCGACGAGGCGACCATCACCAGCAGCCTGTTATCAGGTGACATCGACGGCACGCACCGCACGCCGCTCTCGGCCATGGAACCGCTGCGCTCCTCCGGCAAGGGCAAGTTCTATCTCGGCGCGAGCACCGACTGGCTGGCCATCCGGCCCACCGAACGCCCCGGGCCAATGCAGGACAAGGACGTTCGGCGGGCACTGAGCATGGCGTTGGACCGGCAGGGCATTGTCAACGGGGTATACCGCGGCACCGCCGAGGCGTCGTCGACGCCCATCCAGTCCGGCGCGTGGGGCTACAGTCGGCCGATCTTCGAGGCGGCCGCGGCCCAGTACGCCAACCCGGCCCGTGATGTCGAAGGCGCCAAGAAGCTCATCACCGACGGCGGGCACAAGGGACAGATCATCACGGTGGCCTACCCCACCGAGCTCGAAACGGAAAGCAAGACCGCCCAATTGCTCGCCGATGCCGGCCGTGAAATCGGGATCGACGTGAAAACCGTTCCACTGCCGGTCACGAGCTTCACCAACCTCTACTTCGACAAGGCCGCCCGCGCCGGGTATGACGCGTTCATCGTGGGCGAGTACGGGGCCGGGGTTGCCGAACCGTTGGTGAGCTTGAGCGAATTCACCCCGCTGAGCGCCTACAACTACGGCGCGCTCAACGCACCCAAGCTCACCGACAACGTGCGCGCAGCCTACGCGACGTTCGACGACGACGAGCGGGCCCGCAAACTCGTCGAAGCCCAGGCGGCCGCTGTCGACGAGGTGGCCATGATCAATGTCGCCAATCCCAGGATCCCGATGTACATGAACGACCGGATCACCGGGGCGACACCGTCCATTGCGTTCCTGTACTTTCCGTGGGCGGCGAAGGTGGGCGCCGCGTGAGCCGAATGGGAATGCGGCCGCACGCGAGGAGGACAAAGCAGGGATGGGGATGATCCGGTTCATCGCCATCCGGCTGGCCGAAGGTGTAGTGACGCTGCTGTTGTCGTCGTTGCTGATCTTCGGCGCGCTCTACCTGGCGCCCGGCGATCCGCTCGCCTACCTGATCGGTAACCGGACCCTGTCCCCCGAGGCGATTGCAGCGCTGCGTGAGCACTACCACCTCGACGATCCGTTCTTCACCCGCTGGTTCAGTTGGCTCGGAGACGTGCTGTCCGGTCAGTTCGGGCAATCGATCACCTACCGTGACGACGTGTCGAACCTGCTCGGCCCGCGGCTCATCACCACGACGAGCCTGGTGGCGTACTCGATGGTGGTCATCGTCGTGGTGGGTATCGGCCTTGGCATCGTCGCCGCGCTGGCACGGCGCGCTGTCAGCGACGTGATCCTGGGGCTGACGTCGGTGGGCGTGGCGGTGCCGAGTTTCGTTGCGGCAGCGGTACTCATCTTCACGTTCTCGGTGACGCTGCGGTGGTTCCCCACCTTCGGATCGGGCGAGGGCGTGGCCGATCGGCTCTACCACCTGACGCTCCCGGTGCTGGCGTTGACGCTGGCATCCGGGTCCTACGTCATCCGGGTGACCCGTGCTGCGCTGCGCGAAGAGGCGGCCCGCGACCATGTGCGCTCGGCCGTGGCCCGCGGGCTGCCACGCCGCACGATCATCACCAAACACATTCTGCGCAACGGCCTTACCCCTGTTGCCACCGTCGTGGGGCTGACGCTCACGAGCCTCGTCGTCGGATCGGTGGTCGTCGAACGCGCCTTCGCGCTCGACGGCATCGGGTCGCTGCTCACCGAAGCTGTCGCCAAGAAGGACTTCGCCGTGGTTCAAGCCGTCTCACTGGTGCTGATCACCGTCATCGTCGTGGTCGTTCTCGCCGTCGACGTGCTCCAGGTAGTGATCGACCCCAGGGTGCGCAACCGCTTCGGAATCGAAGCATGACCGCCGTCTTGTTCGAGACGCTGCGTCGCCGCCGCGTTCCTGACAAGCGGCGGGACAGCCTGGGCACGTTGGGAATCGCCGCGGCCGTCATCGTCGGCGGCGTTGCGGTCATCGCGCTGTGTGCGCCCTGGGTGACCCCGGCAGATCCCGCGGTGGTCGACTTCTCCAACACCTACCGCCCGAGCGGAGCCGGTGCACTCCTGGGCACCGACGGCTCGGGCCGCGACATCCTGAGCCGGTTGATCGACGGAGCTCGGACCAGCCTGCTGGGCCCGACACTCGTGGTGCTGATCTCGGCAGCGCTCGGAACGGCCCTCGCTTTGACGGCCGCCATGAGCGGTGGCTGGGTCGACCGCGGGCTCAGCAGGTTGTTCGACGTCGGGTTTGCCTTCCCCGGCCTGCTGCTGGCCATCCTCGCGGTGTCGGTGTTGAGCCCCGGTTTCACGACAGCCGTTCTGGCGCTGTCGGTTTCCTACATCCCGTTCGTGGCGCGCATCGTGCGTAGCGTCGCCATCGGAGAACTGACCCTGCCCTACGTCACCGCGCTGGTGACACTCGGTCAGTCGCGATGGCGCATCGCGACCCGGCACCTGCTGCGCGCGGTGCTCCCCACCGCGCTGGCCCAATCCACGATCTGCTTCGGTTACGCGCTGGTCGATCTGGCGGCTCTGTCCTACCTCGGTCTCGGGGTGCAGCCACCCGACTCCGACTGGGGCCTGATGGTCGCTGAAGGGCAGCGCGGTCTCATCCAGGGCTATTGGGAAGAGGCACTTTTCGCGGGTGCCGCCCTGGTTGTCATCGTGACGTGCGTGTCCTTGCTGGGCGACCGGATCGCCGATCGTGTCAGTCTGAACGGAGAGCGTCGATGAGCCATCTCCTGGAGGTCGACCGCCTCGCCGTGACCATGCCGGACGGGACCCGCGCCATCGACGAGGTGTCGTTCACTGTCGACCGCGGCGAGATCGTCGGCTTCATCGGCGAATCCGGATCAGGCAAGAGCACCACCGCCAACGCAATTGCGCGACTCTTGCCAGAGCGCGCGACGGTCACCGGCAGGATCCTGTTCGACGACCGCGACGTACTCACGCTCGGCACGCGTGAGCTCAACCGGTTCCGTGACGTCGACCTCGGCATGGTGTTCCAGGATCCTCGGGCTGCGGTCAACCCGGTGGCCCGCGTCGGCGAGTACGTCACGGAGGCGCTGCGCGTGAACCGCCGGATGTCGCGTGCGGCGGCCAGGGCCCGGGCCGTCGAATTGTTCACCGAGGTGGGCATTCCCGAGCCCGATCGCAGGCTCGACGAGTACCCGCACCAGTTCTCCGGGGGCATGCTGCAGCGCGCAGTGATCGCGGCGGCGCTGTCCACCGATCCCCGGTTGTTGCTGGCCGATGAAGCCACCACGGCCCTGGATGTGACCCGGCAGGCCGAGGTTGCGGCGATCCTGCGAACGGCGTGCCGCGACCGTGACCTGGGCCTGGTGTTCATCACGCACGACCTGGAACTGGCCGGCGCACTGTGTGACCGCGTGTGCGTGATGTACCGCGGACGCATCGTCGAACAAATCGAGGCCGATCGCCTGCACACCGACGCCAAACACCCCTACACCGTGGCACTTCTGCGTTCCCGGCCGTCGGTGGACGAACGCCCGCACCGGCTTCCGGTCATCACACCCGCTGACCGCGAAGCCTTCGGATCCGTCCTGGAGGAAACCTCCCCATGACCGACAGCACCGAACCGCAAACCCTGATCGAGGTGACCGACGTATCGCGGATCTTCAGCCGCCGTGGCGTCGACACCCTCGCCGTCGACGGGGTCTCGTGCCGGATGACCGCCGGCCGCGATCTCGGCATCGTCGGTGAATCCGGTTCGGGCAAGACCACTCTGGCGCGCATCATCATGGGTCTCGAGACAGCGACCGCGGGGACGGTGAAGGTGCTCGGCGAAGATCTGACCCGCCCCGCGCACCGGCAACGCGAACGATTACGGCGCGCCCGCATGATGCAGATGGTTTATCAAGACCCGTACGGTTCTCTCGACCCACGCTCGACCGTGCGGGCCTGCCTCGACGAGGTGCTGCGGCTGCATCCACCTGCCGACGGAACGTCGCGGGCCGACCGCATCGGGAAGCTCGCCGACCTGGTCGGTCTCTCGACGGCACAGCTGGATCGCACACCACGGGAACTGTCCGGTGGCCAATGCCAGCGGGTCGCGATCGCCCGCGCCCTTGCTGTCGAGGCCCGTATCGTCATCCTCGACGAAGCCGTTGCGGCACTGGATATCTCGATTCAGGCCCAGATCCTCAACCTGCTTGCCGACCTGCGCGACGAGCTGGGCACGGCCTACCTGCTGATCTCGCACGACCTGGGCGTGGTGCGTCAGCTGACCGACGACGTCGTCGTCATGCATCGCGGCCGGATCGTCGAATGGGGCAGTACCGAACAGGTTCTGAACGCTCCGCGGGAGCCGTACACCCGGCGCCTGAAGGCCAGCATTCCGAGCACGCGGTGGCGCGAGCCCGGGGTGCTGGAACAGCTCGGGAGTTGACCGGGTAGGTGGCTAGTTGGCCCTGGCCAGTTCCATATCGTGCAGCCGGGTGCTCGTCACTTCTCGGATACCCGCCAATCGCGACTGGTCGACCAGCAGTGAACGCAGGACGAAGTCCGCTGCCTGCAGGGGACGTTCATGCCGCATCTGCCCGGACGGCCCGCCCTGTTCGCGCAGCGTCTCGAACAGCATGCCGTTGATGGCCCGCAGCACGAAACTTGGTTCGAAGGAGACGAATTCGCCTGCGCGGCGGCCGCCGTCGATCACGCGCTCGACCTGATCGTGAAACAGTGCAATGCCTTCGCGTTCGGCCTCGAAGTCGTCCAGGGCGAGAACAGCATCCTGGTAGAGCCCCCGCGCGTCGAACGGCTGCAACAGGATCTCCCGGACGTCGCACGCGATGGCGAGGTGCAACTTCTCGGCCCAAGTCGAATCTTCGTTCAGCCGTTGGTTCATCCGGTCGATGGACGGACCGAGGTCGAGTTCGATCAACGCCCGAAAGATCTCGTGCTTGGCCTGGAAGTGGTGAAACAGCGAAGGTTGCCGGATCTGGACGGCCTCGGCGATGTCTCGCGTCGAGGTGCCGAAATAGCCGCGCTGAGCGAACAGGACCGACGCCGCCAGCAGGATCCGGCCACGCGTCGAGGTCCAATCGACCGGCTTCGGTTCCCAACCCTGCCCGTACTTCACCGGTCAACTGTGACACACCCATCCAGCTGTCAGGCGCTACGCGTGGCCGCGGGCAGCTAACGTAGGGTTTGTCCTCAGGGTCGGTAGTTGAAAATCGGAGGAGCGCCCTATGTTGTCCCGGCGGCCCACCCGGGCCATCGCCACATCGGTCGGCGCAGGCGCGCTCGTCGCCGCCATGGCGTTCGGGATCGCCCCGGCCCACGCGGACCCGGCCGACGACGCGAGGTTCCTCGACATCGTCAAACAGCTCAACGTCCCGATGGAGTCCCCCGAGCAGGCCGTGCAGGCCGGTCACGGGATCTGTGACAAGGTCGCGGCGGGCAAGATCGAGCCCGCGCGCACGGTACGCAGCATCCTCGGTCAGCTCACCGCGAGTGGTCTGCAGAAGGGTGGTGCCGTCAACCTCATCTGGGGTGCGGTCGACGTCTACTGCCCGCAGTACCGCTCGCTCGTCGGCCGCTGAGGCAGGCCGCTGACGCAGCCGGAAGCGGTCACACGGCCGGGCTGTAATGCATCCCGTTGTCGCGGTGCCCGACCGGCGGCAGATTCCGAGCCGGGGTGTGCACCAAGGGCGCATCGGCCGGAATCCGGCCCGCGGCACGGTCCCAGCCGGCGCGAGCCCTCGGATGATGGTGATAGCGCCTCGGCACCAGCTTGAACACGTGCCCGATCACCTTGCCCAGCAAGCGGTGTCGACGCTCGTCCCGCTCGGTCCAGGTGTAGCCCATCAGCTCCCGCACGGCGGGGTCGTACAGGCCGACGGTGAACCAGACGAACAACGGGTGCACGAGGTAGCGCCGCTGCAGCGCCCACATCCAGTCCGGCATCTTCGAGGCGAACGGCGGCTTGGGCAGCTCGGACAGGTCCAGCACGTCCCGTGCGGCCTTGTTGTTCTCCAACACGTTGCGGCACATGTGATCCCAGTAGACCTGGAAGTCCTCCCAGGTCTCCGGGACGGGCCGCATGCTCATGCCGTACATCGAGTACCACTGCTTGTGCTCGGTGAACAGCTGCCGCTTGTCGGCTTCGGAGATGCCGCCGGCCAGTCGGTCCGCCACGATGATGGTGCCGACGAAGAACGTCGCGTGCGCCCAGTAGAAGACGTCGGGATTCAGTGCGTGGTAGCGACGGCCCTGTGCGTCGACGCCCTTGATGTTGACGTGATAGTCGCGCACCTCGGCGCCGGTGAGCGGCGCGCGGTCCCCGTCGAATACGACCCCACCGATCGGGTACAGCGAGCGCAGCAGCCGCGGCCACCGCTCCTGGAAAAAGATCGAGTGCTCCTCGACGGCCGCGCCGAGCTGCGGGTGCATGTTCTGCATCGAGCCGGCCCACGGGCCTTGCAGCATGCCCCGCCAGTCACCGAAATATTTCCACGTCAGCGAATCGGGACCGAGCGGCACCGGCGGCGCGTCGTACCCTCCCGGCGCCATCGGGCACCCCGCCGCAACGGCGGGCGATGCGCTGGTCACCGGGCATGTCTCAGACGTATCTTGAGTCACAAGTGCACTTTCTGCCAGCAGAAACGGTCGTCTCACGCGATTTTGACTACGCATGTTGTCAGCGAGAGTTTAGGAGCATATGTGCCGTCCGGTCAACGCTCGCGCCGATGGGCGGGTGTCCCGCTGCGGGAACGCGCCGAATTGCGGCGCGACGAACTGATCGCCGCCGGGGTGAAATTGCTGGGCGGCGCCAAAGGCCCGGCCCTGACCGTGCGGGCCGTATGCCGGGAGGCCGAACTCACCGAGCGCTACTTCTATGAGAGCTTCACCGACCGCGACGAGTTCGTGCGCGCGGTGTACGACGATGTGTGCACAGGCGCGATGACCACGTTGACCAGCGCCGCCACCCCGCGCGAAGCGGTGGAGCGGTTCGTCGCCCTGATGGTCGACGACCCCACCCGCGGCCGCGTCCTGCTGCTGGCACCGGAATCGGAGCCCGTACTCACCCGCTCAGGGGCTGAGTGGATGCCGAGCTTCATCGACCTGCTGCAGCAGAAGCTCACGCGGATCGCCGATCCGGTTCGTCAGGCCATGATGGCGACGAGCCTGATCGGCGCACTGACCGCGCTGTTCACCGCATATCTCAACGACAGACTGCCGGTGACGCGCGATCAGTTCATCGACTACTGCGTCGACATGCTGGTCGGACGCGTCGTCAGTTTCTGAAGAGTCAGCGGTTGGGCGTGCTGGTGTCGATGATCGCCTGCTCCTCAGACGCATCCGCAGCAGCCTGCGCCTCGGCCTCGGCCTTCGCCGCCTCGGCATCGGCGGCGGACTTGGCCTGCCGACCTTCGGGGCTGGCCACCGAGGCTCCGGGCTTGGTTGCCGACGCGTACGCACCGGCGCAGTTCAAATAGAACTGCACCTCGTCGCTGCGGTGCGCGCCGTCGTTGGCGCTGGTGAAAGGAGAGGTCTGCGAGCGCGTCACGATGCACTCGTCGTCCGACAACGTGTCGCCCACGCGGGCCGCGATCTTGACGGTCTTTCCCGCATCCCCGGCCGCGGACGACGCGTCGGCGTAGGTCTGCCCGGCGTAGTCGTCGGCGGCGGCGACACCGGCCCCGAACAGGACGGTTGTCATGGCCGCCGTTGCCGCGATGGCCGAGCCTGCCCCGACGACGAAAAGCTTCTTCACCTGTGCCGTACCTCCGAGTCTGCTGTGAAGTATTGACGGATGCTACCGCCATCCCGGGCGTGGCGCAGGCCACTGCGACACAAGCCGGAGTAACTTGAATGTCACCGGGATACACAGATATATTGAGTGCAACCAACGGGTACAGATAACTCGGACACATGGTTACGAGAAAGCGAGCACCCATGTCGAAGGAAATGACCGACCTGCAGCTGCTGCAGGAGCTCGAACCTGTCGTCGAGAAGAGCATGAATCGGCACATGCAGATGCGGAAGGACTGGAATCCGCACGACTTCATCCCCTGGTCTGACGGCAAGAACTACTACGCGCTCGGCGGACAGGACTGGGAGCCCGGTCAATCCAAGCTTTCCGAGGTCGCCCAGACCGCGATGGTGCAGAACCTGCTGACCGAGGACAACCTGCCGTCCTATCACCGCGAGATCGCGATGAACATGGGCATGGACGGCGCCTGGGGCCAGTGGGTCAACCGCTGGACCGCCGAGGAGAACCGGCACGGCATCGCGCTGCGCGACTACCTCGTCGTCACCCGCGCCATCGATCCCGTGGAGCTCGAAGAGCTGCGGGTCGAGCAGGTCACGCGCGGCTTCTCCCCGGGCCAGAACCAGCAGGGCGACCTGTTTGCCGAGAGCCTGTTCGACTCGGTCATCTACGTGACGTTCCAGGAGCTCGCCACCCGCGTGTCGCACCGCAACACCGGCAAGGCCTGCGACGAGCCGATCGCCGACCAGCTGCTGCAGCGCATCTCGGGCGACGAGAACCTGCACATGATCTTCTACCGCGATGTCAGCGCCGCCGGGCTGGACATCTCCCCCAACCAGGCGATGGCGTCGCTGCACCGGGTGCTCGACAACTTCAAGATGCCCGGCTACACCGTGCCGGACTTCCGCCGCAAGGCCGTGGTCATCGCCGTCGGCGGCGTCTACGACCCGCGGATCCACCTCGACGACGTGGTGATGCCGGTGCTCAAGAAGTGGCGCATCTTCGAGCGTGAGGACTTCACCGGTGAGGGCGCCCGCCTTCGTGACGACCTCGGCCGCCTGGTCAAGGAACTCGAGGACGCCTGCGAGAAGTTCGAGGTCGCCAAGGAGCGCCGCCTGGAGCGTGAGCGCAAGATGGCCGAGAAGAAGGCCATGAAGAACCTTCTGGTGTCGTCGTCGACTGCATGACATCGCCACCCACGACTGCGACGTCGACCCGGTCTGCACTGCAGATCGGGTCGATCGCATTGCGCAGCCCGGTCGTACTGGCTCCCATGGCCGGTGTGACCAACGTCGCATTCCGCACGTTGTGCCGCGAATTGGAAGTCGCCCGCGCCGGCACCGTCAGCGGCCTGTACGTGTGCGAGATGGTCACGGCCCGCGCGCTTGTCGAGCGCCATCCCGTCACCATGCACATGACGACGTTCGCTCCCGACGAGTCGCCGCGGTCACTGCAGCTCTACACGGTTGACCCGGAGACCACCTACCGGGCGGCCAAGATGATCGCCGACGAAGGCATGGCCGACCACATCGACATGAACTTCGGCTGCCCGGTGCCCAAGGTCACCAAGCGTGGCGGCGGCTCCGCGTTGCCGTACAAGCGGCGCCTGTTCGGTCAGATCGTCGCGGCCGCGGTGCGTGGTGTCGCGGGCACCGATATTCCGGTGACGGTCAAGTTCCGCATCGGCATCGACGACGCCCACCACACCCACCTCGACGCGGGCCGCATCGCCGCCGAGGAAGGCGCGGCCGCCGTCGCACTGCACGCCCGTACCGCGGCGCAGCGCTACTCCGGCACCGCCGACTGGGAGCAGATCGCCGCCCTCAAAGCGCACGTCACCAGCGTTCCGGTGCTCGGCAACGGCGACATCTTCGAGGCCGACGACGCGCTCGCGATGATGGCGGCCACCGGTTGCGACGGCGTCGTCATCGGCCGCGGATGCCTGGGCAGGCCCTGGCTGTTCGCCGAGCTGTCGGCCGCGTTCACCGGCCGTCCCGCCCCCACGCCGCCGACGCTCGGCGAGGTCGCGGACATCGTCCGACGCCACGGCGAGCTGCTCAGCGCCCACTTCGGCGAGGACAAGGGCATGCGAGACATCCGCAAGCACGTCGCGTGGTATCTGCACGGGTTCCCGGCCGGCGCCGAGCTGCGTCGCGGTCTGGCGCTGGTCAAGACCCGCGCCGAACTCGACGAGCTGCTGCGCCAGCTGGACGGCGAGACGGCGTTTCCGGAGGCCGCCACCGGCCCGCGGGGCCGTCAGGGTTCAGCGGCGTCGGTCTCGCTGCCGGAGGGCTGGCTGGATGATCCCGACGACTGCGCGGTGCCGTTCGGCGCAGACGTGATGCACTCGGGAGGCTGATCGGTGGCCGTTCCGACCCGGTTTCGAGATGACTCCGTCATCTCCTCTGGCTGGCCCACACCCCGGGCTTCTCGTTACGATGGGGGCTCGGTCGTGGCCGGTGCCGGGGCCCGGAACCACACTTACTGCAGCTAGAGACGCTTATCGCGTCGCGAAACGTTTGATGCGCACCGACGCGCACGCCCACAGAGTCGGAGGCCCGTAGGGACATGAGTGACGGTGACAACGCCACTCCCGGCCGTCGGCGACGTGCAGAAGACGGCGACAACCAATGGCTTACCCGATCCCCGCAGCCATTGCCAGGCGCCGCGCCGTGGGAACGCGCAGATCATCTGACCGGTGCTGATCCGGCACCCGACGAGCCGACCGGCAATCACGCCGACGGTGTCACCGTGGCCGACCTCATCGCCAGGATGACCCGCACCGGCGACGCTCCCGTGCCACGGCGCTCGCGGCACCGAGCCGAGCCGGAGTCGGACCCTGAGCCCGAGCCCCAACCCGAGTACGAACCCCCTCCCGAGCCCGAGCGGCCCGACCCCACCGAGGTGATCGAGGCCGTGCGAGACGTCCCCGAGGATCCGGTCTACGCCGGTGATCTGGGCTACGTCGAGGACTCGGGATATGTCGAGGACCCGGGCTATGTCGAGGACTCGGTGTATCCCGAGGACGCCGGCCACGTCGAAGACCCGGTGGACCGCGAGGACATGGCGGAGACCACGGTCATCCCGGTGGTGATCGATGACGAGCCGCAGGACGATCCGGATTCGCCGGAGCCCGGCCGTCGGTCGTGGCGGGGGTCGCGCATGCTGCCCGCCCGCGCAGTCGGTCGACCGCTCGATTCCGATCCGCTGACCGAGATCATCGAGCCGGTGCCGGCTCGCCACCACCGGGTGAAGCTGGCCGGCCGGGCGGCCGCGGCGCTGTTGGCCGTGCTCGCGTTGGTCCTGACCGGCGGTGCGTGGCAATGGCAGTCCTCGAAGAACAACATGCTCAACAAGGTGTCGGCGCTCGACCCGAATTCGCGCGACATCATGGACCCCAATGCTCAGTTCGGCGACGAGAACTTCCTCATCGTCGGCATCGACAGCCGCTTCGGCGACAACGCCCAGATGGGTGCGGGCGACACGCAGGATGCCGGCGGCGCCCGCTCCGACACGATCATGCTGGTCAACATCCCGGCCAGCCGCAAGCGCGTGGTGGCCGTGTCGTTCCCTCGGGACCTGGCCATCACACCGACCAAATGCGAGCCCTGGAACCCCGAAACCTCCACGTACGGCCCGCTGTACGACAAGGACACCGGGACCTACGGCCCGGACGAGGTGTACACCGAGACCAAGCTGAACTCGGCCTTCGCGTTCGGCGGCCCCAGGTGCCTGGTGAAGGTCATCCAGAAGCTGTCCGGCCTGTCGATCAACCGGTTCATGGCCGTCGACTTCGCCGGCTTCTCCAAGATGGTCGACGCCGTCGGTGGCGTTGAGGTGTGCAGCACCACCCCGCTGGAGGATTACGAACTCGGCACGGTGCTGCCCAACGCCGGACGCCAGATCGTCGACGGCCACACCGCGCTGAACTACGTGCGGGCTCGCCAGGTCACCACCGAGTTCAACGGCGACTACGGCCGCATCAAACGTCAGCAGCTTTTCCTGTCCTCATTGCTGCGCTCGCTGATCTCCAAGGAGACGTTCTTCTCGCTGAGCAAGCTGAACAACGTCGTCAACATGTTCATCAGCGACAGCTACGTCGACAACATCAAGACCAAGGACCTCGTCGACCTCGGACAGTCGGTGCAGGGCGTCAACGCGGGCCGGATCAGCTTCGTCACGGTGCCCACCGTCGGATACGCCGACGAAAGCGGCAACGAGACCCCGCGGACCGATGACATGCGCGCCCTGTTCGACGCGATCATCAACGACGACCCGCTGCCGGGCGAGAAGAACGCCGACAACACACCGGTGCCGGGGAGCACACCGTCGAGCACCTCGGCCGCACGGTCGTCGGAGGCGCCCCAGACAGCGACCACGGCCCCCGCCCCGGCCGACCCGGCGCCCGCGGAGATGGTCAACGCCGTCACCACCGACCCGCAGGACGTCACGGTCCGGGTGTCGAACTCGACCGGCGCCGACGGGCTCGCCGCGACCGCGGCCCAAGAGCTGCAGCAGCACGGTTTCAACGTGTCGAGCCCGGACGACTATCCGGAGGCGCTGCCGTCCACCACGGTGTTCTTCTCCCCCGGTAACGAGCAGGCCGCGGCCACGGTCGCGTCCTCGTTCGCCAACCCGACGATCGAGCGGGTGAGCGGCATGGGCAGCGTGGTGCGGGTGGTGCTGGGCTCCGACTTCCACAACGTGAATGCGCCAACGCCGAGCGGGTCGGAGGTGCAGGTCAACGTGGTGCACGGCACGAGCACCGCACACACCGAGCTGCCCCAGGATCTGACCGTCACCAACGCCGCCGACACCACCTGCGAATAATCGAGGGGCATTCACCCTCCGTTCACCGGTAGCGTCGTGACTACCTAGCGACTGACAGCCTAATCTTGTCGCATGCGTACCCAGTACCACGAACAATTGGATTCCCTCACAGATCAGCTCGGCGCGATGTGCGAGCTGGCGGGTACCGCGATGGAACGCGCCACCCAGGCGTTGTTGCAGGCTGATCTGGTCCTGGCCGAGCAGGTCATCACCGACCACGACCAGATGAGCGCGCTGAGCACCCGCGCCGAGGAATCCGCATTCGTGTTGCTGGCCCTGCAGGCCCCGGTCGCAGGCGATCTACGTTCGGTGGTGGGCTCGATCCAGATCGTGGCCGACGTCGACCGGATGGGCGCGCTGGCGCTGCACGTCGCCAAGATCGCCCGCCGTCGCCACCCGCAGCATGCCCTGCCGGAGGAGGTCAACGGCTACTTCGCCGAAATGGGCCGCGTAGCAGTCGAACTGGGCCACGCCGCGCGCGAGGTGCTGATCACCCGCGATCCCGAGAAGGCCGCCAGGATCCAGGAGGAAGACGATGCGATGGACGATCTGCATCGTCACCTGTTCACCGTGCTGATGGACCGGGACTGGAAGTACGGCGTGACCGCCGCGGTCGACGTGACGTTGTTGAGCCGGTTCTACGAACGCTTCGCCGACCATGCCGTCGAGGTGGCCCGCCGGGTGATCTTCCAGGTCACCGGCGTCTACCCGGACGGCGAGACCATTCCGCAGCAGCAGTAACCGGGGCTAGTCCGGCACCAGCCGGACGCCGACCTTACGGGCGGCCGCCAGATCACCGAGCACCTTGGTGATCACCTGCAGTTCTGCGCTGCTGTAACGCAGCAGGAAATCGCGCCAGCCGGAATCCATCTCGGTGTGCATCTGCCGGTGCACCTCGGCCACGAGCTCGCCGTCGGCGGTGAGGCTGAGCTCGATTTCCTTGCGGTTGCCGGGAATTGCCTCCCGCGTCACCAGTCCGGCGGCCACCAGGCGCTGAACGTGTTTGGACACCGTGCCTTTGAGTCTGCCCGACCGCGCGGCCAACCCGACCACACTGACCGGCCCCTCGGCGATGTCGGCCAGCAGGTGCAGGCTCAGCGTGGGGAGCTCGCGCAGCGCCCGCTCCAGCCGGGCCGGGCACCGGTCGACCACGAAATCCCGTTCGGCGTCACCGTCGCCGCCGTCGTCGAACCTGTCACCGACCACGCCGATCAGCGCGGTGATGTCGTCGACCAGCGCGAGCTTGGTTTTCACGGAAACCATATTGCCATCTCGACCCGGCCACGTATATGGTTTCTACGGAAACGATATCTGCGGAAACCATAGGAGCAGGCATGAAAGCCGCCGTCGTCGATCACTGGGGCCAGGCACCCACCTACACCGACGTTCCCGAGCCCGAGCCCCGCGACGGGGCCCAGGTGGTCGCCGTCGAGGCCTCGGCCCTGACCAATCTCACCCGGGCGCTGGTGTCAGGAAAGCACTACGCCAGCAAGGAAATTCAGCTCCCCGCCATACCCGGCGTGGATGGCGTGGCCCGGCTGGCCGACGGGCGTCGCGTCTACACCGGCGCACTCGCGCCCGACGGCATGATGGCCGAACGCACCCTGATCGACCCGAGCGGCGGCATCGAGATCCCCGACACGCTGGATTCCGTGACTGCTGCTGCCCTACCCAACCCGGGCATCTCCGCATGGACCGCGCTGGCCGCCGCCGGCGCAGTCAAAACCGGTGACCACGTGCTGGTGCTCGGCGCCACCGGAGTCACCGGCGCGACGGCCGTGCAGCTCGCGAAGTCCGTGTTCGGCGCAGGCCGCGTGGTGGTCGCCGGCCGCGACGCCGACCGGCTGCAGTGGCTGCGCACGGTCGGCGCCGACGACGTGATCACCCTCGGCACAGAGGATCTCGCCGGCAGGGTCGAGGCTCTCCACGCCGAGCAGCCGTTCGACGCCGTGCTCGACTATCTCTGGGGCAACCCCGCGGCGCAGGCGCTGGCGGCGCTGGCAGCGAGCCATCCGTCGGCGCACTACCACGCCACGCGATTCGTGCAGATCGGCTCGATGGCAGGCCCCACGCTCGAACTCGATGCCGGGGTGCTGCGCGGCAACGGCATCACCCTGTGCGGCGTGGGCATCGGCAGCGTGTCGCCCGAGGCCGTTACGCGGGCCCGCACCGAAGGTCTCACCCGGATGTTCGCCATGGTCGCCGCGGGCGAGCTGCAACTGCGCACCGAGGCCCGGCCGCTGGCCGATGTCGAGCAGGTGTGGACCGCCCGCGAACCGTCGGGAACCCGGGTGGTGTTGACGCCCTAGCGGCAGGGACGTCAGCCGAAACGGCCGGAGATGTAATCCTCCGTGGCCTTCTTGCTCGGGTTGGAGAAGATCTTCTCGGTGTCATCGATCTCGATGAGCCTGCCGGGTTTTCCGGTGGCCTCGAGGTTGAAGAACGCCGTCTGATCACTCACCCGGGCCGCCTGCTGCATGTTGTGCGTGACGATCACGATCGTGTAGTCCAGCTTCAGCGTCGAGATCAGGTCCTCGATGGCCAGCGTGGAGATCGGATCGAGGGCCGAGCACGGCTCGTCCATCAGCAACACATCGGGTTGCACCGCAATGGCTCTGGCGATGCACAACCGCTGCTGCTGACCGCCCGAGAGGCCGCCGCCGGGCTTGTCGAGCCGGTCCTTGACCTCGTTCCACAGGTTCGCGCCCTTGAGCGAGCGCTCGGCGACCTCGTCCAGGGTCTTCTTGTTGCGCACGCCCTGAAGCTTCAGGCCCGCCACCACGTTGTCGCGAATCGACATGGTGGGGAACGGATTCGGGCGCTGGAACACCATGCCGATGGTCTTGCGCACGCCGACCGGGTCGACGCCGGCGCCGTAGATGTCCTCGCCGTCGAGCAGTACCGAGCCCTCGACACGCGCCCCGGGGATGACCTCGTGCATGCGGTTCAGCGTGCGCAGCACGGTCGACTTGCCGCAGCCGGACGGGCCGATGAACGCGGTGACGCTGCGCGGCTGCACCGACAGCGCGACATCGGCGACCGCGTGGAAGGAGCCGTAATAGATGTTGACGTCTTTGAGATCAAGCCGTTTGGCCATTGGGTGTGCTCCTAGAACTTCTTGGGGGCAAAGATTTTGGCGACCAACCGGGCCGCAACGTTGAGCACCGCGATCAACAGGATGAGCGTCAGCGCAGCACCCCACAGCCGGTCGGTCGGCACCGGGTTGGCGCCCGCGCCCGCGGAGATCTGGTCGTACATCATGCCCGGCAGCGATCCCATGAACCCGTTGAACATGTC
Organism: Mycobacterium aquaticum; assembly: GCF_002086485.1. GTDB lineage: Bacteria > Actinomycetota > Actinomycetes > Mycobacteriales > Mycobacteriaceae > Mycobacterium > Mycobacterium aquaticum. The sequence continues at coordinate 83,311 of NZ_MVHF01000026.1, read as the reverse complement.
GAAGTTGATGGCCTGGGCGTAACCGACCAGGATCAGCAGCGGCGCCGTCTCACCCATCACGCGGGCCAATGCCAGCATGACGCCGGTGACGATGCCCGACAGCGCCGTCGGGATCACGATGCGCAGGATGGTCTTCCACTTCGGCACGCCCAGCGCGTAACTGGCCTCGCGCAGGTCCATCGGGACGATCCGCAGCATCTCCTCGGTGGCCCGCACGATCACCGGAATCATCAACAGCACCAAGGACAGTGACACCGCGAAGCCGGACCGTCCGAAGCCGAGGGTGGCCACCCACAGCGCGTAGATGAACAGTGCCGCCACGATCGAGGGCACACCGGTGAGGATGTCGACCATGAAGGTGGTGAGCTTGCCCAGCCGGGTGCCGCCGCCGTATTCGACGAGGTACACCGCGACCATGACACCGATCGGAATGGAGATGATCGAGCACACGACGCCCTGCAGCAGCGTGCCGATCAGAGCGTGGTAGACACCGCCGCCGGGGGCGAACGCCGTCATGCCTGACTGAGAATTGGTGAACCACACCGGGGAGGTCAGCGCGCTCCACCCCTTGGCGATCGCTGACCACAGCACCCACAGCAGGGGCACGAGCGCGATCAGCATGGAGGCCGAAACAAGCACGGTGGCCAGGTGATTGGTGAGCTTGCGACGAACGCTGACGCCCTGGAACGCCGGTGCCTTGACCGGCTGGTCGAGTGTCGCGGTCATGAGCGTCCCTTTCCGGCGACGACGGCGCGCGCCAGTGAGTTGACCACGAATGTGAGGATGAACAGCACCAGGCCGGCCGCAATGTAGGCGCCTGCCTTGTACTGGTCGTTGAATTCGCTTGCCGTGGCGGCGATCTTGCTCGCGAAGGTGTAGCCGCCGTCGAACAGCGACCAGCCGAACGCCGTCTGGGTGCCGCGCAGGATGATCAGCAGGGCGATGGTCTCACCGAGTGCGCGGCCCAGGCCGAGCATCGCGCCGCTGATGTAGCCCGACATGCCGAACGGCAGCACGGTGGTGCGCACGACCTCCCAGCGGGTGGCGCCGAGGGCCAATGCGGCCTCGATCTGCCCGCGGGGCGTCTGGACGAACACTTCGCGGGTCACCGCGGTGATGATCGGCAGGATCATCACCGCCAGCACGATGCCCGCGGTGAAGATGGTGCCGCCGCCGGCCAGCGACACATTGCCTGTCTTGAACAGGAACAGCCACGACAGATTTTCGTTGAGCCACACCGCCAACGGCTTGAGCACCGGGGCCAGGACGTACAGGCCCCAGACGCCGTAGACGATCGACGGCACCGCCGCGAGCAGGTCGACCATGTACGCCAACGGGCTGGACAGCCGCTTGGGGGCGTACTGGGTGAGGAAGATCGCGATGCCCAGTGCGACGGGCATCGCCAGCACCAGGGAGAACACCGACACGAACACGGTCACCTGCAGCAGGTCGAGGATGCCGAAGTGCATCGCCGACGTGTTGGTGGTGACCCAGTTACCGCCGTAGAGGAAGAAGTTCTCCTGGTTGCGGGCCAACGCCGGGATGGCCCGCCAGAGCAGGAACACCCCGATCGCCGCGATGAGCGCGACGATCAGGATGCCCGAGCCTTCGGCCAGGCCGCGGAAAACGCGGTCGCCCAGCCGTACTTTCGCCGCCCCACGGGACGGATCGGTGGAGATGGGTTCTGCCTTCGGGGTGGGCGCGGCGATGGCCTCGCCCGACCCCGCGTCGGCAGGATCAGGTGTTGTCACGGTTGTCCCGTCCGGGCCCCTGTCGGTCATACGATCGAAAATCCATCCTCACCAGAATAATTGCGCCAGCGAACTAGGCGATCGCGTTGACCGAAGTGAGCAGGCGCTGCTTGAAGGCGTCCGGAAGCGGGACGTAACCGGCATCGCCGAGGCCCGACTGGCCCTGGTTGGCAGCGACCGTCAGGAACGACTTGACCGCTGCGGACGTGTCGGCGTCATACCCCTTGGAGCAGACGATGTTGTAGGTCGCCAGCACCAGCGGGTACACGCCCGCTTCCTTCGAGCCGTACAGCGAGTTCAGGTCGAGCTTGAGGTCGTTGCCCTCGGCCGCGAACTTGGCGGAATCGATGGCCTTGGCTGCCGACTCGTTGGTCAGCGCGACCGGGCCCGCGCCGCTGTCGATCTGCGCGGCGGTCAGCTTGGCCTTGTCGGCGAAGCCCTTTTCCACGTAGCCGATCGATCCTGGGGTGTTCTGCACGGCCTGCACCACGCCCGAGGACTTCTGCGCACCCTCGCCTGCGCCGCCCTGGAACTCGCTGCCTGCGCCCTTGGTCCACGCCTGCGGAGCGGCGGCGGACAGGTACTTCTGGAAGTTGTCGGTGGTGCCCGAGGAATCCGAACGGTAGACCGGCTTGATGTCGACGTCCGGCAGATTGGTGCCCGCGTTGAGCGCCGCGATGGCCGGGTCGTTCCACTTCTTGATCTGGCCCTGGAAGATCTTGGCCAGCACGTCGCCGTTGACGACGAGCTTGTCGACGCCCTCGAGGTTGTAGGCCAGGGCGACCGGGCCGAACACCAGCGGCAGGTTCCAGGCCGGGTTTCCGCCGCAGCGATCCGCGGCGGCCTTGACCTGATCGCCGCTCAGCGCCGAGTCCGAGCCGGCGAAGTCGACCTGCTTGGCGATGAACTGCTCACGCCCTGCGCCCGAGCCGGTCGGGTTGTACGACAGGTTCTTGCCCGGGCACGCCTGGCCCCAAGCCTGGTTGAACAGCGCGATGGCGTTCTGCTGGGCCGTCGAGCCTTCGGCGGTCAGCGCATTCTTGCCACCGCACTCTGCGGACGCCGCAGCGCTGCCGGAGGCGGCCGAGGTCGACTTGGTGCCGCTGTTGTTGTCGCTGCCGCACGCGGTCAACGTCAGCGCAGCGACGGCCGTCGCAGACAAGAACACTCCCAGCGGAGTGCCGACCCTCTTACCGATGCTGTTGAGCTTCACTTATCCCACTTTCGTTTGACGGCGTCAGACTCCCCGGCAACGTATGCGGCCGCAGTGGACGGTGTGGTGATGGAATATGAACGCACGGTGAACAGGTTCAGCGTGTTCACTGCTAGTCGCGTTGCGAAGCCCCATAGGCCGCATCGACAACAGCTACCTCGAAACCGAGTTTTCGGTAAGTGTTCACCGCCGCCGAGTTATCTGCCTCGACGTAAAGCATGACGACAGGCTGTGAAGTCCCTGATAGCGCCGCCGCCAGCTGATGCAGCCCGGTCAACGTCAACGCGGACCCCAGCCCGCGGCCCTGGGCGGACGGATCGACGCCCACCACGTAGACCTCGCCGAGACCGGCGCCGTCCGGCAGGCCGCCGGGGTGGATCTTCGTCCAGTGGAAACCCAGCAGGCGTCCGGATGATTCTGGTTCTGTACCGAACGCCAGAAACAGGCCCTCGGGGTCGAACCACGCCTCGTCGCGACGTTCGGCGATCTCGTGCTCGGTCCAACCGCCCTGCTCGGGGTGCCACGAGAAGGCCGCGTTGTTGACCCGGAGCAACTCGGCGTCGTCCTGCGGACCCTGATACGTCCGGATCGTCACGCCGGCCACTTCTTGCTGCGGCGGCAGGTCGGCCAGCGGACGGCGCATCTGCAGCAGTTCACGGACGATGACCAGCCGCAATTCCGACGCGAGGGCACGGGCGGGCTCGAGGTTGCCGTGCGCCCAGATCCTGGCGCCGGGACCGCCCGCGGAGAGTCCCGCGCGAGCCAGCTGCGACCCGATCCCCTGCCGCCTGGCATCCGGGTGCACCACCAGCTCGGCCATCGCCGGGTCGTCACCGCCTGCCGGGGTCAGGTTGAGGTAACCGATCACCTCGTCGCCGTCGGCAGCGACGAGATGCCTGGTCCGGTCACGGCCGAGCTCACGCAAGACCTGATCACCGACCGGCGCGATCCCGTCGTGCTCGGTCGCCGCCACGATGAGCGCACGGATCTGCTGCTGATCGCCGCCGGACAACGACGTGCGCCAGGTGATCGTTGTCACTGGCTGGACAGCCGATCGGCCAGCGGACCCTTGGCGACCGGCGGCGAGTAGTCGTCGTCGTCATCGTCGCTGTCTTCTGCGGTGTGCCCGACGGCAGGGGCGCGTCCGCGCGACGGGCGGACCGCCTTGTAGCCCACGTTGCGCACGGTTCCGATCAGCGATTCGTACTCCGGCCCCAGCTTGGCGCGCAGTCGCCGCACATGCACATCGACGGTGCGGGTGCCGCCGAAGAAGTCGTACCCCCATACCTCCTGCAGCAGTTGGGCGCGGGTGAACACCCGTCCGGCGTGCTGTGCGAGGTACTTCAGCAGCTCGAACTCCTTATAGGTGAGGTCGAGCGGGCGGCCGCGCAGCCGCGCGGTGTAGGTGCCCTCGTCGATCACCAGCTCACCCAGAGAGATCTTGCCGACGTTCTCCTGGCTGGCCGCGCCACCACGGCGCCCCACCAGCAGCCGCAACCTCGCATCGATCTCGGCCGGGCCGGTGGCCGGCAACAGGATCTCGTCGAGGCCCCACTCGTGGGTCACAGCGACGAGTCCGCCTTCGTTGAGCACCGCGACGACCGGCACGGACGTCCCGGTCGTGCCCAACAACCGACACAAGCCGCGGGCGGCGGCCAGATCCACCCGCGCATCGACGATCGCCACGTCGGCGTTGCCCGCCTCCAGCAGGGAGGACACCTCGGTCGGCGCTGTCCGCACGTTATGGGCCAGCAGCGACAGGGAAGGCAGGACAGACTCCGGATGCGAGTCGAGGGTGAGTAGCAGCAGATCCAACAGGTCCTCCGGCGCACCGGGAATCACTTCGGAACCGCCCGGACGCCGATGTCGGAGGTGGTTACCCGGATTCATGGCTGACACATGGCCGTTACCGGCCATTTGTCTTCTAACGATAACGCCTTACCTGCGGTTCGGCCGCGTCGCGAGAAGCGCCCGTCCGAACGTGGGCAACAATATGCCGGTGCGGAAACTGGTGATCGGCTTCGTCGCGACCGTGCTTGCGCTCGTCGTGGCGGCCGTCGGCGTCGACTTCGGCGCCGCCATCTACGCCGAATACCGCCTGGCCCGCACGCTGCGCACAGTCGCGGCCCTGAACTGGGACCCCACCGCCGCGATCCTCGGATTCCCGTTCATCACCCAGGCCCGCAGGCACCATTACAACGAGGTGGAGCTGCGGGCGATCGGGGTGGACCACCCCGTGGTCGGCAAGGCATCGCTGGAAGCCACCATGCACCACATCAACCTGACCGAGGCGTCCTGGCTCATCCGGCCGAACGCCCCCATGCACGTCGGGAAGCTGGAGAGCCGCATCATCATCGATTCCACCCACGTGGGGCGGTTCATGGGTATCGACGACCTGCTGGTGGAGGCGCCGTCCCGAGAGACCAACGATCCCACCGGCGGCACCACCGAATCGGGCATATCGAGCAACCAGGGCCTGGTCTTCACCGGCACTCCCCGGGCAGCGGGCATCGACAAGCGCGTCAGCGTCACGGTGGATCTGTCCATCACCGGCGATGACCACAGCACGCTGGTGATGACCGCCACCGGGGTACTCACCGGCGCAGGCACTGCCGACCAGCCGGTTCCCGAGGACAAGACCGCCGCGGTGCTCGCAGAGTTCAGCAGCACCATCACCGGACAGCGACTGCCCTTCGGTATCGCGCCGACCAGTGAGGGCGCCCGCGGCTCCGACATCATCATCGAGGGCATCGCCGAGGGAGTAACCGTCGAGCTGAGCGAGTTCAGACAGACATGAGCACTTCCATGATCACCGTGATCGCGGTGCTGATCGCCGCGCTGGGCGTGGCGTATGTGATCGGCCGGCTGGTGACCCGGCGCGCCGGGAAGCTGCGGGTCACCGACGAGGCCGCCACCGAGCTGGACACCTCCGACCTCGGGCTGTCCAGTACCGGGCCGACCATCCTGCATTTCAGCGCGGAATGGTGTGGGCCGTGCGCAGGCGTACGCCGTGTAGTCGACCAGGTATGCGCCGAGCTGCCCGCGGTGGCGCACGTCGAGATCGACATGGACGCGAATCCGGCGGCGGCGCGGCGTCTTTCGGTTTTGTCGCTGCCGACGACGTTCATCTTCGACGCCGGAGGGCATCAGCGGTACCGCACCAGCGGGGTGCCCAAGGCTGCTGACCTGCGCGCGGCGCTCGAACCGCTGTTGGCCTGACTCGGCCGTTATTGGGTAAGCTGTCGCTCGTGTCCGCCCGCATTGAGCTTGTGCTCACCAAGCGCCGCGCAGTCGATCTGTGCCGCGTCGCGGGTTGCTGTTGTTGTTGTTGCTGCTGAGCGCTTCCGCGCGTCTTGACGTGCCCGCTCGGAGTCTTGTCTCCGGCCTGCTCACCTTCCAGCCTTCCAACAACAACAGGAGCTTCTTCACATGTCAGGTCCCCACCTCGAGACCGTCGGTCAGGTCGACGTGCGCGGCCCACGATTCGCCGCCTGGGTCACCACCGGTGCATTGATTCTCACCCTGCTGGTCTCCGGGGTCAGCAATACCGCGGCCGCCGTCGTGCTCGGCCTGCAGGCGGTGGTGTTCGCCATCGGCGCCATCGGCGGCCCCCGCCGTCATCCGTACGGCCGGTTGTTCGCCAAGCTCGTAGCGCCCCGTCTCGGTCCCGTCACCGAACGTGAACCGGTTGCTCCGCTGAAATTCGCTCAACTGGTCGGCTTCGTGTTCGCCGTCGTGGGTACCGTCGGCTTCGCGCTCGGCGTCCCCGCGCTGGGCTTGGCCGCCACCGCGCTGGCCTTGGTGGCAGCGTTCCTCAATGCCGCTTTCGGCATCTGCCTCGGCTGCCAGATCTATCCGCTGGTGGCCCGGTTCCGTCGCACGCCAAGTCCCGCCTGACCCTCAAATATCAAGCAACCGAAAGGATCTCGTCTATGGCACGCTCCGACGTCCTGGTCTCCACCGAATGGGCCGGGAGCAATCTCGAAACTCCTGGCGTGGTATTCGTCGAGGTCGACGAGAACACCAGCGCTTATGACGACGAGGGCCACATCCCCGGCGCCGTCAAGCTGGACTGGAAAGACGACCTGCAGGACGCGGTCAAGCGCGACTTCGTCGACCAGCAGCAGTTCTCGAAGCTGTTGAGCGACAAGGGCGTCAGCAATGACGACACCGTGGTCCTGTACGGCGGCAACAACAACTGGTTCGCGGCCTACGCCTACTGGTACTTCAAGCTGTACGGCCACACCGACGTCAAGCTGCTCGACGGCGGCCGCAAGCGCTGGCAGCTCGATGGCCGCCCGCTGGTCAAGGACGCGGTGAGCCGCCCGGAGACGTCGTACTCGGCCAAGCCGCAGGACCACAGCATCCGCGCCTTCCGTGACGACGTGATCGCCGCGATCAACGTCAAGAACCTGGTCGACGTGCGTTCGCCCGACGAGTTCTCCGGCAAGATCCTGGCCCCCGCGCACCTCCCGCAGGAACAGAGCCAGCGGCCCGGACACATCCCCGGAGCCATCAACGTTCCGTGGAGCAAGGCCGCCAACGAGGACGGCACCTTCAAGTCCGACGAGGAGCTCGCGGCGCTGTACGCCGCGGCGGGCCTGGACGGCGAGAAGGAAACCATCGCCTACTGCCGGATCGGTGAGCGCTCGTCGCACACCTGGTTCGTGCTGCAGGAACTGCTGGGACACAAGAACGTCAAGAACTACGACGGCAGTTGGACGGAATACGGCTCCCTCGTGGGCGCCCCGATCGAGTTGGGAAGTTGATATGTGCTCTGCACCCAAGCAAGGACAGACGTTGCCGGCCGGCGTCGACCTGGAGAAGGAAACCGTGATCACCGGACGCGTGGTCGACGGCTCCGGCCAGGCTGTCGGCGGGGCTTTCGTGCGCCTGCTCGACTCCTCCGACGAGTTCACCGCCGAGGTGGTGGCGTCGGCGACCGGTGACTTCCGCTTCTTCGCCGCGCCGGGCACCTGGACGCTGCGCGCCCTGTCGCCTGCCGGCAACGGTGACGCCAGCGTCGCGCCGACCGGTGCCGGGATCCACGAGGTCGACGTCAAGGTCGCATAGCTCTTCGCCCGAACGTGAGCTTGCGTGCGAGGATTCGCCCGTATCTGGCACACAAGCTCACGTTCGGCGAGTGACCGTCGGCACACCACCCGGGGCCGCGAGACCTTCGCTGAGGAACTAGACTCATCGCCGTGGTGCTCTTCTTCGAGATCATGCTTGTCGCGGCCGTCGTGGTCATCACGTGGTTTGCGTTGTACACCCTTTACCGGCTCGTCACCGACGAGTCGTGACGTCCGAGCAGGACGTTCCGGCCGACGGTCCCGAATCGGTCGTACCGGGCTCCGGTGACCGCGCGGTCGCCGCGGCTGCCGAACGGGCCAAGGCCACGGCAGCCCGCAACATCCCGGCCTTCCAGGATCTACCGCTTCCCGCCGATACCGCCAACCTGCGCGACGGCGTGGGACTCAACGACGCCCTGCTGGCGCTGCTGCCGCTCGTCGGAGTCTGGCGCGGCGAGGGCGAAGGCCGCGACGCCGACGGCGACTACCGGTTCGGCCAGCAGATCGTGGTATCCCACGACGGCTCTGACTACCTGAACTGGGAAGCCCGGTCCTGGCGGCTCAACGAGTCCGGGGACTACGACTCCCCCGCCCTGCGGGAAACCGGCTACTGGCGCTTCGTCGACGATCCGTCGGATCCGTCCGAGGCACAGGCCATCGAATTGCTGCTCGCGCACTCCGCCGGCTACGTGGAGTTGTTCTACGGCCAGCCGCTCAACCAGTCGTCGTGGGAACTGGCCACCGATGCGCTGGCCCGCAGTCGCTCCGGAGTGCTTGTCGGTGGCGCAAAACGGCTCTACGGCATCATCGAGGGCGGCGATCTGGCGTATGTGGAGGAGCGCGTCGACGCCGACGGCGGCCTCGTCCCGCATCTGTCGGCCCGGCTGAGCAGGTTCGTCGGCTAGTGCACCGTCTCGCGTATGCGGTGGCCGCCCTGGCCGCCGCGGCCACCCTGGTGTCCTGTTCGACCGAGAGCGCTCCGCAACCGGCGCCCACGTCGACGCCTCCCGAACACGGCTCGTTCGCGCATTGCCTCACCGAGCATGGTGTGCCAGCAGCACCCGGCCCCGTCGCGGGCCCGCCGCAGGGCGTCGACCCGGGCACCTGGCAGAAGGCCATGACAGCATGCTCGGACCTGGCTCCCGGGCCGCGCTAACCGGCCACACAGCGCACACATAGCTATCGGATAACCCGCGCCCAGCACGGCCGCATAGCGTCACCGCCATGAGACAGACGATCTTGAAAACGGTCTTGACCGGCATGGCGGCCACCGCGCTCATCGGTGGTGTCGCCGCCTGTTCGTCGAGCCAACCGTCAAGTGGGCAGACCAGCTCGTCGGCTGCAGCGTCTGCGTCGACCCCGGCCGCAACGTCAGCGGCGCCGGAATCGGCAGCACCCGACGCGTACGGCCAGTGCATGGAAGATCACGGCATGCCCGCCCCTCCGGGCGGGTTCGGCCAGCGGCCGCCGGGGCATCCGGACGGCCCTCCGCCCGACGGTGCGACGCCTCCCGAGGGAGCTCCTCCAGCCGGGCCGCCACCGGGAAACCACGGTGACCGTGCGACACCCCCTCCGCCGCCGGGAGTAGATCAGAACGCCTGGAACAACGCGTTGCAGGCGTGCGCTTCGTTGGCGCCGGCGCCACCGCCGCGGTAACGAGAATGCCGCCCCGGACATGGAGCGGCCCCCGAGCCTTGGTTCCTGGGTTGGACTGACCGAGGGGCTCGGGGGCCGGGTGGCTGCGGGGAATTCGCCAGCGCGCGCAGGCAATTCACCCCGCGCTGCTAGCGGGCAGCCACCTCACATGTCCATAAATCAATCAATTTGTCGGACCACCTCCTTCCCTGTGTACGAGCGACCGTACCCCCGTATGCGCACCGCGACAAGCGATTTACTGTCAGCGATCGCTGACGATGGCCGCGTCCACGAGACCGGCCAGTTCGTCATGCAGCGGGGCATCGCGTAGGCGGTGTCCGTCCAGGGTGTGCACCCGCGCGGCGAGTGTGATGCTCGATATCAGCCAAACCCCTTGTGCGGTAATCAGATCCGCCGGTGTGAGCTGGCGGTAGTCGCAGTCGTAACCCTTGTTGCGGGCCACCTCGAAGAGCGCCTGCTGCGTCGTTCCGCGCAGGATCGGGTACCACGGCGGCGGCGTGAGCAGCAACAGCGCCCCTGATTCGTCTGTGGTCGCGATGACGACGGTGGACCGAGGTCCCTCCAGCAGATACCCGTCGGAGCTGACGAAGATGACGTCCCCGGCGTCCTGGCGCGCGGCGTGCCGCAACGCGGCCATGTTGACCGCGTAGGACAGCGTCTTGGCGCCGGCGACCAACCACGGCATGTCGGCGGCCCCCAGCGGCAGACCGCGGTCCAGCGTGATCGCCGCGACCCCGTCGCGCCGGGCACCGGCGACCCGGTCGGCCAGTTCGCCGATGGTGGCGAACGCCGTCGGTGACCCGCCACTTTCGCGGCCCCGGCTGTACACCAGGCGCAACACCCCGTCGCCGGCATGTTCGGCCGCCCAGCGCTGCGCGCCGATGCCCACCGCAGTGCGCCAGGCCGGCAGATCGGGCTCGGGCAGGTCGAGCATCCGGGCCGACTGGCTCAGCCGCGCCAGGTGCGACTCCAGCAGGCAGGGCCTGCCGTCGCGGATCAGCAGCGTCTCGAAGACCCCGTCGCCGCGCACCGCGGCCAGATCGTCGGCGTGCAGTAGAGGTGCCGTCGGATCGTGGAGTTGTCCGTCCAGGGTGACCACGACGGCTGGTTGACTCGCCATGGGGCCTCACCCTAGCGCCGTAGAGTTGGACCATGTCAGAAGTACCGACAGCCGTTCCTGCGCCCGACAGCAGCCCTGATGCCGGTGCCGTGTGGCACTACGGCGATCCCCTCGGTGAACAGCGAGCCGCGGACCGGGGCGCCGTCGTGGTCGACCGGTCCCACCGCGCAGTGCTCACCCTCACGGGCAAAGACCGCCAGACCTGGCTGCACAGCATCTCCACGCAGCACGTCAGCGCGCTGCCCGACGGTGCCGTGACGGAAAACCTCAGCTTGGATCTGCAGGGCCGGGTCGAGGATCACTGGATCCAGACCGAACTCGGTGGCACCACCTACCTGGACACCGAGGCGTGGCGGGCCGAGCCGCTGTTGAGCTACCTGCGCAAGATGGTGTTCTGGGCCGACGTGCAGGTTGAGCCCGCCGAACTGGCGGTGCTTTCCCTCCTGGGTCCGGCGCTGGCCGACTCGGCAGTGTTGTCTGCACTGGGCCTCGACGCCCTGCCCGCCGAGCTTTCCGCGGTGGCGCTGGCCGACGGCGGTTTCCTCCGGCGCATGCGGGCCGATGGGCTGGAACTGGATCTCGTGGTGCCCCGCGACCAGGTCGACGCCTGGAAACAGCGACTGGAGGCGGCCGGCGTGCAGCGAGCCGGGGTCTGGGCCTACGAAGCGCACCGGGTGGCGGCGCGTCGCCCCCGGCTGGGAATCGACACCGACGAACGGACCATCCCGCACGAGGTCGGCTGGATCGGGTCCGCGGTCCACCTGGACAAGGGCTGCTACCGAGGCCAGGAGACCGTCGCCCGCGTGCACAACCTGGGCAAACCGCCCCGGATGCTGGTCCTGCTGCAGCTCGACGGATCCTCCGAGCGTCCTTCGGCGGGGGATCCCGTGACCGCGGGCGGCCGCACGGTGGGCCGGCTGGGCACCGTCGTCGACCACGTCGACGAAGGACCGATTGCGCTCGCGCTGCTCAAACGCGGTATTCCGGTCGAGACCGAGCTGCTCACAGGTGGTGAGGTGGCCGTGGCGGCGGTGATCGACCCCGACTCGTTGCCGTCCGCGGATACCAGTGCGGGCGCCGGACGAGCTGCGGTGGACCGGCTGCGCAGCGGCGCGTAACGGCCCTCACGCCCCGTCGGAGGCAGGGCCTGCCAGCACTTCGCCGCCGGGCACGGTAAAGTGTTGGCAGGACAATAAAGACACACAGATCGGAGCCGCCTAGCAAATGGGCCGCTCCGTTATTGCGCGAGGGGGTCCCCCCATGGGCCGCGGCCGGGCTAAGGCAAAGCAGACCAAGGTTGCACGTGAGCTCAAGTACAGCTCACCGCAGACCGATTTCTCCCAGCTCCAACGTGAGCTGTCGGGTGCTCCCGATTCCGAGGATGCAAACGACGACGCCGACGAGTGGGCCAACGAGGACGACTGGCGGCGCTGAGCTGACCGGCATTCCGGCCCCACGGCAGCTTGGCCGCAGGGCCGGATTCCTCTATCCGCGAGGAGAACCCTTCCCGGGTTAGAAGCGCGGGTGCTGACCGACGAGTTGGGCGCGCAAACTGTCCTTCCCGCCCTTCTCGACGGTGCCCAGCGTCCAGCAGTTCAGGTGTCGCGCAGTCAGGATCGCCAGCGCACGGTCGGTGTCCTCCGGCGCGACGACGGCGACCATGCCGACGCCCATGTTGAACGTCTTCTCCATCTCGACACGTTCGATGCGGCCACGCTGCGCGATCATCTGGAACACCGGCGCGGGCGTCCACGTGCCGCGATCGAGCGTCGCGGTCAGGCCGTGCGGGATGACCCGTTCCAGGTTGCCGGCCAGGCCACCACCGGTGACGTGGCAGAACGTGCGGACCTGGGTTTCCGCCGCCAGGGCCAGGCAGTCCTTGGCGTAGATGCGCGTCGGCTCCAGCAGCTCCTCACCGAGGGTCCTGCCGAACTCCTCGACGTGGCCGGCCAGGTTCATCCGGTCGATCTCCAGCAGCACCTTGCGGGCCAGCGAGTAGCCGTTGGAGTGCAGGCCGCTGGCGGCCATGGCGATGATCACGTCGCCCGGCTTGACCCGGTCGGGCCCCAGCACATCGTCTGCCTCGACGATGCCGACGCCCGTCGCGGAGATGTCGTAGTGGTCGGGCTCCATCAGCCCCGGGTGCTCGGCCGTCTCCCCGCCGAGCAGCGCGCAGCCGGCCAGCACGCACCCGTCGGCGATGCCGGACACGATGGCGCTGACGCGTTCGGGGACCGTCCGCCCGACGGCGATGTAGTCCTGGAGGAACAGGGGCTCGGCCCCGCACACGACGAGGTCGTCGACCACCATCGCGACCAGGTCCAGCCCGACCGTGTCGTGTTTGTCCATGGCTTGGGCCACCGCCAGTTTGGTGCCCACGCCGTCGGTCGACGAGGCCAGGACGGGCTCGCGGTAACCGCCGCGCAGTGCGAACAGTCCGGCGAAGCCGCCCAGACCACCCCGGACCTCGGGACGGGTTGCTTTAGCAGCGAGCGGTTTGAAGAGTTCCACAGCGCGGTCACCGGCTTCGATGTCCACCCCGGCCGATGCGTAGGAAATGCCCTGCTGATCGGCGATGCCGTGCTGTGCGGCGCCTTTAGTCATCGCAAATAAGGCTACCGCCCCGGGGATCGGCGCGATACAGCGCCGGCGCGCTGACGCGTCTCTCAGGGCCTGCGCAGCGCCGAGACGTTGTCGTTGTCGGCGGTGACCGGGATTCCGGTGCGCGCCGCGGTGGCCAGCATGTGCTCGACGACGTTCTTGCCGAGCGCCGTCTCACCAGGCAGTTCGATCGGGTAGTTGCCGTCGAAGCAGGCCGAGCACAACCGGGTTGCCGGCTGCTCTGTGGCAGCGATCATGCCCTGCTGGGAGATGTAGCCCAGGGTGTCGGCGCCGATGGCGTGTCGAACGGCCTCCAGCATCTCCCCCTCGTGCTCCTGGGGCGCGGCGTTGGCGATCAGCTCCGCCGGGGTCGCGAAGTCGATGCCGTAGAAACAGGGCCATTTGACCGGCGGCGACGCGATCCGGACGTGGACCTCGACCGCACCGGCTTCCCGGAGCATGCGGACCAGGGCGCGCTGGGTGTTGCCGCGGACGATCGAATCGTCGACGACGATCAGGCGCTTGCCCCGGATCACCTCTTTGAGCGGGTTGAGCTTGAGCCGGATGCCCAGCTGCCGGATGGTCTGCGACGGCTGGATGAACGTGCGGCCCACGTAGGCGTTCTTCATCAGGCCTTGCCCGTACGGGATACCCGATTCCTGCGCGTACCCGACCGCCGCGGGGGTGCCCGATTCGGGCACGCCGATCACCAGGTCGGCCTCGATGGGGTGTTCACGGGCCAGCCGCCGGCCGATGTCGACGCGGGTGGCGTGGACCGAACGGCCGACGAGCGTGCTGTCCGGGCGGGCCAGGTAGACGTATTCGAAGACGCAGCCCTTGGGTTCCGGGTTGGCGAAACGCGTCGAGCGCACGCCGTCGGCGTCGATGGCCAGCAGTTCGCCGGGCTCGATGTCGCGGACGAACGAGGCACCCACGATGTCGAGCGCCGCGGTCTCGGAGGCGACGACCCAGCCGCGGTCCAGCCGGCCCAACGACAACGGCCGCACGCCGTGCGGGTCGCGTGCGGCGTACAGCGTGGTCTCATCCATGAACGTCAGGCAGAAGGCGCCGCGCACGGTCGGCAGCAGCTCGAGGGCCGCCTGCTCCAGAGTGGCGTCGGCGGCGCCGTGGGCCAGCAGCGCGCCCAGGATGTCGGAGTCCGTCGTGGCCGTGGGGGCGCCCTTCATGTCGATGAGGCCCGCTTCGCGCGCCCGCCGGGCGAGTTCAGCCGTGTTCACCAGGTTGCCGTTGTGTCCCAGCGCCACGCCCGTGCCCGCCGCGGTGTTACGGAAGACGGGTTGGGCGTTCTCCCACGTGGTGGAGCCGGTGGTCGAGTAGCGGCAGTGGCCGACGGCGACATGGCCTGGCATCGCGGCCAGCGTCTGCTCGTCGAACACCTGGCTGACCAGGCCGAGATCCTTGAAGACGAGGATCTGGGAGCCGTCGGTGACCGCGATACCCGCGGCTTCCTGACCACGGTGCTGTAGCGCGTACAGGCCGTAGTAGGTGAGCTTGGCGACGTCTTCTCCCGGGGCCCAGACCCCGAATACACCACACTCTTCGCGCGGTTCGTTGTCGTCGAGTTCCTGACCAGTCACGATAGGGCTGCTCCCGGGGCGGCGGTTGGAGACATCACAGAGTCTACGGTCCAGATGGGCCTGAAAAAGAATCGAACGGCCGGTTCTGGTATCGCAGACGTGCAACAACGGACGCCCCGGCCCCATTTCCGAGCCCGCCCCGATGGTGTGGACAACCGAACCCCGATCCGTCGGGATAACCCCATCGATTCGCCACTGGCCAACGGCAAGGATGACTTTCGTGACCAGTCAACTCTCGGAGAAGCCCGCAACCGGTCCTGCAGAATCCGTCGACGACGCTCAGCCGCACCCATGGTCGAACGTGACGAAGACCTCATTCCGATTCTGCTTCATCTACTTCGGCCTGTTCTGTCTGCTGTTCGCACAGATCACGTTCGCCTTCCTCGGCATCCTGGGTCAGGTGCTGCCGGAATCGGCCGTGATGTGGCAGATGACGGTGCTGGGCCCGGTGTTGGGCTGGGTCGGTAGGCATGTCTTCGGTGTCGAAGCCGTGTTGCACATGGACTCGGGCAGCGGGGATCAGGCAGCCATCTGGGTCATGGTGTTCTGCCTGCTGGTCGTCGCCGTCATCGGCACCGCGGTGTGGTCGCTGGTGGACCGTACCCGCCGTGACTACTCGCGGCTCTGGGCGTGGTTCCTGACGTTCGTGCGGTTGTGTGTGGCCGGGCAGATGTTGTTCTACGGATTCGCCAAACTCATCCCGACGCAGATGCCCAGCCCACCGCTGACGGCGTTGCTGCAGCCCTACGGCAACTTCAGCCCAGCCTCGGTGCTGTGGCTGCAGGTCGGCACGTCGCAGCCCTACGAGATGGCATTGGGCGCCGCGGAGGTGCTGGCGGGGCTGCTGCTGTTCCTGCCGCGCACCGCGACGCTGGGTGCGCTGGTCGGCCTGGTGAGCATGGCGCAGGTGTTCCTGTTGAACATGACGTTCGACGTCCCGGTCAAGATCCTGTCGGGCCATCTGCTGCTGATGAGTTTGGTGCTGCTCGCCCCGCAGCTGCGACAGTTGACGAACCTCTTTGTCCTGCAACGCGCGTCGGAGCCCGTCAGCCAACCTGAACTGTTCGGCACCGAGCGGGCCAACCGGAGAGCGGCCGCAGCTCAGGCGCTGCTCGGCATCTGGGTGGCGATCGGCTGCGTGTGGACCGGTTGGCAGGCCTGGAATCAATACGGTGGCGGTAGCGCCAAGCCCGAGTTGTACGGCATCTGGGCGGTCCACGAGTTCAGCGTCGACGGCAAGCCGCTGCCGCCGCTGACCACCGACCAGACCCGTTGGCAACGGGTGATTTTCGACAAGCCCGGCGCAATGACATATCAGCGGATGAGCGGCGACCTGGTGGACACGACCGCCGACGTCACGGCGGACACCATCCGAGCCTCGGAGCCGGGCGGCGCCGCGCTGGCCGAACTCACCGTGTCACGCCCGACGCGGCAACAGCTGCACCTGGCGGGCACATTGCGGGGCCGTCCTGTTGCGATGACGCTCGATCAGGTCGATGAGAACGGATTCACCTTGCGCAACAGGGGTTTTCACTGGGTACAGGATTATCCGTTCTTCCGCTGAGCGCTACAGCGTGACCAGTGGTAGCCACCGCGCAACCTCGGTGGCGCGCGAACCGGACAGCTGCACGGCGCCGCCGGCGTCGTCGAGCGACAAAAGCCCCGTGGCCAGCAACAGCCAGGTGCGGGCGTCGGTTTCGACGACGTTCGGCGGCGTGGCGCGGGTGTGCCGCGGCCCCTGGATGCACTGCACCGCCACGAATGGCGGTACCCGGACCTCGACGCTCGCGCCCGGTGCGACCGCTGCCAGCGTGCGCGCGGTGAGTCGCACCGCGTCGGCGAGCTCGGCCCGGCCTGGTTCGGGGGCTCCGGCGTCGCGCAACCAGTCGGCCACCGCCGACACGGCGACCCGGGTCTTCACCGGATCTGCACTACCACGGGCGGCCATACCTTAGTGTCTCAAAGTGTTTGCCGATCGCCACAATCCGCCGTACAAGACGGCCGGCGCCGCTCTCCTTGCGGTCGTGGCGCTTGTGCTGATGCTGGTCGCGCTGCAGTTCCGCGGGGCTTTCCAGCCGAAGGCACAGCTGACCCTGGTGTCCTCACGTGCCGGCCTGGTGCTGGACCCCGGATCCAAGGTCACCTACAACGGTGTCCCGATCGGCCGGGTCGCCGGCGTCAGCACAGTCAACGGAGATGACCTCAAGGCGCGGGTCATGCTCGACATCGACCCGCGTTATCTGGACCTGTTACCTGCCAACGTGGAAACCTCGATCCAGGCCACGACCGTGTTCGGCAACAAGTACGTCGCCTTCCGCTCGCCGCAAAAGCCAAGTGCCGAGCGGGTTTCCACCACGACACCGATCGACGTGTCCGCGGTGACCACCGAGTTCAACACGCTCTTCGAAACCATCACGGCCATCTCGGAGCAGGTCGACCCCATCAAGCTCAACCAGACCCTGTCGGCCACCGCCCAGGCGCTGTCCGGTCTCGGCGACAAGTTCGGCCGGTCGCTGGTCGATGGGAACGCCATCCTCGACGACCTGAACCCGCGGATGCCGCAGTTGCACCACGACATCAGCGCGTTGGCCGATCTCGGCGACGTGTACACCGGCGCCGCGCCAGATTTGTTCGACGGGTTGACCGACGCGGCACGCACCGCAGCCACGTTCAACGCCGAACGGGAGAACATCGATTCGGCGCTGATGGCGGCGATCGGGTTCGCCGGCACCGGGGCCGACATCGCCGAACGCGGCGGACCGTACCTGCGGCGCGGGGCACAGGATCTGCTTCCGACGTCGGAGCTGCTCGACGAGTATCAGGGCGAAATCCTCTGCATGATCCGCAACTATCACGATGTCGCACCTGAGCTGAACCTGGCGCTCGGCGGGGACAACGGCTATTCGCTGGCGTCCTCGGGCACGCTGTACAGCATCGGGTCGGCCAATGCCTATGTGTATCCCGACAACCTGCCGCGCGTGAATGCTCACGGCGGTCCCGAGGGCAAGCCGGGCTGCTGGCAGAAGATCACGCGCGACCTGTGGCCCGCTCCGTATCTGGTGATGGACACCGGGCTGTCGATCGCGCCGTACAACCATTTCGAGTTCGGCTCACCGATGTTCACCGACTACGTGTGGGGCCGTCAGATCGGCGAGCCGACCATCAACCCGTGACGCCGCCGTTGACATCAACTTTCGTTGAGGTTCTACCGTGACGGCATGATCTTCAAACCGCATGAGATCGCCTTTCTGCGCGGCGCCGACCTGGGTCGGTTGGCCACC
Organism: Mycobacterium aquaticum; assembly: GCF_002086485.1. Lineage (GTDB taxonomy): Bacteria > Actinomycetota > Actinomycetes > Mycobacteriales > Mycobacteriaceae > Mycobacterium > Mycobacterium aquaticum. The sequence continues at coordinate 65,019 of NZ_MVHF01000026.1, read as the reverse complement.
ATCCAACCCGACGGCACGCCGCAGAACAGCCCGGTTGGCTTCACGTTCAACGAACAACTCGGCACGATCGACATCGCCGGTTACCGGATGTCGCACAGCCAGAAATTCCGCAACATCGCCACCAATCCAAAGGTCGCGTTCGTGGTCGACGACATCACCTCTCGCGATCCGTGGCGGGTTCGCTGTCTGGAGATCAGGGGCACCGCCGAGCAGGCCCAGGTGCCTGCCGCCCGCGGCGCCGCGGGCGATGAGTTGGACACCGCCATCATCCGCATCACGCCGCACAAGATCATCAGCTTCGGTATCGACGATCAGGAATCCGAACCGCACCAACTGATTCCTGACGTCAGGACGATGTAGGCGGCCTTACCATCGAACGATGCCGAAGCGGCCCGTGTCCGAAACCGACGACACGGGGTACTTCGTGCCCGGCGTTCTGCCGATGTGGCGTGCGGCCGGCCTGTCGCTCGCCGTGGCCGGAAGCGCTGTGTTCAACGGCGTCGGCGCACTCGGTGCCGTCCTGATCGCCGTCGTGGTGGTCTACGCACTCGGGCGGTTGCACCGTCAGGCACCGGAAGCGCCGGCTACCGGTGATCTGGTCGGATCGACGCTCGGTCCGTCGGCCGCGCGGTTCACCGGCATGATCCAGCTGGCGGCCTACGCCGTCATGGCTGCCGGCGTCGCGGTGTCGCTGGGCGGCCTGTCGTTCTACCACTCGGCGGATCCGGCTTCGGCGATGGCCAGCTGGTGGTGGCCGACGTTGTCCCTGGCCTTCGTCGGCCTCGCCGCAACCCTGGTTGCCGTCCTGCCGACCCGGACCATCGGCGCGACCGCCGCGGTGCTGGCTGCGGTGGGTCTGTTGGTGTACTTCTACGTCGGTTTGGCGATCATCGCCAAAATGCTCAGCGGGGCCGCGCCTCTCGACATCGGCCCGCAGCGGTTTTCCTCGGCGCTGGTCGCACTGGCCGTCGTGATTCCCCTTGGCCTGGGATTGGTCGGGTTCGAAGTGGCGAGCGCCGCCAACGGCAGGCTGCGCTCGGTGAGCCGGCCCCTCGGCGTGGTGCTGGCCGCGGTCGCCGTGTGCACGGTCACGCTGCTGGTGGCGGTGAACGTCGCAACGGCAGGCGGTTTCCAATACCAGGCCGGTTCGTTCTCCTCGATCGCGATCGAAATCTTCGGTGAGCCAAGCCGTCTCTGGCTGCTTGCGGGTCCTGTACCGCTGTCGTGTGCGGCTGTTCTTGCATTGCTGTGGGCAGCGACGCGAGTCGCCGGGCGGCTGTTCGGTGGCGGGGTGGCGACCTCCTGCCTGGTCGCTGCGGGCACCGCCGTCGTCGCGGTGGCGCTCTGCCGCTACCAGCGCGAGATCAGCGGCCTGCTGTCCATCGTGGCGGCGTTGCTCCTACTCGTGGTGTATGTCCTGGTCGCCGAAGCGAACTCGCGGGTATCGGGGGCACCCGCCGCGATGCAGGTGCCCCGCATCGTGATGTTGGCGACTGCGGCCGGCGTGGTGTTCATCCCACTGCGCGCGAGGGACTTCGCGATCGCAGCGTGGTGGCCGCTGGGCGTCACCGTCCTGATCGTCGGCGTCGCGGCGCTGCTCAGCGGCGTCGGAAGAACAGCACGGCCAGCGCCCCAGCCTCATTGAGGGCCAGGTGCGTCAGCATCGGCGCAGCCAGTCCACCGGAACTGTCGGCCAGCCATCCGAACACCCATCCCGCGCCACCGGTCACCAGCACGGTGCCGACGACTGGGGCGCCTGTCGCGCGCGCATCGGCGATGTGCGACAAGCCGAATGCCGCCGCCTGCAGAACCCGCCCGCCACGGGGACCGAATGCGCCGGAGCCCACGCTCGCGAGCGCGCCACGATAGGTCGTCTCCTCCGCCCACACCGTGCCGATCGGGATCCGCAGCATCAGCCATCCGACCGGATCCGAGGGCAATTCCCGCTGACGCATCACGGCGCGTGCGGCGGGCACCGCCGTCGTGGCCGCGGTCGCGGCGGTGACTGCGAGGGCCGCGACCGCACCCCACCGCAGGCCGGGCCGCACGCGAGTCGTCTGCAGGCCGGTCGGCGCGCGGGTGAGCGCGACCAGGCCAGTGCCCACGAGCGCCCGCAGCGCGGGCTGCCAGCGCGCCGGTAGCCGCGGATCCACCAGGGAGCTCCAGGCCACCAGCCCACCGGCCAGCAGCAGCGCCCGTAACCTGTTGGCGGGCATCAGTTTTCGGGGCCGTCCTCGGCCATGGTCTTCTGTAGCGCGATCCGGATGCGCTCGGTGTCATGCGGTGTCCAACCAGCCGGCGGCGCCACCGCCGCCCAGCCGTCCAACACCGACTCGCCGTAGTTGTGCCCGTGCCCGGCCGGCACCCCCGAGGCGTTGGTGATGTCGGCGGCGACCTGCCAGAACGTGATGATCGGATACCAGCGCATCGACGCCGTGCGGTCGCGGGCGGGCGGCTCGACGAGCCAATCCGGCCGGGAGAACAGCAGATCCGTCGACCACCAGACGATCGGGTCCGACGGATGCTGCAGGAACAGCACCCGGGTCCCCTCCCACGTGCCTGCCGTGTCGGCGGCGATTTCGCCGGGATCGACGGCTTCGGAGAACCGGACCGTACGGCCGTTGTCGTAACGCGGTCTGACCGCCGGGGTTCCCGGGTCGCGGCGCACCATCAGGCCGTGCCACAGCGTGCTGGCGTTCGGCGGGCCGACCCACAGCACAGCGGAGAAACCCATCCTCGCGATGTCGGGCAGCCAGCTGAAGGCTCCCTGCCCGGCCAGCGAACCCAGGCTCTCGCCGTAGAGCACCAGTTCCGGCCGGTGGTCCGCGGGCAGTTGGGCCCAGCGTTCATGGATGGCATTGATCATGGTCCGACCGGAGTCCACCGACTTCTCCCGGTCCGCCAGGAACGAAATCCAGCTCGGCAGATAGGAATACTGCATGCCGACCATCGCGGTGTCGCCGTTGTACATCATCTCCAGTGCCCGCGCCGCGACCGGATTGACCCAGCCGGTACCCGTGGTCGGGACGATCACCAGCATCTTGCGATCGAACGCGTGGGTACGCTCAAGTTCGCTGAGGACCACCGAGATCCGCTGCTGATCACTGTCGCCGGTCTGCAATCCGGCGTACACCCGGATCGGTTCCTTGGCGGGCCTTCCGTTGAGCTTGGTGAGCTCGTCGGCGTGCGGGCCGGTGGCGACGAAGTTGCGGCCTTGAAAGCCGAGGGTGTTCCACTGCGCGAAAGAGTCTGGGCTTCCTGATCTTTCAGGTTGATCGGGCTGGCTGACACCCTCGCGGGTGGTGGTGTTCTGCGGCTGGAACACCCGACTCGCCCCGGCCAGAAACCCGCGGTAGAGCACACCGTTGACCAGCGTGACCACCAGCACCACCACGATCGCGGTCCCGATGAACTGCGCGACCTCACGGTGCAGATGCCACCGCCGGATGAACAGCCGGGCCAGCAGCCGCACGGCGTCACGCAGCACCCGCGCGGTGGAGATCAACGCCGTGCCGACGGCCACGGCGATGATCAATGTGCGCAGATAGCCCGCGGTGCCCGGACCTTCCATGCCCATCACCGCCGACACCTGCCGCTGCCAGGCCGCGGCCGGGATCAGCATCAGAATGCACGCCGCGATCGCACCGGTGACGACGACCGCCTTGAGGCCGTACAGCACCCGCTTACCCGGGGGCCACCACGGTCTACGCCGTAAAACCAAGCGGTACAGCACTTTTCCGAGCACGACGCCGATGCCGTAGCCGATGGCTGCGTTGATCCCACCGATCAGCCCGGCGAACAACCAGTCTCTGGGCAGCAGCGACGGGGTCAGCGACAAACAGAAGAACAGGGCGCCGACGGCGATGCCTGCGAAATCGAGCCGGACCAGGTTCCAGGCCCAGACCAGTAACGGATGTCGATTTGTGGTCTGTTCAATCACCCGAACAACCCGGGCAGCACGCCCTCCGACGTGCTCCGCAGCTCGGACAAGGTGACACTGAACTGGCCCTGCACTTCGACCGAATCGCTACCCTGGTCGACCACACCGATGCGGGTCACCGGCAGGCCGCGTGCCTCGCACATCGACCGGAACCGGCTCTCCTCGGTCCGCGGAACGGCCACCAGTACGCGCCCCGCCGACTCGGAGAAGAGCGCCACGAAGGGGTCAGCACCTTCGGGAAGGATGACCCGGCAACCGGTTTCGCCCGCGAGCGCGGCTTCGACCACTGCTTGGATCAGCCCGCCCTCGGACAGGTCGTGCGCGGCGGAGACCAGCCCGTCGCGCGACGCCGCCACCAGCACCTCGGCCAGGAGCTTCTCGCGGTCGAGGTCCACCTTCGGCGGCACCCCGCCGAGGTGGTCGCCTGTGACCTGCGCCCAGATCGACCCGTCGAACTCGTCGTGGGTGTCGCCGAGCAGCATCAGGGTCTCGCCGGGCTCGGTGCCGAGACCGGTGGGGATCCGGCGCTTCACGTCGTCGATCACGCCGAGCACGCCGACCACCGGGGTCGGCAGGATCGCGGTGGTCCCGGTCTGGTTGTAGAAGCTGACGTTGCCGCCGGTCACCGGAATGCCAAGGGCCGCACAGCCATCGGCGAGGCCGCGGACCGCTTGGCTGAACTGCCACATGACACCGGGGTCCTCGGGAGACCCGAAGTTGAGGCAGTTGGTCACCGCGACCGGTGTGGCGCCGGTGACGGCGACGTTGCGGTAGGCCTCGGCGAGCGCGAGCTGCGCGCCGGTGTAGGGGTCCAGCTGGGTGTAGCGCCCGGAGGCATCGGTGGACAGCGCGATGCCCCGGCCGGTGGACTCGTCGATGCGCAGCACACCACCGTCGGCATGCTCGGCCAGCACGGTGTTACCCCGCACGTACCGGTCGTACTGCTCGGTGATGAACGCCCGGCTACACAGATGCGGACTGCCGACCATCGTCAGCAGGGTCTCCCGCAGCTCGTCGCCCGTCGTGGGACGCGGCAGCTTCGCCGAGGTGTCGGCGATCAGCGCGTCTTGGCTGTCGGGGCGCGCCACCGGACGCTGGTACACCGGGCCCTCGTGCGCGACGGTGCGCGGCGGCACGTCGACGACGGTCTCGCCGTTCCACGTGATCTGCAGCCGGTCGCCGTCGGTCACCTCACCGATGACGGTGGCCAGCACCTCCCACTTGCGGCACACCGCCATGAACGCGTCGACGTTCTCCGGGGTGACCACCGCGCACATCCGTTCCTGCGATTCGCTCGACAGGATCTCGGCCGGGGTCATGTTGGTCGCGCGCTGCGGTACCCGTTCCAGTTCCACCCGCATACCGCCGTCGCCGGCGGACGCCAGTTCGGATGTGGCGCACGACAATCCGGCGCCGCCGAGATCCTGGATACCGACCACCAGGCCGGCCGCGTAGAGCTCCAGACAGCACTCGATGAGCACCTTCTCGGTGAACGGGTCGCCGACCTGCACCGCGGGGAGCTTCTTGCGGCCGGGGCCGGACCCTTCGTCGCCGCCGAAGGTCTCCGACGCGAGCACCGACACACCGCCGATGCCGTCCAGGCCGGTGCGGGCACCGAACAGGATGATCTTGTTGCCCGTGCCCGACGCGAACGCCAGGTGCAGGTCTTCCTTGCGCAGCACGCCGACGCACAGCGCGTTCACCAGCGGGTTGCCCGCGTAGGACGCGTCGAAGACGGTCTCGCCGCCGATGTTCGGCAGGCCCAGGGAGTTGCCGTAGCCACCGACGCCACGCACCACGCCGTCGAGCACGCGCCGGGTGTCGGGGGCGTCGGCCGCACCGAACCGCAGCTGGTCCATCACCGCGACCGGGCGGGCACCCATGGCCATGATGTCGCGGACGATGCCGCCGACACCGGTGGCCGCGCCCTGGTAGGGCTCGACGTAGGACGGGTGGTTGTGGGACTCGACCTTGAAGGTGACGGCCCAGCCATCGCCGATGTCGACGACGCCTGCGTTCTCGCCGATACCGGCCAGCATGCCGGCGCGCATCTCGTCGGTGGTGGTTTCACCGAAATAGCGCAGGTGCACCTTGGAGGACTTGTAGGAGCAGTGCTCACTCCACATCACCGAGTACATGGCCAGTTCAGCGTCGGTGGGACGCCTGCCGAGGATCTCCCGGATCCGCTGGTACTCGTCATCCTTGAGGCCGAGTTCGCGGTAGGGCTGGGGGTGATCGGGGGTGGCGGCTGCCCGCTCCACCGAGTCGATGTCGTGGGTGAGCTCAGACGTCACGCTCAGAGTGTATCGTTGCCGGCCCTGCGCCTTTGACCCCGAGCAGGTCAGCGGCATACTCGGCGGAGCCCAACCGTCAGGTGACCAGTCTGGTTTGCGACCGCTGGTACGCACGGGCGGCAGCGGGCGCGCTCGCTCCGTGCACGATGACGCTGCCCAGCACCGCGATTACCAGCACCTGCACGACGGTGTCCTCGGCGACGCCTTCGAGCGCGTTGAACGCCAGCAGTCCGAAGACGATGGAGCTGGTACCGCGTGGTCCCAGCCAGCCGAGCAGTAAGCGCTCCGGCCACCCGACCGGTGAGCCGAGCATCGCCAGCAGCACCGTGACGACGCGCACCACGGTGAGCACGAGCAGGCAGAACACGACCATCCCCCACGGCACGCCGAAACCGAGCGCCAGCACGGCGGTGAGGCCGAACACGAACCACATGCCGGAAGCCAGGAGGAATCCGACGTCGTCGACGAGTTCCAGTTCGGTGGCGAAGGTCGGCGAGGTCCGGAAGTAGTTGAACGCGATGCCGCAGACGAAGGCCGAGACGAAGCCGTTGCCGCCGATGCCGAGGCTGGCTCCGAACGACAACAGCGGGGCCGTCACCAGGATCAGGCGTTTGGCCTGGCCGGTCATCAAAGCCCGGCGTTCGGCGGTGTTGGTCGCCACCGCCAGAACGGCACCGACGATGGCGCCGACCAGCAGCGCCTTGCCTGCCTCAGGGATTGCCCGGCCCAGCGCGTCCAGCGGGGTCTCGGCCTGGGTGCGGTCGGAGGCCAGGACAACGGCGAAGATGAAGACCGGCGAGACGATGCCGTCGTTGTAGCCGGCCTCGACGTTGAGCAGGCCACGTACCCGTTCGGGAATGCGGTCGTCACGCAGCAGCGAGGACGTCGGCGCAAAGTCGGTCGGCACCACCACGCACGCGATGACCAGCAGCACGGCCCACGGTAGGCCTGGCAGCAGCCACAGGCCCAGCAGAACCGACGCGGCCAGGCCCAGCGGCATCGCGATGAACAGCAACCGCAGTGCCGAGCGCGGGTCAGCGCCGAGATACCCACCGCGCACATCGGTGGCATCGACGAAAAGCAGTACAGCGAGGATGATTTCGGCCACGTGCTGGGCAGCGACGGCGTTCAGGGTCGACGCGAGCGCGTCCTTGGTGGTGAAACCGGTCGCGATCCCCGCCAGCACAAGCAGCATGGGCGAGGTGAGCCGCAGCCGCTCGAAGCCCCGCGAGAAGAGCGACCAGCAGGCCAGCACCACCGAGACCGCGACGAGCGACAACAGCATGGCCGGAATCCTGCCAGCTGGCAGCTGTTATTGACCGGCGATACAGAACGCGTTGCCCACTGGGTCGGCGAGCACCACCCAGGAGAACGCGTCACCGAAACTGTGCCGCCCGGTTTCGCTGGCACCCAGCCCGACAAGCCGCGCCACCTCGGCTTCCATGTCAGCGGCGTGGAAGTCGAGGTGGACCCGGTTCTTGCCCGGCGTCGGATCATCGACGTGCTGGAATCCCAGCTTGGGGCCGTCGGGCGACTCGACGATGATGAATTCGCCTGGCATCACGGCGTTTACCGTGCCGCCGAGAGCCTGTGCCCACCACTGGGCCAGCGACTCGGGTTCGGCGCAGTCGACGGTGACCATCTCCACATGCAGCGTCATGCGGCCGACGATAGATCAGGCCGGTGACAAAAAAGCTTGCAACGCCGCCGAGTAGGCCGCGACGTCATGGGCTCCCATGAACTCCCGCGCGGAATGCATCGCCAGCTGCGCCGCCCCGACGTCGACGGTGGGGATGCCGGTCCGGGCGGAGGTCATCGGCCCGATCGTCGACCCACAGGGCAGATCCGCCCGGTGCTCGTAGCGCTGCAGCGGCACGCCTGCCTGCTCGCACGCAAGCGCGAACGCCGCCGCGGTGCGGCCGTCGGTGGCGTAGCGCAGGTTCGGCTGCACCTTGAGCACCGGCCCGGCGTTGACCGCTATCTGGTGGGACGGCTCGTGACGATCGGGATAGTTCGGGTGGGTGGCGTGCGCCATGTCGCCTGACGCCACCATCGACCCGGCCACCCGGCGCAGGTAGTCCTCCCTGCTGCCCCCGGCTGCCAGCGTGATGCGTTCCAGCACGGTGGGCAACAGCTCGGACTGGGCACCGTGGTCGGAGGTGGAACCGACCTCTTCGTGGTCGAACAGCGCCAGCACGGGGATGTGGTCGGATTCGCCCGCGGCGAGGAAGGCCTCCAACCCGGCGTAGCACGTCACCTGGTTGTCCAACCGTGGCGCGCTGACGAACTCGTCGTCGACACCGGTCACTGCCGACGGGTTCGTGTCGTGCGTCATCAGGTCGAACCCCAGCACGTCGGCCTCGGCGACGCCCGCCCGCTCGGCCACGAAACCGAGAAACGACCCCGGCTGCTCCCCCAACCCCCACACCGCGTTCACGTGTCGCTGTGGGTCGGGGCTGACTCCTTTGCGGTCGTCGGACAGATGGATCGCCAGCTGCGGCACCCGCAGGATCGGGTCGTCGACGCAGACCAGGCGGTGTTCGACGCGGTTCGCGACGCGGACCGCCAACCGGCCGCTGATGCCGAGGTCACGGTCCAGCCAGGAGTTCAGCCACGCCCCGCCGTAGGGCTGCAGCGCCACCACCTGCCAGCCGGCCACCACGCGGTCGGGATGTTGCTTGACCCGCAGATTCGGGCTGTCGGTATGCCCGCCGACGATGCGAAACGGTGTCACCGGGCCGGACTCGTCGGACCGCCACGCCACCAGCGAACCGGCTCGCACCGTGAAGTAGCGACCGCTCGCGGGCCACGCGTCGGTTTCGGCCAGCTCTGTGAAGCCTGCTGCGACCAGTCGTTGTGCGGCGTGAGCGCACACGTGGAACGGAGACGGCGAGGCATCGATGAACTCACACAGACCATGGGGGCTAGCTGCCATATCTCTATCTTGGCCTGGATTTCACGGCGGTCCGCGCTAGGGTCCTGGTGTGCCCGCACCACAGCCCCAGCCGGTTCTGGCCCCGCTGACACCGGCTGCCGTGTTCATGGTCTCGACGATCGACGAAGGTCAGGAAGCGACAGTCCACGACGCTCTGTCCGACATCTCGGGTCTGGTCCGCGCAATCGGATTCCGTGACCCCACCAAACATTTGTCGGCGATCGTGTCGATCGGCTCCGAGGCCTGGGACCGACTGTTCTCCGGACCCCGCCCGGCCGAACTGCATCCGTTCGTCGCGCTCGACGGTGCGCGCCACCACGCCCCGGCGACCCCGGGAGACCTGCTGTTCCACCTGCGGGCCGAGTCCATGGACGTATGTTTCGAACTCGCAACCAAACTCGTCGATGCGATGGCGGGTGCCATCACCATCGTCGACGAGGTGCACGGCTTCAAGTTCTTCGACAATCGGGATCTGCTCGGATTCGTCGACGGCACCGAGAACCCGAACGGGCCGGTGGCCACCAACGCCAGCCAAATCGGCGACGAGGACCCCGATTTCGCCGGCGGCTGCTATGTGCACGTACAGAAATACCTGCACGACATGACATCGTGGAACTCGTTGTCCGTCGAGGAGCAGGAGCGAGTGATCGGCCGCACCAAGCTCGATGACATCGAGATGGCCGATGCGGTGAAACCACCCAATTCTCATCTCGCCCTCAACGTCATCGAAGACGCCGACGGCAATGAGCTGAAGATCATTCGGCACAACATGCCGTTCGGCGAGGTCGGCAAGGGCGAATTCGGTACGTACTACATCGGATATTCCCGCACCCCCAACGTCACCGAGCGGATGCTGCGCAACATGTTCATCGGTGATCCTCCGGGGAACACCGACCGCATCCTCGATTTCTCCACGGCCGTCACGGGCGGCTTGTTCTTCAGTCCCACCATCGACTTCCTGGACGATCCACCGCCGCTCCCGGCGGACCGGGCAGAAGAACCGCAACCGGTTTCGGTCGAGGAACCGGCGGCGCGCAGCAATGACACCTCACTGGCGATCGGCAGCCTGAAAGGAACACCGCAATGAACAATCTCTACCGCGAACTAGCTCCGATCACCGAGTCTGCCTGGGCCGAGATCGAAACCGAGGCGACCCGCACGTTCAAGCGCCACATCGCCGGGCGCCGAGTCGTCGACGTGACGGGGTCTGGCAGCCCGGTGGAGGCCGCGGTGAGCACCGGTCATCTGCTCGACGTGGAAGCGCCCGCCGACGGCGTGCAGGCCAATCTGCGAGCGAGCCAGCCGCTGGTGCGGTTGCGTGTGCCGTTCACGGTGTCGCGCACCGCAATTGACGACGTCGAGCGCGGCGCCCAGGATTCGGACTGGGATCCGGTCAAAGACGCCGCCAAGAAACTCGCATTCGTGGAAGACCGAGCCATCTTCGAGGGCTACGGCGCTGCATCCATCCAGGGCATCCGCAGCGCCAGCTCCAATCCCGCACTGGCCCTTCCGGACGACGCCCGCGAAATTCCCGACGTGATCGCGCAAGCACTTTCAGAGCTGCGCCTCGCCGGTGTCGACGGCCCGTACTCGGTACTGCTGTCTGCGGCGACCTACACCAAGGTCAGTGAGACCACCGCACACGGCTATCCGATCCGCGATCATCTGAGCCGACTCGTCGACGGGGACATCATCTGGGCGCCCGCCATCGACGGCGCGTTCGTGTTGTCCACCCGCGGCGGCGATTTCGATCTACACCTCGGCACCGACGTGTCCATCGGCTACCTGTCGCACGACGCCGACAGCGTCAGGCTGTACATGCAGGAGACTCTGACGTTCCTCTGCTACACCGCAGAGGCATCGGTGGCGCTTACTGCCTGACGCTCCCACCCTTTGCACCGCGAGCGTGCGTGTCTGTTCCTCGGCACGCCGCTCGCGGTCGGCATTTTGCGCACGCTCGCGGTGAGCGAGGATAGTCGATCGGTTAACGAGAGGCAGTCGACGCAGCACCTGATCGCGATGCTGAGCAGTCGACTAGCACTGCATCGAGTCTGCGGTGAGGGCACAAGACATCGAGAAGCGAACGCCCTCAACGCAGACCCAACGCGTCAGCTCAGCCGTCAGGCCGTGAGGACCGCGTCCAGCGCGGAGTAGAAGAGGCCGAGGCCGTCGTCGGAGGGGCCGGTCAGGGCCTCCGTTGCGTGTTCGGGGTGCGGCATGAGGCCGACGACGCGGCGGTTGGCCGAGCAGACACCCGCGATGTTGCGCATCGAGCCGTTGAGGTTCTCGCGGTAGCGGAAGACCACGCGATCCTCGGCTTCGAGTTCGTCGAGCACCGCTTCGGAGGCCACGTAGCGGCCTTCGCCTGACTTCAACGGGATCAGCAGATCGGCGCCCGGCTCGTAGCGCGTCGTCCACACTGTCGAGGCGGATGCCACCTCGAGCCACACGTCGCGGCAGATGAAGTGCAGTCCGGCGTTGCGGGTCAAGGCACCTGGCAGCAGGCCTGCCTCGCACAGCACCTGAAAACCGTTGCAGATGCCCAGAACTGGCATCCCCTTTTCGGCCGCGGAAATCACCGAACCCATCACGGGGGCGAACTTGGCGATCGCGCCGCAGCGCAGGTAGTCGCCGTAGGAGAAGCCGCCGGGCACCACGACGGCGTCGACGCCGTGCAGGTCCGCGTCGGCGTGCCACAGGTTGACGGCTTCAGCCCCGGCCAGCCGCACGGCTCGGGCGGCGTCGACGTCGTCGAGGGTGCCGGGGAAGGTTATGACCCCAATGCGAGCGGTCACGAATCCTCCCGGCTCACCGCGAAGTCTTCGATCACGGTGTTGGCCAACAGGGACTCGGCGATCTCGGCCAGCGCCTCGTCGGAGACGGAATCGTCGACCTCAAGCTCAAAACGCTTGCCCTGTCGAACATCTGAGATACCCGCATGCCCGAGGCGACCGAGCGCCCCGACAATGGCCTGCCCCTGGGGGTCCAGGATCTCAGCCTTGGGCATCACATGCACAACTACCTTTGCCACGGCGCACACTCTACCGGCACGATCCCAGGTAGGCGTCGCACAGTGGCCTGGTCATCGCATCGAAGACCTGGCTATCGGGAATCGTCGGCCACGGAACCTGCGGCGGGGTTGTTGACCACATGGCGAGCTCCACCACGGTGCTGTTGCGGGTGTCGGCCAGCAAATACTGATGCAGCACCCGGTTGCCGTCGATGCTGAGCACCGCCGCCAACTGACCGGGCACATCGGTGGTGATCGACGGAGAGGTCTGCGGCGCGGTCAGCTGACAGGCCCGCAGCGCGCCGGCGGCCACCCGGATCACTCCGAGCGCGATGTCGGCGCCGCGCCAGGTCTCGCCCCGCCAGTGCACCACCTGCGCCTGCACCTGCCATTGGCCGCTCGGCTCGGGGATGAGAGCCCGCGCGCTCACCGCGTAGCCACGCGCATCGCCCGGCAGCGGCGGCGTCGCGCAGTCGTCCTCGAAGCGGAACCGCGGGCCCACTGTCGCCACGGCCAGCCCGGCCGGCTCGCGCCAGTGGTAGGTGCGGTCCAGGGGTATGTCCGCAGCGGCGATCCATGCGGACGCGGGGATCTGGTCGCACATCGGCGGACAGCTGGAGGGCTGCGCCGAGGCCGCCCCGGGCACGGCCGCCAGCCCGAAGACCGCGAGCAACATCGCCCACATCATCCGCATGATTGCAGCCACTGAGGGCAACAATATAGGCATGCAATTGACGCATTTCGGACATTCATGCCTTCTGGCCAGCATGTCGGACACCACGGTGTTGTTCGATCCGGGCAATTTCTCGCACGGATTCGAGGGCATCACCGGCCTGTCGGCGATCCTGATCACCCATCAGCACCCCGATCACGCGGACCCGGCCCGCCTGCCGGCGCTGGTCGACGCCAACCCGCAGGCCGCGCTGTACGCCGATCCGCAGACCGCTGCTCAGCTCGGCGGCGCTTGGCAGGCCGTGCAGGTGGGTGACCAGTTCCAGGTCGGCAATATCACCGTCCGCGGCGTCGGCGGAAGGCACGCGGTGATCCACCCGGAAATCCCGGTGATCGACAACATTTCGTATCTGTTGGGCGACGACGAGCACCCGGCGCGGCTGATGCACCCGGGCGACGCGCTGTACGTGCCCGGCGAACCGGTCGACGTGCTGGCCACCCCGGCAGCCGCGCCGTGGATGAAGGTCTCCGAGGCCGTCGAGTACCTGCGCGCGGTGGCGCCGGCCCGGGCGGTGCCGATCCATCAGGGGATCATCGAACGCAATGCGCGGGGCATCTACTACGGGCGGCTCAGCGAGATGACCACGACGGATTTCCAGGTGCTGGACGAGGAGAACGGCACCGAGTTCTAGGCGATGTCGGCTGCCGCGCCCCGGCCTGCGGCGCGGCCGGAGAAGATGCAGCCGCCCAGGAACGTTCCCTCCAGCGACCGGTAGCCGTGCACGCCTCCGCCGCCGAACCCGGCCGCCTCGCCGGCCGCATAGAGCCCCGGCAGTGCCGTGCCGTCCTCGCGCAGTACCCGAGAGTCCAAGTCGGTTTCCAAGCCGCCCAGGGACTTTCGGGTGAGGATGTGTAGCTTGACGGCAATCAGGGGGCCGGCCTCCGGATCGGTGAGCCGGTGCGGTGCGACGACGCGCCCCAGCCGGTCACCGAGGTAGCCACGCGCTGCGCGGATCGCGGTGATCTGTCCGTCCTTGGTGTAGCGGTTGGCCACCTCCCGGTCGCGGGCGGTGACCTCGGCGGCAACCGTTGCGTAGTCGAGTTCGATGACATCGGGGACCGTGTTCATCGCGGATACCAACTCGCGCAAGGTATCTGCGCTGACGAAGTCGATGCCGCGGTCGACGAACGCCTGGACCGGAGCGGGGGCGCCGCGTCTGACCCGCGCCAACACATCCCGCACGCTGCGGTCGGTCAGATCGGGGTTCTGTTCCTGACCCGAGAGCGCGAACTCCTTGGCGATGATCCGGGCGTTGAGGATGAACCACGTGTAGTCCTGCCCGGTTCGGCAGATGTGCTCCAATGTGCCGAGGGTGTCGAAGCCGGGGTAAAGCGGTACCGGTAGGCGTCTTCCGTTGGCGTCCAACCACAGTGACGAAGGACCGGGCAGGATGCGGATGCCGTGTGCGGGCCAGACGGGATCGTAGTTGGTGATTCCCTCGGTGTAGTGCCACATGCGGTCACTGTTGATGACGCGCCCACCCGCAGCCTCGGAGATGCCGATCATGCGTCCATCGACGTGGGCGGGCACCCCGCTGAGCAGTTGTTCGGGCACCCGGCCCATCCGCTCCGGCCAGTTCTTGCGGACCAGCTCGTGGTTACCGCCGATACCACCGCTGGCCACGATCACGGCCGACGCATGGAACTCGAAGTACCCCACTACATTTCGCGATGACGCCACACCACGGGCGGCCGACGACGGCTCCAGCACCGAGCCCCGTACGCCGGTCACCAGACCGTCGGACACGATCAGCTCGTCGACGCGGTGCCGGTGGGCGAATCGGACGCGCGCGTTGTTGCGCACGCGGCGCGCAAAAATCTCGACGAGCGCGGGGCCGGTCCCCCACGTGATGTGGAACCGCGGTACCGAATTGCCATGTCCGAGCGCGTCATAGCCACCTCGCTCGGCCCAGCCGACCAAGGGGAAGGTCTGCAACCCGCGGGCCCGCAGCCAGCTGCGCTTCTCCCCCGCCGCGAAATCCACGTAGGCATGCGCCCATTCGCGGGGCCAGTGGTCTTCGGGCCGATCGAATCCCGCCGTGCCCAACCAGTCCTGCAGCGCGAGCGCTTCGCTGTCACGGATGCCGAGCCTGCGTTGTTCGGGGCTGTCGACGAAGAACAGTCCGCCGAACGACCAGAACGCCTGACCGCCGACGTTGGCCGCGTTCTCCTGGTCCACGATGAGCACGCGGTGTCCACGCTCGACGAGTTCGCAGGCGGCCACCAGTCCAGCCAGACCTGCTCCCACGACGATGACGTCGGCGTCTGCCATGAGACGCAAGACTAGCGCGAGTCAGGCGGCGTCGGTCAGTACCGGATCGGCGTTCCAGTGGTAGACGGCAGGCACGCTGTTATGCAGCAAAGCCAGATCGATGGCATCGAGCATGGCCTGACGCGGTCCCGGCCTGCGCAGGTGACGCGCGGCCACCGCGACGCGCACCACGCCCTCGCGCCGGGCAGTGCGCTCAGCGGCCAGAACGAGTGTCCGGCACCACCACGGCTCGGTGAGAAAGCCCTCGCCGATACCGAGCACGCGCGCCCGCAGGGTGGTCTGGCGGACCAGGTCGGTAACGCCGCTGAGGCCGGCCAGCAACCGAAAGCCATTGCGCGGTAAAGCAGTCACAGTGCCTTGCGACACCGTCCAGCCGGGGGCGGCGAACAGCCTGGTACGCAGGCCGAGGTGCTCGAGCACCCGGTCGGCGCCCATGATCCGCAGGTTGGCCTCATGCGCGGGCAGGCTCGCGAACTCACCGCGACGCTTCTTGGTGGCGGCCTCGTCGTACCCGTGCAGCACCACTGCGTCACCGCCGGCGCGGCGGGTCGTCAGCCATTCCACAGTCGGGGCGTCGTGGTCCAGGCGGTATCCGCCCTTGAGTCGTGGTGCGACCAGCAGCGAGGCAGGCACGCCGCGGCTGTCGAGTTCGGCGCAGAATGATTCGACGTCAGCCAGCGTGCGCTCACTGATCTGTGAGATCGAGACGAAGAGTTGTCCGGTCACTCCACCAGTGTGACAACGTGACATGACGCAACGGTTTCCAACACTCTGCCGCCGAATGTCGATTCGGCTATCGCGGCAGGACAGCTTCGATGGCCGCAAGCACTTCGGGTGCGTCGGGCGCGGTACGCGGTCGGAACCGGTTGACCACCGCTCCACCGGGAGCGAGAAGGAACTTCTCGAAATTCCACTGGATGTCACCGGCCGCACCGTCGGCGTCGGCGGCCGTGGTCAGGGCGGCGTAGAGCGGGTGCCGGTCCGGCCCGTTGACGTCGGTCTTGGCGAGCAGCGGGAACGTGACGCCGTAGGTCGTCGAGCAGAAGGTCCGGATCTCCTCGGCGGTGCCGGGTTCCTGCCCCATGAACTGGTTGCATGGCACACCGATGACGGTCAGCCCACGGTCGCCGTAGTCCTGCGCGAGCTTCTCGAGCGCCGCATACTGCAGGGTCAGGCCACATTTCGATGCCACGTTGACCACCAGTGCCGCGCCAGTTGCCAACGCGCCCAACGTGGTCGGGGTGCCGTCGAGGGTGGTCAGCGGAATTTGGTCGATGCTCACACCCCGACGCTACCGCACCTACGCGTCGAACAAGATCAGGCCCAATCGCTCGACGACACCGAGTGGGTCGGCGCCCGTGTCGATCGCATCGTTGAGCCAGAGCAACGAGAAGCCGTGCACCAGCGACCATGCTGCCAGCGCCGCCGCTTCGGGGTCGGCGTGGGCTTTGGGGTCGACGAGAGTGCCCACCCCGCTGTCGAGTTCGGCCCGTGCCGCCGCGGCCGCCGCGACGAGTTCGGGGTTGGTCTCGTCGTAGAGCGACTTGTCGAACATCACCGCATAGTGGCCGGGATGGTCGAGCGCGAATCGGACATAGGCCTTGGCAGCGTCGATGAACTGGGGGCGGGCGCCGGTCAGCGCTGCGGCCAGCAACTGGAAGCCCTCGGCGGCCAGCGCGGTGAACAGCCCACGCCGGTCGGTGAAGTGATGCGCCGGCGCGGCGTGCGAAACGCCGGCAGCGCGTGCCAGTTCGCGCAGCGAGACTCCGTCGGCCCCGCGCTGCGCCACCAGGGTGGCGGCCTGGGCCAGGATCACGGCCTTCAGGTCACCGTGGTGGTAGCTCATGCGCCCATCGTAGTCCCCAATCTTGACAGCGCCTAGATTAGCGGTACCGTGCCAAACTAGACAATGACAAGATGGGGGTGCGCAATGGCCGTGTTCCTGATGTTGATCCTGGGCAGCGTGGTGGCCCGCGTCATCGGCTGGGCCGGGATCGACTACGTCGACAGCTGGCCGCGCGCCGTGGCCGTCGGTCTCGCGGCGATGTTCGTGATGACGGGCGTCGCCCACTTCGTCAATCCGCTGCGCGCAGACATGATCGCGATCGTGCCGCCGCGGCTCCCCGCCCCGGCACTGCTGGTGACCGTCACGGGCGTGCTCGAGCTGGCCGGCGCGCTGGGCCTGCTCTACCCGCCGACACGGGTGGCCGCGGCGGTAGGCCTCTTCCTGCTGATGCTCGCCATGTTCCCGGCCAACGTGTACGCCGCCCGGATGCCGAACCCGCCGAAGTCGATGACCTCCGGGTTAGGTCTTCGGACCGCTGAAGAGGCTGTCTACCTGGCCGCTGCCGTAGTTGTCGGGATCGGCGGCGGCCAGTAGCCAGGCGTACTGGAAGGCCGCCTCCTTCCAGCGTTCGTAGCGTCCGCTGATACCGCCGTGACCGGCCACCATCTCGGTCTTCAACAGCACCTTGTTGGCGTCGTTCGCCGGATCGGACTGGACATGCCGCAGCGCTGCAACCCATTTCGCCGGTTCGACGTAATACACCCTGGTGTCGTTGAGTGAGGTCATCGCCAGGATCGGCGGGTAGTCGCGGGCCGCGACGTTCTCGTACGGCGTGTAGGACTTCATGTAGGCGTAAACCTCGGGATCCTCCAACGGATTTCCCCACTCGTCCCACTCGGTGACGGTCAACGGCAGCGACGGATCGAGAATGGTCGTGAGCGCGTCGACGAACGGCACCTGGGCCAGGATGCCGGCGAACAGCTCCGGCGCCATGTTGGCGATCGCACCCATCAGCAGACCACCGGCGCTACCCCCGAGGGCCACCAGGTTCTGCGGCCGTGTCAGGTCGGTGTCGATGAGATGCCTTGCCACCGCGATGAAGTCGGTGAAGGTGTTCATCTTCTCCAGCAGCTTGCCGTGCTCGTACCAAGGCCTGCCGAGCTCACCACCGCCGCGCACGTGGGCGATCGCGAACACCATGCCGCGGTCCAGCAGCGACAGCCGGGCGATCGAAAACCGCGGATCCTCACACGATTCGTAGGCGCCGTAGCCATAGAGCAGTGTGGGAGCGGGGAATTGCAGGCCCGCGCGATGGATGATCGAAATCGGCACCCGCGCGCCGTCGGGTGCCGTCGCCCAATCCCGGCGCTCCACATAGTCTTCCGGCCGGTAGCCACCCAGCACCGGCTGCTCGCGCAGCAGTGTCCGTTGGCCCGTCGCAAGATCCAGGTCGTAGACCCGGGCCGGGGTGACGAACGAGGTTGCGGCGATCCGCAGTTTGGGTGCCGACCAGTTGGGGTTGCCGCCCAGGCCCGCAGCGGTCAACTCGGAGTCGAAGGTCAGTTCCTCAGGTGTCCCATACCCGCCGTTGGCGTTCACGGGCCACAGCTGAATCTTCGGCAGCGCCTCACTGCGGTAACTGATCACCAGGAAACCGTCGAAGGCGTCGACGGCATCGAGACGCACATCGGCGCGGTGAGCGATCAGCGGATGAAAAGCACTGGGGTCGTCGACAGGTGCCTCGACGAGCGTGAAGTTCTCGGCGCCGTCGTTGTGCAGGATGAGGAAGCGATCCTCACCTCCGATGACGGCATGCTCGACGGAGTACTCGACCAGATCCCGCCGCTCCCACACCGGGACGAACTGCGCCTGCGGATCGTTGGCGTCGGCGTAACGGACCTCCGTGGTGACCGCGCTGCCCGCCGCGATGAACAGGTATTTGTTGCTGCGGCTGCGTCCGACGCCGACCCAGAATCGTTCGTCGGGCTCGTGATACACCTTCTCGGCCGGCAGGCCCGCTGCGAGGCGGTGCCGCCACACCGTGTCCGGGCGCCAGGCGTCGTCGACGGTGGTGTAGTAGATCGTCCTGCTGTCGGCTGCCCAGGTCGCGCCGGAACCGATGCCGACGATCGTGTCGTCATACTCCTGCCCGGTACGAAGGTCCCGGAATCGCAGGGTGTACCGCTCGTCGCCCTTGACGTCGACCGAATATGCCAGCACGTTGCCGTCCAGGCTGACCGAGGCCGCTCCGAGCGCAAAGTAGTCGTGGCCGTCGGCTTCGATGTTCTCGTCGAGCAGCACCTGCTCGCCCGGAACGTCGGTGTGTTCGTCGAACTCCGGCGGCGTCCAGTCGTCGGGATCGGTGACCGGGCAACGGCAGTGCACGCCATACTGCTTGCCCTCGAAGGACCGGGCGTAGTACCACCAGTCGTCCCGACGGGTCGGGACCGAAAGATCGGTCTCCTTGGTGCGGGCCTTGATCTCGTCGAAGATCTTCTGCCGCAACGGCTCCAGATACTCCGTCGCACACGTGGTGAACGCGTTCTCGGCTTCGAGATGGGCGATCACCTCGGGATCGTCCTTGTCGCGCAGCCACTCGTACGGGTCGATGAACACATCACCGTGGTGCTCGCGGCGATGGTTGCCACGCTTGGCGATCGGCGGGGTCACCGGCTCACTCATGCGCCGATCCAATCTGCGAAGCGCAGCCCCGAAATACGTTCGTACGCCTCGATGTAGCGGTCCCTGGTCGCCGCCACGATCTCATCGGGCAGCGGCGGTGGCGGGGCCTCGCCGTGGCGGTCCCAGCCCGACTCCGGCCCGGTCAGCCAGTTACGCACGAACTGCTTGTCGAAGCTGTCCTGCACCACGCCTTGCCGATAGGAATCCGCCCGCCAGTACCGCGACGAATCCGGCGTGAAGACCTCGTCGGCCAGCACCACATCGCCGTTCTCGTCCACACCGAACTCGAACTTGGTGTCGGCGATGATGATGCCCTTAGTCAACGCATGGTCGGCCCCCTGCAGGTAGGTCTGCAGGGTGCGCGCCTTCAGCTGGTTGGCCAACACCGGGCCCACCACGTCGATCACCTTGGCGAACGAGATGTTCTCGTCGTGCTCGCCCAATTCGGCCTTGGTGGCCGGGGTGAACAACGGCTCTTCGAACTTGCTGGCCTCCCCCAACCCGGGCGGCAGCGGGATACCGCACACCGCGCCGGTCTTCTGATAGTCGATCAGGCCTGAGCCGGTCAGGTAGCCCCGCGCTACGCACTCGACCGGCAACATCTTGAGCTGGCGCACCACCAGCGCACGGCCCAGCACCTCCTCGGGGATGCGGGGATCGTCCGGCGGACCCGCGAGGTGGTTGGGCGCCTCGACGTGGTCGAAGAAGAACACGCTCATCGCCGTGAGGATCCGCCCCTTGTCGGGGATCTGCGAGTCGAGGATGTGGTCGTAGGCAGAGATCCGGTCGGACGCCACGAACAGCAGGTGGTTCTCGTCGATGCGGTACAGCTCGCGGACCTTGCCGCTGGCCAGGTGCTGGTACTCGGACAGAGCGGGACGCATCCGGTCAGCCTATGTGTTGGGATCGGAGCCATGAGATCGCGGTACCTGCCGTACGCCCACAGACCCGGCCGATTGCTGGCTCAGCTGTTCAGCGACGTCGCGGTGCTGGCGTGGATAACGGTGTGGGTGCTGGTCGGTATCGCCGTGCATTCGGCCATCGCAACCATCGCGACGGTGGGCCGCCAAGTGCACGACGGCGCCAACGGCGTGGCCGACAATCTCGACTCGGCCGGCGACAGCGCCCACCACATACCGCTGGTCGGCGACACCCTCAGCAAGCCACTGCGGGCAGCCAGCGAGGCGGCGCTGGACATCGCCGGAGCAGGCAGCAGCCTCGACTCCACAGCCAGTTGGCTGGCCTGGGTGTTGGCGCTGGCCGTGGCCGCCGCGCCCATCCTGTTCGTCGCGATGCCGTGGCTGTATCTGCGCGTGCGATTCTTCCGGCGCAAGTGGACGGCCATCACGTTGGCCTCGACCGCCGCTGGCGAGCAACTGCTGGCACTGCGCGCCCTCGCCAACCGGCCGCTGGCCAAGCTGACCGCGGTGTCCGACGACCCCGTGGGTGCCTGGCGTCGCGAAGAACCAAGCGCTATTCGCGGCCTGGCCGCTCTCGAGCTGCGCTCGGCGGGCATGCGGCTGCGCCGCCTCGAGTGAATTCGAGTATCCGCACCGGGTGCTCGATGAGATCCGGTTCGCTATCGAGACCCGTGCAGCCGTCGCAGCCAGCTCCCGAACGGATGGCGCACGGTGACCGACCCCATCCGGACTCGGCCACGCACGATGAGATGCAGCTGCTGCGATGGCGGGCTGGTGCGCACCTTGACCGTCGCGCTGCCCGCGACGGCGTCGACACCGTTGAGGTCGGCTGTCGCGTTGGGAGGCACGATCAGTTCGGTCGAACTGCAGTAATCGTCGATGACGATCTCCACCAGCGAGCCGGGCAACACTGCCGAGGTGAAGTCGAGCGTGGTGCTACACATCCGAGTGTTGAGTTGCAGCACCGGGGCCACAGTCCACTGCCCGCGCCGCACGATCGACGACATGCGGCCCCGCAGCTCCTCCGGGGCCGGGCGCGGTGCCGCGGTCACCGCCATCGGCAGGTCGGCGAGCACGACCCGCAGTTCGCCGCGAGTGCGCGCGGCCAGCGCGGCGTCGTAGCGCTCGGTGAATTCGTCGAGCGTGAGCATGCCTTCACTGACCGCGCGCTCCAGCAGTTGGCCTACCTTGGCCCGCTCGGCGTCGGAGACGCGGAGATGGTCATTCTGGCCTGAGTCCATGCTCCGAGGTTAGGCGAATCAGCCGACGAATCACGATGACCGCGACCGCCAGCCACGCCGCGAGGGCGATCCAGAAGAACACCAGCGAGACGATGGTCAGTGGCTGCCAACCGGTTTCGAGCATCATCGCGAAGGTGGCCGCCGAGTACATGCCGAGTGGGAACACCGCGGGCCAGTCGAGCATCTGACGCCAGCTGGTGATGGCCAGCGGCACGATCTGCACCGTGGCGACGGCGAGGGTCACGACGGTGACAATCCGCACGGCATCGGCGAGCGGGCCCGGATGCAGCGCGGCATGAATGTGCACGCCGGCCAACGTGGCGATGGCGACGGCACCCATCAGGATCCAGTGATCGGGTGGGACGTTGCGCCGAGCTGTCGGTTCCCCCAACGCCCGCCACGCGATGAGCAGTGTCATCACGCAGTACGCGACCAGCGCACAGCCCCAGAATATGAGCGCCCAGAACATGATTCCCTCGGCCACAAAGATGATGGCCAGTCCGGACGTCGCGACGCTGGCGAGTTCCCAGGTGCCGCGCGCCCGGTCCCGCAGCCCAATCGGGCCCAGCCGCCACATCCGCTTCAGCAGCATCGGAACGAGCGACAACCAGCCGGCAAGGCCCGTCGCCCCGAGTCCCCACAGCACCACGGAGTGGTCGGCGAACCGCGAGGCCAGCACTCCACACGCCGCCACATACGTGAAAAAGCCGACCACCGTGTCGATGTCGTGGAGATCGAACGTCCGCCATCGCGCGGCAGCCAGATACATCAACACTGGAAGCCCGACGGTGGCCAGGGCCGCCAACGGCACACTGATGATGCCGAAACCGTGGTCCGCGGCGGAGATCGACACGATGCCGGTCGCCATGACCCCCGCGAACATCTCGGGTTTCACGCCGCGAGCTCCACCACCAAGTGCCGGATGCCGGTGTGCCGGTTGCTGCGGGTCCATTCGACGGGCTGGACCAGGCGGGCCGACGAGAACCGCTCAAGCAGTTCTTCGAACAGCACGCGCAGCTCCAACCGGGCCAGATTGGCGCCGAGGCAGTAGTGAACGCCGTACCCGAACCCCAAGTGTGGGTTCGGTTTACGCGTGATGTCGAAGATGTCCGCGTCGGCGAACACCGATTGGTCGCGGTTGGCCGAGCCTTCCCACACCTGGACCTTCTGCCCGGCCTCGATATCGCAGCCTCCGAGGGACACCGAACGGGTCGCGGTGCGGCGCTTCGAGGGTGACGGCGAGGTCCAACGCACCATCTCTTCGATCGCGGTGGGCAGCAGCGCCGGATCTGAACGCAACAACTGCAGTTGATCCGGATGCTCGATCAACGCCAACAGACCACCCGCAACCGCGTTGCGCGTGGTCTCGGCGCCCGCGCTGAACAGCAGGCTGAAGAACAGATACAGCTCCATGTCGGACAACGGGGTCAGCGCGTCCGCCAGTGAGGCGTTGGCCACTACCGACAACATGTCATCGGTGGGATGTGCCCGCTTGGCGGCGATGAGTTCCTGCCCGTAGGTGTACATCCGGGTGCCGGCCTCCTCGGCCGACAACTGCCCTACCGACGCCGTCCGCGCCGAGCCGAAGTCGAACTGCGGCTCGATGGCCTCGAAGAGCCAATGCCGTTCAGAATCAGGCACTCCCAGCAGGATGCAGATCATCTGCATGGGCAGTTCCGCTGCCACGTCGACCACGAAGTCGAACCGCTCGCCTGGTGAGACGGAATCCAGCAGCCCGCGCGCCCGCGTCCGCAGATCATCCTCGACGCGCCGGATCATCCGGGGTGTCAGCCCTGAGCTCACCAGCCTGCGGATCTCCGCGTGCCGCGGGTCGTCCATCATGTTGAGCACCTGGCCCGCAATGGACAGATCCTGCAGCAGGGTGCCGCCGAACGGCCGCGAGCCCCCGGTCACCGATGAGAATGTCGACGGATCCCGCAGCACCGCAAGGGTTTCCGCGTGGGTAGCCACCGACCAGAACCCCTCACCGTCGGGCGTGTGTTCCGTCGGCGGGTGCCAGTACACCGGCGCCACCCGCCGGTGTTCGGCGAACAACTCATGGGGAAACCCATGAGCGAAATTGTCCAGATCGGTCAGATCTGCCAATGTCACAAGATGGCACCCGAGGTGTACTTGGCTGCCTCGGGGTAGCGGCTGACCAGTTCGTCGACGGCGGCGACCACTCCGTCGACCTGCGCGCCCGCGGCGCCCGTGAACGCCTGCCGGTCGGCCAGGGCCGTCTCCAGGGCGACCCGGTCCAGCGGCAGGCGCGGGTCGGCGGCCAGCCTGTCCAGCAGGTCGGGTTCCTTGCCCTGCTCGCGCATGGCGAGCGCCACAGCGACCGCGTGTTCCTTGATCACCTCGTGGGCGGCTTCGCGGCCGACGCCTGCGCGGACGGCGGCGATCAGGATGCGGGTGGTGGCCAGGAACGGCAGGTAGCGGTCCAATTCCCGCTGGATCACCGCCGGGTAGGCGCCGAATTCGTCGAGCACCGTCAGGAAGGTCTCGGTCTGTCCGTCGATGGCGAAGAACGCGTCGGGCAGCGCGACGCGGCGCACCACCGAACAGAACACGTCGCCCTCGTTCCATTGCGCCCCGGCCAGTTCCGCAGCCATCGAGGCGTAACCCCGCAGCACCACCTGCAGGCCGTTGACCCGCTCGCAGGAGCGGGTGTTCATCTTGTGCGGCATGGCCGAGGATCCGACCTGGCCCGGCGCGAAGCCCTCGGTCACCAGTTCATGCCCGGCCATCAGCCGGATGGTGTGCGCCATCGACGACGGACCGGCGCCCAGCTGCACCAGCGCGGACACCACATCGTGATCGAGCGAGCGCGGATACACCTGCCCGACACTGGTGAAAACGTCGGTGAATCCCAGGAATTCGGCAACCCGGCGTTCCAGCTCGGCCAGCTTGCCGGTGTCGCCGTCGAACAGGTCGAGCATGTCCTGCGCGGTGCCCATCGGCCCCTTGATGCCCCGCAGTGGGTACCGGTCGATCAGCTCGCGGACGCGGGTCAACGCGAGCAGGGTCTCTTCGGCCGCCGATGCGAACCGCTTGCCCAGCGTCGTGGCCTGTGCGGCGACGTTGTGGCTGCGCCCGGCCATCACCAGGTCGCGGTACACCACAGCACGCTCGGCCAGCCGGGCCACCACCGCCACACCATGGGCGAACACCAGCTCCAAAGAGCTGCGGATCTGCAGCTGCTCGACGTTCTCGGTGAGGTCGCGGCTGGTCATGCCCTTGTGCACGTGCTCGTGACCGGCGAGCGCGTTGAACTCTTCGATGCGGGCCTTCACATCGTGACGGGTGACCCGTTCCCGGGCGGCGATGGAGGCCAGGTCGACGTTGTCCAGCACGCGTTCGTAGTCGTCGATCACGCCCTCGGGCACTTCGACGCCCAGCTCGGCCTGGGCGCGCAGCACAGCCACCCACAGCCGGCGCTCCGCGACGATCTTGGCCTCTGGCGACCAGATCGCGACCATCTCCTCGCTGGCGTAGCGGTTGGCCAGAACATTCGGAATCGTCACGAACACACAGCTTACGGGCCAGCCGGGCACACCAATGAGACAGTGGACGGATGCACTTCGTCGGGCTCGACCTCGCCTGGGGCGAGAAGAATCAGACCGGTGTCGCGGCGATCGACGCCGACGGGCGCGTTCTCCACGTCGGCGTGGCCCAGGACGACGACAGCATCGCAGCAACCATCAAGCCGTACGTCAAGGACGACTGCCTGGTGGCCATCGACGCACCGCTCATCGTCAAGAACGCCGAAGGTTACCGGCCGTGCGAACGGGAGCTCAACCGGGACTTCCAGCGGTTCGACGCCGGCGCGCGCCCTGCGTTCACCGAGCGGCCCGAGTTCAAGCATCCGCGCGCGGCACGGATCGCATCAGCGCTCGACCTGAACATAGACCCCGCGTCATCGTCGCACCGACGCGCGATCGAGGTGTACCCGCACCCTGCGGCCGTCGTCCTGTTCGGGCTCGACAAGACGCTGAAGTACAAGCGCGGCTCGTTCGAGGATCGCCAACGCGAGCTGCTCAAACTGATGACCCACGTCGAGGAGCTCGACAAGGCGACTCCGCGGCTGCGGGCAAACCGCAGCGTCAGCTGGGTCGAGCTGCGCAAACGGGTCGAAGCGGCGACGCGGCCCGGTCAGCTGGACCGCGACGAAGACCCCGTCGACGCCTTGATCTGCGCCTACATCGGGTTGTACTGGTACCACCGGCCGGAGGACGTGACGATCTACGGTGACGTCGCCTCCGGCTACATCGTCACCCCGTCACTGCCCGCCGACAGGCTGCCCCGCCCCCGCAAGCAGCCCGCCGAGCAACCGGCGCCACCACCCGCGCTGACCGCCCAGAACGCAGTCGCTGAGTACCGCGAACGACGGCCTGCCCTGGTCGCCGCGACCGACCACTACTTCGCCCTGGTGAAGGGGCTGCTCGACGACGCGGGCATCAACTACCTGAGCATCACGGCACGCACCAAGAGCGTCGAGTCGTTCGCCGCCAAGGTCGACCGGACCGTCGAGGGGCGTCGGCTCTACACCGACCCGCTGGTGGAGATCACCGATCAAGTCGGGTTGCGGGTCATCACCTACCTGCGCGAGGACGTCGACACGGTGGCCCATCTGCTGGCCACGGAGATGCGGCTCCTCGACGACCAGGACATCGGCCTGCAGACCGCGCGCAAAGGTCGCTGGGGCTATGCCAGCCGACACCTGCTGGTCGGCGTCGAGGGCGAGAAGCAGCCGGCCTCCATCCAGGTGCGCACGGTGCTGCAGCACGCATGGGCCGAGTTCGAGCACGACGTCCGCTACAAGGGTTCCATTCCCGCCGAACACGGCGCCGATCTCGACCGCCGCTTCACGCTCGCGGCGGGCCTGCTCGAGCTGGCCGATCGGGAGTTCACCGCGATCCGCCAGCGGCTGCGCACGACGATCACCGACGAGGAATCCGATTGGTCGACGGATTCGCGCATCGCCACGCCCGTGCTGGCGACGTATCTGGGTAATCGCTACGCCGACGCGGGATGGTCGCGCACCGACCACTACGGCTGGATCTCCGGACTGTTGCTGGAACTCGGCATCACGTCATTGGACGCGCTGAGCGGGTTGCTCGACTCGGTGGACGCCGACAAGGTCAACGACGCCATGGGATACCGGTTCCCGCCGGGTGCGGTGCGCCGCCTGGACGACGTCCTGCTGGCGCTCTACGGCGAGCGGTACATCAGCCTGGAGGGCAATGCACACCGAACTGAGTTGTTGCAGAACAGGATTGAGAAGCTGCGCGACAATTCTTAGATGTGCACGGGCCGCTCGTCGACCGGGGCGAGCACGTCGATCACATCGATGAGTGTCGCGCGGGCGCTGGCGCGGGGACCGTCGCCGTCGTCCATGAGTGACGCGACCACCGCGCCGTCCACCGCGCACACCAGTGCGGTGAGCAATTCCGAACGCACCGCGCGGCCGGAGCGCTCGACCACTTCCACCACCGCGTCGGTGCGCTGCTGGCGGATTCGGCGCTGGATGTCGCGCAGCCCGGGCTGGCGTGCACATGCGATGTAGCGCTCGTAGCGCGAGATCAACTGCTCGGTGACCCGCGTTTCGGGAGAGTCCCCGACGAGGAGGTCCACCAGCACGTCGGCGGTCGATTCGGCGCCGCGGCGGCGACGGCTCAACGCGGCCACTCCGGCCTTCAGTTGCTCGGCTTCCCGGATTCCGATGTCCTCGACGGCCTTGGCGATCAGGTCGTCGAGGGAGGAGAAGTAGTAGGTGGTAGACGCCAGTGGCAAGCCCGCGCGGCGGGCCACGGCACGGTGCCGGACAGCGTCGAATCCGCCCTCACACAACAGGTCCGCGGCCGCCCTTACGAGGGCGTACCGCCGACGCTCCCCCTTCGGAGTGACTGCTGCTGTCACCATTAGCATGCTGCCAGTCGAGCCCACCCGCCATAGGGCTTTCGGCCAATCATCAGTTTTTACTCAGGTTTATTGGGACGCCGGAGCCATTGGTCGGTGGCGAGGACACGATGGCAAGATGGCCGCCATGCCTGACTTGAACCGTCGCGCCCTGCTGCGCCTCGGTGCCGGTGCGGCCGGTGCCTACACACTGGGGACAGCCCTGGGCGCCGCTCCGGCGCTGGCCAATCCGCCCGCAGCCGCGCCGACCTACGTCAGCGGATCGTTCACGTCCGCAGCCCGCGGCGGCGTCGACACCAATTGGGCCATCGCCCGCCCACCCGGACAGACCGGCAAGCTGCGCCCCGTGATCGCCCTGCACGGTAAGGGTTCCGACGCGGCCGAGGTGATGGCCGGCGGTGTGGAAAACGGTCTGGCACAAGCGGTTGCGGCCGGCCTGCCGCCGTTTGCGGTGGTCGCCGTCGATGGCGGGGGCGGCTACTGGCACAAGCGCGCATCAGGCGAGGATTCCGGCGCGATGGTGCTGAATGAGCTGATCCCGATGCTCGGCGACCAGGGTCTGGACACCTCGCGAGTGGGCTTCCTTGGCTGGTCGATGGGCGGATACGGCGCGCTGCTGCTCGGTGCCCGCTTGGGCCCTGCCCGCACCGCGGCCATCTGTGCGGTGAGCCCGGCCCTGTGGACGTCGTCCGGCGCGACGGCGCCGGGAGCCTTCGACGGCGCCGACGACTACGCCGCCAACACGGTGTGGGGATTGCCCGCGCTGGGATCGATCCCCATCCGGATCGATTGTGGCAACAGCGATCCGTTCTACTCGGCCACTCAGCAGTTCATCGCCCAGCTGCCCAACCATCCGGCCGGCGGCTTCTCCCCCGGCGGTCACGACTCAGGGTTCTGGAGCCAGCAGCTGCCCGCCGAGATCTCCTGGATGGCTCCGCTGCTGGTCGCCTGATCCGGGGCGTTACCTTCTCCCGCGAGTCACCTTCTCCGGCGAGCAGACGCTCGGGTCCGCGACACGCCGCGTTTCGCGTACCGCACTGTCTGCTCGCCCCAGGAAGGTGAGCCCTAGAGGCTGATGCGTCCCTCGGCCGCGGCCAGGGCGATGTCGGTGCGGAAGTGGCTGCCCGGCAACTTGATTGACTTGACCAACGAGTACGCGGCATCGCGGGCGGCCGACAGGTCCGGACCAGTGCCCACCACCGAGAGCACCCGGCCGCCGGAGGACACGATGGCGCCGTCGTCGCGGCGCGCAGTACCGGCGTGCAGCACGCCGTCGGCTTCCGATCCGGTGATCACGTCGCCCACCCGCGGGCGGCCGGGGTAGTTCTCGGCGGCGACCACAACGGTCACGGCGTAGCCGTCCTGCCATTGCAACTCACCGAACGACGCCAGTTCGCCTGTCGCAGCCGCACGCAACAGCTGCCCCAGCGGTGACTCCAGCAACGCCAGCACCGCCTGTGTCTCGGGATCGCCGAAGCGGCAGTTGAATTCGACCACTGCGGGCCCGTTCGACGTGATGGCCAGGCCCGCATACAGCAGTCCCGAGAACGAGCTGCCGCGCGCAACCAATTCGGCGGCAACGGGTTTGACGATATCGTCGACGATCTGCGTGGTCACCGCATCGGGCAGCCATGGCAACGGCGAATAGGCGCCCATGCCGCCCGTGTTGGGCCCGGAGTCGCCGTCGCCGACGCGCTTGAAATCCTGGGCGGGCAGCAGCGGGACCACGGTCTTGCCGTCGACCACACAGAACAGCGACACCTCGGGGCCGTCGAGGAACGACTCGAGCAGTACCGGGTGGCCGGAGTCGAGCAGGCTGGCTGCGTGTGCCCGCGCGGTGTCGCGGTCCGTGGTTACCACAACACCCTTGCCCGCGGCCAGACCGTCATCTTTGACCACCCAGGCGGCCTGCCCGGCCGGCGGCCCGAACCTGTCCAGCGCCGCATCAAGGTGGCCGGGGTTGTCGACGATCTCGCTGCTCGCGGTGCGAACGCCGGCCTTGGTCATGACGTCCTTGGCGAAGGCCTTGGAGCCCTCGATGCGGGCGGCGTCCTTCGTCGGGCCGAAGCAGGCGATGCCCGCCGCCCGCACGGCGTCCCCGACACCGAGCACCAGCGGAACCTCCGGACCGATCACCACCAGATCCGATCCCAGCCGCCGGGCGAGTTTGACGACCGCTTCGCCGGAGGTGACGTCGACGTCGTACTGGTCGGCGATGATCGCCGTCCCCGCATTGCCGGGGGCGATTGCCAGCTCTTCGACCTCTGGGTCCCGGCGCAGTGCCAGGAGCAGAGCGTGTTCACGGGCACCGGATCCGATCACGAGGACGCGCACGGAGGTAAAGCGTAGCGGCACGCCTTAGGGCATACAGTTGACACCGAGGTGTATGGTCAAACTCAAGAAAGTGTTCGACGTCACACGAGGAGATGGTCGGTTTGACGACACTGAGCGCCTGTCCGTTCGGGCAGGGATACGACTTCACCGACCCCGAGGTGCTACTGCACGGCATCCCGGTCGCCGAGTTCGCCCAGCTGCGCAAGACCGCCCCCGTGTGGTGGAACGAGCAGGGCGAATCGATCTTCAACGATGGCGGCTACTGGGTGGTCAGCCGGCACGAGGACATCAAGACCATCTCCCGCAACGGCGGCGACGTGTGGTCCACCAACGCCAAGGGCGCCGTGATGCGGCTGCCCGAGGGCGTCACCAGTGAGCAGCTGGACCTGACCAAGGCGCTGCTGATCAATCACGACGCTCCCGAGCACACCCGGCTGCGCAAGATCGTCTCCCGGTTGTTCACGCCGCGGGCGGTGGCCACGCTGGAGGAGAAGCTCGCCGTCGCCGCGCGCGAGATCGTGGCCGCGGCCGCCGAGAAGGACAGCGGCAATTTTGTCGACGACATCGCGATGAGCCTTCCGCTGCAGGCCATCGCCGACCTGATCGGCGTGCCGGAGGCCGACCGGGAGAAGTTGTTCCACTGGACCAACGCGATCATGAACACCGACGACCCCGACTTCGACAGCGATCCGACGATGGCCAACGCCGAGCTGATGGGCTACGCGTACAACATGGCCGAGCAGCGTCGGCAGTGCCCGGCCGATGACATCGTCACCAAGCTCGTGCAGGCCGACGTCGACGGCGAATCGCTCGGTGAGGTCGAGTTCGCGTTTTTCGTCATCCTGCTCGCAGTGGCCGGCAACGAGACCACCCGCAACGCCATGACACACGGCATGAACGCTTTCTTCGAAAACCCCGACCAGTGGGAGCTTTTCAAGCGTGATCGGCCCGCGACCGCCGTCGACGAAATCGTCCGGTGGGCCACCCCGGTGCACTGCTTCCAGCGCACCGCCCTGGTCGACACCGAAATCGGCGGTGTCACAGTGCGTACCGGACAACGCGTCGGCCTCTTCTACAGCTCGGCCAACTACGACGAAGACGTCTTCGAGAACCCCTTCACCTTCGACATCCTGCGCGATCCCAACCCGCACCTCGGGTTCGGCGGCAACGGTGCGCACTACTGCATCGGTGCCAACCTGGCCCGCATGGAGATCAAGCTGATCTTCAACGAGATCGCCAACCAGATTCCTGACATCTCCAAACTCGGTGAACCGCAACGGCTTCGGTCGGGGTGGATCAACGGCGTCAAGGATCTTCAGGTCGCCTACCGGTAGCTGGCTACAATTCCGGGGTGCGTACCCACGGCTGGGCCGGCTCAGCGCCCGCCACCGATGATGAGGCCGTCGCGCGCATTCTGACCGCCGCGAGCAAGGCGATCGACGAGCGCGGCGCCGACTTCTCGATTGCCGACGTCGCCCGCACCCTCGGTGTCACCCGGCAGACCGTGTACCGGTACTTCCCCAGCACCGATGCCCTGCTGGTGGCCGCCGCGGTGCATGCGGCCAGCGACTTCCTCGATCGGCTGGCCGCACACCTGCAGGGCATCACCGATCCGGTGGAGGCGGTCACCGAAGCGATCGCCACCGCACTTGAGTGGCTGCCGAAGGACAAGCACATCGGGCTGCTGATCGCTCCGGGGCGCGCCGACGCCCACACCGAGCAGGTGACCTCGGATGTGGCGGTCGATTTCGCCCGGGCCGTGCTGCGCCGGTTCGACGTCGACTGGGCCAGCCTCGGGTTCACCGACGACGACCTCGACGAGCTCGCCGAGCATCTGCTGCGGATCATCCAGTCGTTCGTCATCGACCCCGGCCGGCCGCCACGCACCGGTGAGGCGCTACGCGCCTACCTGCGGCGATGGGTCGGATCTGCTGTCATTACGGCCGCCGCGTCGCCCTTAGACTGATGAGATGAGCGCGCTCGACGCCTTCTACTCAACCTGGGACCAGGCCCGCAACACCTTCGGCTCCGGCGCGCCACAAACCGGCGCGGAGTTCGACCGCAGCTCACAGTTGCGCGACATGCAGTCGGCCGTCCAAGCAGCGACCCCAGATTCACGCTGGCAAGGTTCAGCCGCCGACGCCTACACCGCCAAGAACCAGAAGCACGCCGCCGTCTACGGCAAACTCGCCGACCTCGACCAACGCATGGCAGCTGAAGTCGACCGCTCCGCAGCAGTCGTCACCGCCGGCCGACAAAACCTCGACCAAGTCCGCGACTGGGTCACCAGCGCCGCCGCCTCAGCCCCCAACGACAAGTCCGGCGAATACGTCAAACTCGCCATCGCCAGCAAGGGCCTGAGCCAGATCAGCGACATCATCCAACAGTCCAACAGCCAGATGTCCGCCATCGGTGAACGCGTCCGCGGCATCGGCAAGGAATACGACGAAATCGGCGGGGACGACAAAAAGAAGGCGCCCGACGCCAAAGAGATGTCGAACTTCATGGGGCCGAAGTTGACGCCGCAGCTTCCGAAGGGACCGATGATCCTGGACGCGGACGACATCAGAACCGCGCTGACTCTCAATCCCGGCGAGGAGAAGTACTACAAGCCATTGGCGCCAGGCTCCGAAATTTTAGTGCCTGACCAGACAAATCCACTTTATGTCCCGCATCCTCCGAAGCATCCGATCAACATGGCTGACATCCAGCCAAGTCCAGTCAGGACCAAGTACACATCGCAGTGGCCCGACATTCAGCTAGGTCCGAATGCGTGGGTCCCCGATCCCCGCAATCCCCAATACAAGCCGACACAGCCGCCCGTTCCCCTCGATCTCAACAAGATTGTGAACGTGCACGTCGACCCCAGCAACCAGGTGTTCGCTCCATCCGGCTACGTGGAGATCGCACCAGACGTCTGGGCTCCAGGTCCATCGACAGCACCGGCGCCTATGCAGACACGACCCGCCACGCCCTGACAGTCATGCCATGTCGTAGTACGCATCTGCTGACCTCGGGCACGCACCACTACCCACGCACCGCGGCCACTGCTTTGACTAATAGCTCCGGAAGGGCTTGTTCAGACTCCACGTCCGAGTCAAGCTGGCCGCGGACCGTGATGTAGATGTTGTCGTCAATAAGCGCCGAGTAGAAGTGCCTGGTTCCGGACGTGCCGTAGTCATACGTGTATTGGGTCCTGAACGCAAAGGTTTTGGCATGGTCGATCGTCGGCGGTACCAAGCGGTCGACCGTTCCGTGCTCACCTTCGACCGAGTATGAAATGTGCTCGCATCCTGTTTGCGGAAGCTCGACCGGCGATAAGTGGTCCGATTGTGACGCGCCCACGACGACGTGCGGACCGTCACGCCCCGGTGTATCCAGTGCAGTCATGATTGCACCGCCCGATTGCCGGACCGGTTGCAGCACCGGCTCGCACTGTGGCGGATCGACACTGATCAGCGTAGGTCCTACGACGAGACCGATCTTCACAGTGTCGATGTCGCCGGAGGTCCGCGCTGGTATTACGTTCGGTGTAATCCCTTGAGGAAAAGCGTCTTTCACATCAGCCAAGCGGTTGATGTCGTACTTCACCAGGGGGGCCTTCGATTGGGAGGGCGTATACGTGCCCCGTACCGCAGCAACGGCTGCGCCAAGCAACTCCGAAAGTCCCGGTGGTTCTGGTGTGTCTTGCTTTCGCGTCGTACGCAGTGTGATCACCACACGGTCGCTAAGAAACGCTGTGTACTCAACAGCGATCGCCACCGGATCAGCTGACGCCTGATAGGTAATCGCCTGCGTCTTGGCTCCCTCGATGTGCGGAGCCTCGATCCTTTCGACGGTACCGCCGGGCTGACCTTGATCAAGGGTATAGCCGACGTGATCGCAGCCTTGCACGGGTATATCTGCATTCAGTGGAGCGGCCAGTTTCACAGCCATCATCGAGATGTCGCTGGTGGGCCCTGGGGCGTAGATCCTCGCAACGTCGCTACCCACTGATACGTCCACTGGCCTCAGCAGCGAACGGCATTGCGGCGGGTCAACACTGGACAACTTGCCATCTGCGAAACGATCGACCTCACTGGGCAGGATGGAATCCACTCGTTGCTTGGGAGTCATCTGCGGTACGTGCCCCGGCGGGAACGCCGACGCTATCTCACTCACCCGCGAGATGTCATAGTCCGCGATCTTCGGCGTGGTGGTCGGAGCCGCGTTCCGGGGACTCGGCGAGCAACCAACAACAACGACGACTGCCGTGCAGCTCGCGACAACGAACGCGGCTATCCGTGACCCCATTGCCCAAGCCTAAGCGACGATTTCGCCCAGCCGAGCACCAAAGAAACTGGCGACGGTATGTTCAATGTCGAGCGCACTCTTAACCGGGAAATCACTTGCCGGTGACGGCCGCCACGGCGTGGGTGAGAAGGTCGGATAGATCCTGCTGCGGTCGAGAGTTTTCGTCCGTCCGCTCGTGGACGCTGACAATGATCCGGTTACCGACAAGGGCGTAATAGGTGTAGTCGACAACACCGGGACCGCCGTCGACGCGACTCTTAACAGCCGCTGAAGCTGCGCCGGCAATAGCCGGAGCAATCAGTCGCTCCGCCGTGCCGCTTCCGCGCGGGTCTTCTGCCGCAAATGAGACTCGATCGCAGCCCGCCGACGGAACATCGACACTGAATGGTTCAGTGGTTTGTTGTGCAGCAACAGATAGTTGCTGCCCGCTAGGTCCGTCGGCGCGGAATGCTACCGACTCAGTTCCCGCTCCGGCGCGTATCGGCTTGAGCAACACCGCGCACGCTTGGGGATCCACGGTAACGGGATCGCCGTAACCGACAACGTCACCGACACCCTCGGCCTGACGTGTGTCCAGTCGACGTACCGGAAACCACTGAGTTGTGTACCCCTGAGGAAACTTGTCTTTCAAGGTCTCCAGCCGCGAGATGTCATAGTCCGCGGTCTTCACCGTGGTGGTCGGAGCCGCGCTCTGAGGACTCTGCGAGCAACCAACAACAGCGAAAACAGCTGTACTGCCCGCGACAACGAACGCGGCTATCCGTGACCCCATTGCTCAAGCCTAAGCAACATATCCACCCGGCTGAGCACCAAAGAAATAGGCGACCGGGCACCCGTCGGCCCGCCCCTAGACTGAGTCAAACCTGAAGTACGAGGGGCGAAATGACTGAGATACTTGCTGGGCACGCACGCCGGTCATTGCCTATGGTGGCCGCGTTCTGCTGTCTCGCACTCGCGACGGCGACAGTCGGCGCACCGAGAGCTACTGCAACACCGACGCGCCCAACGGTGCTCTCCGTCGACGACATACGCGCTATCACTGGAATTCATGAATTCCACGTGCCCGACGTACCTGGCCACGGCGATCTTGTCGCCCCGGTACCGATTCCCGATACGCCGGCACTGTGCCGGGCCGTCTACGACCAACCGGTCGTGTTCGGCACGGACTGGTCACAGTTCCGCTCAGTCACGTACAGCGCGGACATCCCGCACCCGTTGCTCCCCGGCATCGCTTCCCTTGTTCAGAGCATTGCCATATATCCCGATGCAGGCGCCGCCCGTGGCGCATTCGAGCGGATCGTCGCGGCGGCGCCGGCATGCTCAGATATGAATGCCGACTACTACCACCGCACGCCGCAGCATCCTGACCCGAACACTTTGATCCTCAACGGCGACATGGTGACTGACGGGTACCGAGTGGCGGACACCGCTCTCATCGGAGTGTCGACGCTGGTGCCAAGCGAACTTGCTCCGATCGACGCACTGAATCTTGTCGATCGGCTCCAGGATGCGCAGCCGTAGTACCGCGTGCGCCCCTCACTTCACCGTCAACGGCAGTGACTTCCGTGGCTCGAAGACGAACGACGCCCCGCCACTGAACTTGACCACTGCAACCTCACCGAATTCCTTGGCTGGCGTGTCGGTTTCGACAACGTGAGCCGTCCATTCAGTGTCCGACCCGGCCACCTCGACAGAAAGATGCGGGTCGACGGCAGCGACGATGGCCTGCAGCGGCCGGGTCTCGGCAGGCCCGGTCAACGAAACCCAGGCCCCGTCCTCGTGTGCCGGCGAGCGCCGCACTGACACAACATCCGGCCCGAACTCCGCGCTGACGTAGGCGGCCGGGTTCAGCAGAGGATGCAGTTCGAGCACACGCACGGCGCCTTCGATGCCGCCGGGCAACTCGAGCGCACGGTGAATGCGTTCGGCGCCAACGCCCGCCACGCCGATCAGCTGCTTGACGCAGATATCGGCGGCCAGCGCCGTGTCGGTTCCGGCACGCTTGCCGACCGCAAGCACGAACGCCAGGTTCAGCAGGTGCATCTGCAGACACACCTCGTCGGCTATCCGTACCAGCGCGGAATGCGAGAAGGCCGCGAAGTCGAAGTCGGACACCAGCGGGCCGGAATAGTCGGACTGTCCTTCATCGGCAGGGTCGATGTCATCGAGAACCGTTTGGGCGGCGTGGGTTCGGCGAATCACGTCCAATACCGGAATGTCGGGGACCTCCGGATAGGACTCGTCGATGATGACGGTCCACGCGCAATGTGGCTTTCGATCGGCCGGGGTCCGCGGCGGGCGGTGGATGGGCCGGACCTGCGCGCGTCGGTTGGTGGCGAGTGCGGTCGCGTCGAATGTCGGGTCCTCGATGTCGTGGCACATGCCGCGGACGTAGTCGTCGCCCATCGGCTCGACGTCGAGCAGCGCCCCACAGTGATCGAGCTGGAACTCACCGTGCCAGCGGTCGTGCACGGTGTAGCGGAAGTCCATGAACTGCGGCGGCGCACCGATGTCGAGTTGCAGCCCCTTGAAGATGGTGATGACGTCGACGCCCTCGTAGTTCAGCGCCTGCTGCATCCGCTTGGTATAGATCGGGCTGGACGCCATCCACTCCTCGATGGCGATCTGCAGCATCTCTTCACGGCCGAAAGACGATATACACCAAGCCATTCCGGACCGGTCGATCAGCTGTCCCATGAGCAGCAGCTCGGGAACCAGTTTGACCAGCTCAGCGTGCGAGAGCGACGCATACCTACTTGTCATCGAGCTCGTTCCCGGTGTTCATCTTGACGGCGGCGTTCACATTTGCCCGCCTGTCCTCGTCAAGCCCTTGCTCAGCAGCCTTGCGCCGCTTGGCCGCAACTTTCGACACGGTTCCGTTGAGACGGGACCCCAGCGGGAAACCGACATAGTGGGTGAGGAAAATGGCGATGTCCTTGAGTTCTTCCTCGGTGAACTCACCATTGAGCATCGCGGCATTGACCTGAACCTCAGCGAGGTCCTGCAACCCCAGCGCCGTCACGGCCGACAACGTCATCAACCGTTTCTCGCGCATCGTGAGGCCGGGCTTGGTCCAGATGGTGCCGAACAGGTGATCCACCGTCAGATCAAAGTACGGGTCGCCCTCGATGTTCGGCATCTCCCAGCCGTAGACCTCGTTCATCTTGGCCAGGCCCTTGGCGCGCAACTCATCCATCACGACTCCTTCGTATGCGGCACACCGAGACCGCCGGCGAGCCTCTGCAGGGCCACCTGGGCCAACGGAAGATCAACCCCCACAACCTCGCCCAACCCGAGTGCCAGGCTCAAATCTTTCTCGCCGAGTCCGCGGGTGTGGGTGAAGGCGTCGTAAAGCCAGTGATCCGGCGTCAGCTCGGACATGTTGTCGCGCACCATGATGGCACCCGGCCCGCTGGTCAGCGCATCGGTGTGGCGCACCACCCGGCCGAGCGCCTGCAGGTCCAGCCCGGCCGCCTCGGCGAGCTTCATCGCTTCGCACGCCGCGGCGTACGAGGTGAAGGTCAGCATGTTGCGGGCCAACTTCATTCGGGTACCGGCGCCGGGCGCGCCGGCGTGGATCACCATCGAGCCGAACTGCTTGAGCGCGGGCTTGATCCGCTCGTAGACGGGACGCTCGGCGCCGACCATGATGGCCAGCTCGCCCTTTTCGGCGGCGTCCCCACCACCGCTGACCGGGGCGTCGACGATGTGGATGCCCTGCGGCTTGTACTGCTCGGCGAGCTCGACGGCGGTGGTGTCGCTGATGGTCGAGTGGATCACGATCACGGTGTCCGGCTTGGCCTTTGCCGCCAGTTCGGCGATGACGGACCGCACCTGCTGGTCGTTGAGCACCGTGATGCTGATGATGTCAGCGTCGGCGACAGTGGCGACGTCATCGGCCAACGTGGCGCCGAGTTCGACGAAGGGCGCGAGAGCTTCGGCTCGCACGTCGTACACGATGAAGCCGCCCGGCCATTGGGCCAACCGCTTGGCCATCGGAGCACCCATGTTGCCCAGGCCGATGTATCCGTACACAGTGCTGGTCGGCTCCTCGCGCAAGCGCTCGTCGGCACTCATGACCGGATGATCTGTCCGCCGTCGACATTGAAGATCTGCCCGGTGATCCACTTGGCCTGATCGCTCAGCAGGAACAAGCACATACCGACCAGATCCTCCGGCTGGCCCATGCGGGACAACGGAATGCCCTTGACGATGTCGGCCACCATCTCCTGGGGCGTGGTGCTGCGGTTGGCCTCGGTGTCGATTGGGCCGGGGGCGATGGCATTGATGCGGATGTTCTGGCCGCCGAGTTCCCGGGACAGCTGCTGGGTGAGGCCGTTGATACCGACCTTGGCCAGGCCGTAGTAGTTCGCGTACATCCACGCTGCGGTCGAGGATTGGTTCACGATCGCACCGCCGCCGCGCTTGGCCATCTTGCGGTACACCGCCCGGGTGCACACCAGCGCACCGTCGAGGTTCACGCTCATGAACTTCTTGTAGTAGTCCCAGTCGACCGTGAGCAGGAAATCGAGCTTCATGCCACCAAATATCGCGGCGTTGTTGACCAGGTAGTCGATACCGCCGAACTCCGAAAGTGTCTGCGCAGCCATCTCTTTGGCCGAGTCGATGTCAGAGACGTCGACTCGTACCGCGAGCGCCGATCCGCCCTCTCCCTTGATGCCGTCAGCGACCTTCTGAGCGCCTTCGACGTTGATGTCGGCCACCACGACTGCCGCCCCCTTACGCGCCAGCGCTTCGGCGTAAGCCTGCCCGATGCCGCCACCGGCCCCGGTGACAATGGCCACCTTGTCGTCGAACTGTCCCATGTCTCAATCCTTTCCCGCCGAATGGCCAGTTGCTGAACGATTCTCGTGAGATCGCGTGTCACAACTGGCCGTTCGATACCGTCTCAACCAGCCAGAGTGGCAATGCATTTGATCTCGGTGTACTCCTCGAAGCCCGCCAGCCCCATCTCCCGGCCGTTGCCGGACTGTTTGTAGCCGCCGAACGGCGCATCTGCGGAGTACCAGATACCGCCATTGACGTTGACGGTGCCGACGCGCATCCGCGCGGCCACGGCCTGGGCCCGAGCGTCGTCGCCGGAGAACACCGTGCCGGACAGACCATACGGCGAGTCGTTGGCGATGCGCACGGCGTCGTCGTCACCGTCGTGGGCGATCACGGTCAGCACCGGCCCGAAGATCTCCTCACGCGCTACCCGCGCCGAGTTGTCGAGCCCGGCGATCACCGTCGGCTCGATGTAGTACCCGATATCCAAATCTGCGGGCCGCCCACCGCCGCAGGCGAACCGGCCGCCCTCCTGCAGGGCCAGGTCCAGGTAGGACTGCACCCGGTCCCGCTGCCGCGCTGAGATCAGCGGCCCGCACACCGTGCGCTTGCTGTTGGGATCGCCGGGCTTGATGGACCCGAGAGTTGCGGCAGCGGCCTCGACGGCCTCGTCGTAGCGTGATCGCGGCACCACCAAGCGCGTGGTGATGGCGCAACCTTGACCGGCGTGCATGGCGACGGTGAACGCCGCCATCGCGCACGCACCGCCCAGGTCGGCGTCATCGAGCACCAGGAACGCCGACTTGCCGCCGAGCTCGAGGAACACCTTCTTGATGGTCAACGCGGCATCGGTCATCACCGCACGGCCCGTCGCGGTCGACCCCGTGAACGAAACCATGTCCACCCGCGGGTCTTTCGACAGCAACGCGCCGACAGAGTGATCGCTGGAGGTGACGATGTTGATCACACCGGGCGGAAAATCCGTCTGCTCGGCGATGATCTGGCCGACCGCCGCGGCGGCCCAGGGAGTGTCAGGGGCAGGCTTGAGGATCAGGGTGTTGCCCGCCGCCAACGCGGGACCGACCTTGGCCAGGTTGATCTGATGCGGGAAGTTCCACGGCGTGATGGCGCCGACCACGCCGACCGCTTCGCGGGACACCACGCGGTTGGTCGGAATCCCTTGTGGGGTGGCATGTCCCAGATCGGTACGCCACTGATAGTTCTCAGCCGTGTCGGCCGAGAACGCCAAATCATCGATGGGGCCTTCCAACTGAGCACCCGCCGTGAGCATGCGCGGTGCGCCTACCTCCGCGATGGTCAGCTCACGCAGCTCTTCCACGTTCTCCTGCAAGGCATCCCGCAACTGACGCAAGCAACGCACCCGCAGCGCGGTGTTGGTCGACCAGTCTGTGTCGTCGAACGCCCGGCGCGCCGCCTCGATGGCACTGCTCATGTCCTCGGCATCAGCGTCGGCCGCGACACCGAGCACCTCTTCGGTGGCGGGGTTGACGGTGTCGAACACCCCGCCGCGACCGGCGACGAGCTTGCCGTCGATGAGCAGTTGACTCTGGCGATCGGCCAGTACCGGCATCGGTGAACTCCACTTCGCGAATTCTGGACAACTGTCCGGCTGTCTCATTTCGAACCATAGCCTCAGAGCCCGCGGACCCGCAAGAGCGCACCGGCACACCGCGTCCACTCTGCCGATGGCTACCCGGTTGAGCTGGGACTATATGACCGGCACTTGCCCAACGTCCGCGTCGTCGGATAAATTGGACATGTGTCCAGCGATGCCGTGGCAGCAGTCACAGAAACACCGCGCAACCGTCGGCAGGAAGAGACCTTCCGCAAGGTCCTCAGCGCCGGGATCGAGATGCTGCGCGAGTCCTCGTATGCCGATCTCACGGTGCGTGCCGTCGCAGCCCGCGCGAAGGTGGCGCCCGCGACTGCCTATACCTACTTCTCCTCGAAGAACCACCTGATCGCCGAGGTCTATCTCGACCTCGTCAACCAGGTTCCCTACTTCACCGACGTCAACGACGCGATGCAGACGCGGGTCGACAAGGTGCTGCGCGCGCTGACGCTCGTCGTCGCCGATGAGCCGGAAGTCGCCGCGGCATGCACCACCGCCCTGCTCGGTGGCGGCAGCGATCCGGCGGTACGTACGGTCCGCGACCGCATCGGCGGGGAGATCCACAAACGCATCCGCTCCGCGGTGGGCCCGAACGCCGATCCGCGCATCGTCTCGGCCTTGGAGATGACGTTCTTCGGCGCACTGGTCAATGCCGGCAGTGGCGCCTTCACCTACCACCAGATCGCTGACCGGCTGACGTATGTGGTGGGCCTCATCCTGGGAGAAGACCGATGAGCGCTTGCGCGAAGAGGAGACAGCACCGATGAGCGCGAAAACTGCAGAACTGGTTTTCGATCCGTACGACTACGATCTGCACGAGGATCCGTACCCGTACTATCGGCGGCTGCGCGACGAAGCTCCGCTGTACCACAACGACAAGCTCAACTTCTGGGCGCTGTCGCGGCACAGCGACGTGCTGCGGGGTTTCCGGAACAGCACCGCATTGTCCAACAAGCATGGGGTGTCGCTGGATCCGATCTCCCGCAACGACGAGGCCCACCGGGTGATGTCCTTTCTGGCGCTGGATGATCCGGCCCACCTGCGGCTGCGCACCCTCGTGTCGAAGGGGTTCACGCCGCGCCGCATCCGCGAGCTGGAGGGCCGGGTCACCGAGATCGCGGTTCAGCACCTCGAGGCCGCACTGGAACACGAGAGCTTCGACTACGTCGACGAATTCGCCGGCAAGCTGCCCATGGATGTCATCTCCGAATTGATGGGGGTTCCGCAGGAGGACCGGGTCCGGATCCGCGCCCTGGCCGACGGTGTCATGCACCGCGAAGACGGGGTGGCCGACATCCCCGCGTCGGCCATGCAGGCATCGGCCGAACTGTTGGTGTACTACGCCGACATGGTCAAGCAACGTCGCAGGCAGCTCACCGATGACCTCACTTCGGCGCTGGTCGAAGCGGAGATCGACGGCGACAAGCTCACCGACGACGAGATCATGGCGTTCTTGTTCCTGATGGTGGTCGCGGGAAATGAAACGACCACGAAACTGCTTGCCAATGCTGCATATTGGGGCTTCAAGAACGCGGACCAGCTGGCGCCGGTGTTCGACGATCACGACCTCATCACCCCGTGGGTGGAGGAAACCCTGCGGTACGACACGTCCAGCCAGATTCTGGCCCGCGCGGTGGTCGAAGACCTCACCCTCTACGACACCACCATCCCCGCAGGCGATGTGCTGCTGTTGTTGGCGGGGTCTGCCAACCGCGACGAACGCGTCTTCGAAGATGCCGACGAATACCGCATCGGCCGCGACATCGGCTCGAAGCTGGTGAGTTTCGGCAGTGGTGCCCACTTCTGCCTCGGCGCGCACCTGGCCCGCATGGAGGCCCGGGTCGCACTGACCGAGCTGCTCAAACGAATCCGTGGATACGAACTGGATGAATCTGCGGCCGTGCGGGTGCATTCCAGCAATGTCCGTGGATTCGCCCACCTTCCGATCACAGTGGAGAAACGCTAAATGGCCCGTTTTGAACCGCACCCTGACCGTAGGCCCGCGATCGTCGCCGGCGCCTCCTCGGGCATCGGTGCCGCGACCGCGAAGCAGCTGGCCGCTCACGGCTTCCCGGTCGCACTCGGCGCCCGCAGGGTCGAGAAGTGTCAGGAACTCGTCGAGGAGATCAAAGCCGGTGGCGGGGAGGCGATTGCGCTGCCGCTCGACGTCACCGACGCCGATTCGGTGAAGTCGTTCGTTCACGGTGCCACCGAGGCATTGGGCGAGATCGAGGTGCTGGTGGCCGGCGCGGGCGACACCAACTTCGGGCGGCTCCACGAGATGAGCACCGACGAGTTCGAGGCCCAGGTGCAGATTCACCTCATCGGGGCGAACCGGATGGCAACGGCGGTGCTGCCCGCCATGGTGGAACG
The DNA here is from genome assembly GCF_002086485.1 of Mycobacterium aquaticum. Classification (GTDB taxonomy): domain Bacteria; phylum Actinomycetota; class Actinomycetes; order Mycobacteriales; family Mycobacteriaceae; genus Mycobacterium; species Mycobacterium aquaticum. The sequence goes on along the minus strand of NZ_MVHF01000026.1, from coordinate 21,864 downwards.
CCGGCGCGGCGACGTCATCTTCGTGGGCTCGGACGTCGCCCTGCGGCAGCGGCCCCACATGGGCGCCTACGGCGCCGCCAAGGCCGGTCTGGTCGCGATGGTGACCAACCTGCAAATGGAGCTGGAAGGGACCGGGGTGCGGGCCTCGATCGTGCATCCGGGGCCGACCCGGACAGCGATGGGCTGGACGCTGCCCGCCGAGAAAATCGGTCCGGCGCTGGAAGATTGGGCCAAGTGGGGGCAGGCCCGCCACGACTACTTCCTGCGTGCCGCTGATCTGGCGCGCGCCATCACGTTCGTCGCCGAGACGCCACGGGGTGGGTTCATCGCGAATCTGGAGATTCAGCCCGAAGCTCCGCTCGCGGACGTCAAAGACCGCCAGAAGCTGGCTTTGGGGGAAGAAGGGATGCCGAACCAATGAGCAACGCCCTCAAGGAAGTACAGCGGGTCTCGGGTGGCGAAGAAGAACACGGTCACCTGGAGGAATTCCGCACCGACCCCATCGGCCTGATGCAGCGGGTCCGTGACGAGTGCGGCGATGTCGGCTGGTTCCAGCTGGTCGACAAGCACGTCATCCTGCTCTCGGGCGCACAGGCCAACGAGTTCTTCTTCCGTTCTGCCGACGAGGATCTCGATCAGGCCGAGGCGTATCCGTTCATGACGCCGATCTTCGGCAAGGGTGTGGTGTTCGACGCCAGCCCCGAGCGCCGCAAGGAGATGCTGCACAACTCGGCGTTGCGCGGTGACCATATGAAAGCGCACGCCGCGACCATCGAGGGCGAGGTGAAGAAGATCATCGCCGACTGGGGCGACGAGGGCGAGATCGAGCTGCTGGACTTCTTCGCCGAGCTGACGATCTACACCTCGACGGCATGCCTGATCGGCCTGAAATTCCGCGAGCAACTGGACTCCCGGTTCGCTCGGTACTACCACGAACTGGAACGTGGCACCGATCCGTTCTGCTACGTCGACCCGTACCTGCCGATCGAGAGTTTCCAGCGGCGTGATGAAGCGCGCGTGAAACTCGTTGCGCTGGTGCAGGAGATCATCGATCAGCGGCTGGCCAACCCGCCGAAGGACAAGTCCGATCGCGACATGCTCGACGTGCTGGTGTCGATCAAGGACGAGGAGGGCGGCCTCCGGTTCTCGGCCGACGAGATCACCGGCATGTTCATCTCGCTGATGTTCGCCGGCCACCACACCAGCTCCGGCACCTCGTCGTGGACCCTCATCGAGCTGATCCGTCACGCCGACGTCTACGCCGAGGTCCAGAATGAACTCGACGAGCTCTACGCCGACGGCCAAGAGGTGAGTTTCCACGCGCTGCGCCAGATCCCGAAACTCGACAACGTGGTCAAGGAGACCCTGCGGCTGCATCCGCCGCTGATCATCCTGATGCGGGTGGCGCAGGGCGAATTCGAGGTCGAGGGATTCCCGATCCACAAGGGCGACTTCGTCGCGGCGTCCCCGGCGATCTCCAACCGCATCCCGGAGGACTTCCCCGACCCCGACGCGTTCAACCCCGATCGCTACAACAAGCCCGAACAGGCCGACGTCGTGAACCGGTGGACCTGGATCCCGTTCGGAGCCGGTCGGCATCGCTGCGTCGGGGCGGCGTTCGCCCAGATGCAGATCAAAGCGATCTTCTCGGTGTTGTTGCGGGAGTACGAGTTCGAGATGGCTCAACCCGCGGACTCGTACCGCAACGACCACTCGAAGATGGTCGTCCAGCTGGAACGCCCCGCCAAAGTTCGGTACCGCAGACGCACGAAGGGGTGAGCACCCATGGGTTGCTACCGCGTTGAGGTCGACACCGACCTGTGCCAGGGCCACGCGATGTGCGAAATGGAGGCCCCGGACGTCTTCACCGTGCCCAAACGCGGCACCGTGGAGATCACCGACCCCGAACCACCCGACGAACTCCGCGAGGACGTCGAGAGAGCCGTCGATATGTGTCCTACCCGAGCACTGTCCATCACCGATAAGGAATAGCGATGCCGTCACGCGAAGCACTCGATCACTGGGTCGAACGTTGGCTACAAGCCAACAAGGACGCCGAGAAAGCCGGCGATTGGAAGCCGCTGGCCGACTTCTACACCGCCGACGCCACCTACGGCTGGAACATCGGCCCCAAAGAAGACGTGATGTGCGTCGGCCGCGACGAAATCCGCGATGTCGCCCTGGGTCTGGAGATGGAGGGCCTGGAGAACTGGGTCTACGAATATCAGAAAGTTCTGGTCGACGACAAGCAGAGCGAGATCGTCGGCTTCTGGAAACAGATCGTCAACAAGTCCGACGGCACGACCGACGAGATCTACGGCATCGGCGGGAGCTGGTTCCGGCTCACCGAAGAAGACGGCGAACTGCTGATCGAATGGCAACGCGATTTCTTCGATTTCGGCCATGTCTCGTCGATGTTCATGAAGCTCATCTCCTCCGGCGACCTCAGCGCGGGCATGCAGAAGCGCATCGAACGGAGCCTCGCCGGGGAGAAGCTGCCCGGCTACTACCCCCTGGGAGAAGCGCCGGTTCCGATCTGGTGAGCCGGAAGGTCAAATGCGACCTTCCTTATGTGACCTAGATAACTTAGTCTGGCGCGGGAAGCCTCCAACGAAAGTAGGACGTGATGAAGACAAAGGGCGCTCTCATCTGGGAGTTCAACCAGCCGTGGTCGATCGAGGAGATCGAGATCGGTGATCCCGTCAAGGATGAGGTCAAGATCCAGATGGAAGCGTCGGGCATGTGCCACTCCGACCACCACCTGGTGACCGGCGGCATTCCGATGGGCGGCTTCCCCGTGCTCGGCGGCCACGAAGGCGCGGGCATCGTCACGGAGGTCGGGCCCGGCGTCGAAGGCATCGAACCCGGCGACCACGTGGTGTTGTCGTTCATCCCGTCCTGTGGCCAGTGCCCGTCTTGTCAGGCCGGGCTGCGCAACCTGTGCGATCTGGGCGCCGGACTGCTCGGCGGTCAAGCGGTGTCCGACGGCACCTTCCGCATTCACGCCAAGGGCCAGAACGTTTTTCCGATGACCCTGCTCGGCACGTTCAGCCCGTACATGGTGGTGCACAAGAGTTCGGTGGTGAAGATCGACAAGTCCATCCCGTTCGAGGTGGCGTGCCTGGTCGGCTGCGGCGTCACCACCGGCTACGGTTCGGCGGTCCGCGCCGGCGACATCCGCCCCGGTGAGGACGTGGCCATCATCGGCGTCGGCGGCGTCGGGATGGCTGCCCTGCAAGGCGCGGTCAACGCCGGCGCTCGGCACATCTTCGTGGTCGACCCGGTCGAGTGGAAGCGTGATCAGGCGCTCAAGTTCGGTGCCACCCATGTCTATCCGGACATCTTCGCCGCCATGGCGGGGGTCGCCGAGGTGACGTGGGGCCTGATGGCGAAGAAGACGATCGTCACCGTGGGCGAACTCAAGGGTGAGGACGTCGACAACTACCTCAACCTCACCAGCAAGGGCGGCACCTGTGTGGTGACGGCGATCGGCAGCCTGCTCGACACCAACGTCACGCTGAACCTGGCCATGCTGACGCTCATGCAAAAGAACCTGCAGGGCACCATCTTTGGCGGCGGTAACCCGCACTACGACATCCCACAATTGCTGTCGATGTACAAGGCAGGCAAGCTCAACCTCGACGACATGGTGACCCGCCAGTACAAGCTGGAACAGATCAACGACGGCTACAAGGACATGCTGGAGGGCCGAAACATCCGCGGCATCATCCGCTACACCGACGCCGACCGCTGACCATTTCCCACCGAAACCGCATTCCAGCGGCCTGCTGGAATGCGGTTTTGGCGGATGAGGAGATGAATATGACCCAGACCCAAGAACTTTCGCCCGTCCAGATCGCGTCTCAGGCATCCTGGCGATGCGTGCAGTCCGGCGACCGGGAGGGTTGGCTGGCCTTGATGGCCGACGACGTCGTGGTCGAAGATCCGATCGGCGAAGCCGTCACCAACCCCGACGGCTGCGGGGTGCGCGGCAAGGACGCCGTCGCGGTCTTCTACGACACCAACATCGCCCCGAACACTCTGACCGTCACGTGTGAGGAGACCTTCCCGTCGAGCTCACCGACGGAGATCGCCTACATCCTGGTGTTGCACACCAGGTTTCCCAACGGCTTCACCGCGACCGTGCGCGGGGTGTTCACCTACAAGGTCGACGACGCCGGCCTGATCACGAATCTGCGGGGCTACTGGAACCTGGACGCGATGACGTTCGCCCAGGAAGGCCAGAGCTGACCACCGGGGCATTGACGGGGCGCGGTGCCGTCGTGGTGGGCGGCACCCGCGGCATCGGCCTCGCCGTGGCGGAGCTGCTCGCGTCGCTGGGCGCGGGCGTCGTGGTCAGCGGTCGCAACGCCGCCACCACTGAAGCCGCGGCGCAGCGGGTTTCCGGTGTGGCACATGCCGGTTCACCGTCCGATCCGGCTGTCGCGGACGCCCTCATCGATCGGTGCGTGACCGAGTTCGGCAGCATCGACATCCTGGTGAACTGCGCAGGGACGGCCGAACCAGTCGGCTCGTCCATCCTGAACGTCACGAGTGCCCAATTCCGGGACCTGCTCGACGCTCATCTGGGCACGGTGTTCGAGACCTGCCGGGCCGCCGCACCCCGAATGGTCGCCCAGGGCGGCGGAGCCATCGTCAACACCAGTTCGTTCGCATTCCTCGGTGACTACGGCGGCTCGGGCTACCCGGCGGGCAAGGGAGCGGTCAACGGGCTCACGCTGGCGATCGCGGCCGAACTCAAGGAGCACAGGGTGCGCGCCAACGTCGTGTGTCCCGGGGCGCGCACGCGGCTGTCCACCGGGCCCGACTACGAGCAACACATCGCCGAGCTGAACCGCCGCGGCCTGCTCGACGACGTGAGCATGCAGGGTGCCCTCGACGCGGCTTCGCCGGACTACGTGGCGCCCACCTACGGCTATCTGGTCAGCGATGCCGCACGGGAAGTGACCGGCCGGATCTTCATCGCCGCGGGCGGATTCGTCGGTGAATTCACCCGCCCCACACCCGGATTCATCGTCTACCGGGACCACCACGCGTCACCGCCGTGGACCGTCGACGAATTGGCCGAGCTGATCGGCTGAGACCGTCAGTGGGCCGCTCACTATGCTCGGGGCATGGCGACCGTCTTCACCAAGATCATCAACGGCGAACTACCGGGCCGATTCGTCTATCAGGACGACGAGATCGTCGCGTTCCTGACCATCGCTCCGATGACCCAGGGCCACACGCTCGTGGTGCCCCGCGCCGAGATCGACAACTGGCAGGATGTCGAGCCCGCCGTTTTCGCGCGCGTGATGGAGGTGTCCCAGCTGATCGGCAAGGCCGTGTGCAAGGCCTTCGGCGCCGAGCGCGCCGGCGTGATCATCGCCGGACTTGAGGTCCCGCACCTGCACGTGCACGTCTTCCCCGCCTACAACCTGTCCGACTTCGGGTTCGCCCACGTCGACAACAATCCGTCGCCGGAATCCCTCGACGAGGCGCAGGCGAAGATCACAGCCGCGCTGGCAGATCTGCAATCCGCGGCAGGCTGACGGTAAACCGGCAGCCCTGGCCCGGGGCGGTGACGACGCGCACCGTCCCGCCGTGGGCGTACACCAACGAATCGACGATCGACAGACCAAGCCCGGTACCGCCGCTGGCCCGGGTGCGTGACGTGTCGGCCCGGTAGAACCGCTCGAAGACCCGTCGCGCATCTTCCTGGCTCATGCCGGGGCCTTCGTCGCACACCTCGAGCACCGCGTTGTCCCCGTCGGTACCCACCCGCACTGTGATGCCTGCGGTTTCCGGCGTGTGCTGCAGCGCGTTCGCCACCAGGTTCCCCAGCACCTGCCGCAAGCGGGCGTCGTCACCGAGCACTTCCGGTGTTCCCGGTCCGTCGAACACCTCCATGGACACCTTGCGCTCGGGCGCGATGGACTGCGCGTCGTGCACGGCGTCGGTGGCCAGGGTCAGCAGGTCTACCCGGCGGCGCTCCAGCGGGCGTTGCGCGTCGAGGCGCGCCAGCAGCAACAGGTCCTCGACGAGCAGGCCCATGCGCCGCGACTCACTCTCGATGCGCCCCATCAGCATCTCGGTGTCACGGGCCGCGCCTTGCCGGTACAGCTCGGCGAAACCGCGGATGGTGGTCAGCGGGGTGCGCAGTTCATGGCTGGCGTCGGTGATGAACCGCCGCATGCGTTCCTCAGAGCTGCGTGCCTGCTCGGCCGAGGCCTCCGAAGACGCCACCGCACGTTGGATCTGGGCGAGCATGCCGTTCAGCGCCAACGACAGCCGGCCGACTTCGGTGCGCGGATCCCGTTCGGGGACACGACGATCGAGCTGCCCGGCGGCGATCGCAGCAGCTGTCTGTTCGACCTCGACGAGGGGACGCAGGCTGCGGTGGACCACCGCGTAGCCCGCGATGCCGAGTACCAGCAGCACGGCCGCACCGATTCCGATCTGCGACCAGATCAGCGCCCGCACCGACGACTGCACGTCGGAAAGATCGATCGCGACCGTGGTCAGCGAGCCATCCGAGGACCGCACCGTCATCGCCCGCCACTGGATGTTGGAGTCTCCGATCGACCCGACGGTCACCGGGATGGGTCCGACATCGTTGTTGTCGGGCAGTTCGGGTTCGGCTTCCCGGTCGTTGATCGCGATCCAGGTACGTCCGTCTTCGTCGACGCCGCGCACGTAGAAGTTCGACGGCGGCCGGGCCGGATTCGGGCCTTCCATCGGCGTGGACGGCATGCGGCGCGGTTCCAGCGCCCAGCTGCGCGACGCGTCGAGCAACGTCTGGTCGATCCGGTCGACCTCGGTGTGCCGCATGATCGAGGTGACGGCAATGCCCGACGCGAGCAGGCCGCACGCCACCAACACCAGAGCCGCGGCAACCAACCCGACCCGCAGCGGCACGCCCTGTCCGCGCGCGCGGTTAACCCGGTCTAACACCACTCAAGAAGTATGCCGCCGGGACGAAATCTCTCAGCGCGGCTCGCGCAGCACATAGCCGACGCCGCGCAGCGTGTGCAGCAGGCGCTTGTCGCCGGTGTCGATCTTGCGGCGCAGGTAAGAGACGTAGGACTCGACGACATTGACGTCGCCACCGAAGTCGTAGCGCCACACGTGGTCGAGAATCTTCGGCTTCGACAGCACCGTGCCGGCGTTGATGATGAAGTAACGCAGCAGGGTGAACTCGGTCGGCGACAGCGAGACAGGCTCGCCGGCCTTCCACACCTCGTGGGTGTCCTCGTCGAGTTCGATGTCGGCGAACGAGAGCCGGGCATTGCGGGGTTCTTCGACGCCGCGGCCGGACCGACGCAGGATCACCCGCAGGCGGGCAACCACCTCTTCCAGACTGAACGGCTTGGTGACGTAGTCGTCGCCACCGAGGGTGAGGCCGGCGATCTTGTCCTGCAGGCTGTCGCGCGCGGTCAAGAACAGCGCCGGGGCGTCGATGCCGTCGGCGCGCAGGCGGCGCAACAGACCGAAGCCGTCCATGCCGGGCATCATCACGTCCAGGATGACCGCGTCCGGACGAACTTCCCTGGCCTTGTCGAGGGCAGCCGCTCCGTTGGACGCGGTATGTACCTCGAAGCCCTGGAACTTGAGGCTGACGGACAGCAACTCCACGATATTGGCCTCGTCGTCGACGACGAGGATCCGTGCTTCAGGGACGCTCTCGGGCACTGCTGGCATGGCCATCCTGCCATGTTGCCGCTGTCGCATGACGTAATCCTGCGCGCTCGCTGTGAGCTTCCTGAAAGTTTTGCTCCAAGGAGCCGAGAGAACCCCTGGGGTGACGCCTGCCACACGCACCTAGACTGACCTCATGAACCTCGGCAAAACCCTGGTCCAGGTTGCCACCGCCCCGGTCAAGGTCGGTCTGGCCGTCGCTGACCTCGGCCTCGGTATCGCCGGGGGCACCCTCAACGTCGTACAACGCTCGCTCAACGACGCCAACCCCATCCAGGGCAAGCCCTCGGTGGCCGGGTTGCTCGGACTCGATGACGCGGTGGATCGAGCGAACCGGCTGGCCCATCTCATGGATGACGACGCCCCGATCGGTCGGGCGCTCGCTCCGGAGGGCCCGCTCAACCAGTTACTGCAACCGGGCGGCCTGGTCGATCAGCTGACCAAACCCGGCGGCCTGTTGGATCGCCTCAACTCCGACACGGGCCCGGTGTCACGCGCGCTCGCCGAGGGGGGCCTCGTCGATCAGATCACCGCCGAGGGCGGGCTCGCCGACCGGCTCACCGCTGAAGACGGCATCGTGTCACGCGTGCTGGCCCCCGGCGGTCTGGCCGACCGACTGCTCGCCAAGGACGGGATCATCGAACGGATCCTGCGCGAGGACGGTGTCGCCGACAAACTGCTGGCAGAGACCGGGCCCGTCAACCGCGCCCTGCAAGAAGGTGGCCTGGTCGATCAAGTCACCTCCGAGGGCGGCCTGATGGACCGGCTGACCACCGAGAACGGCGCACTGTCCCGGGTCGTCTCCCCCGGCGGGCTGGCCGATCAACTGCTCGCCGACGAGGGCCTGATCGAGCGGCTGTTGCGCGAGGATGGCGTGGTCGACAAACTGCTCGCCGACGACGGCTTGCTCGAGACCCTGGCCGATCCGGACGGTCCGCTGGCCAAGCTGGTCGACCTCTCCGACACCCTCAACCGCCTGGTGCCCGGCCTGGAGGCGCTGGCCCCGATGGTCGACACACTGCACGACGCGGTCCTGTCCCTGACCGCTGTGGTCAACCCGCTCAGCAACATCGCCGACCGGATCCCACTCTCCCGGCAACGCCGCCGCACCGCGGCCCGCGTGGTCGCGTCGCAGCGGGTCATCGACCAAGACATGTGACCCGTTAGGATGTAGCGCGTTCCACCCGCCTCCTTAGCTCAGTGGTAGAGCGTTCGCCTTGTAAGCGGAATGTCATCGGTTCAATCCCGATAGGAGGCTCTGTTCCGGCAGGCGCCGCTTGTCGGTAGCCCGTCGTAATGTCCGCTCATGAGGTCATGTCTCGCTTGCGGTACTCCGCTAACGAAGCGCAGCCAGAAGATCTATTGCAGCAATGTATGTCAGGCTTCGGCCCGCAGCGACGCCCGTAAGAAACGATGGCTCGAGACCGGCGAAGCGTTTGTCGGCACGTACCCAGATCACTACATCAGGCAGTATCTCGCCGAGGCTCAGGAAGGCTGCTGCGCGATCTGCGGTGGAGCCACGACATGGCAGGGCCTGCCTCTGGTGTTGGTGCTGGACCACGTCGATGGCAATGCGACCAACAACCGTCGGGAGAACCTGCGCTTGATCTGCCCCAACTGCGACTCGCAGCTGCCGACGTACAAGAGCCGCAACCGCGGCAACGGGCGCCACTACCGCCGCGAGCGGTATGCAAACGGGCAGTCGTACTAGATGATTTTCCGCCCCGCCTGCGGTCTACTCGTACATGACCTTCACCACCGCACACATGTCGATCTCACTGGACGGCTTCGTCGCAGGCCCTGACCAGTCGCGTGACGACCCGATCGGCCGGGGCGGCATGCGGCTGCATCGATGGCACCTCGATCAACCCCAGCACGACGTCGATGCTCGCTGGACCGCGAACCTGTTGCGTCCTCGCGGGGCATATGTGATGGGACGCAACATGTTCGGACCGATCCGTGGCGACTGGGCCACCGACGGTGAGCAGTGGCGTGGCTGGTGGGGTGACGAACCCCCTTACCACGCACCGGTTTTCGTGCTGACGCATTACGAGCACGAGCCCATCGAGATGGACGGCGGCACCACATTCCATTTCGTCACCGGCGGCATCGCGGACGCATTGGCGCAAGCCCGCGCTGCAGGCGATGGTGATGTCGACATTGCCGGGGGCGCCTCCGCGGTGCGCCAGGCCCTCGCCGCCGGCGAACTCGACGAGCTGAGCCTCGACATCATCCCGGTGCTGCTGGGACGCGGGGAACGCATCTTCGACGACACCACGGTCAATGAGCTGGAGCTCGTCGAGACCGAGCATTCGCCATTGGCGACGCATGTGCGCTACCGAATCACTCGCTAGAGCAACCGCCCGACAAAGACGAAGGCGGCCAGGCCGAAGAGCACGGCGTTGGCCAGGACACTGCGTGGCTCGTGTAATCGGCTGTGAGCCCACGCGGCGCCTATCATCACCGCGCACAGCCCAGCGGCCGCAAGCGGCGTGAGCACCAAGCCGATCCGCGTGAGCCCCGGCACCACCAGCCCGATCACCGCGAGCAGCTCCATGGCCGCGGTGAACCGGACCACCGGCATGGGGAACATGGCTATCCCGGTCTGGCCGGTGTCCAGCAGCCGCTCGCGGCTCATGGTGAGTTTGACCGTGCCGGACAACGCGAATATCGCGGCCAGGACGAGTTGCGCGGTCCACAGTGCGATGTTCATGGCCGTATCCCTTCTGTTCGAGGTGTATGCAGACCTGATGACGGACGACTGCCCTCGGCTGTGACATGCGGTGTCACAGATGCCCCCTCCGGATCGTCTATGGGGAAGACAGGGAGGTGCCATGACCGACCGGGAAGAACCCGCCGAGCTGCGGCCGCTGCTGTTCTCGATCGCCTACCGGATGCTGGGCAGCGTCACCGACGCCGAGGACATCGTGCAGGCCACGTACCTGCGCTACTTCGACTATCTGGACCGTGGCGGCGAGGCGGATTCGCCACGCTCACTGCTGACGACGATCACGACGCGGCTGGCCATCGACCATCTGCGTTCTGCCCGGGTGCAGCGCGAAACCTATATCGGCCCTTGGCTTCCGGAGCCGCTGCTGACGTCGGCCGATCCCGACGTCGCAGATCTGGCAGCCACATCCGATTCGCTGTCCATGGCATTCCTGGTGCTGCTGGAAACGCTCTCGCCGGTCGAACGCGCGGTGTTCCTGCTGCGTGAGGTGTTCGCCTACGACTACGACGACATCGCCCGCATCGTCGGCAAGGAACCCGCGAATTGCCGGCAGCTGCTCAACCGGGCCCGTCGGCACATCGAGGCCGGGCGACACCGGTTCGACGTCGACACCGCCCACCGCACCGAGTTGGCCGACCGGTTCTTCCGCGCCGCCGAAGACGGGGACCTCGAGAATCTCGTGCAGCTGTTGGCTGCCGACGTCGCGTTCTACGGCGATGGCGGCGGAACGGGCCGGGGGCTGCCGCGGCCGGTGTTCGGACGCGACCGGGTTCAGCGGGTGCTGGCGGGGATCGTGCGGGCGTACCGCGGCGTCGGCGCCCGGTTCCAGCGTTCCCTGGTCAACGGGCAGGCCGGGCTGCTGGCCTTCGACCCCGACGGCGGTTTGATCAACGTGCTGACCATTGACGTCGAAGGCGACAGCGTCTGCACCGTCCGCTCGGTGATCAATCCGGACAAGCTGGACCATCTCGGCTTCCCGCTGTCGCCGTTGGCCCGGCGGGCGTCTCGATGACCCCGGACTACCCGACCATCCGCTATTCGCGACGCGCCGACATCGGCACGCTGACATTGAACCGTCCGGCCAAACTCAACGCGCTGAACCCGCAGATGCGCGACGATCTCGGGCGTCTCGGCGCGCTGTTGACCGATGACGACACGCTGCGGTGCCTGATCGTGACGGGCGCGGGTCCGTCGTTTTCGGCGGGTCTCGACCTGGCGGAGGCGATGACGGGCACGTTGGCGCAGTTCGTCGACCGCACACCCGACGACGAAACGGTCGAACTCGGGCTGGCTGTGGCCGGGGTGTTCGAGTTCATCCCGAACCTGCTGTGTCCCAGCGTCGCGGCCGTGCGGGGCCATGCCTACGGTGCCGGTCTACAACTGGCGCTGGCCTGCGACTTCCGGATCTTCGCCGCTGATGCGCGCGTCGGTCTCACCGAATCGCGGTTCGGCCTGCTTCCGGATATGGGTGCCACCTTCAGACTTCCGCGCATCGTCGGTGAGAGTCGCGCCCGCGAGATGATTCTGCTCGGTGAAATCATCGACGCGGCAGAGTCGTTGCGCATCGGGTTGGCCAACCGTGTCGTGCCTGGCGACGAACTCGATTCTGCTGCCGACAAATTCGCTGACCGGCTGGCCGCCCAGCCGCCGCTCGCCGTGCGGGGTGCGCGGGCCGCGATCGAGGCAGGCCGGCACCTCGGAGCGGCGGCCGCCTTGCGGGTCGCCGTCGAAGCCCAAGCCCACTGCCTGGCCTCAGCCGATTTCACGCTCTAGCCTTCTGGTATGCGGCGTCTGGGGTCAACGCTCACGGTTCTCGTCCTCGCCATCGGTTTTCTACCGGCATGCGACAACCGCACCGAGCCTGCAGCCGGTTCCGGTGACGCCGGTTTCCAGCAGCTCACCGCCGAGATTCTCGAATACACCTATCGGCAGAATCCTTCCCACGCCACAGCCCTGGGCATCCACAAGTACGACGATGTGATTCCCGACTACTCGGCTGCGGCGGTGACCGCCGAGGCCGAGGCCGTGAAGTCCTTCCGGTCGCGCCTCGACGGAATCGATGCCGACGCGCTGACCTTCGACGATCAGCTCGATCTGGAGCAGACCAAGCACGCGCTGGATGGAATCCTGCTGCAGGACCAGGTCATTCGCCGCTGGGCGAAGGACCCGGACACCTACAGCAGCGGCATCACCAACGACGCCTTCGTCATGATCTCGCGCAATTTCGCGCCGCCGGAGCAGCGCCTGCGGTCGCTGACCAACCGGCTGAGGCTGATGCCGAACGCCTTGTCCGAGGCGCGTGACAACCTCGATGATCCGCCGCGGATCTACACCCAGATCGCCATCGACCAACTCGACGGCAATCGGGACTTCTTCGCCCACGATGTGCCTGCGGCCTTCGCCGGGGTGAAAGACCAGGCACTGCTGGCCGATTTCGCGAAGGCAAACGCTGCGGTGATCGCCGCGCTCGACGACTACAAGTCCTGGCTGCAGAACGATCTACTGCCCCGCTCCGCCGGATCGTTCGCCTACGGCGCGGACACCTACCGCAAGGTGCTGGCTGCCGATGAGATGATCACCACGCCGCTATCAGATCTGTTGGCCATCGCGGAGTCCGATCTCAAGCGCAACCAGCAGGCATTCACCGACGCGGCCCACGCGATCGACCCCGGCAAGGCGCCGTTGGATGTGCTGGCCGACGTGCAGAAGGACTACCCGCCACCGGCCCAACTGCTCGCTGTGACGCAAAGCAACCTCGACAGCATCGAGCAGTTCGTCCGGGACAAGCAGATCGCCGACATCCCGCAGGCGCCTGCGGCACGGGTGGTGCAGACCCCGCCCTTCCTGCGGGCCACCACGTCGGCGTCGATGGACATCCCGGGTCCGTTCGAAAAAGTCGCCACCGAAGCGTATTTCAACATGACGCTGCCGGACCCGGCCTGGCCCAAGCCCGAGCAGGACGAGTTCATGGCCCAGTGGTACCGCCCGGCGATCAGCAATGTGTCGGTGCACGAGGTGTGGCCCGGGCACTACCTACAGTTCCTCTACGCCAAGGACTATCCCTCTGACGTCCGCAAGGTGTTCAGCGCGGCCAGCAATTTCGAGGGCTGGGCACACTACTGCGAGCAGATGATGCTCGACGAGGGCTTGCACGGTGGCGATCCGCGGAATCGGCTGGCGCAGCTGCAGGATGCGCTGCTGCGCGATGTCCGGTTCATCGTCGGCATCAAGATGCACACCGAAGGGATGACGGTCGAGCAGGCTCAGCAGATGTTCGTCGAGCAGGCCCACGAGCCGGCGCCGGTGGCGGAGTCGGAAGCCAAGCGCGGCACCTCAGATGCGACGTACGGCTACTACACCATGGGCAAGCTGGCGATCCTGAAACTGCGCGACGACTACAAGGCGAAGATGGGCGACGCCTACTCACTCAAGGGCTTCCACGACGCCTTCGTGAAGATCGGGCCGCTGCCTTTGCCACTCATCCGCAAGGCGATGCTCGGCGAGACCGGCGACCTGTTCTAAGTCGCACCCGGCGTGCTCGTGAGCTTGCGCAGCGTCTGGTATTCGATGTCGCGATAGGGTCGCCCGTCGGGCTGCAGCAGATCGCTGAACCACACCTTCGGCAGCGTCTTGTAGGGATGGCTCCAGGAATCCCACGGGAAGTACGTCTGGGACTTCCCGGCGACCAGTCCCCACGTGTAGGCGCCGACGTTGTGCCGCTTGGCGACCGGCAGCACTCCTTCGATGGTGCTGCCGAGCGTGCGGGCCAGATACTCCGTGCACAGGATCGGTCGGCCCAGCGGCGCCAGTTCCTCGATCCGCGCCTCGAACTGATCAGGCGTGCCATAGGAGTGGAACGTGATGATGTCGGAGTTGTCGAGCTGAAAACCGCTCATCGCACTGCGGTCACCGGATCCCCAACTGCCTTGCCAGACACCACTGGTCAGCGGCTGGGCCGGGTTGACAGATCGCGCCCACTGGAAGACCAGTGGGAGCAGCGCCCCGACCTGCTGCTGCTTGTCCTTGCGTTCGACAGAGCGGTACTGGCCGGATGGGTTGTCGGGCTCGTTCCACAGGTCCCAGCCGAGCACCCTTGGGTCGTTGCGGAACTGGCCGATCACCCCGGTCACATAGTCGTAGAGGACCTGCCGATACCGCGGGTCGGCGATGCGTTCGGCGCCGGGACTCTGCACCCAGCCCGAGTTGTGCACGCCGGGTCGCGGCGCCCGCTGCGCGCCGAGCCGCGGATACGGATCCCAGCACGAGTCGAAGAACACGAATAGCGGTTTGATGCCGTGGTTCGCCGAGATATTGACGAATTGCGCCAGTCTGCTTTGGAATCCACCGCGGTCCTGGGCCCACAGCAGATCATGCAGAAAGACCCGTACAGTGTTGAACCCGAGCAGCCGGGCCGCGCCGAGTTCGGCGTCGATCCGCCGCGGGTCGTACGTGCCTGCCTGAAACATCTCGATCTGGTTGATCGCGGTCGACGTGATGTAGTTGGCACCTACCAACCAGCCCTGCGCCTGGTACCACGCGTTGGCACGGTCTGCGGGCCACCGGCCAGTGTCGGCGGCGGCGCTAGGCATCGCGGACATGGCGGGTAGTGCCGTGGCGACTGCTAGTGCCAGCGGCAGTTTGAGGGCCGTTCGACGGTGCACCAAGTGACCGTAGTGTGTGCGGAGGATGCGCTTCGTCTCTCGTATCACTTTGAAATCGTTGAGGTTTCAAATCGTTATCCATCAGGGTCGTGTGCACACACAAACGCATACCCGGGACGCCCTCGACGCGAAACGTCGTGATGTGTCAAGTGAAATTACCGCCTACGTCAGAGCTCACTCGCGCGAAAGGTGGGGCGCGGCGGGTGATCCCGCGGATCAGTCGAGGGGGACGTCGAGGAACGGTCGCGGATCGGCGGCGCCCGGCCCGTCGAAGTGCCACCACTCCCCCGAGTACACCGAGAGCCCTCCGGCCTGCATGGCCTGCCGCAGCCTGGCCCGGTTGGCCTGTTCGGCGGGACTGACACCGTCGGTCGCATATGCCTTGGCTCGCGGGGTGAAGTCATCGAACCCGGTGCCCATGTCGACGCCGGCGATGGTGACGTCCACCGACCGGCCGGCCTCATGACTGCGCGCCGAGCTGCCCGGTCGTGCCACCCAGTTCGGATCAGGCACCGCCTGGAACATCCGGACCTGCACTTCGTGCGGGCGGTAGCAGTCCCAGAACACCAGCCGGTCGGGGCGCAGTGCCGCGGCGGCCGCGGCTAGCCCGGCGGCCATGGACTCGTGCACGAGGCAGTGAGCGTCGGCCGGGTAGAGCTGCTGGCCGACGAAGTTGTCCGTGGTGGCGTATCGAAGGTCGACGATCGCGTCGGGCACCACGGTGCGGATGTCGACGAGACCGGCGGCGGCCGCGGGCACCGCCGACGCGGCGGGTGTCGGAGCCAGCACGGTAGCCGCGGCCACCAGCAGCCCGAACGCGATGGGACGCATAGTCGGCAAGCCTAAACGCCGATCGTCAGCACGAATGAAAATGCCACTCTCTTCTAGAGGTATATTTCCTTCCGGTATAGGATAACCGCACTCTACTTACGCGCAGAAGTAGCCCACGAATCGGAGCGATACATGGCGTCAGCCACATCCGGGACCGTCAGCACTCGCTACGCGGGCCGACGGATCGAACGCGTCGAGGACACCCGGTTGCTCACCGGTCGCGGCACCTTCGTCGACGACATCACGCGGCCGGGCATGCTGCACGCCTGCTTCGTCCGCAGTCCCTTCGCGCGGGCCACCATCACAGGCGTCGACACCGCTGCGGCACTCGCCCTGCCCGGCGTCCATGCGGTGTTCACCGCGGCCGACCTGAACCCCGACGTCAGGGAGGCCTGGCACGCCGTGGCAGGCAAGGACATGCCGGACACGCCACGGCCGCCACTGGCCGAGGGCGAGGTCAAATTCGTCGGCGACCCCGTCGCACTCGTGATCGCCGAGAGCCGGTACGTCGCCGAGGATGCCGCCGACCTGGTCGACGTCGGCTACGAACCACTACCCGCCATCCCGGATTTCCGTGACGCGCTGACCTCCGACATCGCGGTGCACGCCGCCTACCCGGACAACAACGCGGGCGGCCTGGCCGGCGCCCCGCCCGACGAAGAGACCTTTGCCTCGGCCGCCCACGTGGTCAAAGAGCATATCTACCAACAGATGTACGTTCCGGTGCCGATCGAGACCCGCGGCATGGTCGTCGAATGGGCGGCGTCGACCGGCGAACTGACCATCTGGGCGTCCACCCAGACTCCGCACGAGCTGCGGGCCTTCGGCGCGCGACTGCTGGCCATCCCGGCCCAGCACGTACGCGTCATCATGCGCGATACCGGCGGCGGTTTCGGGCAGAAGGTGGTGCCGATGCGCGAAGACATGTGCATCATGCTGGCCGCGCGCAAGGTTCCGAGCGCACTGAAGTGGATCGAGGACCGCCGCGAGAACCTGATGTCTGCCGGGCAATCCCGCCATGTCGACGGCGATGTGCGGATGGCGTTCGACGAGGACGGCAACATCCTGG
Organism: Mycobacterium aquaticum; assembly: GCF_002086485.1. Classification (GTDB taxonomy): domain Bacteria; phylum Actinomycetota; class Actinomycetes; order Mycobacteriales; family Mycobacteriaceae; genus Mycobacterium; species Mycobacterium aquaticum. The sequence continues at coordinate 4,874 of NZ_MVHF01000026.1, read as the reverse complement.
CCGCCGACATCGACTTCATCCAGGACGTCGGCTCCTATCCCACTCCCTATCCGGTGCTCACCACCGCGGCCATCGGCATGTTCTTCCCCGGCCCGTACCGCGTACCCAAGGCCAGCTTCAACTACAAGACGGTGTTCTCGAACACTGCGGGCCTGCACGCCTACCGCGGACCGTGGCAGTACGAAACCCTCACGCGAGAAATCCTTCTCGACATCGCCGCCCGAAAGATGGGCCTCGACCCGGTGGAGCTGCGCCGTCGCAACCTGTTGCGCCGAGACGAGATGCCGTACTTCAACCCCAACGGCATGCCCTACGACCACGTCGCCCCCATCGAAACGTTCGAACAGGCGGTGAAAATCCTCGACCACGAGGGCTTCCGCAGGGAACAGGCCGAGGCGCTCAGGCAGGGCCGCTACCTCGGCCTGGGTTTCTCCGCCTACATCGAGCCGACGGGTGCGGCCACCGGCCACCTGGCCACCGAGGGCTGCACAATGCGCATGGAGCCGACCGGGAAGATCAACGTCTACGTCAACGGCGGATCGACCGGAAACAGCCTGGAAACCACCGTCATTCAGCTCACGGCAGATGCACTGGGTGCTGACATCGCCGACGTCGCCACGATCCAGGGCGACACGGCGGTGACGCCGTACGGCGCGGGAACGCAGGGCAGCCGCAGTGCGCCGATGACCGCCGGAGCGGTCAACGAGGCCGGCACCATCCTGCGCAAGCAACTCGTCGCGATGGCCGCCGCCCGGCTCGGTGTCGAAGAATCCGAGATCGAACTCGCCGGGTCACGCGCGACCGTTCGCGAGAACGCCGAAAAGGCCGTCACCTTTGCCGATCTCGCGTACCGCGCGTACTACGAGCCGCAGCAGCTGCCGCCGGGCATGTCGGCGACCCTGGAGGCCACCGCCCGCTTCACCGCGCCACCGACGGCTCCGATCCACTGGGCCAACGCGACCCACGCCTGCACATGCGAGGTGGATCTGGACACCGGCCGGGTCCACATCACCCGCTACATCGTCAGCGAGGACGTCGGTCCGATGATCAACCCGAACGTCGTCGAGGGGCAGATCGCCGGTGGCACCGTGCAGGGCATCGGCGGCGCCCTGCTGGAACAGCTCTCCTACGACGACGCCGGAAATCCGCTCTCCTCAACCTTTGTCGACTATCTGCTGCCCACCGCCACCGACGTGCCGCTCATCGAGTACGGCCACGTCGAGATCCCCGGGCCCGGTGTGGGTGGCTACAAGGGAGCCGGCGAGGGCGGTGCCATCGGGTCGACGCCCGCCGTGATCAACGCGATCAACGACGCCCTGGCCCCGCTCGGAGTCTCGGTGACGACCCTGCCCGCAAGCCCCGCCGCCATCGTCGCGGCACTCGAACGATCCGAAGGGAAGGACCTTTAGCGGTGGAGCTCAACAACGAATTCCGGGTCGCGGTGCCTGCGTCGAAGACGTGGGAGGTAATCACCGACGTCGAACGCGTGGCTCCCTGTCTGCCCGGCGCAACCCTGCTGAGCGTCCACGGTGACGACTTCACCGGCGCAGTCAAGGTCAAGGTGGGTCCGATCACCGTGTCCTATCAAGGCAATGCGACTTTTCAGGAGAAAGATGCGCAAGCCCAGCGCGTGGTGCTCAAGGCCAACGGCAAGGAGACCCGCGGCAACGGCAGTGCCGCCGCCGTCGTCACCGCCCAACTGAAAGACGACGGCACCGCAGGCACCCTCGTCTCGGTCACCACCGATCTGACCATCTCGGGCAAGGCCGCGCAGTTCGGCCGCGGTGTGCTCAGCGATGTCGCCGGAGCCCTGATCGACCAGTTCGCCGGCAGCCTCGAAGCCGAGCTGCTCGCCGGTGCCGCACCCGCAGGCGAAAACGCCGCGGCCCCAACCACAGCCGAGGATCAATCGGCTGTCCCGATCAACGCGATCGCGCTGGCCAAGGTGATGGCGGTGCCTATGGCCAAGCGGTTCGCCCCCACCGTCGGCGCCGTGGCCGTCGCGGGTGTGCTCGGCTACCTGCTGGGCCGGCTCCGGTCGGTGTCATGAAAGCCGCTCCGTTCGCCTATCACCGACCGACCGGCGTCGACGAGGCGGTAGCGCTGCTCGGTGAGTATGGCGACACCGCGAAAATCCTGGCAGGCGGGCAGAGTCTGGTGCCGATGCTGGCCATGCGGCTGACGCATTTCGACAACCTCATCGACATATCGCGCATTACCGGGCTCAGCGACATCGACCGGCACGGCGACGAGGTGGTGATCGGTGCCGCCACACCGCACGCGCTCGTCGGCCTCGACGACGAAGTGGCCGAATCGGTTCCACTGCTCACCCTGGCCACCCCGCACATCGGGCACTTTCAGATCCGGACGCGCGGCACGCTCGGCGGTGCGATCGCCCACGCCGACCCGGCCGCCGAATACGCAGCTGTGGCACTGGCGCTCGACGCCACGATCGAGGCCACCTCACCGCGCGGCACGCGCGCGATCCCGGCGAGAGAGTTCTTCACCGGGTTGTGGGAGACCACACTGGCCGCCGACGAGATCCTCACCGCCGTACGGTTTCCGGTGTGGTCTGGCCGCAGTGGCTTCGCGGTCGAAGAGTTCGCCCGCCGCCACGGTGACTTCGCCATCGCAGGCGCCGTGGTCGGGATCGAGCTCGACGACGACAACCGGGTGAGCAGGTGCGGCATCGGCCTGCTCGGTCTGGGTTCGACACCGAAGCGGGCCACCGCGGCCGAGGCCGCCACGACCGGCACACCGATCGGCGACGTGACCGCCGAGCATATCGGCGAACTCGCGATGTCCACACTGACCGACATTCCCTCGGACCTTCAGGGCTCGGCGTCCTATCGGGCGCGCGTCGGCGCCACCATGGTGGCCCGAGCCTGGGAACACGCAAGCGTGGAGGCGCGCAATGCATGAACTGCCAGTTGCAGTTTCGGTCAACGGCCGCGATTACCGCAGCGTGGTCGAGCCGCGCGTCACCCTCGCGGATTTCCTGAGGGAGAACTGCGGGCTGACGGGCACGCACCTCGGCTGTGAGCACGGGGCGTGCGGTGCCTGCACCGTGCTGCTCGACGGTCAGGCCGTGCGGTCCTGTCTGGTCTTCGCGGTGCAGGTGGACGGCCAGGAGGTGACGACCGTCGAGGGTATCGAGGGTCCCGGCGGCGAACTCTCGCCCGTACAGGCCGCGCTCAAGGAGTGCCACGGACTGCAATGCGGCTTCTGCACACCGGGTTTCGTCACCTCGATCACCGCGCTGCTGCGGGACAATCCCGCACCGACCGACTCCGAGATCCGCGAGGGGCTCTCCGGCAACTTCTGCCGGTGCACCGGTTATCAGGGCATCATCGCGGCAGTACGCCGGGCGAGCGAAACCGCAGAGCTCAACTCTCCAGCTCAGCAATGACTTTCGCGATGCGACGGGCCCGAGTGTCGGCCGCCTTGGCCCCTTCCACCGCGGTGACGTGGCCCTTCTGCTTGCTGTAGGACAGCGCCTCCCAGCGCTTGGCCGCCGTGGGCGACGCGTCGAGCGCCGCGCGGAGATCCTCGGGCGCCTCGACCAGGCGTGGCTCGGTGTCGACGGTCAACTCGACGTCTATCGCGTCGCCTCCGCGGATGCCGGATTCGCTGCGCCGTTCGGCACTGAACGGGATGAGGTACTTGCCGCCCATCGGGGCAACGGTCGAGCGATATCGATAACCGTTGACGTCGACAACCACGGCCGGACGCTTGCCGGCACCGAGCGCCTCCACCACCTCGGCAGGAACCTCGATGCCGGTGTTGTTGCCCATCTGGAACATTTCCGTCGAGAATTTCATGAGCCCTCCCGACTCCAAACTAACCCGGTAAGAGTGGAGCCATGAGGATCGGATTCATCGGACTGGGCAACATGGGCGCGGCGATGGCCGCCAATCTGCTCGCGGCAGGTCACGACGTCACGGCGTACAACAGATCGCCGGACAAGGTGGCCGCGCTGGCCGGTCAGGGCGCGCACCCCGCGGCGACGGTTGCCGAAGCCTGCCGCGGCGACGCAGTGGTCACCATGCTGGCCAACGACGCCGCTGTGGAAGCAATCACGTTCGGGGCCAACGGCATCCTGGCCGAGCTACCGGCCGGCGCCACCCACATCTCGTGCTCGACCATCAGCGTGGAGCTGGCCGACCGGCTGGCCGACCGCCATGCCGAGGCAGGTCAGCAGTTCGTCAGCGCCCCGGTGTTCGGCAGGCCCGAGGCCGCTGCCGCCGCCAAGCTGTTCGTGGTCGCAGCCGGCGCGCCGGCGGCCGTCGAGGCGATGACCCCGATTTTCGACGCGGTCGGGCAGCGCACCTTCGTGCTCGGTGAGGAACCACGGGCCGCCAACCTGGTGAAGATCAGCGGAAACTTCCTGATCGCCTCGGTGATCGAATCGGTCGGCGAGGCCATGGCGCTCGTCGGCAAGGCCGGCGTAGACAAGCAGCAATACCTGGAGCTCTTGACCTCCACGCTGTTCGACGCCCCGGTGTACCGAACCTACGGCGGGCTGCTGGCCCGCGGCGAATTCACCCCGGCCGGTTTCGCGGCGAGCCTGGGACTCAAGGACGTCAAACTGGCGCTTAGCGCGGGCGAGGCGTTGCAGGTGCCGCTGCCGGTGGCCAGCCTGTTGCGCGACCGCTTCCTGACCCTGCTGGCCACGGGCGGTGGCGAGCTGGACTGGGCGGCGGTGGGTGCGCTCAGCGCCTGGGAGTCCGGCGCGGACCACCCGGCCTAGGCAACATGGCGGCCAGTGGCCAGTTATGCACGGAAATCCCGATGTTGCGGGCTGTTGCGGAATCGTGTGGGGGTCAGTGCAACGGATCTCGTCAGTGGTGGCGGGTGGCCGGGCCCGAGGTCGG
>NZ_MVHF01000025.1 GCF_002086485.1 Mycobacterium aquaticum | reverse complement strand
CCCATCAGGCCGAGCACGCCGGTGATCATGGCGAAGAACGCCCCGGACTTGACCGCGAACACCGGCATGACGCGCACACCGACGACGTTGGTCTCGGTGCGGCCCGGGCCGGGGAACTGCGTGTGCTTCTGGAACCACACGAGCGCCAGGTGGGCACCGATCAGCGCCAGGATGATGCCAGGGATCAGCAGGATGTGCAGGGCGTACAGACGCGGGATCAGCACGGTGCCGGGGAAGTCGCCGCCGAACAGCGCCCAGTGCAACCAGGTGCCGATCACAGGCATACCCAGGGTGATCGAGGACAGCGCGGCGCGCAGGCCGATGCCGGACAGCAGGTCGTCGGGCAGCGAGTAGCCGAAGTAACCCTCGAACATGGCCAGGATCAACAGCAGCGAGCCGATGACCCAGTTGGCCTCACGCGGACGCCGGAACGCACCCGTGAAGAAGATGCGGGCCATGTGCACCATGATCGACGCGGCGAACATCAGGGCGGCCCAGTGGTGGATCTGGCGGACGAACAGACCGCCGCGGATCTCGAAGCTGATGTCCAGTGCCGTCTCGTAGGCACGTGACATCTGCACGCCCCGAAGTGGTTGGTACACACCGTTGTAGGTGACCTCGGCCATCGACGGATCGAAGAACAGGGTCAGCCACACACCGGTGATCAGCAGCACGATGAAGCTGTACAGCGCGATCTCACCCAGCAGAAACGACCAGTGGGTGGGGAAAACCTTGTTCAGCTGACGGCGTACCGCCGCTGACGGGTGATACCGCGAGTCGATCGCATCGCCTTGCGCGGCAGCCATCTTGGCAAGGTCAGGGCTCATGATTTGCGCTCCCAGAATGCCGGTCCGACGGGCTCGATGAAGTTGCCGTTGGCAACCAGGTAACCGTCTTTGTCAATGGTGATGGGCAGCTGCGCCAACGCGCGCGCAGCCGGACCGAAGATGGGCTTGGCGAAGTGCAACGCGTCGAACTGCGACTGGTGGCACGGGCACAGGATCCGATAGGTCTGCTGCTCGTACAGCGACGAGGGGCAGCCCAGATGCGAGCACACCTTGGTGAAGGCGAACAGCTCACCGAAGTTGAAGCTCTCCTGACCCTTACGCTTGACCACGCGGTGCATGTCCGCCGGCTTGATGCGGATCAGCATGACGGGGTTGCGCACGCCCATGGCGATCTCGGTCAGCTTGTGGTTGGACTCGACAGTGGTGCCGTCGCCATCCTCTTCGCGCCAAGGGAATACGGTTTCCATACCGCCCGCGTCCAGATCCTCGGGCCGCATCTTGACGAAGGGCGAGGAGCCGGGAACGCCGGTGGCGCGAGCGAGGTAGATGGTCTCGCCGTGGAACCGCGGCGTCCAGCCCGAGGTCCACAGCACGGCTTCCTTGCCATTGGCGGTGGGAACGACCGGCTTCCACGGGTTCTTGATCAGACCACCGATGAACGCCACCAGGGTGCCTGCACCGAACGCGCCGAGACCGATACCCAGCGACAGACCGATGAGCTTGCGCCGCTTGATGGTCGAGCCTTCAAGAGCGTCGGTCAGGTTGGCTGCGACGGTCTTGCGGGCCACCTCGGTGGAACGCCCGTCGTGGCGGTCCTGGATCGAGATTTCCTCGGGGATGAACTTCTTCTGGAACAGCACCGCGCCGACACCGATGGCCAGGACCGACAGACCGAAGGTCAGGCCGTACAGCGGGGTGGCCAGCGAGTAGAGGAACTGGCCCTCGGAACCGAAGGGCTTGTACTCCCATGGCCAGAAGATGAACACCAGCAGCAGGGCCAGGCCCGAAAGTCCGGCCAGCAGAAGCCAATACGCGACCAGACGCTCGGAGCGCTTCTCGGCCTTGGTACCCGGAACCGGCCAGCGCGGCTCCTTGAAGATGGTCTCGACTCCGTCGATCTTGCCGCCGAGTTCGACGAGTTCCTCACGCGTCATCGATGCCAGTTCGGCGTCGGTCGGCGTGCCTTCAGGGGTATTGGCGCTCATGCGCGTGCTCCGATCCACATCGCGATGCCGATGGCCGCGACGATTCCGATGATCCACATCGCCATACCTTCGGGCGCGGGGCCGAAGCCACCGAGGCCGTAACCGCCGTAGCTCGGGGTCTCGGCCGACTCGCGGACGTAGGCCACGATGTCGCGCTTCTCCTCGGGCGAGAGCTGGCGGTCGGAGAACTTGGGCATGTTCTGCGGACCGGTCAGCATCGCGGTGTAGATCTGGGCCGGGTTGGCCTCACCGAGATCAGGTGCGTACTTACCGGAGGACAGTGCGCCGCCCTTGCCGGTGAAGTTGTGGCACGACGCGCAGTTCAGGCGGAACAGGTCGCCACCGCGGGCCACGTTCGGACCGATCAGCGATTCCTGGGCAACCCCACCGTTGGCGTCACGGACGACGGTCGGGCCGCCGCCGTTGGCCTGAACGTAGGCACCCAACGCGTCGATCTGGGACTCGTCGAAGTGCTCGGGCTTGCGCGGGGCCTGGGCCTCGCCGCGCATGGCAGGCATACGGCCGGTGGACACCTGGAAGTACACGGCGGCCTCGCCGGTACCGATCAAGCTGGGCCCACGGTCGGGAACACCCTGCAGGTTGGCGCCATGGCAAGACACGCAGGACGTGTCAAACAGCTGCTTGCCGGTGCGCAGCAGGGCCGACTGTGATTCATCAGCGACCGCTACCTGCGGTGTCGGCGTCAGCGTTGCCGCCACACCCCCCGCGACTGCCAGGCCGATCAACAGCAGTAGGCCTGCTGACAATCGCCGGCGCAGCCGACGGCGCGACTTGCTGGTCATCGAACTCCTTCTCATCGGACTCATCGGCCGTCCGACTAGCGGACGAAGTAGATGGTGGCGAACAGTGCGATCCACACGATGTCGACGAAGTGCCAGTAGTACGAGACGACGATCGCCGCGGTGGCCTGCGCGGGAGTGAACTTACTCATCTTGGTGCGCGCGAGCAGGAAGATGAACGCAACCAGACCGCCGATCACGTGCATGCCGTGGAAACCGGTCGCCAGGTAGAACACCGAGCCATAGGCGCTGCTCGGGATCGTGGTGCCCTCGTGCACGAGCATGAAGTACTCGTACGCCTGGCCGCCGACGAAGAACGCGCCCATGAAGAAAGTCAGGACGTACCACCGGCGCAGGCCGAACACGTCACCGCGCTCGGCGGCGAACACGCCCATCTGGCAGGTGAACGACGACGCGATCAGCACCAGCGTCACCGGCACTGCCTCGGCGAGGTTCAGGTGCGTGGGTGGTGGTGGCCACACACCATCAGCCTGGGCGCGGGCCGTGAAGTACATCGCAAATAGCCCAGCAAAGAACATCAACTCACTGGAAAGCCATACTATGGTGCCAACACTCACCATATTCGGGCGGTTCAGCGAATGAACACGCGAGGTGATGGCGGTTCCCGAGGTGCCTACAGCGCTCGTCACCCCGCAAGTATGACGCTTTGTAGTTGTCGAACTCCACCCGGGTCGAGCAATTGGTCGGATTCGTGTCGCGGAGCCCCGGGCCGAACCGGGCCGGATCGACATCGGCGATCACGCCGGGCGATAGCATTCGGCGGTGGTCACCGGATCCTCGCAACCGTCCTCATCCCCGTCTCGCCCCGACGGAGCGCCGACGTGGCCGCACGTTCTGGGGCGGCTGACCACCGGGCAGAGCCTGCCCAACGGGCATGCGACATGGGCGATGGACCAGATCATGACGGGCGCGGCGACCCCCGCGCAGATCGCCGGTTTCGCGGTCGCCATGAAGATGAAACGGCCGACCTCGGCAGAAGTGGGCGAGCTGGCTGACAACATGCTGTCCCACGCCCGCCTGGTGCCCACCGACCGGATCGGCACCGAGACCGTCGACATCGTCGGTACCGGCGGCGACGGGGCCAACACCGTGAACCTGTCGACGATGGCGGCCATCGTGGTGGCCGCCGGCGGCGTCCCTGTCGTCAAACACGGCAACCGCGCGGCATCGTCACTGTCGGGCGGGGCGGACACGCTCGAAGCGCTCGGCGTCAAGATCGACCTCGGCGCCGACGACCTGGCCCGCAGCGTCGATGAGGTGGGCATCGGCTTCGCGTTCGCGCCGCAGTTCCATCCGTCCTACCGGCACGCATCGGTGGTTCGTCGCGAGATCGGCGTGCCGACGGTCTTCAATCTGCTTGGGCCGCTGACCAACCCGGCCCGGCCACGAGCCGGTCTGATCGGTTGCGCGTGGGCCGACCTGGCCGAGGTGATGGCGGGTGTTTTCGCCGCCCGCGGCTCCAGTGTGCTCGTGGTCCACGGCGACGACGGCCTCGACGAGCTCACCACCACGACCACCAGCACCATCTGGCGCGTGCAGGCCGGCACCGTGGAACGCCTGACGTTCGACCCGGCCGCCTTCGGCTTCGCCCGCGCGGAGATCACCGAGCTCGTCGGCGGTGACGCCGCCACCAACGCCGCCGAGGCGCGAGCTGTCCTGGGCGGAGCCAAGGGCCCGGTGCGCGACGCCGTGGTGCTCAACGCGGCGGGCGCGATGGTCGCCCACGCCGGACTAGCCAGCGACGCCAAGTGGGTTCCTGCGTGGGAGTCCGGTTTGGCTCGGGCCACCGAGGCGATCGACTCCGGAGCGGCCGAACAACTGCTCGCGCGTTGGGTGCGGTTCGGTCAGCAGCTCTGAGGGGGCCACTTCCTGCTGGGCTGCCACCCGGGCCGACCTTGCCGTCGCCGCCCACTGGGCGTAACGGCCCGCCGACTCCCGCGGCGTCGCCCAACCCACATCGGCTCGGACGATCCGTATCCCCGGCTGCGCCAGCCAGCGGGCGATGAGCCCCGTCTCCTCGACGAGTGCACCGCCGAGCGGGCCGTCGTCCGGCAGCACCACCTGCGCCGCCGCGCACAGCGCGTCCACGACCGGCATCGGCGGCACCCCGCGCGCGGCAACACCGGCCGCGGCCAGCTGACCGGACCGGATGACCGTCAGCTGCCAACCGCCGTTGCCGTCGCTGCGCGCGGCCACCAGCTCCGGTACGGCGACCAGGGCCCGCAGCCGCTGACCCCGCCACAGCGTCTCGATGGCCACGGCGGCATGGTCACGCACCCGGGCCGCGGTCTCGTAGCGGTTGGCCGCGGCGAGCTCGTCGATATGAGCGAGCACGGCTGCCAGCGGCGCACTTGAGGTCCCGTCGATCAGCGCGATGACGCGCTCGGGAGCGGCGGCATACGCGGCGGCGTCGGCGCCCTGCAGTGCCGGACACGGCGACAGCTCGCGTTCCGGGCACCGGTGCACGGCGGCGGCGCCGAATCGGGCGGTGCAGGTACGCATCCCGGTGAACCGGGCCAGCAGGTCGCCGGTCTGCACGGCGTCGGCGCGGGCCGAGAACGGCCCGATGGCAGTGCGCCGCCCAGGGTTTCGCACGACCGAGAAACGCGGGAACGCCTCATCGGTGAGCGCCAGCCACCACCAGCGCTGCGGAAACTTGGACCGGCGGTTGTAGGGCGGCGCGTGGGCCGCCAACAGCCGCAGCTCGCGTACCCCGGCCTCCAGCTCGTGTGCGCACTCGACGTGGTCGACCGCGCGGGCCAACGACGTCATCTCCTTCATGCTGGCCCGCGGGTCGGCACCGGTGAAGTACTGGCGGACCCGACGACGCAGGTCGACGGCGGTGCCGACATAGAGAACCTCGTCGGACGGCCCGCGGAACAGATACACCCCGGGCCGGTTCGGCAGCCGGTCGGCCAAAGCCCGGTTGCGGCGCTGAGCGGGTGTGGTGTTGGGCAGGTATGACCGCAGATCGGCGAATGTGTGGATGCCCTGATTGCCGACCCGCTCGATCAGGCCGTGCAGGACGTCGACGGTGGCCCGGGCATCGTCGAGGGCGCGGTGCGTCGGCGTGGTCGATGCGCCGAACAGTCGGGCCAGCGCGGCGAGTCGAACGCTTGGCGCCTCGTCGCGGGTGAGGACGCGGCGCGCCAGCTTCACCGTGCACAGCACTGGCGGACGCGGCCACGGCAGCTGAGCGCGTTGCGCCGCCGCCCGCAGGAAGCCGATGTCGAAGCCCGCGTTGTGGGCCACCAGCACCGCGCCCCGAGAGAATTCGAGGAATGCGGGCAGGACGCTGTCGATCCGTGGGGCGTCGCGCACCATAGCCGTTGTGATGCCGGTCAGTTGGACGATCTGCGGGGGGATGGCCCGGCCGGGGTCGATCAGGGTGGCCAGCTCGCCGAGCACTTCGCCGCCGCGCACCTTGACCGCGCCGATCTCGGTGATGGCGTCGTAGCCGCCGCCCGGCTGCGTCGCGGTGGCGCGCCCACCCGTGGTTTCCAGGTCGACCACCACGAAGGTGGTGTCGGCGAGGCTGACGGCCTCCAGCTCGTTCTCGAAGTCCAACGGCAGCTGCCCGGTGTCGGCGACGCGGCGCTGGCCCATGGCACAAGACGCTAGGCACAACCACCGACATCGCGACGCCGCCGCGCCAATCCGCTCCGCTAAATGTCGGTGCCCCCCGTTAGCGTGCGCCTAACACCGATCGAGAGGACGGTCAAGATGACATCTGCGCACCAACCGGGCAGGCCCGCGCCTGACATCGGCAGCGTGACCATCGACTGCGACGACTGCGCGGTCCGCGGTCCCGGCTGTCAGGACTGCGTTGTGAGCGTTTTGCTCGGCGTGCCTGAGAAGTTGCTGGACGACGAGCGCCGGGCGCTGGAAGTGCTGGCAGACGCGGGTTTGGCGCCCCGACTGCGGCTCGTGCCGATTCACCGAAACGGCACACCCGGGGTCGCCTGACGACACGCATCGCCGGTTGCGCAGGAAAATATTCCTCTGGGGCTGTTAGATTTGCATCTCCCGTCGGAGATTTCCATCTCCTGTTGGACAAGACCGATGCCGTTTCGTAACCTATCTGAGACCTAAGAGCAGTTCGAGGCGGCTCGCTAACGCCAGTTGTGAGGACGAAAACTTGAGGCACGACCGCGCGCACGGGCCCACAAGTCGTGTCAAGCGACCCATTGCAGGTGCAATCGCGGGCTTGACCGTAATGGCCGGACTTCTTGCCGGCGCTGCGCAGGCGGACCCTGCGCAGGACGCTCTGGCAAAGCTGAATGAGTTATCTAGGCAGGCCGAGCAGACTACCGAGGCGATGCACTCGGCGCAAATCGATCTGAACAAAAAGCTTGCGGCGCAACAGGATGCGGACAAGCGGCATGCTGATGACGTCGCGGCCGTCGATGCCGCCAAGGCTCAGTTGGCAACGTTCCAGACTGCCGTGGACAAGGTCGCCGCGACGCAGTACATGGGTGGCCGGACATCGGGCTTCGACGCGATGCTGACCGCCGACTCGCCGCAGCAGCTGATCGACCAACTCGCCGTCCAGCGCGTGATGGCCGCCGAGATGGCCGGGCAGATGCAGAGCTACCGCGAGGTCGGCAACAAGGCCGCTGACGCCGAGGCGGCGTCGGCCAAGTCCGCGGCCGATGCGAAGACCGCGGCCGAGCAGGCTGCCGCAGTGCGCGCGGACCTGCAATCCAAGCAAAGCCAGTTGCAGGTCCAGATCGCGATCGTCAAGTCGCAGTACCAGGCCCTCACCCCGGGACAGCGCGAAGCGCTCGCAGCTACGCCGCCGGCACCGGTCGCCCCGCCGCCACCAGCTCCGCAGGCGTTGCCACCGGCGGAGGATCCCAGCATCCAGGCCTCCGCACCCGACGGCATCCCGCCCGGCGACGTAGCGCCGCCTGCGGCAGCGACGCCCGGCGGTAGCGAGCATTCGGCAACGGTCATCCAGGCCGCACTGAGCCGCATCGGCTCGCCGTACTCCTGGGGTGCGGCCGGCCCGGGCTCGTTCGACTGCTCGGGTCTGGTGATGTGGTCGTTCCAGCAGGCCGGTATCTCGCTTCCGCACTCCAGCCAGGCCCTGGCTGCGGGTGGACAGCCGGTCTCCATGGATCAGATCCAGCCCGGCGATCTGGTGACGTACTACTCGGATGCCTCGCATGTGGGCATCTACATCGGCGACGGAATGATGGTGCACGCGTCGACTTATGGCGTCCCCGTTCGGGTCGCCCCGGTCAACAATGCGCCGATCTACGACATCCGTCGGTACTGATCCGTCGGTCTCTCGGCCGGTTCTGGGCACCGCTTTACTGGCTGAGCTGATCGCGGCGGCCGCCGTACTGTGGCCCGCCGCGGCACCCGCTCAATCCCCGTCGCCCCCGCCGTCGGCCCTGCCCGCGGTGAGCGTGGTTCCCGCCGTCAGCGCCCCGGACCCGGTGACATCGGTGGTCCTGCCCGATGGCCGCACAGCCCAGCTGCTCGGGCTGGGTGGTGAACGCACTGCGGCTCTGCTGGGCCGCCTCGACACCGAGTTGGGTACCGCCGCGACAGTGGTCACCGGCTTCTGGGGGCCCGACTGGCCCCATCAGATCAACCTGGTAGTCGCCGGATCCGACGACCAATTCCGGGTGCTGGCCGGGGGCGCAGAGGACATCGCCGCGACCACCACGGCGCAGCGCATCATGTTCGCCCCCGGGGCTGCCGACATGAGCCGGCCGGCACTGCGAATCGTGCTGCGCCACGAGCTGTTCCATTACGCGTCGAGAGCACGTACCGCACCCGACGCACCCCGCTGGCTCACCGAAGGCGTCGCCGATTACGTCGGGCGCCCGGCCGAGCCGCTCCCAGGTCCGACGCGCGCCGCCGAACTGGCCCAGTTGCCCACCGATGCCGACCTGGACTCGATCGGTGCCGCGAGATCGCTCGCCTACGACCGGGCCTGGTGGTTCAGCCGCTACGTCGCCGACCGGTACGGCCCACGTGCACTGCGTGATCTGTATCTGCGTGCCTGCGGATTCGGTCATCCCGACGTGGGTACCGCGGTGCACGATGTGCTCGGGATCGATCTTGATCAGGTACTCACCGACTGGCGGCAGTGGCTCAGCCGCTAGCCTGAAGCCGATGGTTAAGGTGAGGGCACAATGACGCGGGTTCTGTTGGTCACCAACGATTTTCCGCCGCGGCGTGGGGGCATCCAGTCATATCTCGAGGCGTTCGTCGGGCAGTTGACGAGCTCGGGTGAACATCGGTTGACGGTCTACGCGCCGAAATGGAAAGGCGCCGAGGCTTACGACGCGGCCGCCGCGTCCGCCTACCAGGTGGTGCGGCACCCGACCACGCTGATGATCCCGGAGCCGACGGTCGCAACGCGGATGTGCCGGCTCATCGGTGAACACGACATCGACACCGTCTGGTTCGGCGCGGCCGCACCACTGGCCCTGCTGGGACCGTTGGCGCGGCGAGCCGGAGCGAGCCGGGTGGTCGCCAGCACCCACGGGCACGAGGTGGGCTGGTCGATGCTGCCGGTGGCCCGCAGCGCGCTGCGCCGCATCGGCGATGACGCCGACGTCGTGACGTTCGTCAGCCACTACACGCGGGGACGGTTCGCTTCGGCGTTCGGACCCCGTGCCGCCCTCGAACACCTGCCGCCCGGGGTCGACACCGACCGGTTCCAGCCCGACCCGGCGGCTCGCGCCGAACTGCGCAAGCGCTACGGCTTGGGCGGAAGCCCTGTGGTGGTGTGCCTGTCGCGACTGGTGCCGCGCAAGGGCCAGGACATGCTCATCCGGGCGCTACCTGCGATCCGGCGGCGAGTGCCCGGCACCATTCTGGTCGTCGTCGGCGGTGGACCGTATCTGGACAAGCTCAAGCAGCTGGCGCACGAGTGCGACGTGGCCGAGCAGGTGGTGTTCACCGGCGGGGTGCCGAGTGACGAACTGCCCGCCCACCACGCCATGGCGGACGTGTTCGCGATGCCGTGCCGCACGCGGGGCGCCGGGTTGGATGTCGAGGGCCTCGGCATCGTCTACCTGGAGGCCTCGGCCAGTGGCGTGCCTGTGGTCGCCGGAACCTCCGGCGGGGCACCCGAAACCGTGCTCGACGGGCAGACCGGCACCGTCGTCGACGGCACCGACGTCACCGCGATCGTGACCGCTGTCGGTGATCTCCTGGCGGATCCGGGGCGGGCCGCCGCGATGGGCGTCGCGGGACGGCACTGGGCGGTGGACAACTGGCAGTGGCGGGCCAAGGGCGCCCGCCTCGCCGAGTTGCTTTCCGGCTGAACCGAATACCGCCGGCGGCGCTCAGCCGTAGAGCGCCGCGATCTCGTCGGCGAACTTCTCCGCGACGACCTTGCGCTTGACCTTCAGCGTCGGCGTCAGCTCGCCGGTCTCCTCGGTGAAGTCCACCGGCAGGATGCGGAACTTGCGGATGGCCTCGGCCTTGGACACCGCCTCATCGGCCTCCTTGACCGCCAGGTCGATCTCGGAAACCAGATCCGGATCGTTGGTCAGGTCGGCCACGGTGGCCGCGGCGTCCTTGCCGTTGCGCTGCTTCCAGCCCTCGAACGCCTCGGGGTCGATGGTGATCAGCGCGGCGATGAAGGGCTGCTGGTCGCCGACGCACATGGCCTGGCTGATCAGCGGGTGCGCCCGCAGGCGGTCTTCCAGGATGGCGGGGGCGACGTTCTTGCCGCCCGCGGTCACGATGATCTCCTTCTTGCGGCCCACGATGGTCAGGAAGCCGTCGTCGTCGATGGCGCCGAGATCGCCCGTGTGGAACCAGCCGTCTTCGATGGCCTCGGCGGTGGCTTGCTCGTTGTGCCAGTAGCCGTTGAACACCACGCCACCCTTGACCAGCAGCTCACCGTCGTCGGCGAGGCGCATGCTGTTGCCGGGCAACAACTTTCCGACCGAGCCGACCTTGAGCGCACCGACCTGGTTGACGGTGATGGCCGCGCTGGTCTCGGTCAGCCCGTAACCCTCGTAGATGGTCAGGCCGACGCCGCGGTAGAAGTGCCCGAGCCGCGCGCCCAGCGGTGCGCCGCCGGAGATGGACGCGCGGCAGTCCCCGCCGAGCGCCGCGCGCAGCTTGCCGTACACCAGCTTGTCGAACAGCGTGTGCTTGAGCTTGAGCAGCAAGCTCGGGCCACCGTGATCCAGGGCCTGGCTGTATTCGATCGCGGTGGCCACGGCCTGGTCGAAGATCCAGCCCTTGCCGTCGTTGCGGGCATTCTGCTCGGCGGTGTTGTACACCTTCTCGAACACGCGGGGCACCGACACCACCAGAGTCGGCTTGAACACCGCGAACATCGGAACCAGGTTCTTGATGTCGCTGCTGAAGCCGAGCGCCACTTTGTTGGTGAAGGCGGCCACGGTGATCGCCCGCGACAGCACGTGGGCCAGGGGCAGGAACACCAGCATCCGCTGACCCTTGGTCAAGAGGTCCGGGAACGCGGCTTTGGCGCCGTGGATCTCCGAGAGCAGATTGGCGTGGGTGAGCTGGCAGCCCTTGGGCAGACCCGTGGTGCCCGAGGTGTAGATGAGGGTGGCCGGATCCGACGACTTGACCGCGGCCAACCGGGTTTGCAGCTCGGCGGGGTCAGTGGACGCGCCGGCCTCGGCCAGTGCATCCAGTGCGGCGGGGCCGGTCCCGTCGATGCGCAGCACCTTGCGCACGGTGGGCAGCCGATCGCGCAACTGCTCGACCCGTTCGGCGTGGGCATCGGTCTCGGCGACCACCAGCACGGCCGAGGAGTTGTCCAGCACGTGGCGGATCTGCTCGGGCGCCGAGGTCTCGTAGATCGGCACCGTGACCGCGCCGATCGACAAGATGGCGAAATCGACGATGGGCCATTCGTACCGGGTGGCCGACAGGATCGCGACCCGGTCGCCGGGCTGCACGCCTTCGGCGATCAAACCCAAAGCGGTCGAGCGGATCTGTGCGGCGACCTGCGCGCAGGTGACGTCGGTCCAGGCGCCGTCGACGAGCCGCTGGAAGATGACGTAGTCGGGATCCTCGCGCTCGTGGGTGTATACGGCGTCGACAACCGTGTCGTGTTCGCCGATCTGAAACGTTGCCGGAACGCTGTACTCACGCACGATCTTGGGCCCCTTAGTCGCCGGTGGCAGAACTTCCGCGCGACAAGCCTAGTCGGCCCCGTCGATCACTCGGCAGCGCATATGTGAAGCTAGGTCCTCATGAACAGCGTCCAGATCGCGGATGAGACCTTCGTCTGCGCAGATCCCGCCGACGTCGGGCGTGCCGTTGCCGATTCCGCCGACTGGCGCCGCTGGTGGCCGGACCTGCGGCTCACAGTCATCGAGGACCGGGCCGAGAAGGGGCAGCGCTGGACCGTTGCCGGCGCCCTGACCGGCACCATGGAGGTCTGGCTCGAAGAGGCGCTGGACGGCGTGATCCTGCACTACTTCCTGCACGCCGAACCCGCCGGTGCCTCGGCGTGGGAACTGGCCAAGATGGATCTGGCCAAACTGAATCACCAGCGCCGCGTCGCGGGCAAGGTGATGGCGTTCGAGATCAAGCAACGGCTGGAGGCATCCCGACCTGTCGGGGTTTCCCGCGTGGTCTGACAACGCACCGCAGGCGATGCGGGAGAGTAGATTTTTCCGCGAAGGCGGTGGCAACTCCGCGTGGTGGGGAGAAGGGCGTGCAGTGGCCGACAAGACGGCGCAGACCATCTATATCGAGGCCGATCCGGCGACGGTGATGGACGTCATCGCCGACATCGACTCTTATCCGGAGTGGGTGGCCGAGTACAAGGAGACCGAGGTACTCGACGTCGACGAGAACGGCCTGCCGAAGAAGGCCCGGCTGGTGCTCGACGCGGCGGTACTCAAGGACACCATGGTGTTGTCCTACGTATGGCCCGCCGACCGGACATCGGTCAGCTGGACGTTGGAGTCGAGTTCGCTGCTGCGTGCGCTGGAGGGCACATATCGCCTGGCGCCCAAGGGATCCGGCACGGACGTCACCTATGAACTCTCGGTCGACCTGATGATCCCGATGATCGGGCTGCTCAAGCGGAAGGCGGAACGGCGGCTCACCGACACCGCGCTCAAAGACCTCAAGAAGCGAGTCGAGGTGCACTGACCTGAGCGGTGATGGGGCGCGGATCAGCCTGTTCGTCGGCAAGGGCGGGGTGGGCAAGTCGACGCTGGCAACCGCGACCGCGGTACGTGACGCCCGGGCCGGGCTACGGGTGCTCATCGTCTCCACCGACCAGGCGCATTCGACGGGTGACGTCCTCGGCACTGTGCTGACCCCGACCGGGCAGCGGGCACCTACCAGGGTCCTGGCCGACGATGCCGACGTCGGCGGCGGCTTTCTCGATGCCCTTGCGCTGGACACCCTGGCCCTGCTGGAGGCCCGCTGGCTCGAGGTGGTCACGCCGCTGTCCGAGCGGTTCAGCGAATCGGATCTGGGAGACGTTGCGCCGGAGGAACTTTCGGCGCTGCCGGGGATTCAGGAAGTGCTCGGCCTGCACGAGGTGGGGGAGCTCGCCGCGTCGGGTCGGTGGGACCACGTCGTGGTGGACTGCGCCTCCACCGCCGACGCGTTGCGGATGCTCACTCTGCCAGCGACATTCGGGCTGTACCTGGAACGGGCCTGGCCCCGGCATCGCCGGTTGTCGGGCGGCGCTGAGAACGCGGCCATCGTGGCGTTGCTCGAGCGCATCGATGCGGGCGTCTCGCGCTTGAGTTCCCTGCTCACCGACGGCGAGCAGGTGAGCGCCCATCTGGTGCTCACGGCTGAGCGCGTGGTCGCTGCCGAGGCGATCCGCACGCTGGGGTCGCTGGCGTTGATGGGCGTGGGTGTGGCCGAACTGATCGTCAATCAGGTTTTGGTGCAGGATGATTCGTTCGAGTATTCGAATCTTCCCGCGCATCCGGCGTTCGACTGGTACTCCGAGCGGATCGCCGAGCAGCGCACCGTGCTGGACCAACTCGCCGGGTCCATCGGCGACGTGCAGCTGGTGATGGTGCCGCACCTGGCCGGGGAACCGATCGGCCCCAAGGCGCTGGGGGAGCTGCTCGAGTGCGCCCGCAGGCGCGACGGCACGCCACCGCCGGGGCCGTTGCGTCCGGTCGTGGACCGCGAATCGGGGTCTGGGCTCGAGGCGGTCTACCGGTTACGGCTAGAGTTGCCGCAGGTCGACTCATCCGCGCTGACGCTTGGCCGGGTAGGCGACGACTTGATCATCGGTGTTTCAGGTGTGCGACGCCGGGTTCGGTTGGCGTCCGTGCTGCGGCGATGCATCGTGACGGACGCCCAGTTACGGGGCAGTGAGCTGACGGTGCGTTTTCGACCGGATCCGGAGGTATGGCCGGCATGAGTGGGTCTCATCCCGACCTGGGCCCGGAGCTACGGGAGTTGGCACAGGCCATCCTCGACCGGCTCGACCCTGCCGTACGGCTCGCGGCGGCCGGTTTGGCCGCAAGCGCGGCCGGGGTTCCCGGCAAATGCCAGCAGGTGTGGTGCCCGGTGTGCGCGCTGGCGGCACTGATCAACGGTGAGCAGCATCCGCTGCTCGGCGTGATCGCCGAGCACAGTGTCGCGCTGCTGACGGTGATCCGTGCGGTGCTCGACAACGATGCGCACCCCCCGGAACCGCCGACTCCTGACGGTGGACCGGATTCTCCGTCGCCCGACGATTCACCACCCGCAGGGCCCGGCCGCTACCAGCACATTCCCGTCACCGTCGAGGAGTGAGACCGGTCTCGCAGACGGGCGGTCCGGTGGTAGCCGCCACAACCCCTGAGTACAGTTGTCCCAGAGCATTCCGATGGGGAGGGTCCATGTGGTACTGGCTTTTCAAGTTCATCTTCATGGGACCCTTGCTGTCCTTGCTCGGTCGGCCGAAAGTCACTGGGCTTGAGCATGTTCCGGCGTCCGGTGCGGTGATCTTGGCCAGTAACCATCTGGCGGTGGCAGACAGTTTCTATCTGCCGCTGGTGGTGAGCCGCCGCATCACCTTCCTGGCCAAGGCCGAGTACTTCACCGGAACGGGGATCAAGGGCTGGTTCACCCGGTGGTTCTACACGGTGGCCGGACAGGTTCCGATCGACCGGACCGATGCCGATTCGGCGCAGAGCGCGTTGACCACCGCCGAACGCATCCTCAGCGAGGGCAAGCTGCTCGGCATGTACCCAGAGGGCACCCGTTCCCCGGACGGACGGCTCTACAAGGGCAAGACCGGCCTGGCCCGGCTGGCCCTGCAGACCGGAGTTCCGGTCATTCCGGTCGCGATGGTCGGCACCAATGTCGTGAACCCGCCCGGAAGCAAGATGTGGAAGTTCGGCCGCGTCGAGGTGCGATTCGGCAAGCCGATGGACTTCAGCCGTTTCGACGGCCTGGCGGGCAACCGCTTCATCGAGCGTGCGGTGATCGACGAGGTGATGTACGAGCTGATGAGCCTGTCCGGCCAGGAGTACGTCGACCTCTACGCCGCGGACGTGAAGTCCGGTCCCGCGAGCGCCGCGACGGGGAATCCGGCAGCGCGCCTTCCGCAGGCGGCCGCCGGCTGAGCCGGCAGTTCAGCCTGGGCCAGCTGAGCTGGTTTATCGGTACGACGCAACCGCTGCGTGGCTGGTGCGGTCGCCGGCATGTGCCGTCGACGTCAGCCCGGTCACCGCGATCACGGCCAGCGCCCACCACACATACGAGCAGCCGACCAGCTGCCGCCACAGGGATGCGGCAGTCTCGTGGTGCGGTGACATCAGAGTGATCGGTGTCCAGATCGTCAGCGCCATCCCGGCCACCGTGACCGCGGTCAGCGCGGCGTTGCGGCGCCGATAAGCGACGACTCCGGTCACCAGCAGTGTCGGCAGCGTCCAGACCCAGTGGTGCGACCACGACACCGGGGAGACGACCAGCCCGAACATAGCCACGCAGATCAACGCCAGCATCGACGACGCGTCGGCCTGGTCCGGATCGATCGATGCGACGCGCAGCGCGCGATGCGCGGCCCACACGGTCAGCGCCAACACCGCCAGGCAGGCCAGCACCCACAGCACGAAGCGGGGGGCCTCGCCGAGGCCTAGGCGAGCCAGCACGCCCGCGATGTTCTGGTTCGTGTTCAGCGTCGCGGTGCCGATCCGGTCGGTGTTGCGGACGGTTTCGGTCCAGTACTCCACCGAATCCCGAGCGGCCAGGGCGAAGCCGGCGAGTGTCGCGACGACGGTCGAGCCGGCAGTCCACAGCAGGGTCCGGACATCGCGGCGCAACAGGAAGTACAGCAGGAACACGGCGGGGGTGAGCTTGACCGCGATGGCCACGCCCAGCAGGATGCCGCGCGGCCACGGGGTACGCCGCGGTACGCAGTCCGCGATCACCAGTGTCATCAGCACGACGTTGATCTGGCCGAACTCGAAGTTGGACCGAATCGGCTCGAGGTAGACCACCGCGGGAGCGACCACGGCGGCGGCCAGCCAGCAGCGACGCAGCCAGGCCGGTTCGGAGGTGACCGTGGTCTGCGGCCAGACATCGAGCCGGGTCAGCACCAGGACGGTCGAGGCGATCAGCAACACCAGCGTGGTCAGCGTGATCGCGGCGCTGGCGGCAGGCAGGGACAGCCAGGCGAACGGAGCAAACGAGATGGCGGCCAGCGGGGGATAGGTGAACGGCAGATCCAGCCCGCCCTGAGTGTGGAAGATGGCGCCGTCGGAGTACAGCGGCTTGCCGTCCAGCCAGGCCCTTCCGCCCATCCGGTAGACGTCGATGTCGATGCGGTACGGGGTGTGGCCGAGCAGCTTGTAACCAGCCCAGGCCAGCGCCGCCAAAGTCAGCAGCTGGAAAATTCGCCATGCGATGGTCGGTGCCCAACCAGCCCAGCCGGGCGCCTTCCGCGTACTCATGTCCTCAACAGACTATCGGTGGCCACCTGGCACGGGTGAATCCACGGCCCCGGCGCGCTCTGCTCGGCGTAAGTTTTGTCAGCGTGCACGTGACCGCCCACCTCTATCTCGTGACCCGCGATCGCCTGCCCTTGCTGTGCTGCCTGGTGGCGTTCATCCTCACGTTCTTCGTGACCCGAACCCTGGTGCGTTACATCCGTCGGCACGCAAACAGCGACAAGCCGCCCAAGTGGTGGCAGCCCCGCAACATCTCGGTTTCGCAGGGCGGCGGCGGCATGCACATTCACCACATGGTGATCGGAATCATCCTGGTGATGCTCTCCGGGATCACGATGGTGACGTTGTCGGTCAGTGGTGGGGTTCCCGAATTCGCCGTGGCCTCGACGTTCTTCGGCATCGGTGCGGCGCTGGTGCTCGACGAGTTCGCGCTGGTCCTTCACCTTTCCGACGTGTACTGGGAGGAGGACGGTCGCACCTCGGTGGACGCGGTGTTCGCCGCTGTGGCCGTGGCGGGGTTGCTGATCCTGGGTTTCAATCCGCTGTCATTTTTCGATATCAATATCTGGCGTGAGGATCAGACCGTCTTCGCAAGGACGGTCGTGGTGGTGGTCGCGGTGATCACCCTGCTGCTCGCGGTCGTGGTGTTGCTCAAAGGCAAGGTGTGGACCGGATTGGTGGGTATGTTCATCACCCCGTTGCTGTTCGTCGGGGCCATCAGGCTGTCGCGGCCGCATGCGCCGTGGGCGCGTTGGCGCTACACCACCAGGCCCCGCAAGATGCACCGCGCCCTGGAGCGTGAGCGCTGGTTGCGCCGTCCGGTGGTGCAGGCCAAGCTGTGGGTCCAGGACGCGATCGCCGGGACACCGAAGTTCCCCGACGACGCCGCGGTCGACAAGCAGCTGGATCGGGAGATCCACGCCGCGCCTGCGCCGGGGCAGGTGGCCTGATGCGTTACTTCTACGACACCGAGTTCATCGACGACGGTCGCACCATCGACCTGATCTCGATCGGCGTGGTCGCCGAAGACGGTCGCGAATACTACGCGATATCAACGGAATTCGACCCGGAACGGGCGGGCCGCTGGGTGCGCAAGCATGTGCTGCCGAAGCTGCCCTCGCCGTCGTCGAAGCTGTGGCGGTCCCGCCGCCAGATTCGCGAGGAGCTCGAGGAATTCTTCGGCATCGACGGTGACGAGCCGATCGAGCTGTGGGCCTGGGTGGGGGCCTACGACCATGTGGTGCTGTGTCAGCTGTGGGGCCCGATGACCGAGCTGCCGCAGGCCATCCCTCGGTTCACCCGTGAGCTGCGCCAGCTCTGGGAGGATCGCGGTTCGCCGCGGATGCCACCGCGATCGCGCGACGCGCACGACGCGCTCGTCGACGCGCGGCAGAACCTGGAGCGGTTCCACTTGATCAGCGCAACGGGGCAGGCGCCGCAGGTCCACTTGATCAGCGGAACGGGGCCCGCACCGCAGGTCGAGTCCACTCAGGCCACAGAAACCGGCCTTAACCGGCGGTTACCATGAACGGGTGAACTGGACCGTCGACATTCCCATCGAGCAGCTGCCGCCGCTGCCACCGTTGACCGACGAGCTGCGGCAGCGTCTGGACGCCGCCCTGGCCCGGCCGGCCGCACAGCAGCCCAGCTGGGACGCCGATGCCGCCAAGGCCATGCGGACGGTTCTGGAGAGTGTGCCGCCGGTCACCGTGCCGTCGGAGATCGAGAAGCTCAAGGGTCAGCTCGCCGAGGTTGCGCTCGGCAAGGCGTTCCTGCTGCAGGGCGGTGACTGCGCCGAGACGTTCGTCGACAACACCGAGCCCCACATCAGGGCCAACATCCGCACGTTGCTGCAGATGGCCGTTGTGCTGACGTACGGCGCGAGCATGCCGGTGGTGAAGGTGGCGCGCATCGCCGGGCAGTACGCCAAGCCGCGGTCGACCGACATCGACGCGTTGGGCTTGGAGTCCTACCGCGGCGACATGGTCAACGGATTCGCCCCGGACGCCGCGGTCCGCGCCCACGATCCGTCGCGGTTGGTGCGCGCCTACGCCAACGCCAGCGCGGCGATGAACATGGTCCGCGCGTTGACCTCGTCGGGCCTGGCTTCGCTGCATCTCGTGCACGACTGGAACCGCGAGTTCGTCCGGACCTCGCCGGCGGGTGCCCGGTACGAGGCGCTCGCCGGTGAGATCGACCGGGGGTTGCGATTCATGTCGGCGTGTGGGGTGGCCGATCGCAACCTGCAGACCGCGGAGATCTTCGCCAGCCACGAGGCCCTCGTGCTGGATTACGAGCGCGCGATGCTGCGGCTGTCCGACGAGCTGGACGGCACGCCCCGGCTGTACAACCAGTCCGCGCATTACCTGTGGATCGGTGAGCGCACCCGGCAACTCGACGGCGCGCACATCGCCTTCGCCGAGGTGATCGCCAACCCGATCGGGGTGAAGCTGGGGCCGACGACGTCGCCGGAACTGGCCGTCGAGTACGTCGAACGGCTCGATCCGCACAACGAGCCCGGCCGGCTGACCCTGGTGACCCGCATGGGCAACAACAAGGTGCGCGATCTGCTGCCTCCGATCATCGAGAAGGTGCAGGCCACCGGCCATCAGGTGGTCTGGCAGTGCGACCCGATGCACGGCAACACCCACGAATCGTCGACCGGCTACAAGACCCGGCATTTCGACCGCATCGTGGACGAGGTGCAGGGCTTCTTCGAGGTGCACCACGCTCTCGGCACTCATCCGGGTGGCATCCACGTCGAGATCACCGGCGAGAACGTCACCGAATGTCTCGGTGGGGCGCAGGACATTTCGGATTCGGACCTGGCCGGCCGCTACGAGACGGCGTGCGATCCGAGGCTCAACACCCAGCAGAGCCTTGAGCTGGCATTCCTGGTCGCGGAGATGTTGCGCGACTAGGACATTCGGCCGTGGCGGTCAGATGAGCGCAGCGATGTTGCTGCCCAGCGTCCACGCCGCCGCGGCCACGAGCCCGGTGAACGTCAGCACGGCGATCACCCAGAACGCCAGCGCACGCTTCGCGCGTTGCTGCGCCCAGTAGAACTCGCTCATCTCGATTCCGGCGAATCTCGTTGCCGCAGCCCGGTATTCGGTGTATTCGCCGGAGTCGTCAGCAACCGCCACCCAGTCTTGGTCTCGGGTCAGTTCTCGCGTCAGTTGCCGGGGCGGCACCGGGGGATGAGCCGGTTGCGGCGCAGGCGGTGGCGTCATCTCGGCGGGCGGATCCTGGCGGCTGTGGACCCGCGTCGCTGCCAGGTGCTGTGCGGAGTTCCGCGGTGCCGGGACCCGGAAGGCGGGCAGCCCGAGTTCGGCGACGATATCGTGCAGATCGTCGCCCATCTCGTCGGCGTCGGCGTAGCGGTCCGCGGGGTCGCGCGCGGTGGCCCGGCGCACCAGCGCGTCGAACTCCGGTGGCACACCGGCGATCACGGTGCTGGGCGGTCGCACGTCGTGGTCCATCCGCTGATAGGCGACGGAGAGCGCGGAGTCGCCGGTGAACGGCGTCGTGCCGGAGAGCAGTTCGTACGTCAGGATGCCCACTGCGTAGACGTCGCTGCGTGGGTCGGCGTCACCGGTGCTGACCTGCTCGGGCGACAGGTATGCCGCCGTACCGAGAATCACGCTGGTGGAAGTGATCTTGGCTTCGGCGACCGCGCGCACGAGCCCGAAATCGGCGATCTTCACGTCGCCGCCATCGGAGATCAGCACGTTCTCCGGCTTGATGTCACGATGTACCAGGCCTGCGCGGTGCGCCACGGCGAGCCCGCCCAGTACCGGGGTCAGGACGGCGGCCACTGCGTGCGGCGGCATCGGGCCCCGCTCGGTCAGCAACTCCCGTAGCGTTCCGCCCTCGATGAGCTCCATCACGAGAAACGGCGGCTGATGAGCGGTGCCCCCGCCGCCCTGGTCGTAGACCGCCACCAGCCCGGGATGGCTCAGCCGGGCCACCGCCCGGGCCTCCCGCTGGAACCGTGCGAGGAAATGGGCGTCACCGGCGTACCGCGAATCCATGACCTTGATGGCGACCGGACGGTCGAGTCGGGTGTCGAGTCCGCGATAGACCGTCGACATCCCACCGGTGGCGATCGGAGTCTGAACCTCATACCGCCGATCCAGCACGGTGCCGACGAGCGGGTCCGATTGCTGGTGCGCCTCCACCGAACACATGTTACGAGTCGCCCGGGTAGTCCTAGAATCGGTGCGGTGAGCAGCATTCCGGCCGCCGATGACGTTCTTGATCCCGGTGAAGCCGTCTATGACCTTCCTACTGTCGCCGACATGCTCGGCATTTCCGTCACCAAAGTGCACCAACAACTGCGTGAAGGCCACCTCATCGCGGTGCGCCGCGACGGGGTGCTCGTGGTGCCCAAGATCTTCTTCGATGCCTCCGGGCATGTGGTGAAGTCCCTGCCGGGATTGCTCGTGGTGCTCAGTGACGGGGGTTATCGCAGCACCGAGATCGTGCGCTGGTTGTTCACGCCCGATGCGTCGCTGACCATCAGCCGCGACGGCTCGACCGACCGGCAGGCCAATGCGCGCCCGGTTGACGCGCTGCATTCCCACCAGGCCCGTGAGGTGGTCCGCCGAGCCCAGGCCATGGCGTACTGATCCCGTTGCGCTTGCACCGCTCCACTTGCACCGCGAGTGTGCGCGTCTGCTGCCCGACACGCCGCTGACCGCCAACGCCTAACGCACGTTCATGCGAGACGCGCGTGCGCGGAATGACGGCATGACCCGGCGTGTCGGCCGGCAGACACGCACGCTCGGCAGGATTAGGCGGCGGCAGGCTCGGGTTCGTCGGCTGTCGCGGCGTCGGGCTCGGGCGCCCGGTATAGCGAATACCACGCGATTGCAGCGCACGCCGTGGTGAGGAGCACATGCGCCCACGAGTACATGCCGTGGGCGCCGTCGGGCTTCCACATCACCATGATCCAGGTGGAGAACCCGGCGACCGCCGCTATCGCGGGCCGGGTCTGGATCAACGCGGCGGCGACCGCCAGCGGCCAGGTGTAGTACCAGGGGAGTGCCGCAGGCACGAACAACACCACGACGACCATCGCGAGGGCGATACCGGTGAGTGCTTCCCGGTCGGTGTGCCGGAAGCGCCACCACAGCAGCGGCAGCGCAACCACGATCACGACGATGCCGATGATCCGCGCAACCTCGAGCACCGCGTAGAAGTTCACCGGGAAGAGCAGGCCGCCAACGGCGTTGATGAGGTTGGACGCCGCGGTCGGGATGGTCAGCCAGTTGATGATCTTCACCGAGCCTGCCAGCGCGGTCAGCCAACCCAAGCCGACACCGGCCGCGAGTGACAACACGGCGAACACCGCCACGAAGATCAGGGCCGACGCCGCCGTGGCGGTCGCGAACGCCCGCACCGGGCGCAGGTTGCGGCGTTCCTGCAGTTGCCGCATCCATACCCAGACCAGAAACGGAAGGGCAAGTCCCGCGGTGGCTTTCACTGCGACGGCCACCGCGATGAGGCTTACTCCCCACACCGGGCGTCCCGCGAATGTCAACGCGATCGCGGCCATCATCAGGCCGACCATCAGCATCTCGTTGTGCACGCCGCCCATCAGGTGAATGATCACCAGCGGGTTCAGTACGCAGATCCACAGCGCCGCAGCGCCGTTGCCTCCGACGTGGCGGGCGACCCGCGGCGAGGCCCAGATCAGCAACACCAAACCGGGCAGCATGCACAGCCTCAACAGCATGGTGCCCGAGACGATGTCGTTGCCGACCAGCAGCGTGACGAACTTCGCGACGAGAATGAAGGCCGGCCCGTACGGTGCGGTGGTCGTGGTCCAGATCGGGCTGACGTCGTCCAACAAGGAGTTCGGGTTGTCCACCGGCCCAACCACATACGGGTCGAGTCCGTCACGCAGCAGGGCACCCTGAGCCAGGTAGGAGTAAGTGTCGCGGCTGAACAACGGCACGCTCAGCAGCAGCGGAGCCAGCCAGAAGCCGGTGGTGGCGACCATGGTGTATTCGGTTGCGGTGCGGTCGATCACCCGTCGGCCCAGCCACAGCCAGGCCATCAGCATCAAGGCGACGCCGACCCACAACAGCACCGACGAGAGCACCAGGCCGTGGCCGAACCGCAACCAGGACAGGTGCAGTGACTCCAGCAGGGGATCGTGCTGCCGGGTACTGCCCGCGCCGAGCCCGCCGATGGTCAGCAGCACGGCACCGAGGAACCCCAGCCGCGCCTGAGCGCCCTGCGGGGACATGGCGAACCCGACGAGACGCGAAATATGGTGCATCAAACCGCTGTTCGAGGTCGCAGACGCGGTGGGCGCGCTCATGCCGACCGGTTGGCGGCGAGCCGCGCGAGTTCGGCCAGGCCGGCCTTGGCCGGGGTGTGCACGGGAGCCGCGGTCAGCACCTCGAGCGCGCGCCGGGTGAGCATCCCGATGTGTTCTTCCACAGCGGCCAACGCTCCGACCGATTCGATGGCAAGGCGCAGCTCCCGGACCTGGACGTCGGTCAGGTCTGTGCCGACGGAGGTGCGCAGCAGTTTGGCCGCGACGGGATCGGTCTTGTCGGCCAGTTCAAGCGCTTCGGCGAGCAGTACCGTGCGCTTGCCCGACCGCAGGTCGTCGCCGGAGGGCTTCCCGGTCACCGCGGGGTCGCCGTACACGCCGAGCACGTCGTCGCGCAGCTGGAACGCCACGCCGAGGTCATTGCCGATGTGGTGGAAGATCTCCTGCACATCGGGCCGGTCGGCGGCCGCGGCGGCGCCCAGTTGCAGTGGCCGGGCCACGGTGTAGGACGCCGTCTTGTAGGTGTTGACGTTCATCGCCGAGGCCACCGATTCCGCACCGCTGGATTCGGCGACGATGTCGAGGTATTGGCCGCCCAGCACCTCGGTGCGGATGTGTGCCCACACCTGCTGGACACGCAGCCGCGCGTCGGCGGGTAGATCGGCGGTGGCCACGATGTCGTCGGCCCAGGCCAGGGCCAGGTCACCGAGCAGGATCGCGGCCGACAGACCGAACTGTTCGGAGGATCCGCGCCAGCGCCGCTCGCGATGCCGCTCAGTGAAGAGGCGGTGGACCGTGGGCAGGCCGCGCCGGGTCGCCGAATCGTCGATCACGTCGTCGTGCACCAACGCGCACGCCTGCAGGAGTTCCAGGGCCGCGAACAGGCGTAGGACCCCGGCGTCGGCCTGCGTATCCGGGGCATCGGCGACGGCGCGCCAACCCCAGTAGGCGAACGCGGGGCGCACCCGCTTGCCGCCGCGAAGCACGAATTCTTCGAGGGCCGCGGTCAGCTCCGCGTAGTCGGTGCCGATGTAAGCGCAGTCCTGCCGGCGTTCGTGCAGGTACTCGCGCAACTGTTCGGTGACGGCGCCGGCCAACTCCGCAGCCGATGGTGCCGCTGCATCCACGCTCAGCGCCCTACCCCTTTCGTTGTGTGTTCGCGCCCCCGCGGTGCCTTCAGCGTAGAGCCTGCTGCGGTCTTTTCAGGAACGGTTCGTCAGTCGTGCGTGGTCACGGGCTCGCCGGGTTTGGGCGTGCGGTCCCGGCTGTGCCAGGCGAGCCCGCCGATCACACCGGCGACCACGAACGCGCCCACCGCGAGCCAGATGGCGGCTGTGGTGAAGGAGCGGGCGCTGGGATCGGTGTAGCGGGCCTGCGCGCTCATCGTGCTCACGACGCCAGGCCGCAGCTTCCACTCCACGATCGACGAGCTCACCCGGGAACCGTTGGTGGAGGTCACCTCGCCGGGGAAGGACACGGTCAGCAGCACGTCGGCCTGCGGGTCGTTGAGCGTGGTGAGGTCGACACGCCCCTCGAGGATGACGAGTTCACCGGCGCGTCGCAGGGAGATGTCCACGCCTGCGGAATCGCGGTTCATCCCGGCCAGCTGCGGCAGCTCGGAGAAGCTGAGGTCGGAGAACACGGCCTGTGAGCCCACGTAGTCGTCGCGGCTGTAGGGGCTGACGGCGACCTTGGTGGCAAACGGCAGGTTGTTCAGCAGCTGCGGGCCCTTGTCGTTTGCGTCGCGGGGTTTGGCAGCGGCGATGATCTGGCCCGACACGCGATCGTCGGGAGAGACGGTCAGCGACGCGCGGACGCGGACGCACCCCACAGCCATCGGCAGTACCAGCAACAGCAGGATCACCAGTGCTGGTAGTCGGCTCCTGTTCCGGGAGCGGGCTCGTTCCACGCGTGAGGTGGACCATATCAACCGCTTGCGCACCTGGTCATCGTGCCAGATGGGGTGGGAATCACAGCGGCAGGGCGCGGCCGAGGATCGCGAAGGCGCGGGGGTCGCCTGCGAAGTGGTAACCGCGGATGACGTCGGTGAATCCCAATCGGCGGTACAGCCGCCACGCGCGGTTGGCCTCACCGTTGATCTCCGGCGTGGACAGCAACACGTGGGATTCTCCGCGTCCGGCGAGCAGCCGCCTGGTCAGGGCCTCGCCCAGCCCGCGACCCTGCGCCCGGGGCTCGATGTGCAGTTCGGTGAGCTCGAAATAGCTGCTCATCAGCTCGGAGATGTGGGCAGGATCGGCGCCGACCTGGCGCAAACCCGCCACCACCTGCTGCTGCCACCACTGATCGGGCGCGCCGCAGTAGCCGTAGGCGATGCCGAGCAGTGGGGCAGTGGCCAGCACCTCGCTGCTGGGCGTGCCGTCGTTGCTGAGCGCCGACTCGTCGACCTCGACGGCCGCGACACCCTTCCACCCGAGCCGTCGGGTGTGTTCGAGCCACAGCGACGCTCGCTGCTCCTCGGTGCCACGGGGGTACCGCATGGCGTCGACGTAGACCCGCAGCGCATCGGGAAGCCGGCGCTGCATGTCGTCCGGCGACAGATCGATGAGATACATCGCCAATTCGGTAGCCCTCCCGGCGGCTGTCGTTGCGGTCACACTCGATTATCGAAGTCATTATCCGGGCGGCGAGGTGCCCGGTCCCCGTTGTGCCCAACGACATACAATCGACGGCGAACTAGGTGGTACGGCTCGGATCGACCTCGTATCATTACTGTTAGGTGTCCGTGATGAACGGGCATCGAAGAATTTGGTCAGACTACTTCGGACAATGCGACGGCGGCGTCGGCAAGGAGGGACGAATGCCACTCTCCGATCATGAGCAGCGCATGCTCGATCAGATCGAGAGCGCGCTCTATGCCGAGGACCCCAAGTTCGCGTCGAGCGTTCGCGGTGGGACTCTACGCGCGCCTTCGGCGCGCCGCAGGCTGCAGGGCGCTCTCCTGTTCGTCCTCGGCCTGGCGATGCTCGTCGTCGGTGTCGCTGTGAAGGCGACCATGATCGGCGGCTTCCCGGTGTTGTCGGTCCTCGGCTTTGTGGTGATGTTCGCCGGCGTGGTGTTCGCCATCACGGGCCCGCGGGTGACGGGCGGGCGTGATCGCTCGGCTGCGGCACCCGGCTCGCCGCGGCAGCGCCGTCAGCGTGGTGGTTCGTTCACCAACCGGATGGAAGACCGTTTCCGCAGGCGTTTCGACGAGTAGGCCGGGACCGGTTCCGGGGTAGCCCACATGGGCTACCCCTTTTTTTGTGTTTCCGGCGAGTCTGCGACACGCCAGCGCGGGGCTGTCCGTGGTCATTTCCCCCACTCCGCCCCACTTCTGCCGCATGCTTGTCGACCTGGGGATTTTCCGTCGGTAGGTGGATGACGACGGGCTGTCCGCGTGAAAACACCAGTACTTTGCAGCCGAGCGTGGGGCGTTGCAACCAACTCGTGCCATCAATTGGAGCAAAGTGGGGGATTGTGGGGTAAAGTGGCGGCCAGCGGGGAAACCGGAACCCCGTGTGGGAGGTGGCCAGATGTTTCTGGGCACCTACACGCCCAAGCTCGACGACAAGGGGCGGCTGACGCTGCCCGCCAAGTTCCGCGACGCGCTGGCAGGAGGACTGATGGTCACCAAAAGCCAAGATCACAGCCTCGCCGTCTACCCGCGCGACGAGTTCGAAAAGCTGGCCCGACGCGCCTCACAGGCCTCCCGGAGCAATCCGGAAGCCCGTGCGTTCCTGCGTAACCTGGCCGCCGCAACCGATGAGCAGCACCCCGACGCGCAGGGCCGGATCACCCTGTCGGCAGATCACCGCCGCTACGCGAACCTCTCGAAGGATTGCGTGGTGATCGGCTCGGTCGACTACTTGGAGATCTGGGACGCCCAAGCCTGGCAGGAGTACCAACAGATCCACGAAGAGAACTTCTCCGCGGCCACTGATGAAACTCTGCGCGACATCATTTGATTCGGACGCTGACCCGAACGAGGCCCGTGCGGCGTGGCCTCTGCCCGAGCCGGCCCTGGCGTACTTCCCCAACGCCAGGTCCAAGGTTTCGGACAGAGACCTCGTCGCAGGGGCAGGCCATAGCGGAGGTATTGGTGTGGACGCGAACGTGGGGGACCACGGTCATATCCCAGTCCTGCTGGACCGCTGTGTCGAACTGCTCGGCCCCGCGCTGACCCGTCGCCACAACGATGGATCCGAAGCCGTGCTCATCGACGGCACCCTCGGTGCCGGCGGGCACTCCGAGCGCTTTCTCACCCAGTTCCCGGGTCTCCGATTGATCGCGCTGGATCGCGACCCCAATGCACTGGCCATCGCAGGTGCCCGGCTGGCCCCGTTCGCCGACCGGGTGACGTTCGTGCGCACCCGCTACGACGGCATCCCCGCAGCCATGGCCGAAGCCGGTGTCGACCGCGTCGACGGCGTGCTGTTCGACCTCGGCGTGTCCTCGATGCAACTCGACCAGAAGCAGCGGGGATTCTCCTACTCGGTCGACGCGCCACTGGACATGCGGATGGATCCCGATGCACGGCTGACCGCCGCGGAGATCCTCAACACGTACGACGCCAAAGACTTGGCGCGCGTGCTGCGGGACTTCGGCGAGGAGCGGTTCGCAGGGCGGATCGCCGACAAGATCGTCCGGCGGCGTGCCGAGCAGCCCTTCGAGACCACGGGCGAACTGGTCGAATTGCTCTACGAGGCCATTCCGGCCCCGGCGCGGCGGACCGGAGGGCACCCGGCCAAGCGCACGTTCCAAGCCCTGCGCATCGCGGTCAACGGTGAGCTCGAATCGCTGCGCGCCGCGGTGCCTGCCGCGTTGGCGGCATTGCGCCCCGGGGGACGCATCGTCGTGATGGCCTACCAGTCGTTGGAGGACCGGATCGTCAAGAACGCGTTCGCCACCGCGACGGCGTCCCGGACGCCACCTGGCCTGCCCATCGAATTGCCAGGGCACGAACCGGAATTCGTGACTCTGACCCGAGGCGCCGAGCGGGCCCGCGCCGATGAGATCGAACGTAATCCGCGTAGCGCCCCGGTGCGGCTGCGAGCACTCGAAAAGGTTGGGGGAAGGGGCAACTCATGAAGACGAAGCGACCTGCACCGGCGTCTGAGAGCAAGCGTCGACGCAACGCACGCAAGCCGGGCCGGGCCGTGGCCCGCCGGGCCACCGAGGCGCCGCCCCGCGCCCGCACCCGCAGGCCCGATGTCGATCAGCGGCGGGGCCGTTCGGCGCCCGCTACCGGTCCGATCCCGCGGCCCAAGACCCAGCCGGCCCGTCCCAAGAGCGCCAGCCAGGCCAAGGCCCGAGCCAAGGCCCGGAAAGCCAAGGCGCCCAAGGTTGTACGCCCGCCACTGCGGGAACGGTTGCTGGTCAGACTGGCTTCTGTCGAACTGAACCCGCGCGAGCTGATCGCCAGGGTTCCGTTCGTCGCCCTCGTGATCGCGGCGCTGGGCTTCGGGTTGGGCGTAACGCTGTGGCTGTCGACCGGCTCCGCCGAGCGGACCTACGAGTTGGGCCACGCCCGGCAGACGACGCAGGGCCTGCAGCAGCAGAAAGAGGCGCTGGAACGCGATGTGCTCGAAGCGCAGGCCGCTCCCGCGTTGGCGGAGGCGGCCCGCAACCTGGGCATGATTCCGTCGCGCGACACCGCGCATCTGGTTCAGGACCCCACGGGCAGTTGGACCGTGGTGGGTACCCCCAAGCCTGCCGAAGGCGTACCGCCGCCGCCGATGAATGTTCCGCTGCCCGACCCGACCACGCCGCCCCCGGCACCTCCCGCGCCGCGGGTGGTCGATCCCCGCGAGGTGACCGTGCACATGCCAGCCACGGGTCAGGTGCTGCCCGGTCAGCCGGTCCCGGGGCAGCTGCCCGGCCAGCCACTGGCAGCACCGGCGGCTCCCGGCGTCGTTCCGGCACCGGTGCCCGCGTCCGCGCCGCAGATCGCCGCACCGCCTGCGGCGCCGCAGGCCGAGGTGCCCGCACCGGTGCCCGCGGCACCTGTGCCCGCGCTGGCGCCGCCTCCTGAGGCCCCACCGGTCGCGGCTCCGGTCGCCCCGGCACCGGTCGCGGCGGCGCCGGTGCCAGGCGTGCCGTTGCCCGCCGGCCCGGTCCCAGGCGCCGAACAGGTCGTCCCGGCCCCCGCTCCCGTCCCCGCACCGGCGGCATGAGGGGGCGGCCGCAGCCGCCCAGGAAGGCGGACCAGACCGGCCAGGGGCGTCCGGCGAAGGCCCGGCGAGTTCGAGTCGCCACCCAAAGTGGTTCGGGCAGTGCGTCGTTCATGTTCCGCCACCGGACCGGCAACATCGTCATCTTCTCCGTGCTGGCCATCGCGGTGGCGCAGCTGTTCAGCCTGCAGGTTCCGCGCGCGGCGGGTCTGCGGGCCGAGGCAGCCAGCCAGCTCAAGGTCACCGATGTCGAACCGGCGTTGCGCGGCAGCATCATCGACCGCAACGGCGACAAGCTGGCGTTCACCATCGAGGCCAAGGCGCTGACGTTCCAGCCGGTGCGGGTCCGCAAGCAGTTGGCCGACGCCAAGGCCAAGTCGCCGAAGGCGCCCGATCCCGATCGCAGGCTCTCCGACATCGCCAATGAGGTGGCGGCGCGGCTGAACAACAAGCCCGACGCCAAGACGGTGCTGCGCAAGCTCAAGAGCGACGACTCGTTCGTGTATCTGGCGCGTGCGGTCGATCCCGCGATCGCCAGCGCCATCATGGACAAGTTTCCCGAGGTCGGCGCTGAACGACAGGATCTGCGCCAGTACCCCGGTGGAGCGCTGGCCGCCAACATCGTCGGCGGTATCGACTGGGACGGTCACGGACTGCTCGGTATGGAGGATTCGCTCGACGCCGAACTTTCCGGTTCGGACGGCTCGCTCACCTACGACCGCGGTTCCGACGGTGTGGTGATCCCGGGCAGCTACCGCAACCGCCACGACGCGGTCAACGGTTCCACGGTGCAGCTGACGCTCGACGACGACATCCAGTACTACGTGCAGCAGCAAGTGCAGATGGCCAAGGACGCCTCCGGCGCGAAGAACGTCTCCGCGGTGGTACTCGACCCGAAAACCGGTGAGGTACTGGCGATGTCGAACGACAACACGTTCGACCCCTCGCAGGACATCGGCAGGCAGGGCGAGCGGCAGATGGGCAACCTGCCGGTGTCCTCACCGTTCGAGCCCGGTTCGGTCAACAAGATCATCACGGCGTCCACGGCGATCGAGCTGGGCCTGACCAATCCCGATGAGGTGCTGCAGGTTCCGGGTTCGATCAACATGGGCGGGGTCACGGTCCGCGACGCCTGGAATCACGGCGTGATGCCGTATACGACGACCGGGGTGTTCGGTAAGTCGTCCAACGTCGGCACGCTGATGCTGGCCCAGCGGATCGGGCCGGACCGGTTCTACGACATGGTCCGCAAGTTCGGGCTGGGGCAGCGCACCAACGTCGGTCTGCCCGGTGAAAGCTCCGGGCTGGTGCCGCCCATCGACCAGTGGTCGGGCAGCTCGTTCGCGAACCTGCCCATCGGCCAAGGCCTTTCGATGACGCTGCTGCAGATGACCTCGATGTACCAGACCATCGCCAACGACGGCGTCCGGATCCCGCCGCGGATCATCAAGTCGACCATCGGCCCGGACGGCAGCGTCAAGGACGAGCCCCGCCCGGACGGTGTGCGGGTGGTGTCGCCCGATACGGCACGCACGGTGCGCAACATGTTCCGTGCCATCGTGCAGCGCGATCCGATGGGTTACCAGCAGGGCACGGGTCCGCAGGCGGCGGTCGAGGGCTACCAGATCGCGGGGAAGACCGGCACCGCCCAGCAGATCAACCCGGCGTGCGGCTGCTACTTCGACAACGTCTACTGGATCACCTTCGCGGGCATGGCGCCTGCGGACGATCCGCGCTACGTGGTGGGGATCATGATGGATGCGCCGCAGCGCGCGGCCGACGGTTCGCCGGGTTCGTCGGCGGCGCCGCTGTTCCACAACATCGCGTCGTGGTTGCTGCAGCGCCACAATGTGCCGCTGTCGGCGGACCCCGGTGCACGGCTGACGCTGCAGGCGACCTGACTGGGCAGCTCGCCGGATCGGCGGTAGGTACTGTGGCAGGGCCATGAAGCCGCGTCCCAGTCATTCCGCCGGCGAACTTCTCGTGTCGCTCGCCGAACAGATCCAGGCTGTTCCCTCAGGTGCTTCCGGATTACCCGAGCTCCGGGTGACCGGTGTGACGCTGCGCGGTCAGGACGCGCGGCCCGGCGATCTGTTCGCCGCGCTGCCGGGTTCTGCCGCTCACGGCGCACGCTACGCGGCCGATGCGGCGGCGCGCGGCGCGGTGACCGTGCTGACCGACGCGAACGGCGTCGCCGAACTTCCGGACCTGCCCGGCGTGCCGGTGCTGATCCATCCGGACCCGAGATCGGTGCTCGGCGAGCTGGCGGCCGCCGTGTACGGCCACCCGGCAGACCGGCTGCGGGTCATCGGTGTCACCGGAACCTCGGGCAAGACGACCACCACCTATCTGGTGGAGGCGGGGCTGCGGGCCGCGGGCCGGGTGGCGGGCCTGATCGGCACCGTCGGGGTCCGGATCGACGGCAACGACCTGCCCAGCGCGCTGACCACCCCCGAGGCGCCCGACCTGCAGGCGCTGCTGGCCGTCATGGTCGAGCGCGGGGTCGACACCGTGGTGATGGAGGTGTCCAGCCACGCATTGGTGCTCGGACGGGTGGACGGGCTGCGGTTCGCGGTCGGAGGGTTCACCAACCTCTCGCGCGATCATCTGGATTTCCACCCGACGATGCAGGACTACTTCGAGGCAAAGGCCCGGTTGTTCGATCCCGCATCGCCCAACCACGCGGCCGCGGCCGTGATCTGCGTCGACGACGAGGCCGGTCAGGCCATGGCGGAGCGCGCCGAGGACCCGGTGACCGTCAGCGCGACCGGTCGCCCTGCGAATTGGGCTGTCCAGGCGGTCGCCGCGGCAGGGGCAGGCGCCCAGGAATTCAGCGTGACCGACCCGGCCGGCGTGCATCACCAACTCGGCATCGGGCTGCCCGGCCGGTACAACGTGGCCAACGCCGCGCTGGCTCTGGCGCTGCTGGATGCGGTGGGGGTTTCGCCCGAGCAGGCGGCCCCGGGGCTGCGCAATGCGGCTGTTCCGGGCCGCCTGCAGGCCATCGACCGGGGCCAGCCGTTTCTGGCGCTGGTGGATTACGCCCACAAGCCGGGTGCGCTGGAGGCGGTGCTGCAGACGCTTCGGCAGAGCGCCGACAGCCGTGCCCGGCTGGCCGTGGTGTTCGGGGCGGGCGGCAACCGGGACGCGGGCAAGCGCGAGCCGATGGGCCGGGTGGCCGCGGACCTGGCCGATCTGGTGGTGGTCACCGACGACAATCCGCGCGATGAGGATCCTGCGACGATTCGGGCCGCGATCTTGGCCGGCGCGACCGCCGGAGCCGCCGAAGTGGTCGAGGTGGGCGACCGCCGGGCGGCCATCGAGCATGCGGTGGCCTGGGCGCGGCCGGGCGACATCGTGTTGATCGCGGGCAAGGGCCATGAGTCCGGGCAGACCAGCGGTGGCCAGACCAGGCCGTTCGACGATCGCGACGAGCTCGCGGCGGCACTGGAGAAGTTGCAGGCAGAGGCACAGCGGGTCGGGGAGCCAGGAGAGTCGGGCGCATGATCGAGATGACCGTCGCCAGGATCGCCGAGATCGTGGGCGGCGAACTGGCCGACATCACCGCCGAGCAGGCCGCGCAGACGCGGGTCACCGGCACCGTCGAGTTCGATTCGCGAGCCGTCGGCCCGGGTGGCCTGTTCCTGGCGCTGCCCGGGGCCCGATCGGACGGCCACGACTTCGCCGCGACCGCCGTGGCGGCGGGTGCCGTCGCGGTGCTCGCCGCACGACCGGTCGGGGTGCCCGCGATCGTCGTGCGGCCCGAACCCGGGGCAGCCGACGCGGCGTCGGGCGCGCTCGAACATGACACCGACGGTTCGGGGGCGGCGGTGCTGGCGGCGCTGGCTCGGCTGGCCGCCGCGGTGGCCGCCGAACTGGCCGAAGGTGGGCTCAAGATCATCGGGGTCACCGGGTCGTCCGGTAAGACCTCGACTAAGGATCTGCTGGCGGCGGTGCTCGCCCCGCTGGGTGAGGTGGTCGCCCCGCCGGGGTCCTTCAACAATGAGCTCGGCCATCCGTGGACGGTGCTGCGCGCCACCAGGGACACCGACTTCCTGATCCTGGAGATGTCGGCGCGGCACCCCGGCAACATCGCGGCGCTGGCCGCGATCGCCAGGCCGTCGATCGCCGTCGTGCTCAACGTCGGTACCGCACATCTGGGCGAGTTCGGCTCACGTGAAGTCATCGCCCAGACGAAAGGTGAACTGCCGCAATCAGTTCCGAGTTCCGGCGTGGTGGTGCTCAATGCCGACGACACCGCGGTGGCGGCGATGGCCGCGCTGACCGACGCACGGGTGGTGCGAGTGTCGCGCGAGCCGGGGACGACGGTGGACGTGTGGGCCGGTCCCGTCACGCTCGACGAGTTGGCCCGCCCGCGGTTCACCTTGCACACCGCCGACGGGCAGGTCGAGATCGCCCTGGCGGTGCACGGAGACCATCAGGTCTCCAATGCGCTGAGCGCGGCTGCGGTGGCCCTGGAGTGCGGCGCGACGCTGGAGCAGGTCGCCGAAGCGCTGGCGGGTGCCGGGCCGGTGTCGCGGCACCGCATGCAGGTGAGCACCCGGGCCGACGGCGTCACGGTCATCAACGACGCCTACAACGCCAACCCGGATTCGATGCGCGCCGGGCTGAAGGCATTGGCCTGGATGGCCAGTGACAGGACCAGCGAACGCGGCACCGGGCGGCGCAGCTGGGCGGTGCTCGGTGAGATGGCCGAGTTGGGCGAGGATGCGATAGCCGAGCACGATCGCATCGGTCGACTGGCGGTGCGCTTAGATGTTTCTCGACTCATCGTCGTCGGAACCGGGAGGTCGTTGGGCGCCATGCACCACGGGGCGGTAATGGAGGGTTCGTGGGGTTCGGAGTCCACGATGGTCGCCGACGCGGATGCCGCACTGGAGCTTTTGCGCGCCGAGCTGCAGCCGGGTGACGTCGTGCTGGTGAAGGCGTCCAATTCGGCGGGGCTCGGTGCGCTGGCCGACGCCATCGCTTTCGATGCCGGTGCCGCCGGAGCCGGCCGATGAAGCTGATCCTCATCGCCGTCGGCATCGCGTTGACGGTCTCTATTCTGCTGACCCCGGCGTTGATCCGGTTGTTCACCAAGCGGGGTCTCGGCCACGAGATCCGCGAAGACGGCCCGGCCAGCCACGCCAAGAAGCGGGGCACCCCGTCGATGGGCGGTGTGGCTATCGTCGCGGGCATCTGGGCCGGTTACTTGGGCACCCACCTGGTCGGCATGGCCATGGGCGGCGACGGTCCGTCGGCGTCGGGCATGATCGTGCTCGGTCTGGCGACCATGCTCGGCGGTGTCGGTTTCCTCGACGATCTGATCAAGTTGCGGCGGTCGCGCAACCTGGGGCTGAACAAGACCGCCAAGACGGTCGGTCAACTGCTCGCCGCGGTGCTGTTCGGCGTGCTGGCCCTGCAGTTCCGCAACAGCGACGGGCTGACACCGGCCAGCCCCGAGCTGTCCTATGTGCGCGAGATCGCCACGGTCACGCTCGCGTCGTGGGTGTTCGTGCTGTTCTGCGTGGTGATTGTCAGTGCCTGGTCGAATGCGGTGAACTTCACCGACGGACTGGACGGTCTGGCCGCCGGTGCGATGGCGATGGTCTGCGCGGCCTACGTGCTGATCACGTTCTGGCAGTTCCGCAATGCCTGTGCCACCGCACCCGGGCTGGGCTGCTACAACGTGCGTGACCCGCTGGACCTGGCGCTGATCGCGGCGGCCTCGGCCGGTGCCTGTATCGGCTTTCTGTGGTGGAACGCCGCACCCGCCAAGATCTTCATGGGGGACACCGGATCGCTGGCCCTGGGTGGCATCATCGCCGGCCTGTCGGTGATGAGCCGTACCGAGATCCTCGCAGTGGTCCTGGGTGCGTTGTTCGTCGCCGAGGTCACCTCGGTTGTGGTGCAGATTCTCGCGTTCCGCACGACGGGCCGCAGGGTGTTCCGGATGGCGCCGTTCCATCATCACTTCGAGCTGGTCGGATGGGCCGAGACGACCGTGATCATCCGGTTCTGGCTGCTGACGGCGATCGCGTGTGGACTCGGCGTCGCGCTGTTCTACAGCGAATGGCTGACCGCTGTCGGGGCCTGATGTGGCCGGGCCCGCACACGAGGACAGAGAACTTCCCGCGCCGTTGACCGCGGGGGCGCCGGTGCTGGTCACGGGCGCGGGCATCACGGGCCGGGCCGTGCTGGCGGTACTGGCACCGCTGGGGGTCGCCGCCACGCTGTGTGACGACAATGTCGAGGCTTTGCGGTCGTACGCGGACGAGGGTGTCGCCGTGGTGGATCCGGCCGGGGCGGTCGCCGCGATCGCTGACTACGCGCTGGTGGTGACGAGTCCGGGATTCCCCCCGAGCGCGCCGGTGCTGGCGGCCGCGGCCGCTGCGGGCGTGCCCATCTGGGGTGACGTCGAGCTGGCCTGGCGGCTGGATGCGGCGGGATGCTTCGGCCCGCCGCGACGCTGGCTGGTGGTCACCGGGACCAACGGCAAGACCACGACCACGTCGATGCTGCACGAGATGCTGGTGGCGGCCGGTCGCCGCAGTGTGTTGTGCGGCAACATCGGTGACCCGGTGCTCGCCGTGCTCGATCAGCCCGCCGAGCTGCTGGCTGTCGAGCTGTCGAGTTTCCAGCTGCACTGGGCGCCTTCGCTGCGGCCCGAGGCCGGTGTGGTGCTCAACGTCGCAGAGGACCATCTCGACTGGCACGGGTCGATGGACGCCTACGCGCGCGACAAGTCCCGCGTGCTCGACGGCGGGGTGGCCGTCGTGGGGTTCGACGACCCGGTTGCCGCCGGGCTACTCGATTCCGCCGCGGCGCCCGTGCGGGTCGGTTTCCGGCTCGCCGAGCCCGCGCCGGGGGAGCTCGGGGTGCGCGCCGGCAAGCTCGTCGACCGGGCCTTCGGCGACGACGTCGAGTTGGCTGACGCGGCGACCATCGGGGTCGCCGGCCCGGTCGGTGTGCTCGACGCGCTCGCTGCGGCGGCGCTGGCGCGGGCTGTCGACGTGCCGCCCGAGGCCATCGCGGCCGCACTCGCCTCGTTTCGGGTCGGCCGGCACCGGGCCGAGGTGGTCGGGACCGTCGACGGGGTGCGTTACGTCGACGATTCGAAGGCCACCAATCCGCACGCCGCGCAGGCATCGATCACGGCCTACCCGCGGGTGGTGTGGATCGCCGGTGGTCTGCTGAAGGGCGCTTCGGTCGATGAGCTGGTACGACACGTCGCGAGCCGGCTCGCCGGTGCGATTGTGCTCGGGCGCGACCGCCGAACGGTTGCCGAGGCGTTATCGCGACACGCACCGGATGTCCCCGTCGTCGAGCTTGTGGCGGGGGAGGATTCTGGGGTGCTTGAGACTAGTGGGTCTATTGGTAATCATGTGACTCGTGTGATTGAAGTGGCGGAGCGGCCGGTCTCGGAAGCTGTCATGGCCGCCGCCGTCGACGCCGCCCGCCAGCTGGCGAAGCCCGGTGACACGGTGTTGCTGGCCCCGGCCGGAGCGTCCTTCGATCAGTTCAGCGGCTACGGCCAGCGCGGCGACGTGTTCGCTGCGGCCGTGCGCGCTGTCACCGGGTAGCTGCCGTGGGCAACATCCTCAACCGGTTCCGCCGGGGCAAGGAGAGCGCCGCCACGCCCGCCGCCGATCCGGCCGCGGGCAGCTCCGAGTCCGCTGCGACGGTGAAGGAGCCGCGCACGCGGTTCGGGGCGTGGCTGGGCCGTCCGATGACGTCGTTCCACCTCATCATCGCGATCACGGCGTTGCTGACGACGCTCGGCCTGATCATGGTGCTCTCGGCGTCGGGCGTCTACTCCTACGACATGGACGGTTCGCCATGGGCGGTGTTCGGCCGCCAGGTGATGTGGACCGTCGTCGGCTTCATCGCGTTCTATGTCGTGCTGCGGGTGCCGATTAAGACGATGCGCCGCTTCGCGTTCCCGATGTTCGCCTTGACGATCGTGGCGCTGGTGCTGGTGTTGATCCCCGGAATCGGCACGTACTCCAACGGATCCCGCGGTTGGTTCGTGGTCGCCGGGTTCTCCATGCAGCCCTCCGAACTGGCCAAGATCGCCTTCGCGATCTGGGGTGCACACCTGCTTGCGGCGCGCCGCCTGGAACACGCCTCGCTGCGGGAAATGCTGATCCCGCTGGTTCCGGGCGCCGTCGTCGCGCTGGCACTCATCGTGGCCCAGCCCGACCTCGGTCAGACGGTGTCGATGGGCATCATCCTGCTCGGCCTGCTCTGGTACGCGGGCCTGCCGCTGCGGGTGTTCGTGACGTCGCTGATGGCGGCGGTCGCAGCGGCCGCGGTCCTCGCGGTGTCCGCCGGCTACCGGTCCGACCGCGTGCAGTCCTGGTTGAACCCGACAGCGGACGGCCAGGGTTCGGGCTACCAGTCGCGGCAGGCACGGTTCGCCCTGGCCAACGGCGGCGTGTTCGGCGACGGGCTCGGGCAGGGCACCGCCAAGTGGAACTATCTGCCCAACGCCCACAACGACTTCATCTTCGCGATCATCGGGGAGGAACTCGGCCTGGTCGGTGCGGTCGGCCTGCTCGCCCTGTTCGGGCTGTTCGCCTACACCGGGATGCGGATCGCGCGTCGCTCGGCCGACCCGTTCCTGCGGTTGCTGACGGCGACGACCACCCTGTGGCTGGTCGGCCAGATGTTCATCAACGTCGGCTACGTGGTGGGTCTGCTGCCGATCACCGGCCTACAGTTGCCACTGATTTCGGCGGGTGGATCAGCCCAGGCCACAACGCTTTTGATGATGGGCCTGATCACCAACGCGGCCCGGCACGAACCCGAGGCGGTCGCGGCGCTGCGCGCAGGCCGCGACGACCGGGTGAACCGGCTGCTGCGCCTACCCATGCCGGAGCCGTATGTCCCGACCCGGCTGGAATCGGCTCGTGACCGGTTGCGCACCCGAAAGGCCGCGTTGCCCGCCAAGGCCAAACCGGCGCGCAAACCGGAGCGCAGGCCCGAGCGCAAACCGGACCGCAGAATGGACCGGCGCCCCGACCGCAAGGCGGTGGCCAACCGGCGCAAGCCGCAACCGGGCGATCGAACGGTACGCCGGTCCGATCGCACCCGCGCCGACCAGCCGGTTGGGGCGGCAACGGCGTCGGTCCGCTATGGTTCGGGCCAGCGGAACCAGGGCCGTCGGGCCCGAGCACTGGAAGGTCAGCGTTACGGGTGAGCGAGGCTTCTCGGGGCATGTCGGAACGCAGCGAGCAGGCGATTTCCGTCGTCCTGGCTGGTGGCGGCACTGCCGGCCACGTCGAACCGGCGATGGCGGTGGCCGACGCGTTGCGCGCCCTCGACCCGAACGTCCGGATCACCGCGCTGGGGACCGCACGCGGCCTGGAAACCCGGTTGGTGCCCGAGCGCGGCTATGACCTGGAACTGATCACACCCGTGCCGTTGCCCCGTAAACCGTCGGGCGATCTGGCCCGGCTGCCGTTGCGGGTCCGTACGGCGATCCGGCAGACCCGCGCGGTGCTGGCCGACGTTGACGCCGACGTGGTGGTGGGCTTCGGCGGCTACGTCGCGTTGCCCGCCTATCTGGCGGCACGCGGCAACAAGCTGACCCGGCGCAGGCCTGTGCCGGTGGTCGTCCACGAGGCCAACGCGAGCGCCGGGCTGGCCAACCGGGTGGGCGCGCTTTCGGCGCGGCGGGTGCTCTCGGC
This sequence comes from Mycobacterium aquaticum, assembly GCF_002086485.1. Classification (GTDB taxonomy): domain Bacteria; phylum Actinomycetota; class Actinomycetes; order Mycobacteriales; family Mycobacteriaceae; genus Mycobacterium; species Mycobacterium aquaticum. The sequence goes on along the minus strand of NZ_MVHF01000025.1, from coordinate 67,088 downwards.
GGTTCCCGATCCCGGCTTGCGCCGCGTCGAGGTGGTCGGGATGCCGGTCCGCGAGGCGATCACATCGCTCGACCGAGCGGCGCTGCGGCAGGCTGCGCGCGCCCACTTCGGCTTCGCCGACGACGCCAAGGTGCTGTTGGTGTTCGGCGGTTCCCAGGGTGCCCAGTCCATCAACCGGGCTGTGTCGGCCGCGGCCGATCAACTGGGCGCGGCAGGCATCTCGGTACTGCACGCGCACGGTCCCAAGAACACCCTCGATCTCCCGGAATCGCCTGGCGGGCAACGGCCGCCGTACCGGGCGGTGCCCTATCTGGACCGGATGGACCTGGCGTACGCGGCGGCCGACCTGGCCATCTGCCGCTCGGGCGCGATGACGGTGGCCGAGGTGACGGCCGTCGGTCTGCCCGCGGTGTATGTCCCACTGCCGATCGGCAACGGTGAACAGCGCCTCAATGCCCAGCCGGTGGTGGCCGCGGGCGGCGGGCTGCTCATCGACGATGCCGAACTGAGTCCGCAATTCGTCGCCGACACCGTTGTCGGCCTGTTGACCGACGACGCCCGCCTGGCGGAGATGACGGCGGCCGCCTCGCTGTCGGGACATCGTGATGCCGCGCGCAGGGTGGCCCAGGTCGCCCTGGATGTGGCCCGCGACAGACGAAAGAAGCTGCAGTGAACGGCAATTCGCTGCCCGCCGAGCTGCAGCGGGTGCACATGGTCGGCATCGGCGGAGCCGGCATGTCCGGCGTGGCCAGGATCCTGCTGGATCGCGGTGCCATGGTGTCGGGTTCGGACGCCAAGGAATCGCGCGGCGTGGTGGCGCTGCGGGCCCGGGGCGCTCAGATCCGGATCGGCCACGACGCGTCGTCGCTGGATCTGTTGCCCGGCGGCCCCACCGCGGTGGTCACCACCCACGCGGCGATCCCCAAGACCAATCCCGAGCTGGTGGAGGCCCGCCGCCGCGGGATCCCGGTGATCCTGCGTCCCGTGGTGCTGGCCAAGCTCATGGCCGGATACACCACGCTGATGGTGACCGGAACCCACGGCAAGACCACGACCACGTCGATGCTCATCGTGGCGTTGCAGCACAGCGGTTTCGACCCGTCCTTCGCGGTGGGCGGTGAGCTGGGCGAGGCAGGCACCAATGCGCATCACGGCAGTGGTCGCTGCTTCGTCGCCGAGGCCGACGAGAGCGACGGCTCGCTGCTGGAGTACACCCCGGACGTGGCTGTGGTGACCAACATCGAGGCCGACCACCTTGACTTCTTCGGCACCGAGGACGCGTACGTCGCGGTGTTCGACTCCTTCGTCGAGCGGATCGCGCCGGGCGGGGCACTGGTGGTGTGCACCGACGACCCAGGCGCTGCCGCGCTCGCCGACCGCACGGACGCGCTCGGGATCCGGGTGTTGCGTTATGGCAGTTCCGGCGGTGCGCACGCGAGGAGCAATGAAGCTTCTGCCCTCGCAGGCGAGCTGCTCAGCTGGGATCAGCAGGGGACCGGCGCGGTGGCGCACATCCAGCTCGCCGGTGAGCCGCATCCGCGGGCGATCCGGCTCGCGGTGCCCGGCCGGCACATGGCGCTCAATGCACTGGCGGCGGTGCTTGCCGCGGTGGCCGTCGGCGCACCCGCCGAAGCGGTCCTCGACGGGCTGGCCGGATTCGAGGGGGTGCGCAGGCGCTTCGAGCTGGTCGGCAGCACCGACGGTGTCCGGGTCTTCGACGACTACGCGCACCATCCCACCGAGGTGCGCGCCACCCTGGCGGCTGCCCGCTCTGTCGTGGCGGCGACCGGCGGTCGGCTGATCGTCGCCTTCCAACCCCATTTGTATTCGCGCACAGCAACTTTCGCGGGTGATTTCGGTGCGGCCCTGGACGCCGCGGACGAGGTGTTTGTTCTCGACGTCTACGGCGCCCGGGAACAGCCGATCGCCGGGATCAGCGGCGCCACGGTCGCGGGGCACGTCGGTGTCCCGGTGACCTATGTCCCGGACTTCTCGGCGGTGGCCGCCGAGGTCGCGGCCTCGGCCCGGCCCGGTGATGTCGTGATCACCATGGGTGCCGGCGACGTCACCATGCTGGGCAGCGAGATTCTCACCGAATTGCAGATCAAGTCGAACCGCAGCGCTCCCCGCACGCGAGGAGGACCAGAACACGCCAGCGGGCGCGACGAACAGGGAACGCCGTGACCGGACCTGATCCGGAAACGGCCGGTGCCGTCGAGGAACAGGGGCCCGCGCAGGCGGGACCGGATGAGGCCGGTTCGGACTTGCCGCCGGCGGCTGGGTCCGATTTGCCGCCGGCAGCCGCGGAAGACTACGAGGGTCCACGCCGCCGTGCCCGCCGCGAACGCGAGGAGCGTCGCGCGGCCCGCGACCGCGCGATAGCCATCGAGCAGGCCCGCAGGGAAGCCAAGCGCCGGGTGGCCGGGTCCGCCGGTGAGTCGGTGAAAGTGCCTGCCTCGGGCGCGATTCGGGGCGTCAAGGTGTTGTTGTGGTCGGCATTGGCGAGCGTGGTGGCGGTCGCGATCGGGCTGTTGCTGTACTTCACGCCGATCATGTCGGCCCGCAACGTGGTGGTGGCCGGGCTCTCGACCGTGAGCCGCGAAGAGGTGCTGGGAGCTGCGAGCATCCCGTCCGGTACCCCGCTGTTGCAGGTCAACACCGACGCGGTCGCCGAGCGGGTGGCCGCGATCCGGCGGATCGCCACCGCCAGGGTGCAGCGGGAGTATCCGTCGACGCTGCGCATCACAGTGGTCGAGCGAGTTCCGGTGGTGGTCAAGGACTATCCGGACGGCCCCCACCTGTTCGACCGGGACGGGGTCGATTTCGCCACCGGGCCCGCCCCGCTCTCGCTGCCGTACCTGGACACCGACAACCCGGGGCCGAGCGATCTGCCGACCCTGGCCGCGCTCAAGGTGATGTTGGCTCTGCCGCCTGACGTGGCCGGGCAGGTCGGCCGCATCGCGGCACCGTCCGTGGCGTCGATCACGTTGACGCTCACCGACGGTCGGGTCGTGGTGTGGGGCACCAACGACCGGACGGACGAAAAGGCCTTGAAGCTGGCGGCTTTGTTGACTCAGCCCGGTCATACCTACGACGTCTCGAGCCCGGACCTCCCCACGGTCAAGTAGAAATTGCCGCGCGGCGCGTCGGCGCGCCTGACGCGTTCGCGCGGGTTGGCCCCCTACCGTTCTGTTTGCGCGGAACTACTTGACATAACTCTAAGCCTATGGTTGAGGTTGAGGGTTTGCAGGAGAGGGGTTCGGCGTCACGAACACCCCAACCAGGGAGGAAGACGATCCATGACCCCCCCGCATAACTACCTGGCAGTGATCAAGGTGGTTGGCATCGGCGGCGGCGGCGTCAACGCCGTCAACCGGATGATCGAGCAGGGCCTCAAGGGCGTTGAGTTCATCGCGATCAACACCGACGCCCAGGCGCTGTTGATGAGCGATGCCGACGTCAAGCTCGATGTCGGCCGCGATTCCACCCGTGGGCTCGGCGCAGGCGCGGACCCTGAAGTGGGCCGCAAGGCTGCCGAGGACGCCAAGGACGACATCGAAGAACTGCTGCGTGGCGCCGACATGGTGTTCGTCACCGCGGGCGAGGGCGGTGGTACTGGTACCGGCGGTGCGCCCGTCGTGGCGACCATCGCACGCAAGCTCGGTGCGCTGACAGTCGGCGTGGTGACGCGGCCGTTCTCCTTCGAGGGCAAGCGCCGCAGCAACCAGGCCGAGGCAGGCATCACCGCGCTGCGCGAGAGCTGCGACACCCTCATCGTGATCCCCAACGACCGGCTGCTGCAGATGGGCGACGCCGCGGTGTCGCTGATGGACGCGTTCCGCAGTGCCGACGAGGTGCTGCTCAACGGCGTTCAGGGCATCACCGACCTGATCACCACGCCAGGTCTGATCAACGTCGACTTCGCCGACGTCAAGGGCGTGATGAGCGGCGCAGGCACGGCCCTGATGGGCATCGGCTCGGCCCGCGGCGACGGCCGCGCGCTCAAGGCCGCCGAGATCGCCATCAACTCGCCGCTGCTGGAAGCCTCGATGGAGGGCGCGCAGGGCGTGCTGCTGTCCGTCGCGGGTGGCAGCGATCTGGGACTGTTCGAGATCAACGAGGCCGCCTCTCTGGTGCAGGACTCGGCCCACCCCGAGGCCAACATCATCTTCGGCACGGTGATCGACGACTCGCTCGGCGACGAGGTCCGGGTCACCGTCATCGCGGCCGGGTTCGACATGGCCGGTCCCAGCCGTAAGCCGGTGACCAGCCCCAGCCAGGCGCCTACTCAGCCGATCGCGACGGCCCGCTCCGGGAAGATGACCACGTCGCTGTTCGAGCCGACGGATGCCGCCAGCGTTCCCGCGCACACCAACGGGGCCACGGTGAGCATCGGCGGGGACGGCGGTATCGCTGACGACGATGTCGACGTCCCGCCGTTCATGCGGCACTGAGTCGGGCCCGCGACTGCGGACTTCGGATACTGGGATTGTGAGTGTTCGCATACGTCGGGTGACCACCACCCGTGCCGGTGGTGTCTCGGCCCCACCCTTCGACTCCTTCAATCTCGGCGACCACGTCGGCGACGACCCTGCCGCTGTCTCGGCCAACCGCCACAGGCTGGCCAAGGCGATCGGCGCCGACGCCGTGGTCTGGATGAACCAGGTGCATGGGGATCGCGTGGTCACCGTGACCGCGCCGCCCGAATCGGGTGCCGCCGTCGATAATGCCGACGCATTGGTGACCACCACCCCTGGTTTGGCATTGGCGGTCGTGACGGCGGATTGCGTTCCGGTATTAATGGCCGACGCGCGCGCGGGCGTCATCGGCGCGGCGCACGCCGGTCGGGTGGGTGCGCAGTTGGGTGTCGTGGTGCGCACGCTGGAGGCCATGCTGGCCCGTGGCGCACAAGTGCAGGACGTGTCCGTGCTGCTCGGCCCCGCGGTCAGCGGCCGCAACTACGAGGTGCCTGCCGAGATGGCCGACGAGGTGGAGGCGGCCTTGCCGGGGAGCCGCACCACGACGGGACGGGGTACGCCGGGCCTGGACCTGCGTGCTGGAATAGCCCGGCAGTTAAAGGATTTGGGCGTCCGCGCGGTCGACGTGGATCCGCGCTGTACGGTCGATGACCGAACGTTGTTCAGTCATCGCCGGGACGCACCGACGGGACGCCTGGCGTCGCTGGTGTGGATGGAGTCGAGCCGCGAATGACCACCGAGCAGCAGTCGCGTGATGCCGATCGAGTCGGTGAACTGACCACTGCGCTGGGAGCGGCGCGGGCGCGGCTGGCGCGGGCCGCGGAATCGGCCGGACGAAATGTCAATGAGATCGAATTACTTCCCATTACAAAATTCTTTCCGGCCACCGATATTCTCATTTTGCACCGTTTAGGTTGTCACGCATTCGGTGAATCCCGCGAACAGGAAGCGGCCGCGAAAGTCGCTACGGTGCGCGAGGAATTGCCCGGCGAGCCGATTCGCTGGCACATGGTGGGCAGCATCCAGCGCAACAAGGCTCGCGCCGTGGCCAGTTGGGCCTACGCCGCACACTCCGTCGACAGCGTCCGGCTCGTCGGTGCGCTGGACCGCGGTGCCACGTCCGCGCTGGAGAGTGGCGTCCGGACCGAGCCGCTGCGCGTCTACCTGCAGATCAGCCTCGACGGGGATACCGACCGCGGCGGTGTCGATGTCGGCCAACCCGCTCTGGTCGACGAACTCTGTGCGGCGGCCCAGGACGCGAAGGGGCTCGAGTTCGTCGGATTGATGGGGATACCGCCGCTGGATGCCGATCCCGAGGAGGCCTTCGCGCGGCTGGCAGGGGAGTTGGAGCGGGTGCAGCGGGACTATCCGCAGCGCCTGGGGCTGTCTGCGGGGATGTCGAACGACCTGGAGGTTGCCGTGCGACACGGTTCGACGTGTGTGCGTGTCGGTACCGCGCTTATGGGACGGCGGCCGCTAACGTCACCACCAGTTGTCACACCAGTCACATCTTCATCACAGACATCACCACTCCCACGGTCAGCAGAAGGGTCGCCGAGATGAGCACACTGCACAAGGTCAAGGCCTACTTCGGCATGGCGCCGATGGATGACTACGACGACGAGTACTACGAGGACGACGACCGTGGCGCCGCCCGTAGCTACGCCCGGCGTCCGCGTGAAGAGCGCTTCGAGGACGAGGGCTACGGCTACGAGGGCCGGGAGTTCGACGAGGGGCCTGCCTACCGCGGCGGCTACCCGGGCGGTGGCTACGCCGAGGAGCCCCGGTTCGAATCGCGCATGCGCGCCCCGCGTGAATTCGAGCGTCCTGCACAGCGTTTGGGCACCTTGGCCGGCTCCACGCGGGGCGCACTGGCCATGGATCCGCGCCGCATGGCCGAGCTGTTCGAAGCGGGCAGCCCGCTGTCGAAGATCACCACGCTGCGGCCCAAGGACTACAGCGAGGCCCGCACCATCGGCGAGCGGTTCCGCGACGGCACGCCGGTGATCATGGACCTGGTGTCGATGGACAACGCCGACGCCAAGCGACTCGTCGACTTCGCCGCCGGGCTGGCCTTCGCACTGCGCGGATCGTTCGACAAGGTGGCGACCAAGGTCTTCCTGCTGTCGCCCGCCGACGTCGACGTCAGCGCCGAGCAGCGCCGCCGGATCGCCGAGGCCGGCTTCTACGCCTACCAGTAATTCGCGGGCCGCCTGCTCCACGCGTGCTGCAGCTGCCCTGCTCCTCGCGTGCGCGGCACCCGTCCGGCGGCCGGGTAGGCTGGCGGCGTCGCACAATCGGCCGGTTATACCGCTGAGGCGACCTGTATCGAATGTCATACATCTGCCTGAGTGAGGTCGGCCCAGTTGTCGCTGCTCTTCGAGATCCTGTTCTTCGCGCTGTTCATCTTCTGGCTGTTGCTCATCGCGCGGGTCGTTGTCGAGTTCATCCGGTCGTTCAGTCGTGACTGGCACCCCAAGGGTCTGACGGTGGTGATCCTGGAGGTCATCCTGACGCTCACGGATCCGCCGGTGAAGCTGCTGCGCCGCATCATCCCGCAGCTGACCATCGGCGCGGTCCGGCTGGATCTGTCGATCATGGTGCTGCTCCTCGTGGTGTTCATCGGCATGCAACTGGCTCTCGGGGCGGCAGGCTGACCCGGCCGGTCACGGCGCTTCACCTGCGCTGAGATCGTTTGCCGGAGCGCCGGAAAACGCGTAAGAAGATTGAAATTCGTTCTTAAAAATTGGCCTCGACTGCAACCTCCGGTTCTGGTGTGACAGGATGGACGCCAGTTGCGTCCAAACAAGGCTCTACACAACAGGCTCTACACTTCGAGATCGATTGACGGTCCAAGACTCCAAGGGGGCAGACAATGCCGCTCACACCGGCGGACGTCCACAACGTCGCGTTCAGCAAGCCGCCCATCGGCAAGCGCGGGTACAACGAGGATGAGGTCGACGCCTTTCTCGATCTGGTTGAGAATGAGCTGACCCGACTCATCGAAGAGAATGCCGATCTCCGGCAGCGCGTCTCCGAGCTCGACTCCGAGCTGGCGTCCGCCCGCTCCGGTGGTGGCGCTGCTCAGTCGACCAAGTCGATCCCGCTCTACGAGCCTGAGCCCGAGCCGGAGCCGGCCCCCGCGCCGAAGCCGGTCTACGAGGCACCGGCCGCGCCCGCAGCGCCGGTGGCGACCAACGAGGACACCGCGGCCCGCGCTGCGCGCGTGCTCAGCCTGGCGCAGGACACTGCCGACCGGCTCACCGGTTCGGCCAAGGCCGAGTCGGAGAAGATGCTCGCCGACGCACGGGCACAGGCCGACGCCATGGTCAGCGATGCGCGCAAGACGGCGGAGACGACGGTCACCGAGGCCCGGCAGCGCGCCGACGCCATGCTCGCCGATGCACAGACCCGCTCGGAGACCCAGCTGCGCCAGGCCCAGGAGAAGGCCGACGCACTGCAGGCCGACGCCGAGCGCAAGCACTCCGAGATCATGGGAACCATCAACCAGCAGCGCACGGTGCTGGAAGGACGGTTGGAACAGCTGCGGACGTTCGAACGCGAATACCGCACGCGGCTGAAGACCTACCTGGAATCTCAGCTCGAAGAACTCGGTCAGCGCGGTTCGGCCGCGCCGGTCGATTCCAGCGCCAACAGCGACGCCAGCGGTTTCGGCCAGTTCAACCGGGGCAACAACTGACCCCTGACCGGAACGCGACCGTTCAGGCCACCTACCTAGCTAGGGTTGATTGATGCTGATCATTGCGCTAGTGCTCGCCGTCATCGGTCTGGCCGCGCTGGTGACCGCCGTGGTGACCAGCAACGAGCTGATCGCCTGGGTGTGCATCGGTGCCAGCGTGCTCGGCGTGGTGCTGCTCATCGTCGATGCGCTGCGGGAACGTTCCCGTGGGGCCGCCGAGAAATCGGCCGACGAGACTCCGGCGGCCGCCGAGTCCACCGAGGACGCTGTCGAGGACTATCCCGATGAGTCGGCCGAGGCCGAAGCCGAGCCGGCCGCAGAGGAAGAATCTGCCGACAAGACCGACGAAACCGCCGAGGCGGAATCGGCCGAGTCGGACGAACCCGCTGAGTCCGCCGACGGCGATGCGCATGAGGTCGAGCCCACCGCGGAGGAAGCGGCAGAGGAGCACAAGGGCTAGTCCGGCGCGCGCACGGTCGGCGTCGCCAGCAGGGCCCGCACTTCGTCGTCGGTGACCTGGTGAAAGTCGGCGAACGCCTGGCCGACGGCCGAAAACTCCGTGGGTGTGCTCGCGCACACCACCTCGTCGGCTTCCTGGGCGAGTTCCCGGCATGCCGACGCGGGCCCCACCGGTACCGCGACCACCAGCCGGCGCGCGGCGCGCACGGCCCGTACTGCGGCAAGCATGCTCGCGCCGGTCGCGATGCCATCGTCGACCAGAATCACCGTTTTACCGGCCGGCTCCGGGGGCGGGCGGCCGCCTCGATACGCATGTTCGCGCCGGGTCAGCTCGGCCGTCTCCCGCTCGATCGCGGCGTCGAGGTCCTCCTGGCTGATCCCGAGCCGCTGCACAAGCTGTTCATTGATCACGATTCCGCCACCGCTGGCCAGCGCGCCCATCGCCAACTCGGGCCACTGCGGCACACCCAGCTTGCGCACCAGGAACACATCCAACGGAGCCTTTAGGCCGGCCGCCACTTCCCAGCCGATCGGTACGCCGCCGCGGGCCAAGCCCAACACCACGACGTCAGCCTGGCCGCGGTAGGGCATCAATTCCTGGGCCAGGACCTGGCCCGCCTCGCGGCGGTCCTGGAACACCCGCCCGGCATCGTGCCGGGTAACGCTGCCCCATGCACACATGGCGAATTTGGACTTCCAGTGACCACCCTACGGCTGCGGCGTGGCGCCGACCACCCGCGTCAGGTAATTGCGTACCAACGCGCGAACGCGCTGCGCTGCGTCGTCGCTGAGTTCTTTTGTCTCGACGCGCAATTCGTCGTGGGTCCGGCCGACCTTGCCGGCCTGGCCGTCGCGGTCGTCGGCCAGCCAGTATTCCAACACGGTCTCATCGAGCTCGGGGTGGAACTGCAGGGCCAGCGCCCGGCCGAGCACGAACCCCTGTGATGCGTTGCCGTTGCGGGCGATCTCGGTGGCCCCCGGCGGCACCGTCCAGCGGTCGATATGCCACTCGAACCATGGACCGGGCGGGATCAGCTCGGGATCGTCGGTACTGACTTCGTACCAGCCGATCTCCGGTGAATCGGACCTGCTGACCGACCCGCCGAAGGTCTGTGCCAGCAACTGGCCACCGAAGCACACACCGAATAAGCCCACGCCTGCGTCGGCGGCCTCCGTCAGCTGGGTCATCAACGTGCCCATCCAACTGGCGCGCAGGCTTTCGTCGTACACCGACCAGCGCGCGCCCAGCACGACCACGACGTCATAGCGGGTCAGATCGGGGAACTGCACGTCGGCCACCGGAGAATCGAGACGGTCGGCGGGCACCACGTCGAATGTGTGGATCTCGAAACCACATTCGCTGAATGCCTCGCCCAGCATCGCCTCGGGTGCCGTGGGGTCGACGCGGATGAACAGTACTCTCGATGTCACGCCACACATTATCGCGCGAGGCCTCTGTGGCCAGGGGCTGGGTCCATGACGGTGTACTCGGTGTTGGTCGCCCTCACCGTCGCGGTGCACTTCGGCTTCATCGCCTATCTTGTGCTGGGCGGGTTCGTCGCGTGCCGGTGGCCGCGCACGATCGCGCTGCATGTGACGGCCGTGCTGTGGGGTCTGGGCAGCGTCGCACTCGATTTGCCGTGTCCGCTCACCGGCCTCGAGCGGTGGGCGCGAGCCCGCGCGGGGATGCCGCCGCTGCCATCTGCGGGGTTCATCGCGCACTACATCACCGGGGTGCTGTATCCCGCGAGCTGGGTGCCGGGGGTCCAGGCGGCGGTGTTCGCAGTGGTCCTCGCGTCCTGGGTACTGGTGATCAGGCGGCGTCGAAGCTCACCGGCAGGGTCGCCGGGCCGCTGACGCCGGTCAGCGGCTTCCACCGCACCGGGCCGTCGATGCGGACGGTGCGCCAGCGACGGGTCAGCACGGTGAGGGCTTGGGTGAGCTCGAGTCTGGCCAGGTGCGAGCCCAGGCAGTAGTGCGCCCCGCCGCCGAACGTCAGCATCGCCGGCGGGTCCTGACGTGTGACGTCGAAGCGGTCCGGATCCGGGTAGACATCCGGATCACGGTTGGCCGCAGCAGTATTGACGATGACGACGGTTCCGGCCGGGATCATCACGCCGGCGAGTTCGACATCTTCGCGAGCCATCCTTATGGTGCTCAACGCAATTGGGGTATGCCGCATCAATTCCTCGACGAAAACCGGTGCCAGTTCCGGATGTTCGGCCAGCAGCTGCCAGTCGGCAGGATGCTCGCACAGCACCTGTACCGCAGCTGCCAGCTGGTTTCGGGTGGTGTCCGTTCCGGCGAGCAGCACGCCGCCGGCCAGCATCAGCAGCTCGGCATGGGTGAGCCGGTCGCCGTCGACCTCGGCCCGGATCAGGTCGGAGAGCAGGTCGTCGCTGAGGGTGAACAGCCGCCTGGCCACCATCGCTTCGATGTACTCGTCGAATTCGCAGCCCGCCTGTTCGATGACGGCCCCGTTTCCGTCGACATTCCAACTGAACATCTTGAAGATGTCGTCGGCCCACCGCGAGATCCGATCCCAGTCGTTCGGCGGCGCACCCAGCAGGGCACAGATGACCGGGATCGGATAACGACGCGCGATGTCGGCTACGACATCGCAGGCGCCCACCGGCATCCACCGGTCCGTCAGTTCGGTGATGACCTCGACGCACGTGCCACGCAGCCGCTCGGCGGCTTTCGGGGTGAAGGCCTTGGCCACCAACCGGCGTAACCGGTGATGCGCGGGGCCGCCCAGGCTGAGCAGGTTGGCCGCCGCGCGGTCCCACAGTGGTCCCGACGTGACGCCCTGCGCGGCCAGAAACAATCCCTTGGGTGGGGCGAAGCGTTCGTCGCGCAGCACGGCGCGCACCAACTGGTAGCTGAGGATCTCCGGACCGTGTGGCCCGATCGCGATCGGAGATTGCCTGCGGGCCCGCGCGATGAGCCGGTGAGCTTCCTCCGGGTCGGCGGCGTGCTCGTAGGCGACGGATGGCAGGCCCGCGTCGAAAACGTCCGGGTAGGTGCGTCGGATAGTCGGCGCGGTCATCGTGGTCATCGCAGCCTTCCCTTGAACAACCCCCACTTGAACAACCCCACTGCGATGGTGCGCTGTTGGGGATCCGCATGCGTGAGTAGCGGGCTACCTCACTGTCGGTGGGGACACCGCGCGGTAGCGCCGCTCCGGGCGGCCGGTGCCGTACTGCAGCCGCAGCTCGAGTGCGCCAGTGCCGAGGAAGTACTCAAGGTAGCGCCGTGCGCTGACCCGCGAAATGCCCACGAGTTCAGCACATTCAGCCGCCGAGACCTCGCCGGCCGCGCGCACGGCATCGAGTATCAGGCCTGCGGTCTCGGCGCCCAACCCCTTCGGGAGCGTGGCCTTGGGGGCCGCAGCGCCGCCGAACAACGCGTCGATCATCGACTGGTCGGCGCCGCCCTCGGTCGCCAGAGCATCGGCCCGGGCCGCGTAGGCCACCAGTTTCGCCCGTAACTGGTCGAACTCGAACGGTTTGATCAGATAGTCCGCGGCGCCGCCGTCCAAGGCGCCACGCACCGTGTCGAGTTCACGTGCGGCGGTGATCATGATGACCCCGACCCGGTTGCCGTCTGCGCGAAGCCGGTGCAGCACGTTCAGGCCGGTCATGTCCGGCAGGTACACATCGAGCAGGACCAGGTCGGGTCTGAGGTCGGCCACCGCGGACAGGGCTTCGGCCCCGGTCCGCGCGACACCGGTGGCGCGGAATCCGTCGACGCGTTCGACGAATCGGCGATGGATCTCGGCGACCATGAAATCGTCGTCGACCACCAGCACGTCATACATGGGCGGCCTCCGGCAGTCGGACGGTGAACACCGCACCGCCGCCGGTGCCGTCGCTGATCTCGACGGTACCGCCGTGTTGCGCGGTCACCAGCCGCACCAGTGCAAGGCCGATTCCGCGCCCGCCGGGGACGTCCGGTTTCGAGGTCACGCCGCGGGAGAAGATCGACTCCCGAAGATGTTGGGGCACACCGGGACCCGAGTCGGACACGGTCAGCAGCAGGCCGTGGGCGTCGTCGATGTGGATGCGCACCTGTGCGGCTGTCGAGCCGACCGAGACGTCCACGGCGTTGTCGACCAGGTTGCCGAGCAGCGTGATCACGTCGGTGGCCAGGGCCGGGTCGAGCGCCGCCAGGTGACTGTCGCCGGTCAGGGTGAGGGTGACGCCGCTCTCGGCGGCCAGCGAGGTCTTGGCGATCAGCAGCGCGGCCACGGCGGGGTCGGAAATGTGCTGTGTCACAGCATCATTGATCTCTGCTCGGCGCCGGGTGAGGGTTCCCACCAGATCGCGCACCGCGTCGAATTCACCGAGCTGTGCCAGCCCCGAAATGGTGTGCAGCTGGTTGGCGAACTCGTGGGTCTGTGCCCGCAGCGTGTCGGTCACACTGCGGTGCGACGACAATTGTGCCTGCAGCGCAGCGAGTTCGGTGCTGTCGCGCATGGTGGTGACGGTACCGATGCGCTGCCCCTGACTGCTCGCCGCGCGCCGGTTGAGCGCGAGGACCCGCGTTCTGGTGGTGATGATGACGTCGTCCTCGTCGCGGCCCGCGGCGCCGTCCAGCAGGAACCCCGCGACCGTCGGATCCACGCCGACCTCGTCGACCCGGCGCCCCACCGCGCTGTCGTCGAGGCCCAGCAGTTCCTGGGCGCTGTCGTTCAGCACCGTGATGGCGCCGTCGGTGCCCACGGCGACCACACCCTCGCGGATGCTGTGCAGCAACGCTTCCCGATGATCGGCCAGGCCGGCGATCTCGGCGACCTCCAGGCCGCGGGTGTGCCGCTTGATGCGTCGAGACAGCAGCCACGACGCCACGAGGCCGAGCGCGGCCCCGATACCGAGATAGATCAGCAGACGTTCGCCTGCGCCTCCGAGGAGCTGCCACACCGACGGATACCGTTCGCTGACCGAGACGATGGCGAGCACATCGCCGTCGGTGGCCAGGATCGGGACCTGGCCCACCAAGCTGTGGGCGCCGTCGATATCGCCGTCACCGAACCACGCCCGGCCTTCGTCGGCGCGGCTGGGGCCCAGATCGACGCGGGTTCCGACCCGCTGCGGATCCGACGACGCGCGCACCGTGCCGGTGGGATCGATCATCTCGGCCAGCTCGGCCCCTGAGAGGGCAACCGCCCGATCCACGTCGGGGGCCAGGATGGAAGCTGCGAACGGATCGCCGTAACGGTCCCGCACGATCGGTGTCGAGGCGATGTTCTCCGCCACCGCGATCATGCGCTGGCCTCGCACGTCGCGGAATTCACGCGTGGACTGCGCGACCGACACGGCCGCGACCGCGACCAGCACGACTGCGACCACGAGCAGTTGAAAGGCCAGGAACTGGCCGGCGAGGCTGCGTCCCCGCAGCGCACGCACTATCGCCGAGCGTGAACTCAATGACCAATACTTCCTTTGCGAACTCATCAGTGACCTGAGTCACGTCACGGTTCAGTATTGCTGAGCATCACAAGTGATTGGGGACGGTTGATGACGTGTCGACGAGGACACCTGGCGGCGGCGCTCGGGGTGATCATGGCGCTCGCCGTGGCGCTCACGCTGACCGGCTGCGGCGTGACCCGCAACGATGACGCCCGAGGACTGCACCGGCTGCGCATGATGGTGCCGAACAGCCCGGGCGGCGGCTATGACCTGACCGCACGGACCGCGGTGAAGATCATGGAGGACAACGACATCACCGGGCGGATCGAGGTGTTCAACGTCATCGGCGCGGGCGGCACCGTCGCGATGGCCCGGCTGATGAACGAAAAAGGCAACGACGACCTCATGATGATGATGGGGCTGGGCGTGGTCGGCGCCACCTACACCAACGGGTCACATGCCCGCGCCTCCGACGCGACGGCGCTGGCCAAGATGGTCGAAGAGCAGGAAGGCATTCTGGTGCCGGGGGATTCGCCCTTCCGCACCATCGGTGACCTGGTCGCGGCGTGGAAGGCCGATCCGAGCCGGGTGACCGTGGGCGGGGGATCGTCGCCCGGCGGACCGGATCATCTGTTCCCGATGGAGACCGCGCGGGCGGTCGGGGTGGATCCGCGCAAGGTCAACTACATCACCTACGACGGCGGCGGCGACCTGCTGACGGCCTTGCTGGGCAAGAAGATCACGGTCGGAACCACCGGTCTCGGCGAATTCGTCGACCAGATCGCCGCCGGTCAGGTGCGGGTGCTCGCAGTGTCCGGCAAGGAGCGGGTCGCGGGCATCGACGCGCCCACACTCACCGAGGCCGGCATCAACCTCACCTTCACCAACTGGCGCGGAATCCTCGCGCCGCCAGGCATTTCCGATGATGCCAAGCAAGCCATGGTCAAGGCGCTGGAGGACCTGCACTGCACCCAGCAGTGGAAGGACGCGCTGGTCAAGAACGGCTGGAGCGATGCGTTCGCCACCGGGCCCGAGTTCGAGCAGTTCCTCACCGACCAGGACAACCGCGTCTCCTCGACGCTGACCGAATTGGGGTTGCTATGACCGCCTCCGACCAATCGCGAGAACCCGAGACCCGAGTCGACAAGGCGCAGTACCTGATCTGCGCTGTGCTCGTGGCTGTCGGCGCGTTCCTCATCTACGACGCGATGGCCCTGACCGCCGGTTTCGCCAAGGTCGACCCGGTCGGACCGAAGATGTTTCCGCTGACCATCGGTGTCGTGCTCATCGTGCTTGCCGTCGTCCTGGCGATCGCGATTCCGCGCGGCTCGGTGGGCGAGGCCGACGCGGGCGAAGACGTCGACCCCAACTCACCGGGTGATTGGCGCACCGTCGGGCTGCTGGTGGGGCTGTTCGTCGCGGTGATCGTGCTCGTCCAACCGCTCGGCTGGGCGATCACCGGCACCCTGCTGTTCGCCGGGGCGGCGACGGTTCTCGGCAACCGCCACTACTTCCGGAACATCGCGATCGGGGCGGTGCTGTCGGTCGCGACCTTCTACGCCTTCTACTCCGGGCTCGGAATTCCGCTGCCCGCAGGCATTCTGGACGGGATTCTGTAGATGAACAATGTGGACTGGCTGATCCAGGGGTTCGAGCAGGCCGCGACCCCGATGAATCTGCTCTATGCCGTGATCGGCGTGTTGCTGGGCACCGCGGTGGGCGTGCTACCGGGCATCGGCCCGGCGATGACGGTCGCGCTGCTGCTGCCGGTGACGTACAACGTCAGCCCCAGCGCGGCGTTCATCATGTTCGCCGGCATCTTCTACGGCGGCATGTACGGCGGGTCGACGACGTCGATCTTGTTGAACACGCCCGGCGAATCGTCGTCGGTGATCACCGCCATCGAGGGCAACAAGATGGCCAAGGCCGGCCGAGCGGCGCAGGCTCTGGCGACCGCGGCGATCGGATCGTTCGTGGCCGGGGCCATCGGCACCGCGCTGCTGGCCGCGTTCGCCCCGACGATCTCACGCTTCGCCGTCACCCTCGGCGCGCCGTCGTACCTGGCGATCATGCTGTTCGCACTGGTCGCGGTCACCGCCGTGCTGGGTGCTTCGAAACTGCGCGGTGCCATCTCGCTGTTTCTCGGCCTGGCCATCGGTGTGGTGGGCATCGACTTCCTGACCGGGCAGCCGCGGGCCACGTTCGGGCTGCCGCAGCTGTCCGACGGTATCGACATCGTGGTGATCGCGGTGGCCATCTTCGCAGTCGGCGAGGCCCTCTGGGTGGCCGCGCATCTGCGGCGCCGTCCCGCGGAGGTCATCCCGGTCGGGCGGCCGTGGATGAGCAAGCAGGACTTCGCCCGCTCGTGGAAGCCGTGGCTGCGGGGCACCGCCTACGGGTTCCCGTTCGGCGCCCTGCCGGCCGGCGGGGCCGAGCTGCCGACGTTCCTGTCGTACATCACCGAAAAGCGACTCAGCAAGCATCCCGAGGAATTCGGCAAGGGCGCCATCGAGGGCGTGGCCGGGCCGGAGGCGGCCAACAACGCGTCGGCGGCGGGCACGCTGGTTCCGATGCTGGCGCTTGGGCTGCCGACCAACGCGACGGCAGCGGTGATGCTCACTGCGTTCGTGTCCTACGGAATCCAGCCCGGTCCAACGCTTTTCGACAAGGAGCCGATGCTGATCTGGACGTTGATCGCCAGCCTGTTCATCGGGAACTTCCTGCTGCTGGTGCTCAACCTGCCGCTCGCGCCGCTGTGGGCGAAGCTGCTGCGCACCCCGCGTCCGTACCTGTACGCCGGCATCCTGTTCTTCGCGACCCTGGGCGCGTTGGCCGTCAACGTGCAGCCGCTGGATCTCGCGCTGCTGCTGGTGTTCGGCCTGCTCGGGTTGATGATGCGGCGCTTCGGGCTACCGGTGTTGCCGTTGATCATCGGCGTGATCCTGGGGCCGCGGATCGAACGTCAACTGCGCCAAAGCCTTCAGCTCGGCGGTGGCGACTGGGGCAGTCTGTTCACCGAACCGGTCGCCATCACCACGTACGCAATCATGGCCATTCTGCTGCTGGTGCCGTTGGTGCTGCGGCTGATGCATCGCAGTGAGGAGACCCTGCTGATCGTCGAGGACGACGCGGATCAGCAGCAGAAGGCGGGCCAACTGTGATTGTCGTCGGCTACAGCGCCGATCCGTTCGGCCGGGCGGCCCTCGAACACGGCATCGCCGAGGCCAGACTGCGTGGCACCGGCTTGCTGGTGGTCAACGCCACCTCCGGCGACGCCTACGTTGACGCCCGGTTCGCCCCGTCGGGTGAACTGCACGATGTCGAGGAGCATCTGCGCGCCGGCGGGGTGGAGTTTGAAGTGCAACGCCCGGTCGGCGTCGACACCGTCACAGCCTTGCTCGACGCGGTCGACCGACCCGATGCCGAGTTGCTGGTGATCGGCATCCGTCACCGCAGCCCGGTCGGCAAGCTGCTGCTCGGCAGCGTCGCGCAACAATTGCTGCTGGAATGCCCCAAGCCGGTGCTCGCGGTCAAACCCGAAGGGGCGTGAGCTTCTCGCCCATGTGGCGCTGAACTGGGCAAACCATCCTCACCGCGGCGCACCGGACGTGGTGAGGACCAGTTTTCGTCGCGATAACGTGCGGGGAAAGTCACCGGAACAGGCGCGGCTGATCATGGCCGCATGGCAGATGGCACGTCCACCCGCACCGCGTGTTCGTACTGTGGTGTCGGCTGCGGCATCGAGGTCACCACCAAAGTCGATGGCGACCGCACGGTGATCGCCCGGGTGTCCGGGGACAAACTGCACCCGGCGAACTTCGGCCGGTTGTGCACCAAAGGCCTGACCCACGCCGAGATGATGGCCGCTGATGACGACCGGCTGCGGTCGGCGTTGCTGCGTTCCACCCGCGACGATGAACTGCTGCCCATCCCGGTCGACGACGCCATCTCCGAGGTGGGCTCCAGGCTGCGCGCCATCGTCGACGCGCACGGTCCGGACGCTGTCGCGTTGTACGTTTCGGGTCAGTTGTCGCTGGAGGCTCAGTATCTGGCCACCAAGCTTGCCAAGGGATATCTGCGCACGCGCCACCTGGAATCGAACTCCCGGTTGTGTATGGCCAGCGCGGGAACGGGTTTCAAGCAATCGCTGGGCGCCGACGGGCCTCCGGGCTCGTACGCCGACTTCGATTGCGCTGACTTGTTTTTCGTGATCGGCTCGAACATGGCCGATTGCCACCCGATCCTGTTCCTGCGGATGGCCGACCGGCTCAAGGCCGGCGCCAAGCTCATCGTGGTGGACCCGCGCCGCACCGCCACTGCCGAGAAGGCCGACCTGTTTCTGCAGATCAATCCGGGAACCGATGTGGCCCTGCTCAACGGTCTGCTGCATCTGCTCCTGGCTGACGGCGCGATCGATCATAAGTTCATCGCCGAGCACACCGAGGGCTGGGAGGCGATGCCGCAGTTCCTGGCCGATTACCCGCCCGCGCACGTGGCCGAGATCACCGGAATCCCAGAAGCCGACATCCGCACCGCCGCACGGATGATCGCCGAGGCGGGGGAGTGGATGAGTTGCTGGACCATGGGCCTCAACCAGAGCACGCACGGCACCTGGAGCACCAACGCCATCTGCAATCTGCACCTTGCCACCGGCGCGATCTGCCGGCCGGGCAGCGGCCCGATGTCGCTGACCGGCCAGCCCAACGCCATGGGCGGCCGCGAAATGGGTTATATGGGGCCGGGTTTGCCCGGTCAGCGCGCGGTCTTCTCGGCCGAGGACCGGGCCTTCGTGGAGGGACGGTGGGGGCTTGAGCCGGGCACCATCCGCTCCGAGGTGGGGTCTGGCACGGTCGGCATGTTCGAGGAGATGGCCGAGGGTCGGATCAAAGCGTGCTGGATCATCTGCACCAATCCCGTTGCCACCGTGGCCAACCGCAAGACCGTGATCAACGGTCTGGAGGCGGCCGAGCTGGTGATCGCGCAGGACGCCTACCGGTCGACCGCCACCAATCACTACGCCGACATTCTGCTGCCCGCCGCGCTGTGGGCCGAATCCGAAGGTGTCGCCGTCAATTCCGAGCGCAACTTGACGTTGCTGTCGGCGTCGCTATCCCCGGCGGGAGACGCCAGGCCGGACTGGCAGCTGATCTGTGGTGTCGCGGCTGCACTGGGGTTCGCCGAGCAATTCAGCTACGGCAGCGCCGAAGAGATCTTCGACGAGATCCGCGGATTCGCCAACCCGAAGACCGGATACGACCTACGCGGAGCCAGCTACGCCCGGCTGCGGCAGACGCCGCTGCAGTGGCCGTGCCCGCCGGCGGACGCCCCGACCGGTGGGGACGACCGGCACCCCATCCGGTACCTCAACGATGGCATCAGCCAGGACCTGTTCGTCGACGTGAACGGCCACCGGCCCCGGCTGGCCTTCGCGACGGCGTCGCGGCGCGCGGTGTTCCACGCGCGCCCGCACCTGGACCCGGCCGAATCGCCCGATGACGATTACCCGTTCGTGCTCAACACCGGCAGGTTGCAGCACCAGTGGCACACCATGACCAAGACCGGCAAGGTCGCCAAGCTCGCGAAGCTCAATCCGGGGCCCTTCGTGGAGATCCATCCCACCGACGCTCAGCAACTCGGCATCGTCGAAGGGGCATCGGTCGAACTGTCGTCGCGGCGGGGCCGGGCGGTGCTGCCCGCGGTGCTCACCGACCGGGTCCGTCCCGGCAATTGCTTTGTGCCGTTTCACTGGAACGACGAACACGGCGAATACCTGACCATCAACGCTCTGACCAACGACGCCGTCGACCCGGACTCGCTGCAGCCCGAGTTCAAGGCCTGCGCCGTGTGCCTGCGGCCCGTGCTTTCGGTGGCGAGCACCGCACCGGCGCACCCGGTCGCCGCGGAGATCGGCCTGACCGCGACGGCTCAGCCCAGTCTCTCTGAACCCGAGAAGATCTATCTGTCAGGGTTTTTCACCGGTCTCGGTGACAGCCCGGCCGGGGTGCCGGTGCTGCCGGAATCGGCACCGGTCAGTACCCCGGTGCGGTTGTGGGTCGACGGGGTGCTGGCGGGACGCTATTCGCGTGCTGCCGGCGGGCCCGCCGCGTCCGGTGCGCCGGCGGCGGTGCCGGGCACGTCAGGACCGTTGGTGTTGTGGGCCTCCCAGACTGGCAACGCCGAGGAGTTCGCGGCCCAGTTGGCCGGCCGGTTGACCGGCGCCGCACTGATCGGCATGGATGATCTGGCGTTGTCCGATCTCGCGATTGCCCGCGATGTGCTGGTGATCACCAGCACCTTCGGCGACGGCGGCCCGCCGGACAACGGCTCGGATTTCTGGAGCAGGCTGCAGGCCTCGGACGCACCGAATCTCGCCGGGATCCGATATGCGGTCCTGGGTATCGGTGACCGCGCCTATGACAGCTTCTGCGGCCACGCCAGGTCCCTCGACGAGCGCCTGGCCGATCTGGGTGCCACCCGGTTGCTCGACCGCACGGAGTGCGAGGCCTATGACGACGAACCCAAGCAGCGCTGGGCCGACACCGTCACCGCGCTGATCGCCGGTGAGAGCGACGCGCCGGCGGGCGGTCCCGCCGGACGACTCGCGGGTGGCACCCGTACCGTCATCCGTACCGAGCCCGACGAATTCACCAGGGCCAAGCCGATTCTGACGGCGTTGGTCCAAAACACGGTGCTGACGGCCCCGACCTCACAGAAAGAGGTCAGGCAATTCGGTTTCGACATCTCCGATTACGACGTCAGCTACGCGGCGGGCGACTCACTGGGGGTCTACGCCAGTAACGACCCGGCGGTGGTGGACGCCTGGCTGGCGGCCACCGCACTGAGTCCCGACGCGGTCGTCGAGGTGGACGGTACCGAGCAGGAGCTGCGCGACGCGTTGATCACGTCCTACGACATCTGCCGCGTCACGCCGAACCTCCTGGCATTCGTCGCGGAGTCGGCTACTGACCGCTCGGCCGCCAAGGTGCTCAAGGGATCTCGCGACCGAATCGACACCTGGCTGGCCAACCGCAACGGGCTCGACGTCGTCAGAGAGTTCGCCACCCGCGCCACCCCCGAACAGTGGCAGGACGTCTTGGTGCGGCTCACCCCACGCAGCTATTCGATATCGTCGAGCCCACTGGTCAGCCCGCACGAGGTGCAGTTGACGGTGTCGGTGGTCCGGTATCGCGGTGCCGACGGGACCGGCCGCAGCGGGGTGTGCTCGACCTTCCTGGCCGACCGGGCCGCTGCGGCCGCGGTTTTCCTGCAACGCTCACCGCATTTCCGGCCGCCGCCGGAGGCTGACACACCGATGATCATGGTGGGTCCGGGCACCGGTGTCGCACCGTTTCGCGGTTTCCTGCAGGAGCGCCGGGCGCTGGGCCACCGCGGACGCAACTGGTTGTTCTTCGGCGACCAGCACCGCGACGAGAACTATTACTACCGCGACGATTTCGAGGCGATGCTGCGCGACGGCCTGCTCACGCGGCTCGATTTGGCATTCTCCCGCGATCAGGCACGGCGGATCTACGTGCAGCACAAGATGCTCGAGCACGGCGCTGCGCTGTGGCACTGGCTGCAAGACGGTGCCCACTTCTATGTGTGTGGCGACGCCTCCCGGATGGCCAGGGACGTCGATACGGCGCTGGGCACGATCATCCGGACGCACGGCTCCATGTCGGACGAGGCCGCGCACGATTACAAGCGGGAACTGGTCGCCGACAAGCGTTATGTACGCGACGTGTACTGAGCCCTACTGGCCCAGATCGCTCCACACGATCTTGGCCAGTTGGTCGCGGTCGGCCACGCCGAGCTTGATGCAGGCCCGGTAGATGTGGCCCTCGACCGTGCGCACGGATACGGTGAGACGCTCGGCGATGTCGCGGTTGGACAGGCCCCCGGCGACCAGCCCGGCGATCTCGCGTTCCCGGGCGGTCACCGGCAGCGGCCGGGCCGCCGACCGGATGGCGGGCGTGGCCGCACCGCCGCAGCGGGCAGCCAGATGCAGGGCGTGCGCCGCGGATTCCGTGCTGCGGCGGCGCTGGCCGGCCCGGTCGTGCAGCGGGACGGCTTGCGCGGCGGCGTCGGCGGCCGACAGGTTCAGGCCGGCCTGCTCGAATGCCTCCGACACCGCGTCGAGCTCGCGGGGATCAGCCGCGGCCACGGCGGCAGCGTGCCTGGCGTAGAGAGCTGCCGGTGACCCGTCGATGCGGCCGGCGAGGGCCTCCAGGCGGCGGGTGACCGTGCGGTCGCCGAAACGTGCGGCGTGGTGCAAGGCCTCGGCCTCGACCGCGAACTGGCCCGACGAATGCGCGGCGTCGGCAGCCGCGCGGGCCAGGTCGATGGCCGAGCGGTGCCCACCCTTGGCGGCGGCCACCCAGGCCTTGGCGATGGTCCACTGCGGATCATGCAGTGCCATATGGGGACCCGAGTGCTCGGTCGCGTCCTCGAGAACGCGTTCGGCCTGCTCGGGGTTGCCCACCGCGGCATACGCGCGGGCCAGCAACAGTCGGCCGACCAGCTGCCACGGCAGCGACGATTCCGCGTTCAACGCGGCCAGCGCTTGCTCCAGCACGGTGATCGCGTCGCGGAAGTGGCCGCGGTAGGTGGCCACCAGACCGGTCATCATCTTCGCGATCGCCCAGCCGACAAACTGTCCGGCAGTGGAGAATTCGGCGTATTCGGCGGCCCGCTGCTCGGCCAGGTCGAGCTCACCGAGGTGGGTCAACGCGAGCACGTCACCGTAGTGGACCATCAACCGGATCATGCCGTCGGTGGATTTGCGCTCGGCCCGGCAGCGCGCGGCGATCGGTTCGAATGCGGTGCCCCGGCCCGCCACCGGCATGGCCAGACCCGCGCCCAGCGCGGCGAAGTCCACAGCTTGTTTGGGTGCGGCCGGGTCGGCCAGCACCTGTTCGGCGGCGGCCAGCCCGGTGGTGATCTTGTTCTCGTGCACCGCCATTGCCGATCCGGTGGCCTCCACCACGAGCCGCAGGCTGGGGTGCGTGACGCGGGAGCGCAGTAGCTCCAGCAACCGCTCGGCCCGGGTGACGTCGCCCATGGACCAGAACAGGATGGACAACCGGGGGATGCCCCACTGCACGAGTTGCAGCTCGTCGAGCTCGTCGGGCGAGAACCGGGCCAGCACGTTGTCGGCCTGGGCGGGATGGCCCTGCCACAGCAGCGCCCGGGACAGCAGCTCGGCCGCGGGAAGTCCGCCTCCCCGGTCGAACGCGGCGCGGGCGAGCCGTTCACCGAGCGGAAGGTTGGACAGGAACACCGCATCCTTGGCGGCGGTGATCAACAGGTCGGCGTCGGCGGACTGATCACTGTCGACGCACAGCTGCGCGAGCCGGATTCTGCTTGCGGCCGAGTCGAGTTCGCGTTGCCGCAGGATCCCGACGATGTTGCCGCGCAGCTTGCGCGCCGACGCGGTGCCCACGCGCCTGCGGACCACCTCGCCGAACAGCGGATGGCTGAACCGGGCGTTGACCTGCCGGTCGTCCTCGGTGATGCGGATCAGGCCGCGCATCTCGGCCCCGTCCACGGCGTCCTCGCCGGCGAGCTCGGCCAGCGCGTCGATGTCCAGCGGTTCGCACAGCGACAGCAGTTTCAGCGCATGCAGCACCTCGGTGCCGGCGTGGGCCAGGCGCTCGTCGAGCAGCTCGGCGAGCCCGGACGGGATGACGGTGGGGCCGCGGAACTGCCACACGCCGTTGACCTCGGTGAGTGTCCCGGCGTCCACTGCACCTTCGACCATGTTGCGCAGGAACAGGGGATTGCCGCCCGAGGACTCCCACATCACGTCGGCGCTGAGCCCCTCCAGTGTGCCGCCCAGCACGGTCTCGATGAGCGCGATGCTCTGTTCCTTGCTGAACGGGCGCAGTTCGAGGCGCTCCAGGTAGCCGTCTTTCCACAGTGAGGTGACCGCATCGGGTACCGGCTCGCCGGTGCGCACGGTGGCCACCACCCGGCCGGCGCGCTCGACGGCGATCTGGTGCAGCAGCGTCGCCGACAGCTGGTCCAGCAGATGCGCGTCGTCGATGCCCACGATGGTGTCGCCCTCGGCGACAAGGGATTCCCGCGCGGACCCGAGCAGCGCGATCGGGTCGCGGGAGGCCGACGGCCGCACCCAGGATGCGAAGGCGCCCAGCGGAATGCTGCGGGAGGACTCCGTGCACGCGGTCCAGTGCACCTTCGTGTCCATCGAAGACGTGACGGTGCGCGCCAGGGTGGTCTTGCCGACACCGGCCGCCCCCACGAGCACGACGCCGCAACTGTCCGAGCTGCTGAGCGCAGAGCGGATGGCCGCGTGTTCCGTCGGCCGGTCCAGCATCTGCCAATACCCTGGCATGGACGCACAGTCTAAGTGCCGGTGGCGGATACTGCTGCGGTGGGCGGTATCCGAGATGTGCCACTTCGGCTGTTGGCGCTGGGTCGCGGGCATGGGACCAAGGTTTCGGTGTTTGCGGATCAGGAATCCGGGAGTTGGGCGATGTCGGTCGGTTCCAGGCTGGGCGCCCGGTTCACCTCGTGCCGGTAGATCGAGGAGGCGTCGTACACATCCTTTTTCAGCCGGTTGATCGAGCCGAGGGGGCGGTGCGCGGCCAGGCCCCGCCACGAGTTGAACGACAGCACGTCGTCACCGAACGCGCGGCGTTGTGGACCGGCGGGGTTTTGGCGGCCGAAGACGATTTTCGCGACGGGGCGGTGCGGTGAGGCCTCCTCGGGCCAGGCCACCGTGGCATCCTCGATCGGCATGGTTTTCGTGTCGGTGCACAGCTGGACGCTGAGCTCGTATTCGGCGCTGTGGGTGGCCAGGAAATCCATGATCAGGTCGCGGTGCGCGTCCTGGCCGGCGTCTTTCGGAAGTAGCTGGTCCTCAAGCGCTTTCACGTCGTCCGAGAGCGGGGCGTAGCGCAGCTTCGCCACGTAGTCGCCGTAGCGGATCGGCGCCGAGGAGTAGAACGTCTCGCCGAGGATGGGCCGGTTCTCGGCCACGAACACCGCCACGTTGGCCGGAATCGGCACCCCGATCCGCTTGAGCCCGGCCAGGATGTCGCTGCCCACGGCCATCACACCGTCGGGCAGCCGGGCCAGCAGGGTCGCCGTCGGCATGCCCTTCACCAGATAGTCGTGGGCATCGGCGAACAGGAACTCCCGGTGGGTCACCATGATGAAGTCCTGGGTGGTGGCGTCGTCGCCGGCCCGGGCCCGCGGGCCCTGCACGCCAAGCACTTTGACGGCCAGGCCGCGGACGCCGCGCACCCGGTCGCTGCGCAGCACGCCCGACGTGGTCGACAACCGGGCGATCACCGGATATGTGCGCGGCTCGGCGAACAATCCCTGCGCCAGGGACGGCGGCAGGTCCGGGTACACGGTCAGCTCGCCGCGCAGGATCGCGTGGCTCTTGGCGTGTGCATCGCGCAACCCGTGCTTGAACTTCTTGTACGCCCGCACATTGTTCTTGTGCAGCGCTTCGACGATCTTGGCGATGTCCTCGGCCTCGTCGGGCCTGGGCTGTTCGAGATCGTCGCGGTACCGGACGAAAATCGACTCGTCGACAGCGGTCATCGTGGCGTGGCCTTTCTCGGCGATGCGGCGCCGGCCGGGTTCCATGGTGTGAACGGATTGCGCACGCCTTCGAGCGCAGGTTCGAGTTCGTGGTGGTGGCGCAGCAGCACACTGCGCATATCGTTGTCCCGGATCCAGTCCATCCCGACCTCGGTGTAGATCTCCTTGCGGAAACTGTCGGTGAAGAACCGGTCGCTTTCCAGCCGCCGCGACGCCATCAGGATGAACACCCGAAACGCGGTGTCGCTGAAGCCGAAACCGGGTGGCTTCGGCTCGGCGTAGAGGCCGATCATGAGGTCCACCGACTCGATGTCGTCGTAGACCTCCCGCAGCTCGGCCGCCAGGGTGGTCTCGCCGGTGAGCTCCTCGAAACTGGCCGCCGGCTTGAGCCGGAACAACCGTCGAAACTCGTTGTATCGCGGGACCCCTCGCTCCCGCGATCGAATGAGATCGATGGTGGCCAGATCGAGGAGCTCACCGTCTATGTGTTGCAGATGTTGCAGGTGGTGTGGATAGTTGTGCAGGTTGAGGGCACCGGGATTGGCGCGGCCGAACGAGTACAGCAGGTCGGTCATCGACGTCTCGGCGAGCCGGGCCCGGACGTTCTCGACGGTCAGGTCCGGCAGTTCGTGCACCGAGAGCACCCTGTCGTCGGTGGCCGAGCGAAAGGTGTAGGTGTCGGGGATCAACGGATGCATCCGGTACACCGCGACGAACTCTTCGGTGAGCGAGTAGGGGATGCCGTGGTGATTGGTGGGCGAACCGGGGATCCCGTGCAGCAGCACGCTGCTGCTCAACCTTCCGAACCGGCGCGCGAACCCTTCGCCGAGCAGCCCGAACCAGTTGGCCCGCATGGCCGCGACCGTGGTCGGGTGCGCGATGATCGCCGGCGTCCAGTCGACGGTGTGGATCTTGGCCATCAACGCGGCATTGACCAACCGGGCCTTGTCATAGAGCTGCTGCGGCGACAGCTGCGGGTAGGCCGCGGCAAGCCTGTCGCGGATCGCGTTGTGCTCGCGCATGAAAAGCGAATGCAGCAGCGCCAGCCCGACCCAGAAGTTGGCTGCGGTACCGGTCAGATCCACCGTGGCCTCTACATCCGGTGGCGGCAACCCGGCGTCGTCGATACGCAGTCGCCCGGTTTCGGGGCACCGCAGCGCGTTCGCGAATGCCGGTGTGGTGCCGTAGATCTGCGATGAGTCCCACCAATGGGTCTCCTGCGTGGTGAACGTGGCGGGGCCGGCCGGGTCGGGATGGGGGTCCGGCGTGGTCCGGTCGACCCGCATGGGCCGCTGCGGCCACGGGTCATCGTCGGCCAGCGGCACCACCCACGGCTGCGTGGTGACGGTGCCGTGGCTGAACCAGTCGTGCACCTCGAACTGGATCCACGCGGCGGCCAGCACGTTGAGTGTGGTTGCGGGTTGAAACTCGGTCCGCGCCAACAGCGTGCGGCTGATCAGCCGCGGGTTGGGCTCCAGCAGGCGCGTCGCGCTCTCCGGATACTGATGGGTGGGCGGGACATTGCGCCCGAACCGGCAGCCCAACGCTCCCATCTGGGGGCTGCCGAGATCGTTGTGCCTGCCGTTGCGTGTGCGGGCGACGAGATAAGCAGACGGGCCGTCATCGCCCGGATCGGGTACCGGGCCGGCGTCGAAGAGGTTCTGGGTGCGCAACTGGTGGCGCAACCCGATGAGCACACCGAGGCCCAGCACCGTTGGCAGCCGGAACCAGCCGACGGTCTGATCCACCCGCTGGGCGAACCGGGCGGCGATGGTGGCCAACCAGTTCGGGCGTCTAGCCGTGGTCACCATATTCCGTCTCCCCATCCGCGCACGCCAGGAATGTTGCCGTAGCAACCGGGGAAAGGCACGAGTAGTGCGCTACTCGAACCGGGCCAGTCGCCAGTGGCACTGCGCGACTACTTGCGTGAGCAATGGGGTAGTGCTGTTCGAACTGGAGTAGTGCGCCACTCGTGTCAGACATATCCGCCGGGTCGTACGTTTCCTGGTATCGGCAACAGAACTTGCTGAGGGGAGTATCGGAGATGTCCGAGATGTCTGTGACCTCGACCGACCGAGAATCGGCTCGATCATGATGGCGTGGCTCGCCGCACTGCCGGTGTTGCTGTTGATCACCGCGGCGCTCGGCGTGTACGACCTGCAGCGCTGGCTTGAGCGCTGGGACCACGACCGGCACCTGTCGGATTGAGACCGGTGCGATGCCAGAGGTAACGCGGTGACCACAGCCGACGATCTATGGCCCGACCGGGTGCATTGCGCGCTCGGCCACCTGGACTCGCTCGAGATGCCGGCCGACCCGCAGCACATCCGCGAGGCGGTGGCCGCCCGCTTCGCCTCCCGATTCACCGCGCAGGACCGGCCCTGCGTCGACGGAAGCCCGCGGTGGCACGGGGAAGTCGACCGGGCCGTCGACCAGCTCCTGGGGGCCGGGGTCGTCGCGCCGACCGCCCAGGCCGTGCAGTTGACCGCTACGGGTCGGGACGGCGTCGACGATGCCTGCGCGTCGGCGTTGGCCACCGACGAACGGGCGCTTCCGGCCGCATCCGCGACGCCTTCCGCCGGACCGGGCCGCGACGCACTACTCGCCGGGGTGATCACGCCGCCGCTGCGGGCGAAGTTCGTCCTCCCTCCCGGCGGGGACGCCGCCGCGGCACGGGATGCGTTGTGGCCGGTGATGATCGAGCTGAACCTGCGGTACGCCGACGGCACGGCCGCGGCGATCCGACGGGTCCGCGACCTGTGGCGGCTGGTCGACGGTGCGGGCGTGCCGGTGCCTGTCGCCGGGCAGTACCTGGTGGGAGACCTGACCACCGGACAGATCGAGGGGTTGGTGTCCGCCGACGCGGTGCCACAGCGCTGGCCGGCGCGGGCCGTCTACCGGATCTGGCCCGACTTCGACACCCACCCACTCATCGACGCGTCGTCCTCCACCATCAAGGCCATCCCCGCGCAGCGCGCGTTCGACAGCTTCGGCGACGGAATCGTGTGGGCAGTGGTCGATTCCGGCATCGCGGCCGACCACCCGCACTTCATCGGGCATCAGACCCTGTCCGATCCTGCGGTGGCCGACCTGCACCGCGACTTCACCGCCGGTGAGCAGGTGGCCTCCGCCCTGATCGACGACGACGGGCACGGCACGCACGTCGCCGGGATCATCGCCGGCGGCCTGGTGGGTTTCAAGCCCGAGGACGTCTACGTCGCCGAGAAACGCTTCAACGTCGGGTCGCCGGAGGGTGACGACCCGATCCTGCAGCAGCGCACGGTGACCGACGTGAGCAAGCTCGCCGGGATGGCCCCGCGGGCAAAGCTGGTGAGCCTCAAGGTCCTCGGCCCAGGCGATCAGACGTCGCGCGTCAGTCGCGTGATGCGCGCGCTGGATTACGTCCGCGACGTGAACGCGCAGAGCGAGCGGATGCCGCGCATCCACGGCGTCAATCTCAGCCTGGGCTACGAATTCGCCGCCGAGTGGTTCGCCTGCGGCCAGAGTCCGCTGTGCCTTGAGGTCGACAAGACCGTGCGCTCGGGCGTCGTGGTCGTGGTGGCGTCAGGCAACACCGGTTACGTGTCGTTGAACCCGCTCTTCGCCAGTGACGTCACCAAGTTCAGCGCCGACATGACGATCAACGATCCGGGCAACGCTGAACGGGCGATCACCGTCGGGGCGACGCATCGCGATGCCCCGCACACCTACGGTGTTTCGTACTTCTCGTCCAAGGGGCCTACCGGCGACGGACGCCGCAAGCCGGATCTGGTGGCGCCGGGGGAGCGGATCACCTCGGCCGCCGCGGGCAAGAACCGGATCAGCGTCCAGCAGCAGACCGAGGCGCCGATCGCCGACGGGGTGGCGCTGTATGTCGAGGCCACCGGCACCAGCATGGCGGCCCCGCACGTGTCCGGCGCCATCGCGGCGTTCCTGTCGGTCCAGCGCGAACTCATCGGCAAGCCCGAGGACATCAAACGCATTTTCGTCGAATCCGCGACCTCACTCGGCCGCGATCCGGCCTTCGAGGGCAGCGGTCTGGTCGATCTGCTGCGCGCACTGCAATCGGTATGAGGTGAAAGGAAAAAACCCATGGGCAACATCGACAGCATCGACGGCAGGCCGCTGTTTCGACTGGTGTTCGACGCCGACGGTGACATCGATCCGGCGACGTCGGCCGCGCTGACCGACGGCATCCGGGAGAGTGCGCTCACCGACCTGGTGATCTTCTCGCACGGCTGGAACAACGACGAGTCCGCGGCGACATCACTCTACGAGCGGTGGTTCAAACTGCTTGCGCAACAACTGGATCCGTCGTACACCGTCGGGTTCGTCGGGCTCCGGTGGCCATCGCAGCTGTGGCGCGACGAGCCGATCCCCGACTTCGCCGATGAGCAGACCGACGATGCCGCAGACGCCGTCGCGCTCGCGCAGGCCCCGACCTTCCCCGCCGGGCCGCCAACGCTCGACGCTGCCCAACTCGCCGATCTCAAGGAGATGTTCCCGGGCGGGAGCGCGGATCTCGATGTGATCGCCGGCCTGCTTGCCCAGCCGCCGACCGCGACGGGGGCCACCCAGATGTTCGCGGCGCTACGCGCGTTCAACGCGCACACCGACACCGGATTCAGCGACGGCGAGGCGGATCCGGCCGCGACGCTGCTGCCCCCGGGTACACCCGGAATGCTGGACCCGCAACGCAATCCCGTCGACGTGTTCACGAAGTTCGGTGACCGGCTCGCCGACGCGGGCGCCACGTTCGGCGATGGCGGCGGCGGCGCGGCCGGCCTCGGCGGTCTCGCCGAGAAGGTATGGCAGGGCGCGAAGGAAGCGCTGCGGCAGCTCAGTTACTGGCAGATGAAGAACCGCGCGGGCGTGGTCGGCCGCAACGGGCTCGGCCCGGCCGTCGACCGGTTGGCCGACGAGTACCCAGCGTTGCGGTTCCATCTCGTCGGGCACAGCTTCGGTGGCCGCCTGGTGTCCTACGCTCTGGCCGGGATGCGGGACCGCAAGCCCTCGCCGGTGAAGGCAGTCACGCTCATGGAGGCGGCGTACTCACGGTTCGCCTTCGCCGATCGGCTGCCGTTCCGGCAGGCTTCCGGCGCTCTTGCCGGCTGCCAGAACCGCGTCGACGGGCCCGTGGCGATCTGCTTCTCCCGCTACGACCGTGCGTTGAGCACCTTTTACCCGCTCGCCTCGGCTGCTGCCGGGGACGACGCGGCGGGGTTGGACGATCCGCTGTTCCGCTGGCGGGCCATGGGATCGCTGGGCGCCTACCGCGCGGTGACGCAGCCACTCGGCGATGACGGAGTGCCGTACCGGTTCCAGCCGCGTCAGCTTTTCAACCTGGACGCCTCGGCCGTCGTGAACGCCGACGCCGGGCCATCGGGCGCGCACAGCGACATCTTCCATTCCGAACTCAGCTGGGTGACCGCATCCGCGGGCGGCTTGAACAAGCCGTGAATCACTGGGTGTGATCCGACCTCGCCGTAGGTCCGAAGGGGCAGTCATTGGTCGTTGTCCTTGCGGGGTATCCGTCGCCCTCAACACAATGAGGAGGCGCCGTCGTAGGGAGTGGGCGATATGTCCGTATCAAGGGCACGACCCGAGCCTCAGCGCAGTCACGATCGGCCTCGCCAGTCGCACACCCCGCTGTCCGCAATCAGGAGCGACGTCGCACCCAAGGTCAACGCCGTGGACGCTCCCGCCCTCGTCGCCCTCCAACGTCTCGCCGGAAATCAGGCTGTCCTCACGCTGCCTCATCTGCAGCGCCTCGCACTCGTTGACGGTCCGCCGCTCGCGCCCGGTAATTATCGCTACGGCAACGACATCGTCAGCGTCGAAGCGAAAGCGATGAGCAAACTGCTGACCGATATGGCAGCACACAACGGACTCGTGGACGAGCGCAAATGGCAGGCGGAGTTCGTCGCAGATATGAAGGGCACGCCCGGCGGCAACGTCCACAAATACGAGGACACGACGAAGGGCCAGACAGTCAGCGTCGAGCCGACGATGGCCACGAACGCCGAGCAGGGTCAGCGGGGGGTCGACGAAGGCGTGGCGTTGGCGCAGAAGCAGTTTCAGCAGGACCTGTTGGGGACGGTCAGCAGCATGCTCGACTCCAGCGAGAGTCGTCTCCTCGCTGAGGGCAAGCGATATGGATTTCCCAATCAGGAATCGATCCTCAACCCCACTCCGATGAGTGCCGGCCAAGCCGCGATCTTCGCGTCGATGCCGTGGAGCGAAGAGATCCGCGGGATGATGCGGGCCGCGAAGACTCTCGTCGACGGCAAGCAGAAATTGAAGAAGGCCAGGGACGCGAATGCCAAGATGGGGCCGTTTCTCGGTGAGATGGTCCGGCCGACGACGCTGGAACCCGCGGTCAAGGAGTATCACGCGTTGCGGCAGAAGCAGTGCAGCGATTACCCGATCCTGGCGTCGTTCGAACGCGACGATACGAAGCTCGGCGAGCTCGCGTCCAACGCGGAGTTCGCGCAGCCCGGTTCGGCCGGTCACGCTGCCACGACGGCGCTGATGGACGCACAGGAGAAGATCCGGCACGACATCGCCGACAAGTTGGCGAACATCGCGTACGTCAAGAGCAACATGAACGACGACGACAAGATCAAGAAGTTCTGGACCAACCCCTCGCTGCGTGACGGCACGAAGCGGAAGATGGCGATCGGCGCCGGTACGTTGCCAAGCGCCGCGATCGACGACAAGATCCGGGGTATCAACGAGGACGCCGAGTTCGACGGCAAGCTCAAGACGGCCATCGGCACGGGACTTCTGCTGGCCTCACTCATCCCGGGTGTCGGACTCGTCGCAGGCGGTATCGGCATGGCAATGGCTGCGGTCGACGTCTACGGCGCGTTCCAGGACTTCTACTGGGAGGAAGCGGCATCGGGTACCGCGATGGACAAGGCCGAGGCGATAT
Source organism: Mycobacterium aquaticum (assembly GCF_002086485.1). GTDB lineage: Bacteria > Actinomycetota > Actinomycetes > Mycobacteriales > Mycobacteriaceae > Mycobacterium > Mycobacterium aquaticum. The sequence continues at coordinate 34,532 of NZ_MVHF01000025.1, read as the reverse complement.
CCCAGACCGATCCGTCGCTGTTCTCCTTGGGGGCCGCGCTCGCCTTCGGCCTGCTCGAAGGGGTCGCGGAGGTCAAGGCTCTCGAGGGTGCGATCGCCGTGTTCAAGGTTGTCGGCGCCGCCTACAAGGAGGCGCGTGCCGCTGCGGCCATCGCCAAGGTGGCCAGGGGCGCGGGAGCAGCCGAAGTGCTTGCGGCACAGAAGAAATTGCACCTCGCGGTGGAATCGGCAAGTGAGAAGCCAGGATTGGGCGCACAGATCGTCGCGACCGCGATGGGCGACGCCGAATCCATGGCCACCGATCTCCGGGCCGCACTCGACAAGATCAAGGACCCGGCACTCAAGGACCTCATCATCAACGCCAGCCGGGACAAGCCGAACGAGGTCAGCCTGGCCGACCTGGCCGTCGCAGATCCGGAAAAACTCCAGGCCGACTACGAGACCTGGAAGAAAGCCTCCCGCGACAAGGACAACCCCGATCGGGGCAAACGCTTCGACGACTGGTTGCGCGACAAGGCGACTCCCGAACAGCCCGGAACCATCACCGATCCGGCCGGACTGGTCGAATACGGTCTCGACAACGCCGGCGCCAAACGGAGTTTCGAAGCGATGATCAGCGACGACCCGTCGCGTGAGGCAGCGATCTTCCGCGATACGGCCACCGGCGAATGTGTCGCAGTTCAAGGTGGGCATTCGTTTGTCGAAGGTCGGTCGTGGCAGATGCTCAAGGAGAACTTCCGCAACGGTGACCCCGCTGAGTGGCACCTGGAGATCCACTACCACCCGAACCGGGGGCTCGCTTTCGATCGTCTGCCCTCGATGGCCGACTTCGATCTCGTCACCGGCGACACCCTTGCCCTGCGATCTCGAACTCCGGTCAAGTCCGCGATTGCCTGGCAGGACCCGGTCTCGAAAATCCGGTTCGAAACCGAATATGGCTTCGTCCCGGGCGCCGACCGTCCGTTCTGGACCCGCTATCGGGTCGACGACGGAACCATGCGCGTCGCGAGTTTCAAAGACCCACCCTGGACCGGTCCCGGCGCCGCGGAGTATCAGCAGTTTCTGTACAACAAGGCGGTTCTCGATCCCGCGACCCCAGTGCCGGGTGGGAACGTCATGCCGGTGCCCGGGCCGTTGCCGCCCCAGCCGCCGCTCCCGGCTCCGCCCGGAGCCGAGCCGAACCGGCTGCGGCCGCCGCCCAAGCCGACTCGCTAGCTGTCACCGGTCTCGACGGCCGGGAACGCACGCAGACAGCCTGGTGGACAGCGTGATTCGGCCCGTCACCGGCCGGCTTGTGTCTAGTTGGGCGATGGTGGTGGCTCGGGTTGGAAGGGGGTGTACCACCACCAGTCGGCGCGTTCACCGGTCGGCCCCCGATAGGGCGGGACATTCGGTGGTGGTGTGGTCGGTGGCCGGGCCAGCGAACCCCGGTGGAGTTCGCGGCCGGTGGCGTCGGTGACCCTGAGTTGGTCAGCGGGGCCGGTGATGGTGATCCCACCTTTGTGATGCAACCGATGATGAAAAGGGCAAAGCAACACCATGTTGTCGAGGTCGGTGGGGCCACCGTCCTCCCAATGGACGATGTGGTGGGCGTGTAGGCCGCGGGTGGCTCCGCAGCCGGGGACTGCGCAGCAGCGGTCGCGGTGCTCCAGGGCGCGGCGCAGCCGGCGGTTGACGGTGCGGGCGCTACGCCCCGCGCCGATGGGTTGCCCATAGCGTTCGAACCACACCTCGCACGTCGCATCGCAGGTCAGGTAGCGCCGCTCCTCATCAGTGAGCACGGGGCCCAGGTGCAATGCGGCGACGGGTTTCTCGCCATCCTTCGCGAGGTCGACGTGGACGACGACGGTGGTGTGTTGCCCGTGCGGGCGGGCCGCCACATCGGCATCCCACCCCGCTTCGACCAGGCCCATGAACGCATCGACCGTGTTGGGGAAGGGCGGTGCTTGCTCGGAGACGCCCTCGGCGTTCTCGTGGTCGCGTTTCCACGCCGCGATCTGTGCGTCGTGGTGTGACTGCAGGCCGGCGTCGAGTTTCGCCGCCTCCAACCGGGGGAGCACGATCTGATACGTCGTGTAGTCGTCGTGGACCTCTTTGCGGAACGACCGCTTCGGTTCGGCTTCCGGGTCAGGTTCGGCCGCCGGTTCGGGGCGCGGTTCCAGCTTGACCGCGGTGCGTAATTGGGTGACCGTGGCCACCGCGGCCAGTTCGGCGTAGTGCGCATCGGAACCATCAGCGGCGTGCTCGGCGATCACCCCGACCTGATCCAGCGACAATCGGCCTTCCCTCAGGCCCTCGACGCAGAGGGGGAATTCCTCGGCCCGCCGTGCCACCGCGACGATCGTCTCGGCATTGTTGGGTGTCATACCGGTTTTCCACGCCACCAATGCCTTGATGGACCGGGCACCGGTGGCGCCGCACAATTCGTCGCGTTCCAGTTCGGCGACGATGTCGACGATGCGTCCGTCGATGGCGTTGCGCTGCCCGACCAGCTCGGCCACCTCCTCCAACAACTCCTCCAACCGCTGCGCGGGACTCACCGCATCAGCGTCGAAAGGTATTGCCGAAGACATGAAACCATTATTGCAGCGGGGTACGACAAGTTGCCTCGGCCCGAAACCGTTCGCGCGCAACCTGATCGAGCGACAAGCCCCGCCGTTGACTCTGCGGTGAGGGCGTTGGTTTCTCGCGTTTTCGCGCCGTGAACGCAGAGTCAGCGTGCTGCCGAGTTGGTGTTGCTCGTCAGCTCCAACCCGGACATGGCCGCGCAGAGTTTCCCCACGTCGCGGCCGGAGCGCATCACCGTGCGATCGGGCCTGACGATGGCCGCGGTGGCATGGCCGCGGCGCAGCCACCGCTCCAACTCGCCGCCGGGTGCAGTGACGTGAACGACAGTGCCGTGCTCTTCGAGCATGCTGCGCTGAAACGCCAGAGGTTGAGTCGTCGTTATCAGCGCGAAGCCGTTGCCCAGCACTGTGTCCAGGCGCCGTCCGTCGGCAAGCACCGGGTTGGGGCACAGGGTTCCGGCGAGGTGGCGGGGTGTCCGGCTCCTGATGACCAATGCTGACTCGTGCAGCCGCGGGGTGGTGCCGTTGGTGAGCTTGTCGCGAAGGCCGGGTATCCACCGCAGCCGAGGTGCGACTGTGCGCCGCACCATGTTTCCGACATGACCACCGGCGGTCATTGCCCACCCCATGGCCAATGCCAAGCCGATCATGCTGCGCGCATGGGGTTTCCGTTCCTGTTCGTAGGTGTCCAGCACGGTGGCGGGCAGGCCCTCGTTGATCACGCCGGCGACTTTCCACGCCAGGTTCATCGCGTCGCGCAAGCCTGCTCCCATGCCCTGCCCGATGAAGGGCGGTGTGAGGTGGGCGGCGTCGCCGAGGATGAACACGTTGCGGTCCCGCCATCTGTCGGCGATCTGCGCGCGAAAGGTGTATTCGGTGACGCGCACGAGGTCGAGCTCGTCGTCGGCGACATCGCCGATCCAGGGGGCGACGAGGGGCCGAAGGGTTGCCATCGTGCTGAAGTCGGCTGCGGTTTCCGACGGCAGCAGCCGAAATTCCCAGCGGTAGCGGTTGGGCCCGATCCGCATGTACGTCGCAGCCCGAATGGGATCGCATACCTGGTGCACACCATCCCACTGATCGAGCTCGGCCTCGGTGATCACATCGGCCACCAGCCAGCGCTGCTCGAAACGCAGGTCGTCCATGGCTGCACCGATGGAGGCTCGCACGATGCTGTTGGCCCCGTCGCAACCCAGCACGTAGCCGGCTTCGACGACGTGTTCCGTGCCGGTGGCACGGTCGGAGTACGTCACCCGCACGCGGTCCGGCTCGTGCTGGGTGACGGCAGTGACCTCGGAATTGCCGCGCAGCTGCACATTTGGGCGCTTGGCCAGGTTGGCGCGCAGCAGCTGTTCCAGTTCGGGTTGGTCGAACATGTTGGCCTGAGGGAAGCCATGCCGACTGCGGGCGGGGTCGCGGTCGAACTGTGCCAGCGTGTGGTGATTCTGGTCGAGCAGCCGCAAGCCGAGCGCCGGTCGGGATATCGCGGCGAACTGTTCGGCCACGCCGAGGCGGGCGAGGATGCGATGAATCTCGTCATCGAGGTGCACCGCCCGGGGCTGGGGATAGACCGATTCCCATCGGTCCAGAACCAGTGTCGGCACGCAGTAGTCGGCGAGCAACGTCGCGGCGGTGACACCGGTCGGTCCCGCTCCGACGACGACGACGGGCACGAATTTCGTTGGAGAGCTCGGTATAGTGACGCGCACAACCGATTTGATCGTCGACGATGTCGCAGAGGAATCTGTCATGGTCGTTCCTTGATGTCCCACGCGAGCGCGTAGCGACCCAGGACCGCGGCAACGGCGCCGGTGTCGGCGTCGGCGTCGACGACCACCGTCGTCACGATGGCGCCGTAGTCGACGGTCGCCTCGACCTCGGCGACGCCGAGTACCGAGGTCAGCGCGTCACGGATTGCGCTGCGGGTGGCATCGGCGCGCAGCGCGGGCTTGTAGGGCTTGCCGACCGCGGTTACCGGGATGGTGTCGATGACGATCACCGATTTCGGCGCGGCTGCACTCTCGCTGACGTGCTCAACTGCCCACTGCCGCAATGATTCCGGAGTCGCGGTAGCGTCGCGGCAAAGTGTCACGTAGGCCACCGGCACCTCGCCGGCATGGACGTCGGGACGTCCCACTGCTGCGGCGCCCGTGACGTCGGGGTGGGCCAGGAGGGCGTCTTCGATCGTTGCCGGGTCGATGTTGTGCCCGCCACGGATGATGAGGTCTTTGGCCCGGCCGGTCAGATGGACGAAGCCGTCGCCGTCAACCCAGGCGAGGTCGCCGGTATCCAACCAGCCGTCGTTCAGTTTTCCGAGCCCGTCGAGCACATAGCCGTTGACGGTTCGGGCGGTGACGTATCCGGGGAAAACGGTGGGCCCGCTGATGGCAAGGTTTCCCACCTCGCCGGTCGGCAGGTCGTGCCATTGGCCGTCGTCATCGATCCTGACTGTCTTGACCTGCTGGTAGGGGAACCGCTGGCCCACCGCGCCGGGGCGCGGGTGGTCGGGAAAACTGCGCACGCTGGCGCAGGTTCCTTCGGTCAGTCCGTAGCCTTCGAGCAGGGGCACCCCGGTGCGTGATTCGAAATCGGTACGAACCGCCGCGGGCAGTGCTGCGGCACCCACCAGCGCGTAGCGCAGGCTCGAGATGTCGGCGTCCACGGGGCATTGCGACAGCACGGCATAGACGGTCGGCACCGCACTCATGGCGCTGATGCCATGGTGTGCAACGATTTTCCAGAAGTTCGCGTACAGCGCCGGGTCCCGGTATCCGAGCGGGCCGGCCCACACCGCGTGCTGGCCGCGCAGCATCGGCGCGAGCAATGTGACCACCAGCGCGTTCACGTGGAACAGCGGCAAGCCCGCGAAGAACACGGAGTTCTCGTCAAGCATGGTGTTGGCGGCGATCATCCAGGCGTCGGTGACCTCGTTGGCATGGGTATGGGCGGCCGGTTTCGGCTTGCCGGTTGTTCCGCCGGTGTGGAACAGGGCGGCCAGGTCCGTGGCCGCCGGGGCTTCACCGTCGAAGACCGAACCGCCATCTCCGGGCCGGAAGTCACTGAAGTAGCGCACTGTTGCGCCCTCGATCACCGGAGCGGTCGCCGACGCATCGTGGCCTCCGGTGGGGCGCAGCAGGAGAACGGTGTCGATCACCCCTGCGGCCACCAGGTGCTCGGCGGCGCGCCAGCTTGCCTCGTCCAGTTCGGGACCGGCGGCCACCAGTGTCCGTGCCCCCGAGCGTTCGACCAGATGGGCGATGTGGTCGCTTGACAGTGCGCCATTGACGGGCGCCGCGATGCCCGCCAGTTGTGCGGCCAGCATGGCCGTGATCAGCTCATCACAGTTCGGACTGATCAGTGCCACTGGGGTGTGTCTCTGAACGCCCTTCTGGCGCAACATATTCGCGGCTCGGTGCGCATCTGCCAACAGTTCGCTGTACGTCCGCGTGTTTGCCTGCTGCCATCGATCGGCAGCGGGCATGACGGTGACCGCGGGGCGGTCGGGCCACAGGGTGGCTGCCCGCTGCAGCACCGCATATGTCGTGTTCGGCAGGCCCCGGTCGGCCAGCGGAATGCGCTCGATGTCGTCGAGGTCGCCCGGTGTGGCATAGCGCGGCCACAGCAGGTCCGCGTTCATACGTACCTCACCGAGGTGCGCTGGGTGCCGAGGTCGATGGCGCCGTCGTCGGTCGCCACCGACAGTTCGACGACATCCCCGTGCTGCAGGTACTTGGGATTGCCGGCTTGGCGCCGGAAGAACGCCTTCCATTTGACCGCCGGTGGCAGAAGCGATCCGATGATCTCGACAGGTTTGGGCGGCGCGCTCAAGGCCGTGCCCACAGGAGTGCCGGTCAAGACGAGGTCACCGGGATTCAGGTGCTGGAACCGGGCCAAGGACTGTAGTGCCTGCAGGGGTTTGTAGATCATGTCGCCATCAACCAGCATGTCTTGGCGAGCTTCGCCATTGACCCGCAGGCTCAGTCGCAGATCGCCGAAGCGCTTGAGTTCGTCGGCCGTCAACAACACCAGCGCGGGACCAACCGGTGTGAACGTCGGGTACGACTTGGCTTCGTAGAACTGCGTTTGGGGCAGCTGGATATCCCGGGCGGAGACATCGTTGGTGACGACCAGGCCGGCGACGTAGTCCGCGAGGTTCGACTCGGTGACCTCGGTGCCGACGGGAATCTCCTGTCCGATGACCAGACCGATCTCCACCTCGTAGTCGAGGAACTTGACGTGCTGCGGTTTGACGATGTCGTCGAACGGCCCGCTGATGGAACCGGAAGTTTTGCGAAAGAAGGTGAGCGGGATGGTCTTTGGGTCCATACCGGCGTCTGTGACATGCGAGGCGAAGTTGGTCATCTGGGCGACCACTCGGCAGGGCACGGTCACGGGGGAGACCAGATCGAGGCTGTCGACCGGCACCGTGGTGGTGTCGGAGGCGGCGGCCTCGATGGCGGCGCGGTCGGCCAGCAGTGCGCCGGTCGTGGTGGCGTCGGTGGCGATCTTGGCGGCACCGGTGGCGGTGTGCACCCACCAGGCGTCGGCGGTGCGCAGAACGGAGATGGTCATGAGTTCGCTACTTTCAGCAGGCCGATGAGGCGGTTGATATCGAATTCGTTGTCGCCTCGCAGGGCTGCGAAGATCGACTGTGCTTCGTGCGGTAGGGATTTCGGATTTGTGCCGAGGAAGTCCTTGCTCGCGGGTGGTCCCCATTGGGCCAGGCCGGAAGCGGTGAACGGGGCCCAACCCGGTTCAAGAGTCGAGTCGAACAGGTCGCCATCGGTGAAGTGCTCGACCATGAAGCCATCCGGATCTCGCCAGTAGTCGAAGAGCTGACTGCCCTGGATGTGACGCCCGATTCCCCAGGACCGGAAATAGCCTCGCTCCGTGAGGTATTCGCCGCCGGCGGCCAGCGCGTCCAGATCGCATACCTGATAGGCCGAGTGCACGTAACGGTTCTGCGGACCCAGGGCCAGCGCCAGCGTGTGGTGATCGGCGGGCGTCGAACCTCGGTCGCATCGAATGAAGCTCATGGTCGGTCCCCGGCTGCGCTGGCCCGGGAAATAGAGGAAGTCGCTGACGATCATGCCGAGGGTGTCGAGATACCAATTCAGCGTCTCAAGGTATTTCGTCGACTGCATGACGAGGTGACCGAGCCGTTGCACCGTGGTCGGCTCGCGACGTGGGCGTTGGGTGGCGTTGATGCGGTGAATCTCGTGTCCGATGTTGTAGCGGTGCGGAGTCTGCGACGGCAACGCGTCCAGGGAGTGCATTCCAGCCACCACGTGCACTGGCACACCGCTCGGGTCGGTCAGATCGACTGCCATGCCGCCGATGGCCGCGGGCAGCGCCCGGGTCGGTGCACCGGTCGCGGTGGCCAGTCGCAGCAGGTCCGCTTCGTCGGCAGCGGCGAACGCGACTCCCAGGAACCTGCTTCGGCTGCCGCGGCGCACGATCACGCACGGCGCGGTCGAATCGCTGCCGCGCAGATGTAACTCCTCGGCGGTTCGTAGCGAGGTGGCGAAACCAAACGCGAGGGCGAACGCCTCGGCCCGCTGAAGGTCCGGTTTCTCGAATTCCAGCCAGGCGATATCCGCCACCTTGATGACGGGGTTGCGGGAGCGCCCGCAGTGCTCGCCTTTCAGGGCGCCCTGCTCGCTGTGGAGCTCGTTATGTGCGCCGACCAGGTCGTTCATGCCTGACCCCTTTCGTTCTGACGAAATCGTCACATACGACGTGATGCTCAGTCAAGAGTTTCTGACGAAATCATCAAAACTGATAGTTGCTGCTATCCTGAGCCGGTGAGCGCATTGCAGGATGAGCCGGTCAACCGCCTGGAACGGCGCAAACAGCGCACCCGCGCGGCGCTGATCCAGGCGGCGCAGGCGCTGATCGCCGAGGGCAGACTCAACGTTCCGGTCCTGGAAATCACACAGGCGGCAGACGTCGGAATGGGCTCGTTCTACAACCACTTCGACAGCAAGGAAGCGCTGTTCGAGGCTGCCGTGGCCGATGTGCTCGACAGCCACGGAGCGCTGCTCGATCAACTCACCGCGGCGATCGACGACCCGGCGGAAAAATTTGCCTGCAGCTTTCGGATGACCGGTCGACTGTTTCGGCGCCGCCCGCAGGAGAGCCAGATCCTGCTCGTCAATGGCCTCAGTCTCATGGCTTCGGACCGAGGCCTCGGCCCACGCGCATTGCGCGACATCACGGCTGCCGTCGCCGCCGGCCGATTCACCGTTGGCGATCCCAAATTGGCCATGGCTGTCGCTGGCGGGGCGCTCCTCGGGCTCGGCCAGCTCCTGCAACAAGAGCCCGAGCGCGACGACGTGGCTGCGGCAGATCGGGTCACCGAAGACGTCTTACGACTGTTCGGACTGCCTGCCGAGGAAGCACATCAGATCTGTCAGCGGCCACTTCCTGGTCTTGAATTCTGACGAGTTGGGATAAGGCTGCCCACCCACCCGCCGGCCGGAATACGGCGCCGGTGTCGGATCTGATGATCGCTGATCTTTGGATTTGGCGAATCTCATCGAGGCCAAAGCGCTACAACGTATTGACAACCACTTACGGAGTGCGTCATGGCCGAATCCGTTATTCAGTATGTATTGCGGCGCCTCAACGAGATCGGCATTGACGACGTCTTCGGCGTCGCCGGTGACTATGCGTTTCCGGTCAATGATGCGATCGTCGAGCATCCGGCGATCAATTGGGTCGGGTGCTGCAACGAGCTCAATGCCGGTTACGCCGCCGACGGGTACGCGCGAATGCGCGGGGTGGGGGCGGTGTGCAGCACCTACGGGGTCGGCGAACTGGCCGCGATGAGCGCGATTGCGGGCTCCTATGCCGAACACCTTGCGGTTTTCCACCTGGTGGGCGCACCCAACCTTCCGACGCAGGAGGGGCGGGCGCTGGTACACCACACGCTCGGCAACGGGGAATTCGACCTGTTCCACCGGATGGCCGAGTCGATCGTGTGCGCGAGCGCGATCCTGACACCGCAGAACGCAGCCGCGGAGACCGAACGACTCATCGCTGCGGCGCTCTACCGTCGACGCCCGGTGTACCTGGCCATTCCCAGCGACGTTTCCCGCGCGCCCGTCCTACAGAGCGCACCACCGGTTGTTGCCCCGACGAGTGATCCTGAGGCGCTGGCCGCGGCGACCAAGGCTGTGGCCGCCGCGCTGAATGACGCCGGCCAAGCGTGCGTATTGCCGGGGATACTGCTCCGGCGGCTCGGTCTGCAAGGTGCAGCAGCCGCGTTCGTCGACGCCGCGGGGCTACCGTTTGCGACGATGTTCGCCGACAAATCCGTGCTCGGGGAAGACCACCCCAATTACATCGGGATGTACGTCGGCCGGCTGATGGGCGAACCGGTCCGCGCCTTCGTCGAATCGTGTGACGTGGTCATGATGCTCGGAGCCAAACTGACCGACGGCAACTCAGCCGGAGGTACCGTCCGCCTTGACTCGTCCAAGAACATCACGATTGACCACCACCGCACCACCGTCGGCACCAAGGTGTATCGCAATGTCGAGATCGCCGACCTTCTCAGGCAACTGTCAGAAGGCGTCAGCACACGCGCGCAGCGCACCGACATCCGCCCGGAGCCGCTCGGGCCGGTTGCCGGCGGTGACCAGGACCCGATCACGGCAGACCAGCTCTATCCCCGTTGGGCGCACTTCTTCAGGCCCAATGACGTGATCATCACCGACACCGGGACGTCATCGCTGGGCTTGGCATTGGCGCAACTTCCGCAAGGAGCGGAATTTCACAACCAAACGCTGTGGGCGTCGATCGGATGGGCGACTCCGGCAACTTTCGGCGCCGCCAAAGCTACCCCAGAGCGGCGACTGATCCTTATCACCGGCGAGGGCTCGCACCAGATGACCGCACAGGAGATCAGCCAGCTCGGTCGCCATGGGCTGCGACCGATCATCTTCGTGCTCAACAACTCTGGCTACCTGAGCGAGCGAATGTTGTGCAAAGACATGGCACTTGCCTACAACGACATCGCGGCGTGGAACTATGCGGAACTTCCGCACGCGCTGGGCTGCCACGGGTGGTTCGTGGCGCGGGTGAGCAGTTGCGGCGAGCTCGACGACGCGCTCACCACAGCCGACCAGGCCGACAACGGCGCCTATATCGAGGTCATCACTGATCGCTACGAGGCGCCGCAGATGTACAAGAAGCTGCACGAGAACGTCAAATCGTTCTACAACATCAAGTAGCGTCCGTTGCGCGTCGCCGGTGAAGGACCGCCGATTCGCGGCTCAGCACACTGCGGCAGGTTGATTGCCATGAATTGAGTCAAGCTTCGGCGGGCGCTGGCGTGCTTTGGGTTCGGCATTCCACATCACCGTCGATGGTTCCGATTCACCCACGGCCACAACGACTTCGAACGTCGTACTGGTCAGAGATGCCCGACGAGGCTGGGGCTGATCCGCCTGTGATGACGAGCAGTCGGGCTAGGGATCGAGTTGAGCGGGGGCGACGCGGCATCCGGCAGCTCGGGCTCCGGTGTGCAGGCGCCGGTCCCAAACGGCGAGGATCAGGTTGGGTTCGCCGACAACCAACGCGCTGGCCAGATGAACGGCGTCGGCTCCGCCCAAGGCATGGGCTCGGGCCAGGTGGCCGGCGTGCTGTTCAACCGCCGCGGTGAGTTCGACTGGGCGGGTAGCGGCCCAGAAGTCTTCCCAGTCACGCTCGGCTTCGGTGAGCTCGGCTTCGGTGAGGTCGTGATTGCGGGCTGCTGCGGCGAGTGCGGCGCGGACTTCGGGGTAGGCCAGGCGGCTGGACAATGCGGCGTCGCAGCCGTCCCACAGCGCGGACGCGAGCGGACTCCCTGTCTCGGTGGTCAGAAGTTTGACGAATGCGCTGGCGTCGAAGTAGACGAGCGGCACCGGTCAGCGCCGCTGGTCGCTGACGCGGTCAGACAAGGGTCGTCGCGGCCGGGGGCCGGGCCGATCCGCGGCGACGGGCCTCTGCGCGGTGGCCTTACCAATTACGCCTTCGGCCGTGAGACGCTCCAGGGTGCCTGCGCTGTCCAGCGCGGCGAGTCGCGCAACCGGAATCCCGCGGTCAGTGATGACGACTTCAGCACCAGCCCGAGCCCGATCGAGCCAGTCGCTGAGGTGTGCGCGCAACTCCGTCACAGATACCTCCACCTTCTGAACTGTACATTCGCTGAGCCGCGATTTGTACAGAACACTATTGAGTGTGGCGACGACGACCCGAGCGATTGACCTGCGCAAGCGCAACGGGTCGGTCCACCGATTCGTCGGCGGTGCTGGCGACGCCGAGAAGATCGACGTCATGGCGGGTGGTGGCACTCCGTCTTAGCGGCATTCGAAACTGTTGCGGCGGAAGGTTTTTAATGTCATAAGTGGGCTCTGGCGCAGCTGGCGTTGGTGTTCAGCTCCATGGCGTCGGCAGCCCGGTCCCGACACATGAACCCCGACCGCAACTACTGGCACCACCTACAAAAAACCCCGGCCAGGGGCCGGGGTTATCTGTCGATCTGTTGTGTGTCCGAGGGGGTGTGTGAGTTCACGACATAGGTGACACATGAGTCGCGACATGGGTGACACCTGGAGCAACGCCAGATGAGTCGCGTCATAGGTGACAGTCCTGGCTCATGTCGAAAGCCCGTGTGGTCGTGTTGGAAATCGTCTCCGGTCATCTGTCGGTCAGCGCGGCGGCCCGCACCTACGGGCTGTCCCGTCAACACATCTACCGACTACTGGACCGCTTCCGCGACGGTGGATTAGACGCCGTTGATCCGCGCTCGCGACGCCCCGCCAGCAACCCCCACGCCGTCAGCGACGAGGTCATCGCCGCGATCGTGCTGCTGCGTGAACAACTGACCGCCGACGGCCTGGACGCCGGGCCGCTCACCCTGCAAGAACACCTCACCAAACACGGCCTGCCCACCCCGTCGACCTCCACCATCCGGCGCATCCTGCACCACCACGGTCTGATCACCGCACAACCACACAAACGGCCCCGCAGCTCCTATCACCGCTTCGCCGCTGACCAGCCCAATGAGTGCTGGCAATCGGACTTCACCCACTGGACCCTGGCCGACGGCACCGACGTCGAGATCCTCAACTGGCTCGATGACCACTCCCGATACCTGCTGTACTGCACCGCATTTGCCCGCGTCACCGGACCCGATATCGTGGCCAGTTTCACCGCCCTCATCGAGCGCTACGGTCCGCCGGCATCCACGCTGACCGACAACGGATCGGTCTATACCTCACGATTCACCCACGGCCACAACGACTTCGAACGACTCATCGCCACCCTGGGCATCACACAAAAGAACGGACGACCCGCACACCCACAAACCCAAGGCAAAATCGAACGCTTCCACCAAACCCTCAAACGCTGGCTCGCCGCACGCCCCCGCCCAGCAACCCTGGCCGACCTGCAACAGCTGCTCGATGAGTTCACCGCCATCTACAACACCGAACGCACCCACCGGGCCCTGCCCGCGCACACCACCCCGGCGCAGGCCTACGCCGGCCGCCCCAAAGCCACCCCCACCGGCATGACCGAACACTTCCGCATCCGCCACGACACCGTCGACCAATTCGGCAAACTCACCCTCCGGCACGGCAGCCGCCTGCACCACCTGGGCATCGGACGCCGCCACGCCCACACCCCGGTGCTCATCCTCGTCACCACCACCACCGTCACCGTCATCAGCAAAACCGGCTACCACCTCATCGCCGGCCACCACATCAACCCCGACCGCAACTACTGGCCCAACCAACAAAAAACCCCGACCAAAAGGCCGGGGTGATCTGTAACCGATGACGCGACTCATGTGTAACCCATGACCCGACTCATCACAGTGTGTCCGAGGGGGGACTTGAACCCCCACGCCCGTTAATAGGGCACTAGCACCTCAAGCTAGCGCGTCTGCCATTCCGCCACTCGGACTTGCCAACCTCATCGGTTGGGCGCCTAAGGCTAACGGATTGAGGGCCCAGGTCCCAAACCGGTCGGTGCGAGCGCGCCGTGTCGGCCCGCCGCGCGATGGTGCCTGCAGTGGTACGAATGGTGACTGTGACTGACCCCGTGGGCAGCGTGGACGAAGTGGTCGACATCGTCAGCGCTCTGATCAGGTTCGATACCTCCAACACCGGCGACCCCGCCACGACCAAAGGCGAGGCTGACTGTGCCGAGTGGGTCGCCGACCGGCTTCGCGAGGTCGGCTACACCACTGAATACGTCGAAGCCGGTGCGCCCGGCCGGGGCAATGTGTTCGCGCGCCTGCCCGGTGCCGACCCGCAGCGCGGGGCGCTGATGATCCACGGGCACCTCGACGTGGTGCCCGCCGAGCCTGCCGACTGGAGCGTGCACCCGTTCTCCGGTGCGATCAAAGACGGCTATGTCTGGGGCCGTGGCGCGGTCGACATGAAGGACATGGTCGGGATGATGATCGCGGTGGCCCGGCACTTCAAGCGGGCCGGCATCGTGCCGCCCCGCGACCTGGTGTTTGCGTTCGTCTCCGACGAGGAACACGGCGGCACCTACGGCGCGAACTGGCTGGTGGACAACCGGCCCGATCTGTTCGCCGGGGTCACAGAGGCGATCGGCGAGGTCGGTGGATTCTCGTTGACCGTTCCCCGCAAGGACGGTGGTGAGCGTCGGCTCTACCTCATCGAGACAGCCGAGAAGGGGCTGTCCTGGATGCGGTTGACGGCAAGGGGCCGCGCCGGGCACGGCTCGATGGTGCACGACGACAACGCCGTGACGGCCATCGCAGGCGCGGTCGACCGTCTGGGCCGGCACCGCTTCCCGCTGGTCCTCAACGAAGCGGTGGAGCAGTTCCTGACGGCGGTCTCCGAGGAGACGGGCTACGAGTTCGATGTCGACTCCCCGGACCTCGACCTGGCGATCGAGAAGCTCGGTGGGGTGGCGCGCATCGTGTCGGCCACCCTGCGCGACACCGCCAACCCCACGATGCTGAAGGCCGGCTACAAGGCCAACGTCATCCCGGCGACGGCCGAGGCGGTCGTCGACTGCCGCGTGCTTCCGGGCCGCAAGGCGGCGTTCGAGCGGGAGATCGACGAGCTCATCGGTCCGGACGTCACCCGCAGCTGGGAACGTGATCTGCCGTCGTACCAAACCACGTTCGACGGCGATCTGGTCGACGCGATGAATGCCGCGCTGCTGGCGGTGGATCCTGACGCGCGCATCGTGCCGTACATGCTCTCCGGAGGCACGGACGCAAAATCGTTCCAGCGGTTGGGTATTCGCTGCTTCGGCTTCGCCCCGCTGAAGCTGCCGCCGGAGTTGGACTTCGCTGCGCTGTTCCACGGGGTGGACGAGCGGGTACCCGTCGACGCATTACAGTTCGGCGCGAAGGTCCTCGAACATTTCTTGACGCACTGCTGAAAGGGCACCATGAGCAATTCCCCGTACGACAACCTGCCACAGCTGCCGACCTTCACGCTGACCTCGGAGTCGGTGACCGACGGGCAGCCGCTGGGCAAAGACCAGGTCAGCGGCATCATGGGCGCGGGCGGTTCCGATGTGTCGCCGCAGCTGAGCTGGTCGGGATTCCCGGCTGAGACCAAGAGCTTCGCGGTGACGATGTACGACCCCGACGCGCCGACGGGGTCGGGCTTCTGGCACTGGGCGGTCGCTGATCTGCCTGCGAGTGTCACGTCGCTGCCCGCCGATGCAGGCAACGGCGACCCGCTGCCCGGTGGCGCGGTCACGCTGACCAACGACGCGGGCCTCAAGCGCTTCCTGGGTGCGGCCCCGCCGGCCGGACACGGCCCGCACCGCTACTACATCGCCGTGCACGCGCTGCCCGTCGAATCTCTCGAGCTGCCCGACGGTGCCACCCCGGCCTACCTCGGCTTCAACTTGTTCAGCCAGGCCATCGCCCGCGCCGTCATCCACGGCACCTACGAGCAGAAGTAGCCCACTTTTCTTTCGGCGAGCAGACGCAAACCTGCCTCAAAACCCGCGTTTTGGGGCAGGTTTATGTCTGCTCGCGGGAGATGGCCGAGCCCACCGCGTCACTGAGCGACGCGAACCCGCCCGCGTGCAGGCGTTCGGCGATGCCGTCGTGAATCTGCTTGGCCCACAAACCGCCGCCGTAGATGAACCCGGTGTAGCCCTGCAGCAGTGTGGCCCCGGAGGTGATCCGGTCCCAGGCGTCGTCGGCGGTCTCGATACCGCCCACGCTGATCAACACCAGCTTGTCGCCCACCCTGCGGTACAGCCGGCGCAGGACTTCAGCCGAACGGCGGGCCACCGGCGGCCCGGAAATGCCGCCCGCGCCGAGGTCGTCGACGCCGGGGGTGGCCAACGCGTCACGCGAGATCGTGGTGTTGGTCGCCACGATTCCGGCGAGGCCCAATTCGACTGCCAGATCGGCGATTTCATCGATATCGGCATCGGAGAGGTCGGGCGCGATCTTGACGAGCACCGGCTTGGTGGTCTCCGCCTTGACCGCGGCAAGGATCGGTCGCAGTGAGGCCACCGCCTGCAGGTCGCGCAGTCCGGGAGTGTTGGGGGAGCTGACGTTGACCACCACGTAGGCGGCCAGGTTGCCCAGCTGTCGCGCACTCTGCGCGTAGTCCTCGACCGCGCGCTCGGCCGGGGTCACTTTCGTCTTGCCGATGTTCACCCCGATCGGCACGTCGGGGGTGTGTCGTGACAGACGCGCCGCCAATGCGCCGGCGCCCTCGTTGTTGAAGCCCATGCGGTTGAGCAGAGCGCGGTCCTCGGGCAGGCGGAACAGGCGCGGCTGCGGATTGCCCGGCTGGGCCGCCGCGGTCACGGTGCCCACCTCGGCGTACCCGAAACCCAGCGCGCCCCAGGTGGCCAGTCCGCGGCCGTCCTTGTCGAACCCGGCGGCCAGGCCCATCGGGCCGGGGAACCGGACCCCGAACACCGTGCTGGCCAGCACCGGATCCGAAGGCGCCAACCAGCGGCTCAGCGCGCGCCGAAACGCCGCCGGGCCCGATGCGATGCGCAACAGCGCGAACACCCAGACATGGATCCGTTCGGGCGGCACCAGGAAGAGTGCCCGCCGCAGCGCGCTGTAGATCACGGCGTCGGCTGATCCGGTGTGCCCGGCGTGGTGGCGGCGGTCTTCCTGCGGCGCAATAGCACCCGTCGACTCCCGTCTGTATAGGCCCGCACCCGGGTCAGTTCCCAGCCGCGGTATTCCGCTTCGATGGACAGCCGGATGGAGGCGCTGAGCCTGGTCACGTCCGGCGGCAGCCGCAGCGGCACCCACTCGTATTCGTCGGACAACCCCTCGGCATCCCACCCCGCCGGCATCCGGCCGCGTTGTATCGACGTCATGGTCATCCCCCCGCGTGCGGGATCACCTGCACGCCCGCTCCCGAGCCGGACACCACATACAGCGTGCCGGACTTGTCGTCATAGGCCAGGGAGTTGGGTTGCTGCACGGTTCGATAACGCACCTTTTCGACGGGAATGCCGGTGTCAAGATCGTAACCAATGACAGTGTTGTCGGCGGTCTGTGACACCCAGGCCAGCCGTGATGTACCGACCAGCCCGTACGGCGCGGCCCGCACCGGGTAGCGCTGACGCATGATCAGCGGGTCGGTACCGAACACCAGCAGTTCGTCGCCGCGGGTGTCGGCGACGAGGACCCGGCCGTGCGGGTCGACGGCCATGGTGGTGGCACCGTCGCCGGCTCGCAGCGCCTGCTCGGCCTTGGTGCCGGTGACGTCGACCTCGGTCACCGAGGTCTGGCCGCGGTCCAACACCACCGTGGTATTCCCCTGGGTGGCAAGCTCATCCACCCTCGCGAAAATCTTGAGTTTGGCGCCGACGGTGTCGGGGGCACTCAACGTGTAGACCGCGCCGGCGGCGCTGCCGAGTACTGCCTTGCCGTCGGCTCGCAACGCGATGGCAGTGAAATCGGTGTCCTGCTCGCCGGCGACCGTGACTTTGGTCGCCTTACCCGCTGCGATGTCGACGCGGAAGTACCCGCCGCGGGTCGCGAGGAGCAGTCCGCCGCGGCCGTCGGCGGCCATCGTCGACGCCGTCGCGGGCAGCAGTACCGTGCGCGGCGGCTGGGTCCCGGCCACGAGGGTGACCATCGACTGCCCGTCGGGCCCGGGGCCGAGCACGGCCAGGCTGGTCGTTGCTGGATCGAACACCGCGGACTGTGCTCGGCCGCCGACGGGACGGACTTCGCCGTCGGGGACGCCGGTCACTGGCGGGGAAACCGCGGCCTGGGCGGGTTCGATGGTCGGTGGCGGAGCGTCGGCCGGGTTCGACGAACAACCCGGCGCGAGCAGCAGTGCCAGTGCTGCCACGCCAGCACGAAACGGCTGACCTGCAGGGATTAGGCGCAACGGACGGCTCTCGTTCGGGGCGGATGGTTGACCGACCAGTCTATGCACGGCCGCGGCGGGCATTTGGACGCGTCTGGCGCACGTCGTTGCATAAGCAAGAGTATGGTGCGAAGCATGACCCTCGCTGCAGACCGGGAACCGGGGTACCAGGAGTTTGCTATCGAGGACATTTCCACGGGCGTCCACGCCAGTGGATTTGGCCAGGTCGGTGACGGCCGTACCTTCTCCTTCCACATCGAACGCGGGCAGCTGATCATCGAGGTGTACCGGCCGCGCTTGTCTGGACCGGTGCCCGCCGAAGAAGACGTGGTGGCGCTCGCCACCCGCAAACTGACCGATATTGATCTGACCGACGAGCGCAGCTTGTCGGCGACGGTGCGTGACGCGGTCGCCGACGCGCAGCCGGTACCGCGCCTCGGGCGCTGACCGAACCCCCACGGTACGGTCGTCGTCGTGATTGACGTGCCGGCGATGTCGTGGCTGCAAGTGGTCGTGTTGTCGATTGTGCAGGGGCTCACCGAATTTCTTCCGGTCTCGTCGTCCGGACATCTCGCGATCACCTCACGGCTGTTGTTCCACGACGACGCGGGCGCCTCGTTCACCGCGGTCACCCAACTCGGTACCGAACTGGCCGTGCTGATTTATTTCGCGCGCGACATCTGGCGGATCGTCAAGGCCTGGTTCAACGGGCTGTTCGTCGCGGCGCACCGGGACGCCGACTACCGCCTCGGCTGGTTCGTGATCATCGGCAGCGTCCCGATCGGGGTTTTCGGGCTGTTGTTCAAGGATGAGATCCGCACCGGCGCACGTAATCTCTGGCTCGTCGCATCGGCACTGATCGTGTTCTCGGCGGTGATCGCCGCGGCCGAGTATTTCGGTAAGCAGACCCGTCAGGTGGAGCAGCTCACCTGGCGCGACAGCGTGGTGGTCGGCCTGGCGCAGTGCCTGGCGCTGGTACCCGGCGTGTCGCGCTCGGGGGCGACGATCAGCGCCGGGCTGTTTCTCGGGCTGGACCGCGAACTGGCGGCCCGGTTCGGTTTCCTGCTGGCCATCCCGGCGGTGTTCGCCTCAGGGCTGTTCTCACTGCCCGACGCGTTCCACCCGGTCGGGGAGGGTATGAGCGCCAGCGGCCCTCAGCTGCTGGTGGCGACGGTGATCGCCTTCGTCGTCGGGTTCGCCGCCATCGCCTGGTTCCTGAAATTCCTGGTGTCCCACAGCATGTACTGGTTCGTCGGCTATCGCGTGCTGGCCGGCGTGGTGGTGCTCGTGCTGCTGGGTACCGGAGTGCTGGCGGCACAATGATCGAGCGCTTGCGCGAGGAGCTGATATGACCGTCATCCTGCTGCGGCATGGGCGCTCGACGTCGAACACCGCCCAGACGCTCGCGGGCCGGTCGGAGGGCGTCGACCTCGACGAGCGCGGCGTCGAACAGGCCGCGGCCGTCGTCGACCGGGTGGGGGAGCTCCCGGTGCGTGCGATCGTCCGGTCGCCGCTGCTGCGCTGCGAGCGGACGGTGGCGCCGCTGGCCGCCGCGCTCGGGCTGGAAGCGATCGTCGACGACCGGCTGACCGAGGTGGACTACGGTGCCTGGACCGGCCGCAAGATCGGTGAGCTGGTGAAGGAACCGCTGTGGGGCGTGGTGCAGCAGCAGCCCAGCGCCGCGGTGTTCCCCGATGGCGAGGGGTTGGCGCAGGTCCAGGCCCGCGCGGTGGCCGCGATTCGGGAACGGGACCGCGCGCTGGCCGCCGAACATGGCGCCGACGCGCTGTGGGTCGCGTGCACCCATGGCGACGTGATCAAGGCGATCCTCGCCGACGCGCTCGGGGTGCACCTGGATGGCTTCCAGCGCATCACGGCCGACCCGGCGTCCATGAGCGTGATCCGCTACACCGACATGCGTCCATTTGTCGTGCACATCAACCACACCGGTCCGCAGCTGAGCGCCGGACTGGCTGCCAAACCTGCCACCGATGCGGTGGTCGGCGGGTCCACTGACTGACCGTCGGTGCTCCAACCGGTATTTTGGAAGGTGCCATGGCCCGCGCAATTCACGTCTTCCGCACTCCCGACCGCTTCGTGGCCGGGACCGTCGGTCAACCCGGAAATCGGACCTTCTACCTGCAGGCTGTCCACGACAGCCGGGTGATCTCGGTGGTGCTGGAGAAGCAACAGGTCGCGGTGCTGGCCGAACGCATCGGGGCACTGCTGTTGGAGATCAACCGCCGGTTCGGCACCCCCATCCCGCCTGACACCGGCGAAGTGACCGACCTGCGGCCGCTCATCACGCCCGTGGACGCGGAGTTCCGCGTCGGCACCATGGGCCTGGGCTGGGACTCCGAGGCGCAGACGGTGGTGGTGGAACTGCTGGCGGTCTCGGATGCCGAGTTCGACGCGTCGGTGGTGCTCGACGACGCCGAGGAAGGTCCCGACGCGGTGCGGGTGTTCCTGACGCCCGAGTCGGCCAGGGAGTTCGCGACACGGTCCAACCGGGTCATCTCGGCCGGGCGGCCACCGTGCCCGCTGTGCGATGAGCCGCTGGACCCCGACGGCCACATCTGTGTACGTACCAACGGCTACCGGCGCGGCGCCATCGCCGGAACCGAAGATGACGCCGAGGGCTGACGGCGAGCCGGACTCCTTTGACGTCGATGAGGCGTTGGCGGGCGGCGAGCTCACGGTGATCGGTCGGATCCGTTCGGCGAGCAACGCCACGTTCCTGTGCGAGGCGCAACTGCGGGACGGTCTGGTGCACTGCGTGTACAAACCGGTGCGCGGCGAGGCCCCGCTGTGGGATTTCCCCGACGGCACACTCGCAGGCCGCGAGGTGGCCGCGTACCTGGTGTCAGTGG
Source organism: Mycobacterium aquaticum (assembly GCF_002086485.1). Taxonomy (GTDB): domain Bacteria; phylum Actinomycetota; class Actinomycetes; order Mycobacteriales; family Mycobacteriaceae; genus Mycobacterium; species Mycobacterium aquaticum. The sequence continues at coordinate 13,749 of NZ_MVHF01000025.1, read as the reverse complement.
CCCTGGGGTGGAACATCGTGCCCCAGACCATCATTCGTGACGGGCCTGCCGGCATCGGAATGGTGCAACGGTGGGTGGACCAACCCGGGGACGACGCGGACGTGGGCAGCGACACTAGCACCGCCGGCGACGAACTGGCGCAGGCCGCGCTGGATCTCGTCGACCTTGTGCCCGCGGGGCATGTCCCACCCGGTTACATGCCCATCCTGCAGGCCTACGACTACGCCGGCGACGAGGTGACGCTGGTGCACGCCGACGACCCCCGGCTGTATCGGATGGCGGTGTTCGACGTGCTGATCAACAATGCCGATCGCAAGGGTGGGCACATCCTGGCCGGCGTCGACGGCGGGGTCTACGGCGTCGACCACGGTGTCAGCCTGCACGTCGAGGACAAGCTGCGCACCGTGCTGTGGGGCTGGGCGGGCAAGCCGGTGGACGACGACACGCTCGTCGCCGTGGCGGCCCTGCGGGACCGGCTGGCGGGCGACCTGGCCGAGCAATTGTGCGACCACATCACCGACCGCGAGATTGCCGCGCTGCGGGCCAGAGTTGTTGGACTGCTGGACAATCCGGTGATGCCGACACCGGACCGGCGCAGGCCCATCCCGTGGCCGGCGTTCTAGCCTCTGTGGGGCGTATGTCCGTGTCGCGATTAGGTATCTCGCTACTCTAGGCGGCCGCGGCGGACGCCCGCAGACTGTGCTCAGCCAGATCGGCGCGCAGTGATCGGAGCACGTCATGCAGCTGATGTTCGTCATGCCCCACACGATGGAACTCGCCGCGTTGACCCAGCCGTGGGAGCTCACCGTCACCGGAGCGGACCAGGCCATGATGGCCAGGCGGGCCGAGGAACTTGGATACGGATTGATCGCGGTACCGGAGCATTTCCTGGTACCGCGCTCCCACGTCGCACTGACAGGACCGCACTACTTCCATTCCACGGTCGCCCAGGCCTATCTCGCGGGGGCCACGCAGACCATCCGGCTGAGTACCTGCGCCACTCTGCTACCGCTGCAGCATCCGGTCATCATGGCCAAAGCGCTGGCAACAGCGGACTGGATGAGTGGCGGCCGGATCGGCGTCACGTTCGGTATCGGTTGGGACGCCGAGGAATTCCGGATGCTCGGGGTGCCCTTTCACGAACGCGGGCGGATGGCCGACGAGTATCTCAGCGCCATCATCGAATTGTGGACCAGCGAGTCGCCGAGATTCGAAGGAGAGTACGTCACGTTCGACGACGTCGCATTCCAGCCGAAACCAGTGCAGCAGCCGCACATCCCCATCTGGATCGGCGGCGATGCCGACCTGGCGCTCCAACGCGCGGCCAGGTTCAGTTGCGGGTGGATGCCGTTTCTGACCCAGCCCGAGCAGTTCCCAGCCCGGATCGACTTCATCAAATCCCAGCAGTCCTATGACGGCCGGCCGTTCGACGTGATGTACGGCCTGGGCACCTCACTCATCGGCGAAGGGCATGTGGTCAAGGATGATCCGACCCAGCGTACGGGCATGAGTGCGGGCGAGATCATCGACAAGCTCGGCCGGTTCAGCGAACTGGGCGTGACGATCAGCAGTGTGCCGATACCGCCGGTGCAGGATGTGACCGAGTACCTGGACTACGCGCAGTGGGTCATCGAGGAGATCGCGCCCGCTGTCTAGTGCCGGATGGCCACTGTGGAATCTCTACTCCGGCAGCGGTTTACGCCACTCGCGGACATTGACCTCGATGCGGTCGCGCCTCGACCCCGACCACGTCGTCGCCAGCCCATAATGATTGGCCAGCAGCACGATTCGCTCACCGAGCAGTGTCTCGGTGCGCTCGGTGATCTCGGCGGACGCGGATTCATCGCCCGCCGCGGCGGCGCGTATCAGCGCCTGCGGTAACGCCGGGTGCGGGCGAAAAGCGCTGTAGCCCAGGTAGAGCACCGGATCGGGGTCGCCGAGGCGCGCAGCGTCCTGTTCGTGGAAGAAGGTGTACGCCCACTCGCGATAGCGGTACCAGTCGTTCGGATCCGGGTTGGGTGTCCGTTCGTCGTCGATCTCGTGCGTCGCGCAGGTGGTGCAGCACGCGAAGCACATCCGGGCCAGGATGCCCTCCGACTCCAACTGGGTGAACACATATTGCAGCCGCCCGTAGTCGCCGGTGTCCTGCCACGTCGCCTGCTCGGAAAGTCGTTGGGCCCACATCGATTCCAGCAGTGCCGTGGCCTCCTCGGGCCGAACCACCCCGGAATCGTCCACCCACGCCGCCACCCAGTCGAGCAGGTCGTCGAACTGCCAGAAGCCCGCGACCAGCCGCGCGCGGATGAAGCGGCTGAGCTCGTCGAGATCCCCGGTGTCCCAGTCGAGGATGCGCATCGCCGTCTACCGCTTGCGGCCGAATCCCTCGAACAGGTTCCAGGATTGACTGCCTCGGGTCACGTGCAGGTAGTACGCGTAGTTCGCAGTGCTCATCGCGACCGAGGCCACGGCGATGCCTGCCGCACGGGTGACGTTGTCGGACACGTCGAGGACGACGAGTACCGCGGAGATGGCCATCGCGATGCCGAACAGGGTCAGCCCCTTGCGCCACATGCCCTTGACGAAAAAGTAGATGGGGCCGAAGAAGAAGGCGGGGAAGTTCGAGCCGATGCGCAACTTGGTGCCGAACGGCAGCGACCGGTAGACCGCCTTGGACTCCGGCGACGAGTTCGGCAGGCCGTAGATGGTGAAGAAATCGAACCGCCTTTGCCAGGCGGGGGACAGGGTCACGCTCGGGGTTTGCTCGGTCACCCGATGAATCCTAACGGCCATGGTGAGCTGCCTTCGCCACGTGATCGGCGGAACCGCCACACCCCAACCCCGATTCGAGGTCCGTCGCGCACACCAGTCAAACTGACTGGATGCACTCGACCGATGCCGACCTGGCCGCTGCCGTGGCCGAGGAGGCCGGCGAGTTGTTGCTGGCCGTGCGCGAGGAGATCGGTTTCTACGATCCGTACTACCTCGGCGACGAGGGCGATCTGCGCTCCAACGCCCTGATCCTGGAGCGGCTCGCGCAAGCCCGGCCGCAGGACTCGGTGCTCAGTGAAGAGGCCGTCGACGACCTGTCCCGGGTCGACGCCGACCGCGTGTGGATCGTCGACCCCGTCGACGGGACGCGCGAGTATTCCCTACCGGGACGGGAGGATTGGGCCGTGCACATCGCGCTGTGGCAGCGCCACCGTGCAGGCGGGCCCGGGCTCACCGATGCGGTGGTGGCGTTGCCTGCCCGCGGCGAGGTTTACCGCAGCGATACCGTGCAGCCACCGCCGCCACGGCGGGACGGCCCGATCCGGATCACCGCGAGTACCAACCGGCCGCCGCCCGTGCTGTGGCGCATGCGTGAACGGCTCGACTTCGAGCTGGTGCGGATCGGTTCGGCCGGTGCCAAGGCGATGGCCGTGGTCCGCGGCGACGTCGACGCCTACATCCACGCCGGCGGACAGTGGGAATGGGATTCGGCGGCCCCGGCCGGTGTGGTGCTCGCGGCGGGGCTGCACGCCTCCCGGCTGGACGGCTCCACGTTGGTGTACAACCGCGCCGATCCATATCTCCCGGATTTCGTGATGTGCCGCCCGGAGCTGGCCCCGATCCTGCTCGAGGCGATCGGCGCAGCGTGATCGCAAAGGCGGGAATGGATCGGCGTTCGTCGTTGTCTGAGTTGGGTGAACCGAGCCTGTCTTCGGTGACCCGACCGACCGGGGGAGACCCGTGCTGACCGAGCACCCTAAAGTCGAAGCCATGCAGTCTTGGCCGGCGCCGAACATCCCTACCCTGCCGGGGCGGGGTCCTCAGCTGCGCCTTTACGACACCGCCGACCGGCAGGTCCGCCCGGTCGCGGCGGGGCCGACGGCCACCATGTACGTCTGTGGCATCACGCCCTACGACGCGACGCACCTCGGCCACGCGGCGACCTACCTGACGTTCGACCTGGTGTACCGCTTGTGGCTGGACGCCGGGCACACCGTGCACTACGTGCAGAACATCACCGACGTCGACGACCCGCTGTTCGAGCGCGCCGCGCGCGACGGCCTGGACTGGCGTGAGCTCGGTGACCGCGAGACCCAGCTGTTCCGCGAGGACATGACGGCACTGCGCGTGCTGCCGCCGCACGACTACGTGGCCGCCACCGACGCGATCGGCGAAGTGGTCGAGGTGGTCGAGAAGATGCTGGCCTCGGGCGCGGCGTATGTGGTCGACGATGCGCAATACCCCGACGTCTACTACCGCGCCGACGCGACCGTGCAGTTCGGCTATGAATCCGGATACGACCGCGAGACCATGCTGCGGCTGTTCGGCGAGCGTGGGGGCGACCCGGACCGGCCGGGCAAGGCCGACGAGCTCGACGCGCTGCTGTGGCGCGCGCACCGGCCGGGCGAGCCGAGTTGGCCGTCGCCGTTCGGGCCGGGCCGGCCCGGTTGGCACGTGGAGTGTTCGGCAATCGCGTTGAGTCGCATCGGCACGGGCCTGGACATCCAGGGCGGCGGCAGCGACCTGATCTTCCCCCACCACGAGTTCTCCGCCGCGCAGGCCGAATCCGTCACGGGGGAGCGTAGATTCGCGCGCCACTACGTGCACGCCGGCATGATCGGCTGGGACGGTCACAAGATGAGCAAGAGCCGTGGCAACCTGGTGCTGGTGTCCCGGTTGCTCGCCGACGGGGTCGACCCGGGCGCCATCCGGCTCGGATTGCTGGCGGGGCACTATCGCGCCGACCGGTACTGGAGCCGGCAGGTGCTCGACGAGGCCAACGCCCGGCTGGAACGCTGGCGGCACGCCACTACCATGCCAGGTGGCCCGGACGCCACCGACGTGATCGCGCGGGTTCGGCAGTATCTCGCCGATGATCTGGACACGCCGAAAGCACTTGCCGCTCTTGATGGTTGGGCTGACGACGCGATCGGTTACGGCGGACACGACCCCAGCGCACCGCGCGCGGTGGCCGCAGCTGTCGACGCACTGCTGGGTGTGCAGCTCTAAGCCGGGCGGTACGTTGGCGGCATGAGTTCAGTCAACGGCAAGGTCTCTTCATCACCGGCGGTGCTCGCGGTGTCGGCGAGGAGGTGGCCCGCCGCCTGCGCCGCAAGGGCGCCAAGCTGGTGCTCACCGATCTCGACGAGGCACCGCTGACGGCGCTGGCCGCGGAGCTCGGTGAGGAACATGTCCTGACCGCTCTGGCCGACGTCCGTGACCTGCCCGCCATGCAGAAGGCTGCCGATGCCGCGGTCGAGCGGTTCGGCGGCATCGACATCGTGCTCGCCAATGCGGGGATCGCCAGCTTCGGCTCGGTGCTCAATGTGGACCCCGAAGCGTTCAAGCGCGTCATCGACATCAACATCACCGGCGTCTTCAACACCGTCCGCGCCACGCTGCCCGAGGTGATCAAGCGGCGCGGCTACGTGCTGGTGGTGTCCTCGCTGGCGGCGTTCACGTCGGCACCGGGGCTCGCGGCGTATCACGCGTCGAAGGCGGGCGCCGAGTACTTCGCCAACACCCTTCGGCTGGAGGTGGCCCATCTCGGTGTCGACGTGGGCTCGGCGCACATGAGCTGGATCGACACCCCGCTGGTGCAGGACGCGAAATCGGATCTCTCGACGTTCCGCGTCATGCTGTCCAAGATGCCCGGGCCGATCAAGCAGACCACCACGGTCGACAAGTGCGGCGCTGCGTTCGTCAAGGGCATCGAGGGCCGCAAGAGCCGCATCTACTGCCCGGACTGGGTCGGGCTCTTCCGCTGGATCCGCCCGGTGGTGGCAACTCCGTTGGGGGAGCGCGATATTCGCAAGTTCACGCCCGAGCTGTTGCCCAAGTTGGACGCCGAGGCCGCTGCGCTCGGCCGGTCCACCAGCGCGCGCACCGAGGCGCTGGAGAAGTAGCCGCGGGCTACAGCGCGGCCGCTCCGATGTCGGGCGCGACCACGACGTTGACGCCGTCAAGGCGCAGCCCGCGGATCTGATCTTCCGGGGTGCGGCTGTCGACGATGACCGTGTCGAAGTCGCTCAGCGGCCCGAGGGCATGCAGCGCGCGGCGCTCGAACTTCGAGTGGTCCAGGTAGGCGATGCGGGTGCGCGCCGATTCGAACATGGCGCGTTTCACCAGAACAGTGTCGTGATGCTGGTGGAAGCAGATGCCGTCGGTGACGGCGGAGGTCGACATGATGAACACGTCGGCGCGGATGTTGCGTAGCGCCGTGAGCGTCAACGATCCCATGTAGGCCCGGCACCACGGGTAGTACTGGCCCCCGAGTGCGATGACGTTCAGGCCGGGCTGGTTGAGCAGCGCGTCGAGCGCGGACTGGAAATTGGTGATGACCGTCAGAGGCTGACGCTCGGGCAGCTGGCTCACCAGATGCAGGCCCGTGGTGGAGTCGTCGATGATCACCGACTGCCCGGGTTCGATCATCTGCAGCGCGGCGTTGGCGACGGCGTGCTTGTCGGCGACGTTCTGGCGGGCCCGGAACTCGGTGCTGGCCTCCGACAGCGTGCTCGGCATGGCCGTCGCGACTCCGCGGGTCTTGCGGATCAGCCCCTGGGTGGCCAGGGTGTCCAGGTCACGGTGCACCGTCATCAAGCTGACCCCGAACGCGTCGGGCAGATCTTCGATCTTCACCGACCCGGCGGCCATCACCATTTCCAGGATGGCGGCGCGGCGTTCATTGGGTCCCGCCGGAGGCTCGGCCTGTCCGTCGCGGTGCGACCGACCAACACCCGCTGGGTTCGGCATCGGGCCTCCTGTTCTGTCGTCCGGACGGGACGCGCCATGCACGTCCCGTCCGTACCTTACTTAGATGCTGATCGTGGTCACGGTTGGTTCAGCTTCTCGTTGGACAGATCGCCCGAGGCCAGGTTCTGGGCGACGAGCGCAGGCAGCTGCGCGAGGAACGCGTCTTTGCCGGTGACCACGTTCTGGTAGTACTGGTCGACGTTCTGCGGCGTCACGGGCGGCATCTTGTAGACGTACTTCTGCTCGACCGGTTCGCCCTTGACGGCGCGCTGCGCCACCGCGATGCCCTCGGCCATCTCGACCCGGCCGTGTTGCAGCGAGGTGCCGATGAACTTGCCGCTCTTGACCGCTTCCAAGCCGTCCTGGATCCCGTCGATGCCGACCACGGGGATCGACTTGCCCGCCTCCGAGAGGGCCTGCACGGCACCGAGGCCCATGTCGTCGTTCTCCGAGACGATTCCGTTGATCTGGTCACCGAAACTGGAGATCCAGTTCTTCATCTTGTTGACCGCCTCGTCGCGCTTCCAGTTCGCGGTGTCGATGGCCAGGATCTTGATGCCGGGGTACTTGGTCAGCGTGTCCTTGATGCCCTTGGTGCGGTCGAGTTCGGGGGAGGATCCGAGCGGACCCTGCAGGACGACGATGTTGCCCTTGCCGCCGAGCTTGTCGGCCATCATCTGCATCTCCTGGGCGCCTGCGGCGACGTCGTCGGGCAGCACAGAGGATTTCAGCGCACCCGAATCGGCAAGCGCGGTGTTGACGGCGATCACCGGAATGTTGGCGGCCTTGGCCGAAGCCATCTGTGGCGCAAGGGAATCCGCCTGCACCGGGACGATCACGATGGCGTCCACCTTCTGGTTGATCAGCTGGTCGACCTGACTCGCCTGAGTCGAGACATCACCGCCCGCCGAGTTCCACACCAGATCGATGTTGTTGGCCTTGGCGTAGGACTCGGCGCCTTCCTTGCCCTGGGTGATGAACGAGGACATGTCGTAGACGGTGACGCCGACACGCGTCGACGGCTGGCCGTTCTTGGCGCTGGGATCACCTGCGCCACAGGCGGCGACGGACACCATGAGGGCGGGAACCGCTGCCGTCACAAGCATGCGGGTCAGTCTGCGGGACATCGGGGTGGTGCCTTTCTCTAAGTGGATGAGGTTGGGGTGCAAGCGTTTCGGGTCAGCTGCTGCGTCGGCGGACAGCCCACACGTCGACGGCGACCGCCGCGACGATCAGCACGCCGCTGATGACCTTCTGCCAGTAGGCAGGGACGACGAGGATGTCCAGGCCGTTGTTGAGGGTCTGGATGAGCAGCAGGCCCAGCAGGGTGCCCCAGACCGATCCGCGGCCGCCGAGCAGGCTCGCGCCACCGATGACGACGGCGGCGATGGCGGCCAGTTCGTAACCGGACCCCAGGTTGGGCGGACCGGAGATGACGCGCGAGGACAGGATGACGCCCGAGAGCCCCGCGAGTGCACCGCTGAGGGTGTACACCGCGATGAGGATCTGCCCGGATTTCACGCCTGCGACGTCGGCCGCGGTGCGGTTGCCCCCGACGGCGTACACCCGCACGCCGAACGAGGTCTTGCGCAGCACCAGGTAGGAGATGATGAAGCCGGCGATCATGATCAGCACCGGCAGCTGCACGCCGAAGAACGTGGTGTTGGCGATCTTGCCCCACTCGCCGGGCAGCCCGTTGATCGGTGCCCCGCCACCGATCACATAGGCCAGGCCCGAACCCGCTGTCAGTGTGCCCAGTGTCGCCACGAACGGCGCCACCCCGAGCTTGCTGACCACGACCCCGTTGAGCAGGCCGATCAGCAGGCCGACCACCACACCCGCCGCGAGTCCGAGGAAGATCCGGTCGGGATGGCCGACCACCACCGACGACGCGGTCATCGCACTGACCGCGATCACGCTGCCGACCGACAGGTCGATGCCTCCGGTGAGGATCACGAAGGTTTGCCCGAGCGCGACCAGCGCGAACGGCGCGGCGGCCACCAGGATGGTCAGCGCGTTGTCCGGCGTGGCGAACCGGACGCTGCGGTAGCTGAAGTAGGCCATCACGAGCAGCAGCACGATCACCATCGAGTTGCGGATCGCGAAGTTGGTGAGCCAGGTCCGGTCGAAGCGCCTGGTATCCCGCACGGCATCCGCGGGCGGAAGCTTGTTCGCCTGGTCGGTAGCGGTTGACATGGTGTCCTCTCGAGGGCTTGGCGACGCGGTCACGCGACTTCGCCTGGTTGGGTGGCTTCCTGGCCGCTGGCATAGCGGAAGATGCGTTCCTGCACGTCGTCGGCATCGAGCTGGTCGCGCGACAGTTCCCCGGCCACGCCGCCGCTGCGCATCACCAGCACGCGATGGCTGAGCCCGATGAGCTCGGGCATGTCGGAGCTCACCAGGATCACGGTGAGTCCCTCGGCGGCCAAGTCGCGGATGATCGTGTAGATCTCGCCGCGGGCGCCGACATCGACGCCGCGGGTGGGCTCGTCGAGCAGCAGCACCGAGCAGTTCTGGGTGAGCCAGCGGGCCAGCACGATCTTCTGCTGGTTGCCGCCGGACAGGTTGCCGACGAGCTGGCCCAGGCCGCTGGACTTGAGCCGGACCGACGCGGTGGCATCGGTGACCGCCGATGAACGCTTGCGGTTGCGTAGCCAGCCCGCGGAGGCGAATGCGCCCAGATGCGGCAGGCTGCCGTTGTCGAGGACCGACTGTGTGAGCACCAGGCCCGCGCCCTTCCGGTCCTCGGGGACCAGCGAGATGCCTGCGCGGATCGCGTCGGCCACCCGTCCGCGGTGGACTGCACGGCCGTTGACCTCGATGGAGCCGGCGACCGAGCGCCGGATGCCGAAGATGGCTTCGACGATCTCGCTGCGCCCGGCGCCCACCAGTCCGCCGAGTCCGAGGATCTCGCCCCTGCGGACCTCGAGATCGACGGCGGGGCCATCGGGATGCAGTTGCAGACCGCGCACGGACAGGCCGATCTCGTCACCGGCAGGGGTGATGGGCGGAAACAGGTTGTCCAGTTCGCGGCCGATCATGGCGTGCACGATGCCGTCCGGCGTGGTATCGGCCAGCGGCGCGTTGAGTACGAGCTGGCCGTCGCGCAACACCACCACGTGGTCGGCCAGTTCGGTGATCTCGGCCATGCGATGGGTGGTGTAGAGCATCGCTACGCCCTGCTTCTTGAGCCTGCGCACCACGTCGTAGAGCCGCTCGACCTCGCGGTCGGGGATCGCCGAGGTCGGCTCGTCGAGCAGCAGCACCTTGGCGCCCCACGTGGTCGCCTTGGCGATCTCGACGAGCTGCATGAGCGCGATCGGCAGATCACCCATACGGGTCCTGGGATCGACTTCGACCCCGAAGGTGCCCAGCATCTCGCGGGCCTGTTTGGCCATGCCGCGCCGATCCAGGGTGCGGAACTGGGTCTTGAGTTCCCTTCCCACGAACAGGTTTTCGTAGATCGTCAGCTCCGGGTAGGGAGCGAGCTCCTGCGGCACGATGCCCACCCCGAGGCTGCGGGCGAGCTTGGGGTCGGCGTGCTGCAGGGCGGTGCCGTCGACGGTGACCTCGCCCGAGTCGGCCTTGAGCTGCCCGGTGACGATCTTCATGAGCGTGGACTTGCCCGCCCCGTTCTCGCCCGCGAGCACGGTGAGCTCGCCGGGGTGCAGGTCGAACGACACGTCACGCAGCACCGGCACGCCGCCGAAAGCCTTCGCGACGTGATCGACATGTAGGGCGGTGGCCATACCTGCTCCTCTGATCTCGGATTTGAGAAAGATAACAACGACAATGCGAACTATCAAGGGATTGACATTAGAAATCGCATCTATCATGTTATAAAACGAGTGAGCGGACGCACACACGCATCCGCGTGAGCGAAGGAATCAGCGGTGACGAAACTGTACGACGACCCACGCGCGTTCAGTGACGACCTCCTGGAGGGGTTCGTCGACCTGCACGCCGACCGTGTTCTCAGCGTCGAGGGCGGGGTGGTGCGAGCCGCCGAAACGCCCGGGAAGGTGGCCGTCGTCGTCGGCGGCGGCTCGGGTCACTACCCGGCGTTCTGTGGTGTTGTCGGAACAGGTTTCGCCGATGGGGCAGTGGTGGGCAACGTGTTCACCTCACCCTCGACCCAGGAGGCCTACTCGGTCGGCCGGGCGGCGTCCAACGGCGCCGGGGTGCTGTTCAGCACGGGCAACTACGCCGGCGACGTCATGAACTTCACGCTGGCCCAGCAGCGGCTGCAGCAAGAGGGCATCGACACCCGCGTCGTGTTCGTCACCGACGATATTGCTAGCGCACCTGTTGAGGAAATTCACAAGCGACGTGGGATCGCCGGCGACTTCGTGGTGTTCAAGATCGCCGGTGCCGCCGCCGAGGCCGGCTACGACCTCGACGGTGTGGAACGCGTCGCGCGCCTGGCCAACGACCGCACCCGCACGCTCGGCGTCGCGTTCGGCGGCTGCACGATGCCGGGCGCCGACACCCCGCTGTTCACCGTTCCCGACGGCCGCATGGGTGTCGGGCTCGGCATCCACGGCGAGCCCGGAATCGCCGAGGGCGATCTGCCCCGCGCTGCCGACCTGGCCCGCCGGTTGGTGGAAGGCGTGCTCGCCGAGGCGCCGGGGGACACCAACCGCGTCGGCGTGATCCTCAACGGTCTCGGCGCCACCAAGTACGAAGAGCTGTTCGTCGTGTGGCGCACGGTGGCCCCACTGCTGCGGTCCGCCGGCTACACGCTGGTCGACCCCGAGGTCGGGGAGCTGGTCACCAGTCTCGACATGGCAGGCTGCTCACTGACTTTGGTGTTCCTCGACGACGAGCTCGACGAGTTGTGGCGGGCCCCCGCCGACACCCCGGCCTACCGCAAGGGCATCGCGACCACGTCCGGCGCGGCACCCCGGCGCACTGTCGCGGCGGCGACCGTCACCGAAACCGAGGCCGTCGAGGTGTCACCGGCAGCCCGCCGCTGCGGACAGACCTCGACCGCGGTCCTGGCGGCGATGGCCGCCGCGATCGAGGGTGCGGCCGACGAGCTCGGGCGCGTCGACGCGGTCGCGGGCGACGGTGACCACGGCCGCGGCATGGTGAAGGGCACCTCCGCAGCACTGCAGGCGGCCGAGCGCGCCGATGCCTCCGGCGCAGGGGCGGCATCGGTACTCACCGCGGCGGGAGAGGCCTGGGCCAGCCAGGCCGGCGGCACGTCCGGCGTGCTCTGGGGAGCCGCACTCGCCGCACTCGGCGCGCGTCTCGGCGACGACGCCGACGTCATCGCACCCACCGACGTCGCGGCCGCGGTGCGGGCCGGGCTGGAGGCCATCACCACGCTCGGCAAGGCCTCCGTCGGCGACAAGACGATGCTCGACGCGCTCGTGCCGTTCGTCGACCGCCTCGAACGTGAGACCGCCGCGGGCGCCGAGCTGGCCGATGCCTGGCAGCAGGCGGCGGCCGACGCCGAACAGGCCGCACAGGCCACGGCAGATCTGAAACCCAAAGTGGGACGGGCACGTCCGCTCGCCGAGCGCAGCCTCGGCACCCCCGATGCAGGAGCTCTGTCGTTGGCGCTGTGCGTCCGGACCGCGACAGCGGTACTGGCGAAGGCCACGGCAGACGACACAGTGAGGAGCAAGTGATGAGCGGTCTGCGGATCGTGGTCGGCGCCGATGACGCCGGCGTGGACTACAAGGACATCCTGCGGCGCGACCTGGAGGCCGACGAGCGCGTCGAATCCGTGGTCGATGTCGGGGTCGGCACCGACGAGCACACCGCCTATCCGCACGTTGCGGTCGCGGCGGCCCGCATGATCGCCGAAGGCAAGGCCGACCGCGCGCTGCTGGTCTGCGGCACCGGACTCGGTGTAGCCATCAGTGCCAACAAGGTCCCCGGAATCCGGGCGGTCACCGCGCACGACAGCTTCTCCGTCGAACGGTCGGTGCTGTCCAACAATGCCCAGGTGCTGTGTTTCGGACAACGTGTCGTGGGGATCGAGCTGGCGCGCAGACTGGCCAAGGAATGGCTCGACTACCAGTTCGACCCGGAGTCGGCCTCGGCCGCCAAGGTCGACGCGATCGCCGGGTACGAGCCGGCCCCCGGCTGCTGACGAGCAAGGAGATGAGCATGAGCACCACGGATCCCGTTGTCGACTTCGACTTTTCGCTGGCCGGCAAGGTTGCCGTCGTGACCGGCGGAGCCTCGGGCATCGGCGCCGCGATCGCGACGGCTTACGCCAAGAAGGGCGCCTCCGTCGCCATCCTGGACCTCTCGGGTGACGCCGCTACCCAGCGGGCCCGCGAACTCGGGGACGGCCACGCCGCCTTCGCGTGCGATGTCAGCTCCGCGGAATCGGTCGCCGACGCCGTCGAGGCGGTCCGGGAACGCTTCGGCCGCATCGACATCCTCGTCAACTCCGCCGGGGTGGCGCTGCTCGCACCCGCCGCCGAGATCGACGTCAAGGCCTGGGACAAGACCATCGCCATCAACCTGACGGGCACGTTCCTGATGTGCCAGAAGGTGGGGGCCGTGATGCTCGAGCAGGGCTACGGGCGCGTGATCAACATGGCCTCGCAGGCGGCCAGCGTCGCCCTCACCGATCACGTCGCGTACTGCGCCTCGAAATTCGGCGTCGTGGGCGTCACCAAGGTGCTCGCCTCGGAGTGGGCGGGCCGTGGTGTCACCGCCAACACCATCAGCCCGACGGTGGTGCTGACTGATCTCGGCCGCGCCGCATGGGAGAACGAGAAGGGGGACCGGCTCAAGACCCAGATCCCGACCGGTCGATTCGCCTACCCCGACGAAATTGCCGCCGCAGCAGTATTTCTCGCATCCGACGCGGCCGCGATGATCAACGGGGCCGACCTTCTTGTCGACGGCGGATACACCATCCGCTGACGACGTCGAACGGCCAGTTGTGACACGCCTTTTCGTCGATCCGGGTTGTTGCGAAATTGAGCGGTTGATCGGGGGCTTCGGTATGTCTTACCGGGGGTCGGGGGTGGTGGCCGCGAT
>NZ_MVHF01000024.1 GCF_002086485.1 Mycobacterium aquaticum | reverse complement strand
ACGTCGCCAAATACCGCTGAGTTTCCCCGGCGAGCAGTCACAGCGGTACCGCAAACGCGGCGTGTCGCGTACCGCAGCGTCTGCTCGCGGGAGGACTGGTGGTTAGCTTCGAACATGCGCATCGACGGCCAGCAGCTCGCTGCACTGGCCGCCGTGGTCGAGTCGGGTAGTTTCGACGCGGCCGCGTCGCGCCTGCACGTCACGCCGTCGGCGGTGAGCCAACGGATCAAAGCCCTCGAGCAACGTGTGGGCCAGGTCCTGGTGGTCCGCGAAAAGCCCTGTGTCGCAACCCCGGCCGGGGTTCCACTGCTGAGACTGGCGGCGCAGACCGCGCTGCTGGAGGCTGAGGCGCTGGCCGAGATGGGTGGCGACGCAGGCCCGTGGACTCGGATTGCGCTGGCCGTCAACGCCGATTCGATGTCGACCTGGTTCACCGCGGTGCTGGCACGGCTACCCGGCGTGTTGTTCGACATCCGCATCGAGGACCAGGACCACTCGGCGCAGCTGTTGCGCGAAGGCGTGGTGATGGGCGCGGTGACCACCGAGCGCAGGCCCGTGCCGGGCTGCCGTGTCTACTCCCTCGGTGCCATGCGGTATGTACCCGTGGCCACCGTCGACTATGTCGAGCGGTACCTGCCGGACGGGTTCACCGCGGCGGCTGCCGCGCACGCGCCATCCCTGGCGTGGAACCGCGCCGACGCCTTGCAAGACAGCCTGGTGCGCAAGGTGTTCCGCAAGGACATCGGCCGCCCCACGCATTTCATCCCGACCGCCGAGGGTTTCGGAGCGGCGGTGCGCGCCGGGTTGGGATGGGGCATGTACCCCGAAGAACTCGTCGAGCCGTCCTGGGTCCCGATCGCCCCGCAGCATCTCGACGTCCCGTTGTACTGGCAGTGCTGGAAATTGGACAGCGAGATGGTCTCGACCGTCACCGAGACGATCCGTTCGGCCGCGGCGGGCCTACGTGCGCGCCGGTAGCGGCGGCGCCGCTGCTGGGTGATCGGCTGCCGCCCGGCCCCACCGTCCCGCCAAGGCCGCGCACGTGATGAGCTGAATCTGGTGAAAGATCATCAGCGGCAAGACGATCAGCCCGACCGGATGGCCGGCGAACAGTACGGTGGCCATCGGCAAGCCCGTCGCCAGGCTCTTCTTCGAACCGCAGAAGATCACCACGATGCGGTCGGCGCGATCGAAGCGCAGCAGACGGGCCACTCCCGCGGTGGCAGCCAGCACGACTGCCAGCAACACCACGCTGACCGCGATGACGGCCATAATGCTGGAGACCTTCATGCCGGTCCAAATATGTTCGGCCATACCGGCACTGAACGCCGCGTACACCACCAGATACACCGAGCCCCGGTCGACCACCTTGGTCAGCGTGGTGTGGGACAACAACCGATGTAGTTTCGACCGGAGCAGTTGCCCGGCGATGAACGGCGCCAGCAGCTGCAGGACGATCTCCAGGATGGAGGTCGCCGATACGGTCGCCCCGCCGGTGGTCTGCATGAGCAGCGTCACCAACAGCGGGGTGATGAAGATGCCCAGCATGTTCGACGTCGATGCGCTCACTACGGCCGCGGCGACATTGCCACGCGCGATGGAGGTGAAGGCAATCGAGGACTGCACGGTGGACGGCAGCAGGCACAGGTAGAGCATGCCGATGTAGAGCTCGTCGGTCAGCACTGACGGGATCAGCACCCGCATCGCCAGGCCGAGCAGCGGGAACAGCACATAGGTCGCGGCCAGCACGGTGGTGTGCAGCCGCCAGTGCTTCAGGCCTTCGAGTGCCTCCCGCGGCTCCAGACGGGTGCCGTACAGAAAGAACAGCACTGCGATGGCCACCTTGGTCGCCCACTCCAGGACGTTCGCCGCATCGCCGCGCGCGGGTAGCAGCAGGCCGACGGCCATCGAAACGACCAAGCCGAGCAGGAACCCATCGATGCGGAGTTTGGCGAGCACCGGTTCACGGTACGGCGCTCGACACTCATGGCAGAAGTCGATGGGCTCGATATCTCTAAACGGGTATCGTGATGAATGTGTTCGACCCGGAGTTGCTGCGCACCTTCCTCGCAGTCGAGCGGGCAGGCGGTTTCACGGCAGCCGGACGCGTCCTCGGGCTGCGGCAATCCACGGTCAGCGGGCACATCGCACGGTTGGAACAGGCTGCCGGACGCGAGCTGATCCGGCGGGACACGCGCAATCTGGCCCTGACCGCCGACGGCGCGGCGATGGTCGGATTCGCGCGGCGCATCCTCGACGCTCAGGCGCAGGCCGACCGGTATTTCTCTCAGTCGCGGCTCACCGGCTTCATCCGGCTCGGTGCCTCTGATGACCTGGTGACGCGCGAATTGCCCGATGTGCTGGTCGAATTCCAGCGGTCCTATCCGGGCGTGGACCTCGAGCTGGTTGTAGGCCTGAGTGAGAATCTCAAAACACGCATGGCCGCAGGTGAATTGGACATGATGGTGGCCAAGCGGCTGCCCGGTGAGCAGCACGGGCAGCTGTTGTGGCGGGACCGGTTGGTGTGGGCCGGACGGGCAGGGCTGACCGACGTAGTCGATCCGGTTCCCGTCGTCACCTATCCGACGCCGAGCCTGACCCGCCGCGTCGCATTGCGCGCGCTGGAACGCGAGCGCCGCACCTGGCGCATCGCGTGCGTCAGCGACAGCCAACTGGGCCTGCAGGCTGCGGCGCTGGCCGGGCTCGGCATCGTTCCGCATGCCGAAACATTGTTACCGACAGGGCTTTTCCCGGTCGACGACGCTCGACTTCCGGATCTCGGTGAACTCGAATTCGTATTGCTGCGCAGGCGTACCGCGCCATCGGAGCCCGAGCAGGCGCTTTATGACGCGATCGTCGACGGCGCGAACCGCATACACCGCTGAGGCACTATCCGTTGCTGTATACCCGTGTCGGCGGGATGAGGACGGCTGTGCGGCCCTGTTCGACCATCACCCGGTCGTAGGTGTCCCAATCGTCGTGCGTGCCGCCTGCTGCGGTGAAGATCTCGCGCAGCAAGAGGCGTAGCCGTTCGGGATCCAGCCAGGGTTGTGGATCGTGCGGACCTGCCAGCTCGGCTCGGCCCTCGACCGTGGCCCACTGCCAACCGTTGCGGAATGTGGCCGAAATCTGCGGCCTGGCACGCAGATTCGCGAGCTTGACCCGACCATAGGTGACGAACCCCAGGACCGGTGCCGACGTTGCCGGGTGCGCCAGCACGCCGGCGTTGACGAGCGTGGACTGGATGGTCGCGTCGGCGCGCAGGGTCGACACCACCGCCAGACCGTGGTCGTCGCGGGCCAGCTCGGCGGCCTCGTGCAGTGTCGGCATGCGGGTGCCTCCTCGTGTCAGCCCACCGGCACCACACCACGCGGCAGGATCAGCGGCAGGTCGTTGTACGTGACGATACCCGGAGTGGCCGACACCACGGCTGGGATCGCGTTGAGCGGTGGGGTGGCCGTCATGATGTGGCCGAGCACCATGAACTCCTCGAGCGTGGTGGCTTCGAAGTCGGGCGGCGGCAGGAAGCCGACCGTCATGGTGACCGTCGGGCGCCCGGCCACCTCGATCACCCAGCCGTCCTGATCGATCCGCCAATCCGGTTGCAGTGCCTGGCCTTTGCGCCACCGGACGTTGATCTCGACGCGCGTAACGCCCCCGACGATGCCCTTCCAGCTGGCATACACGCCGGCCACACACCCCGCCGGAATGGTCCACGAGCCGAGGTCGAGATCCTCGGTGGTCTGCGCGTACTCGGCATCGCACCGGACCTCGTCGAGTTCGATGCCGAGGGCGTCGGCGACCATGCGCACGGCCTCACCGAATACGCCGGTGCCGTGCGCGGTCATGGCCTGCAGATCGGGATGGTCGATCGGCTGGCCGAAGCCGACCGGTTTCTCGGTGGCAGGGGAGTCGTAGAACGTCGTATCGGCCGCCTCGTTGACGGTGATCTTGTCCACCCGGTCGCAGATGCCCGCGGCCACCACCGACAGCTGGTTGACATAGCCCGGGCTGATGCCTGATCCGAACATCGTCGCACCTCCGCGCCGGCACGCGTCGGCGATGCGGTCCCGCCCGTCGCCCTGGTTGTGTCCGGTGATGAACGACGCGGTGGCGACGACGTTGATGCCGGCCTCCAGGATGCGGACCAGCTCGTCGACGTCGATCCACATCGGGTTGTAGACCACGACATCGGGTTTCAGTGCGAGCAGGGCGTCGACGTCGTTGGTCGCGGTGACGCCGAGCGAATCGATTCCGCACAGCTCGCCGATGTCGCGGCCGACCTTGTCGGGCGACCAGGCGTAGCAGCCGACGAGCTCGAGGGTGGGGTTCCTGGCGATGGCCGCCACCGAGCTCTTGCCGACATTGCCCGTGGTCCACTGGACCACCCGATAACTACCTGACACCTCGTCGGCCCCTTCCGTCGGCTCCAGCGGAAGTTTTCCACGGCCGTGAGAAAAAGGGAAGAGTTGGGTGCGCCAGGCTTGGGGCCACTACTGTTGCCGCAATGACCGGCCGAGCAGCTGCCCGTACAGGCGGTGCCGATGACACTCGCCGACGTCGCGGCCGGCCGCGGCGCATCGATCACCAGCAGATCGTCGCTGCGGCACGCGGTATCGCCCCCGAAGACCTGACCATGCAAGCCGTCGCCGATGCGCTCGGGGTGGACCGCACCGCCCTGCACTACTACGTCGGCGATCGTGACGGGCTGCTCGAGCTCGTGGTCGCTGACCTGTTCGAGAACGAGATCCGGGCGATCGAGCTACCCGACGATATCGACTGGCGGGAGACGTTGCGCGCCTACGCCAACGCGATCCGGCAGGGTGTCCTCAAGCTCGGCGCCACCGGAATGAGCTTCCGGCTCAGTGGGATTGGCGGGGCGGCGAGTCTCGTGCTCGCTGAGCGCGTGTTGCGATCCCTGACCGGCGCAGGCTTCGGTGTCGACGATGCGGGCCGTATCCTCACGCTGGTATCAGGTATCGCCCTGTCGGCCGCCCACGACGTCCTCGGTTCCGCGGATTCGCGGCGGCACCATCAGAACCCGGAGGTGGCCAGAGTTCTGAAAGAGCTACCGGCCGAAGACTTTCCGCTCCTCGGCGCGGTGAACGCCCGGCGTGCCGCGGCAGCCGCCGACGACCACGACTTCGATTTCAACCTCGGCGTCATCATCGCCGGGCTCGAACACGCCCTCGACGACTGACGTCGACCTATTTGGCGCGCAGCGCCAATCGCTCGGCGTTGTCGATCAGAATGCTCTTGCCCTGCACGCGAATCCAGCCGCGCTGAGCGAAATCCGCGAGCGCCTTGTTGACGGTCTCGCGGGACGACCCGACCAGCTGGGCGATCTCCTCCTGGGTCAGTTCGTGGTTGACCCGCAGTGCGTTGCCTTCGCGGCTGCCGAAGCGCTGCGCGAGGTAGAGCAGCTGCTTGGCGACCCGGCCCGGCACGTCGGTGAAGATCAGGTCGGACAGGTTGTCGTTGGTACGGCGCAACCGGCGCGCCAGCACCCGCAGCAGCTGCTCGGCGATCTCGGGCTCTTCGGCGATCCATGACTGGAGCGCCGCGCGGCTCATCGACACGGCCGACACGTCGGTGAGGGTGGTGACGGTCGAGGTACGCGGACCGGGGTCGAAGATGGCGAGCTCGCCGAACATGTCGGACGGGCCCATCAGCGTGATCAGGCTTTCGCGGCCGTCGGTGGTCCTGCGCCCGATCTTCACCTTGCCGGAGATGATGATGTAGAGCGTGTCACCTGGTTCGCCTTCGACGAACACCGTGCGTCCGCGGGGAAATGTCACCGGTTCGAGTTGACGCGCGAGGGTCTCGATGGCTTTGGGCTGCAGGCCCTGGAAGATACCGGCACGGGCCAGGACCTCGTCCATGCCGCCCCCCTTCAGATAATCGACTCAGGCGTCACCGTCAATTACGTACCCTACCGAGGGCGCGGATTTCCCAACGTGACGGATACCACTTTAGCTGACCGGTTCTCCGGCCCCTGTGTCACTGGGGGGCGACGATCCCGGTGTCGTAGGCGTGGATGATCGCGGCGGCCCGGTCACGCAGGTTCAGCTTGACGAAGATTCTGCCAATGTGGCTCTTGACAGTGAGCCCGGAAATGCTTAGTTCGTCGGCGATCTCGGAGTTCGAACGGCCCCTGGCGATGAGGGTCAGGACATCGAGTTCACGTGCCGTGAGGTCGTTGACCGCGGTGGTGCGCGGTGACGTGGCGGCTTTGCGGTAGGTGCTGAGAACCCTGGACGTCACGGCAGGATCGAGGTAGCTGTGCCCTGCGGCGACCGCTCGCACGGCCCGGATCAGCTCTTCGGCGGAGGAGTCCTTGAGGACGAAGCCGGCGGCCCCGGCCCGCAGCACCCCCGACAGCAGCTCGTCGTCGTTGAAGGTGGTCAGGGCCAGCACGGGAGGGCCCGATTGCTCGGTGAGCAGGCGGGTGGCTTCTATGCCGTCGACGCGTTTCATCCGGAGATCCATCACGACGACGTCGGGCCGGTGGCTGCCGACCGCGGCGGGCACCTCGTCGCCGTCAGCGCATTCGGCGACGATGGTGAACCCGTCCTTTCGGCGCAGGATCCGGCGGAGCCCGGAGCGCACCAGGTCCTGATCGTCGACGAGCAGGACCGCGATCTCGGGCGCCGGACCGGTCATGACGACGCCAATGGGCAGGAGGAGTCGGTGGTGCCGAGCGGGATGTTGGTGCGTACCGCCCAACCGTCGGACGTCGGGCCGACGCTGATGATGCCGCCGAGCTGCCCGACGCGCTGTCGCATCCCGCGCACGCCACGTCCCTCTGAACATCCGGCGGGCAGCGCGACCGGCAGTTGATTGAACACGTTGAGCGTCGCCGATGTGCGTGAGATTGCCAGTGTGACAGTTGTTTTCGTGTCGGGGGAGTGCTTGGCGACGTTGGCCAGCGACTCCTGCGTGATGCGGTACAGGGCCAGGCCGACAGCGGGGGAGACCTGCGTGGTGCGTCCGCCGGCAGTGAATTGCACGGTGAGCCCGGCGCGGACAAAGTCGTCGATCAATCCGGAGATGTCGTCGATACCGGGCTCAGGTGTGGTGCCCATCGGCCCGCTGTCGAGGAGCCCGACCGTCCGGCGGATGTCGGCCATCGCCTGGCGGCCCAGGTGTTCGGCCTGCTCGAGCGCGTCGACGGCGTCGTCGACGTCGCGGTCCTGCTGCAACCCGCGGCGCGCACCCGTGATGTGCAGCAGCGTCACGCTGAGCGAGTGGGCGATGACGTCGTGCACCTCGCGCGCGATGCGGCGCCGCTCGTCGGCTGCGGCATGGGCCGCCAACGCGGCCTGGGCGTGTTGCTGCTGCTCCATCAATACGGTCTGCACCCGCATGAGATAGCCCACCAGCCAACCCATTCCGAGGATGCCGAGATAGAGCGGAACATTGTCGAGCCGGTGCAGCTCCGACGCGGTCAACAGCAGTGCGGCGGCAGAGAGCGAGGACAGGCACCCACCCGGTATCCCGGTCAGCGACGTCACCTCGCCCACCATCAGCACCACCAGCAGCGGAGCGAAATCGTCGGCGACGGGAGTGGCCGTCGCGAAGAGCAGCAACGCCGTCGCGGCCGTCCAGGCCGCCCACACCGCCGGAGCTTTGAACTTGGCACCCGACGCATAGACCTGCACAAACGGTGCCACCGCCAGGGCAAGCGCGAGAAGGGACACGGCGAGGTCGCTGGTCGGCCGCTGCACGGCGGCAATCACCGCGGCGCCCACCACAGTGGCGTCGACCGCTATGACAGATGCCCAGTTGTGGCCGACCGGGATCGACTCGCCTTGCCGGCGCATCTGCTCGCGCACGGAGCGCGCCATCGCACTCAGCATGGTCCGATCGTAGAAGCCCCCATCACCGGCGCGCATCATGCCGCGGGGGTATGGACGTGTCCTACCACGGTCGTAGATCTACAGCCGCAACATCTCGCGGCCCATCGCGGCGTCCTCGATGAAGTCCAGTCGGTGTGGTCGGTGGTACTCCTGCGGCGGCCTTGGCGTGAGCGCGGGCGCCAGCAGCCAGGCACGCACGGCCGCCATGGTTCGGCGGACAGTGCCCGGGAACCGGCGGGGTTTGGTGGCCGGTATCGCGACGGGGACGGTGCGCGGCAATGCACGTGCGACGAGCGCCATCTGGTGGGCCGGTGAACGTTGTGCTTGCGTCATGGTTTGACGCTATGAAGTCAAGGGGCCTACCACATCGCGCTGTCGTCCGATCTTGATGTGCTACCGCGGTAGGAGACCGGTACCGACCGCAGCACCAGGCTCAGGAGTGCTTGTCCTTCTTGCCGAATGGCAGCACGTGCATGATCGCGACCACGATCGCACCGACTACCAACCCGATGACCGCCGATGCGGCGGTATTGACCAGCCACGCCGCGACGCCGCCGAGACCCGCCGCGTTCGCCAGTGCGTGGTGCACGTATTCCTCGGCATGGTGCACCAGGCCGTAAGGGCCATGCCAGCCAAGGGTATTGGAACCCGCCAGCAGGATGTGGCCGCCGACCCAGAGCATCGCGACCGTGCCGATGGCCGACAGTGCGGTGAGCAGCTTGGGCATGCCTGCGACCAGGCCACGGCCGATCCATTTGGCGAAACGCGAATTGCGTTGTGTCAGTGCCAGTCCGATGTCGTCCATCTTCACGATGCCGGCCACCACGCCGTACACCGCCGCGGTGATCACCAGTGCGACGATGACCAGGATGATCAGCCGGGGGAAGAACGGTTGGTGGGCCACCTCATTGAGGGCGATCACCATGATCTCGGCGGACAGGATGAAGTCGGTGCGGATCGCGCCTGTCACCATGTAGCGCTCGGCGTCCCCGCCGACGGCTCCGGCAGGCGCGTTGTGATGGCCTCCGGCCCCGTGCTTGGCGACGTAGCCCCAGACCTTTTCGGCCCCTTCGAAACAGAGGTAGGTCGCGCCCAGCATCAGGATCGGGGTCAGCAACCACGGCGCGAACTGGCTGAGCAGCAGGGCCACCGGCAGGATGAACACGATCTTGTTGCGCAGTGAGCCGATCGCGATGCGCTTGATGACCGGTAGCTCGCGCTCCGCGGTGATGCCGTGCACGTACTGAGGCGTCACAGCGGTGTCGTCGATGACCACACCGGCGGCCTTCGCGGTGGCTTTCCCCGTCGCGGCGCCGATGTCGTCGATTGAGGCTGCGGCGAGACGTGCCAGCGCCGCGATGTCGTCGAGCAAACCGAACAGGCCGGCGCTCACTGCTTGTTCTCTTCGCGCAAGCGGCTCATTGGCGCGTCTCCATGAGCCTGAACATTACCTGTCAGTGCATGCCGATGAGTGACTCGATCCAGCCGCGAGCGAAGTAGAGGATGAAGCCGGCGGCGACGATCCACAGCAGCGGACTGATCTCGCGGGCCTTGCCTGCGGCCGACCGCAGCACGGCCCACGCGACGAATCCGACGCCGATGCCGTTGGCGATCGAGTAACTGAACGCCATGGTCGCCACCGTGAGGACGACGGGCAGTGCGATGGAGAACTCGGAGATGTCGATGTGACGCAGGTGCGAGACCATCATCGCGCCGACGATCACCAGTGCCGCTGCGGCGACTTCCGTGGGCACGATCGAGGCCAATGGCGAGACGAACATCGCCGCCAGGAACAGGGCGCCGGTGACCAGGTTCGCCAACCCGGTGCGGGCCCCCTCCTCGATACCCGCGCCCGATTCGATGAACACGGTGTTCGACGACGCGGAC
This sequence comes from Mycobacterium aquaticum, assembly GCF_002086485.1. Lineage (GTDB taxonomy): Bacteria > Actinomycetota > Actinomycetes > Mycobacteriales > Mycobacteriaceae > Mycobacterium > Mycobacterium aquaticum. The sequence goes on along the minus strand of NZ_MVHF01000024.1, from coordinate 97,378 downwards.
GATGCGCCGCCGACGACGGCGCCCGCGCCTTCGACGATCAGCGCGGACCGCAACCGCGGAAACGTGCCCTGGGCATCGGCCAGCCCGGCTTCGCGGGACAGCCCGGTCATGGTTCCCATGGCATCGAAGAAGTTGGCGAACACCAGCGTGAACACCAGCATGATGGCCGCCAGCGCGCCGATCCGACTGAAGCTGCCGAGACTGAAGGCACCGACCAGCGACATGTCGGGCAGCGCGAACGGCGAGCCGGACAGCGACGGCACCGACAGTCCCCAGCCGCCGGGGTGCTCGGTTGCCGACCCCAGATGCCAGATCGCCTCGACGATGATCGCGACCACGGTGCCTGCCGCCAGCCCGATCAGGATGCCGCCGCGGACCCGTCGAGCCACCAGGATGCCGGTGATCAGCAGCGTGAACACGAACACCACGGTCGGCACGGTGTTGATCGAGCCGGTGCCCCCGGTGCCCAAACCGACCGGCGGGGACGGGCGGCCGGTGGAACCCACGAACCCGGCGTCGACGAGGCCGATGAACAGGATGAACAACCCGATGCCCGCGGTGATGGCGAGCTTGAGCTGGATCGGCACGGCGTCGAACACCAGCCGCCGCAGGCCGCTGGCCGCCAACAGCACGATCACCAGGCCGTTGATGACGACAAGGCCCATCGCCTCCGGCCACGTCACCGACCCGACGACGGTGGTCGCCAGAAACGAGTTGATGCCGAGGCCTGCCGCGAACGCGAACGGCATCCGCGCGATGACGCCGAACAGGATCGTCATCACCCCGGCAGCCAGCGACGTCGTCGCCGACACTTGCGCGAACGCCAGCTTGTTGCCTGCCACGTCTGGAGCGCTCGACAGGATGACGGGGTTCAGCACGATGATGTAGGCCATCGCGATGAACGTGACGACGCCACCGCGTATCTCGGCGGAGACACTGGAGCCGCGCGCCGAGATTTCGAAGAAGCGATCGAGGCGGTTCATAGCTGATGACCCTAAGGCGTATCGACAACTAGCGGCGGTCGAGTCTGTGGGATTTCCGGCGACTTCGCCCTGGACTACGTCATTGTGGAGGGTGATCAGTCGGTTCGGCACGTTGGTGCTGGCCACGGGGTTGTCGGTGGCGCGTGCGAGGCTGACGGCGATGACTCGGTACACCACATTCCGGTTCTGTCTGAACCCCACCGTCGAGCAGTACGAGGTGCTGGCTCGGCATGCTGGGGCGGCGCGGTTCGCGTTCAACCAGTGCTTGCGCATGGTGAAAACCGCGCTCACCGACCGCAAAACCGATCCGAGCATTGCGGTGCCGTGGACCGGGTTTGATCTGATCAACGCGTTTAACGCGTGGAAGAAAACCGAGGCCGCCGGCCGGGTCTTCACTGTCAATGCCCACGGCGACGTCGAGGTTGTGGTGAAGGGCCTGTCCTGGCGACGTGAGGTGTGCCAGCAGGTGTTCGAGGAGGCCGCTGTCGACCTGAGCAAGGGTCTCAGGGCGTGGTCGGACTCGCGTTGCGGAAAGCGCAAGGGCAAGCGGGTCGGGTTTCCCCGGATGAAGAAGAAGGCCCGCGACGTCGCGTCGTTTCGGCTGCGCAACAAGCATGCCAAAGGCAAACTAGCGGCGATCCGAGTCGGGGATAACCACCGGCCCCGCTCGGTGACCTTGCCCGGCGTGGGTTCGATCGCTGTGCGCGACGACACCCGTAGGTTGCGGCGCATGCTCGCCACTGGGCGGGCGAAAATCCTGTTCGCCACCATCAGCCGTCGCGGAGGCCGGTGGTGGCTCGCGCTCAACGTTGAAGCTGCTGACCTGCATCCCGCGCAACAGCACCCGGTTCGTGACCGCGTCACCGAGGACCATTGGGTGGGGGTGGACCTCGGCTTGACCACGTTTCTGGTGGCCGCCACCGCCGACGGTACCGAGGTCACCCGCGTCACTAACGCGCCAAAAGCGTTGTCCGCCGGGCTCAAACAGCAGCGACGATTGTCGAAGTCATTGTCACGCAAGAAGAAAGGATCACATCATCGTAAGGATGCCGTTGCCAGGTTGGCTCGGCATCATCACCGTGTCGCCAATGTGCGCCGCCACTTCCTGCACCAGGTGTCTAACGAATTGGTCAAGACCCACGACCGGCTCGTCATCGAGAACCTCAACGTGACCGGAATGCTGCGCAACCATCGGCTGGCCCGCGAGATTTCCGACGCCGGCTGGTCGGAGTTCGCCCGGTTGCTCACTTACAAACAGGCATGGCGGGGTGGCCAGCTGATCGAAGCTGACCGCTGGTACCCGTCGACCCGTCTGTGCCCCCACTGCGGGGCAGTTAACAGTGCGATGACGCTGGCAGATCGGATGTTCACATGTGGTTGCGGATATTGCGCCGACAGGGACACCAACGCCGCGGCGAATCTAGCCCGGTGGGGCCACACCCACCACGAGCTTCATCGTTCCCCGGACCTCCAAGCAGGAGGCCGGGTCAACAATGCCCGCCGACGGGACGGCTCTGGCCAACACTCTCGTGTTGGTGAAACCAGCCCGAACGACGCGGGAACCGACGTTCACCCCGCTCCCGCGGCGTGAACTGACGACGCCCGAGAAGGGCGGTGTGGAACACACTCACCAGAGTGGTTCGACACGCTGTTGACCTCAAGTCGACTTCAGGTGCCATGCTGCGGTTATGACAGTCGGACGGCCCCTCGTAACACTCGCGGCGGCGTCGGAAAACCAGCATGAACCCGGAGGTAAACCCCCTGGGAGCGGGCTCCGGCGCGGGATAGCTTCGGGTTACGAAGTGGCCAGGACCGGATCGACGACAAACGGCAGGAGCGGGGCCATGCCAGTCACCAAGCCAGTCCCTATGAACGTGCGATTCGAACGCGATGCGCTACCCCTGTTGGACCAGCTTTACGGGGTCGCGCGCAAGTATGCGCGCAGCGCAGCGGACGCCGAGGACCTGGTGCAGGAGACAATGCTCAAGGCCTACGCCAGTTTTCACACGTTCGAAGACGGGACCAACATCCGGGCGTGGCTGTTCCGGATCCTGACCAACACGTGGATCAACTCGTATCGCGCCGCCCAGCGCAGACCGGACGAGGTGCTGGCCGACACTGTCACCGACGCGCAGTTGGCTGCTGTGGCAGCACGTTCGACCGTCGATCTGGCCTCGGCGGAGCTCGCCGCGCTTGAGGCGCTGGGCGACGACGAAGTCTGCCAGGCCGTGCAGTCCCTGCCGGAGTTTCAGCGGATCGTCGTCTATTACGCCGATGTCGTGGGCTTGCGGTACAAGGAGATCGCCGAGATCCTGCAGATTCCGGTGGGCACGGTGATGTCCAGACTGCACCGCGGCCGCCGTGAGTTGCGCGACCTGCTGGCCGAGATCGCCGTTGCCCGTGGCTATGTCGGCCGCGACGGGTCCTCAGGGGCGGCCGCCTAGCTCCCTGCCGTCCGGGCACGGCGGAAATTGTCGCGTGAATCGGGAAGCCGGACACGCCTGCCCGTGTTGTCAGCTGATTGAGGCACGGCGTGGTGGAGCGGAGAGGCCCGCTTGGGTGTAAGGTTCTTTCCCGCTGTACATAGTTATTCGAACTAATTCGCTGAGCGTTCGCACAGTTCGGATGATGTCGGGAGGTATGGGTGGTGGCGAGTCGCATCGCGCGAGCGTTCAAAGTGCTGTGGATCCCGCTGATCCTGATCGTCGTGTTGGCGGTCTCGGGTCTGGTGGTGTCGAGGCTGCACCGGATGTTCGGCTCCGAAGATCTCAACGCGAACGCCGGTGCCGGCATCGAGATCGTGCAGTTCAACCCGAAAGTGCTGGTGTACGACGTGTACGGCCCACCCGGGTCCACCGCGCAGATCAGCTACTTCGACCCGGACGCCAAGATCCATGAGGTGAACACGACGCTGCCGTGGTCGGTGACGCTGTCGACGACGCTTCCGACGGTCAGCGCCAACCTCATGGCCCGCAGTGACAGCGACCAAATCGGCTGTCGCGTCACGGTGAACGGAACCGTTCGTGAAGAGCAAGCCGCCGACGGCGTCAATGCCCAGACCTACTGCTTGGTGAAGTCCGCATGACACATAACGTGCCCGATCAGCCCGCCGAACCCGCCCAGCCGGCGCACGCCGCGAACAGCCGTGGCCACCGACCTTATTTCGCGCACGCCATGCGCATCCTGGCCCTGCCCATCATCCTGTTCTGGATCGTGTTCGCGGTCGTGGTCAATGTGATCGCACCGCAGCTGGAGGTCGTCGGCGAGGAGCACTCGGCGCCGATGGCGCCGGCCGATGCACCGTCGATGATCGCGATGAAACGCATGGGCGCGAACTTCCAGGAGTTCAACTCCAACAGCACCGTGATGGTCGTCGTTGAGGGCGACAAACCGCTGGGCCCCGACGCCCACCGGTACTACGACGAGATCATCCGCAAGCTGCGCGAGGATCCCGAACACATCCAGCACATCCAGGACTTCTGGGGTGACACGCTGACGGCTGCGGGCGCGCAGAGCGCCGACGGCAAGGCCTCCTACGTCATGCTGAACCTGGCCGGTGAGCAGGGGCAGACCCTGGCCAACGAGGGCGTCAACAAGGTCCGCGACGTCATCAAGAACACCCAGGCCCCACCGGGCGTGCAGGCCTACGTCGCAGGCCCGGCGGCCCTGACCGATGATCTGCACGTCATCGGCAATGCCAGCCTCGCCCAGATCACCCTGTTCACGCTGGTGGCCATCGCGGTGATGTTGCTCATCGTCTACCGGTCGATCCGCACCACGTTGGTGCAGCTGCTGTTGACCGCGATCGGCTTGCTGAGCTCGCGCGGAGTGGTGTCAGTCCTTGCCACGCACGACGTGTTCGGCCTGACAACGTTCGCCGGAAACATCCTCACGATGCTCGCGATCGCGGCGGCGACCGACTACGGCATCTTCCTGTTCGGCCGCTACCGCGAGGCGCGCGGCTCGGGCGAGGAGCGCGAAGACGCGTACTACACCACGTTCAAGTCCGTCGCACCGGTCATCATCGGCTCCGGCCTGACGATCGCAGGTGCGACGTACTGCCTGAGCTTCGCCCGGCTGCCCTACTTCTCCACCATGGGCGAGCCCGTCGCGATCGGCATGGTCGTGGTGGTCGCGTCGGCGGTGACCATGGGACCGGCGGTGCTGTTCCTCGGCACCCTGGTCGGGCTGTACGAAGCCAAGAAGCCGGACAAGGGCCGGTTCTGGCACAAGGTCGGCACTGCGGTAGTCCGTTGGCCCGCACCGATTCTCGTGGCCAGCGCGTTTGTTGTGATGATCGGTCTGGTGGCCGTACCCGGCTACAAGGCCGCCTACAACGACCGCTGGTACCTGCCCACCGATGCTCCCGTGAACGTCGGATTCGCCGCAGCGGACCGGCATTTCACCCAGGCCCGCATGAATCCCGACATCCTGATGGTCGAGGCCAACCACGACATGCGCAACCCGGCCGACATGCTGGTGCTCGATCGCGTGGCCAAGAATGTGCTGCGCACGCAGGGCATCGCGATGGTCCAGAGCATCACCCGGCCGCTGGGAATTCCCATCCAGCACAGCTCGATTCCGTTCCAGACCAGCATTCAGGGGCAGACCAGCAACCTGAACCTGCCGTTCCAGCGGGCGCAGCTGGACGATCAGCTCAAGATGATCGACGCGACCAATGTCTCCATCTCCATCCTGGAAAAGCAGTACCAACTGTCCCTAGAGCAGACCAAGCTCACCCAGGACTCCGCTGCCAAGTCGCAAGAACTGCTCGCCGTCACCGAGAAGATGCGCGACAACATCGCCAATTTCGACGATCAGTTCCGGCCGCTGCGCAACTACTTCTACTGGGAGCCGCACTGCTTCGACATCCCGATGTGCGCCGCGACGAGGTCGATATTCGATTCCCTCGACTCGATCGACGAACTGACGGACAAGACGGCATCCGTTCAGGTCAACACCGACCAGTTGGCGGACCTGGCACCGAAATTGACCGCACTGCTGCCTCAGACGATCGCCTCGATGAAGACCAGCAGAGATCTGTCGTTGGCGTCGTACAACTCGCAGAAGGCCCTGCTCGATCAGATGGAGGCGATGAACAATACGGCCCTGGCGATGGGGCAGAGCTTCGACGACGCCAAGAACGACGATCTGTTCTATCTGCCGCCCGAGGCGTTCACCAACCCCGACTTCGAGCGCGGCCTGAAGATGTTCCTGTCGCCGGACGGCAAGTCCGCCCGCATGTTCATCACCCACCAGACCGACCCGGCGACCACGGAAGGCATCGCGCGTGTCGACGCCGAGCGGACCGCCGCGCAGGAGGGCCTCAAGATGTCCTCGCTGTCCGACGCCAAGATCTACCTGGGCGGGGTGGCAGCGACGTACAAGGACATGAGCGACGGTGCGCGTTATGACCTGATGATCGCGGTGGTGTCGGCGCTGACCCTGATCTTCATGATCATGCTGATCCTGACGCGAAGCGTGGTGGCCGCGTTGACCATCGTCGGCACTGCGGCCAGCTCGATCGCGGCGTCCTTCGGTATCTCAGTGTTGTTGTGGCAGGACCTCTTCGGCATCCAGGTGCAGTGGTTGGTCATGCTGATGTCGGTGATCATCCTGCTGGCCGTGGGATCGGACTACAACCTGCTGCTGGTGTCGCGGTTCAAGGACGAGATCCACGCCGGCCTCAAGACCGGCATCATCCGGTCGATGGGAGGCACCGGTGGCGTGGTGACGTCGGCCGGACTGGTGTTCGCCGCGACCATGGCGGCGATGATGGGCAGCCAGCTGATCGTGCTGGCCCAGATGGGTTCGACCATCGCGATCGGCCTGCTGATGGACACCCTTGTGGTGCGGTCGCTGCTGATGCCGTCGATCGCGACGCTGCTGGGTCGGTGGTTCTGGTGGCCGCAGGTGGTCTACCCCCGCGGGGACTACCACTTCCGCAAGTACCAGCCGCGTCAGCACCCGGGCAAGGACGACGACACGGTGTCCCTGCCCGCCCAGGTGTAGCGCCCGGCCCGAGGATGACCGGCGCCCCCTACCGGCGTTCTGGCTGTCGAGACGTCGCGCGACCTCGTGACGACAGCCACCGGGGAGCGGGAGATGGACTGCGTCGAGCAGCAGGTTGCCACGTCGGTACTGGTGATCGGTGCCGGCGGCGCGGCGCTGCGGGCTGCCATCGAACTGGCCGAGCGGGGCATCGACGTGCTCGTCGTCGCGAAGAGGCCGATGTCAGACGCACACACCACGCTGGCCCGGGGCGGGGTCAACGCAGCGCTGGCCACCATGGATCCCGAGGACTGCTGGCAGCAACACGCGGCCGACACCCTTGACGAGAGCTGCCTGCTCGCCGACCCGATCACCGTAAGCGTCGTCACCGAAGGGGCGGCCGACGCGATCCGGGACCTGGAGCGCTACGGCATGGCGTTCGCGCGGGAGCGCGACGGCCGGATCTCGCAGCGCTTCTTCGGTGCGCACACTCACCGCCGGACTGCGTACGCGGGCGACCACACCGGCCTCGAACTGCACCGGACACTGGTGCACCGGACACAGGAACTCGGTGTCCCGGTGATGGATTCGGTCTACATCACCAGTTTGCTCGTGCGGGATGCAGTCGTCTTCGGGGCCTACGGATTCGACGTGCACGACGGCACCCGTTACACCATCCACTCCGATTCGGTCATCCTCGCGACCGGTGGGCATGCCCGGATCTGGCGCCGGACGTCATCGCGCCGCGGGGAGAACACCGGCGACTCTTTCCGTTTGGCGCATGAAGCCGGTGCCCGCATTCGCGATGCCGAGCTGGTCCAGTTCCATCCGACGGGGTTGATAGAACCCGAGGAGGGCGCGGGGACTGTGGTCCCGGACATCGCCAGAGCCGAGGGCGGGATGCTGCGCAATGCGCTCGGCGAACGGTTCATGCGACGTTACGACAAAGAGCGGATGGAACTTTCACGTTCCAACCACGTGGCGGTGGCAGCGGACACCGAGATCAGGGAAGGTCGCGGCACGCCGCACGGTGGGGTGTGGCTGGACTTGACCCATCTGCCGCGAACCCACATCCTCGACCGCCTGCCCCGGCTGTACCAGACCCTGCTGGACGCGCAGTTGCTCGACATCGCCACCGATCCGATCGAAGTCGGTCCGGCTGCCCACTATTCGATGGGCGGGGTCTGGGTCTACGCCGACGATCACAGCACCGATGTCGCGGGTCTCTACGTGATCGGCGAGGCATCCACCGGTATGCACGGCGCCGGCATGCTGGGTGGGAACCCGCTCATCGAACTGCTGGTGTACGGCAAGATCGCCGCCCGCGCCGCCGCGCGCTACTCCATGGGGCTTGGCGCACAGCAACGTTGCCGGTCTGCGGTTTCCCATGCGCGCGAGGCCATAGCCGGGATGCTGTCATCGCCGGGCTCGGAGAATGCGCGCTACCTCCAACGTGCAGTACGCACCACCATGACGCAGCGCGCCGGCGTGGTCCGCGACGAAGTGGGCCTACGCGCCGGGCTCGATGAGATCGACGACATCGAATGTCTCACATCGCGGCTTGCGGTCCACCCCGACATCGCCGGATTCTTCGAATTGGCACAGGCTTTCGATCTGCGGTCGGCGCTCCTGGCCGCGCGGGCGACGTTGGAGACAGCGCTGCAACGGCGGGAGACCCGCGGCTGTCACAACCGCTCGGACTACCCGCAAGCCGACGAATCCCTGCGAGTCAACCTCGTGTGGTCCGGGCCGGGCAGTGTTGCCGCCGAACCTGTACCCGCCATTCCCGGGGGTGTTTCCGAGTTGATGCGCCCCGTGAGCGTGATCGGCAAACTGCTCGAGTAGTCGGTTCAGGTTGAATGCGGTGTCCAGCAAGGCCTCCGGTCCGGCTATCCACGGCAGGGAGATCTCACTATTATTTCGTGATCGGACCCTCAACCGTCGCTGGGCAGGCGGCTGGGCGCCACGAGAAACGGACGATGGTGCGGATGACGAGTGTGGGTGGGGGCCAACGGCTGCGGGGACGGGCCGCGGAATGCGAGACGCTGCGCGGCGTGGTCGCCGACGCCCGCTCCGGCATCAGTCGCACGCTGGTGCTGCGCGGTGAGGCCGGGGTCGGCAAGACGGCGTTGCTGGAGTACGCCATACGCGAGGCGTCGGGTTTCCGGGTAGCCCAGGTCTCGGGCGTGGAATCCGAGATAGAGCTGGCCTTCGCCGGTCTGCAGCAGTTGTGTACACCGTTGCTCGGTCACATCGATGAGTTGCCCGAACCGCAGCGCAACGCCGTGTCGGTGGCTTTCGGGCTCGGCGTCGGGCCGACGCCCGACCGGTTCCTGGTCGGGTTGGCCGTGCTGAGCCTCATGGCCGCAGCAGCCGACGACCGGCCGCTGTTGTGTGTCATCGACGACGCACAATGGCTGGACCAGGTATCGGTGCAGACGTTGGGGTTCGTGGCGCGCCGAATGTTGGCAGAACCGGCAGCGATGATCTTCGGCGTGCGCGACGGCGTCGAGGACTCTCTGGCCGGCCTGCCGGAGTTACGAGTCACCGGCCTTCCCGACAGTGACGCACGGATCCTGTTGGAGTCGGTGATGTTCGGCGGTATCGATCCGCGGGTGCGCGACCGTATCGTGGCGGAGACGCGGGGAAATCCGTTGGCGCTCCTGGAGGTACCGCGCACGATATCGGCGGCGGAGATGGCAGGCGGCTTTCGGCCTGCGGCCGTGCGGCTGCCTGCCGACCGGGTCGAGAGCGGGTTCATCGAGCGGATCAAGGTCTTGCCGCAAGACACCAGACGATTGGTACTGGCGGCGGCCGCCGAACCGGTCGGTGACGCCGCGTTGTTTCTGCGCGCTGCCGAACACCTGGGTATCTCGGCCGGTGCGTTGATCCCCGCGGAGGAGGCCGGGATCGTCGAATTCGGTCCGCGTATGCGCTTCCATCATCCGCTCGTGCGTTCGGCCGCGTACCGCGCCGCGGACATGGGCGAGCGTCGTGACATCCACCGCGCTTTGGCGCTGGCCACCGACTCGGCCATCGATCCTGACCGCCGGGCCTGGCACGCCGCCAATGCCGCCGTGGGGCCCGACGATGACGTCGCGAAGGAGCTGGAAGCCTCGGCCTGGCGGGCCCAGACCCGCGGCGGTATCGCCGCGGCAGCGACCTTTCTGGAACGCGCGGCCACTCTCACCGCCGAGCCCGAGCTGCGGGGTTCGCGCGCCATCGCGGCAGCCCAGGCCAAGCGTGATGCCGCGGAACCCGAAACCGCCTATGAACTACTGGCTTTGGCTGAGCTGAGTCCACTGACGGCGCTGCAACAAGCCGAGGTCGGGCGATTGCGTGCCCAGATGGAGTTCACGCGCAGCCGCAGCGGCGCCGGTGACGCACCGCAACTCGACCAGGCTGCAGCAGCGCTGCTCGACGCCGCGACGCACCTGGAGAGCCTGCACGGTGAATTCGCCAGGGAGGCGTACCTGGAGGCTTTCGCGGCAGCAATGTACGCCTCACGCAATCAGTCGGAGGCGCTGACCCGGGTGGCGACAGCGGCGCGCAACGCCGTCGACCGGATTCCCGAGCTGCGGCATCCCATCGACCTGTTGCTCAGTGGCATGGCTCATCGTGTCACGAGCGGGCTTGCCACCGGGACCCGTCAGCTGCGTGCCGCACTCGAAACATGGTGCAGGCCAACCGGGCCCGACGACGTAAAGGCGCTGCGCTGGATGGCGCTGGCGTACCCCGTGGTCCACGAATCCGCTGCGGGCGAGCTGTGGGACGACGATCTGCTCGACCGGATGTCCGGCGCGATGGTTCAGCGTGCGCGTGCTGCCGGCGCGTTGGCACTGTTGCCGCCGGCCATCGCATTCCGGGCCGGGGTGCATGTTATGGAAGGCGAGTTCGCTACTGCCGCAGCGCTTATGGAGGAGGCCGATGCGATCTCGCTGGCGATCGGCCACCAACCGATGAGATACCACAAGCTGGAGCTGGCCGCCTGGCAGGGTGACGCGGCGGTGGCGAGTGGCCTGATCGAGGCGGGCACCGCCGAGGCGGACGCCAAGGGGGAGGGACGCCTGGCCGGCGTAATCGGCTATACGGCGGCGGTCCTCTACAACGGGCTGGGCCGGTACGAAGAGTCGGTTGCCGTCGCCACCAAGGCGTGTGAGTTCGATGACCTGGGCTTCTACGGCTGGTGCCTGCTCGAGCTCGCCGAAGCGGCTGCGCACACGGGCGATCGCGAAGCCCTCGCGATGGCGGTGCGACGTCTGGAGGACGGCGCAGGCGTCAGCGGAACAGATTGGGGGCTGGGTGCTTTGGCGAGTGCGCGCGCCTTGCTCGCCGATGGTGACGAGGCCGATGTGCTGTTCATCGAGTCAGTCGAGCGGCTCGGGCGTACGAGGGTCCGGTCGCAGCTGGCCCGTGCACACCTGCGCTACGGGGAATGGCTGCGGCGCAACAAGCGTCGCGGAAGCGCGCGCGAACACCTCGGTACTGCCCATGAGATGTTCACCGGGTTCGGGGCACGTGCGTTCGCCGAACGCGCGCGCCGGGAACTCATCGGCACCGGGGAGAAAGTGCGCAAGCAGGCCATCAGTTCCGGGGACGAGTTGACGTCGCAGGAAGCACAGATCGCGCGGCTGGCCCGTGACGGCCTGACCAATCAGGAGATCGGTGCGCAGCTCTTCATCAGCACTCATACCGTCGAGTGGCACCTGCGGAAGGTTTTCGTCAAACTCGGTATCGGCTCCCGCAGGCAGCTGCGCACGGTGACCTGGCCCCACTGACTCATAACTTTACAAATGACCTCGATACTGTCACGGTAATCGGATGGATTTGTCCAGGGTGGCACTGTCGGCGGAGGACGAGGCCTTCGGTGACGGGCTGCGTACCTTCCTGGCGACCGTCGTCACCGACGAGGTCCTCGCCCGCGACCGGGAAACCGGGGAAAACTTCGACGAGACAGTGCATCTCGCGCTCGGTCGCGCCGGATATCTCGCCGGTGACTACCGCGGCGAGGCCGACGGAGGTTTCAGCGCGGTGCGGCGGCGCATCTGGGAATTGGAGATCGGGCGGGCTCACACGCCCTGGTTTCATTGGGGCACAACGGCGATGGTGGCGCACACCGTCGAGCGGTTCGGTTCGGCGGAGCTGGTCGACGAGGTGTTGCCCGGCGTGCTCGCAGGGTGGATACGGCTGTGCCTCGGCTACACCGCACCCGACGGCGGCTCCGACGTAGCCACCTGCAAGACCCGCGCAGTGCGCGACGGCGACGACTGGATCATCAACGGATCCAAGATGTTCACCTCGAATGCCCACAACGCGCAGTACGTCTTCCTGGTCACCAACACAGACCCGGACGCGGCCAAGCACCACAGCCTGACCATGTTCCTGGTGCCACTCGACGCCGCGGGCGTCGAGATCCAAGGCATCCGCACCGTGGACGGCGACCGCACCAACATCACGTACTACAGCGATGTCCGGGTGGCCGACCGCTATCGCGTCGGCGCCGTCAACGGAGGGTGGGCGGTGCTGCGCGGCGCGCTCGACGCTGATGGCCGAGGCCGTCGACCGCGTCGCCCGCGCCGTGGCGAATCGGGCCGCGCACGACGACTCGGTGTACTACCGGCTCGGCCGCGCCATTGCCCGACTGGAGACTGCGATGAGCACGCCGGATATGTACGGGCGCGTCGCGATCGCTCAGACCCTGCGTGACGGGTCCCCGGACCTGATGGACATCCTCGGCCCGGCCGGAGTCCTCACCGGCGGTGTCGAGTACCGTTTCCGGCTGGCCGGCCCCACCGGAATCTACGGCGGCACGCTCGAGGTGTTCCGCAACATGATCGCCCAGCACGCTCTCGGACTGGGTCGGCCGGTCTACGCTGCGCCCGGGTAAGCGCTGCAATACCGCATCGTTTTCCCGGGAAACGGGCGTAACACGCGGCCGCTGGCGGAGGATCGGGGGCATGGACCGAGATAGCGGACGTACCAGAAGGCTGCGGGTCTCTTCGCTGGCGGCGGTGGCCAACCCGTCGTACTCGCGGATCGACACGTGGAACCTGCTCGACGATGCCTGCAGGCAGTTGCTTGCGGTGCACCGCGCAGGGCTGGACACCAAGCATGAGACGGTTCGGGTGAAACGGTTGTTGGACCGGCTCAGCGCCTACGAACGGTACTGGCTGTATCCCGGGGCGACGAAGGTCGAGGAGTTTCGCGGCTATCTGGGTGATCTGGCGACTGAGCTGCTCAGTGACGAGGTGTCGCTCGCGGTGCGGTTGCTCTCGGATTACGGCGACCGCGCGGCGCTGTTCGACACGTCCTCGTCATTGGCCGAGCAGGAGCTCGAAGCCAGGGTCAAGCGTGCGCAGTACTACACGGTGTTGCTCGCCGACGACTCCACATCGACAGGCCCGGAGGGACTGGCCGAAAGCCTGCGCGCGCTGCGCAACCCCGACGACGATGTGCAGTTCGAACTGCTGGTGGTGCCCAGCGTCGAGGATGCGATCACCGCCGTCGCGCTCAACGGCGAGATCCAGGCGGCGATCATCCGCCATGATCTGCCGCTGCGCTCGCGGGACCGGTTGCCGGTGATGGCGCGGTTGCTCGGCGCCAACGACGTGGCCGTGGCGACCGACCGCACCCACGACTGGGTGGAGTGCGGGGAGTGGATCCGGGAGCTGCGCCCGCACATCGACCGGTATCTGGTCACCGACGAGTCGATCGCGTCGCCCGGCGAGTACGAGCCCGACATCTATCACCGCACGTTCTACCGGCTCAACGACGCCACCGACCTGTACAGCACGGTGATGGCCGGCATGCGCACCCGGTTCGCGACCCCGTTCTTCGACGCACTGCGCGAATTCGCGCAGTCTCCGGTCGGGCAGTTCCACGCGCTTCCGGTGGCCCGGGGCGCGAGCATCTTCAACTCGAAATCACTGCAGGACATGGGCGAGTTCTACGGCCGCAACATCTTCATGGCAGAGACCTCGTCGACCTCGGGTGGCCTGGACTCGCTGCTGGATCCGCACGGCAACCTCAAGAAAGCGATGGACAAGGCCGCCAAGACCTGGAATTCCAACCACAGCTATTTCGTCACCAACGGCACGTCGACGGCGAACAAGATCGTCGTGCAATCGCTGGTCAGACCCGGCGACATCGTGCTGATCGACCGCAACTGCCACAAGTCGCATCACTACGGCCTGGTGCTGGCGGGGGCATCCCCGCTGTATCTCGATGCCTATCCGCTGGAGTCCTTCGCGATCTACGGTGCGGTGCCGTTGCGCACCATCAAGCAGACGCTGCTGGATCTGGAGGCGGCCGGTCAGCTGCATCGGGTGCGCATGCTGCTGCTGACCAACTGCACATTCGACGGTGTCGTCTACAACCCGCAGCGGGTGATGGAAGAGGTGCTGGCGATCAAGCCCGACATCTGCTTCTTGTGGGACGAGGCGTGGTACGCGTTCGCCACCGCGGTGCCGTGGTCACGCGGGCGCACCGCGATGATCAGTGCCGAACGGCTGGAGACCATGCTCGAATCGAGCGAGTACGCCGAGCGGTACCGGGCCTGGTGTGCGGAGATGAAGGGTGTCGAGCGCAGCGAGTGGGTCAACCACCGCTTGCTGCCCGACCCGAAGAAGGCCAGGGTGCGGGTGTACTCGACGCATTCCACCCACAAGTCGCTCTCGGCGCTGCGGCAGGCGTCGATGATCCACATCCGGGATCAGGACTTCAACACCCAGAGCCGGGATGCGTTCGCCGAGGCGTTCTTGACGCACACCTCGACCTCGCCGAATCAACAGCTGCTGGCGTCGCTGGACCTGGCTCGGCGCCAGGTCGATCTGGAGGGCTTCCAGCTGGTCCGGTACGCCTACAACATGTCGCTGGTGTTCCGGCACCGCGTCCGGATCGACCCGTTGGTGAAGAAGTGGTTCCGGATCCTAGACGAGTCCGATCTGGTGCCCGAGCAGTACCGGCCCTCGGAGGTGCGGTCGTACCGGCAGGTCAGTCAGGGCGCGTTGGAAGGCTGGAACGAGGCCTGGCGGTCCGACGAGTTCGTGCTCGACCCCACCCGGCTCACGTTGTTCATCGGCAAGACCGGGATGACGGGTTATGACTTCCGGGAAAAGGTGCTGATGGAGCGGTTCGGCATCCAGATCAACAAGACCTCGATCAACAGTGTGTTGCTGATCTTCACCATCGGTGTCACGTGGTCGAGCGTGCACTATCTGCTCGATGCGCTGCGGCGGGTCGCGACGGATCTGGACCGGCAGTTCAGCACGGCGAGCAAGGCCGATCGAGCACTGCTGGCGCGCCGGGTGGAGGAGATCACCGAGGACCTGCCGCCGCTGCCGAACTTCAGCGAGTTCGATATCGCGTTCCGCCCCGACGGGGCCAGCTCGTTCGGTGACATGCGTTCGGCGTTCTACGCCGGGTACGAAGAGTCGGACCGGGAGTACGTGCCGCTGGGGGCTGCGGGTCGGCGCATCGCAGAGGGAAAGACGTTGGTATCCACCACCTTTGTGGTGCCCTATCCGCCGGGCTTCCCGGTGCTGGTGCCCGGACAGGTGGTCTCCAAAGAGATCCTGTATTTCCTCGCGCAACTCGACGTCAAGGAGATCCACGGTTACAACCCCGATCTCGGACTGTCGGTGTTCACAGAGGAAGCGGTCGCGCGGCTGACCGCGGCCCGGCTCGGGAGTGGCACGCATGCGGTGGATCACCTGCCAGAGACGGCGTTCGACGTCACGTGAGTGCTCCGCCGAGAGGATCTGCGAAGACCCGACGGGGTCGTCAAATACCTGTCACCATGACTGCCATCGGGGGCGATCAGTCGGACAAGTAGGAGCATCACATGGCCAACCGCACCAAGGCGTTGTTGTCCGCCGGCTTATTTGCGGCCGCAACGGCATTCGTACCTCTGATCAGCGCACCATCGGCCGGAGCCGACGTGTGTGCGGGCGCCGACGGCAGGCACTTCGCCGCGGGCGGCTGCACCAATGTCGCCGGTGACGTCGCCACCGGTGCCGCCATCGCCGCGGCTCACGTGCCGTACGTGCCCGGCGAGATCCCGTGCTACACGGTCGAAGGCGTGCCGTACTACACTCCGCCGGGTGACCCCTGCTGAACACGAAGGGCGCCTGCCTACGCTGTCGGAGTGAACTGCTTCGACACGGCGCTCGACCTGCAACCGGCCGGTGACGGGCGGCTGCGCGGCCGCACGATGCCGGAATGGGCCAACATGGTGGGGCCCTTCGGTGGGATCACCGCGGCCACCCTGCTCCGCGCCGTCGAACTGCAACCGGACCGCCACGGCCGGCCGATCGCCCTGACCGTCAACTACCTGGCGCCGATCGTCGACGGAGACTTCATGATCTCGGCACGGGCGGTCAAGACCAATCGCTCCAATCAGCACTGGATTCTCCAACTCAGCCAGGACGACGACGTCAAGACCTCGGCCACAGCGGTATTCGGGCTGCGGCGGGACACCTGGTCGGCCACCGAGATCGTTCCGCCGCCTGCACCACGGCCCGAGGAGATCACCCGGTCGAGGCCCCCGTTCGGGCTGGTGTGGTTCGACAACTACGACATGCGCTTCGTCGACGGCGCCTTTCCCGCCCCCGAGGAAGGCGGTTCGGAGGTATCGACCACAACCCTGTGGGTGCGAGACAATCCGCCTCGCCCAATGGATTTCGCGGCGCTGACCGCCGTGTGCGACATCTTCTACCCGCGTGTCTACCTGCGGCTCGGCCGGGCACTGCCTGCGGGCACGGTCACCATGACTATCTATTTCCACGCCGACGAACCCGAGATCAGGTCCCAGGGCGACGATTTCGTCCTCGCGACGGCCCGGGCGCACCGGTTCTCCGGCGGCTACCTCGACCAGACCGCTCAACCGTGGGGGCGCTCCGGTGCGCTGCTGGCGACCACGCACCAGTTCGTCTACTTCAAGGGTTGAACCTGCAGTGCGATCCACGCGCTGACCCGGGTCTGCGGATCGTCGAGCTTTCCCGGCAGCACCGCCTCGATGGCCTCGAGCCGGTTGCGCACGGTGTTGCGGTGCAGACCGAGTTCCTCGGCGACCTTGAGCCGGGATCCGTGATGGCGCAGGAAGCAGCGCAGCGTCTCCAATTGCTCGGAATCCAGGTCGCTCAACCATGATTCGGCGAACGCCGCGGCCCGCTGCGGGTCGATCAAACCCAACGGGCCATCGCCGATGACGCGGTCCCAGTTCACCACGCGCGCGGTCGGAGTGGCCTGGGCCAGCGCCAGGCCGGCGGTGCGATAGCCGGCGGCCGCCTCGGCCAGCGGCACCGCATGGCCGATGCCGATCAGCAGACCGGTTTGGTCCAGCCGGTCTGCGGCCTGCTGCGTCTGTTCCGGCGTCAGGACCGCACACAGCTCACCGGACACCATGCCGGCCAGCATGCCGCGTCGTTCGAGCGCGGACATCGCGTCGTCGGTGTCGTGCTCGGGACCCGTCGCGCGCAGAATTCGAACCCGATCCGGCAGCACGGGCACCGGCCAGTCCACTTCGAGCACCAATTGCGCTGTCCTGGCATCGTTTCCGACCAAAAGCTCGACGGCCCGCCCACGCAGGTGCCGCCGGGTCCTGGCACGGCTGCGGTCTTGCTCGTCGACGAGGCCGAGCACGGCCACCGCGGTGGTGACCGCGTGTCGCTGCCCGTCGGACAGTCGCATCGGGCCCATCGCGGCCAGGTATGTCGATGGTCTGCCACGCAAGCCGATGGGGTAGACCGACACCGACTGGCCTGGGCGGGACTGTACGGCCGCCGAATGTCTGCCGTGTGCGTGGAGCCGACGCACGTCTTCCTCGACCTCATCGAGTGGGAAGTCCGCGCGCCGCGGGCCGACCGGGCCGGTCAGTACCCGGCCGTCAGGGGCCATCAGGCACACCGCGCCGCTGACGGCCTGGGCCAGGGCCGTGACGACCGCTGTCGTCGGGTCGGGTTTGGCGGCCGCGGAGATCAGCTGGCGCTGGGTCGTCAGCGCTTCGCGGGCGGCGGTGGACTCCTGTTCCTCGAGCAGCTGCGCGATGTGCCGGCTGATCGCGACGAACGGGGTCTGCCGGGGCACTTCGAACAGATTCACCTCGTGTGTCCGGCACGCCTTGATCAGGCCCGGCGGTGTCTTGGCGTGGGTCAACCCGGCCGCCATGCCGATGGCGGCCACTCGGGCCTGCGCCAGCCGTTGCACGTAGCCGTCCCATTCGGTGCGCCAGCGCCCGGTCTCCAGGCCGGTGGTCAGCAGGATCTCGCCACCCTCCAGAAAAGGCGCCGGATCGGCCAATTCGCTGGTGGCCACCCAGCGGACGTCGGCATCGGGCCGCGGGACATGGATTTCGTGCAGCCCCAGCGCTTCGGAGCGCAGGATGTCGCCGACGGTGAGCATGCTGACATTTTTGCACAGTCTGGAGAACTGCAATTGTGCGTCACTGACATGCCGGTGTAACGCCGGTCTCCCTAACGTGGTCAGCAATACCGCTCAGTAGTTTTTAGGAGGAGCACGTGACCACCACGGAGCTTTCGGCCATCGCACAGGAACGCCGGATCGTCACAGCCATTCCGGGACCCGTCTCGCAGCAGATGCACGCCCGCAAGGAGTCCGCGGTGGCCCGCGGCGTCGGAGCCACGCTGCCGGTGTACGTCGTCGCCGCCGGCGGCGGCATCCTGGTCGACGCGGACGGTAACCAGCTCATCGACTTCGGTTCCGGCATCGCCGTGACCACCGTCGGCAACAGCGCCCCGGCCGTCGTCGACGCCGTCAGCCAGCAGGTCGCGGCCTTCACGCACACCTGCTTCATGGTCACGCCCTACGAGGGCTACGTACGGGTCGCCGAGGAGCTCAACCGGCTCACCCCGGGTGATCACGACAAGCGCACCGTGCTGTTCAACTCCGGCGCCGAGGCTGTCGAGAACGCGGTCAAGATCGCCCGCGCCCACACCCGCCGCCAGGCCGTCGTCGTGTTCGATCACGCCTACCACGGCCGCACCAACCTGACCATGGCGATGACCGCCAAGAACCAGCCGTACAAGAACGGCTTCGGCCCGTTCGCCGGCGAGGTGTACCGCGTGCCGACGTCGTTCCCGCTGCGCGACGGCGAGATCGACGGTGCTGCCGCTGCTGCCCGGGCCATCGACCTCATCGAGAAGCAGGTCGGCGCCGAGAACGTCGCCGCTGTGGTCATCGAGCCGATCCACGGTGAAGGTGGCTTCATCGTCCCCGCGCCCGGATTCCTTGGCGCGCTGCAGAATTGGTGCACGACTTCAGGTGCGGTGTTCGTCGCGGACGAGGTACAGACCGGGTTCGCCCGAACCGGCGCGATGTTCGCCTGCGAGCACGAGGGCCTGGTGCCCGATCTGATCGTGACCGCCAAGGGCATCGCGGGCGGCCTGCCGCTGTCCGCGGTCACCGGCCGCGCCGAGATCATGGACGCCCCGCACGCGGGCGGGCTCGGCGGCACCTACGGTGGCAACCCGCTCGCCTGCGCGGCGGCACTCGCCGTCGTCGAGACCATCGAGCGTGAGCAGCTCGTCGCGCGCGCCGCGGCCATGGGCGAGACCATGATCAGCCGGCTCACCGCGATGGCCGCCGCCGATCCGCGGATCGGAGATGTGCGTGGTCGCGGCGCCATGGTCGCCGTCGAGCTGGTCAAGCCCGGAACCATCGAGCCCGACGCCGATCTGACCAAGCGCATTGCGGCAGCCTCGCATGCCCAGGGCCTGGTCGTCCTGACCTGCGGCACCTACGGCAACGTGCTGCGGTTCCTGCCGCCGCTGTCGATGCCCGATCACCTGCTGAACGAAGGCCTGGACATCCTGGCCGCTGCCTTCGCGGAGATCGCATGACCGTCACGACCGGAGCGCCGCAGGCGCCCGCGACCGAAGCACCCGGCGCGCTGAATCCGCTCGACGACGCCCGCTCCCAGCTGCGTGAGGCGACGACGATCCTCGGTTACGACGACGGCGTGTACAACGTGCTGGCGACGCCGCGCCGTGAGGTCACCGTCGGCATCCCGCTGCGCCGCGACAACGGCGACATCGAGCTGCTCATCGGACATCGCGTGCAGCACAACGTTTCCCGCGGTCCGGCCAAGGGTGGTCTGCGCTACTCACCGGACGTCACCCTCGACGAGGTGCGGGCGCTGGCCATGTGGATGACGTGGAAGTGCGCCCTGCTCGACGTGCCGTACGGCGGCGCCAAGGGCGGGGTCCGCATCGACCCGCGGCAGTACAGCACCGCCGAACTCGAGCGCGTCACACGGCGCTACACCAGCGAGATCAGCCCGCTGATCGGCCCGGCCCACGACATCCCGGCGCCCGACGTGGGCACCGACGAGAACACCATGGCCTGGTTGATGGACACCTACTCGGTGCAGAAGGGCCACACGGTCCTCGGCGTCACCACCGGCAAGCCCGTGAGCCTCGGCGGGTCACTCGGGCGGGCCACCGCGACGTCCCGCGGCGTGGTGCACGTGGCGCTGGCCGCGATGCGCTCACGCGACATCACCATCGACGGATCGACCGCTGCCGTACAGGGTTTCGGCAAGGTCGGCAGCCACGCCGCGCGGTTCCTCTTCGATGAGGGTGTCCGGGTGGTCGCGGTGTCCGATCAGTACGGTGCCGTCGCGAACGCCACCGGACTCGACGTGCCAGCCCTGGAAGACCACGTCGCCGCGACCGGCTCGGTGGTCGGCTTCCCCGGCGGGGTCGAGATCTCAGGTGCCGACCTGTTGGAGAGCGACGTCGACCTGCTGGTGCCCGCCGCCGTCGAAGGCGTGATCACCGGCGCCAACGCGCACAAGATCCGGGCGAAGGTCGTGGTCGAGGGCGCCAACGGGCCCACCACGCCCGAGGCCGATCTGGTGCTGGGCGACGCCGGTCGCCTTGTGGTGCCGGACATCCTGGCCAACGCCGGCGGTGTCATCGTGTCGTACTTCGAATGGGTGCAGGCCAATCAGGCGTACTGGTGGCGGGCCGACGAGGTCGAGTCACGTCTGGCCGAGCGCATGCTCACCGCGTGGGACGAGGTTGCCGCGCACGCCGCCAAATTGAACCTTCCCCTGCGTACCGCGGCCACCTGCCTGGCCGTGGAACGCGTCGCCCAGGCCGCGCAGCTGCGTGGGCTCTACCCCTAGGGAGCCGACCGTGAACTACCAGAAAGCCATCGCCGAGCTCGACGCCAAACACGGCATCCTGATCGGCGGCCGGGCACACGGCACTGCGACGACCTTCGAGGTGCACGACCCGGCGAACGGGTCCGTCATCGCCGATGTGTCCGACGGTACGGTGGCCGACGCCACGGCCGCCGTCGACGCCGCACATCGGGCCTTCCGTTCCTGGGCGGGCATGGCCCCGCGCAATCGCAGCGAAATCCTGCGCTGCGCATACGATCTCATGATCGCCGATGCCGACCGTCTGGTCGCGCTGATCTGCGCCGAGAACGGCAAGCCGCAGTCCGACGCGCGTGCCGAGGTCATGTATGCCGCCGAGTTCTTCCGCTGGTTCAGCGAGGAAGCCGTGCGTACCGACGGCGGCTACGGTATGAGCCCAGCGGGCGCTGCTCGCACCTTGGTGACGCACAAGCCGGTCGGGGTCGCCGCGTTGGTGACACCGTGGAACTTCCCGGCCGCCATGGCAACCCGCAAGATCGCCCCGGCTCTGGCTGCGGGCTGCACCGTGGTGCTCAAGCCGGCGGCCGAAACGCCGTTGACCGCCTTGGCGATTGCGCGGATCCTGTCCGACGCCGGCGTGCCCGAGGGTGTCGTCAACGTGGTGCCCACCACCGACGCAGCCTCTGTGGTGTCGGCCTGGCTCGCCGACGAGCGGGTCCGCAAGATCTCGTTCACCGGCTCCACCGGCATCGGCCGAGTGCTGCTCAAGCAGGCCGCCGATCGAATTGTCAACGCCAGCATGGAACTCGGCGGCAACGCCCCGTTCGTGGTGACTGCCGACGCCGACATCGAGGCCGCCGTGCAGGGCGCGATGATCGCGAAGTTCCGCGGTGGCGGACAGGCCTGCACCGCGGCCAACCGGTTCTATGTGCACGCCGCGGTGGTCGACGAGTTCGTCGCACGCTTCGGCGCCGAGGTCGCCGCACTGCGGGTCGGCCCTGCGGCGGACCCGGCCTCGCAGGTCGGCCCGTTGGTCAGCCCCAAGGCTGCCGAGCGCGTGCGCGGCGCGATCGAGGCCGCGGTCGCCGACGGTGCCACGATCGCCGCGCAGGCCCAGGCGCCGTCCGATGGTTGGTACGTCGGGCCGACCTTGCTCACCGGGGTCGCTCCCGACGCGGCGATCCTCGCCGACGAGATCTTCGGACCTGTCGCGCCGGTAGTGGTGTGGGACGATCAGGACGAGCTGCTGCGCTGGGTGAACGACACCGAATACGGTTTGGCCGCGTACGTTTACGCGGGTCGCCTGCAGGACGCCCTGCGGCTGGCCGAGTCCATCGACGCAGGCATGGTCGGTATCAACCGGGGCATAGTGTCGGACCCGTCGGCACCGTTCGGTGGGATGAAGCAGAGCGGTCTCGGGCGCGAGGGAGCCCGCGAAGGTCTGCACGAGTTCCAGGAGACGCAGTACTTCAGCGTGGCGTTCGACTGACCCGCGTGTTGCCTATGACGACCGTTATAGCTGCAGGTAGTCTGCGCTAAACGATCGTCATAGGCAGGGGTGTCACGCATGGTCGACGAGCTCGATGCACGAGGGCGCCTGATCGCGGGGACGGCCGACATGCTCAGGCGCCGCGGCCTGAACGCCGCAAGCGTGCGCGAGCTGGCCAAGCATGCAGGCGCCCCGTTGGGATCGACCTATCACTACTTTCCCGGCGGGAAGTATCAGTTGGCCGCCGAAGCCGTGCGCTGGGCCGACGACACGACCGCGCGGGCGCTCACCGACGCAGTGGCTGCGGGTCCTGCGGAAGGTCTGCGGGAATTTGTCGCCATGTGGCGCGAGATTCTGGTCGACAACGAGTTCCGGGCCGGATGCCCCGTGCTCGCCGTGTGCGTCGATGACGTGCCCGATGAAGACGGAGCACCGCGGGAAGCGGCGGTCTTCGCGTTCAGCAACTGGGTGTCCATCCTTGCCTCAGCCCTGCGGGAACGCGGCTGCGAGCGCGAAGATGCCACGAGCACAGCCACATTGATCGTCGCCGCGGTCGAGGGCGCAGTGGCGATGTGCCGGGCCGAGCGCAGCCCCGACCCGCTGGACCGGGTGGGGGAGCAGCTGGTGCGCGTGCTGATCCGCGACTAGTGGTTTTCCAGATACGCGATGATCGCGTTGGACAGACCGCGGCGGGCCTCCTCGAGGTCGATGTAGCTGCCGAGCTGCCGTTCTGAGGTGATGCCGCGCATGGCGCCCGGGATGAACAGCGCCACCTCCCGCACCCGGGCCGGGTCGACGTCCAGATCGGCAAATGCCTTCTGGCAGTCCTCGATCCAAGTCCGCTGCCACGACGCGAGCTCCGCGGCGGTCTGCGGGTAGAGGCGTTCCAGCTCGTCGCGGTCCCGGGGTAGAGCTGCGCGCAGGTTCTCGATGGCGCGCGAGTCGGTGGCGGTCAACCCGTGGTACATGACATCGAGAATGCCGGTGACGCGCTGCCGCAAGGTGCCGTGTGGGACCGCGTGCGCAGGCATCTGCCCCCGGCGTTCGGCCGTGTAGCGCAACACCGCCGCCCACAGGCCGTCGATATCGCCGAACTGGTATTTGACCGTGCCCCACGTGGCGCCCGCGTCCTTGGCGATGCGGTTGCCCGACACCGAACCGGGGGCACCCGAGGCGAGTGCATGGACGGCGGCGTCCAGCATGCTCTCACGGCCGGCCTGGCCACGCCGGTTTGTGCGCCGCTCGGTCATTTCGGGCATGCTACGCGAGTGTTGACTTTCGTAGAACCTTCTGTGATTCTGGGGCCATGGCAAAACCGCCGTTGTCGATGAAACCGACGGGCTGGTTCCAGGTGGCGTGGTCGGACGAGATCCGTGCGGGCGAGGTGCACCGGATGAAGTACTTCGATCGCGAAATGGTTGCCTGGCGTTCGCAATCCGGGCGGTTGGCAGTGATGGACGCCTACTGTGAACACCTCGGTGCGCACCTCGGCTACGGCGGACACGTCGAGGGCGAGGTCATCCAGTGCCCATTTCACGGCTGGCAGTGGAGCCACGAAGGCCGCAACGTGTGTATCCCGTACCAGGACCGCCCCAACCGCGGGCGCCGCATGCGCACCTACCCGGTCACGGAACGCAATGCGTCGGTCTACATCTGGCATGACATCCAAGGACGCGAGCCCTACTTCGACGTGCCCGACATCTTCGCCGACCTCGGTGAGAAAACCGAGACCGACTACTACCCACAGCAGCGGTTGTTCCGTCAGGACCTGGAACTTCATCCGCAGTACGTGCTCGAAAACGGCGTCGACTTCGCGCATTTCAAGTTCGTCCACCAGACCCCGATAGTCCCCGTGTTCACGCGGCACGACTTCGCCGAACCGTGGTCTTACGTGGATTTCACCATCACCTTCGAAGGTGGCGACGCCCAGAAGATCGAGGACGTCAACAGCGGCGTCGAGGCCATCAACGGCGGACTGGGCATCGCGGTGACCAAGAGCTGGGGCATGATCGACAACCGCACCATCTCGGCGGTCACGCCGGTCGACGATCGCACCTCCGATGTGCGGTTCATGGTCTACATCGGCCGCACTCCCGGCCGCGACGACGAGACGACGGCGGCGCGCGCGCAGCTGTTCGGCGACGAAGTCATCCGGCAGTTCACCCAGGACATCCACATCTGGTCGCACCAACGGTATTCGGACCCACCGGCCCTGGCCACCGCCGAGTACGAGGGCTTCACCGCGATCCGCAAGTGGGCCACGCAGTTCTATCCGGACGGTCTGGGCGGTAGCGCTGCGGACCTGGCAAGAATCAGAAAGGCCGACACGCTATGACCGAGCAGATCCGCGTCTTCCAGGTGGCCACCGGCAATGTGGGCACCGAGATGATCAAGCGCATCGCAGCTCACCCCGACCTGACGCTGATCGGATTGCATTGCTACACACCGGAAAAGATCGGCCGGGATGCCGGTGAGATCGCCGGGCTGGCCCCCAACGGGGTGATCGCCACCGGATCAGTCGACGAGATCATCGCCGCCCGACCTGATGTGGTCACGTTCCACGGCGTCTTCCCCGACGAGGACCTCTACGTGAAAGTTCTCGAGGCGGGCATCGACATCGTGACCACGGCCGACTGGATCACCGGTTGGCACCGCGACACCAACCATCCGCATTCCTCCGGCAGGAAGGTTTCAGAGGTACTCGCGGAGGCCTGCGCAAAAGGAGGTGCGACCTTCTATGGCACCGGCATGAACCCGGGCCTCAACCAGATCCTCGGTGTGGTGTGCTCTGCCGACGTCGCCGAGATCACCAACGTCACCACCATCGAATCCGTCGACGTGTCATGCCACCATTCGGCTGACACCTGGAAAGAGGTGGGATACGGTCTGCCCGTTGATGATCCACGCCTGCCCGGCATGCTGGAGAAATACACCCGGGTGTTCGCCGACAGTGTGCTGTTGATGGCCGACTGCTTCGACGTACAGCTGGACGAGGTCACCTTCAGCTATGAACTCGGCGCGTGCACCAAGGATGTCGACCTCGGCTGGTATCAGCTGCCCAAGGGCTCACTCGGCGGCAACTACATCAAATACCAGGGGCTGGTCGACGGTGAGCCGAAGATCGAAACGCATCTCGAATGGCAGATGACCCCGAACACCGACCCCAGCTGGGATATCAAGGGCTGCTACATAACCCAGATCATGGGTGACCCGTGCGTCTACAACAAGCACATGATCTTCCCGAAACCGGGGGTGGATCTTTCCGACCCCAGCAGCTTCGCGTCGATCGGGATGACGGTCACCGGTCTGCCCGCGCTCAATGCCATCAAATCGGTCGTCGCCGCTCCGCCCGGCCTGCTCACGAGCGCGGATCTACCACTGCGAGGTTTCGCCGGCCGGTTCAAATAGAGACGGGATCACCGGTTGCCACATCTGACCGTTGTTGAACGGTGTGGTGTGCAACGTCGCGCTCAACACGCACACGGCCGCGGACAGCAGGAAAGCCAGCATGACGAGAGCCATGACGATGACGACGAGCCCTTTGAGGCACTCCCGCTTGGCCCGTTCGAACTTGGCCAGGAATTCGTCATGCTTGAACTCGCTTGCCCAGACGGCGAACTCGACGTCGGTCAACTCTGCTTCGGAGGCGGGGGCGCCGGTGGCGATCTCGCGAAGACGGGCTGCGGCGATCCCGACACCGACGTCGGCGAACCGGCGGCTCATCTGCCGTGCCTGTCGGCGACTCAGGCAGTGATCACGCATGTGCACCGGATGAGGCCAGTAGCCCCATTCGCCGCCGTGCGCGTTCGCCGACGCCATAGTTTGCTCAGTTTACGTCTGAGGTGGTGCCTTCGACAGGTCGTTCATCGGATGTGTCGGTGCATGTCTTCGCGGACAGCGCCGCCTTCCTGGGCGATCCATGGCCCCTCGATCGACGGGTCGACGATCCCGCGCTCGAGCCAGGTGTAGCGGCCGGCGAGCACGTCTCTCACCAGCGACCGGTCGGAGTCGTCGCTGTTGTCCCACAATTGCTCGAACAGCTGGTCGGCTCGGACCCGCGCCTGGCGGCTGAACGCGTCGGCGAGGTCGGCGGCGCCGTCGTTCATCTCGTCGCTCTGAGCCCGCACACAGGCGGCGGTGATCGCGAACAGTTCCGCGCCGATGTCGACGATGCGGCCCAGGAACCGTTGCTTGTGCTCGAGGCCGCCCTGCCACCGCGACATCGCGTAGAAGGTGCTGCGCGCGAGTTTGCGACTGGCGCGTTCGACGTAACGCAGATGTTCGGCCAGCGGCCCGAACTCGGAGTACGAGGTGGGCAGTTGGCCTTTACCGGTCAGCAGCGTCGGCAGCCAGCGGGCGTAGAACTTGCCTGCCTGTGCGGCCGCCTTCGCCTTCTGCCGCAGGTCGGCGTCGGGGTCGATGATGTCGCCGGCCACCGACAGGTGGGCATCCACCGCCTCGCGGGCGAGCATCAAATGCATGATTTCCGTGGACCCTTCGAAGATCCGGTTGATCCGCATGTCGCGCAGGATCTGCTCGGCGGGCACGCCCCGCTCGCCGCGGGCAGCCAGCGACTCGGCGGTTTCGAAACCGCGTCCACCCCGGATCTGTACCAGCTCGTCGGCGATCAACCACGCCATCTCCGAGCCGTAGAGCTTGGCCAGCGCGGCCTCGATCCGGATGTCGGTGCGGCCCGCGTCGGCCAACTCGCCTGCGAGCTCGACCATGGATTCAACCCCGTATGCGGTGGCCGCGATGAAGGCCACCTTGCCTGCCACCGCGTCGTGCTCACCGACCGGCCGACCCCACTGCACCCGTTCCTTCGACCATTCGCGAGCGATCTTCAAACACCACTTCGCGGTTCCCGTGCACACCGCAGGCAATGACAGGCGTCCCACATTGAGCGTGGACAACGCGATTCGCAGCCCTTCCCCTTCGCGGCCGATGCGGTTGGCGGCGGGCACCCGGACATCGGTCAGCCGAGTCAGACCGTTCTCGATGCCGCGCAATCCCATGAACCGGTTGCGGTTCGCGACGACGATGCCGGGAGTGTCGGCTTCGACGACGAAGGCGGTGATGCCGCCGCGATGCCCTTCGCTCGCGGGTACCTGGGCCATCACCACCAGCAGATCGGCGATGACACCGTTGGTGGTCCACAGTTTGACGCCGTTGAGGACGTAGTCGTCACCGTCTGGCGTGGCCGTCGCGTGCAGCCGGGCCGGGTCACTTCCCACGTCGGGTTCGGTCAGCAGGAACGCGCTGATCTCGCGGGTGCACCGGGGCAGCCAGGTGCGCTTCTGCTCCTCGGTGCCGAACATCGCCACCGGCTGCGGTACGCCGATCGATTGGTGCGCCGAAAGCAGCGCGCCGAGCGCGGGATGCACCGAGCCGACCAGGGCGAGCGCCTTGTTGTAGGACACCTGAGACAGGCCAAGCCCGTCGTACTCGGTGCCGATCTTCATGCCGAACGCGCCGAGCTCTTTCAGGCCCCGAATCACCGAGTCCGGGATCTGGGCCTCCCGTTCGATCACCGCGGCATCGATCTGCGACTCGCAGAACTCCCGGAGCCGGGCCAGGAACGCCTCGCCGCGCTGCGTCTTCTCGGCGGGGCCTCGCGGATGCGGATGGACCAGATCCAACCGCAATCTGCCGAGGAACAATTCTTTGCCGAAACTGGGCTGATGCCACTGCGCTTCGCGAGCCTGCTCGGCGACCTGCCTGGCTTGTCGTTCGTTGACTTCTTCGCTGACGGTCATCGCGGACCTCCATCAGTTCACGCTCGACTGGACGGCAACGCCATCCGAGGTCCGGGATACCCGCAATCCGAGCGCTTCATGCGCCGTCTTATCGCTACACTTACCGTAAATGCAACGGTTGAAGGGGTGTGATGACCACCAAGGTGATGCAGGGTGTCCGGGTCTTGGAGGTCGCGCAGTTCACGTTCGTCCCCGCGGCGGGCGCCATCCTCGCCGACTGGGGCGCCGACGTCATCAAGGTCGAGCACCCGCTGCGGGGGGACACCCAACGCGGTTTCATCAACATGGGCGGTTTCGAACTCGACCCCGACCGGCATCCGCTCATCGAGCATCCGAACCGGGGCAAGCGCAGCGTCGGCATCGACGTATCGACCCCTGATGGTCAGGAGGTCCTATATGAGATCGCCAAGACCGCCGATGTGTTCCTGACGAACTACCTGCCGCAGGCCCGCCAGAAGAACAGGTTCGACGTCGAGCACATCCGTGCGGTCAATCCGGACATCATCTATGCCAGGGGCAGCGCGTACGGCGACAAGGGGCCGGAGCGGACCGTCGGTGGTTTCGACGGCACCGCGTTCTGGACCCGCAGCGGGGTCGGGCACGCGCTGACACCCGAGGAGTTCGGCGGTGCCTTGTCGCAGGGCATCCCGGCGTTCGGGGATTCCATCGGCGGCATGAACATCGCCGGCGGCATCGCCGCGGCACTGTTTCACCGGGAACGGACCGGCGAGCCAACCGAGGTCGACGTGTCATTGCTCAGCACCGCATGGTGGGCGGCCGGGGCGAGCGTCACCCAGGGTATGGAGAGCGGCGAGACCATGCGATCGGTGATGCCGGACTCCGCCGGCCCGACGGTGAACCCGTTCCTCGGCAACTATCTGACGTCCGACGGCGGCACCATCAACCTGTGCATCGTGAGCCCCTCCGGCTACATCCGAGACGCGTTCGAGCACCTCGGGTTGCCCGAACTGGCCGACGACCCGAGATTTTCCGACGTGCTACCGCTCATCGAGAACGCCGAGGCGGCCGCGGAGCTGATCGCCGCGGCCATCCGTGGTAAGCCCTTCGAGTACTGGCGCAAGCACCTCACGACGATGAAAGGTCAGTGGGCGCCATTCCAGAGCTTGGTCGACCTGGCCACCGATGAGCAGGCCATCGCCAACGACATGATCGTGGAGGTCGAGGGCACGGACGCTAAACCCTTCCGGGTGGTGCGTGGGCCGGTGCAGTTCAATCACGAGCCGCTGGAGACCACGCGGGCACCGCAGGCCTCCGAACACACCGAGCTGGTGCTGATGGAGCTGGGTATCGACTGGGACAGGATCGCCGAGCTCAAGGATTCCGGCGCCATCGCGTGAAAGCGAAAGCCTGAAAAGCGAAACCGACGTCGTGCATGCAGAGGATCTCTGCAGCACGCCGTGGGTTTCGCGGTGGTGAGTGGCCGGGCGTTGACCCGGCGGGCTCAGTGGGCGAGCAGGTGCCGATGGGCGACCCGGCGCCGGCGACCCAGAAGCATTGTCAGCCATCGAACGTCGATCAGCATGGTAGTGGCCCTTTCTCTCAGGCGCTCTTGGTGAGTAGGGGGAGCAGCCTGCGGCGAGCCAGGTTGCCTTCGGCGAAGTGGTGCAGTGCTTCGGCCACCGACGCGGTGACCGGCACGCCGATGTCGTCGAGCTCGGCGATGACGGCATCGCTCGCGACCACGGCCCAGTCGACACCAAGTGCGCCACAGCGTTCGTCAACGTCGTAGAACAACGAAATCGCCTGCGAGGCAAAGCCGGTCACGCCGCTCATGTCGACGACCAGTGGCTTCTCGGGAAGAGTGGACCGGCGCACGTACGCGGTGATGGTGTCGATGTTGAAAGTGTTGACGTCACCCTTGATCGTCACCACCGTGGCCAGCTGTCGGCACTGTGATCGGATCGAGGCACCGTCGCAGACGAGCGCCTGGTTCACGTACCGGAGATTGCCGTCCGAAGCCGGGGTGTTGGTCGTGATAGTCATGATCAGCCTCCCTTCGGTGGTTCCTGTGCTTGCTGGGTTGTGCGTCGTCGCTTCAACCTGTCCCCAACGCTAAGTGGGCAATCTAAGGCGGCTGGGTGCTGCCGTTAATACTTTGCTAAGAACCTGAATTCGTACTGGTCAGTAGCGGAATCGGGCCGGATGGGGCCCTCGCGGCCTTGACGGGGTCGCGCTCAATCCTTTAACGTGACCCCCATCACGAATTGAAACGTTTCAATTCTGCGGCCCATGGGAGAGGCGGTCCATGAAGATCGGAGCACGCTCCACAACCGGGTGGCGGGCCACCATCGCGGTCGCCATGTCGAACTACATCGAGGCCGGGTCGATCATTGCGATCGCCACCAGTCTGGGTTTCTGGCAGACGGCGTTCGGGATCGGCAACTTCGCGGTCGGACTGCTGGCGGCGTTGAGCGCCAACGCTTTTGGCGCAGCGATCGGTGCGATCCTGGGTGGTCCGCTGTGTGATCGCTTCGGGCGCAAGGCGATCTACACATACGATCTGCTGGTCTACATGGCCGGCGTGCTACTCGCCGCGTTCGCGGTGAATTACGTCATGCTGCTTGCCGCATTCGTCATCACCGGTATCGCGGTCGGTGCGGGCGTCCCCGCGTCGTGGACCTACATCGCCGAACAGGCACCGTCGACCGCCCGCGCCAAGCACGTCGGCACCGCGCAGCTGGCCTGGTCGATCGGGCCGCTCATCGGGTTCGCCTTGGCGGCCGCCCTCGCCCCGCTCGGGCTGATCGGCTCCCGTTTGGTGTTCGGCCACCTGTTCATCGTCGCCGCCGTGGTCTGGTGGGTTCGGCAAGGCCTGGCCGAATCACAGATCTGGGCCGACGAGGGACGTCACGAGTCGAATTCGCTGGCATCGGCCGTCGGCACCCGTGGACTGCGCGGGCTGTTCTCCCGCCGGGTCAACATCACCGCTCTGCTGTTCCTCGGCGGCATCTACCTGTTCTGGAACACCGTCGCCGGACAGGCAGGCATCTTCATGCCCCGGGTCTATGACACCGCCGGGCTGCACAGCCCGGTCGCCCAGAATCTGCTGCAGGTCCTGGTGTGGGGCTGCACAGTCCTCACCACCTACTTCGGCTTCATGCGATACGCCGACCGGATGAGCCAGCGCCTCCTCTACGTGATCGGGGCAGTGCTGGGGATCGTCGCCTGGATCGTGCTGGTGGCGTTCACCGACGACGGCGTGCCGACCATGCTGGCCTTCGCGGTGCTGTGGGGTCTCGCCAGCGGCATCGGCGCCCAGGCGTTCTACAGTCTGTGGGCCAGCGAGCTGTTCGCCACGCCCTACCGGGCCAGCGCCCAGGGCGTGATGTTCTTTGTCGTCCGCACCGCCACCGGGCTGCTGAGCTACTTCTTCCCGACCCTGCTGGCGGCCACCGGTCTCACCGCCGTCGGGACCTTGCTCGTCGCCCTTCTCACCGTGGCCCTGCTGATCGGCGCCGTCGGCGCCCCGCGTACGCGCGGCAAGACGCTGCAGCAGATCGAGGTCGAGCGTTACGGTGCGCCCGTCGTCACCACCATGGAAAGGACCGCAGCATGAGCACCCTCGTCCTGCCCGCCGAACTGGACAACCTGGCGATCGAACTTCCGTCGTGGGCGTTCGGTAACTCCGGTACGCGCTTCAAGGTGTTCGGCACCCCCGGCACCCCGCGCACGGTCCGGGAGAAGATCGCCGATGCGGCCACGGTGCACCGGCTGACCGGTCTGGCGCCGAGCGTGGCCCTGCACATCCCGTGGGACACCGTCGACGACTACGCGGCACTGGGCAGGTACGCCACCGAGCAGGGCGTGCGGTTGGGAACCATCAACTCCAACACCTTCCAGGACGACGACTACAAGTTCGGCAGCCTCACCCACACCGACAAGACCGTGCGGCAGAAGGCCATCGACCATCACCTGGCCTGCATCGAGATCATGAATCAGACCGGGTCGCGGGATCTGAAGATCTGGCTGGCCGACGGCACCAACTATCCCGGACAGGGCGACATCCGGGGCAGACAGGACCGACTCGCAGAATCGCTGGCGTCGATCTACCAGCACATCGGCCCGGACCAGCGAATGGTGCTGGAATACAAGTTCTTCGAACCGGCCATGTACATGACCGACGTGCCGGACTGGGGCACCGCCTACGCCCAGGTCAGTGCACTCGGGGAGCGGGCAGTGGTGTGCCTGGACACCGGGCACCACGCGCCCGGCACCAACATCGAGTTCATCGTCGCGCAACTGCTGCGGCTGGGAAAGCTGGGATCGTTCGACTTCAACTCCCGCTTCTACGCCGACGACGACCTCATCGTGGGGGCCGCCGACCCGTTCCAGTTGTTCCGCATCATGTTCGAGGTGGTGCGCGGCGGCGGGCTCGGCGGTCGGGGCGAGCGATGCGACGGGGAAAAGCACGGCTCGGACGTGGCGCTGATGCTCGACCAGTGCCACAACGTCGAAGCCAAGATCCCCGGTCAGATCCGGTCGGTGCTCAACGTCCAGGAGATGACGGCGCGCGTGTTGCTGGTCGACACCGACGCCCTGGCGCTCGCGCAGAGCAGCGGAGATGTACTGGGCGCCAACGGGATCGTCATGGACGCGTTCTACACCGACGTGCGGCCGGCGCTGGCCCAGTGGCGCGCCGAGCGTGGTCTACCGGCCGATCCGATGGCGGCCTTCGCGGCATCGGGATATCAGGACACCATCAACGCCGAGCGGATCGGCGGAACTCAATCATCATGGGGAGCATGACGCATGACGAATCCTAGTGTTGCCGAACTGATCGCCCGGTCCAATCGGTTGGGCGCAGACCCGAAGAACACCAACTACGCCGGGGGCAACACCTCGGCCAAAGGTACCGACATCGACCCCGTCACCGGAAACCCGGTAAACCTGTTGTGGGTCAAGGGTTCCGGTGGTGACCTCGGCACCCTCACCGAGAACGGACTGGCCGTGCTGCGGCTGGACCGCATGCGCGCGCTGGTCGATGTCTATCCCGGTGTCGAACGCGAGGATGAGATGGTGGCGGCGTTCGACTACTGCCTGCACGGACGCGGCGGTGCTGCCCCGTCGATCGACACCGCCATGCATGGGCTGGTCGACGCCGACCATGTCGATCACCTGCACCCCGACTCCGGCATCGCCCTGGCGACCGCCGTCGACGGCGAGGCGCTGACCGCCAAGATCTTCGGTGACCGGGTGGTGTGGGTGGCCTGGCGGCGCCCCGGGTTCCAGCTCGGCCTGGACATCGCGGCCATCAAGGAGCGCAACCCGCAGGCCATCGGCACGATCCTCGGTGGCCATGGCATCACCGCGTGGGGCTCGACATCGGCTGAGGCCGAAGCGAACTCGCTGGAGATCATCGAAACCGCCGAGCGTTACATCGCCGAGCACGGTAAGCCCGAGCCGTTCGGCACGCCGCTGCCCGGTTTCGAACCGCTGCCCGACGAGCAGCGCCGGACCAAGGCCGCTGAACTCGCCCCGTTCATCCGTGGTCTGGCCTCCACCGACAAGCCGCAGGTCGGCCATTTCACCGACGATCCTCGCGTGCTCGAATTCCTTTCCCGCAGTGAGCATCCCCGACTGGCCGAACTCGGCACCAGCTGCCCCGACCACTTCCTGCGCACCAAGGTCAAGCCGATGGTGCTCGACCTGCCGGCCGATGCGTCGATCGAGGACGCCAAGACCAGGCTGGCCGAACTGCACGCCGCCTACCGGGCCGACTACCAGGCGTACTACGACCGGCACGCCGATCCGGCGACGCCGCCCATCAGAGGCGCCGACCCGGCGATCGTGCTCATCCCGGGCGTCGGGATGTTCAGCTATGGCAAGGACAAGCAGACCGCCCGGGTGGCCGGCGAGTTCTACCTCAACGCGATCAACGTCATGCGGGGTGCCGAGGCGATCTCGGTCTACGCCCCCATCGACGAGTCGGAGAAGTTCCGTATCGAGTACTGGGCGTTGGAGGAGGCCAAGCTGGCCCGGATGCCGAAACCCAAACCGCTGGCCACCCGTATCGCGCTGGTCACCGGGGCGGCGTCGGGCATCGGCAAGGCCATCGCCACGCGGCTGGCCGCCGAGGGTGCGTGCGTGGTGATCGCCGACCTCGACGCGGAGAAGGCCGCTGCGGCGGCGTCAGAGATTGGCAATGGTGACGTCGCGATCGGGATCGCTGCGGACGTCACCGACGAATGTGCGGTGCAGGCCGCCATCGACGCCACCGTTCTGGCCTTCGGCGGGATCGACATCGTGGTCAACAACGCGGGGCTGTCGCTGTCGAAGTCGTTGCTGGACACCACGGTCGAGGATTGGGACCTGCAGCACAACGTCATGGCGCGGGGCTCGTTCCTGGTGTCGAAGGCGGCCGCGCGAGCGCTGATCGACCAGAAACTCGGTGGCGACATCATCTACATCTCGTCGAAGAACTCGGTGTTCGCCGGGCCCAACAACATTGCGTACTCCGCCACCAAAGCCGATCAGGCCCACCAGGTTCGGCTGCTCGCCGCCGAACTGGGCGAGCACGGTGTCAAGGTCAACGGCATCAACCCCGACGGCGTGGTCCGCGGTTCGGGCATCTTCGCCGGCGGTTGGGGAGCCAAGCGGGCCGCGGTCTACGGCGTGGCCGAGGAGGATCTCGGCAAGTACTACGCGCAACGGACCTTGCTCAAACGCGAAGTGCTGCCGGAGAACATCGCCAACGCCGCGTTCGCCCTGTGCACCTCGGATTTCTCCCACACCACCGGGTTGCATGTGCCGGTGGACGCGGGGGTCGCCGCGGCCTTTCTCCGATGAGCGCTTGCGCGAAGAGCCGAGTGTTCCGATGAGCGCCCAGGTCGCCGCCGTCGATCTGGGCGCGACCAGCGGCCGGGTCATGGTCGCCGACATCAGCGGTGACCGGTTCGACATGCGGACCGCTGCGCGGTTCGCCAACGACCCGCTGCGACTGTGGGACGGCACCCGTGACGTGTTGCACTGGAATGTGCCTGGGCTGTACGCGCATGTCATGGACGGGTTGGTCGGGGCCGGCCGGGACTGTGACAACCTGGTCGGCATCGGGGTCGACTCGTGGGCCGTCGATTACGGTCTGCTCCGCGATGGCCGGCTGCTGTCCTTGCCGCACCACTATCGCGACATCCGCACCGAGCGTGGCGTCGATCTCGTCCACGCGGTGATCTCTCCGGAGGAGCTGTACCGCCGCAACGGGTTACAGTTCTTGCCGTTCAACACCGTGTACCAACTCGCCGATGAGCGGGCGCACGGAATGCTCGAGCTGGCCGACACCGTGCTGCTCATACCGGATCTGGTGACGTACTGGCTGACCGGTGTCCTGGCCGCCGAACGGACCAACGCGTCGACCACCGGACTGCTCGGCCTGGACGGCACGTGGGACGGTGAACTGATGGCGCGGTTGGGGCTGTCGCGTCAGCTGTTCCCCGACATCGTGGAGGCCGGCAGCGGCCGAGGGCCGGTGCTGCCCAGCGTGGCCGAGCAACTGGGAGGTGCTGCCGAGGTGGTTTCGGTGGCCTCGCACGACACCGCTTCAGCCGTCGCCGCGATCCCGATGGATCCCGATCACGCCGCGTACATCTCCTGCGGGACATGGGGTTTGGTGGGTGTCGAGCTGCCCGGACCGGTCGCGACAGAAGCTGCGCGGCAGGCCAACTTCACCAATGAGGTAGGGGTCGGCGGCCGGATCCGCTTCCTGCACAACGTGATGGGGATGTGGTTGCTCAGTGAGACGCTGCGGCAATACCAGCGGGAAGGACACTCCGTCGAGCTCGCTGACCTGCTGGTACAAGCCGCGGATGCACCGACATCGGCCGACGTGTTCGACACCGATGACCCCCGTTTCCTGGCACCCGGCGACATTCCCGCCCGAATCTGCCAGTGGTACACCGAGCGCGGCAGGCCCGCCCCGGCCGGGCGGGTGCAGATGGTCCGGGCGATTCTGGAAAGCCTGGCCGCGGCCTTCGCCGCATCGGTGCGTACGGCCGCCGAGCTGTCGGGCGTCGACGTGCGGACGGTGCACATCGTGGGCGGGGGATCCCAGAACGAACTGCTGTGCCAGCTCACCGCCGACCGGCTCGGTGTGCCGCTGCTGGCCGGGCCGGTCGAGGCCACCGCCCTGGGCAACCTGCTGCTTACCGCACGTGCCCAAGGGCTCATCGACGGCGGCCCAGCGGAGTTGCGTGAGCGGGTGGCCCGCTGGTTTCCGCCGCGCCGGTACGTCCCGCGCACCAAGCGGGCCGCCGCAATGGTGTGATGGTGCCGTGGTGAGCATGCGTGAGGTCGCCGCCGCGGCGTCGGTATCGGTGGGCACGGTCTCCAATGTGCTCAACGCGCCGGACAAGGTCGCGCCTGCAACCGTGGCGCGGGTGCAGGCCGCCATCGACCAGCTGGGCTTCGTCCGCAACGACGCCGCCCGCCAGCTCAAGGCGGGCCGGTCCCGCAGTGTGGGTCTTGTGGTGCTCGACATCGGCAACCCGTTCTTCACCGACATCGCCCGGGCCGCCGAACGTCGCGCGGGTGAACACAACCTCACGGTTCTGCTTGGCACCTCCGACGACGACAGCGCCCGGGAACGTGCCTACATCGACGCCTTCGACGAGCAACGGGTGTTCGGCTTGTTGGTATCGCCGGTCGGTGAGGATCTCGCCCGGCTGAATGCGTTGCGGGACCGCGACACTCCCGTAGTGCTCGTGGACCGCGACGGCAGCGGTACGGCATTCGATTCGGTGGCGGTGGACGACGTTGCCGGTGCGCGGCTGGCTGTGCAGCACCTGTGTGCGATCGGACGGCGGCGCATCGCGTTCGTCGGAGGGCCTGCCACGCTCCGGCAGATCCGGGACCGCCGCCGGGGTGCTGCCGACGCTGTTGCGGAAACCCCTGGCGCACAACTGGAGATCGTCGACACCAGTGCGCCGAGCGTGCTCGACGGGCGCGCGGCCGGCGAGCGGCTGCGAGACCGCCGTCCCGAGGATCGCCCCGACGCAGTGTTCTGCGCCAACGACCTGTTGGCCATGGGGGTATTGCAGGCGCTGACCCTGATGGGTGAGGTACAGGTGCCTGGCGACATCGCGCTGGTCGGCTACGACGATATCGACTTCGCCCGTTCGGCCGTCGTGCCGTTGACCTCCGTGCGCCAGCCCACCGCCGAGATCGGGAGGACGGCGGTGGACCTGCTCATCGAAGCCGCCGAGGGCAGGGCGCGCGAGCCCAAACACGTGGTGTTCCAACCGGAATTGATCGTGCGGGACTCCACGGCGGGCTAGACGATCAGCACGTCGAGTGTGCGGGGGCCGTGCACCCCTTCCACGCGTTCCAGTTCGATGTCACTGGTGGCGCTGGGTCCTGAGATGAAGGTCAGCGGGCGGGTTGCGGTGAGTGCGGCGAATCCTTGTGGAACGGTGTCGACGATCTGGTCGGTGCGCACGACGCAGATGTGGTGGTCGGGTACCAGGGTGAGGGCACGACGGCCCTGGGCGGCGCCTGCGTCGAGCACGATGGTGCCGGTCGCGGCGATCCCGACGGCGCAGCCGGTCAGGACTGCGTCGGCCCCGTCGAGCGCGTCGATCCCGAGCGGCGGATCGTCGGCGATGGTGCGCACACCGGTGATCCAGTCGTCGGGCACGTCGGCGGGGATCACCACGGTGGCGTCGGCGCCGGTCAGTTCGCGTACCGTGGCGGCGATGTCGGCAGCGGCGATGCGGTGCACGCGGGCCCGGTACTCGGCCACCGTTTCGGCGAACCGATCCACATCACCCGGCCCGGTGAGCGGCTGGTGGTCGTAATCCCGCGGTACCGCAACGGGTTGCGGTGGCGCGCCGGCGAGGGCCGTGCGGATACGGCCGAGTATCTCGGTGCGTGGGTTGTTCATGACGTGCTCCCGTGCGTGCGGATCCACCACTGCCGGAACGTCTCTTTCGGTGGCTCGGGAATATCGCGGCTGGCAGTCCATTTCGACGCCGGCCACGGTAGCGCGGAGATGCGGTGATCGCGGCCTGCGACCAATCGTCCGGCAGCCATTGCCTTTTCGGCCAGCGAGAACCGCCCTGCCGAGGCCATCGTCCAGCCGGCGGCGCGCATGGCCAGATCCTGGCCGGACGGAAGACCGCCCCGCTCGGAGTCCACCTGCTCGGCGCGCAGGTGCACCAGGATCGACGGGATGTCGATGCGCACCGGGCAGGCCTCGAAACACGCTCCGCACAGCGATGATGCGTAGGGCAGGCTGGCGTTGGGGTCGTCGTGGCCGGTGGTTCCGGTGAGTTGTGGGCTCAGGATCGCCCCGATCGGGCCCGGGTACACGGACCCGTACGCGTGGCCGCCGGTGCGTTCGTAGACGGGACACACATTGAGGCATGCACTGCACCGAATGCAGTGCAGCGCAGCGCGTCCCACGTCGTCGGCGAGGACGCGGGTGCGGCCGTTGTCCAGCAGCACCAGGTGGAACTGCTGCGGCCCGTCGCCGGGATGCACCCCGGTCCACATCGAGGTGTAGGGATTCATGCGCTCGGCGGTCGACGAGCGGGGCAGCAGCTGCATGAACACCTCGAGGTCGGAGAACCTCGGCACGATCTTCTCGATGCCCATCACGGTGATGAGGGTCTGTGGCAGCGTGAGGCACATCCGGCCGTTGCCTTCGGATTCCACCACGGCCAGCGTTCCCGTCTCGGCGACACCGAAATTCGCGCCGCTGATCGCGACCTTGGCGGTGAGGAACTTGCGCCGCAGATGCGCCCGGGCGGCCATCGCCAGCACCCGAGGATCGTCGGTGAGCTCACCGGCATCGGGCATCTCCCGGGTGAAGATCTCGCGGATCTCCGCCCGGTTGCGGTGGATCGCTGGGACCAGGATGTGGCTGGGCTTGTCGTGGCCGAGTTGGACGATCAGTTCGGCCAGGTCGGTCTCGAACGCCGCGATGCCTTCGGCTTCCAGGTATTCGTTGAGCCCGATCTCCTGCGTGGCCATCGACTTGACCTTGACGACTTCGTCGGCCCCGGCGTCGCGCACCAGTCCGGCGACGATGCGGTTGGCCTCGTCGGCGTCGCGGGCCCAGTGCACCACCCCGCCGCGTGCGGTGACGTTGCGTTCGAGTTCGTCGAGCAGTTCGGGTAGCCGGGCCAGCACGTCTTGTTTGAGTGCGCTGCCCGCGGCGCGCAGTTCTTCCCAGTCGGCGCATTCGCGTATTGCACCCAGCCGCTTGGCCCGAATGGTGTGGGTGGCGTGGCCGATGTTGCGGCGCAGCTGGGAGTTGGCGAGTGCGGCGCGGGCGGCCTTCGGGAAGGATTCGTCGCCGCGCAGATTGCCCACGCCCGGGGTGCCCAGGAATGTGGTCATGCTCCCCTCCCTTTCGCGTCGCTGCGCTCGTCCCGCGCCGCCAGGATCTCCGCCAGATGCACGGTGCGCACCCCGCTGCGCAACCGGCTGAGGCCGCCGCCGATGTGCATCAGGCACGACGAATCGCCGGCGCTGCATGCCTCGGCGCCGGTTTCGAGGATGTTGGTCATCTTGTCGGTGAGCATGGCCGTGGAGGTGTCGGAATTCTTCAGAGCGAAGGTTCCGCCGAAACCGCAACAGGATTCGGCTTCGGGTAGCTCCAGCAGGGTCAGGCCGCGGACATGGCGCAGCAGGCGCAGCGGCTTGTCGCCTACGCCAAGCATGCGCAGCGAGTGGCATGTCGGGTGATAGGTGACCCGGTGCGGGTAGTAAGCGCCGACATCTTCGACACCGAGCACATCGATGAGGAATTCCGACAGTTCGTAGGTGCGCGCCGCGATCGCCTCGGCGCGGGTGGCCAGTTCCTCGTCGCCTGCTCGGCGTGCGACCATGGCGTGCTGGTGACGCACCGACCCCACGCAGGACCCGGATGGCGCGACGACGGCGTCGCAGTCCGCAGCGTCGAACACCTGCACGTGGTTGCGTACCACGGCGGTGGCCTCTCTGAGGTATCCGGTGTTGACATGCATTTGGCCACAACAGGTTTGGCCGGGTGGAAACACGACTTCGTGCCCGAGTCGCTCCAGCAACTCGACCGTCGCGATGGCGGCAGGCGGGAACAGGGCGTCAGCCAGGCAGGTCGCGAACAGCGCGATTCGCATGACGCCTCAGGCTACCGGCGGCGCCGCGCCCGCGGCTGCAAACTCGTGGGACCACAGGGTCATGCCGGAGGCCTCCCACGATCGTTGAAACGTTTCAATCATCTGTGACGAACGTAGTGTGACGGCAGTCAGGTGTCAACGTGGGACCCGCGTTCGACACACGCCGGGACAACGGCACGATCAGCCCTGCCGCCACTGCTTGCCCGAATAGTTCTCCCACGGGCTGTAATCGGCGATCAGCTCCTCTTGCGGCGGGCGCTCGGCCTCCGGCACGTGCTGCAGATTGATCCGGATGCGGTACCAGATGGAGCTGGGGCCGCGCATGCCGTCGACCAGGATGTCCACTGGTTCAAGCCGTTGAGCGACAGCCGGATACCGCTCGCGCCACACGTCCAGCGCCGCCATCGCCTCGTCACGGGTCTTGGTGCGGGCGATCTCGATGAGCGGCATCGTCGAAACCCGCCGCCCGTCGCGGGATGCGCCCGTGGGGGCTTTCTCGGCGGGGCCGAGTTTCTCGGCCAACTCCAGCAGCGCGTCCAGGCTGCCTGGTGCGTCGTCCATGCCTTCCCACGGATCGCCGATGTCGGCGAACCGGGCAGGCACCGTGGAGATCGTGAATCGTTCGGGCCGGCAATCCGGCACCTCGTCCCACCGCAATGGCGTGGACACCCGTGCATCGGCCGTAGCGCGCACCGAGTAGGCCGAGGCGACGGTACGGTCCTTGGCGTTCTGGTTGAAATCGACGAAGACGCCTTCGCGCTCCTCTTTCCACCAGTGCGCCGTCGCCAGCTCCGGAGCGCGTCGCTCCACCTCCCGCGCCACGGTCTGGGCGGCGAGGCGAACCTGCTTGAACGGCCAGCGGGGGTGGATGCGGGCGTAGATGTGAAAGCCCCGCGAGCCCGATGTCTTCGGCCACGAGGTCAGG
The DNA here is from genome assembly GCF_002086485.1 of Mycobacterium aquaticum. Classification (GTDB taxonomy): domain Bacteria; phylum Actinomycetota; class Actinomycetes; order Mycobacteriales; family Mycobacteriaceae; genus Mycobacterium; species Mycobacterium aquaticum. The sequence goes on along the minus strand of NZ_MVHF01000024.1, from coordinate 55,999 downwards.
CCGTGATCTTGCAGCACGTCGCGCGCTATGAGTGCCACCTCGACGATCTGGCGCCAGTCGACGCCCGGCATCGGGTCCAGATCGACGCGCAGTTCGTCGGGGTGGTCGAGATCTGTCGCCAGCACGGGGTGCGGGTTGAGGTCGACGCAGCCGAGGTTCACCGCCCACACCAGCCCGGCGGCGTTGTCGATGACGGCTTCCTTGGCCGATGTGCCCGACCGGTATTTGAGCTCGGCGACATCGATGTAGTCCGGGCGTTTCTCTGGCGCGCGCTTCTGAAAAATCGCCTCGGCGGTGATGCCCTTGACGAACCGTTTGAGAATCATCGGACGCCCGGAAACCCCGCGCAGCGCACCGTCGGCAACCGCGAGGTAGTAGTCGATCAGATCCCGTTTGGTGACGCCGGCGTCAGGGAAAATCACCTTGTCCGGGTTGCTGACCGACACCTGCAGACCATCCACATCCAGTGTCACACCACCGGCCATCAGCTCATGGTAGCCATCCCACCCGACTGCGACCCGCGTCACATATTGTGGGCCCCATGCCAAGTCTTTCTGACCTGCCGGCGCAGGTCGCGGGGAAAGCCCAGCGATACCTTGACCGCGGTGCCGCGGAGTTGCACTACGCACGCAAGATGTTCGAGGCAGGCGCGTTACGCCTGGAACCGCCGCAGAACATGGCGGCGATGCTGGCCGACATCGTGCGCTGGGGCGAGTTCGGCATGATTCCCGCGCTCAACGCGCGTCGTCACCCCAACCGCACCGCGGTCATCGACGACGACGGCGAGCTGACCTTCGGCGAACTCGACCAGGCCGCCCATGCGGTTGCCAACGGCTTGCTGACCATGGGGATCACGGGCGGAGACGGCGTCGCGATCCTCGCTCGCAACCATCGGTGGTTCCTGATCGCGGTGTACGGCGCTGCCCGCGCAGGCGCCCGGATCATCCTGCTCAACAGCGAGTTCTCCGGGCCGCAGATCAAGGAGGTCGCCGAGCGCGAAGGCGCCAAGGTGATCATCTACGACGACGAGTACACCGCGGCGGTCGCGCAGGCCGAACCAGAGCTGGGCAAGCTGCGCGCCCTGGGCAAGAACCCGGATAAGGAGGAACCGTCGGGCAGCACCGACGAGACCTTGGCCGATCTCATCGCCCGCAGCAGCGGCAACCCCGCGCCCAAGGTCACCAAGCATTCGTCGATCATCATCCTGACCAGCGGCACCACTGGCACGCCGAAGGGCGCCAACCGCAGCACTCCGCCGTCGCTCGCACCGATCGGCGGCGTCCTGTCGCACGTTCCGTTCAAGGCCGGCGAGGTGACCTCGCTGCCCGCCCCGATGTTCCACGCGCTGGGCTTCCTGCACGGCACCATCGCGATGATGCTCGGCACCACGCTGGTGCTGCGCCGCCGCTTCAAACCGGCCACGGTGCTCGCGGACATCGAGAAGCACAAGGTGACGGCCATGGTGGTGGTGCCGGTCATGCTGTCGCGCATCCTCGACGCCCTCGACCAGACCTCGCCCAAACCAAATCTGTCGTCGCTGCGCATCGTGTTCGTCTCCGGTTCGCAGCTGGGTGCCGAGCTGGCGACGCGCGCGCTCAAGGATCTCGGGCCGGTCGTCTACAACCTGTACGGCTCCACCGAGATCGCGTTCGCGACCATCGCGCGGCCCAAGGATCTCTCGATCAACCCCGCGACGGTCGGTCCCGTGGTCAAGGGCGTGCGGGTGAAGATCTTCGACGACAACGGCAACGAGGTGCCGCAGGGTGAGGTCGGGCGGATCTTCGTCGGCAACACCTTCCCGTTCGAGGGCTACACCGGCGGAGGCGGCAAGCAGATCATCGACGGCATGCTGTCTTCGGGCGACGTCGGCTACTTCGACGAACACGGCCTGCTCTACGTGAGCGGCCGCGACGACGAGATGATCGTCTCCGGCGGCGAGAACGTGTTCCCGGCCGAGGTCGAGGACCTGATCAGCGGGCATCCCGAGGTCGTCGAGGCCACGGCGCTCGGTGTCGAGGACAAGGACTGGGGTGCGCGGCTGCGTGCCTTCGTGGTCAAGGCCGAGGGCGCCACCATCGACGAGGACGCCATCAAGACCTACGTCAAAGACCACCTCGCCCGGTACAAGGTGCCCCGCGAAGTGGTGTTCCTCGACGAGCTGCCCCGCAATCCGACCGGCAAGATCCTCAAACGCGAGCTGCGGGACATCGAGCTGGACTGACTTTCTCCGGCGAGCAGACACTGCGGTGCCCGACACGCCGTCGTTCGAGTACCGCCACGTCTGCTCGCCGTGAGCATCGGGGAATAGCCGGGACCGCCGAGAGGTAGTACTGCGACGTGAACATCGACCTCACGGGAAAGACCGCACTCGTCACCGGCTCGACGCAGGGCATCGGGCTGGCCATCGCAGAACACCTCGCCCGCAGCGGCGCCCGCGTCGCCGTCAACGGCCGCACCGCGGAGCGGGTCGACGAGGCCGTGTCCAAACTGGCGGGCCTCGACGTGATCGGCGTGGCCGCCGACGTGTCCACCGAGGAGGGGACGGCCGAACTGCTGCGGCAGCTGCCCGCCGTCGACGTCCTGGTGAACAACCTCGGCATCTTCGGCGCGGTGCCGCCCATGGAGATTACCGACGAACAGTGGCGCACCTACTTCGACGTGAATGTCCTTGTCTCGGTACGACTCATCCGCAGCTACCTGCCCGGGATGATCGAGCGGGGGTGGGGCCGGGCGATCCAGATCGCCAGTGACTCGGCGATCGTGATCCCTGCCGAGATGATCCACTACGGCGTGTCGAAAACTGCACTGCTGGCGGTATCGCGTGGTTTCGCCAAGGAGGCCGCCGGTACCGGCGTGACGGTCAACTCGGTGATCGCCGGGCCGACGCACACCGCGGGTGTCGAGGATTTCGTCTATCAGCTCGTCGACAAGTCGCTCCCGTGGGATGCGGCGCAGCGGGAGTTCATGATCAAGTACCGGCCGCAGTCGCTGCTGCAGCGGTTGATCGAGCCGGAAGAGATCGCGAACATGGTGGCCTATCTGGCGTCGCCGCTGGCCTCCGCGACCACGGGCGGCGCGTTGAGGGTCGACGGCGGTTACGTCGACTCGATTCTGCCCTAGGCCCAATGGCCAGTTGTTGCACGGATTTTCGTGGATTGCGTGCCACAACTGGCCGCTGGGCACTGTCCTACGACGACAGTATCGCTGAACCCGGCACGGCCAGGCAGACGAGCGAGAGGGCCAAGAGGAACCAGCCTGCGCCATGCCAGATGGGCCACGTCCCGCCGGCTTTCCACACCTGATACGTGCGCACGAATGCGCCCACACCGCCGACGAACAGCACAGTGGGGACCAGAACGGCGGACAGTATCGAGTGGTCGCCGATGAGTGCGTACGACGCAAGAGCCACGCCTGCCACGGCCACGACACACACCACGTACGTGACGGCCGACCGGAACATCTGTGGGTCGTGCCAACGCTTTTCGACGTCGTTGGTCATCGTTCTCACGGCCCGTTCACGTACCACGACAGGCATCCCGGCTTGCCGCGGCACGCGATGATGGCTCCGGCGTCGGGAGCCGCGCCGCGCACCCGCGGCATCCTGGGCTGTAGGTTACAGTTCACGATGTAGGGGTTCCACGGAATGACGCCGTCTACACATGGGTCGGCACGAGTTTCGGTGGGCCCTGGAGAGATCTGCTGAATCACCGCCGTCGGTGCGATCACAACCGACAGCGCTGCGGCGCCCACGAACACCGGGCGCAGTACACGTTGCCTGAACATCTTCATCACCAATGCCAACCGTCTGTGACGTCCGCCTATTTCGACGGTAGCACCGGATATGCCCGGCGAGCAGACACAGAATCGCACTCTGGAGGCACTCAAAGTGCGATTCTGCGACTGCTCGCGGGAAAAGATTAGGGATCGCGGGGCAGGCCCAGCAACCGTTCGGCGATGATGTTGAGCTGCACCTCCGAGGTGCCGCCGTAGATGGTGGTGGCCCGGCTGGCCAGCAGGTAGTCGGCCCACCGGCCGGGTTCGCCGGTGCCGATCGCACCCTCGGTGCCGAAAGAGGCCACGGCGAATTCGGCATAGCCCTGACCGGTTTTCATCGACAACAGCTTGGAGATCGCGGCGGCGGGCATCGCGTCGCCACCGGCCAGCGTGAGCAGGGTCGAACGGAGGTTGAGCACCTTGGCCGCGTGCCCTTCGGCGATCAACTGGCCTGCCCGGTTCTGCTCGATCTGGTCGAACTGGCCGTCTCGCACAAACTCCACGAACTGGTCCAGGTTGGCCAAGAAGGGCGGTTCGCTGCTGCCGATCGACACCCGTTCGTTGGTGAGGGTGTTGCGGCTGACCTCCCAGCCACGGTTCACCTCGCCCAGCACCATGCTGTCGGGTACGAACACGTCGTCGATGAACACCGTGTTGAACATCGCGTTGCCGGTCAGCTCGCGCAGCGGCTTGACCTCGATACCCGGCGACTTCATGTCGAGCAGGAAGTAGGTGATGCCTTGGTGTTTTGGAGCGCTTGGGTTCGTTCTGGCCAGCAGCGCGCCCCACGCCGAGTACTGCGCACCCGTCGTCCAGATCTTCTGCCCGGTGATGCGCCAGCCGCCGTCGACCTTGGTGGCCTTGGTGGTCAGGCTCGCCAGGTCCGATCCCGCGCCCGGCTCGGAAAACAGCTGGCACCAGATTATTTCGCCGCGGAAGGTGGGCGGCAGGAACCGTTGCTTCTGCTCGTCGGTGCCGAACGCCACGATGGACGGGATGATCCAGGCGGCGATGCCCATCTGTGGCCGCTTCACCCGGCCCGCGGAGAACTCCTGGGCGATGATGATCTGTTCGATCGGTTCGGCGGCGCGGCCCCATGGCTTGGGCAGATGCGGCTGCACCCAGCCGCCCTCGGCGATGGCGATGTTGCGTTCCTCGCGCGGAATCGCTTTGAGGGCATCGACTTCCGCGCGGATCTCCGCCCGCAGTTTCTCGGTATCGGGGTCGAGGTCGATGTCGACGGGGCGCATCCCGGTGGTGGTCGCGGTGTCGACCACGCGCTGGGGGTATTCGGCGGCCCGGCCGAAAGAGGCCGCCAGCACCAGTGCGCGGCGGTAGTAGACGTTGGCGTCGTGTTCCCAGGTGAAGCCGATGCCACCATGCACCTGGATGCAGTCTTGCGTGCAGTGCTGTGCCGCGGCAGGGGCGAGCGTGGCAGCGACGGCTGCGGCGAATTCGAAATGCGCCTCCGCTGAATCGTTCTCGCGCAGGTCGTGCGCCTCGTCCAGGGCTCGCGCGGCGTCCCAGACCGCCGCGGTGGCCCGCTCGGTCTCGGCGATCATCCCGGCGCACTTGTGTTTGATGGCCTGGAACTGACCGATCGGCCTGCCGAACTGCTCACGGATCTTGGCGTACGCCGCGGCGGTATCGGTGGCCCAGCGCGCCACACCGATGGCCTCGGCGGCGAGCAGGGTGGATATCACTGCGTGGGCCAGTGGCCGGCTGAGGTGCGTGAGGACGCGGGTGGCTTCGTCGTCGGAGCTCAGTTCGACCGCGTTGGCCCGCACGTGGGCCAACGGACGCAGTGGGTCGACGCTCTTGACCGGCTCGATCTCCAGCCTGTCGGCGTCAAGGACCACCCACTCCTCGCCGGAGTCGATCGCGACCGGAAGCACCAGGACCGAGGCCTGTGCGGCGGCGGGCACCGCCCGCACTTCGCCGCGGATCACGAGTCCGTCGCCGTGCCGCGTCGCGGTCAGCCCGGAATCGATGGCGTATGCCGCGATCGCGTCTCCGGAGGCGAGCCCGGCCAGCACGTTGGCCACCGGATCGTGCGCTGCGATCAGGGCGCTGGCTATCGCCGACGAGACGAACGGCCCAGGCACCGCGCCGTAGCCGAACTCGGCCAGCACGATGGCCAACTCGAGGATTCCAAATCCTTGTCCACCAACGAATTCCGACAAGTGCACGCCCTGCAGGCCTTGCTCGGCCGCGGCCTTCCAGAACGGCGGGGGATTGGGGATCGGGTTTACCCAGTCGGCGTCCAACGCCTCGTGCAGCACCTCGGACGGTGCCACGCGGGCCACGAACGATCGGACCGAATCGGCGAGGTCGGTGTGCTCAGACGTGATGGCAATGGGCATGCGGTTCCTCCGTTGGCGGCATTTCCCGATTAACCGGTGGGTCGGGTTCGAGGGTACGCCGGGGTGATCGGCGCCACGCCGGGGCCTAGGTCACCTTGTTCACTACGTTGACCAACGGCTGTCCATCGTGGATGCGCCGGCAGTTGTCCACTGCCGCCTTCAGATAGCGCCGCATGGTGTCGACGGTGTACCAGGCCACGTGTGGCGTGAGCACCACGTTCTCCAAACCCAGCAACGGGTGCCCTGGCGGAATCGGCTCGACTTCGAACACGTCGAGCCCGGCTGCGGCGATCTGTCCGGTGCCCAGGGCTTCGAGCAGGGCGGTCTCGTCGATGATGGGACCGCGCGCGGTGTTGACGATGACCGAGCCAGGCTTCATCGACGCCAGCGCGTCGGCGTCGAGCAACCCGCGGGTGGCGTCGGTCAGCGGCACATGCAGAGACACGATGTCGCTGGTGGACAACAACTCTGGAAGATTGCGCCAGCGGGGATGGCCGGTGTTGCGGGTGCTGGTGTGCAATACATCGGCGTCCATGGCCGTGACGATCCGCTCGACCCGGTGCGCGACATTGCCGTAGCCGATCAGCCCGACCGTGCAGCCGCCGATGTCGCGGACCGTCTCACCCAGGGTCGGATCGGTCGGCCAGCCGTCGCCCTCGCGGGTGTACTGGTCGAGTTCGATCAGCCGCCGCAGCGCGGCCAGCATCAGCAGTACCGTGCCCTCGGCGACGGAGGCCGCGTTGGCGCCGGGCATGTTGGCCACCAGGATCCCCAATTGCGTGGCGGTGTCCACGTCGATGGTGTTCACCCCGGCGCCCATCTTGTGCACGAGTCGCAGCCGCAAAGCGCGGTTCAGATCATCGCCGGTGATCGGCCGCAGCACGTGCCAGAGCACCTCGGCCTCGGGCAGCTCCCGGTAGAACGTCGCGTCGTCGTCCTCGGCGCAGAACCGGACGTCGAGCCAATCAAGATGGGGCGCAAGGAAATCCAGTACCTTCTCGCCTGGCTCGAAGTGTGCGAGGACCCGGATCGGGCCCGGATTCACCGCCATCTCTTGCCGATCCAGCGTGCGATGGTGTCGGCTTGCTCGCTGCGGGCACCCGGCGTGGTGAAGTAGTGGTCGGTGTTGATCGAGCACTGCGTCTTGTCGGTGCTTGCGAGCGCGCCGTAGATGCGCTGCGCATCGGAGGGGTAAACCCCCGTGTCCTGGTCGGCGTTGATCACCAACGCGGGACAGTGGATGCGGGCCAGGTGCGGTTCGGCCCTGGTCTGGGCGTGGCGCAGGCTCCACATCCCGAGCCAGTTCCGCAGCGTGGTGGCCGCGGCGATGCCCCGCGCCGAGCGGTTGGCCTTGACCGGAACCCCGGCGTAGCACAGGTTGGCCTGCCGTGCCGTCGGCTCGATGGTCGGGTCGACCATCCTGGGGTCGGCCCACGTGCGCAGCACTGTGAACGGGCGGTCCGAAAATCCGGCGGCCTGGACGTGTTCGAGTTCCTGCTCGACCCAGTCGGTGATGGCGTCGTTGCGGGCGATCTGGGCGGTCCGGTAGCGGGCGACGAACTCGGGTGCGAAGGGTGGGCCGTTGCGCTGGTCGAACAGATCCAGTGCGGGATCGCTGGCCACCGCGTCGTTCTCGTCGATCACCGACGCGTCCATCCACGCCGTGAGCACGTCGGGGCGTCCCGGGTGGGCGGCGCTGGCGATGTATCCGTCGGCCGGTGGCAGATCGCCGACGCCTGCCGCCGGGCGCATGCCCTCGAGCGGCGTGATGTGCCGGTCGACTGCCTGGGCCTGGTAGGCGGCCATCAGCGAGCCGCCGCCCGAATTGCCGAGCAGCACCACGGTTTCGATGCCCTGGACCTCACGCAGCCAGCGCACCCCGACGCCGATGTCCACCAGTGCGTGGTCGAGCATGAAACTGCTCTCGAAGCCGCGGAAGCGGGTGTTCCACCCGAGGAAGCCGATGCCTCGGGTGGCCATGTAATCGGCGAGATAGTGCTCGGAGAAGTCGATCTGGTAGTGGGTGGCGATCATTGCCACCTTGGGTTTGCGGCCGACGCCGCGGTAGTAGATGCCCTGACACGGGTGTCCGCCTGCGCCGGCGCGACGTGCGGTGGGGGACTCCAGTCCGACGAACTCACGGACCACACCCGCAGCCACCGATGCCCCGGAGGTTCTGCTCATGGACGCGCGCTCTCCTTGTAGTAGATGGTCCGGTAGAAGATGTTGGCCAGGGTGGTCACGCAGGCCTGGTCATCGACATCGGCCGCGTTGCCTCCCGATAGCTGCGTGTAGCAGAACTGGTTGAGTGTCGACACCAGTGCGACGGCGGTCAGGTGTGGATCGTCGTCCGGGCAGAAGCCCTGGCGCTGAGCATGTTTGACCATATCGGTGATCAACCCTATGGGCAGTTCGCAGATCTCGGCCCAGTACCGGGCGAAATCCTCGTTGACCATGGCGAGCTGGTACACGCTGATGATCTCGGCGAGCCGGTGCCGGTAGGTCTGCCAGTGGGCGGCCGCGGCTTCGTACGAGCGTTCCCAGCCGGACAACCCGGGCTTGGCGCCGGCACGCGCGCGGTCGCGGGCCTCGTCGCGGAAGCGCAGAGCCCATTCGCGGACCATGGCCTCCTTGGAGTCGTAATAGTTGTAGAACGATGCCGTGGACCGGCCCGCTTCCGAGGCGATATCGGCGATGGTCGTGGCCAGAATGCCCTTGCGGGCGATCACTTCCCGCGCGGCCGCATCGATGGCGGCCTGGGTCTGCCTGCCGCGTGCGGTCGGCAGTTGCTCACGGGGGCTGACGGTCACAGGACTCCTTGTTCGAGCGTTGATCCAATCTGAATCTGATGTTAGATTCAGATTGGGAGCCACGCCAGTGCTCGGCGGGTTCGCAGCGGAGGAGTCGCGACGTGATCAAGCCCAACTATCCCAATTCCGAGTTCGAGCTCGGCGGCATCAACCATGTGGCACTGGTGTGTTCGGACATGGAACGGACCGTCGACTTCTACACCAATGTGCTGGGCATGCCCCTGGTGAAATCGCTGGATCTGCCCGGCGCCATGGGGCAGCACTTCTTCTTCGACGCGGGCAATGGTGACTGCGTCGCGTTCTTCTGGTTCCGTGACGCGCCTGACGGCGTACCCGGGGTGTCGGCGCCTGCCGCGATCCCCGGTATCGGCGAGATCGTCAGTGCCACCGGCTCGATGAACCACCTGGCGCTGCATGTGCCCGCCGAGAAGTTCGATGAGTACCGGCAGAAGCTCAAGGACAAAGGCGTGCGGGTGGGCCCGGTGCTCAACCATGACACCAGCGCCATGCAGGTCTCGCCGACCGTGCATCCGGGTGTGTACGTGCGCTCGTTCTACTTCTTCGACCCGGACGGCATCACGCTCGAATTTGCCTGCTGGACCAAGGAATTCAGCGACGAAGACGCCCACGTGCCACCGAAGACGGCGGCGGACCGCCAGCCGGCTCAGGCGCCTTTGGCTGCCTCGACGAAGTAGCCGCGCGGTACGTTCGGCACGTCCAGCGGCACCGCGGGCGCGAACCACCGGTTCCAGCGGTTGCCGGGTTCGGCGACGTCCGTGACGACGGCCGACCAGCCCAGCCGTTCGCTCAGCTCGCCGGGCTCATCGGTGCCGAACAGCCATGGCGCGCTGTTGCGCGCCATGTGCTCGCGGACCGCCGTCAGCATCACGTTGTCCAGCAGGGTCTTGCCGACCACGTCGTACAGCAGCACCGATCCCGGTGCCGAGACCGCATCGATCCGCTCGAACAGGGTGCGCACCGCGGACTCGTCGAGGTACTGCAGCAGCCCTTCGATCAGCCAGACCGCCGGGCGCTGGGGATCGAAGCCGTCCGCCTGCAGTGCGGCGGGCCAGTCCTCGGCCAGGTCGATGCCGATGGCGACGCGGCGGCAGCGCGGCTGCTCACTGCCCAGTGCCTCGGCCTTGGCGGCGATCACCGCAGGTTGGTCCAGTTCGTAGACCGTGGTGTTGTCGGGCCACGGCAGGCGATAGGCCCGGGCGTCCATCCCGGCGGCGAGGATCACCACCTGATCCACCGTCGCGACCGCGCGGAGCAGGGCCTCGTCCCAGAAGCGGGTACGCACCACGATCTGCAGCGTGCTCTTGTCGCCTGCGGTGGCGATGGCCTCCTCGAGCAGGCGTTGCCCGGATTCACCGGCGAGCTTCTCGGCGAACGGATCGGTGAACAGTCGGTCGTCGCGGCGGGATTCCTCGGCGCGGATGGCGGCCACCATCAGCCCGGTGTCGGCCACGCCTTGTCCAGAACTCATGACGCCATCATGCGGCTCTGTTCGGCGAGCGTCTTGGATATTTTTGCCGTACGGCGCAAGCTGATCGGCGCTGCCCCGAACGGTGGCCGTGGTGCCCAGGCCGTAGAGAACGCCCGTAAGTAGTTCGAGCAGAGTCGGATTCGAGACTTCGTGCCACTCCTGGTGGAGCGATGCGTCCACGTCGGCGGCCAGGCGCATGCGTCGAGCGACCGTGCTTGTCGCACAAAGCGGTCACCGTGTTCGAGGATGAGATCGCGGCGGCGCTGGGTGCGGTGTCAGCGGAGCCGGTCGCCGCTGACCCAGACCCCACGCACGTCGGACGGCCCGGCCAGCGCGAAAACTTTGGCGAGGGCGTCGTCAGAATCGGCGGCGTGCGCCAGCACCAGGCCCAGGGTGCTGCCGGGGTCCGGATCGACCCACACCGCGTCGAATTGTTTGCCCACCGACAGATCGCCGATCTCGCTGTCCATCTCGAGCGCGGCTGCTCCAGCCGCGGTGGCCAGGTACAGCATGTGCGCTGCGGTGAGCGGCAGGCCGTCCGCCCCGAGCAGGGCCTGCATGAAGTAGGACTGGAGGCCCTCGCGCAGCAGTGAAAAGCTGGTGCCCGCGCCCACGTCGGTGCCCAGCGCCACCCGCACCCCGCGTTCGACGTGCCGGCGCAGCGGGAACAGCCCGCTGCCCAATGCACTGTTCGACGACGGGCAGTGCGCCACGCTCGCTCCCGCCGCGGCCAACTGGTCCAGTTCGGCATCGTCAGGGTGCACGTTGTGCGCCAGCACGCTGCGCCGCCCGAGCAACCGGTGGCGGCCGTAGGTGTCCACGTAGGAGTCGCATGTTGGGAACAGCCCGCGCACGGTGTCGACCTCCGCGGTGTTCTCATTGACGTGCGAGGTGAACAGTGCGCCGTCGACGTCGCTCAGCAGCTCCGCGCAGGACTCCAACATCGCGTCACTGGTCGAGAGCGAGAACCGGGGCGTGACGGCATAGCGCAGTCGGTCCTTTCGATGCCAGCGACCGGCCAGCGCCAACCCGTCCGCGTGCGCCTGCTCCGGGGTGGTCAGCAGCTCAGGGCGCAGCAGCCGGTCGCTGACCACCAGCCCGGCGCTGACCCGCAGCCCTCCCGCTGCGGCCTGCTCGAACAGGCAGTCCACCGCGGGCGCGAAGTGTGCCCCGAACACCAGTGCGGTCGTGGTACCGGCGCGGATCAGCCCGTCGACGAACTCGGCCGCCACCGTGCGCGCGTAGTCGGCGTCGGCCATCTTGGCCTCCTCCGGCAGCGCGCACCGGTCCAGCCAGTCCAGCAGCGGCATGCCGAGCGCGCCGATCACCCGCACTTGGGGGAAGTGGACGTGGGTGTCCACCAGACCGGGCAGCACCACGCCGCCGGTCATTTCGACCACCTCGGCATCCGGGTTGGCCGCACGGACTTGGGCGAACGGTCCCCGGTGGGTGATCACACCGTCGGTCACCGCGATCCCGGCGTCGGCCTCGACCCGCAGAACCCCGCCGGTGAACGGCGATTCGGGGGTGTCCAGTACGGTCCCGCGGTAGATCGTCATCGGGTCACCTCCGCTTCCTCGGAGCTCACCTCGGCGCTCACCTCGGTATCTCGTCCTCCTCGCGTGCGGTCGGTATCTCGTCCTCCTCGCGTGCGGTCGGTACTCGCCGGACGTTCGCGCTGGAACCGCAACAACAGGTCGGCGGCCACGCTCACCGCGATGGTCGCCGGCTCCTTACCGGTGATCTCCGGAAGCCCGATCGGTGTGGTGATGCGAGCCAGCGCCGCCTCGCCGTGGCCTTCCTCAGACAGCCGCTTGGCGAACCGGCGCCACTTCACCGAAGACCCGATCAGACCGATCGAGCCCAGATGTCCGCAGCACAAGGCGGCGTCGCAGAGCGCGATGTCCTCGGCGTGGTCGTGGGTCATGAGCAGCACGTGGCAGCCGGCCGGCAGCTCGCCGAGCACCAGCTCCGGCACCACCGCGTGGTGGGTGTGCACCCGGGCCTCGGCATCGACGGTGAGCGCGGCCAACCGCTCCGGCTCGACGTGCCGCGCGCGGGAGTCCACCAGGTGCAGCTCGATGTCGTGGCGGGCCAGGATCCGGGCCAGCTCACAGCCGACGTGACCCATCCCGAAGATCGCCACCGCAGGTACCGGGTGCAGCGGCTCGAACAGCACGCTCACCTCACCGCCGCAGCACTGGACGCCGTGCTTGGCCGGAGCCCGTTCGGTGAGGCCCCAGGTCTGGGTCTCCGGCTCCCGGCGGCCCGCGGTCAGCAACTCGCGCGCCGCGAGCAGCGCGGACTGCTCGAGGTTGCCGCCCCCGATGCTGCCCCAGCACTCGTGTGCGGATACGAGCATCTTCGCGCCGGCCTCCCGGGGCGCATGCCCGCGCACGGCCGAAACGGTGACCAGCACCGCCGGCACCCGCTGCTCACGCAGCCGCGCCATCGCGCTCATCCAGTGCATGGTTAGGCGCCGCCTCCGGCGACCTGGACGGCGGGTGCATCCTTGGGCCGCATGGGGGCCTCCGGGGAGCGGGCACGCTGGATGGCCCAGAACACCTGCTCCGGGGTGGACGGGCAGCCCAGCTCGACGCAGTGCCCGACCGGGCCGAACGCGGCGACCGCCTCGCGCAGTGCCTCCCGCACGCTGAAGGCCAGCATCAGGGGCGGCTCGCCGACCGCCTTCGACCCGTAGACGGCGCCGTCTTCGTGCGCCTTCTCCAGCAGCGTGACGTTGAACTCCTGGGGCATCTCCGAGAAGCTCGGCAGCTTGTAGGTGCTCGCGGCCTGGGTGGCCAGTCGGCCGCGGGACGGCCCGTCGCCGGTGTCCCATCGCAGGTCCTCCAGGGTCAGCCAGCCGGCGCCCTGCACGAAGCCGCCCTCCACCTGGCCGAGGTCGATCAGCGGGGACAGGCTGTCACCGACGTCGTGCACGATGTCCACTCGGCGCAGCCGGTAGGCCCCGGTGAACCCGTCCACCTCCACCTCGCTGGCGGCCACCCCGTAGGCGAAGTACTTGAACGGCGAACCCTGCATCCGCTTGCCGTCCCAGTACAGCCCCGCGGTGCGGTAGAAACCGGCCGCCCACAGCTGCACCCGCTGGTGGTAGGCGAGGTTCACCAGCTCGGCGAAATCGAGAACGCGGTCGGTTTCCGCCAGCCCCGTCACCTTGCCGTCGGCGAACCGGACGTCGGCCGGGTGCACGCCGCCGAGCTCTTCGGCGGCCACCTCGGCCAGCCGCGCCTTGATCTGCTCGCAGGCGTTCTTCACCGCGCCGCCGTTGAGGTCGGCGCCCGAACTGGCCGCGGTGGCCGACGTGTTGGGCACCTTGTCGGTACGGGTCGGCGCCAGCCGTACGCTGGACAGCGGCACCCCGAGGGCGGTCGCTGCGACCTGCAGCATCTTGGTGTGCAGGCCCTGGCCCATCTCGGTGCCGCCGTGGTTGATCAGCACCGAGCCGTCCTTGTACACGTGCACCAGCGCGCCGGCCTGGTTGAACGCGGTCAGGTTGAACGAGATGCCGAACTTGACCGGGGTGATTGCCAGCCCCCGCTTGGTGTGTTCGTGGGTGGCGTTGAACGCCTCGATCTCGACCAGCCGCCGATCGACGTCGCCGCTCTCCAGCACCTGGTTCCAGGCCCGCTCGATGCGCTCCGGATGGCGTACTTCCTGCCCGTACGGGGTGGTCTGCCCCGCAGTGTAGAAGTTGCGGCGGCGCAGCTCGCGGGCGCTCAGGCCGAGCGCGGGTGCACACTCGCCGAGGATGTTCTCGATCACGAGCATTCCTTGCGGACCGCCGAACCCGCGGAACGCGGTCTGCGACGTCTTGTTCGTCTTGGAGATCCGCCCGTGCACCTCGATGTTCGGAATCCAGTAGGCGTTGTCGATATGGCACAGTGCGCGGCCCTGCACCGGCTCAGACAGGTCCAGGCTCCAGCCGCCGTCCGCCGTCAGCGTGGCGATCAACGCCTGGATCGTGCCGTCCTCGGCGAAGCCGCATTTCCACACCGAGTGGAAGCCGTGCCGCTTGCCGGAGATGGTGATGTCCTGCGTTCGGTTGAATCGGACCCGCACCGGACGTCCGGTGATCACGGCACCCAGCGCCGCGACAGCCGCGTAGCCGTGCGGCTGCATCTCCTTGCCGCCGAAGCCCCCACCCATGCGCAGGCACTGCACGGTGACTTCGTGATTCGCCTTGCCCAGCACGTGCGACACGATGTCCTGAGTCTCGGTCGGGTGCTGCGTCGAGGACTGGACGAAGATCTGCCCGTTCTCGTCGATGCTGGCCAGCGCCGCGTGGGTCTCCAAATAGAAGTGTTCCTGCCCGGCAAACTCGAACTCGCCTTCGAAGACGTGCGCGCAGCCTGCGAAGGCCGCATCCGGGTCGCCGCGGCGCAGCACGGGCCGAGCACCCTGATAGCTCTCCGCGGCAATGGCCTCCTTGATCGTGATCAACGATGGCAGCGGTTCGTATTCGACGGCGACCTTGGTTGCGCCGATCCTGGCTGCTTCCAGGGTCTCGGCGAGCACCCAGCACACCGGGTGCCCGTAGTACATGACCTCGCTGGGGAACAGGGGCTCGTCGTGCTTGACCCCGGCGTCGTTCACCCCGGGCACATCGGCCACGGTGAGCACGTACACCACCCCGGGCACTGCCAGCGCCGGTGCGGTGTCCAGCGCGCGCACCCGGGCGTGCGCGTGCGGGGCTTGCACCGGGTAGGCGTGCAGCGTGCCCGGGTAGCGGCTGACCAGGTCGTCTGTGTAGAGGGCCAACCCAGTGACGTGCAGGTCCGCGGCCTCGTGGGGCATCTCGATGCCGACGACCGGCTGCGGTGGGCGGGTGCTGAGATCACTCATGACGCTTTCCCCTCTGGTACTGCAGATTCGGCGTGGAACTTGAGCAGCGACTGCTCGAGCATCGCCGCGCGGAATGCGGCACTGGCCCGGTGGTCGTCGATGGGGGTGCCCTCGCGGCCGAGCACGGCGGCGGCCTCCCGTGCGATGTCAGCGGTCCACGGGCGACCGCGCAGCGCGTCCTCGGTGGCGGTGGCCCGAATCGGGGTCGCCGCCACCCCGCCGAGGCCGATGGCGACGCGTTCGACGACACCTTCGGCGACCTCAAGGGCGAACGCGATGGCCACGCTGGAAATGTCGTCGAACCGTCGCTTGGCGATCTTGTGGAAGGCAACCATCGAGGCCAACGGCAGCGGGATGCGTACCGCCCGGATCAGCTCGGCGGGCTGTTTCGCCGTCTGTCGGTAGCCGGTGAAGTAGTCGGCCAGCGCGACCTCGCGCTCGCCGCCTGGTCCGGCCAGGACCAGCGTCGCCTCCAGGGCCAGGAGCGCAGGCGGGGCGTCACCGACGGGCGAGGCGGTGCCCAGGTTGCCGCCAAGGGTCGCGCCGTTGCGGATCAGCCGGGACGCGAACTGCGGCCACAGCTGGTCCAACAGCGGGATCCGCCCTGCCAGCAGCCGCTCGGCTTCGGACAGGGTGAGCGCCGCACCGAGCTCGATTTCGGAAGGGCCGACCTCGAAGGTGCGCAACTCAGGGAGCCGGTCGACGGCCACCGCGAACGGGGCACGGGTGCCTCGCAGGTTGACCTCGACGCCCCAGTCGGTGCAGCCGGCGATCACGGTGGCGTCCGGCCGCTCGGCCAGCAGCGCGACCGCCGCGGCCAGGTCGGCGGGTCGGACGAATTCGGTGTCGCCGACCCGCACCCGGGTGGCAGGCGCGGTAGGCGCCGGCGTCGCGCAGCGCTGCACGAACGGGTCGTCAGCGGCCGGAACGTCCAACGCATAGGCGGCATCCCGGATCGGGCGGTATCCGGTGCACCGGCACAGGTTTCCGCTCAGCGCGTGCAGATCGAACCCGTTCGGCCCGTGCTCGTGATCGGCTGCCTGATGGCCGTTGCTGCTGGGGTCGGTCGGGGCGCGGTCCGGCCGGTAGTACTCGGCGGCCATCGAGCAGATGAAGCCGGGCGTGCAGTAGCCACATTGGGAGCCGCCGCGATGCGCCATCTCCTCCTGCACCGGGTGCAGAGCACCCGGCTTGCCGAGACCCTCGGCCGTCACCACCTCCTGGCCGTCCAACAGCAGCACCGGCACCAGGCACGCGTTGAGCGCGGTCCACCGGGTGCGGCCATCCCCGTCGGGCCGGGTCACCATGATTGAGCAGGCGCCGCACTCGCCTTCGGCGCAGCCCTCTTTGGCGCCCGTCAGCCCTTGATCGCGCAGCCAGTCCAATGCGGTGACGTACGGCTCGATATCGACGACCGGGCGCTTTTCACCGTTGACCGTGACACTGGGTGTCGTCATGACGCCGTTCCTTCCTTGCAGGTCACGGTACTCGCGCGAGCCAGGAGCGTGCGGTGTGCGCGGACCGCGGATTGGGTGAGTGCGTGCTCGTCGACGGTGACCACGCGGTCCCGCTCGACCACTGTTCGGCCGCCGACCATGAGCAGTTCAAGTGGCGGGGCCGCGCCCAACACCAGGGCGGCGACCGGGTCCACAACGTCGGCGTGCCCGAGACCGTCGACCCGCCACACCGCGATGTCGGCCAGCTTGCCCGGCTCGAGCGATCCGATCTGGTCATCCCAGCCGAGCAGCCGGGCCCCGCCGATGGTGGCCAGCTCGAGCGCGTCCCGCACCGCCAGCGCCTGCGGGCCGCCGCGGGCGCGGGCGAACAGCAGGGCGTGCCGGACCTCCTCGATCAGCGAGCAGGCCTCATTGCTGGCCGCGCCGTCCACGCCGAGGCCGACCGGAACCCCGGCCGCGCGGAGGTCGGCGGTGCGCGCGATGCCGGCGCCGAGCCGGGCGTTGGACGACGGGCAGTGCGCGACGCCGGTCCCGGCGGCCGCCAGCTTCTTGATGGCCGGGTCGTCGAAGTGGATGCCGTGGGCCAGCCAGACGTCGTCACCCAGCCAGTCCAGCGTCTCCATGTACTCGACCGGGGTGCGACCGAACCGCTCCCGGCAAAAGTCCTCCTCGTCGATGGTCTCCGCGAGATGGGTGTGCAGACGCACCCCCTTGTCCCGGGCGAGAGCTGCGGATTGCCGCAGCAGGTCCCCGGTCACCGAGAACGGCGAGCACGGCGCGAGCCCGATGCGCAGCATCGAGTCGGGGCCCGGGTCGTGGTGCGTGTCGATCGCGGCGACGCTCGCGGCCAGGATGGTGTCGATGTCCTCGACGACGTGGTCGGGCGGCAATCCTCCGTCGCGGCGACCGAGATCCATCGAACCGCGCGTAGGCATGAAGCGCAGACCGACCCGGCGGGCCGCGTGAATCTCCGCACCGAGTACGTCCCCGCCGTCGGCTGGGAACACATAGTGGTGATCAGTCGAGGTGGTGCAGCCCGTGCGGGCCAGCCAGGTCAGGCCGGCGGCTGCCGCGGCCCCGACGATGTCCTCGTCGATGCCGCCCCAGACCGGGTACAGCGTGGTCAGCCAGCCGAACAGGCCGTCGTCGACGGCCAGCCCCCGGGTCACCCATTGGTAGAGATGGTGGTGGGTATTCACCAGACCCGGAGTGACCAGGCAGCCGGTCACGTCGATGCGCGTGCCGTCCAGCTCCGCCGGAGCCCGACCCGACCCGACCGCCACGATCCGGCCGTTCTCGATCACCACGTGCCCGGTCGGGTGCTCGGTCCGTGCGCCGTCCATGGTCACCACGGCGGCACCGTCGAGGATGGTGCGGGCAGGTGGCACGGTAGATCCCGCAGCCGATGTCATCCTGTTGCCTTCCAATGTGTCTCAGTGTCGACGTCGACGGGTCAGGTGTCGAGACGCCGGGACCGGGCGGAGTGGATCGGGTTCGCGTCGGCCACCAGCCGGTCGAATCGGTAGGTGGCGATCTTCGCGATCTCGATCAGCGCGGCCGCGTGTTCCTGGGTCGGCGAGTTGTTCAGTCGCTCCCAGCCGTGGCTCAGCAGTTGGTCGATATTCGCGTTGTCGCGCACGGCCATGATCAGTGTGAAGCCGAATCGGTCCCGGTAGGCCTTTGTCAGCGCCGCCAACTCCTGGTGCTCCGCCTCGGCGAGCCGGGTCAGCCCCAGCACCGACTGGTCGGCCTGGGAAGCGTCACCCTCCACGCCCATGGCCACCGACACCGCCCCGAGATCGGGGTAGGAATTGATGAGCTGCGCCTGCTCCTCCGGCGTGGCCGCGAACAGCGCCTCCTGGAACGACCGGCGCAGGTGGTTGGTGTCGCTGAACGGGCGCCGGGCGTAGGCCCGCTCAACCACCCAGTCCGGGCCCTGGAACAACTTCGAGAAGGTGCGCACGAACTCCTCGGATGACATGTTGTTCACTTCGGACAGCCGTACCAGGTTCTCGCCGGGTGTGCCGGCCACGGCCGGGCCACGACCCTTGCCGATGTGGTGGAACACCACGTTGAGCACGATCGCGGTGATGCTGCCCAGGGTGATCCCGCTGCCCAGGATGATCTGTGCCCACTGTGGCACTGCCTTGGCAACGTCGGGCTGGACGGTCACGTACATGGCCAGGCCAACGCTGGTGGCCACGATGACCACGTTGCGGTGGTCATGGAAGTCCACCCTGGACAGTGTCTGGAAGCCGACCACGGCCACCGTGGCAAACATGGCCAGCGCGGCCCCACCGAGCACTGGGTGCGGGATGCCGGCCACGATTGCCGCCGCCTTTGGCAGCAGGCCGAGGACGATCATGATCAACCCGGCCGAGGCCACCACGTAACGGCTCTTGATCCGGGTCAGCCGAACCAATCCGACGTTCTCGGCAAAGCAGGTGTACGGGAACGAGTTCAGGACGCCGCCGATCATGGTGGACAGGCCGTCGGCGCGCAGCGCGCGGGCGATGTCCTCGCGCACGATCCGCTTCTCCACGATCTCGCCGGTGGCGAACACGTCACCGGTGGTCTCGACGGCGGTGATCAGCATCACCACGATCATCGAGACGACGGCGGCCAGCGCGAACTTCGGCCAACCGAAGTAGAACGGCGTGGTCACGCCGAACCAGGACGAGATGGCCACGTCGCTGAAGTGGGCGTCGCCCAGGATCCAGGCCACCACGGTCCCGACGACCAGGCCGGTCAGCACCGCGACCGTGGCCATGAACCCCTTGAACACGCGCTGGATGATGACGATCAGAGCCAGCGTGCCCATCGCGTATGCCATGTTCTTGGCGCTGGTCGGCTCAAGGGTTGGCCCGGCCCCGCCAGCCGCGTCCGCCGCGGCCACCGGCAGCAGCGCGATACCGATGATGGTGATCACCGAGCCTGTCACGACCGGCGGGAAGAAGCGGATCAGCTTGGAGAAGAACGGGGCGATCAGGAAGGTGAACAGCCCGGCCACAATGACTGCACCGTAGATCACCAGCAGCCCGTCGACGCCGCCGCCTGCGGCCATGCCGATGGCGATCATCGGTGAGACCGCGGTGAAGGTGACTCCCTGCAGCAGCGGTAGCCGCACGCCGACCTTCCAGAACCCGACAGACTGGATGATCGAGGCGATGCCACAGGTGAACAGATCCGCGTTGATCAGATGGATGAGCTGGGTGGTGGTCAGCCCTATCGAATTTGCCAGGAGGATCGGGACGATGACCGCGCCGGCATAGAACGCCAGCACGTGTTGAAAGCCGTACACCGCAAGTTTCGGGACCGGCAGGATCTCATCGACTGGGTGCTTCTGCGGGCGCTTTACATCAACGCTCGCGGCACTGGATTTAGTCATGGTAATTACCGTCGCCGTCCTCAGCAGAAACCGGGCGTGCAAAGGCGCGCCACCCGGTTTTCCACCTTCCCGTACTGATTTGGTCCGAGCGTGATGCGCAAAGCTGCTCCCTTGCTGTGGCGTCGATCACTTTTTCGTATCGCGGAAAATTATCTCCGTTCATCGAAAATCGTAAGTGTGGTGTGGGGCATGGTCAAGTGGTATTTGTGATCCCCAACACATTCCGTGTTCGGCCTGCATCGCACTACGGATGCGCTCGTCTCGCCGAGGTGAGACTCACGGCGCAGAGACTTCGGCGCGTGTACGAGGAGCGGTTCCGGCACATGGATGCCATTGGTCGTCAAATCGACTCGTCACGAAACCGACTGACGCAAAACCGTTGCCGCGCAACGTACGTACGGGCCTCACGGGAAAGTAGGCACCTGCCCGGCACCAGTGCCGAGGGCCGATTCGCCTGCCTGGACACCGAATTCGACCAGGGCACGGTGATCGAGATCAGTGGTATCAGTGGCTCCAAGGGCCAGGTGTTCTCCTGCGCCCGAGAACGCGGCGCGATGAACGAGGCGACCGCTACGACGGGTTACTGAGCCCGACGTGGCTGGGCAGCCACATGCGCCGGTGCGCGTACTGCTTGGGCGTCATCGCGGTGAATTCCCGGAATTCCCTAGCGAAATGGGCTTGATCGAAGTAACCGAGGAGCGCGGCGACGTCAGCGCCGCGGGTCGCGCCACCGTCGAGTAGGCGCAACGAGGCTTGCAGTCGCCGCACCCGCAGGTACGCCTTGGGCGGTAATCCCACCTCGCTGCGGAACAGCGCGATCAGGCGCTTCGGCGAAAGTCCGGTCAGCGCAACGGCTTGCGCGACACGCATCGACGGGTCGCGTTCAGCGGCGGCGAGCACCGCGCTCACCTCGGCATGCCGTGGCCGGATCCTGGGTAACAGAAACTGTTCCACGAGTGCGATGCGGGACGTAGGCGATGATGCGTCGAGCAGCCGCGCGTGCAGGCCGGCTCCGGCCGAACCCCAGACGTCGGTCAGCGCCACACAGCTGTTCTCCAAGTCGCTCAGCTCAGCGGCGAATATCACCCCGGGCCGGAAGTGGATCGTCAAAACGGTTTGGGCAGTGTCGATCTGGGTGACATACGAGATGCTGCCCGCTCCTGCGATGAAGGCGGGCGGTACGTCGAGGCGCGTGGTGCCGTCGGCGGCGTAGAAATCGACCTGCTGGCGCGGGCTGAGGTCGATGATCACCGTGGCCGCCCCGCGGGGCAGTGCCCGGCTGCGATGCGTCGGCCCGCGGGCGCGATCCCAGTAGCCGAAGAAGTCGACGTGCGACGCCAGCGCTGCGCTGGGCCGGAACAGCTGGGGGCCGCTCACGGCACCTTTCGCTGCGACTCGATGCCCGCCAGTCCGTCGAGCATCAACCGTAGTTGCTCAACGAGTTGCTCGGGGCTCAGCCGCAGCTCGCCCGCCAGCCATGCGCTGATGGTCTGGGCCACCCCGCCGACGGCGAAATGCGCTGTGGCTCTGAGATGTTCGTTTTCTTCGAGGTTCAGCGCCGCCTCGGCGTGCTGGCCGAGCAGCATGGCGAAGAACGTGGTGGATTCGACCCGCTTGCGGGCCAGCATCTCGTTGGCGAGTTCGCTGCTGAACAAGAGCCTGCCCACCCGCGGGTCCTCTGCGATGGTTCGCACGATGTTGCGCATCGCGGCGCCGGTCTGTTCGGCCAGCGGTGCCGCCGCCACGACGGCCTGGGTGGAGGTGGCGATGTCGCCGATGACCCAGTCGTAGACGGCCGCGACGAAGTGGTCTTTGTCAGTGAAGCTCTCGTAGAAGTACCTCGCGGCCAGTCCGGCCTGGCCGCAGACTGCGCGCACCGTCAAGTCGGTGGCCTCGGCTCCTTCGGCGCCGAGCAGATCGAGCCCCGCCGTCAGCAACTGACGACGCCGCTGGGCGAGGCGAGCGGTTGCTTCGATGCCGCGGTAGGGCCGGACCGGTGTCACGCAGATATCGTGACACATCTTGACACCTGTCAGGCGCCCCGCCAATATCAGGAAACACACGT
Organism: Mycobacterium aquaticum; assembly: GCF_002086485.1. Taxonomy (GTDB): domain Bacteria; phylum Actinomycetota; class Actinomycetes; order Mycobacteriales; family Mycobacteriaceae; genus Mycobacterium; species Mycobacterium aquaticum. The sequence goes on along the minus strand of NZ_MVHF01000024.1, from coordinate 33,790 downwards.
TCTCAACTTTGCCTCAGGGGTGATCATGACGGTGGATGAGCCGATCCTGCATGTCGAGCGGGCCATGGGTGAGCCGCCGCACCCGAAGCTCACGGCCAGGCGACGCAGGCGCGGCGCCACCATCGACGACGGGCTGATGGGTGTCGCCCTGCTGGCCGGCCCGGCGAACGTGATCATGCAGCTCGCGCGGCCCGGAGTCGGCTACGGCGTGATGGAGAGCCGGGTCGAGAGCGGACGCGTCGACCGGCATCCGATCAAGCGGGCACGTACCACCTTCACCTACCTCGCGGTGGCGACCCGGGGCACCGACCAGCAAAAGGCTGCGTTCCGGCGGGCGGTGAACAAGGCGCACGCGCAGGTGTACTCGACCGAGGACAGCCCGGTGCAGTACAACGCGTTCGACAAGGGGCTGCAGCTGTGGGTGGCCGCGTGCCTCTACAAGGGGGCCGTGGACGTGTACCGGATGTTCGTGGGAGAGATGGACGAGGAGACCGCCGACCGGCACTACCGGGAAGGCGTCACGCTGGGGACGACGCTGCAGGTGCCGCAGGAGATGTGGCCGGCCGACCGGGCGGCGTTCGATCGGTACTGGCAGGAGTCGCTGGAGCAGGTGCACATCGACGACGCTGTGCGGGAGTACCTGTACCCGATCGCGGTCGCCCGGCTGCGCGGGGTGACCCTGCCGGGCCCGCTGCGGCGGGCCTCGGAGGGCACGGCCAAGTTGATCACCACCGGCTTTCTGCCGCAACGGTTCCGCGACGAGATGAAGTTGCCGTGGGATGCGCACAGGCAACGCCGGTTCAACCGGCTCATCGCTGTCCTGCGTGCCGTCAACCACGTGCTGCCGCCGGTGGTGCGGCAGTTCCCGTTCAATGTGCTACTGCTGGAACTGAACTGGCGTATCCGCACGGGACGGCCGCTGGTGTAGGAGGCCTGTCAGCTTCGGCGCGTACTCTCGCGGCCGTGAGCAGCCGTACCGATAAAGACACTTGGGACATCTCCACCAGCGTCGGCCAGACCGCGTTGTTCGTCGCCGCGGCAAGGGCTTTGGAGGCGCAGAAACCTGATCCGCTGGCCATCGACCGCTACGCCGAGGTGTTCTGCCGCGCTGTCGGCGGCGATGCGGCCGCGGCACTCGACGACGCCGACGCGGACTTCCCGCTGCGCACCGAGTGGGGTGGACACTTCGTCAACTTCCAGGGTGCCCGCACGCGGTACTTCGACGACTACTTTCAGCGCGTCGCGCAGGCCGGTGTGCAGCAGGTCGTGCTGCTGGCGGCGGGCCTGGATTCCCGGGCCTATCGGCTGACCTGGCCGGCGGGCACCGTCGTCTACGAACTCGACCAGCCGCGGGTGCTGCAATTCAAGCGCGAGACGATGCAGAGCCACGGTGACGCTCCGACGGCCGAGCGCCGTGAGATCGCCATCGATTTGCGCGACGACTGGCCGCAGGCATTGCGCAGCCATGGTTTCGACCCGTCGAAGCCGTCGGCGTGGATTGCCGAGGGTCTGCTGATCTATTTGCCTGCTACCGCCCAAGAGCAGTTGTTCGCCGGTATCGACGCCCTGGCGGCCCCCGGCAGCTTCGTCGCGGTCGAAGAGGCCATGCCCATGGACCGCGAGGTGTTCGAGGCCAAGCGGGCGGAGGGCCGCGTCTCCGGGCAGGAGACCGAGTTCTTCTCGCTGGTCTACAACGAACAGCACGCACCCGCCGAACAGTGGTTCTCCGAACATGGCTGGACTGCGGCCACTACCGGCCTGTCGGACTACATCCGCCAGCTGGGCCGAGAACTCCCTGCTCCCGGCACTGATGCTCGGCACATGCTCGATTCCAACAGCCTGGTCACCGCCCGCAAGACGTGAGGCGGCTCACGGCTCTTCCCGATACCGTGCGTCTCGACACTTAAGTTATGCAATGCTAACTTCAGCCGAAAGTTAGCTTAGGCATACATAAGGGAGAGAGACGGGGGCGGATGTCGCTTCCGTGCACGCATATGGGTAGTGACACGCTCGCCGCTCCGGTTCAGGGAGCACCCAGGCTCGACCGCGATGTGGTCAGCCGCTTTGCCACGTGCTGTCGAGCGCTCGGCCTGACGGTCAACGACCGGCAGCGCCCGGCCGATCTGGCCGCCGCCAGGTCCGGGTTTGCCGGGCTGGTGCACATCGCGCACGACCACTGTGACGCCTGGATCGGGCTCGCCGCCGCGGGCGACGTATCGGCTCCGGTCATCGACTCGGTGTGGCGCACGGTGGCGAGCGCGGGACAGCTGCAGCGTGAGATCGACCTCGCCGCGGGCGACCTCGGATTCACCTACGACACCGGGCTGTACCTGGCATTCCGGGCCACCGACGCGGACGACTTCCAGCTTGCGTACGCAGCGCGGCGATGCGAGGCCGGGGAACTGGCCGAGGCCGACGCACTGGTCGACGAAGTCCTGACGCGACGGCCGGGCTGGTTCAGCGCGCGCTGGCTGCGGGTCGCGATCAACCACCGCGCGCAACGCTGGTCAGACGTCGTGCGGCTGCTCACCCCCGTGGTGACCGACGAGTCCCTCGACGACGTGACCGCGCACGCGGCCAAGACCACCCTGGGGATCGCGCTGGCCCGGCTCGGTATGTTCGCACCCGCCCTCTCGTACCTGGAAGAACCGTCCGGACCGATCGCGGTGGCCGCCGTCGACGGCGCGCTGGCCAAGGCCCTGACCCTGCGCGGCCAGGGCGAGGACGAGGAAGCCAACGATGTCCTGCAGGATCTGTTCGCCGCGCACCCGGAGAACACGCAGGTCGAAGAGGCGCTGCTGGACCCGACATTCGGGCTGGTCACCACCACGTCGGCGCGCATCGAGGCTCGCAGCGATCCGTGGGATCCGGCGACCGAGCCGACCGAGGACGAGTTCGTCGACCCCGGCGCCAAGGAACGCAAGGCGCACCTGCTGATCGAGGCCGAGGCGGAGCTCGCCGAGTTCATCGGTCTGGAAGAAGTGAAGTTTCAGGTGGCCCGGCTCAAGAGCTCGGTGGCCATGGCCATCCGGCGTCAGGAACGCGGCCTGGCCGTCGCGCAACGCACCAACCACCTGGTGTTCGCCGGACCGCCCGGAACCGGTAAGACCACCATTGCCCGTGTCGTCGCCAAAATCTATTGCGGTCTCGGCCTTTTGAAGAAGGAGACGGTCCGCGAAGTGCACCGCGCCGATCTGATCGGCCAGCACATCGGGGAGACCGAGGCCAAGACCAATGCCATCATCGACAGTGCCCTGGACGGCGTGCTGTTCCTCGATGAGGCGTACGCGTTGGTTTCCACGGGCGCCAAGAACGACTTCGGTCTGGTCGCCATCGACACGCTGCTGGCCCGGATGGAGAACGACCGCGACCGCCTCGTGGTGATCGTCGCGGGCTACCGCAAGGATCTGGACAACTTCCTGGACACCAACGAGGGTCTGCGGTCGCGCTTCACGCGCAGCATCGACTTCCCGTCCTACAGCTCGTCGGAACTGGTGGAGATCGCCGTCCGGATGGCCGAGAAGCGCGACAGCCTCTTCGAGACCGCGGCCCACGACGACATGGAAAAGCTGTTCGGCCACCTGGCCGAGGCCACCATGCCCGACGCCAACGGCGTGCCACGGCGCAGCCTCGACATCGCCGGTAACGGCCGCTTCGTCCGCAACCTGGTCGAACGCTCCGAGGAGGAACGCGAATACCGGCTGGACCACTTGGAATCCGATGACTTCACCGACGAGGAGATGATGACGATCACGGCCGGTGACGTCCGTAACTCGGCCGCCCCGCTGCTGCGTGGCCTCGGTTTGACGGTGCCCGAATGACCGGGCCCGGCCCCGACCGGAGGTCGTTCAGCTCGCGCACGCCGGTCAACGAGAACCCCGACCGGGTGCAGTACCGCCGCGGCTTCGTCACCCGGCACCAGGTGACCGGATGGCGATTCATCATGCGCCGCATCGCATCCGGAGTCGCCCTGCACGACACCCGCATGCTCGTCGACCCGTTGCGTACTCAGAGCCGGGCCGTCGTGACCGGCGCGCTGATCGTCGTGACGGGCCTGATCGGCTGCTTCGTCTTCTCGCTCATCCGTCCCGGCGGAGTCGCGGGCCACGACAAGGTGCTCGCCGACCGGTCTACCGCAGCGCTCTATGTGCTCGTCGGCGAGCAGTTGCATCCCGTGCTGAACCTGACCTCGGCCCGGCTGATCGCCGGCGCGGCGGACAATCCCACCACCGTCAAGACCAGCGAGATCGACAAGTATCCGCGGGGCAACCTGCTCGGCATCCCAGGGGCGCCCGAGCGGATGGTGCAGGCCACCGCCACAGACGCGGACTGGACTGTGTGCGAATCGGTTTCGGGTCCCAACACCGGCGTGACGGTGCTCGTCGGCCGCCCCGGCGCCGGCGGTGAACGCGCGGTGTCGCTGCCTGCCGATCGGGGCGTGCTGGTGCACAACAGCTCCGGTCCGAACCCGGGGGACTGGCTGCTGTGGGACAGCAAGCGCAGCCCTATCGATGTGAGCAACCGCGCCGTGACCGAGGCACTCGGCCTCGGACCCGACGTCGCGGCATCCCGCCCCATCGCGGCCGGGCTGTTCAATGCGATCCGCGAGGCGCCGGCGCTGGCCGCGCCCGCCATCGCCGATGCCGGTGCGGCCCCGCACTTCGAACTGCCGATCCCGGTGCCGGTCGGCGCCGTGGTGACCGCGTTCGCCGCGGACAACAGCCTGCGGTACTACGCGGTGCTGGCCGATGGCCTGCAGCCGGTGTCGCCGGTACTGGCCGCGATCCTGCGCAACACCGACTCCTACGGTCTCGAACAGCCGCCGCGGCTGGGCGCTGACGTGGTCGCCGCGGCGCCGGTCTCCCGCGCCATCGACACCGCCGCCTTCCCCGAGCAGCCGATCCATCTGGTGCAGCCCTCGGCCGATCCGGTCACGTGCGCCGAGTGGACGAAACCCAGTGGGGCCACGGAGAGTTCGCTGACCCTGCTGTCGGGTGCGACGCTGCCGCTGCCCGACGGGCTGCACACCGTCGACCTGGTCGGCGCAGGACGGGGCGGTGCGGCCAACCGCGTCGCGCTCACGCCGGGCACCGGCTACTTCGTCCAGACCGTGGGCGCCGAACCCGGCTCGCCGACGGCGGGTTCGTTGTTCTGGGTGAGTGACACCGGTGTGCGGTACGGCATCGAAACCGCCGGCGACGACAAAATCGTCGGGGCACTGGGCCTGCACAACCCTGCCCTGCCCATCCCATGGTCGGTGCTGGCCCAGTTCGCGGCCGGCCCCACCCTGTCCCGAGGCGACGCGCTGGTGGCGCACGACGCCCTGTCGGCTGATGCGGGCCCGGCCCGGTTGGAGGCCCATTCATGAGCAGGTTGATCTTCGAACACCGGCGCCGCATCGCGCCGCCGACCACCCGCAAGGGCACCATCACCATCGAACCGCCACCGGAACTGCCGCGGGTGGTTCCGCCGTCGCTGCTGCGCCGGGTGCTGCCGTACCTGATCGTCATCCTGATCGTCGGCATCATCGTGGCGCTGGTGGCCACGGGCATGCGGCTGATCTCGCCGACCATCCTGTTCTTCCCGTTCGTGATGCTGCTGGCCGCGACCGCGCTGTACCGCGGCGGCGGCGACAAGATGCGCACCGAGGAGGTGGACGCCGAGCGCGCCGACTACCTGCGCTACCTGTCGGTGGTTCGCGACAACGTCCGCGCGCATGCAGCCCAACAGCGTGCGGCACTGGAGTGGTCGCACCCCGCGCCCGAGGTGCTGGCCACCATCCCCGGCACCCGCAGGCAGTGGGAGCGCGACCCCCGCGACCGCGATTTCCTGGTGCTGCGCGCCGGATTGCACGACGTCCCATTGGATGCCGCGATGCGGGTCAAGGACACCGTCGACGAGATCGATCTGGAACCGGTGTCGCACAGCACCCTTCGTGGCCTGCTCGACGTGCAGCGCACCGTGCGCGACGCGCCGACCGGCATCGACGTCACCAAGCTGGCCCGCATCACCGTCCTGGGCGATGACGACGAGGTGCGCGCGGCGGTGCGAGCTTGGATCGCCCAGGCGGTCACCTGGCACGACCCCACCGTGCTCGGCGTCGCGCTGGCCTCGGCCGGCGTCGACTCCGATGACTGGTCGTGGCTCAAATGGCTTCCGCATGTCGACATCCCGGGACAGGCCGATGGTGTCGGCCCGGCCCGTTACCTCGCCGACAACGTGGGCGAGCTGCGCGCCCTGCTGCAACCGGCATTCGGTGACCGGCCGCCGTTCCCGGGGGAGGCGGACCTGGCCGCCAAGCATCTGCTGGTGATCCTCGACGATCCCGACGCGGATCCCGACGACATCGTGCGGCGACCCGGCCTCGCGGGCGTCACGGTGATCCATCGATCATCCAATCTGCCCAACCGCGAACAGTATCCGGACCCCGAGCGGCCCGTCCTGCGGATCGCCGACGGCCATATCGAGCGCTGGCAGAGCAACGGGTGGCAGCCGTATGTCGCCCGTGCTGACGAGATGTCGGCCGCCGAAGCCGCGCACATCGCCCGCCGGCTCTCACGCTGGGACTCCAACCCGGGTTATGTACGGTCCACCTCGACCGGCGGCGCCACGTTCACCACACTGCTCGACATCCCCGACGCTTCCGCGTTGGACGTGGCGGGCCTGTGGGCACCCCGGCCTCGCGACGAAGAGTTGCGAGTCCCCATCGGCGTCACCGCAACCGGCGAGCCGTTGTACTTCGACCTCAAGGACGAAGCCGAGGGTGGGATGGGCCCGCACGGCCTGATGATCGGTATGACGGGCTCCGGCAAGTCGCAGACCCTGATGTCGATCTTGTTGGCGCTGTTGACAACCCACCCCGCAGATCGGTTGATCGTGATCTATGCCGACTTCAAGGGTGAGGCCGGGGCCGACATCTTCCGTAACTTCCCCCAGGTCGTCGCGGTGATCTCGAACATGGCCGAGAAGCGGTCGCTGGCCGAGCGGTTCGCCGACACGCTGCGCGGTGAGGTGGCCCGCCGCGAGCAGATCCTCAAGGAGACCGGTCGACGCGTGCAGGGCAGCGCCTTCAACTCGGTGACCGAGTACGAGGCCGCGATCGCGGCGGGCCATGATCTGCCGCCCATGCCGACGCTGTTCGTGGTGGCCGACGAGTTCACCCTCATGCTCGCCGATCACCCCGAATACGCCGAGCTGTTCGACTATGTTGCGCGCAAGGGTCGTTCGTTCCGCATCCACATCCTGTTCGCGTCGCAGACGCTGGACGTGGGGCGGATCAAGGACATCGACAAGAACACCTCCTATCGCATCGGTCTGAAGGTCGCCAGCCCGAGCATCTCGCGGCAGATCATCGGGGTCGAGGACGCCTACCACATCGAGTCGGGCCGCGACCACAAGGGCGAAGGCTTCCTGGTGCCCGCGCCCGGTGCGGTGCCGATCAAGTTCCGCAGCACCTACGTCGACGGCATCTACGATCCGCCGAAGGTCGAGAAATCGATTGTGGTGCGGGCACTTCCGCAGCCTCAGTTGTTCACCGCGAGCCGCGTCGAGCCGGAGCCCGACACCGTCGTCGTGACAGGCGGCGACGACGACGAGTTCGCCGCGTTGCCACCGCGCAAGCTGATCACCACCATCGGCGAGCAGCTCGCGCAGTACGGTCCGCACGCACCGGCGCTGTGGCTGCCGCCACTCGACGAGGCCATCCCGCTCGACGATGTGTTGGCCCGCACCGGGATCGAAGCCGGTCAGCTGCGCTGGCCGCTCGGCGAGATCGACAAGCCGTTCGAGATGCGGCGTGACGCACTGGTCTTCGACGCCAACTCGTCGGCGGCGAATGTTCTGATCCACGGCGGACCCAGGTCGGGCAAATCGACTGCGCTGCAGACGTTCGTCCTCTCGGCAGCCGCGCTGCACACGCCTCGTGAGGTGACGTTCTACTGCCTGGACTACGGCGGCGGTCAGCTGAGCGGACTGCAGGACCTGGCTCATGTCGGAAGCGTCGCGACGCCGTTGGAGCCCGAGCGGATCAGGCGGACCTTCGGCGAGCTCGAGCAGCTGCTACGCGCCCGGCAGAAGCAGGCTTCGGTCAGCAGGCAACGCACCTATTCCGATGGCTACGGTGCCGTATTCCTGGTCATCGACAACCTGTACGCGTTCAGTCGCGACAACACCGACACGTTCAACACCCGTAACCCGTTGCTGGCCAAGGTCACCGAACTCGTCAACACCGGTCTGGCCTACGGCATCCACGTCATCATCACCACGCCGAACTGGCTGGAGGTGCCGCTGGCGATGCGTGACGGCCTGGGTCTGCGGCTCGAACTCAAACTGCACGACGCACACGACAGCATCGTTCGGGTGGTGGGCGCCCTGCGTCGACCCGCCGAGTCGGTCCCCGCCGACCAGCCCGGTCGCGGTCTGACCATGGCGGCCGAGCACTTCCTGTTCGCGCGGCCGTCGCTCAGTGACATCGCTGTCATCAACGCCCGCCACCCGGGTGTCAGTGCACCGCCGGTGCGGCTGCTGCCCGCCGAGCTGTCTCCGGCGGCGGTGGCCCCGCTGTACCCGGCGCCCGAGACGGTGGTCATCGGCCAGCGGGAAGAGGATCTGGCGCCTGTCGCCATCGACTTCGCGAACAACCCACTGCTGACGGTGTTCGGCGACTCCAAGTCGGGCAAGACGACGCTGCTGCGGCACATCATCCGGACCATCCGGGAGAACTCGCAACCGGACGAGGTCGCGTTCACGGTGATCGACCGCAGGCTGCACCTGGTCGACGAACCGCTGTTCGCCGACAACGAGTACACCGCGAACATCGACCGCGTGTTGCCCGCCATGCTGGGGCTTTCGGCGCTCATCGAAAAGCGCCGTCCGCCCGCCGGTTTGAGTCCGCAAGAGCTCAGCGGATGGGGTAACACCGGGCACACGCACTATCTGATCGTCGACGATGTGGACCAGATTCCCGACGGTCCGGCCGTCAGTGGCCCGTTCGCGGGGCAACGGCCGTGGACCACCATCGTGGGTCTGCTGGCCGAGGCGTCGGACCTCGGGCTGAGGGTCATCGTGACGGCCAGGGCCACGGGATCGGCGCACGCGGTGATGACGGCGCCGCTGCTGCGCCGGCTCAACGACCTGCAGGCGACGACGTTGATGCTGTCGGGCAATCCGGCTGACAGCGGCAAGATCCGTGGCCACCGGTTCGCCCGGTTCCCCGCGGGACGCGGCATGTTGCTCGGCGACGGCGATGCCCCCGAATTCGTGCAACTGGTCAATCCGTTCGGCGCCGACTCGGCGCTGTCGGCGAACAACGGAACCAACACCACAGGAAAGGAATACCGATGACATTGCGGGTAATCCCGGAAGGGTTGACCGCGGCCGGTTCGGCCGTGGAGGCACTGACCGCGCGGCTGGCCGCTGCCCACGCCGCCGCCGCACCGGTGGTCTCCGCGGTGGTTCCGCCTGCCGCCGACCCCGTCTCACTCTTGACCGCAACAGGTTTCAGCGCCCACGGCGCCCAGCACAACGCGGTCGCGGCCCACGGTGTCGAGGAGCTCGGCCGCTCCGGTGTCGGTGTCGGCGAGTCCGGTGCGAGCTATGCGACCGGTGACGCGATGGCGGCGTCGTCCTACCTGATCGCCCGCGGTATCTGAGATGACAGCCCCCGTGTGGATGGCCCTGCCACCCGAGGCCCACTCGGCGCTGCTTTCCAGCGGTCCTGGTCCCGGGCCGTTGCTGGCCGCCGCGGGGGCATGGCAGGCGCTGAGCGCTGAATATGCCTCTGCAGCAGCTGAACTCACCAGTGTGCTGAGCGCCGTGCAGGCCGGCGCATGGGAGGGGCCGAGCTCCGAGCAGTATGCCGCCGCGCACGGGCCGTATCTGGCATGGCTGGCGCAGCAGAGCGCGAACAGCGCCGCCGTTGCGGTGCAGCACGAGACAGCCGCCGCGGCGTACACCACCGCGTTGGCGGCCATGCCGACCCTGCCCGAACTGGCACTCAACCACGTGGTCCACGGCGTGCTGATCGCGACGAACTTCTTCGGTATCAACACGATTCCCATCGCCGTCAACGAGGCGGACTACGCCAGGATGTGGATCCAGGCCGCCACCACCATGAGTACCTACGAGGCGGTGTTGGGTGCCGCGGTCGCGGCCGTGCCGACCAGTACGCCGGCACCGGTGCTCTTGGCACCGGGGGTGGGGGAGGCCGGTGATGCCGCCGCGACGGCACAGCAGTTGGCCACCCAGGCCCAGGCCGGCGATTCCGGTTCGTCCCTGAGCATTTCCGACTGGCTGTCCGATCTGCTCGAGCAGTACCTCAAGAATGTTCCGGGCCTGCAGGAGATCATCGACTTCCTCAAAGACCCCATCGGCAACCTCGGGAAACTCATCACCGATTTCCTGACCAACCCGTCGGGTGCTCTGACCACCTGGGGGCCGTTCCTGTTCGCGGTCGCCTACCAGGTGTTCTTCAACCTGGTGGGCTGGCCGACATGGGGCATGATCCTGGCGTCGCCGTTCCTGATCCCGGCGCTGGCGGCGCTCGGGATCACCGGGCTGGTGCTGCTGATCGATCACGTCATGCAGCCGGAACCAGAGGTCGCGCCCGAGGAGGCGCCGCAAGACGCGACCCAGCCCCGAGCGGAACAGCCGAACGTGTACAGCCTGGCCGGTGTGCCGTCCGGTGGCGGTGCCGCCACCGGCGCCGCCGGTGCACCAGGCGGTGCCGCGTCGGCCGCAAGCGCTCCGGCGGCTCCCGCGGGTGCGGCCGCGCCGCCGGCGATGTACGCCGTGGCCGGTGGTGACCCGGGTGAAGGATTCACCCCGACGTTGCGCGACAAGACCAGCGCCCAGGCACCGGCGTCGGGCATCCCGGCCGCCGCCTCAGGAGTCGCCGCTTCGGTGGCGGCACGGCGTAAGCGTCGGCGCAAGCGGGCCGCGGAACTCGAGGACTTCGGCTACGCGGACGCCTACATGGACTACGAGGAGCCGGGCCCGGGTCCAGAACCGCGGCGCGAGCCGTCGGTGAGTGCCTCAACGCGAGGCGCAGGACAGATGGGATTCACCGGCACCGCAACGAGATCCGATGCCGTCGCCGGCGGGCTGACCACGCTGGCCTCCGACGCTTCGGGGCTCGGCGACGGACCCGTCGCGCCCATGCTGCCGGGCAGCTGGGAGCCCGGCGACGCCCCGGACACCCCGGAGGGAGGTCCGCGCCCCTGAGCACACCGCACTCGCACGTACTGACCCACCACTCACCATCACGAAAGGATTCTCAATGAGTCTGTTGGACGCTCACATTCCCCAGCTGGTCGCCTCCGAGGCCGCCTTCGGTGCCAAAGCCGCGCTGATGCGCACCACCATGGCCCAGGCCGAGCAGGCGGCCATGTCCGCCCAGGCATTTCACATGGGTGAGGCATCGGCGGCGTTCCAGGCCGCGCATGCCCGGTTCGTCGAGGTCTCCGCCAAGGTCAACGCCCTGCTGGATGTCGCACAGCTGAACCTCGGCGATGCCGCGAGCACCTACGTTGCGCAGGACGCCGCGGCCGCGAGCACCTACACCTCCGTCTGATCACCCAAGCCGAAGAGACACAGGAGTTTTCATGTCGCAGATCATGTACAACTACCCGGCGATGCTCGCGCACTCCAGCGAGATGACCGGCTACTCGGGCGCCCTGCACGCCGTCGGTGCCGACATCGCCAGCGAGCAGGCCGCTTTGGCCAGCGCCTGGCAGGGCGACACCGGGATGACCTACCAGGCCTGGCAGGCCCAGTGGAATCAGGCCATGGAGGAGCTGGTTCATGCCTACCGGTCGATGGCCAGCACCCACGAGATGAACACCATGTCGATGAGTGCACGCGATCAGGCCGAGGGCGCCAAGTGGGGCTGATGCCCGGCCACCGGTGCATGTCCAGTGGTCGCTAACGCCGTCGAACTGACCACCGATCAGGCCTGGTATCTCGCCGACGCGCTCGGCGCCGGGGCGTACCCCTGGGTATTGGCGATCACGCCGCCCTACAGCGACCCGGCGCAGCGCGCGGCCTTCGTCGCCGAGCGGACCGCCGAGCTGACCCGGATGGGTGTGCTGAGTGTCGGTGGCGAGATCAGAACCGAAGTGGCCGAATGGGTTCGGTTGGCCTGTCGGCCGGTCCAGTGGCTCGAGCTGAGGTTCGTCTCCGGTCCGGGTGACCTGCTGCGCGGTATCGTCGCAAGGCGCGACGGTCGCAGTGTCGTGGTGCTGCGCAACGCGCAGCTGGTCACCTTCACCGAGCTCGACATCAGCCATCCGCACGCGTTGGTGCCGGTGCTGACCGCCGGACTGTCACACCGCAAACCGGCGATCTTCGATGAGTTCGCGATGCCTGTCGCAGCGGGTGCCCGTGCCGACGAGCAGATCCGCTCCGGTACGCCGCTGGCCGAGGTGCTGGGATTCCTGGGGATCCCAGCCTCGGCGCACGCCGTGGTCCAGGCGGTGTTCGAAGGCCGACGTACCTATGCAGAGATCGTCGCGGGTGAGCACCGCGACGGCCACCGAGTGACCACCGACGTGGGGGTGAGCATCGTCGACAGCAGCGCCGGCCGTATCCTCGTTGCTCCGACCAAAGCATTTGATGGGGAATGGATTTCGACGTTCACCGCGGGCAGCGCCGATGCGATCGCGGTGGCGGTCGAACGGCTGACCGCGGCGCTGCCCAGCGGGCGCTGGTTCCCCGACCATCCGCTGACCCGCGACTTCGACGAAGCCGCGCCAACCTATCGAGAAAGACCCAGAGAGAACGAATGCCCGACAACACTGTGATGCCGATTGTCCGGGTGGCCGTGCTGGCCTCCGGAGACGACGGTGGTCGGCTGACCGAGATGGCGCTGCCGTCGGAGCTGCCGCTGCGCGAAATTCTGCCCGCGGTCCAACGGATCGTCCTGCCCGCGAGCGAGGATGCTGAGGTTCCGGAACCGGTGCGCCTGAGCTTGGCTCCGGTGGGCGGGGCGCCCTTCAGTCTCGACGCCACCCTCGACACGGTCGGCGTCGCCGATGGCGATCTGCTTGCGCTGCAATCGGTTCCCGCCGGGCCGCCGGCGCCGCGCATCGTCGAGGACATCGCAGACGCCGCGGTCATCTTCTCCGAATCGCGCCGACGGCCCTGGGGCCCTGCACATATCGCGCGCGGCGCGATGCTGGCAGTGATCGGGCTGATCCTGGTCGGAACGGGTCTGGCTGTGGCCCAACGCATCGGCACCGGGCAGTGGCTTGGCCTGGCCGTGGTGGCGGGCATCGCCGTGGGCACCGTGCTGGCTGCGCTGTTCACCCGCGGTCACGCACCGGTGCTTTCGACCGTCCTGTCGGTGACCGCGCTGCTTCCCGTCGGCGCTGCCCTGGCTCTTGCGGTACCGGGCGGCTTCGGCGCACCCAGTGTGGTTCTGGCCGCTGCCGGTGTCGCCGCATGGGCGCTCGTCAGCATGGCGGGCTCGCCCGACGATCGCGGTATCGCGGTGTTCACGGCCGTCGCGGTCACCGGGGTTGGTGTGCTGCTGGCCGCGGGTGCGGCGTCGTTGTGGGAACTTTCACCCACTCTTCTCGGCTGTGCGCTGGTGCTCGTCGGCCTTGTGGTGACAGTGCAGGCTCCGCAGCTGTCGGCCATGTGGGCACGGTTCCCGCTTCCGGTTATTCCGGCGCCCGGTGACCCCACTCCCTCGGCATTGCCGGTGTCGGTGCTGGCCGACCTGCCGCGTCGGGTCCGGGTGAGCCAGTCGCACCAGACCGGCGTTGTCGCCGCGGGCGTGTTGCTCGGCGTGACCGGATCCCTGTCTCTTGTGGCAGCACCGTCGGCGTCGCCGTGGGCCTGGTACGTCGTCGGTGCGGCTGCGGTCGGGGCCGCGCTGCGAGCCCGCATCTGGGATTCCGCGGGATGCAAGGCCTGGCTGCTCGGGCACTCGTACCTGCTGGCCGTTGTGTTGTTGGCGGCCTTCGCGGTCCAGGGCCGGCACCAGGCGGCGTGGTGGGCGCTCGCAGCGCTTGCCGGGCTCGTGCTGGCCTGGGCGGTGGCCGCGGTCAGTCCACGCGTCGTGTCGCCGGACACGTACTCGCTGCCGATGCGCAGACTGGTCGGATTCTTGGCCACCGGTGTCGATGCCTCGCTGATCCCGGTGATGGCGTATCTGGTCGGGCTGTTCAGCCTGGTACTCGACAGGTGACGCAGTGATCCGCAAGAACTTCGGCGTCACAGCGGTTGCCGCACTGGTGGCGCTGGGCGGGTGCCCGTCCGCGGGCGCCATCAGCCCGCCGGTGGTCGATCCGCAGGCCGGCCCACCACCGGGCAGCACCGGTCCGCTGCAACCGATGATGCAGCGCACCGCATGCACCACGACCGCGGTGTTGCCCGGCAGTGATCCGGGCGCGGTCAGCGCAAACCAATTGGCGCTCAATCTTTCCGGGGCCTGGCAGCACAGCCGCGGTGAGGGGCAGACCGTCGCCGTGATCGACACCGGGGTGCAGCCGGGGCCACGGCTGCCCAACGTCGAACCCGGCGGCGACTACGTGGAGTCGACGGACGGGCTCACCGACTGTGACGGGCACGGTACGGCGGTGGCCGGCCTGATCGCCGGACAGCCTGGCGCCGACGGATTTTCGGGCGTGGCTCCGGCCGCGCGGCTGATCTCCATCCGGCAGAACTCACCACGGTTCGCTCCGCGCACGCCGGGCACCGATGCCGTCGTCCGCGCATCGGCCGACGTCGCGAGCCTCGCACGGGCCGTGGTGCGGGCGGCCGATCTGGGCGCCCGCGTCATCAACATCTCGGTGGTCACCTGCCTGCCCGCCGACAAGCCCATCGATCAAACAGAACTCGGTGCGGCACTGCGGTATGCGGCCGTCGAGAAGGACGTAGTGATCGTCGCCGCCGCGGGCAACAACCGCGGCGGGGTGAGCACCGGGTCTGCGTGCGAATCGAACCCGCTGTCGACTGCGGGCACCGGCGACCCCAGGAACTGGGGTGCGGTGGGGTCGGTTTCGATACCGTCCTGGTGGCAGCCATACGTGTTGTCGGTCGGATCGCTCACGACGGGTGGCCAGCCGTCCGGCTTCACCATGGCCGGCCCGTGGGTGGGTATCGCAGCGCCGGGGGAGAACGTGGTCTCGGTGAGCAATGCGCCAGGAGGCGGACTGGCCAATGCCGTGCACACCGAACAGGACAAGCTGAACCCGTTGAGCGGCACCAGCTATGCGAGCGCCTATGTCTCGGGGGTCGCCGCGCTTGTGCGCAGCAGGTACCCGGGTTTGACCGCTCGCCAGGTGGTACATCGTCTGACCGCCACCGCGCAAGGTGCCGCCCGGTCGCCGTCGAACCTGACCGGTGCCGGTGGCGTCGACCCGGTGGCCGCGCTCACCTGGGACGTCGCTGACCTCCCGGCCGACGGGCCTGCGGCTCCGGTCCCCAAATCCATTGCCGCGCCGACAGAACCCCCACCGCGGGACAACACTCCCCGCACCGTCGCCTTCGCAGGCACTGCGGTACTGGCAATCGCAGCTCTGGTCGCGCTGGTGGCGCGCCGACGGAAGGACAACATCACATGACCGCCCGACTCGCGTTGGCGTCCCTGTTCGTCGTGGCAGCCGTGTTGGCCCGCCCCTGGCAGAGCCCGGTGGAACGGTGGGTGCTCGGCGTCTCGGTCGCCGCGGTCCTGGTGCTGATCGCCTGGTGGGGCGGGTTGTTCCTGACCACCAGGATCGGTCGACAGCTGGCGATGCTGTGGCGCAACCTGTCGAAGGACAAGGGAGACAGCGGGTTTGCTGCCGCAGTGGAGACCATCGTGCTACGGGTCGACCCCGCCGCCGAGGCGCAGCTGCCGATCGTGGTCAGTTACCTGAACCGCTACGGCATCCGGTGCGACAAGGTGCGGATCACCCATCGTGACGGCGGCGGCACCCGGCGTAGTTGGATCAGCCTGACCGTGGCGGCGACCGACAACCTGGCCGCGCTGCAGGCGCGTTCATCGCGGATTCCGTTGCGCGACACCGCTGAAGTGGTGGGACGTCGGCTGGCTGACCATCTCCGCGAGAACGGCTGGACCGTCACCGCCGTCGACGGTGTGGACACCCCGCTGCCGGACCCGGCAAAAGAGACGTGGCGCGGGGTCAAGGACGAATCGGGATTCACCGCGGCCTATGGGGTCGCGGTCACCGACTCGCTGGCCGACACCCTCGCGGCGGTGCGCGGTCTGCCTGCGCGGCAGACCTGGACCGTGCTGGAGTTCACCGGAGACCCGTCTCAGCCGCAGCTCGTCGTCGGCTGCGCGGTGCGCACCGACGAGCGTCCCGCTGCCAAGGCCCCGGTGCCGGGACTCACCCCGCAGCGGGGACGGCACCGCCCCGCCCTGCGGGCGCTGAGTCCACTGTCATCGGATCGACTCTACGGCCGTCCGGTCGACGCGCTCGACGTGCTGTTCGAGGGTCCGGTGATCGAACCTGACATTCCACGGGAAGCGGCGCACCCGGCGTAGGTGGCGTGTTTGTTCACTGCTGTGAAACACCCGGGGGTATGCCCGGTACTTCCGGTAAAGGGAAAGGCCGCGATCTGAGGATCGCGGCCTTTGCCGTTGCTGTGCCGGTACCCCCCCAGCGACAGCTTCATCTTCGATGCCGGTGTCCACTGCGGGTGTGCAGACCCTCGGGACGGAGGCGTTTGTCATGCTAGGAGGCTCGGAGACGCTCGGTCAAGAAGCAAACGCCAAGCAAACTCACAGGAAAATTGCAGGTGGGGTTGAACGCACGTCTCTGTCCGAATCGCTGTGCGTAGCAAACAGTCGTGAGTGGGTGTGGTGGTTCGTACGGTGATGTTGGGCGCCGGCGGATGTCGGGTCGTCATGAGCCGCGCCCGTCACCGCAACATCGTCCGCCATGGTCCCTTCGTCTGCCGGTCATGCCGTCGTGTCGGAAACAACCCATCGCACAGCGGATTACGCCGATGTGAGTCGGTGTGGCCACCCGGAAGGGTAGGTGCGCGACTGTCTCTTTCCAGGGCGCGCGCCGAAATCCCGCTTTTTCCAAGGCAACTGGATTGCTCTGTTCTGAGCCGCGCCGACGCCCGTGCATGGCATGATCGACCTTGACGGACAACATGATTAGCCCCAGTCCGAGTGGAGTGCACCATGACAGATACTGATGCCAAGCCCGTTGTCGTTGTGGGCGTTGATGGTTCGCGGAGCAGCAAGGATGCGCTGCGATGGGCCGCGAACTACGCCGAATTGACCGGCGCCGAACTACGCGCAGTGACCTCCTACAAGACTGAGCTCTTGATCACCAATTCGCCCAATGCCGAGCTCGCCGCGCAGGCTCGCGAAACCGTCGAAGAGGCGATCGGCGATGTCCTCGGGGCAAAGCCGTCGGTGTCCGTTACCTCCGACGTGGTCGCGGGACACCCCGCCCAGGTGCTTGTCGAGGCGTCCCGCTCGGCCGACTTGCTGGTGGTCGGAAGCCGTGGGCACGGTGCCTTCGTCGGCATGTTTCTCGGATCGGTCAGCAACCACTGCGTCCACCACGCGAAGTGCCCGGTGCTGGTAATCCATCATGACGACGAGCACGCCTGAATAAAAAAGCTGGCGTGATCGGCTGCAGCGCGCCGCGTCACTCCCCGTGATGGGGCCGTCGTCGGTTTGACGTGCGTGTTCGGGGAAGATCGCTGTCCGCGTTGCTCAAATCGCCGGCGCGGTGTTGTAAAACGTGTTCCATCGGCGGGCGCTGGGCCTGGGCTTTCAGGTATTTCCCAGACTGCGGCATCACGCGGTGGGCGCCGCTGAGGACGGAGATGGGTCGGGCTGGCAGTATCCGGAGACGAACACCGGGGTGCCTGAGCGGGCCGGATGGCGGCTCGGGTCAGAAACGCCGACCAGCGGCCGGCGTAGCCTGAAAGTCGTTGTGCGACAAGCAGGATACGCTGCTTGCGGCGACCAACCCGGTATACCTCGACAAGCTTCGTGAGGCCACCGAGATCGGTAAACGGCCGCCGCTATTGACACACCAATAAGAAACGTTGTTTCCTTAGAGGAACCTTGCCGTGACCTGTGCCACAGCCAAGGTAGGGGGGTGAGAAGACTCTCTCTCACAGAAAGCTGGAAGAAGGATCGAGTTGAGCAACAACGACGTAGCTACAAACGATTTCCTGGACTATGAACACGGGAATCTGCAATCCGGGACGAACTGGTGGGGCGCCTTCGTCATCGGTCTCGCCGGCACAATCCTGGTCACGGGTGCGGCGCCCGCGTTTCTGACCGTTTTTGGCGCCTCTTACATCCCCTTCATCACCTTCTTCACCCTCACCGGTGTGGTGCTCTGTCTGCTGCTGGCCGAGCTGTCCGCCATGATGCCTGGCCGTACCGGTGGATCGCCGTCCTACGCCTATCCGGCGTTCAAGATGCGATTTCCGCGACTGGCACCGCATGTCAACGGCATGACGGCCTGGATGTACTGGGTGGGGTGGATGCCCGTCGCACCTCTGAACATGATCCTGGCCTCCTTCTACATCACCCACCTTCTCGGTCTCGACGCCACCAAGGGCTTCACCCCGATCAGCACCTTCATTCCGTGGTGGACGCTGGTGATCACGATCGTCGGCCTGCTCATCTTGTCGATTCCGGCCTATCTGGGCATTCGGTTCGGAACCTCGATGGCGACGATTCTCGCGGTGTTGTCGATGATTCCGCTGACCTTCCTGTCCATCGGCTTCATCTTCAATCCGAGCAAGACGAATTGGCACGAGCTCGCCGGGTTCCCGCATCTCGATGGTTCAAGCTTCGCCAGCCCGATCCAAGGCCACTCCGCCTGGGTCATGTACATCGCCTACGCCTTCCCGCTGCTGTGGACGGTCATCGCCTACGAAGCGGCTGCCTGCTACATCGGTGAGTGCAAGAACCCGCATCGCGACGCCAAGATCGCGATGACCCTGGAAGGTGGATACGGGGTGTTCGTTTACACCCTGCTGCCGATCTCGTTCGTCATCGTTCTCGGCGCGGGTGCCCTCTCCAATCCGGACCTCGTCGACCCGAAGACGATGTTCGTCACGTTCGCCAGCACGATCTTCCCGGGTGTGGCCGGCGCAGTGATGGAATGGCTGATGGCAGGAATGCTGATCGTGGCGCTCGTGCTGTCGGCGCTGAATTCACTGATGGGCTGCTCGCGGTCGCTCTACCAGATGTCGCTGGACGGTCAGTTCCCGAAGTTCTACCAGCACCTCAACAAGCACCATGTGCCCGACCGCGCCATGATGACCAACGTCGTCGCCAGCATGCTCATCGCCTTCATGGGCGGCGCCATCGAGATCTACGCGTTCTCCAACGTCGGCTACCTCGGTTCGTTCGTCCCGGTACTGATCGGCTACTACCTGCTCCGCAAGGACCGGCCGAACCTGCCGCGTCCGTTCCGGTTGCCGGAGCCGTTCAAGTACCTGGCGCTCGGGCTGGCCGCGCTGTACTTCTTCGTGTGGCTGGTCGGCGGCATCATCTACTCCAACATCGGTGGCCAGGCCATCTACTACTACCTCGGCGTGGCGGCGATCTTCCTCTACCTTCCGCTTTACTGGTACCGCAAGCACGAGGATCGTAAGAGCATGGTGAACCAGCCCGTCGGACCGGATCAGACACCGGAACCGGAGATGGTGAAGTAGCTGTGTTTCGGAACCGCCAGAATCGCCCACGTCGCTCTCTGCCGCCTGTGGCGCCGGAGAATGCCGCTGAGATCCTGCTCGCCTCCGAGGGGCGTCCCTTTACCGAGGATGCTCTGAAACTGGCGGCGCGGATGTCTCTCGAGGGGCGTGGGCGGGCCATGGTGATCACCAT
Organism: Mycobacterium aquaticum; assembly: GCF_002086485.1. Taxonomy (GTDB): domain Bacteria; phylum Actinomycetota; class Actinomycetes; order Mycobacteriales; family Mycobacteriaceae; genus Mycobacterium; species Mycobacterium aquaticum. The sequence continues at coordinate 13,968 of NZ_MVHF01000024.1, read as the reverse complement.
CGCGCGGTTGCACGGCACGAGTTTCGGACTGCCCAACCCGGGTTTGCAGCCCAACCGGCGGGAGATGGCAGAGCAGGAGGAGATTGTCGAGAGCGCCATCGCCAAGCTCAAGAAGCTCGGCGTCCCCGCCGACGGGCACATCGCCATCACCCGCAGCCCCCGAAAGAGCATCCTCAAGGAGGCTCGGCGGTGCCACTGCTCGGCGATCGTGATGGGGGCTGATCCGAAGCGCAACCCCATTGTTTCCTCGCTGATGTGGAGCCAGGAACCGTATCGGGTTCGGAGACGGGCGGATATTCCGGTCCATCTCGTGGAGACGTCGCCGTAACCGTCCGGCCGTACCAACCACCACGATGCGGGGTGGTCTCAACTGAGAATGTTGAGACCACCCCGCATCGTCATGTCCGCGGCTTACCGGATCAGTTCACCCCGAACAGGCGCGCCGCGTTGTCGTGCAGCACGTTGCGCAGCCACGCGTCGTCGATGCCGGGCAGATCGGTCAGGGTGCGGATGGCGTCGACGTAGCTGTAGGGGATGTTCGGGAAATCGCTGCCGAACAGGATCCGGTCACCCATGGCCCGCAACCGGTCGGCATCCGCGCGCGGGAACGGCATGGTGGATTCGACGAATGGCGTGAACGCCATGGTGGTGTCGAGCCGTACGTTCTCGAAACGTTCGGTGATGTCCAGGAATTCGCTGTACTCGGGCATACCCATGTGCGCGACGATCAGCGCCAGTCGGGGGTGGCGAGCCAACAACTTCTCGATCCGCAGCGGGCCGGTGAACTCGCCTGGCACCGGTCCGGACCCGCAGTGGATGATCACCGGCACCCCGGCGTCCTCGATGGCTCCCCATACGTCGGTGAGCAGAGGATCGTTCGGGTCGTAGCGGCCAACCTGAATGTGGGCCTTGAACACCTGCGTGCCAGCCGCGATCGCGTGCGCAACGTAGTCGGCGGCACCGGGCTCGGGGTAGAAGGTCCCGGTGGCGAGGCAGTCCGGAGTCTCGGCGGCGAAACCGGCCGCCCATTGGTTGAGCCAGGCCGCCATGTCGGGCTTGTGCGGGTACACCAGCGACGAGAATCGCCGCACCCCGAACGAGCGCAGCGTGGCGACGCGCTCGGCTTCCTCGGCCCGATAGGTGATGGGCCATTCGCGGCCGATCATCGGGCCCTGCGCGTCGAAGTACTGCCAGACCTTGTCCATCACGTTCTTCGGCATGAAATGGGTGTGGACGTCGATCATGCCGGGCAGGCCCAGAGATTCCCAGATCTGACGTACTGACTCTGACTCGCTCATCGTCTGGGACGATATAACGCCCGCACGGGGGGAGGACGATTAGCATCCCGCGCGCGAGGAGGACCATTGGCTGCAGCACGCGAGGAGGATCTATAACCGATGTGGAACCCCGATGTCTACCTGGCCTTCGCCGATTATCGCGGGCGACCGTTCTTCGACCTGGTCGGGCGGGTAGGCGCGGACAATCCCCGTCGTGTCGTCGATCTGGGCTGCGGGCCGGGCAATCTCACCGTCACGATTGCGCAGCGCTGGCCGGGCGCGGTGATCGAGGCCTGGGACAGCTCGCCGGAGATGGTGGCCGCGGCGCAGGAACGGGGCCTCGACGCCCGCGTCGGCGGCATCGAAGGGTGGTCGCCCGAACCGGACACCGACGTGGTGATCTCCAACGCCGCGCTGCAATGGGTGCCTGCGCACCGTCAACTGCTGGTGCGGTGGGCTGCGCAGTTGGCGTCGGGATCGTGGATCGCGTTCCAGGTGCCCGGCAACTTCGACTCACCCTCGCATCAGGCGGTGCGTGAGGTGGCGCGTCGTCCGCATTTCGCGGATGCGTTGCAGGACATGCCGTTCCGCGAGACCGATGTGGTCGATGCGCCCGAGCGGTACGCGGGTCTGCTGACCGACGTGGGATGCGTGGTCGATGCCTGGGAGACCACCTACACCCACCAATTGACCGGCGAGACACCGGTATTGGACTGGATCACCGGAACTGCCCTGACCCAGGTCAAGGGCCGGCTCACCGAAGAGGGCTGGAAGCAGTACCGGGAGGAGATCATCCCGCTGCTCGCCGAGGCCTATCCGCGACGCGCCGACGGGATCACCTTCTTCCCGTTCCGGCGGGTGTTCGTGGTCGCGCAAGTGGGCTGATTACCTCCGACGTAATCGACAGGCATACGTACGCGTCCGACCATGGATGCATGCCGACACTATCGACCGCCGATCACACCGACATTCACTACACAGACACGGGAACCGGCCCGACCGTGGTGTTCACCCACTCGTGGGGGCTCAATTCCGGACAGTGGGAAGACGTCGCCGACCGCCTCGTACAGTCGGGGCTTCGCTGCGTGCGCTATGACCGGCGCGGCCACGGCACGTCCGGTAGGTGCAACGGTGAGTGGACGCTGGATCTCCTCGCCGACGACCTGGCCGCCCTGCTGACACATCTCGACGTGAAAGATGTGACCTTGGTGGGTCATTCGCTGGGTTGCGGGGAGATCGTGCGGTACCTCGGCCGACATGGCACCACCCGGGTGAGCGGCGCGGTGTTGGTCGCACCGCAGTTGCCGCTGCTGGTCAGGACCGCCGACAATCCGGATGGCGTCGACGAGGCCATGCTCGACGCGATGCTCGCGCAGCTGGAGGTCGACGTGCGGCAGTGGTGCATCGACAACGCGCCGCCGTTCTTCGGTGCGAATCACCCTGTGCCACAAGATGTTCTGGATGAGACCATCGAGGGGATCGTGGCGGTCCCGGTGCAGACCCTGGTCGCCACCCAACGGATGGGCGCCCGCACCGATTACCGTGCCGAACTCGTCGACCTGGATCTGCCTGTCCTGGTGATCCACGGCGACGCCGACGTCTCGGCACCCATCGAGCTCACCGGCAGGCGCACAGCAGCCCTGCTGCGACAGGCCGAGCTCATCGAGATACCCGGTGCCGCGCACGGGCTCTATGTCACCCACGCCGACGCGATTTGTGGAGTTTTAGCCGCGTTCGTCACGGGAAAAACTCCACAAATCACTGATCAGCGGCGGGAGTTCAGCAGCTCGACGACCTGAGTGACCAGGGCGTCGATATCGGCTTCGGTGGTGTCGACCACCAGGTCCGGGTTCTCCGGCGCCTCATACGGTGCGTCGACGCCGGTCAGCCCCCGAAGTTCGCCGGCGCGGGCCCGGGCGTAGAGCCCCTTGGGGTCGCGCCGTTCGCATTCGGCCAGCGAGGTCGCCACGTGGATCTCGATGAACGGCAGCTTCGCGGCATCGTTGAGCGCCCGCGCGGTGTCGCGATCGGACTTCAAGGGCGACACCAGCGAGGCCAACGCCACCACACCGGCATCGGCCAGCAGCCGGGTCAAATGCCCGACGCGACGGATGTTCTCGGTGCGGTCACCCGCGGAGAAGCCGAGATCGTCGGACAGACCATGGCGCAGGTTGTCCCCGTCGAGCAGGTAGGCGACCTGGCCGGCCTCGACCAGCGCCCGCTCCACGGCCACCGCCAGTGTCGACTTGCCCGACGCGGGCAGCCCGGTGAACCAGATGGTGGCGCCGCGCTGCCCGGTCTTGCCCCAGCGATAGGAACGGTCCAGTGACGACGGATGCCACTTGATGTCGGAGCGGTTGTGCCCGCTGGGCTTTACCTCACGCGCGTCGAGGATGATCCCGGCGCCGACGGTGTCGTTGGACACCTCGTCGATGAGGATGAACGCGCCGTTGTCGCGGTTCTCGGCGTAGGGGTCGGCGACGACGACAGAGCTGGTCCGCAGCGTCACCGAGCCGATGTCGTTGAGCGCCAACTCGACTGGACCGTCGACCTCGTCAAGGGTCTCGGGGTCCAGCTTGGTGTGCAGCTCCTGCACCGTCGCCCGCACAGTGCGCGTGCCCTGCTTGAGCGCCAACCTGTCACCGGCCCGCAGCGGCGCGTCGAAGAACCAGCACACCGTGGCGTCCAATTCGCGGGCCAGCACAGGCAATACGGCCTGTTCGGAGCCGCTGACGAACACGTCGCCACGCCCGACGTCGATGTCATCGGCCAGTTCGATCGAAACTGACAGCGGCGCAACACCTACCGATCGTTCGTCGTCGAGGGTGTCCAGGGCGGTCACCGTCGAGCGGTTCCCCGCGGGCAGGCTCACGACCGAGTCGCCGACACTCAGCGTGCCTGCCGACAGTCGCCCCGTGTAGCGCCGCCGCTGCTCGGAGGTGGGGCGGGAAACCCATTGCACCGCCAGGCGCAGGCTCGCCGGATCCGGGTGCGGCGCCGAGAGTTCGATGTCCTCGAGGTAGTCCAGCAGCGTCGGGCCCTCGTACCACGACGTGCGCTCGGAGCGGTGTACCACGTTGTCGCCGTGCTTGGCGGCGATGGGGATGACGGTCAGATCGGCGCCGCCGAGTCGGTCGGCGACCTGATGCAGTTCGCGCTCGACCTCGGCGAATCGTTCCTTGTCGAAGTCGACCAGGTCGATCTTGTTCACCGTGGCGACAAAGTGCTTGATGCCCAACAGTTTCGCGATGCGCGCGTGCCTTCGGGTCTGGCGCAGCACGCCGGCGCGGGCGTCGACCAGCAGGATCGCCACATGCGCGTTGGATGCACCGGTGAACATGTTGCGGGTATAGCGCTCGTGACCGGGGGTGTCGGCCAAGATGTAGCTGCGGGTCTCGGTCGAGAAGAACCGGTACGCCACGTCGATGGTGATGCCCTGCTCACGCTCGGCGCGCAGGCCGTCCGACAACGCAGCCAGATCGGCCACGCCCTCTTCGTCGGTGACGGCTTCGAGGTGATCCAGCGGAAGGCTGTCGGTGTCGTGCAACAACCGGCCGATCAGCGTGCTCTTGCCGTCGTCGACCGACCCGGCCGTGGTGATGCGCAGCAGTTGTCGAGTGGTCATGCTGTTTCTTCCGTCGCTCCGCTGCGCTCCGCTCGCCCAGTCATCAGAAGTACCCCTCCCGCTTGCGGTCCTCCATGGCCGCTACCGACGTCCTGTCGTCGGCACGGGTTTCGCCGCGTTCCGACACTGTGGCAGCAGAGATCTCGGTGATGACACCGTCGATCGTGGTCGCCCGCGAGCGCACCGCGCCCGTGATGGTCAGGTCACCCACGGTGCGGTACCGCACCCATTCCACGGCCGCCTTCTCACCGTCGGTCGGCTGCGCGTATTCCGACACCGCGAGCAGGATGCCGTCGCGTTCGAACACCTCACGTTCGTGCGCGAAGTAAATCGATGGCAGCTCAAGGTCTTCCAACTCGATGTATCGCCAGATGTCCAGCTCGGTCCAGTTGGACAGCGGAAACACCCGGACCTGCTCGCCCTTGCGGATTCGGCCGTTGTACAGCGACCAGGGCTCGGGCCGCTGGGCGCGGGGATCCCATTGACCGAACTCGTCGCGGAAACTCAGGATGCGTTCCTTGGCGCGGGCACGTTCTTCATCGCGACGGGCACCGCCGAACGCGGCGTCGAATCCGCCGGCCTCCAAGGCGTCCAACAGGGTTCGGGTCTGCTGCCGGTTACGGGAGGCGCCGGGGCCCGGGTCGGCGACCCGACCGCTGTCGATGGTCTCCTGTACCGATCCGATGATCAGCTTGTGCCCGACACCGGTGGTGCGGCGGTCACGGAACTCGATCACCTCGGGAAAGTTGTGGCCGGTGTCGACGTGCAACACCGGGAACGGCAGCGGTGAGGGCCGAAACGCCTTCTCCGCCAACCGGAGCAGCACGATCGAATCCTTGCCCGCCGAGAACAGCAGCACCGGGCGCTGCAACTCGGCGACCACCTCGCGGATGATGTGCACGGCTTCGGCTTCGAGGAGTCGCAGTTCGTCGACCTGGGTCAGGCCCGTAATGGTGCGCGTCATACGGGGAGCCCCTCCTTCTCGGCATCCGAGCGGTAGCGGTCCACCCACTCGTCGGAACGTTGATCGGCCTGACGCTCCAGGACAGGTGGGGGAGCGAGCCGGGGATCGAGGTTCAGCGCCTCCAGCACCGTGGCCACGACCTCGGTGAGGTTGCGCCACAGGTATGGATACGAGATGTCGATCGGTTTGATGTCTTCCTCGGCGAACCACGAGCGCCAGCCCTCCTCCTGTGCCCGCAGGAGGGTGACGACGTGTGCGATGGCGCCGGCGTGGTACTCGGCGCGGGCGTCACGCACCGGGTCGGGCCTGCCGCGCCACACGCGGGTCTGCACGGCCCGCCAGAACGACACGGCCTGGGACACCACGTCGGGGCGGTACACGTGGATGAGCACCGGGTCACTGCCGACGACATCGCGGATCGCCGACAACAGGCCGGACCCGGACCGGTCGGGCAATCCCTTGGCGCGGTCCAACAGCAGCGGCGTCTGGTTCCACATCAGCTTGCCGCCCCACACGCCGTTAGGGGTGCGGCCCACGGTCTGGATGTAGTCGCGCCAGATCGTCGCAGGCGCCAGATCGGGCTTGCCCTCGTCGAGTGGATCCAGCAGGCGCAGGATCGACTCGTCCTCCACTCCCGCGAACCACTGCCGCGGCTGGGGCGACTGGCTGGTGGTCGGCAGGTATTGGAAGAACTCCTGCGGTTCCCCGGCTACGCCGGTGGCGCGCAGGGATTCCACGAGCAGCGTGCTGCCGCTGCGCTGAGATGCGAGCACCAGGTAGGCGGTGGGATGGTCTGGCATGGGCGAAACTCTAATCCCATTTTGTTTGCGACGCCTATTGGAGACGGTGACTGATATTTATATTCACCGTGAACAAAACTATTGTTCTTCTTGTCGCGTTTCGGCGAGGTTGCGATCGGTCGCGATAGCCGATCTGCTGGTCGCGGGACGGCCGTGAATATGAAGATATGTCTCGGTATATCGCTCGGATATCCGGGTACCGGCGAACTCCGACGGAATGACGTCGTGGGTCTTTTGCCGCCAGTCGTTCAACTGGATGGCCAGCTCGTCGGCAATTGCCTCGTCCTTATCGGTGACACCGGGTCCGAGCAGGTTGTTCGACTCCGTTGGGTCATCGGTGAGGCGATAGAGTTCGCGGGCTGGGCGGGGAGCGCGGGTCAGAGGCTCGAGGATGCGTCCCGGAGGGCTGTCCGCGATATCCCACGGGAGATCCAACAACGGCCGTTGCGCGTAATTCTCGATATAACTGTATTCCTTCGTGCGGATCGCGCGAATGGGGTCGAAAGAATCGTGAAAAGTTTTTGTGGTGTACACCGCGCCGCGCACCTCGGTGCCGTCAGCTGAATTCTCCAGAAGATTGCTGGCATGGGACAGCCCGTCCACTTCTGCCGGAATCTCCACGCCGAGCAGATCCAGCAGGGTGGGCAGCAGGTCGACCCCGCTGAACAGGTCGTCGTAGCGGCGCGGTGCGATGCCCGAGCCGGCCGGCGGCCGCACGATGAGCGCAATCCCGGTGCCCGCGTCGTACAGCGTCGATTTGGCCCGCGGCAGTGCCGGGCCGTGATCGGTCATGAACACCACCCAGGTGTTGCGGTCGAGACCGCTCGCGGTCAGCGCGTCGAGCAGCTCACCCACCTTGGCGTCGGCCAGCGCGATCGAACCGTAGAACTCGGCGAGGTCCTCGCGCACCTCGCCGGCGTCGGGTAGATAGTCGGGGACGCTCACCCCGTCCGGATCGGCAGGGACGTAACGCTCGCGTGGGTAGGGGCGGTGCGTTTCGAAGAACCCCGTCGTGAGCAGGAACGGTTCTCGCGGGGGCTGGGCCAGCCATTCGGTGGCTTTCTCGGTGACGTACTCACAGAACGAGTTCGACACGTCGAACTGCTTGTAGCCGAGCGTCGTCGGATACGAGGTTTCGTGCTGCATACCGAACAGTGCTGTGTACCAACCGGATTCCGCCAGCAGATGAGGCAAGGTACGGACACCGGCGTGGTATTCCCAGCCGTGGTGGGCCAATCCGAGGATGCCGTTGCTCTGCGGGTAGCGTCCGCTGAACAACGAGCCCCGCGACGGCGAACACAGCGGCGCGGTGGCATGCGCGCGGGTGAACAGGATGCCCTCGGCGGCCAGCGCATCAAGTCGTGGGCTCGACACATCCGGATGTCCGTAGACACCGAGATAACGTCCGAGATCGTGCCAGTGCACGATCAGCACATTGCTCTTCGAGCTCACGTCCACCTCCTCATCCTTCGAGGCAACCATCCCACAGCGAGAATTTCATCTGTTGTTGGCTTTTGCTCACCACGATCGAAGCGCTGTACACCGCGCGACGGCTTACTTCCAGGCGAAGACGGGTTGTTCGAGGTCATCCACTCGGTCGTGGCGGCCTTCCAGGCACAGCCACCGCAATTGCAACAGCACGGCGCCCGTCGGAGCGTGGATCAGATCGTTGCCCAGCGGGATCTGCACGACCGGCTTGGGGCTCTCGGGGATGGTGATGTAGCGCGGCGAGTCCTCGCGTTGCAGCTGGTGCAGACCGACGCGGTAGGCCGCGACCACCTCGGCGGGGGATGGGCGCGGGTCCAGCCTGCCGCCACCCCAGATCACCACCGGCGTGATGACGTAGCCGGACCGGGTCGGGTAATCATCGAGCTGGCCCAGCACGGCGCTGCCGGGCAGTTCGATACCGACCTCCTCGTGAAGTTCGCGCAGCGCGGCGTCGACCGTCGTCTCTCCCGGATCCAGCCGCCCGCCGGGCAGTGCCCACTGGGCGGCGTGCGAGTTCATCCGGGTCGCCCTGCGGCACAACAGGAACGCCGCACCGCCCGAGACGTCGACCATGCGGCCGTCGAGGTTCGGCTCCGGCATAGGCCGTCCCCCGATCCAGTCGTCGACCGGTGCCGGGTCGACCCGGTCCTCACCGACGGACGAATCCACCAGCACCACTGCCACCGCCGCGTGCCTCTTCGTCGGGTCGGTCACGGTGTACCGCTCGTGACCGGCCAGGTTGGCCTGGATCTGCCGGCGCAGCGCCTCGTCGTAGCTGATGGTCATCGTCTGACCATAGGCGCCGTCAATCGGCGGCCCGGCGGCGCGCTTGAATGAAACGGTGACCACACGAACGGGATTGCTGATCGCGTCGGCAGTGACAGCTGTCGCGGTGTACGCGCTGATGTGGATCGGCTACGGGCTGCAGTGGGCCTGGCTGGCTGACTTCGACGACGCCGGGCTGAGTGTGCCGTACCGGTACGGCGCAGCTCATCCTGCCTGGGTTGCGGGCTGGGACGTGTTCTGCACGGTGCTGAGCCCGGTCACCTTCCGGATCGTGGCGCTGGTGATCATTGCCATCGCCGTGGTGCGGCGGCAGCTGCGGATCGTGCTGTTCCTGCTGTTCGCCGTCGAGTTGAGCGCTCTGCTCACCGAGGTGGCCAAGAACCTCGCCGACCGGCCCCGCCCGGCCACCGCGCTGGCCTACGCCCCTTCGACATCCTTCCCGTCCGGGCACGCGCTGGGCGTGATGGTCGGCGTGCTGGCGCTGCTGGCCGTGGCCTGGCCGCTGCTGCGGGCTCCGCTGCGCACGTGGCTGGCGGTGGTGGGCGCCATGGTCATTGTCCTGATCGGGGTGGGTCGGGTGGTGCTCAATGTGCACCACCCATCCGATGTGATCGCCGGTTGGGCGCTGGGGTACGCCTACTTCGTCATCTGCTGGCTGACGCTGCGGCCGTATCCGACGGTCACAGAAGCGGACGGAACACCGGCAGCGCCCGGTATCGCACGCTGAAATCGGCCTTCGTGCAGGACTCGCCGACCTCTCCGTCGTGCGCCAACACCGTGGGACCGTCCAGGGTGGTGAACCGAAACTCGGGCACCTGGAATTCGTGGTAGAGCGGGCTGCGCACGAGCCGGCCCAGCGCGATCGCCGTGGCGATCCGCAGGCCACTGAATCGCCTGCCGCTCTCCAGGATCCGCACATCGAGCAGCCCGTCGTCCATCCGCGGGCGTATCGACGGCGCGAACCCTGACGGCAGGTACGTCGAATTGCCCAGGAAGAACAGCGAAGTCTGCAACGTCTTGTCGTCGTAGGCGATGCGGACCGACCGATCGCGGCGCAACGTCAGATACGCCGCGTACGCCCCGGCCAGACGCTTGCCGATCTTGCCTTCGAGCTTCTCGCGCACCCGGACGTAGTTCGGATAGGCACCGATGCTCGCGGTGTTGATCACGGTCTTGTCGTCGTTGAGGCGGACCAGATCCACATATGCAGCGCTGCCGTCGCGAATGGCGTTGACCGTCTGTGCGACCGTGTCACACCCGATGTCCTTGGCGAAGTGGTTGAACGTGCCGCCGGGGAAGACCGCCAGCGGAACTCCGGCGTCGAATGCCACCCCGGCTGCGCAGGCGACGGTGCCGTCACCGCCACCGACAGCGAGCACCTCACCGCGGGCCGCGGCGTCGCGCATCACCTGCACGACGTCGTCCTCGCCATCGAGTTTGACGATCTCGATGTGCGGCAGGGCCTTTCGGACTTCATCGATGACGCGACCGCCGGTGCCCTCACCGGAGTCCGGGTTGATCACCAGGACCACGCCGTCCCCGTCCGGCCGGGGATCGGTGTGATGGCGCAGCGGCTCGGCCGTCGGGATCGCCGAGGTGGGGATGGTGGGCACGACCCTGGCGCCCAGGATGGCGATGGCTGCTCCGATGCCGAACCCGGCGAAGACGTCTCCGGGATAGTGCGCGCCGGTGGCCACGCGGGACAGCCCGACCAGGCCCGCGAGCAGGCCGAGCGCGAGCCCGACGGGCGGGCTCTCCAGGCCGACGCCCACCGCGAACGCCGCGGCGCTCGCAGAGTGGCCCGATGGCAGGGAATGCGAGGTGGGGATGCGTCGGGAGCGCCGCGCCAGGGGGATCAAGGTGTGGTCCGGCCGCGGCCGGTGCCACAGCCGCTTGGCGATCTGGTTGGTGACCAGGCTCGTGACAGCCAGGCTGGCCACGCCTCGGACGCTGCCGCGACGTACTGATGAGCCGCCGAACGCGCCCAATGCGGCCGCGATGGCCAGCCACAGCTTCGAGTGGTCGGCGGCGTTGGTCAGCCGCGGCATGGCTGTGTCGAGCAGTGGGCTGGGGGATTCTGCGACGGCTTCGAAGACTTCGCGGTCCAACGTCCCCAGGTCTCGGGCGATCTTTCGCACGTCCATCAACCCAACTTACCGACCGTCCGCGACCTGATCGTGTCCGAACCTTTACGGCGACGATAGCGTCGACAGCGACGATGGTTGGGTGCGACGACTGGTAGCCCTGCTGTGCGCCGCGGTGTCGGCTCTTGCGGGCGCGCCGGTGGCGGGCGCGGTCGAGCCGTGGTTCGGCAACTCGGTGGGTACCGCCACGCAGGTGATTTCGGTTGTCGGCGTTGGTGGTTCGAAGGCCATGATGGATGTCTATCAACGGGATGCCACCGGCTGGCAGGCCGTTGCCGCGGGCATCCCCGCCAGCATCGGCGCCAACGGCATGGCTGCCGAAACTCACGACGGCAACATGGCCACCCCGATGGGTGTCTTCTCGCTCGACTTCGCATTCGGCACCGCGCCCAATCCCGGCGGTGGGTTGCAGTACGTGCAGATCACCGACAACAACCACTGGTGGGACGGCGACGTCAAGAGCCCGACCTACAACACCATGCAGGTGTGCCAGAAGGCGCAGTGCCCGTTCAACACCGACCCCGCCAGCGGCACCGAGAACCTGAACATCTCGGCGTACAAGCACGCCGTCGTGATGGGTGTCAACAAGGCGCGGGTACCCGGCAACGGCGGTGCGTTCTTCGTGCACACCACCGATGGCGGCCCCACCGCGGGATGTGTCGCGATCGACGATGCCAAACTCGTGCAGATCATGCAGTGGTTGCGGCCCGGTGCGGTGATCGCCGTCGCGAAGTAGGCGTCAAATGTGCAGGGCGGTACCGGGTTTGAGGTTGAAGTTCAAGCCCTCCAGCGACATCGTGGCGTCGTAGGTGCGGTCGTATCCGGTGCTGCTGATCTTCCAGCCGTCATTCGTGCGGCGGTAGGTGTCGTGATAGAACGCCGCACCGATGAGCATGAAGTTGAAGGCCGGCGCGATCACCCGGTCCTGCAGATACCACGTCGCCGTGGCCTGGTCGCCGGTGACGGTGATCTCGGGGTGAGAGACGTGATGCTCGGTGATGGTCTCCGGGCCCAGTGACCGGCGCATGTAGTCCACCAGGGCGTCGCGGTCGGTGAAATGCAGCGACTCGCCGAGCGATTGCCCGTAGTCGGCGACGACGTCCTCGGTGAGTGTCTCGGCGAAGTCACTCCAGTTCTTGGTGTCCAGCGCGCGCAGATAGCGGTATTTGACCTGCTTGACGTCGTCGATGTCGCTCATGCCCGTCATTGCAACACAATCACCGGGGGCGGGTACAGAGCCGGCATTGTTAGGGTCGTCAGTGCGCAACGCGCGGGGCTATGCGGTATGTGGGCGTCGGTATAGAGCGCGCTGTGAATGGCATGTGGAGTCCAAAAGCGCGATGGCGGAACGTGTTCGATTCGATTACGAAAGTGTGTCAGGGGTCTGTGTGCGTGCCGAACCGACTACTGTGATTCCCGTTATGAGCGACCCGCTTGGGTTGTCGATCGGGACCACCAACCTGGTTGCGGCGCGCGTCGGCAATCAACCTGTGATACGGCGATCGGTATTGACCTTGTCGGCAGACCGCACGCCGCAGGTCGGCGTGCCTGCCGACGGGCACGGTGTGACGTTGGCCGGGTTCGTGGAACGGGTCGGCGACCCGGTACCGCTCGTGGCGCCCGACGGGGCGTCGTACCCCGCCGATGCCCTGCTGGTCGAGGCGCTCGACGCGATGGTGGACGCCGTGGGCGGCCCGTCGCCGCAGCTCGCGATCGCGGTTCCCGCGCACTGGGGTGCGCCGACGCTGCGCGCATTGCGCAGCGCCATGCGGACCAACCCGAACCTGTCCCACGACGGGATGCCCGCCCGGCTCGTATCCGATGCCGTGGCGTCGTTGACGGCGTTGCGGGCCAACCCGGGGCTCCCGCTGAGCGGCGTGGTGGCGCTGCTCGATTTCGGTGGTGGCGGCACCAGCATCACCTTGGCCGACGCCGGAGCGTCGTTCGAGCCGATCGACGAGACCACCCGATATCCCGACTTCTCGGGCGACCAGATCGACCAGGCCCTGCTGACCCATGTCCTCGACGGCGTTGCGCAAGCCGGCGGCATCGATCCCGCGGGCACCACGGCAGTGGGGTCGCTGGCCCTTTTACGGGAAGAGTGCCGACAGGCCAAGGAACGGTTGTCGGCGGAGACCGCCACCGACCTCATGGTCGAACTGCCGGGATACTCCGCGACCGTCCGGGTGACCCGTGCCGAGCTCGAGACGCTGATGCGGCAACCGCTGGCCGGTGCTTTGGCGGCGCTGGAAACAGCCCTGGAGCGCAACGGAATTGGCTGGCCCGCGGTGGCCGCGGTGGTCACCGTCGGCGGTGGTGCCAACATTCCGCTTGTCACCCAACAACTTTCGGAGCACTCGCAGGCCCAGGTGGTGACGACGCCGCAGCCGGCCCTGGACGCCGCGATCGGCGGCGCGCTTGCTGCGGCGTATTCGGCCGAGGCTGACGTGCAAACCGGGGTGGCTCCGACTCTCGAAGCCACTGCCGCGACCCCGATACCCGAAATGACGCCGCAGGAACCGGATTCGTCGACGTTCCGGGCGCTGGCCTGGTCTCAGGACGACACCGACGACGACGTGGTGCCCTACACCGGGCCGGATCTGGAGCCCTTCGGAACCCACACCGCCGCGCGCCCCACCGTGCACTACGTGCCGCGAACCGGTCCGATCGAGGAGCCCCGCTCCGCGTGGCGGAAGCTGCCGGTGGCAGTGTTCGGTGTCGCCGCAGCGCTGGTGATCGTCGCCATCGGCGGGGTGACCTACGCGCTGACCAGTGCCACCGACACCGCGACGACATCGGTAGCGCCGCCCCCGCCACCACAACCCGTGACTCAGAAGCAGGCGGCGCCGGTAGAGCCGCCTGCTTCTGAGGCACGGGTTGTGGT
>NZ_MVHF01000023.1 GCF_002086485.1 Mycobacterium aquaticum | reverse complement strand
GGTGGGGGAGGCGGTGGTGGCACGTCCTCAGGTAACGGTGCGTAGTAGGTGGGTGGCGGGACGTAGGGCGCGATGGCGTCGGCGATGTTCGCGCAGCCGCTGACATTGATTCGGCGGCCCGCGCCGACGCACACGTCGGCCGCGGCGGTACCCGCGGGCGTGATGAACACGATCGCACCCGGAATGGCGGCTGTCGCCAACGCCGCCGCGATCCAGGATCGGCGTGACCGTGACAGGGTCGATGATCTCAACATCACTGCCCCAGCAGTGGCTGGTCGGGTTCCGACATGCCGCAGCGGTTGCGGAAGTCGACTAGGGGTTGGCGGATACCGAGCAGATCCGTATGGGCCTGCGGATTGCCGTCGAAGTAGGTGCGCACCGCAGCCGCCATCTGATCGCGGGGCTGGCCGCGCAGGCCGGTGTAGAAGTCGTTGACGTCCGGGTGAGTGAACAGATATGCCGATACCGATGCCGCGACACCCGCAGAGACACCGGCCAGGTCTGCGGCCGTGCAGTTGGGTGCGTCAACGGGCTCGGCACCCGCGGTCGCCGGCATGAGCAGGCAAGCCATGAGCGCGGCGGCAACGCCGGCCATCGGCAGTGCCGCCCGTCGCGCAATCGAAGAAGTCATTGGCATGGCAGGGCGATCCTTCCCGGTTGTGGCACCGATATCGAGCTGCGGCGCAGCAGGAGTATAGCGGGCCCGCGACCGGTCACGTTGCCGAATTCTCCTGGTGTTCCTGGGTCTTCGTCAGTCTTCGCCGCCGGGCATCCGCGCCGTGGAGGGGTTCTGGAAGTCGGAAAAACCTCCGGCGTCGCGACCATTCCCGCGCACAGCCCGGCCGGCCGCGATCCGGCTGATTTCGCTGTCGGCTCGATCGCCTGGTTGGCGGACCGTAACCATCGTCGTGCTCGGTAATCCGTTGTGCACCAAGGCTTTGCGAGCCGCCCACGGGTCGTCGTGACGAGGACTCTCCCGGGTGTCGGCATCCACTGGCGAACAACTGGAGGACCGCACTGCGTCAGCTACCACCCCTGCACGGCCTTCAGTGTGGCTTCATGCACCGCTAGTGCTCTATAGTGCACTCCGTGGATTCGGTAGCCAAACTCGCAACAGCGATCGGTACGCGGGTCAAGCAGGAGCGTCAGGCGCGCGGCTGGACCTTGGACCATCTCGCCGAGGTCGCTTCGGTCAGTCGCCGCATGGTGGTCAGCGTCGAGCAGGGTGCCGTCAACCCCAGCGTGGGCACGCTGCTCCGGCTCAGCGACGCTCTCGGTGTGGGGCTTCCGGCGCTGGTGGAGCCACCGGAACCCAAGGCGGTCAAGGTGGTTCGCTGTGGCGAGGGTGCGGAGTTGTGGAGTGGCGCGGCCGGTGGGCGCGGTGTGTTGGTCGCCGGAACGAACCCTCCGGACGTCATGGAGTTGTGGGACTGGTCGCTGGGACCGGGGGACCGGCACGCCAGCGAGGCGCACGCGGCCGGCACCAAGGAACTGGTCCACGTCCTCGACGGTGCGATCACGGTCGAGGTCGCCGACGAGGTGATCGCACTGGAAACCGGGGATGCCATCGCCTTTCCCGGCGATGTCGACCATGCCTACGCCAATCCGCACACCACCGGAGCGCGGTTCTCGTTGGCCGTGTTCGAACCCGGCGTGGGCGGAGCATCTGCACCTTCGGAGCCCCTCCATGGCTGAATCTCTCGAGGCGTTCCTCGACGCCGCGCGCATCGACGACGCCGTTTTCGCCTTGCGGCCCGATTACCGAGCTGTGCTGCTGGCAGTCGACGGCTTGGTGCCCGGGCCCAGCGACCAAGCCGGTGAACTGCTCCTGCGCCAGGCCGAATCCGTTGCCGCTCAATCGATCAGTGAAGTTCCCGTCGACCAGCTCCCGCACATCGCGGACTGGCGCGAGGCGTATCGAGCGTTCGGTGCGAAGCCGCAACGCACCCGCAACAGCGTGGAGGCGCTGACGCGGCGGGCCGGTTCGGGTCTGCCGCGGGTCAATCGGCTCACCGACATCTACAACGCGATCTCTGTGCTGCACCAGGTGCCGGTGGGCGGTGAAGACCTGTCCCGGTACCAGGGAGCGCCACAGCTGATCCGCGCCACCGGCGATGAGAGTTTCGACACCACGGCCGACGGTCTGGGGGTCGTCGAGCATCCCGAACCCGGTGAAGTCGTGTGGTGCGACGACGCCGGGGTGACCTGTCGGCGGTGGAATTGGCGTCAGGCCCGCCGTACCCAGCTTCGGGATGACACGACTTCGGCGCTGTTCATCCTCGACGCGCTGGGTGCGATGACGGATCTGCAACTGCATGCCGCCGCCGACGACCTGGCTATCCGGTTGCGCGGGCTGGGCACCAATGTCCGTGTTGCGCAACGCTTCATGTCCAGCAGCTCAGCGACAACCTAGGAGTTCAAACATGCTGATCCACCCGTGGGATGCCGCACTGGAGACCGCCGAATGGCAGGAGTGGTTGGCCCACACCGACCGGTTCGGGATGTTGGCGGTCAACAACGTCGACCCCGCCCAGGCGCCGGTGGTGGTGCCCACTCACTTCACCGTTGCCGGGGAGGAGCTGCTGGTCCATCTGGCACGGCCCAATCCGGTGTGGCCGCACATGGAGGCGGCCGGCGAGGTTCGGCTGGTGGTGATCGGTGATTACGCGTACATCCCGACGTATTGGCGCGCCAAGGCGGGCGGCCCCGACGAGGACGGTGTGCCGACCAGTTACTACACCTCCGTGCAGTTCGTCTGCCGGCCGACAGTGGTCGACGATGCCGAGGGCAAGGTGTCGATTCTGGCTGCTCAACTCGGGGATTTCCAGCCCGAGGGGGGACATGCCGAGGTCGCCGTGGCTGACGGTCCGTACGGGCGCATGCTCCCGGGGATCCGGGGCCTGCGACTGTCCGTTGTGCGCGTCGAGGCGAAGTTCAAGTACGACGACCACAATCCGGTCGAGCACCGCGAACGCGTCATCGGCAAGCTCGAGGACCGCAACCATGGACTCGACAGCGGAGCCGCAGCCCAGCAGCGCCGTCGACTGGCCGCGATCGGCGACTGGAAGACGTTCCGTAACAACCGATGACGAAGTCCCGCGCGTCGCGCAGCACAGGCGCCGCCTAGCCCGTGGCGTCGAGAATCTTGATCGCAAAGACCAGGGTGTCGCCCTTCTGGATCCCGGCACGGGGCTCACCTTCGGGGTAACCGTCTGCCGGGGTCATGGCGACCGCCACGGTGGAACCGATCTTCTGTCCTGCGATGGCCTTCTTGAAGCCGGTCACCACACCGTCGAGCGGGAATTGAACCGGTTCGCCGCGCTGGTAGCTGCTGTCGAACACATTGCCGTCACGGCCGTTGACGCCCATGTAGCAGACGGACACCGTTGCGGTGTCCGCGACGACCGGTCCATCGCCGGGAACCAGGGTGTGCACCTGTGTCTCGGTCACGCTGAACGGTGCGCCGACCTTGACGTCCGGCGCCGCGGTGTCTGTCGAACCCGTGACGGAGACGTTCCCGGTGCTGCCCGCCAGCGTCCATTCGGGCGTGCCTGCGGTGTTGGGGGCTGCCGTGGGGCAGGTGCTGGCGATGGGTGCCGTCGTGCTGACGGGTGAGGGCGCTGCTTCGACAGGCGACGTGTGTGTCGCCGCGGCGCTTGACGTGCTCGCCGACGGGTTGCCCGCATGGGACCCGCACGCGGCGAGTGTCATGGCGATCGATGCGGCGCAGGCCGCGAACGCGACGGAACGAGACACACGAGAAGAGTTCACGGCCGCCACGCTACAGCCCAGGCAGCGGCTCGACGGTCAGCAGGTTAGGCCGAAGTGTTGGAGCGGTACCTGTTGCGCGCCACCATCGTCAGCTTGAGGTCATCGATGAGCGGGTCGAAGAAGGTGGCTCGGTATTCGGTATCGGTGACTGCCCGGGCGCTGACATACATGAATGTCAGCGACCCGAGGAACAGGGTGGTGTAGGCGAGCGCCTGCGGGACCGGCAGCACGAGCCCGAGGATATTGGCGGATCCGGCGCCCCCACGAGTCCACTTGTCGGCGACCTCGGGGCTCAGCACGATGAGGCCCAACACGAAGAAGATCCCGGAGGTGACCGCGGCGACGGTCAGCACTTGCACGATTTGGGTGGCGGCCAGAACGAACACCTCGTTGAATCGCTCGGCACGGGTGAGTGGATACGGTGACCCTGGGTCTGCCATGTGTTCGAAGGGCGTCCCCTTCAACCGGTCGCCATGCCGCGCAGACGCCGAAGCTGCTTGCAGGATCGGCTTGGCTCGCTCGACGAGGCGCGAGATCACGAAGGCGACGGCGATCAAGACCAGCAGACCGACCGCCAGCCACATCCTGACCGGGGTGATCGTCGCAGCCATCAGCCACACGTGGGTGTTGAAGAACACCAGCACGGTGAGCAGTACGACCGGTAGCGACTCGACCATCAATTCGCCGATCGCCGCGATCTGCGCCGTGGCGAGCCGCGCGGCCCACCCGAGCACCGATCCCAGACCGGACGCTGTCAGCGCGAGCACCGCACCGACAGCGCAGACCGTCACCGCCAACGATGCCCAGTCCCGCTGAATGATGTTGCAGGCCAAGGCGATCACCACTGAGACCGCCGACGCTACGGACTGCCTGCGGTCCGTGGTCGTCCGCGCGACCAGCCAGCCGACAGTGACGGCGATGGGCACCGCAAGTGCCACGACAGCCAGCGCGACCCACTGAACCGGGGTGATGTCGACCTCATCGACATCGAGTGTCGTCGTTCCGGTGAGCAGGTAGGTCATCGCTGAACATGCCGACAGCACTGCGAAACCCGACAAGGCAGGCGCCGATCGTGGCCACACGGCGCGAAGTCGGCCACGTGCTGTCAAAACCGAGGGAAGGCCGCGGTCCAGAAACCAGCGTTCGGCGGCGCGCAATTCGGCGACCGACGCCGTCATCGGATACTCGTCCGAACGTGCATGCCTTCTCCGCTCGGGGCAGGACAACAACTTCTGGACGCCCGAAGCGTAGTACGCCCCGTCAGCCGGTTCGCGAAATCACTCGTCTGGGGAGGCTCGAAAAGTCTTGGCCGGCATTGAACTCATTCTCAGCAAAGCCTCAGTCAGCGCAGGCAACCTACCTTCAGGCGCCGGTACGGCGCATGGGTACGTGCGTCTCGAGGAAGAAGAATCTACGCAATGAGTGACTGGTCGAGGAATTCGTCACAGCCAAGCCACGATGAGTGGCGCCCGAAACAGCAGTCTGAGAACCATAACCCGCAACAGTGGACTCAGTCCGGGTACCACTATCCCCCCACATCGTCTGGCGTCACCGGGGCGTACCCACCGCCGTACGTGGCGCATCACGACGCGGGTACCCCGCTCCAAGAACCACCGGCCCAGCAAAACCAGAATCAGCGAAAGCGTTCTCGTGTCGGCGTCCTTGTCGTCGGCACGGCCGCAATGGCGATGGCCGCGGGTGCCGCGACGGCCGTCGCCGTGGTGGACCACGCCGGGCACGCGACACCCAGCGCGCAGGCGCCCGCCCCGGTGAACATCGGAAAGCCCGCGCCGGCAAAGGGTTCGGCGCCGGCGCAGCCCGGAAGCGCCGCGCCCACGGGCTCGGTCGAGCAGGTGTCGGCCAAGGTTCTGCCCAGCGTGGTGAAACTGCAGATCGAAACCGGGCAGGGGCGTGAGGAGGGCTCTGGCATCGTCCTCAGCGCCGACGGGCTCATATTGACCAACAATCACGTGGTGGCCGCCGTCGCCCAGGATTCCGGTAATCAGGGCCCGATGACCTCCGACAGCGGACCTCGCATGCGGATCCCCGGACTGCCGGGCGGAATGTTCCCCGGTGGCCAGTACCCCGGCGACAGCCAGGACGGACCCGACACCCAGGATCCGTCGGGCGGGCCGTCCGCCAGACCGTCTGGCCGGGTCTCCGGGGCTGCGCAGGCGACGGTCACCATGTCCGACGGCCGCACGGTGCCGTTCACCGTCGTCGGCACCGACCCTGCCGATGACATCGCCGTGGTTCGGGCCCAGAACGTCTCCGGGCTCACGCCGATCACCATCGGTTCTTCGAAGGACCTGAAGGTGGGGCAGAACGTCGTGGCGGTCGGCTCGCCGCTGGGACTTCAGGGGACCGTGACAACCGGCATCATCAGCGCACTCGACCGTCCCGTCGCGACCGGCGACGAGCAGACCGGTCAGCACTCGGTGATGAGCGCCATCCAGACCGATGCCGCGATCAATCCGGGCAACTCCGGAGGGGCGCTGGTGGACATGAACGGCGACCTCATCGGGGTCAACTCGGCGATCGCCTCACTGGGCGGTGGCCAGGGCTCGCAGGGTGGCGGGCAGAGCGGGTCCATCGGGCTCGGCTTCGCGATACCGGTGGATCAGGCCAAACGCATTGCCGACGAACTGGTTTCGACGGGAACCGTCCAGCACGCCTCCCTCGGTGTGCAGCTCGCGTCTGCCGAGGACTCGCACGGCGCGGCCGTCGCCGGGGTCGTCGACGGTGGCCCGGCAGCCCAGGCGGGCCTGCCCAGGGGCGCGGTGATCACCAAGCTGGACAGCCAGGTGATCGACGGTCCGGACGCGCTGGTCGCCGCGGTTCGTTCCAAGGCGCCGGGGGACAACGTCACGTTGACCTACGATGACCCGTCGGGGGCCTCCCAGACCGTTCAGGTCACCCTGGGCCAGGTGCAGTCGTAACTTCCTAGTGCTTCTTGTTGTTCTGGTCGGCGGCGGCCTGTGCCTGGTCCTGAGCGGCCTGCTGTTGTGCGGCCGCAATCGCCGCCCGCCCTTCCGGGCTGGCCGCAGAGTTGCCGGCCTGGGTTGCCGACGCCACCGTGGCGCTGCAGTTCAGGTTGAGCAGCACGGTGTCGGTGACCGCGGCAAACTTGTCACCCTTGATCCAGGGTGCCTTCTCCGAGCTGGTCACCACGCACTTGTCGTCGGGCAGGGTATCGCCCGAGCGGGTGGCGATGACACCCTTCATGCTCGCGGCCGACAGCGCTGCCTGAGCGTCGGCGTAGGTCTTACCTGCGTAGTCGTCCGCCGAGGCCACGCCGGTCGCCAAGATTCCCACCGGAATGGCTGCCGCGCTGATTGCTATGGCGGCTTTGCCGACCAGCTTGCCCATCGTCCTCCGATCAGATTGCCTTCGTATCGCTCGAGCGACGTTATGACCGGCGCGCTGTTGGGACGCTGAGATGGATCTGGCAGCTCTTTGGACTTTCGCTGCGGATTCGGTTGGCGGGTGTGGATCACGCCGTCACGGGCGAAGGCTGGCGACGCGTGCCTCGTTGATTCGGTGGACGCGAACGCTGACCTCCAGTTGGAACCGGTCGGCCGGGTTTTTCAGCGACAGGCCCGTGAGTTCCTCGATGAGCTTGATGCGATACATGAGGGAGTGCCGGTTCAGAAACAGCGCTCGGGCGGCCGCGCTGATGTTCGTGGCTTCGTCGAGGAGGATCTCCAATGTGTGCACGAGTTGGCCGCGGCGGGTCTTGTCGTACTCGACCAATGGCTGCAATGTTTGCAGGATGGTGGCCATACACCTCGGATGCTGACGCAGAACTTCAGCGAATTGCCATGAGCCGGCGGGTTTTTCGGTCACCGGTGCGGCCACCGACGGCGCGACGGTGACGGCCTGCCCCTGCAGGGCGGGAAGCAGCACCCAATTGACGAGGTTTTCCGGCAGCGCACTGAGCTGCTGAGCAGACGCGACCAACGCCGACACTGTCGCCGCAGACTGGGCCGACGAGAACTGACACATCACGAGGTCCTCGGTCACCGAGGACCTCACCGACAGGCCGGCCGCGCCCGCCGAGTCGTGCAGGGCTTGCGCGAAGGCGCCGGCGACGTCGATCCACGCGGCGTGCTCGTGTTCACGGCGGCCGATGGCCATTTCGATCTGGGCGTCGGGCGACGACGGGCTGACCAACGGCAGGAGGTTTCGCTGTACCTGGGAGAACGCGACTTCCCAGGGCAACAGCACCACCGGGAACTCGTGGTGATCGGCGAGCGGGACCAGTGACGCCAGGAGTTCGTGGACGGCGACGTCGGGCGGAGGGTTCACCACCACCCCGGCGGCCTGGGAGGACACGACGTAGGTGAGGAATTCCCGCACCCCCGGCTGATGGATGTCGGCACCGGTGGTCAGGACGAGATCGCCTGCGCGGACGAAAGACTCGGCGGGAGCGTGCTTGATGTCCACCCAGTGGACTTCGCGCGTCAAACCGCGATGCCCGGCGACGACCGACCCCTGGTCCAGCGGCGGAACGGTCAAGGCCGCCGCGACGCTCAGCGGCGTGTCCCGCGACATGTCGTCCCTTCTGCTGATCGACCGTATTCGGCTCGGTTGTTCGGTACCGGCGCCGGCGAGACTGCCGCAGGGCGCCGACACCGGATCCGACGGTATCAGCGCCCTGCCAGGCAGTGGAATCAGGAGATCGGTCGGTGAGTGACGGCAATCACGGAGCCGCTGAGAGCTCCGCGGTCGCCCGCCGGCTCAGCAGCATCCCGACGCCGAAGAACACCAGCGGCATCACGCCGAAGATCGCGGCAAGGGTGGGCGTCCCACCGACCACCAGGGTCAGGTTCGACACGACCAGCACCAGTGCCGCGGCCAGGACCAGGGTCGCGGCCGACGCGAGTACCACGGTGCCGGTGGACCCGCCGCGGCGGCGGAAGAAGATCACCACCGAGACGGTCGTCAGCAGCCACAGGATCGCCAGCGCCAGGATTCCCAAGCCGCCCAGCGGGCCGAAGATCTGCAGCACCGGGTCCAGCTTCAGTGCGGCGAGGACAGCCATGATCACGAACGACGCCACGGTGATGACCAGGGACGAGTTGGACGGCGAGCCGTGCCGTGGATGCACCTGGCCGATCTTCTTCGAGAAGACCCCGCTCTGCCCCAGGACGAACGCATACCGCGAGCTGATGTTGTGGAATGCCAAGGCGCACGCGAAAACACTGACGAACCAGAACGCGGTGTTCAGATCGCGGCCCACCATTCCGAGGTACTGCTGGGCGGTGTTCACCATGAAGTTGTCGGGATCGTCCTTGGCCGCCTGGATGGCGTCGTGTCCGCCGTTGCCCTCGATGAGAGCCCAGCTGGAGAAGGCGTAGAACGCCGCCACGATGCCCACCGCCCAGTAGGTGGCGCGGGGCACGGTGCGGTCGGGGTCTTTGGCCTCGTCCCGGAACACGGCGGTCGCCTCGACACCGACGAAGCCCCACAGCGCGTACAGCAGGGCGATGCCGAATCCGCCGGCGATGCCCTGCGGGGTGAACGAGTCGCCGGTGATGCCGTGTTCACCACCGCGCACCACGATGACCAGGTCGAGGACCAGCAGGATGGCGACTTCGGAGACCAGGAAGACACCGAGGACCTTGGCGCTGAGGTCGATGTCGCGGTAGCCCAGCCAGGCGACAATCGCGAGCACCACGCCGGTGAGCACCCACCACGGGATGTCCGGCCCGTCGAATCGCGTGATGAGGCCGTTGAGGATGACACCGTCGTACGCGGCGACGGCGAGCAGAGTCGCCATGTAGGCCGGGAGGGCGAGGACGGCAGCTCCGGTTCCGGCCGCGCGGCCGAGGGACTTCCTGATGTAGGCGTAGAACGCGCCGGCATCGGTGACGTACTTCGACATCGCGACGAAGCTGGCCGCGAAGAGCAGGAAGATCACGCCGGCGACGACGAATGCGACCGGGATGCCCGTGGTGTTTCCGAGCACCATCGCGATCGGCACGTTGCCACCGATGGTCGACAGCGGCGCCGCCGCGGCCACGACCATCAACACGATGGCGGGCACGCCGAGGTGCCCGCGCAGTTTGGCCGGATGACGCTCCGGTGACGTATCGCCGCGAGGCGTGTTGTCCGCGTTGACAACCTCGGTCATGGGTGGATTCCTCCTCTCACAGCGCAGTCGCGGACGGCGGCTGCGTGAAGTTCGGCGCAAGTCTGCGAGAAGGGCACACCGGCTGTCAGAGGGTCTCTACGACTTTCCAACACATTGTTGTAGGCCACGTCACACCGGTGCCGCCGCGGTGAGGACTGCCTCAACATGTTGGTGGAAGCCGGGCGCAGACCGTTGTCCCGCCCGTGCAGTTCCGTCGATGCTGAGCCCGTCGTGTACGAGAGAGGTATGGGGGACCGGTATGTACCTGAGCGGCACCGAGTTTGAGCAGGATCACCGGCTCGGGCGGATCCGGATGTTGGATGAGCAGCGCGTCAACCTCGACGGATTCGCCGAAGCCGACCCGGAACTGGGAATGATCTCGCATCTGTCACCGCACGACCCGGAACCGTCGTGGGTCGTGGCCGACGACGGAACCGTGCTGGAGATGGATTCGACGCGAGCCACGGACTTCGACACGATCGACGAGTTCATCGTGCGGTACGCCATCGATCGTGCCGAGGCGCCGCGGTCGATGGCGATCGCCGAGGTCGATCTGGCGCGGATGATCGTCGACTCAAGCGTCTCCCGCGAGCAGGTGTTGAGGGTCTGTGCAGGACTGACCCCGGCGAAGATGGCTCGCGTCGTGGCGATGCTGCAGCCGGTCGAGATCCAGATGGCGATGATGAAGATGCGTGCCCGTCGCACTCCGGCCAACCAGGCTCACGTGACAAATCGTCTCGACGACCCACTGCTGATCGCGGCGGATGCCGCGACCGCGGTGGTATACGGCTTCCGGGAATTGGAGGCGACCGTCCCGGTTCTCGACGATGCCCCGGCCGTCGCCGTCGGCCTGCTGATCGGCTCCCAGGTGCCCGCCCCCGGCGCGCTGACGCAATGTTCGGTGGAAGAGGCCCGCGAGCTGGAAATGGGTGTGCGCGGCCTGGTTTCGTACGCCGAGACGGTATCGGTGTACGGCACCGAACAGGTTTTCACCGACGGTGACGACACCCCGTGGTCCAAGGCCTTCCTGACCTCGTGCTACGCCTCCCGTGGTATCAAGATGCGGCTGTCCAGCGGCGCCGGATCCGAGGTCCTGATGGGCGAGGCCGAGCGAAAGTCGATGAACTACCTGGAATCCCGATGTGTGGCCCTTGCCAAGGGCATCGGGGCCCAGGGGGTTCAGAACGGCGGTATCGACGGTGCGTCGATCACGGCATCGGTACCCGGGGGCGTTCGCGAGCTCATCGCTGAAAACCTCATGGTCATGCTTCGCGGGCTGGAGTCATGCAGCGGAAACGACACCCTGGTCTCCGAATCGACGATGCGCCGCACCAGCCGGACACTTCCGGTGCTGTTGTCCGGGTCGGATTTCATCTTCTCCGGTTTCGGCTCGGTGATGGCCTACGACAACATGTTCGGGCCTTCCAACTTCAATGCCGGCGACCTCGACGACTATCTGGTGTTGCAGCGCGACTGGGGTGTCGACGGTGGGTTGCGGTCGGTCGACCCGACCACCTTGGAAGCCATGCGCCGCCAGGCTGCCGAGGCCACCCGTGCGGTCTTCGAATACCTTGGTCTCGCCGACTTCGATGATGATCACGTCGAAGCTGTTGTGGGAGCGGAAGGTTCGAAGGACCTACCGAGTACCGACGGGGTGCGCGTGCTCAGCGCGGCCAGGATGATCGAGCAATCCGGGCTCACCGTCCTCGACGTCGTCGCCGCGCTCGCCGAGACGGGATTCCCTGACATCGCCGATCGCGTCCTGGGTATGGCCCGGGCCCGGATCTCCGGCGACTACCTGCAGACCGCCGCGATCTTCGATGAGGAGATGAACGTGCTGTCGGCTCTCACCGACCCCAATGACTACCGCGGCCCGGGCACCGGTTATCGGCCGTCGGCCGAACGGCAGGCCCAGATCGACAGTGTGCGGCAGGCACGGTCGGTCACCGACCTGGTGAGGGAGCAGGCTGGTTTCGCCGAACCGGACCGCTTGATCGTCTGCGGCCCGGCGCAGGTGGGCGAGGATCCGCGGGAGGTCGTCATCGGAGTGTCACCTGCCTTCGGCACCAAGCTGTTTCGCACCCTTTCCGGCATGACCATCTACGACGCCCTTGAGCAGATCTTCGCTGGTCTCGAGGAGGAGCAGTGCGTGCCGCGGCTGGTGCGGATCGCCCACAGCATCGACCTCGGCGCGATCGGAAAATCCGCGGCGCGGCTGTCCGGGTCCGGAATCTCGGTCGGGCTACAGGCCAAGGGAACCACCATCATCCACCGCCGCGACCTGTCCCCGCTGGCCAACCTCGAACTGCTCAGCATCGCTCCGCTGATCACCCCGGAGATGTACCGACTCATCGGCATCAATGCGGGCAGGCACGCCAAGGGCACGACGCCCGCCCCGATGCGCAACGCCTACACCGAGGAGGCGATCACGGCTCGGTATCACACCAGGGTTGTTGCGATGGTCGCCATCGAGCGCCGAGAATCCCTGTGCCGCAACGGAGACGACAGCACCAACCCGCACGTCGAATTGGAGTTCAAGCGATGACCGCCACGTCACACTCGGGCCGCAGCGTCCACGACGTCACCGTCGAAGCCGCCCGCAACGGCGCCCTGACACTCGATGACGTCCGGATCAGCCGGGAAACGCTGCTCGGTCAGGCCGACATCGCTGACCAGGCCGGGTCGGTCCAATTGGCCCAGAATCTTCGGCGGGCGTCCGAGCTGACCGCCCTGAGTGCCGAAGACATGCTCGCCGCCTACGAGGCGCTGCGGCCGGGGCGTTCCACGTTCGAGGAGTTGCACGCGGTGGCAGATCGACTCGCCGCGCAGGAGGCCCACACCTGCGCGGAGTTCGTGCGCGAGGCGGCTGCGGTGTACCGGCGGCGTGGCTTGTTGCGATGACCGTGTGGGCCGGCATCGACATCGGTAACGCCACCACCGAGGTGGTGCTCTGCACCGGAGTCGACGGGTCCGACGTGCTGGCGAGCGGGCGGACTCCGACCCGCGGTGGGAAGGGGTCGATGCGGGCCGTGCAGGGCGCAGCCCAGCTTGTGCGACGTCTGGCCGACTCCCATGGACTGGTGGTCGACAGGGCCGCGTTCGCGCCGACCCAGCCGGTCTCCTCGGCCGTCGAACGCGTCCGGTTGGCGGTGCGTCCCACGGGCCGGCTCACCGTTGCGACCCGTTCGGCGGCCACCACCGCCGGCGACGACGCGGGCGTCGGGCTGCCGACGCCGGTGGAACGCTTGCGCGAGGGGACATCCGAGCATCCTGTCGTGGCGTGCGCAACGAAGGAGTGGGATTACCGCGCGGTCGCCGGCCTCGTGAACGAGGCTGTCGAGGCCGGCCGCAACGTCGTCGCGGTGCTGACCGCCAACGACGAGGCGGTGCTCGTGTCGAACCGGTTGAGGGTCGGGGTTCCGGTGGTCGACGACGTCGATGTGCGGCGAGCGCTGTCGGCAGACCTCGTCGCGGTGGAGGTGCGGCAGGGGACGGGACCACTGCAGCGGCTCACCGATCCGTTCTGGCTCGTTGACGTGTTCGGCCTGCGCGATGACGAACGTGCCGACGCCCGTGCCGTGGCCGATTCGCTGTTCGACAGCGCGTGTGCGGTGGTCTGTCTGGACGGCGGCACGCGCACCACGATGCCCTCCGCGCAGCCCGAACCGACCGGCGGCGATGAGGCTTTGGTCATCTATCTGGCCGACATTGCTGCGCAAGCGAATTCACGCCGCGGTTCGGTCGCGGTGGACAGCCTGGTGATGGCGACCCTGGGTGGTGGGAATCTCGCACCGGCGGATGTCGATGCGCTCAGCACCGCTCTCGGAGTACCGGTGACCCGCATTGATGCCGAGGCTGCGGCAGCACGTGCCGGCGCGCTCACCACACCCGGTGTCACCGCGGACGTCGTGGTCGTCGACATCGGAGGCGGAACTGTCGACGTCGTCACCGACGACGCGCGCGTCGTTCTTCCTGGCGCTGGGCAGCTTCTCACCAGCGCCACGGCCACGGCACTCGAAATATCCAGGAGCGCTGCCGAATACGCCAAACGGGCGGAGGCGCTCACCGCCGTAACGGTTCAGCTCGTCGAAGACGAACACGGTCGACGGCGATTCCTCGACAAACCCGTCGACGGACGATGTACCGGTTGGCTCCTGACCTCGGCCCCGAGCGGTCTGCTGCCGTTCACGTCGCGGCTATCCGGGGCTGAATGGCGCAGCTGGCGGTTGGCGGCCAAGCGGATGGTGATCGGCGGCAACGTGATGCGGGGCATCGAGAAGGTGGCTCCTGACGCCGGCGGCGTCCTGCTGGTCGGGGGCGGTGCCGGTGACGACGAACTCGTTCGGGCGGTCAGCGAACGGCTCGGTCATCGCGTCGCTGTCGGGCGCGGTAACGTGCGCGGTCAGCTGGGTCATCGGTTCGCGGTCGCGTACGGGCTGGTTGCGTTGGCGGCCGCAGCACACTGACTTCGGCGCCCGTATTGTGCGATTGAAATGGAGGCCCGGGCCGATGTGGGGTAACGGCGTCATCCGCCGCGCGACACCCGCTGACGCGGCGTCGATCACCCGAATCGTCGCCGAGGCGTACGCACCCTACGTCGGCAGGATCGGACGCGAGCCTGCGCCCATGTCGGTCGACTACCACGAACTCGTGCGCACGACCGACCACGTGAGCGTCCTGCAGGACGGCGATGGCATCGTCGGCGTCATCGTGTTGGTCCCTGCCGTCGGCCATCTGCTGATCGAGAATGTCGCGATCGCGCCCACCGCCCAAGGTCAGGGTTACGGGCGGCTGTTGCTTGCCGAAGCCGACTGCAGGGCAAGGCAACTGGGCTATCACGAGACGCGTCTGTACACCAACGTGGCGATGACCGAGAACATCGCGTGGTACTCACGCCTCGGTTACGTCGAGATCGAGCGGCGTTGCGAAGACGGGTTCGACCGGGTCTTCCTCGCCAAGCTCCTACGCTGACGACGGCCGAAGAATTGCGACGAGGAAGTCGGAGTTCTCGGTGAACGGACGCAGATCCCAGGTCGACAACAGCACGTCCGGCGTGAATCCGGCCGCGGCAGCATCGTCGAAAAACTGACTGAACTCGTAATCACGGCCGCTCCCGAACCCGATCACCGCTCGGCCGCTGTCGTCCAGGTGCGCACGCAGACGGCCGAGCACCTGAACTCGGGTGCTCGGGGCGAGAAAGGTCATCACGTTGCCTGCCGACACGATGATGTCGAACGGCTCGGGGATTCCGCGAGAAGGCAGGTCGAGTTCGGCGAGGTCGCCGACGAGCCAGCGTGGTCCGGGGTGATCTTGCTCTGCGGCGGCGATCAGAGCCGGGTCGACATCGACACCGACCACGGTGTGGCCGGCCTCCGCGAGATATCCGCCGAGACGCCCTGGACCGCAGCCGGCATCGAGAATGCGGGCACCGCGGGGGACCATCGCGTCGATCAGTCGAGCCTCGCCGGCCAGGTCCTGGCCTGCGCGCGCCATGGAACGAAACCGCTCGATGTACCACTGGGAATGGCCCGGGTCGGCCGCGACCTTTTGCATCCAGATGCTCTGCTCGACCATATGCCCATTGTCGCAGCGGCGCCGGCATGGTGATCCGCTGGTCGCTACCTCTGGCGGCCGCCCACCTCAGAATCCAGTCGGTTAACGAAGATCGTTGGGCGACAGTGGCGGCGCGCTGTAAAGGCGCGCAAAGGTGTCGAGGCGTTCCTGCTTGGTCCGTTGGAGGTGCGTGGTGATGGCGGCGCTGGCGGCTTCGCCGTCACGTTCACGGATGGCGTCCATGATCGCCGCGTGTTCGACGACGACGTCGGCGAGATCGTCGCGGTGTATCGCCTCGCGGTCACAAAGGCGCAGCCGCGCCACCAGGTTGGTCAATGTCTCCCTGAGGGTCGCATTGTGCGATGCGGCCCACAGCACCTCGTGCCACTGCGAGTTGAACTGCCTTGCTGTGGCGGGATCTTTCGCGGCAACCGCGTGCTGGTGTAGCTGTGCGAGCTGCGCGACCTGCAGTTCGGTTCGCCGAGCCGCAGCTGCCTCGGCGGCCGCCTTCTCCAGTGCGATGCGCACGTCGTAGATCTCGATCACATCGTCGGGTGTGCCGGAGCGGATGCGGTAGCCGCGGGCGGATCGGGTGATCAGGCCCTCCTGCTCGAGCCGACTGAGCGCTTCTCGGACCGGAGTCCGTGAAACTCCGTATGCGGCGGTGAGGGTGCTCTCGCTGAGCGGCTCGGCCGTGGAGAACCGGCCCGCCAGCAGATCGGCACGAAATGCGCTGTGAAATGGCGTCCGTTGCACCTGCCCTCCAAGTTCGCGTTCTGCTGAGCATACATTTCGGATTGTTCTGTATACAGAAAATACTCATGGTGATGCGAAGTCATACGACTCTCGGACGGGCCGTCCATACTGATGCCCTTGCGTGCCCGCGTGATTGCCTTGAAGGAGACCTATGAGCAACCAGCCCACCGATACCGCGGAGGCCGGACACGAACCGCCGACCGTCGCCCGCCCTGTACTGCGATGGCGTGTCGTCGACATCGTCGTCGCGAGCGTGCTCGCGGCTGCGGCGGGACTGATTTTCGTGCTGTGGAACATCGCGTCCAATCCGGTCAGCGCACCGTTGGGCGCGCTGGTGCCGGGGCTGCAGGCACTGCTCGGTGGCGGGTGGCTGTTTGCCGGTGTGCTGACAGCCTTGGTGATCCGCAAACCGGGAGCGGCCGTCTACGGCGAACTCGTCGCCGCCTCGGTATCGGCTCTGGTCGGTAACCAGTGGGGTGTGCTCACCCTCGAATCGGGCCTGGTCCAGGGCCTGGGTGCCGAACTCGTCTTCGCGGTGTTCCTCTACCGGCGGTGGGGGTTGCCCACCGCGGTGCTCTCTGGGGCAGTTGCCGGAGTCGTGTTGGCCATCAACGACCTGATCTTGTGGTATCCCGGTTCGGCATTCGGTTTCGCTGCGGTCTATGTGGTCTCCGCGATTGTCTCTGGCGCTGCACTTGCCGGACTGTTGTCCTGGTTCGTGGTGAGAAGCCTCGCCAGGACGGGGGCCCTCAGCCGCTTCGCGGCAGGACGGGTGGATCCGAGCCCGGCACGATGATGGTTCTGCCCGAACATGCGGGGACGAAGTCGGGCTCGTCGCGTGCCAACGGCGCTGCCGTAACGGCGTGCGGCTGGGGCTGGCAGCACGCCACGCGCGGGAGCTGGGCCGTGCGTGATCTCGAATTGTCCATAGAACCCGGGGAGCGGGTGTTGCTGCTCGGCCCGTCCGGCGCGGGCAAATCCACACTGCTGCACGGCATCGCCGGGCTGCTCGGCGGCGCCGAGGAGGGCCGGCAGGCCGGGTATCTGCATGTCGACGGTGCGCCTCCGGCCCAACGGCGCTCCCGTATCGGCATGGTGCTGCAGGATCCCGATTCCCAGGTGATCCTTTCCCGGGTCGGCGACGACGTGGCGTTCGGGATGGAGAATCTCGGCGTCGCGCGGGCTCAGATCTGGCCCCGTGTCTGTCGGGCGCTCGACTCGGTCGGGCTCAATGTGCCGCTTTCCCAGGACACCTCGGAGCTGTCGGGCGGACAGAAGCAGCGTCTGGCATTGGCCGGTGTGGTCGCCATGCATCCAGGCCTGATTCTGCTGGACGAGCCGACGGCCAATCTGGACCCCGCCGGCGTGATCGAGGTCCGCGACTCTATCGCCGAGTCCACGCGTCGGACGGGTGCGACGCTCATCGTCATCGAGCACCGCACCGAGGTGTGGTTGCCGGTTGTCGACCGAGTGATCGTGCTGGGCGCCGACGGCGCGGTGATCGCTGACGGCACACCCGATGACACGATCCGGCGCGAACATGACTACCTGGTTCGGTCCGGTGTCTGGGTGCCCGACATTCCGCTGCCCGAGATCGGTAGGCGGCGCTGTGCTGACGACGGTGTGCTCCTGCGCGCGTCTGAGTTGGCGTTGGGATATCGCGGTGGAGCCCGACTGCACAGCGGCTTGGCATTCGAGGTCCGGCGCGGGCGAACCACTGTCGTCACCGGTCCCAACGGAGCGGGCAAGTCAACGCTGGCGCTCACGCTCGGCGGGCTGCTCGCGCCGCCGGCGGGGCGACTCGTAGCCGACGCCGCGCTCGCGCCACCACGGTCGCGGCCAGAACCCATCCGCTGGCGATCGAAGGAGTTGCTCACCAGGATCGGCAGCGTCTTCCAGGACCCCGAGCACCAGTTCCTCACCGGTACGGTCCGCGACGAGCTTTCGCTGGGCCCCAGGGCGCTCAAGCGTGGCATCGCCGAAATCGCGTCCCGCACTGACGAACTGCTCCACCGGCTGCGCTTGAGTCACCTGGCCGACGCGAATCCTTACACCCTCTCCGGCGGTGAGAAGCGTCGGCTGTCGGTGGCGACCGTGCTGGCGACGGGACCCACTGTGATCGTCCTGGACGAGCCGACTTTCGGGCAGGACCGCAGGACCTGGGAGGAACTGATCCGGCTGCTGGCGGAGGTCGCCGACGCGGGCACGGCAATCGTGGCGGTCACCCACGACCTCGATTTCGCGGGCCTGCTGGCTGATACCTGCATCGAGCTGGATGCGTGGCACACCGCGACGGAGCCGACGTCATGACCACAGCGGACATCGCCGCCGCACGCTCGGCCAATCCCGTCGCCCGGTTACTCACTGCCGTTCTCATCGCGGCTGGGCTGGTGCTGTCCGTCGACTGGGTGTCGGCACTGACTGCGCTGGTGCTGGAGCTCGGCTTGTTCTTCGCCGTCGGTGCCCGGTTGGAGCCGGTGCTCAAGCGGGGTGCGGTGATCGCCGTCGCGGCGGCACTGACCGCCATCACCATCGTGCTCTACGGCCAGCCCAGTGGGGCCGTGCACTGGCACCTTCTGCTCGTCACGGTGAGTGACGGGTCGATCGCCTTGGCGCTGGCCACTTTTCTGCGGGTACTTGCCATCGCACTACCGTCGGTCATCCTGTTCGCCGACGTCGATCCGACCGAACTGGCCGATGGATTGGGACAAGTGCTGAAACTGCCGGCCCGGTTCGTGCTCGGTGCGCTGGCCGGCCTGCGCCTGGTCGGCTTGCTGGGGCAAGACTGGCAGTATCTCGGATACGCCCGCCGCGCCCGGGGTGTCGCCGATCATGCCCGGGTACGCCGCGTCGCCGGGCAGTGCTTCGCATTACTGGTTTTCGCGGTACGACGCGGGTCCAAACTCGCCACGGCGATGGAGGCGCGCGGGTTCGGCGCCTATCCCGCTCGGAGCTGGGCTCGGCCTTCACCTTTCGCTGCGCGTGAGTTCTCCCTCATCGCAGCAGGTTTGGTGATCGCGGCCGCCGCGATCACAGTCTCTGTCGCCACCGGATCTTGGAACTTCATTGGCGCTCGATGACATCGCGGGTCGACTCGAATCGGCACGAGCACGGACGGTGTTGATCGACGGCCGTTCGGGATCGGGTAAGTCGACGCTCGCGACGCAATTGCAGGACGCCTGGGCCGACAGCCTCGTGGTGCGCCTCGACGACATATACCCGGGATGGGACGGACTGTGCTGGGCCGCCGAGCACGTCCACCGATCGCTGCTCGCGCCGCGTGCCGAAGGGCAGACCGGACGCTGGCGCGGTTGGGACTGGGCCGGCGACGCGCCTGCGGACTGGCACACCGTCACGTGCGAACAGCGCCTGATCATCGAAGGCATCGGCGCGCTCACGCCGTCCGGGCGGGCGCTGGCCGATCTGGGTATCTGGGTCGATGCCGACGATGTCGTCCGCAAGCTCCGGGCACTGCACCGCGACGGCGACCTCTACCGGCCGCACTGGGACCGATGGGCGGTGCAGGAAGAGGACTTCATAGCCCGGTATCGGCCCAGGGAGTCCGCCGACATGATCGCGGTGGCCACCCCGACCGGATTTGAATTCACCGCTTCACAAAGGACGTCATGACCACAGCACTCTCATTGGCACTGGAGTACTTTCATCCATGGCCGAACTCGGCTGGATTCTATTTGGCCAGGCACCACGGCTGGTACGCCGATGCGGGAATCGACCTGCAGATCCGCACTGTGGACCCGGGAATCGGCGACAGCCTCGAACACCTCGGGCGTCGCCTGGTGGATCTCGCGGTTTTCCCGACGAACCGCCTGCTGATGCGCACCGAACGCGGCGAGCCACTGCGGGCGATCGCCGCCGTCAACCAGCGCGGCCTGGAGACGATTCGCACGCTTGCCAGCAGCGGGATCGGCAGCCTGGCCGAGCTGGCCGGCAGGCGGGTGGCACTCAATCCGACGCCACGCGGGGTGGCGGTGGTCCGCGAGTTGGTCACCCGTGCGGGCGGCGACCCCGATGCCGTGACCATGGTCGACGTCGGCGTACGCGAACTCACCAGCGCCGAGCTGGCCGCCGGCGCGGCCGACGCCACCTTCGGTTCCTACTGGGCGTGGGACATTCTGCTCAGCGAGCATCCGGACCGGCCGGAGCGGGTCTGGCGGGTCGACGATGAGCTGCCGTTCGGTTACCACAGCTATCTACTGGGGGCACATGCCGATCTGACCGAGCGAGACCCCGTGCTGCTGGCCGACTTTCGGGCGATCAGTGAACGCGGCTTCCGCCATGCCGCGCAGCATCCAGATGAGGCGGTCAGACTGCTCAGCAGCATCACACCCTACTTCCCGGACGATGTGATCGCCCGCTCACTCGAAGCCATCTCCGGCACCTGGTTCTACGAGAACGCCTGGGGCACCGTCCGTTCCGAGCTGGTAGAACCGTATGCTCACTGGCTCGCCCGGCACGGGATCCTCGCCACACCCGAGCACTGGGGTGCGGCGTTCACCGACTGCTCGTTCACCACTGCGGGACAGGTGCTGTGAGCCCCGATCCGTTCGTGCGTGCTGAGGATCTGTTCGGCGAGTTGACTGGTCTTACCGCGCCGGTGATTCTTGACGCAAGCCTGGTCCTGCACCGACCCAGGTTCGACGGCGACTTCCGGACAGACAGTGGTCACGGTGCCTGGTACGCCGCGCACGTGCCCGGGGCGATCCACGTGCAGGTCGACTCCGACCTCGCATTCCCTGCCGCGACCCATAACCATCATCCGCCGCCGCAGGCCCTCGCCGAACGCCTCGCCCGGTTCGGCATTGGCCCTGACACGCCGACTGTCGTGTACGACAGCACCGGTGGCTTTTGGGCGGCCAGGGTCTGGTACCTGCTGCGCTGGATTGGGGTCCCGGTGCGAGTGCTCGACGGTGGTCTGAGCGCTTGGCGCGCTGCTGGACTGCCATTGGAGTCTGGTGCCACGCATGTCCGGCCCGTCGCGCCGTGGCGGGCCCACCCGGTGCGCGACGCGTGGATCGAACTCGATGACTTGCGCGGCATCGACTGCGGCGCAGGGAATTTGGTCTGTGCGCTGTCTCCGCAGGCATTCTGGGGCAAGGAGCCGACGCGGTACACGCGCCGCGGTCACATCCCAGGCAGCGTCAACGTGCCGGCGCGCGAACTCTTCACCGATGACGGCCTGATACGCCCGCCGGCCGAGATCACGCAGCGCTACCGGGACGCCGGAACAGACCTGGGCCGCGAGGTGATCCTGTATTGCGGCGGTGGTATTTCGGCGACGGTGAACGCACTGGCCCTTGCAGCTGCCGGCGTCGAGAACGTGCGTGTCTACGACGGATCCCTGGAGGAATGGAGTGCCGATCCGACGCTGCCACTACTGGTCGGCTACTCGGAGGGTGGTCGACGGTAATCGATGACGATGCGGCCGTCGATCTGGCCGCGCTCCATCCGGCTGAACACGTCGTTGATGTCATCGAGGCTGGCGCTGTGCACCGTCGGGTGGATGAGACCTCGCGCATAGAAGTCCAATGCTTCGGCCATGTCTTGACGAGTTCCGACAATCGACCCGCGGATGGTCAGGCCCTTCAGGACGATGTCGAAGATCGGAGCGGGGAACTCGCCGGGAGGCAGCCCGACGAAGACGATCGTCCCACCGCGTCGCGTCAAGCCGATTGCTTGGCCGAACGCCTGTGGATGCACCGCCGTCACAAGCACACCGTGCACGCCACCGGTGGCCGCCTGCACCTCGGCGACGACGTCAGAGGTGGTCGCGTTGAAGGCAAGTTCCGCGCCGAGTTTCGTGGCCAAGGCGAGTTTGGCATCGTCGATATCCACGGCGACAACGCGCAATCCCATAGCGCGGGCGTATTGCACCGCGATGTGTCCGAGCCCGCCGATGCCCGAAATCGCCACCCACTGGCCAGGTCTGGTGTCGGTTACTTTGAGTCCCTTGTAGACGGTGACACCGGCACACAGGATCGGTGCCACCTCCAGCGGATCGAGGCCATCGGGGATCCGCGCCGCGTAGGCGGCATTGACCAGCATGTACGTGCCGAAGCTTCCGTTGACACTGTAGCCACCGTTTTGCTGGCTCTCGCACAGGGTTTCCCACCCTGTGCGGCAGTACTCGCAGCGGCCGCAGGCTGACCATAGCCAGGCGTTGCCGACCTTGTCACCGATCCTGAGGTCGTCGACACCGTCGCCGAGCGCTACGACGGTGCCGTATCCCTCGTGACCCGGCACGAACGGTGGTTGTGGCTTGACCGGCCAATCACCATGTGCGGCATGGAGATCTGTGTGGCAGACGCCGGATGTTTCGAGTTTCACCAGCGCCTCACCGTAGCCGGGTTCGGGTAGGTCGAGTCGCTCGATACGAAGTGGTTGACCGAAGGCGGTTACCACCGCGGCACGCACGCCGTCGGTGGTGTCAGATGCAGTGGGCATGCTGAGGGCGGTAGTCGTCATTGGACCATTGCAGTCCCCGATGCGCACCCACAATAGGGCCTTTGGTCCCGTATGGCAGAACCTGATGGCCAGGGCGACGCATACCGGTTTACCTGATGGTGCGCGATGAGTTCTCGGCGCGGTCGTGGTCGGCATAGGTGTACGCGTGTTGAGAGGAGGGAGTGCAAATGTCGATAGAGCATGTGCTGGCCGTTGTCCCGGTTTCCGATCTGGAGCGCAGCGAACACTGGTACCGATCATTTTTCGGTCGGCCGGCGGACAACAATCCGATGCCGAATCTCGTTGAGTGGCAGGTCGTTCCAGGCGGCTGGGTCCAGGTCTTCATTGATACCGAGCGTGCGGGCTCGACGCTCGTCAACTTCGCGGTCGATGACCTTGAGCGCCATCTCGATGAATTGAGACAACGCGGTTTACAGCCGGGCGAAATCACCGATGCTGCCAAGGGTGTTCGGTTGTCGACGATCACCGATCCGGACAACAACATTATCCGGCTCGTCGGCGGGTTCCGGGTGCGGTATTAGCTCCGCGACGACACAGACGTGGGCCGAGGGCAGGCCGGCGTGGTGGCGATGTGGTTGGCTGGTCACCATGGCCGGCGATACGCGCGGGGTGTGGGCCGATGTGCATAACGAGCGGGCCGCACTCGTCGAGGACTTGAGCAGGCTCACACCGCTGCAATGGGACGTCGCGTCGTTGTGCGCCGGCTGGACGGTTCGCGATGTCGTGGCTCACCTGGCGGCAACGGCGGTTCTGACGAAGCGGCGCTTCGTCGGCGAGTTCATCCGCGCGGGTCTCAGTGCGGAGCGGATCGTGCAACGGCAGGTGATGGCCGGGCGTGACCGCGATCCCTCGGAACTGTTGGCGGCATTGCGGGCCTCGGTGAATTCGACTGCTTCTCCGCCACTTCCCACGATTTCACGCATCGTCGAGATCGTCGTGCACGGCGAGGACATCCGTCGGCCACTCGGGTTGCACCACAGGTACTCCACCGATCACATGGCAGCGGCCGTGGCCTACGTGGCCGGCGACCGATTGTCGGGCGGCAGCAGGCGACTGGCCGGTGTGCGGTTGAGCGGGACCGATGTCGGTGTCACAGTCGGAGCCGGGTTGGCGGTTGAAGGGCCGGCGTTGTCGTTACTGCTTGCCTCATGCGGCCGTCGGGTTGCGCTGGCGGAGCTGTCCGGACCGGGAGTCGATGAACTCAGCCGGCGGATCTAGTTACCGCACAGGGCGACTGGGTGGCTTGTCGATGGCCACAAACTCTTGTTCTGGCCGCCCGGTCGTGCCGTACCGGAGCTGAATCTTGACTTCGCCCGCGTTGGCCAACGTCGACAGGTACCGCTGTGCCGTTGCGCGCGATACGCCGATCTCCGTGGAGACCTCGGCTGACGACATCGCCCGACCCGAGGTGCGAAGTGCTTGGAGCACAAGCTGCTTGGTCGGCGAGGCGACGGCAGTGGGGGATTGCACCGGGGCGATGCGGGGCCGCAGGGCATCCAGTGCCGAGTCGACCTCGCTGCCGCCGAGGTTGGTGCCCGAGAGGATCCGGCGATAGCGCGCATACCCCGACAGTCGGGCGGCGAGGTCCGCCGGTGCGAACGGCTTGACGAGATAGCTCAACGCCCCGGCCGCCATCGCGGCGCGGATCGTCCGGGCATCGGTGGCCGCGCTCAAAACCATACTGTCGCACTGCAACCCGCGCACGAAGTCGATTCCTGAGCCGTCCGGCAGATAGACGTCCACCAGGGCGAGGTCGACCGGAGCGGCCTTGTGCGCGGCGGCGAGCGTCGTCACCGCCGTTGATACCGAGAACCCCGGTAGGGCGTTGACGATGCCGGCGTGCATGTTCGCCACCCGGAAGTCGTCGTCGACCACCAGCACCGTCAGTTCTGTGCCACCCATTGGGCTTCCTCCTCCACCATGACACCCGGTAGCCGGGCGATGAACTCTGCGCCGCACAACTCGGCGTCCGCGTCACCCGGGCTCGACAGCCGGATGTCGCCGCCCAGCGCACGACTGATCTGACGGGACAGCGCCATGCCGATCCCGCGCCCACCCGGTATGCCGGAGTCCGGCTTGGTCGACTTGCCCTCGGTGAACACATGCTCGACGAAATCGGGGGCAACCCCGTCACCGGTGTCGGCCACGGTGATGTGCAACGTCGAACCATCCTGCAGCAGCTCGACTTCCACCACTTTGTCGGCTTTCGCGCCGGTGCGGGCGGCGTAGATGGCGTTGTCCAACAGATTGCCGAGCACCGACGTCACATCCACCGGCAGGGCGAGTCGTCCTGGCGCCCAGGTGTTCTCACCGATCGTCAAGGTGACGCCGGCTTCCCGGGCGACTGCCGCCTTCGCGGCCAGGAACGCCTGCAGGAACGCGTCGCGGACGGCGTCGATGCCGGGGAGCGCCGAGCCCAGCGGGCCCGAGCCCAGCAGCTCCTCGACGTACTGAGCTGCCTCGTCGACGTGGCCGCTGTGCAGCAGACCGTTGAGCAGATGCAGCCTGTTGGCGAACTCGTGACGCTGGGCCCGCAACACCGTGCTCATCAGCTGTACGGCGTCGAGTTCGCGGGTCAATGATTCCACGTCGGTGCGATCCCGCACGACCAGGACGGTGCCCAGCTCACGGCCGTCCCGCGTGACGGGCCGCGAGGACACGACCACGATCCGGTCACCGACGGTGGCGATACTCGGTGTCGCGTCGGCGGCGCGAAACACCTCCATTACCCGTGGGGTGAGGCCGACCTGCTCCACAGGCCTGCCCGCCTCGCGACCGACCTCCAGCAAGCGGGCGGCTTCGTCGTTGATGAACGTCGTCTTCCAGGTGGTGTCGACGGCCAGCACACCCTCGTCGATACCGTGCAGCACCGCGGCCTGCGTGCGGATCAACTCCGCCATCTCCGAGGGCTGCAGACCCATCGTGAGGCCCCGCCAGCGCCGGGCGAGAAGGTATGAGCCCACGACACCGATGAACAACGCCAAGCCGACCAGTGCCGCCGCGGTCCGCACATCGGTCCACAACTGATGGTGCACGGCGGACGTCGAGATGCCGATACTGACCTCACCGATGACCCGGGACGAATCAGGGGCAAGCACAGGTACTTTCGCCCGAACCGAGGGACCCAGGGTGCCCGATTCGCGCGTCACGACCTCGTGGCCGGCCAACGCCTCGGCGGGGTCGGTACTGACATGCTTGCCGAGTTCGTCGCGGTTGGGATGCGAGAGCCGGACGCCTTGATCGTTGGTGATCACCACGAACAACACGCCGGTGCGTTGTTGGATCTCGGTGGCCAGCTGCTGCAGTGGACCTTTCGCCAATTCGTCGGTGAGCGCAGGGCTCGGGGTCAGCGGGGCAGCGTCGTAGCGCGCGACATCGGCACGGACCGCGGGGGCAAACGCGATGGCGCGGGCCATGTCCAACGACCGGTCTTCGTACTGGGCGGCGAGACGCTCGTGACTCATGAAGGCAAGCAGACCGCCGGCGATGCCCAGCGTGAGCGTCACAACGGCGACTTGCAGCAGCAGCACCTGGGTGGCAAGCCGCACATCCATGTGCAGCCTTCTGACCATGGGCTGAGCGTACGCGCCGTCTTGAGCACAATGAGCAAAACCCGCGATCCGGTCACGTGTCTGAAGACCGGTCACGTCGGATTGATGTCGTCGAGACTCTTGCCCGTGGTGCGCGGTCCGATCGGCGCGATCACCGCGATCGTGGCGGCGAGCGCCAGCAGCACCACAGCGAACATCGCCGTCGCCCCGTAGTGGTCGAGCACCGGGATGAGGATGAACGGCAGCGCTGCGCTCGACAGCCGCGACACCGAGTACGTCCATCCGACTGCCGTCGCGCGCACATCGCTGGGGAAGATCTCCGCCTGATACACGTGGTAGATGTTCGAGAACACGTTGCTCGAGGCGGTGATCAGCAACCCGTACACGACGATGAGTACGTGAACGGTCGCGGTTGCGAACAGCACACCGCAGACTGCCATCACGACGACCATCACCATGATCAAGTACTTGCGCTCGAACCGCTTGAGCAGCGGAATGGAGATGAGCGAACCGAGTGGGTAGCCGATGAAGGACACGGCCGTGAACAGCAGCGATGAGGTGATGTCGTACCCACGGCTGACAAGTACCAGCACCGCCAGCGTGCCGAACCCGTAGTAGCCGAACGGTTGGAACAGGTGAAAGACCCCGAGCATGATCAGTCGCTGGCGGTAGGGCGACCGTCGCAGTCTCTCGAGCGCCGACGCCGTCGGCGCTGGCGGCACCGCGACGTCGCCGGTGTCATCGCGACCGGCCGAGCCGGTGGGAGCCGGATCGGTACCGGCCGCGAAGGCCCGCAGCGCGGCGCGTGCTTCATCCATGCGGCCGGCACTGGCCAGCCATCTCGGTGACTCCGGCAGGCTGCGGCGCAGCACGATGATGAACAGCGCGCCGATCGCGCCGAACACCAACAGGACTCGCCAACCGTCGACGCCGAAGATGCTGCGGCCCGAGAGCCACAGTGACAGGAAGCCCAGCACTGGTACCGCGAGGAACGAGCAGGTGTAAGCCCACGCGGCCATCCGCCCCCGATGAGCCTTCGGCAGTACGTCGGCGAGATACGAGTCGGCGATGGGGTATTCGGCTCCCACACCGATGCCGGCCATGAAGCGTGCCGCAACCAACAGCCAGGCGTTCGGAGCGAACGCGGCAATGACGCTCCACGCCGAGAACCACACCAGGGTGAGCAGGAAAGCTCGCCGTCGACCGATGCGATCAGCGATCCGGCCGAAGGCGATTGCCCCGACGAACATTCCGAGGAACGACGACGCGAGTAGCAGCTGCAGCGCCGTGCCGCCGAGTCCGTAGTGCGTCTTCAGGGTCGCGGCGATCGTGCTGGACAGGAAGATCTCGTAAACCT
This sequence comes from Mycobacterium aquaticum, assembly GCF_002086485.1. GTDB lineage: Bacteria > Actinomycetota > Actinomycetes > Mycobacteriales > Mycobacteriaceae > Mycobacterium > Mycobacterium aquaticum. Next base: position 80,735 of record NZ_MVHF01000023.1, on the reverse strand, counting down.
CGAAGAAGAGGCCGAGCCCGATGGCGATGACCGCTCTGCGGTGGACGGGGCCGACGGGAAGGTTGTCGAGGAGGCGCCCGATCTGGCGCTGCTGGCTGTCCCGGTCGGGGTGTGCTGTAGGTGTCATCGTGGTCATTTCGCGTGTCCGAAGTTGTGCAGCCAGCGGCCGTCGTGGTCGTGACGATGAGTGAACCAGGAGAAGAAGCTGTGGTTCCAGCTTCTGGGCGTCGACACGCTGTCGTGGTTCGACTGGGGTTGCGGCGGCGGAGACTGCCGCTTGACGGCATTTGATGTCTTGTGGCCGGTGGGCGCCGGGTGATTCGTGGTGGTGCGCATCGTGTGAACGACGGGCGTGGGCGCCGGTACCGCCGGCGGTGACACCGCTTGCGAGGTGGGCGCCGCGGCCGGCGCCACCGCGGGGGCCGCAGCGGTGAGGGTGGCCGTGTCGACTGCCGTGCTCGGGCGTGCGTGCAGGGCGCCGAAGAAACCGACTGACGCTGCGACCGCCAGGCCACCCGCGATCAGGGACAGGGCACGTCGGCGTATGAACCGATGGTGCGGTTCAGGGGCCAGCTGTGGCACGGCGGGCGCGGGCGGCTCGGCCGACCACGCGTAATGGGTGGTGGCTGAGTCTGCCGCCGCGGTGCGCATCGTCACCGTCTGGGGAACGCTGGCGGCCATGGTCGCGGCGGACCATGGGTCGTCGGTGTGGTTCGGAGGCCGCGTCGTCATTTGTCGCTCCTTGTGTGGGGCCTTGGTCATCGGTGCTCACGACGCTAGGGAACTGCCTGCGCGCTGGCCCGCTTGTGCGCACAAGCCGTACAAGTACGCGTTTTGTCACTTCTGCGCATTGTGCTCACGTAGTTGTCGTCGGCTCGAATCTCCAATTCCCGCAATGTATTCAGGACGCCGAGCGACGCGGTCAATGCACACAAACTCCAAATCGGCGAGTTGTGCGGGTAGCGCGCACAAGTGAGCCGCCGGGTGCATCACCGCCGTAGGTTCTGGCGCAGCGAAATACCGGGACCGTACCGGTGTCCACCCGTACCGAGGAGTCCATCATGTCGGTTGCCCCCGAACCATTGGTGCCCAACGTGTTTGGGTCTGAGGCAGCACGCGATGACGGCTGCGTCGCGCGGACGGTGACGACGAAGGACGGCGTCCGTCTCGCGATATCGGAGTACCCTTCTGAACACGCCGATGCGCCGACAATCGTTTTGCTGCATGGTCTTCTGCTCTCGCGAGAGAGCTGGGGACTGCAGGTGGGTGAACTGCGCCGCCGTTACGGCGGCAGGGTTCGGGTCATCTCCTACGACCACCGCGGTCACGGTAGGTCGGCCGGCGCGCCTATGCGCACCTACGAAATCTCCCAACTCGCAGCCGATCTCGCAGAGGTCTTGACGGCGTTGCACATCACCGGCCCGTTGACTCTGGCCGGCCATTCGATGGGCGGGATGACAGCGCTCGCATACTTCGGTCGCGCGGCGTCGCAACGTCCTGTCGAGCCTGCCGGTCTGGTCCTGGTGGGAACTACGGCAGGCAGCATCGCCGAGCGGGGGATCGGTCGCCTGCTGGCAACTCCTGCTCCGGGCGCGCTGTTCGGGCTGGTTCACCGCATGCCACAACGGGCGACCGACAAAGCCGTCCAGGCGCTCATCCGCCCGTTGGGTGAGGTGCTGAGCACGTTCTCGGGTGACGGCACCACGGCCGCAGCGGTCGCCGCCGCCGTGGGGGCCGCAGCCCTGCGGACAGCGTCACTGACGACGGCCGCCGGCTTTCTGCCGAGCCTCAAACGCTACGACATGTATCACGCTCTGGAGTCCATTGCTGCCAAGACGTTCGTGGTCAGCGGCGGCAACGACGTCCTGACGCCGCCTTCGCATTCGCGTGACCTGGCCGCGGCCATTCCCGGCGCGGTCCACCTGCACCATCCGAGCGCCGGCCACATGCTGCTGCACGATGCCGCCGAATGTGTCACCGATGCCATCGGGAGGGCGATGGGTATGCATTCCGGTTTCCGTCGTCCCGCCCGTGTGCGCGCGTCCGGGAAGCGCGTTTCTGCAGCGCAACTCGCCGTCGTGGTGTCATGAGCGATGCTGAATGACGGCGCGCCGGACTAGGCCCGATGCTGCGCCAGCTCGGCGAGGTGTTTGAGCGAGTTGTCGAGGTGCTGCCGGTCGAACGGCGGGAACCCGATGTGTTCCCGAATGGCCTGCGGTACCGCCGACCAGTCATAGGTGAGTGTGACCTCCGTCTGGTCGACCTGCACCTGCTTGAGGTCGTATCGCCAGGTCCAGCCGCCGAACTCGAGGTGGTCGTCGTCGGTGCCTTGGCCCGGCAGCCACGCAATCGCATGCGGCGGCTCGAAGACCTCGACGCGGTTGGCCATTTCGTAGTGCATACCTCCGTAATTGGAGTGGTACATCGCCATTCGGAAGACCTGACCCACTGCGGTCAGCTGTTTGCCGTCCAGCGACTCGCGCACCCAGCCGGTGCCGTCGATCGCTTGATGCATGGTCGGGTCCGCCAGCACGGCGAAGACGGTGGTCGCCGGCGCGTTGATGGTGCACGCGGCGCTCATGGTTTCGTCAGTCATGCCGGTACAGACCGGCGGCGGCTCGGTAACTCATCGAACCGCCGTCGGCCGGTCGAGTCCCATCTGCTTGGTGTTGGACCGGAGCAGTGAGCAGAACGCGGAAAAGCCTGCTCATTGCGCGTTTGTTCAGCTTGTGCGCACAACGGCGCGCGTACATCGGTCGGCTTCGTAATGTCCTGCCACAACGCTCACTCACACAGGAGGATTGCCATGAACTTCGTCAAGAGCCTGGGTCGCCACGCTGTTGTGCCCGCCGCCGTCGCTGTCGTCATCGGCGGTGCGATGGGTTTGTCGGCGGCTGCACATGCCGGCGGTGCGCCGGTGAGCGCACCGACGACAACGTGCGCGGTGTCCACCCAGTGACCGCAAGAGAGTTTGGGCCGACGGCAGGCATACCGCGGCCACGCTATCGCCGGCCAAGGCCTATGTTGGCTGAATGCCAGCCATCACCAGCTTCATCGATGACAGGGCCGTGGCCCGATCTGACGTCCAGCGTTGGGAAGCCGGCCGAGCCAAAGCGGTCCTCAGGAAGTTCGTCTCTCGGTTGGGCACCCGAGCGATCGCTGAAATCGCGCCGGACCTCAACATCGATACCGTGCTCGCCGCCGACCTCGATACACAGCGGGCAGCGCTGGTCACCCTCAAGACCGGACTCGGGCATGCCGGGATCTATGCCATGTTGCGCCGAGACCTGGCGACCTCGGAGAAGGTCTCCCGGGTCGCCGTCGCAGCCAGCCGGGGACGTGTTGCCCGCAGTGTCATCCGGGTGATTGCGCCGGGGTGTTCGGCCTCCGCGTTCGCCGACTGGTTCAACAACCTCGTCGTCGTCAACGACGAGGTGAACATGATCGACGCGATGCCCGACCACTATCTGCTGCGCGGGCTGCCGGACGGACGACAGGAGGTCGTCGAAACAACCGGTGGCTCACCGGCACCGACGCGATTCCTGGTGGACTACACCACGACCGACACGCTCTCGACGCCGGCCGATCCTGACTACCCCATCCAGATCGCGGGCCAGGCGCTCCTCGACGACGGTTTCGTCATCGGCGGTGTCCGTCACCAGCTACGCGACCGCGATGGTGCGCTGGAAGCCCTTCTCACCGTGGAGTTTCCGGGCCTCACGCCCGCGCCATTGGTCGCCGCCCACCGCTGGCACCTCGCGGTCGAATTCGGCAACTGGATCATCGCTTCGCAATCCCAGACAGACCGCTGACGGCCGAATGGTCGAGTGTGCACCGCCTTGATCTGGCCAAGGCGGTGAACACGTCGCGCCGTCAGTAATCCCACACCGTTGGCACGCACCGAAAGACGTCACCCGATGCGGCGACCCGACAGACGGATGGGAACGGTAGGTGAGTGGCCACCAGTAATTCGCCGGTCGCCGCCAGCTCACTGAGCAGACGGATCCGGACCCGGGCAGCCTCATCGGGATCATGCTCGAATCCGTTGTGCCACTCAGGATTATCGAATCCAGGTGCAAACACGGCGTCCCCGGCGAACGTCAGCTTGTCGCTGCCTGAAGCCAGGCGGACCACGCTGTGCCCCGGGGTGTGACCACCGGTCCGGGTAACCAGCACGCCCGGCGCCACCTCATATTCCGTCTCGAATGTCCGCAATTGACCGCGGTACTCGTCGAGGAACTGCGAAGCGACCCGGCGCAGCACGTCCGGTATCGGCTGCGGCATGGTGGTGCGCGAAAAGTCGGGCGCGTCCCAGAACTCGGCCTCTGCTGTGGAGGCGTGGACTCTCAGGTCGGGACGCAGCCGGTCTTTCAGCCCCTGGGTGAGCAGCCCGCCGACGTGGTCCATGTGCATGTGGGTGAGTACCACGTCGGTCACCGCTGCGAGATCGACCCCGGCCGCCTCCAGCCGCTGCACCGTCTGTCCGGCCCGGGGGAAGTCCGGAAACTCCAAGCCCAGCCCTGCATCGACGAGGATGGTTCGGTCGCCGCTGCGCACCACCACCACGTTGAGCGGCCAGTCGACCACCTCAGGTGGCAGGAAATTGTCGTCCAGCCAGTGCGCCAGCTCCGTCGCCTCGACGTTGGTGGCCAACGTCGAGGCGGTTATCGGCAGCACCCCGTCGCTGATCACCAGCACTTCGATGTCGCCGACCTGCACCGCGTAGCGCGACGGGACGTGCTCGTCGGCTCCCTGCGCGCCCAGGTGCGAAATGTTGTCCAAGCTCATGCGATTCTCCTTTTGACGCTCTACCGAGGACCGGGAAATGACCTGTCGTCGCGTAGAACGCCCTCCGGCGCTATGAGTTATCCAGGGAACTGGTCGGGTCAGACATCCCCGGGCATGCCGGGAGGACTGAGCGAGCCGTCGACAAGCTCCGCGTCGAAATGGCGCCCGAAACGACGGCTTTGCTCGCGACAAACACACTGACACTTGATTTTTGACGCCAGGGTCAGATGCGTCCGCACCGCCACGAGCGGGTCTCACACGATGTCCTCTGGCAGGCACGATGCGTCGTGGTCACGACGTGTCGAAACGTCAAACTCGAGAAACGAGTAGCGCCCTACGCTATTGGGCGACGGTCGGCAAGCCCGATCCTAGGTGTTGCGCAGGCGGTACGGTCCGCCGGCAAAGACCCGAGATGACAAGCCAGAGAGGGTGATTGGCATGACCGTGACAAGAATCGATTGGCACTGGATGGACGGGTGGCCACCGGGCTACAACACCGTCCAGGTGAACTTGCCTCCGGCGACATTGGGTGCCCAAACGGCCCTGCAAGGCCAAGTCGGTGGTGGAGCCAACTACACCGGCATCATGCACTATCGGCGACGACTCAAGGACGGATCCGACAAGGACATCGACTTCGGCGCCTGGCCCAATTGGCCTCCGGTCATCTTCGATCACATCAGCTCCATCACCTTCGCCACGGCAACCGGCGAAGATCAAGAGGCCTTTCTTGTCGCGCGTATGGACTACTGGGGGTAGGTGTGCCATGAAATTCTCGTCCACTGGTTCGCAGAACGTGAAATCGGTCAGCTGCTGCCTGCTTTTCGATCCGCAGGGCCAAATACACCACGTCCATCGCGTCGTGACGATGGAAGGGGCGCCCGACACCTCGCAGGCTGAGCTCGAAGCGCAGACGCTCAGGGTTGCCCTGAACCTGGGCCTCGACACCAAGAGACTGCAGGTTCTGCACGTAGCGGCGAACGAATTCTCCGAGCGCGCGCACTATTCGGTTGACCCGGTGAAGCGGACGCTGAAAATAGAGGCCCTACCCTCGCGAACGGGACTGCGAGGCGCGAAAAGTTAGCACACGCCGCGACTGCCAGTTCGTCGCTAGATGCGTCCGGCGGCGAACTGGGCGGCCTGGTCGACCATGCCGTTGGCGATGTAGGAGTTGTGCGCGCCGGTAGGTGGCCCGGGTGGCGCTCCATCGCAGACGCTGTCACCGCTGGCGCACAGATCGATGGTCTTGGGCACGTACAGCGGACCAATGGTGATCAGCGGCGCGCCGGCATCGCTGAGGAACTGGTTCGAGGGTTTGCCGAACAACGTCACCGCAGCGACGTGATTGGCGATCTCGGGCGGCATCGGCGGCGGAACGAAGGCTGCGGGCACGCCTGCAGGGATCTCGGCCGACGTGGTGAATGCTGCCACGGCAGCGCCCTGGGAAAATCCGCCGAGCACCATCTTGGTCGCCGGGCAGGTGGCGGCGACGGTCTGAATGTGGTTGGTAGCGTCCCGGATCCCGTCGATGACGGTGAGCGCGAACTGGAAGCCGTCGTTGAAATCGGCACTGGCCTGGTAGTTGATCGGGTAGACACTGACCGATTTGGCGCCGGCCTTGGCGCGAAGAGCGTCGACGAATGCCTGCCCGATACCGCCGACGCCCGCAGGCTCGCCTGTGCCACGGGCGAACACCACTTCCGCGTCCGGGCACGGGTCGGCGTTGGCTACAGGTGGCGGAGCACTTGCCAGTGCCAGGACGGTGAAGGCGATCGTGAGGATGCCCGCAAACCTGCGCGGCCCCTTTCGGGGCGGCGCCACGGGGGCTTCAGTGCAATCGATGGTGTACATGGAGAACCTTTGCGTTGCGTAGGAATGCCGATTGCCGGAATCGATGTTACGTAACGGCGTCGTCGGCGCACAGCGCCTATCCGGGGCTCCAAGTGACGACGACTGATCTGCCGAGGGCTCCGACGCGTGGGCGGGCGCCCATGACCGGGCTGCGCTATTGGCGTCGATACAGGCGCCCGTGACTGCGGAACCAGGCGATGGTCCCGTCGGCGCCGCGCACAAAATCCGAGCGGGTACCGATGGGTTTGTTGTCAGCTCCCAGGTCGAGTCCATGGTCGGGCCGATAGAACGCGAAGCCCAGTCGGTGGCTGGTCTGCGAATTCGGATTGCTTCCGGTGATGTCATCGGCGGTCATCGTGCCGTCGAGTTGACCGCTTCCGACCTCGAAGTCGATGACCGTCTGCCCCGGATCACCGGATTCGGCGACGTGCCGGGCAACGTAGCGCCCCCGGAACGGGTCCAGGTCAGTGGCGCTGAGATTCTGTGCCGTCGCCGGCAGGTTGCTGATCCCCGCGAACCGGCGCAGCGCCCAGTCGTCGCCGAAAAGATCATTGATCAGCTGCGCCCCGCCCTCGGAGTTGGTGAGCACGGTCATGGCGAAGTCGCGGTCGGGCACCATGAAGAACCCTGAATGCTGGCCGTTCCAGGTGCCGCCGTGCTGAACGACCGTCATGTTCTCCGCCGACGGCCGCAGCATCCAGGTGATGCCCATGCCGGTGAGCTCGACCTGCAGTGTGCCGCCGGCACCCGGGTTGGACCGCATTGCCGCGAGCGCTTGCGGACTCAGCAGTCGGGTGCCGTTGGGTGCCGTGCCGTCGCCGAGATGAAACCTCGCGTACCGCAATTGGTCTCGTGCAGTGGACATCAGGCCGCCGGTCGGGTGGCAGCTGCGTGGGAATGTCCAAAAACTCGTGTCGACGACCGGTTTGCCATCGACAACGTTGTGTGACGCGGCCACATTCAAGCCGATGATCTGGTCGGAGAAGTAGTGAGAGTGGCCCATCTCCAGGGGCTCGAGCAGCAGATTCTGCACCGCCGATTCATAACTGGAGTCGGTGACGACCTCGATGATCCGTCCGGCCGCCACCAAACCTGCGTTGTTGTAGGCGAACACGGTTCCCGGCTGGGTCAGCTGCGGTAGTCGTGCCATCGCAGCGACGTAGCGGGCCACTGCATCGTCGCCGCGCCCGAATCCCTGAATGTCGTCACCCAGAAAGCCCGATGTGTGATTGAGCAGTTGGCGCACGGTCACCGCTGCGCTGGCAGCCGGATCGGCCACAGCGAAGTCGGGGAGGTGACGGCGCACCGGGGCATCCAGATCCACGTCACCCTGCTCGGCCAACCGCATCATCGTGGTGCCTGTGAAAGTCTTTGTGGTCGAGCCGATCCGGAAGACGGTGTCGCCGTCGACGGGGAGCGGATGGTCGACGTTGGTGACACCGAAGCCCTTGACGTGTTCTTGGCCGCCGGCCCAGACGGCAACCGCGACACCTGGTATCGCGTAAGCCGCCATGCCCGCGTTGATCTTGGTGTCGAGCTCGTCAAACGCCGCAGGCAGAGCCGTCTCGGTACATACGCTCATCATGTTGCCCAACGCTTCTCGTGCGCTGCTCCAAGTCGGTGCCGCGGTCTGAGGATACATATTCGATCGCCCGATATGCAGGGTGTTACGCATATCGGGCAGCAGAGATCGGCAACCGGCGCGCGCCGGTTGCCGATACCTGTTTCACGTCATGCCGCCGGTCTGCCGACGGCCCGCCCGAGATGCCGGGCGAAGAACCGAGTGTCGAGACGGCCATCTGTCGGTACCTGGGCGTGCCCGCCCGGGAAGGCGTGTAGCACCTTGTCGGCCGAGGCGAAGGCATCGAACAACTCGAGACCGAATCCGCGCGGAATTTCCTTGTCGTCCAACGGGAGTAGGTATTCGATCGGGATCGTTATCTGTTTCGCCGCCGCAAGCAGGGAGTCATGCTCGGACAGCCAGCCGAAGCGCGCGGCGGTGATCCGAGGCTCGACCGCTGCGAGCGGTATCCCGATCGCGCCGGCCAAGGACATACCCGAGTAGCCGATCGGAACGTGTGCGCCGATGTCCGGCAGAGCCAGCACGGCGTCGATGGTTGCCTGCCATTCGGGGACTGCACGCTCGGCCACCGAGGCGCAGTAGTCGGCAAGGATATGGCCGAACGAGGGACTGCCTTCGGCGCGCGCCCGGCGGAATTCGGCGACCCAGCGCTCGTCTTGTGCGCTTCGCGGCCGGCCACCGTGGCCGGGTGCGTCGATGGAGACGACATGAAAGCCGTCAATGGTTACCGAGGAATGGGCCCGGGCCACATGTCCCGGCGCCTTCTTGTCCAGGCCGCCCGGGTGACCTGCCAAGACCAGGGGAGCGCCGGCGGGGCCGGATTCTGGTGACCAGAGGACACCGGTGACGTCATCCAGGGTGAAGGTGCGTTCGATGACACCGTTGGACGATGTCTCAGAAGTGAAGTGCATAGCGGTTGCCTTTCGGGATTGCCGTGTTCGGGCGCTCCCGGCGACCCCTACCTCAATCACCAACCGTGAACACGAGTGGGAGCACCCACAGGGTTACTGCGTTCATGGGTCTCACCTCCTCGCGTACTGCCACGGTCTACCGCACGGTAGCAATACGAACCTGTTGCCGTCCAACCATTTTCCTGTCGATTTCGCGGCTCGTTATCAGGCGGTCCCATCTTGGGCATCGCCGAATATCTGCTTGGCGACGCCCATCGCGGACATACCGTTGGGCCAGCCGGCGTAGAAGGCCAGGTGCAGGATGGCTTCTTTCAGCTCGCGTTCGGTGACGCCGTTGCCGCGTGCGTAGTCGAGGTGGAAGGTCAGCTGTTCAGCCTTGCCCATGGCGGTGAGAGCCGCGACGGTGACCAGGCTGCGGTCGCGTTTGGACAGGTCGGGCCGTTCCCACACTTCGTCGAACAGCACGCGGTCGGTGTAGTGCACCATGCCGGGCGCGAAGTCGCCGAACGCGCGTCGGCCGCCCGTCCACCCGGTGTTCTGGTCGTCGGTCACATGTGCTCCTCGTGGTGTTGGGTGGTGCGGGGCAGGGACAGGGCGAGAGCGGCGGTCAGGGCGGCGACGCCCGCGGCGATCAGCAGGCTGACGTGAACGCCGTGAACGAAAGTCTCCGGGTTGGTGAGCAGACCGCCGAATAACGCGACCCCAAGTGCTCCACCGACCTGTCTGCTGGTGTTGAACACGCCGGATGCGACACCGGTCTGGTGGCGCGGGACGGTGTCGAGCAGCACCGCCGTAGCCGGTGGGGAGACGGTCGGCCCGCCGAGCCCGACCAGCACCATCAGCACCGACAGCAGCCACAGCGGTGCGCCCGCGGGTTACAGGCCCACCGCGGTGAGGCCGGCGGCCATCAGGGCCAAACCGGTCGCGATCACTGTGCGGCGGCCGAAGTGCTCTGCGATTCGGGCGGAGAACGGTGTGAGCACCAGACCGACGAGCATCATCGGTAGGAAGACGACGCCGGTGTGCACTGCGTCAAGACCCCGGTGCTGCTGCAGGAACAGGCTGACAACGAACGGCAGGCCGAAGTAGCCCACCATGAACGCAAAACCTGTCGCGGTGACCACGGTGACAGTGCGGGAGCGGAACAGGTCCAGCGGCAGCATCGGATGCGCCGCCATGTGTTGAGAGCCGATGAAAGCGATCAGCGACACCGCCGCGACGACGAGCGCGACGACCACCGTCGGATCGGTGAACCCGCGGGAGCCGGCTTCGATGGCGCCGTAGGTCAACCCGCCCATGGCCGAGACGCCGGTGAGCTGCCCGACCGGATCGAACGGGGCACGCCGGGTTGCTGAGTCATCTGTGCGGGTCAGAAGCAGGAGGGCGATCACGCCGACCGGGACGTTGATGAAGAAGATCAGGCGCCAGTCGAGCATGCTGAGGACCCCGCCCAGTACGGGACCGGAGGACGACGCGACGGCACCGCCCATCGCCCAGATGCCCACGGCACGCGCCCGCTGCAGCGGCTCGGGGTAGGTCTGCCGAATCAGTGCCATCGACGCAGGCATCATCGCGGCCGCCGCAGCTCCCTGCAGGAACCGGGCCGCGACCAGCACGCCGAGTGTCGGCGCCAAACCGCACGCCACCGAAGCAAGCACGAACACCGCCATGCCGCCGCCGAAAGCTCGCTTGGCGCCGAGCCGGTCCGACAGCGAACCGGCCGTCAGCATCAGGGCCGCGAACATCATGGTGTACCCGTCGACCACCCACTGCAGCCCTGACACACCACCACCGAGATCGTCCCGGATGGTCGGCAGGGCCACGTTCACCACGACCGCGTCGAGCGTGATGGTGAAGAAGCCCAGCAGCGCCGCGATCAAAGTAGAAGGCGCATGCCGAGGCCGGTCGACGGCGTCGATACCGCCAGTGGATACCTGGGTCATCACCCGAACCAGAGAACCCTGCCTCAGCCGCGAGCGGCAGGTCGAGCCAGAGGGGGTACAAGCGCAACCCCCCGACGCTGACATCTGATTGCCTTGGGCTGCAGTGCTTCTCGATACCTTTCCGTCAGATTGTCCGGCGCGTTCCACGACTATGCCGAGATTCCCCATCTGAGGAGCGTTCGTCTGCGACCATGACGTAGGCGCAACGAAGGGCTGGGCACATGACAGGGACCGGGCACACAGCCGAACCGTACGAAGGGCCGGGCGCGGCGAGCCGCCGCGGCGTTCTCATCGGCGCCGGGGCAGTCGCCGCCGGGATGGTCGTCACCGCGTGCGGCGGAAAAGAACCGTCGATGTCGGGCGGCCAATCCGCGAGCAGTGAGACAACCCCGACGGCCGCCGCGGCTCCCGCGACGGTGAAGACTGCCGACGTGCCCGTGGGCGGGGGTGTCGTGCTCAAAGATCCCAAAGTCGTCGTCACCCAACCGCAGCCCGGCCAGTTCAAGGCCTTCACGGCGGTCTGCACACACAAGCAGTGCCTGGTGTCGAAAGTCGCCGATGGCACCATCGACTGCCCATGCCATGGCAGCCGATTCAGCGACGTCGACGGCTCTGTGGTCAAGGGGCCGGCCGAGCAGCCGCTGGCACCGAAGACGGTCACCACGACCGGAGACACACTCACCATCAGCTGACCCGATCCGGGCTGATCGCGATTGGTATGAGCGACCAGCGGGCCGGCATCCGCTGCCTGGCAGTGGTCGCGCTGATCGCGGATGTTCCAGAACAGCTCAATTCTGGCAACGCCACACTCGCCGAGCACGTCGTCCGCGGCCTGATCACCTGGATGAACTGGCACAACGCGGCGTCGACATTTGGAACCGAAGACATTGCAGGTGAAACGGTTCTGGAGAAAATGCCGGTGGCAACCCAACTTATTTGCTCTTTTCGCATTCTTGCGCAGCACCGTCCGAGCGGTGGGCAGTTATAGCCAACCGAGATAGGTGTAATGCCAACGGTTTTGGCGCGATACGACGCGTAGCTTCTCGCGAATTAACGCGCGTAAAAGGGCAAGGAGCCTTACCCTAGCTACCGTGACGAGAGCCGCGTACTCGCCGATTCCCACAACGGAAACACCCGATATCGCCGAAAGCGTCCCGCAGTGGACATCGCTTCAGAAACTGGGTTTCCGACTGCTTTTCACCGTTGGTGGCGGAATGCTCGCCGTCACCGGCGGTGTGGTTCTGCTCGTCACGGTGTTCGGCAGCGTCGTGGGCTTCGACGAGGGGCACTATCCATGCGAGCGACTGCTCTGGCTGCTCGCACAGATCGGCAGCTACGTGGCCCGAGGGCGCAGCGTCGAGATCACCAGGTCTGCCGGTGGAGACATGTTGTGGATGTGGTGTTTCCAGCTCGGGTGGATTGTGGTGGCACTGCCGATCACCGCGTTGTGGACAGTCATGGATCGACGGCGTCCCAACTATCGGAGCATGGCCGCATCGCTGCTGGTGTTCGCGCGGTTCGGGCTGGCGCTGGTGATGATCTTCTACGGATGGGGCAAGGTGATTCCCGTCCAGATGGGGTACATGCCGCTGCCGGAGCATCAGCTGCAGCTGACGGGCGATACCAGCCTGTTCAACACCCTGTGGGGCTTCGTCGGGGCCTCTGAGGCGTACTCGGTCGCCATCGGGCTGATCGAACTGCTGTCGGGACTTCTGCTGCTGTGGAACCGTACGTGGGTGCTCGGAGCGGTCGGCGCGGTGATCTCCACAGCGCAGGTGTTCCTTCTGAACCTGACCTACGACGTCCCGGTCAAGCTGGTTGCGGCCCAACTGTTCTTGGTCGCCGTCGCCATCACGTGCCCGTATTGGCCGAATCTCGCGCGTGTGGTGTTCAATCGCGGTGGGACCCGGCCGGTCGAGCTCTGGTCGCCACTCTGGGCAGACAATCGTTGGCTGCGGCGAGCCGGCGTGGTTGCCAAATTCGGCATCGCCGCGCTGCTGCTGGTGATCACCGGAGTGGGGGGCGTCATGGCATACATCGGCTATCACACGCCCAGCTCAACTCTCGACGGCGTCTGGCGCGCAACGTCATTCACCATCGACGGGCGCGAAGCGACGTTGAACCAGGCGGATCCGCAGCCGTGGGTCAACGTGGCGATCACCGACCGCAACAAAGTGCCCAAACTCGGCGTGGTGAGGTTTGTCAGCCAGGAGCCCGCGGGTTACACCACCAGGTGGCTGCTCACCATCGACGGAGATCGCCTCGAGTTGCGCAAGCCGGACTCGGATATCACTCAGGTGGTGCTCCGCGCGACCCAGCCCGACCAGGACCGGCTGGTGCTGACGGGAGAGTTGGACGGCAAGCAGATCAAGGGCATATACGAGCGGAGATTCATGGAGCGCAGCAAGTCGCATTTCCGCCTCGTCAGCCCGCCGATACCGATGGATTCGGTGCGGTAGTCCCGGCGCCACTGCAACGGATGCGCGAGCGAAATCGCTTGACGCACCGCGCGCATCCGCCGCCTTGCCCGTCGCGCGCATATCCTGGAGTGCAGGACGACAAACCCGGCTGGCCGCCGTGATGGCACGCCGTAGCGACGGCCGGCCACGAGCGACGCCGCGCTATGCGACGCCCGGATCTCCGGGAGGCAGCAATGTTCGAGGAAGCTCAGCTGTACGCACCGGTGACGCGGTCAGGAGATGACGTCACCGTTCACCTGGCTGCCGACCACCCAGGTGCGGTCGATCCCGAATACCGTGCCCGCCGCAACGAGATAGCCGCGCTCGCCATGGACTGGCAGCCGGGTACGCCGCCTCCGACCGCGACATACACCGACGCGGAGCAGGAGGTCTGGCGCATCGCCTGCGCTGAGCTGCACAAGCTGCACCGGCGCTTGGCCTGCGCGGCTTACCTGGAGGGCCGCGAGCGGCTCCAACTTCCCGAGGATCACATTCCACAACTCGTCGATGTCAACACGATGCTCAGACCACTCACCGGCTTTCAGTACGTGCCCGCAGCCGGCTTGGTACCGCTGCGCGAGTTCTACGGGTTCCTGGCTGATGGGATCTTCCACTCCACCCAGTACCTGCGGCATCACTCCGTGCCGCTGTACACGCCAGAGCCCGATCTGATCCACGAGGTGGTCGGTCACGGCAATTGTCTGGCTCACGATCGTTTCGCAGGCCTCTACCGGCTGGCCGGACAGGCGGCTCGGCGAGTGGAAACCGCTGAGGCGCTGGAGTTCATCTCAAAGGTCTTCTGGTTCTCCCTGGAATTCGGTGTGGTGCGCGAGCACGGGGAGGTGCGCACCTACGGTGCAGGGCTACTGTCCTCGTACGGCGAGATCCAGCAGATCGAACAAGCCGACCTCCGGGCGCTCGACGTCGGCCGGATGGGTGTTCAGACGTACGACATCACGCACTACCAACCGGTGCTCTTTTGCGCCGAGGGATTCGATGAGATCGAAGATGTGGTGGGTGCGTTCTTCGCCGACGTTGATGACGATATGGTCGAACGCCTGCTACACGACGCTTCTGCGCCGACCTGAGCAGGGATCGGCTGGGACGGTCAGCCCTTCCAGACGACCTTGTCGGTGCCGCCGGCGTCGCGATAGACAACGCTGTCGGGCGCTGTACCGCCGCGCACGTCGAAGTAGATCCGGCCCGATGTCTGACTTCCCGGCGCGATCGCTTGGTTGGGCAGACCGTCGATCTCGTTACCCTTCATGTCCGCGTAGGTCGAGCTGTTGACGGCTCGCGCGTTGAAATCGGAGATGTTCGGAGTGGGCAAGCCGTTCACAGCCTGGGCTGTGACGTCCGAATACCAGATGCCGTCATTGTGACCACTGGGCTGCAAGTTGCTCACGGTGTACTCGATGGCGCCACCGGGGCTGGGTATCTCTGCCGATTGGCCGAACTGGAGCGCTTCGGGGTCGGCAAGCGCCGGCGCTGCTGCCAATACTCCTGCCGTCACGATCCCCGTAGCAACTGCCGTCGTTTTCGCTGCGATCTGTGAAACCGCCACGTCAAGCTCCCTTCGCCAGTGCCGTTGTCCAGGCGTAATTGCCGTTTGTTCCTCGGTCGGTCTATCCAAACTGGCGGATTTCAAACCTGCTCGGCATCGCCGGGCGCCCTGGATGGCGACGACCGTCGGCGTCACACATCTG
The DNA here is from genome assembly GCF_002086485.1 of Mycobacterium aquaticum. Lineage (GTDB taxonomy): Bacteria > Actinomycetota > Actinomycetes > Mycobacteriales > Mycobacteriaceae > Mycobacterium > Mycobacterium aquaticum. The sequence goes on along the minus strand of NZ_MVHF01000023.1, from coordinate 65,498 downwards.
AAAACCGTTGACGTGACCAACGATACGGCGGTTGGACCACCGCGCCGACGGCGTCGAAGTAGGGTCTGCGCATGGACCTCGAGCCGGTCGAGCAGCGTATCCTGGGCAGCCTTCTCGAGAAGCAGGTCACGGTTCCCGCGTCGTACCCTCTGACGCTGTCTGCCCTGCGCACCGCCTGCAACCAGACCAGCAGCCGCGAGCCGGTCATGGACCTTGACGAACGAACGGTCGAGCTCACTGCCAGGGCACTCAAGGACCGTGGATTGTTGCGCATCGTCTGGTCTGACACCGGCCGGCGCACTCTGAAGTATCACCAGACACTGTCGGAGCTCCTCGACCTGGGCGACGACGAGCGCGCTGTGCTCACCGTGCTGCTCCTGCGCGGACCTCAGGCCCCTGGGGAGTTGCGCACCCGAACCGAGCGGCTGTTCCCGTTCTCCGACCGCGGCGCGGTCGAGGCGTGTCTGGAACGCATGGGCAAGCGTGACCAACCTCTGGTGCGGCGGCTCGACCGGCGGCCAGGTCAGCAGGACTACCGCTGGGTACACGAGCTGGGCCGGGTCGAGACGGGAGAGCCACCAGCGCGGCCGGCGGTCGATCGTGAGGCGCCCATCGCCGACTCGGCCGAGGCCCGCGACGACCGGGTGCGGGCAACCTATGCTGCCGTGGCTCCCACCTACGCGCGTGAGCTGTCCGACGAGCTCGACGGGCTGCCGTTCGAGCGCTGGCTCCTCGACCGCGTGGCCGTGGCGGCCCATGGCCTGCCGATCATGGACGCCGGCTGCGGTCCGGGCCACGTGACGGCGTATCTGGCTGCCGCCGGCGCCGACGCACAGGGCCTCGACCTCAGCCCGGAGATGATCGCCGAGGCGCATCAGCGGCATCCCGACATCAGCTACGAAGTGGGGGATCTGCGGCGGTTGATGCGACCGGCGGCGGCTGCCGGGTGGGGTGCCGTCCTCGGGTGGTACTCCCTGATCCACCTCGCTGCGTCCGAACTGCCCGGCGCCGTCGCCGCCTTGGCCCGGCCACTGGCACCTGGCGGCGTTCTGGTGCTCGGTTTGCATGCGGGTGCCGACGTGCGCCGGGTGACCAGCTGGTTCGAGACGGAGGTTCCGGCACTGGACGTCGTGTTGCACGACGTGACCGACGTCATTGCGGCTTTGCAAGCGGCGGGGCTCACCGATGTCGAGTGGTATCTGCGCGGACCGCATGAGTGGCGGGGTGAGACCACGCAGCGCCTCTATGTCGTGGCCCGGCGGCCTTGATGCGCGAGATGCGACCCCCGACGGTCCGATACTTGATGTGGGACAAGGGATCCCGATCTGCAGACCGTGTCCTACGGCAGCAGGATGTGGTCGGGCGTCACGGTTGCGACGAATCCCCGTGCCCCGGCGGCAAGTTCGCTGTCTGCGGTGGCCAACGCGTCCGCCTGCAACTGGGCCAGTGCGATGTATTCGGCCCGGTAAGTGTCCGGCCAGTTCAGTTTCGCGGCTATTCGCCATGCGTGGTCTTGCAGTGATCGGTCGCCGAGGAGCCGGATCCGCAGCCCACGGATACCGTCGAGAATCCTGCGGCCGGTCGGTTCGTCGATCTGGCCGCGATGCACCGATTCATACACGAGAGCCAGCGCCTGCGAGCGCAGCAACGTCGGGGCAGCGAGGCTGTGCTGCGGTGGAATGTCCACTGTGTCGGTGACGAGGTCGATGGCCACCTGTGCATCGATGACGAACGTTGTCATCCCAGCACCATGGCACAGGTCGGTGCCGTTGTTGGCTAGCTTGGTCTCATGACAAGCGGCCCCGTGACGGACTGGCTGTTGGACTCCGATCCGGCCTTGCGGTGGCAAGTCGAGCGCGATCTGCTCGACGCCGCACCGGAGGTATGGGAAGCGACGCGGACACGAATCGCAACCGATGGCTTCGGCGCGCGTTTGCTCGCTGTGCAAGATGCTGACGGCCAGTGGGCGGGTGGTTCCTTCTTTCCGAAGGATTACGACTACGCCGACGCCGAGCCGTCGGAGGCGGGTCAACCGTGGACAGCGACCACTTGGACGTTGAACACGTTGCGAGAGTGGGGTCTTGACGTGTCCGTGTTACGGGAGCGCTGGACCGCCGAGTTGCTCGAGGAGCACAGCCGCTGGGACTACGACGGCTCGCCCTACTGGTCGGGTGAGGTGGACTGTTGCATCAACGCCTGGACTCTGGCCAACGGAGTGTGGCTGGGTGCCGACGTCAATGGCATTGCCGACTGGTTTCTCGAGCATCAACTGACCGACGGCGGGTGGAACTGCGAATGGGTTGACGGGTCGCGCCGGTCGTCGTTTCATTCGACGCTGAATTCACTGAAAGGGCTGCTCGCCTTCGATGCGGCCACCGGCGGCACATCCGATACCCGCGCCGCTCGCCGTAGCGGCGAGGAGTACCTGCTCGAACGCCACCTGCTGCACCGGCTGACGACGAATCAGCCGGTGGGGCGATGGATCAACGACTTCATCTACCCCATGCGTTGGTCTTACAGCGCCCTCAACGCTTGTGAGTACTTCCGCCTGGCCGCGTTGCACGACGGCACCCTCCCGGATCCTCGGATCAGCGAGGCGATCGGCATCGTTCGTGCGGCCAGGAGGCCTGATGGCAGGTGGTTGCAGACCGGTCGCCAGCCCGGTCGTGTGTGGTTCGAAGTCGATGTTCCAGCCGGCCAGCCCTCGAAGTGGCTCACGTTGTACGGGACACGGTTGCTCACCTGGTGGGATTCTGCGAGATAGCTGGTCAGAAGTTGTAACGCCGGCGCGATTGACTTTGCGGAGGGTTAGGAAGAACATCGCTCTACACCTATCGAAGGGGCGCGCCATGGCCGGTGGGACCGATGTGAAACAAGCGCTCGGGGTGGAGGGCATCGTGGTGCGCGGGGTTGAACCCGCCGACGGCGACGAGTGCGCCCGCATCGTCTATGAGGCCTTCGCCGGCGTGCACGACTATCACCGATTCCCGCGTGACTTTCCGACGGTCGAAGCGGCTTCGCAACTGACCGGCAGTTTGATCGCACATCCCCGGTTCTGGGGCGTCGTCGCGGAGGCCGACGGCCGGATCGTCGGCTCGAACTTCCTCGATGAGCGGGGCCCGGTGCTCGGCGTCGGGCCGATCACGATCGATCCCGCTGTGCAGGGGTGTGGTGTCGGCCGGCGCCTGATGGAGGAAGTGATCGGGCGGGGTGCCGGAGCGCGTGGTATTCGGCTTTTTCAAGACTCCTTCAACATGCAGTCCCTCGCGTTGTACGCCTCGCTGGGCTTCGAAGTCAGGGAACCAGCTGTCGTCATGACCGGAACTCCCAAGGGCGGGCCGCCGAGCGGCATCGAGGTCCGGCCGCTTGAGGAGGGCGACATCGCGGAGTGTGAGCGACTTTGCCTGCGCATCCACGGATTTGAGCGCACCGGCGAATTGCGCGACGCCCTCGGCGCGCCGATGCTCTCCCCAGTTGTCGCGGTCCGCGACGGTCGAATCACTGCCTATGCCACGACGGTCACCTTCTTCCCCGCGGCCTACGGCGTGGCGGAGACCGAGGACGACATGTGCGCCTTGATCGCGGGGGCAGTCGTGGGAGGCGAAGTGCCTGCGTCTTTCATCCTGCCGACGCGGCAGGGGGTTCTCTTTCGGTGGTGCCTGAGTCAGGGTCTACGGCCGATCAAGCCGCTCACCTACATGACGCTGGGCGAATACCGCGCGCCGGAGGGCGGCTGGATTCCTTCGATCCTCTATTAGGCGCTGGGACGGCTGAAAGGCGGCCAAACCGCGAGGCAAAAGTCTCGTGTCGGTTTCAGTTGAGCAAAGGTCCTGCAGCCTACTCGCGATACGACGGTCGACACCGTCTCGACGGCTCTATCGTTGGCTGCTGTGGTCGAGGAGGGGAACTATGTGAAGCGCTGTCGCACAGCGCTTCATCTGATCATGTCGGCAATGGTGGCTGCCGCCGTCGGACTTGCCATCCCGCCAGTAGCTCATGCGGCTGCGGCTGCGGCGACCCTTTCGGTGACGTCGACGTGGCAGACCGGTTTCATCGCCCGCTTTGTCATCACCAACGCGAGCACAGTGCCGCTCAGCGATTGGAAGCTGGAGTTCGACTTGCCACCAGGCGAATCCATCTCGCATACGTGGAGCAGTACTTTCACGCAATACGGCACGCACTATGTTGTCGGCCCGGCGAATTGGAATCGCATCATCCCACCCGGCGGCACCGCAACCGGTGGGATCAGGGGCGTGCTGAGCGGCTTCTACACACCACCGTCGAATTGTGTTCTCAACGGCCAATATCGGTGCAGCTAGATCGCTGCCAGTTCGCGCCTTCAAGTGGCAAACAGTCTCGCCGTCCGTTCTTCATGACGCATGCCGCTGATCTCCAAAGCGGGTGTTGTGCTGGACAGGTCGTGCAACGGGCGTTCGCACGCCTCCTTTGACAGCTGAACCGCCAGTTCGGCGGCGCGGAGTTGGATGCGTTGGCTCTGCAGCGGACCCAGTCGGCCCAGTCGCACCGCGGCACTGAGCAGTGACGCCATCATCGATTGCATCGACCCCAGCACGGCGACGTGCCGGGGGATACCCAGCCGACACTGGACCGCACCCTCGACAACCGCCGCGTGCCCGGGAAAGGTCCCGTCGATCACCCCGGCGATGTACGGATCGCCGTCGACCATGCCGATATCGGTTGCGGTCGCGGCCAGTTGGCGGCCGATCGATGTCGACGCGGTCCTGGTGTTGCCGAAAAGCTTGTACGACGCGGTCAGCTCGTCGAGTTCGGCCAGCCGGTGCGGGTGTTCAGACATCGCCCAGGCGTGCGCGGTTATCGTGGCATCCAAAGGGGCGTGGCCGTGGATGAGGTAGCCGAGCACGGTGGCCTCGATGGCGTCGGCATCGGCCTCGGGATGGCCGGCCAGCCATTCCTCCAATCCGTGACTGTGCACCAGCCGTCCTGCGGGAAACGCGCTGTCATGTAACTGCATCCACAACGCCGCCCCGACATCCGGGTCAGTGGTGATGGCCGGCATGGTTATCCGCCGAGGTTCGGGACCATCCCTGGCGGGCCATCACGACGTCGCCTACTTCTCCCACCAGGCCCAGGTCTGCGAGCAGTTGCTTCGCCGCCTCGGCGCTGGTGAACAGGGGAGCGGTGAGCCCCTCTTCGTCGACGTCTATCGGAGCGTGCTGGTTACCGAGCAGGTGACCCAGTAGCAGCAGAGCCCGACCGCTGTTGTCGGCGAAACGGACTCGGACGGCCGGTTCGGCAGGACGGCGCACCACAACGACGTTGACCCCGTCGTCGCTGAGCACTGCGCCGTCGTACAGGAAGCTGCCGCGAGGCAGCTGGATCAGCACCTCGGACCCGGCATCGGTCGTGACACGTTGGCGGTGCTTACTCGCGTCTCCCCAGCCGATATCGGCGTGCTGCACCGTGCGTCCGGTGAACTGTGGGTCGGTCGCGGTGCCGAGAATGGTGTCGGCATTCATCATCATCGTGGGCACCTTTCAGTGCGGCAGGACCGCGTCGCGCACGGCGGCGTGGATGGTCTCTTGGGCATTTCGTAACGTCGGCGCACGGTCGGTGGTGATACGGGCAAAAGTCCCCGCACCACGGGGCAATTCGCCGACACCGCCCCGCACATACGGGAGGCCGGCGAGCGCCTCACGGACCACGTTGGTCACAGCCGGGCGCCCCGGGGTGAGCACCATCATGGTCGCGACGTAGTCGCCGCCGAGAAACGGCGCGACCGCCGGGGTGAACCGTTGTCGGTCACGTGCTATCACTTGTCCTTCACTGCGCACCGTGACGGCGAAGTCGCTGGAGGCGTACCGGAACCGCTCACCGTGGGCGATGCGGCCGGCGGCCACGGCTTCCCACCCGAGGTAAGTCCCGGTCGGTGAAATATCGATGTCCAGCGTCTGTTCGAATACCGAATCAGACTGCGGTATAACCGTTTTGGGGAAGTACTCCAGGATGGCGTCGGCGGATACCGTGAACTGCAGCCGATGCCTGGCTCCTGGACCGGCTCCTGCGTACACCTGGGTCGCCGCCTGGGTGGTGAGCAGAAGATGTGATCCCGACGGACACACCGCGGTGGTGCACAGGTCGTCGTCGGAGAAGGTCCCGCCGCTGGGGCTCTGCACGCAGAGCACTGCAGCGAGCGGGAACCTCTCGTCGGAATGCAGGACGGTGGTGACCCGCTGCGGATAACGCTGCCGCAGCTTGCTGATGCGGGTACGTCCCGTGTCGTCGGTGCCGACGTGAACGGTCAGCTCACCGGGTGCGATCACGCGCGGCCCGGGACGAGCATGGCACCGTCCAACAGGACATCGGTCAGTTCGATCAGTCCATGTCCGGAGCGCAGGTCGGTGAACACCGTGGGCTTGGTCGGTCGCGCGATGTCGCAGTCACGCCGCATCCCGTCGAGGTCGGAGCCCACCAGTTCGGCGAGGTCGATCTTGTTGACCACCAGCAGGTCTGCTTGTAGAAGGCCGATGCCCTTCTTACGCGGAATGTCGTCACCGCCCGCCGTGTCGATCACGAATATCCAGTAGTCGACCAGGTCCGAAGTGAAGGTGGCGGCGAGATTGTCGCCGCCCGACTCGATGAGGATCAGGTCGAGATCGTCGAACTCCGTGGCCAGGGCCCGTGCCGCAGCGAGATTGGCCGACGGGTCTTCCCGAATCGCCGTGTGCGGGCACGCGCCGGTCTCTACTGCACGCACCCGGGCCGGGTCGATGACACCGCTGCGCCGGACCCGTTGCGCGTCCTCGTCGGTCACCAGGTCGTTGGTGATCACCGCGACACTGAGCCCTCTTCGGACGAGTTCGGGGATCAACGTCTCGACCAGCCGGGTCTTGCCGGATCCGACGGGACCACCGATGCCGATGCGGATCACTTCATTCACGTTGTCTGCCTCCCTATTTCAGGGTGTAACGCCGGCCCAGTGGCACGGCTGCCATCGGGGTACTGCTGCACAGCTCACCATCCACGATCACCCGGTAGGTATCGGGTTCGATCGAGATATCTGGCAGGTAGTTGTTGTGCAGTAGATCGGCTTTTGTCAGCGACCGAGCACCGCGACAGGGCACCAGCCGGCTTTGCAGGCCCAGCTGCTCGGCCAGTCCGCCCTCGATGGCTGCCTCGGCGACGAAGTTCACGGAGACGTCGGCGGGTGTGCGACCGTAGGCGGCCCACTGCGGTCGATATTTCAGTGGTTCGCAGGTCATCAGTGAGGCGTTCGATTCACCCATCACAGACCAGGCGGGGAATCCACCCTTGAACACCACTTCGGGACGGATACCGAAGAACTTCGGCTCCCACAGGACGATGTCGGCCAGTTTGCCCGGTTCCAATGAGCCGACCTCGTGGTCGATGCCGAACAGCTTGGCCGGATTGATGGTCAGCTTGGCGATATAGCGCAGGATCCTGGCGTTGTCGGCAGGCGGTCCGCTGGTCACGTCCTCGGGTAGCGGTCCCCGGGTGGCGCGCATGTGGGATGCCAGTTGCCAAGTGCGCGCGATGCTCTCACCGATCCGGCCCATGCCTTGGGAGTCCGAACCCATCGCCGAAATGGCACCGAGGTCGTGCAGGACGTCCTCGGCCGCGATCGTCTCGCGTCGGATACGGGACTCCGCGAAGGCCACGTCTTCCCGGATACGTGGGTTGAGATGGTGACACACCATCACCATGTCCAGATGCTCGTCGAAGGTGTTGAGCGTGTATGGGTTCGTCGGATTGGTCGAGGACGGTAGGCAGTACGGCTCACCGACCACGCGCATGATGTCAGGCGCGTGCCCGCCGCCGGCGCCTTCGGCGTGGTAGGTGTGGATCGGCCGGCCGCCGATGGCGGCCATGGTGTCCTCGAAGAACCCTGCCTCGTTGAGGGTGTCGGTGTGGATCTGCACCTGCAGGTCCAATTCGTCACCGGCATCCAGGGATGCCCGGATGGCGGCGGGGGTTGCGCCCCAATCCTCGTGGATCTTGTAACCGATGGCGCCGGCAAGCCCCTGCTCGATCAGCGGTGCGACGCTCGACGCGCTGCCATTTCCGATGAAACCGAAGTTCATCGGGAAGGCTTCGGCTGCTCGCAGCATCCGGGCCAGGTTGGTGGGTCCCGACGAGGTGATACCCACCGTGACCGGCCCCAGGCCGCCGCCGATCATCGTCGTGATGCCGCTGGAGATGGCTTCCTCGACCAGTCCGGCGCTGTCGAAGTGCACGTGTACGTCGATCGCGCCTGCGGTGGCGATCATGCCCTCACCGGAGCGAATATCGGTGCCCGCGCCGATGACAAGATCGGGGTCGACTCCGGCCATGGTGCGCGGGTTGCCGGACTTGCCGATTCCGGCGATACGACCGTTGCGAATCCCTATGTCGGCCTTGCGGATACCCAAGACGGCGTCGATGATCAGGACGTTGGTGATGACGAAATCCAACGCGCCATCGCCGTTGGTCACGTCGCCGTGCACGGCCATGCCTTCGCGCATTGTCTTACCGCCACCGAAGACGGCTTCGTCGCCGTATACCGTGGCGTCGGCCTCGACCTTGGCCAGCAACTCGGTGTCGGCCAGTCGGACTCGATCACCGACGGTGGGGCCATACAGCTCGGCGTAGCGCTGGCGGCTGATCCGGTAGGTCATCTCATGCCTCCGTATCGAGGAAGCCGTGGTTGTGCATGCTGGTCATGAGCTCTCCGCTTGGTTCGGTGCTGGTCGGGCCGTTCGTTACGTCGTTCTGTCCGATGACAATCTGCTCGCCCGCGTACTGTGTCAACGAAACATCTTGTGCTTCACCGGGTTCGAACCGCACTGCGGTTCCGGAGGGGATGTCCAGACGCTTCCCGAAGGCGGCGCTCCGGTCGAAGCGCAGCGCCCGGTTGGCTTCGAAGAAATGGAAGTGCGAACCCACCTGGATCGGCCGGTCACCGGTGTTCTCGACGGTGACCGACGCGGTCTCTCTGCCCGCGTTGAGCTCCAGATCGCCTTCAGCGGTGAGGATCTCGCCGGGGTTGACGGCGAGTTCAGAGGCCGTCCTGTTACCCGGCGTGATCGCATCGTGCACGGTGACCAGCTTTTGTCCGTCTTCGAAGAAGGCCTCCACCTGCACCGAGCCCAGCAGCGTGCGCACGCCGGGCAGCACATCGTCGTCGGTCAACAGGGCGGCACCGTGCGCCGCGGCCTCGGCAACGGTGGCGCCCGCGCGTGCCGCCTCGGCGACCTCGTCGGCAATCAGGGCGCGTGCCTCCGCGTAGGTCAGGGCCAGTCCGGCGCCCCGCCGCTTGCGAGCCAGTTCGGCGGCGAGAAACAGCAGCAGCCGGTCTTCATCTTTCGGTGTCAGATGCACGTGATTTCCTTGCCGACGGACAGTCCTGCAGGTACGGGCGGGGTTGAGCCGGTTGCTGGGATGCGCACACCTGGTGGATCAGCCGCGGTCATGGTGGCGGTGAGGTGTCGGGTGAGTTTCGCCATGTGTCGTGGGCCCCTGTCGTGTGACGGTGAGTTCTCGACAGCGTAGGAACGGGCGCATCGGCGGGGCTATGGGAGGAATCTCCCATTTGACGCGCGGGCTCGCCGCGGTCTCGCAGGTGGCACTCTCACCAAACATGCCTTGCAGATGATGGTTTCGAGTTTCCCGGCCGGTGCCGGAGAGGAGCCTTACCGAACGTCGTAAGAAGTCCGCGAAAGCGGCGTGAATTCGCGGACCGCCGCATACAATCTGCCGAAACCGCGGCCCGACGCAGGCAGGGCACAATCAGTTCGGGGCAACGGCAGGAAGGGACTTCTGGCGATGGCGGGCACCTACGCCGCGATGCTCGACAGTGACACCAGCATCGAATGCCTGGCTAGCGAGGTACTCGATGCCCTTGGTAAGCGGGTGGCATCGTCGGCCTCGGCGATCTGCCTCTGGGACCCGATTCAGCGTCGGCACCTCTCGCTGGCCAACCATGGCTATCCCGATCGGGTGATGGATCACTTCAATACGTGGTTTGTCGAGCACGACCCGTTGTTCGATGCCATGCGCAGGCGTAGCTTGGGGCCACTGCGGTGGCGTGATTTTCCGGCTTACCGCACTACGTACTCCGTGACCGGGGTTTTCGCTCCGGCCGGATTCGACGAGGGGCTGTCGGCCCGGCTGGTCACCGCTGATGGCGCCTATGCCGGCACCCTCCACGTCAACTGCGACGATCCGCGCTATCCCAGCGACAACGATGTCGACGAGATCGACGCGCTGCGTTTGCAGATGGCCGAACACCTGGATCTTTCGGTGAGGCCGCGGATGGTGGCCGAACTGATGGGGCCGGAAGCTCAGGCCTGGGCGGTCGACCGGACCGGCCGCGCGCATCTGTTGCGGTTGGGGGGCCAGTGGGATTCGGCGCTGGATGAGAAGCTTGTCGGTGAGATGGCGTTGGCCACGGTGGGCGGCACCACCTCACGTTGGCACGACGGCACAGGCTGGCTGCACGTCCGGCGCATCGGGACGGCGCCACGTTTCCAGCAGGACAGCCTGCAGGCGGTCATGTTGATCACGCGCGCCGCGCTGCCGTTCGGGATCACGCCTCGCGAACTCGATGCGCTCACCCTTGCCGCGCAGGGCCTGACCAACAACCAGATTGCGGCCCGGCTGTTCATCAGCGTCCGCACTGCGGGACACCATCTGGAGAGTGCGACAGCCAAACTCGGCGCCAGCAACCGTGCGTCGTGCGTGTCCCAGGCCATGTCCTGGGGGCTGCTGTCCGGCAAAATGCTGCGTGACCTCAACACTGGGGGAGTTGCAGCCGACTGAATTCGGCTGCGGCCTCCCGCTGATCGCCCCAAATGGGAGATTCCTCCCATAGCTCCGCCGACGCGAGCGTTCCTACGCTGTCGAGAACTCACCGTCACACGACAGGGGCCCACGACATGCTGAGACTCACCCGCCGGACCGCGATCACCAATGTGCAGGGCGCACCCTGCGCAGCGCACGAAACCGACCCGCGGCCAACCATTTTCGTAACGACCAGCCAGACCGGTCCGTCCGCAGAAGGGATCGCCCGCTGATGGGTAATGTCGGACTTCTTTTCGTCGGAGTAGTGCTGCTCGTCAATGGGCTGGTGGCCATCGGAGTGGTCGATGGACGCGGAGCTGCGCCGCTGAATTTGTTCGTCGGGTCCGCTCAGATTGTCGTGCCGACGCTGGTACTGGCGCAGTCGGGAGGCGACCTTGCCGTCGTCAATGCGGCCTGGCCGAGCTATCTGTTCGGGTTCACCTACCTGTGGTTCGGGTTCATCCAGATCTTCGGCATCGATGCGCGGGGGTTCGGTTGGTACTGCTCATTCGTTGCGGTGGTGGTGACTTTTCTTGCGATCAAGAGCGTCGGTACCGACCCGGTGTTCGCCGTCATCTGGGCGACCTGGGCGATCATATGGTCGCTGTTCTTCGTGATGCTGGGACTCGGTGTGACCAGGGCCGGGCGCGTCGACCTGGGGCATTTCACCGGATGGTTCGTGATTTTGCTGGGTATTCCGACGTGCACCGTGCCGGCGCTGCTACTGCTCAACGGAGTGTGGACGACGTCCGCGGCAGTGGGCTTCGGTGCGCTCGTGGTATTGGTGATTGCGACGGCGCTTTCGGTGGCGCTGGCTCAGCGCAGTGCCCGCCGCAACGTGCCGGCTGACCTGCGTGCCCATGAATCAGCGGCAGATCTACGCGTCTGATCTGCCCTCGCGCGTCAGGTTGCGGCCTACGCCATGGGCACGAAGCGCCTGAGCTTGCCGCTGCCTTCGTTGCGCACGAGCTTCTCGACCGCACGTATCCGGACGATCGGTGAAGCGACGCCAAAGCGCTGCATCGCCTTGGCGAGCGCGGGGGACAGGTCGTCCACCCCGGCCTGCGCCACCACGAGGATGTCGGCGCCGTTCTCGGTCTGCACCACCTGGTATTCGACGATGCGGGGATCGGTTCCGAGGACGTGCCGAAAGGCGCTGGCCGGCACCATGTGTGGGCCGTACATGAAGTCGTCGTCGCGCCGGCCGCTGATGTCGGCGACCCGCGTGTACGCCAAGCCACATGCACATGGCTCGGACGTCATGGTGATCTCGTCGCCGAGGTCGTAGCGGATGAAGGGGAACGTCCGGTTGGACAAGCAGGTCGCGAGCGTGCGTCCATCCACCGATTCGAGGATGACCTCGTCCTCGCACACGTGTAGGCCGGAACCCTGGGCGCAGCCGACGGCCTGAACCCCGATTTCCGTTGAGCCCCAGAGGTTGTACAGGGGAGCGTGCCAGGCATTGACGATCGCCTCGCGGTCCGCGGGCAGCAACGGTTCGGAATTTGTGCTCACTCGCACAGGGCGGATGTGCAGGTCACCCGCCAGCGCTGCGCGCGCCAGGCGGCCGATTACGCTGGCGTACCCCACCAGGTGGGTCGGTGCGTGCCGTTCGACGGTAGCGAGTACCTCGTCGAAAGGTGCGCCGGCTTCGATGACGACGGTCTGCATGCCCACGGCGGTGGGTACGTTGAACAGCGGGGTGCTGGCATGAGGTGGCAGCCCTGCGCTGAGCACCGCCAGTCGCGCGTTCGGCACCGGTCCTTGTCTACGCTCGTCGCGGGCTTGGATACGCCAGGCAAGGCATGCGGTGGTCACGAAGAACTGCCAGTCCCAGACGTACACGCCGCGCACTCCGCTTGAGCCGCCGGAGCTGAACACCTGCCGGTCACCAGAGGTGTAGGAGAACCAGGTCTGTTCATTCAGAACACGTTCTGCCGTAACGCGATTGAGATCGGGTACGGTCACGATCGCATCCCAGTCGGCTTGTGCCTCGGCCTTCGTCAGGATGGGGACCGAAGCCAGGTCGGTGGCGGTGAGCGCATCGAGGTCGAGACCCCGCAGTCGGTCGGCGTAGAACGGCGAACGTTCGCGCGCGTAGCCGAGAAGCGATCGCAACGCCTGATCGCGGTGGCGGTGGAGCTGATCAGCCGACCAGTCGAGGCGGCCCACGTGATCGTCGAGTGCTCCTTGAACGGCGCTGAGATGTGCTGCGCGAAGGCGTTCGTACGCGGCCCGTTCCATGGCGGCTCCTATCTCTGAACCGAGTGTGTCACGAGGACAGCGCATGCGGCGCGGGCGCTGCATGCGCTGTCTGCCACTGTCGCCGTGGGCATCGCGAGAAACCCGTTACCCAAACGTGTTTGGGTTCATCGCAGACGGTCGCACTACGCTGACGGCTGCGGGGCACATTGCGATCAATGCCACATGACCCAGTCGGGGTGCGTCCGTCGGGTAGCCGGCACGGAAGAATCCGACTATCCGTGAGAAGAGCGTGTGTCCGTTCATGTCTATGCTCCTTCGACAGGTGGTGCGTCCGGTCGCGCACCGATTTTCGGGCGCGCAGCAACTATCACCCGGGCGTGCCGGTCACGGCTCGTTTGTGCGCGCAAGCCGCGCAATGCGCGATCTTCTGCTTGTGCGCATTGTGCTCACCGTCGATGGTTGCCAGTCATGTGGTGCGACCGGTAGCGAGCTCGTCGAGTCGTGCGTTGAGTGTGGCCGAGATGGCGCCGAGCGTGCGTCGGTTGAGCTGACGGTGGCGACCCCGCCCACTTTGGGCCAAGATGCTCAAATGCACTGCAGCTCAGCTCGATGCAAGAGTTTGTTTGCCCGTGAGCGAACGAGCGGAGGCGCTGTCGTGTCGCGAGTGGGAGGGCCGGTCACCGTGATACGGGTGGTCAACATGGTCGCAGTGGTCGCCATACTGGTGCTGACGGGGGCGTGCACATCGAGGACGACGACGTCACCCCCAGCCACGCCGGCCACCGGTGGATTGTCACAAGTGCTGCAGCGCGGGACGGTTCGAGTGTGCAGTACCGGTGACTACCGCCCGTTCACGTACCGTGATCCCGCGGGTGCCTGGAGCGGCCTCGACATCGATATGGCCAGCGATATGGCTGGTCGGCTGGGCGTCCGGGTAGACGTGGTCCCCACCACGTGGGCAAGCTTGGTCGACGATCTGAACAACAAGTGTGATGTGGCCATGGGCGGCATCAGCATTACGCTGAAGCGCGCCGAGCATGCCCTCTACAGCTCTCCCTATCTACGTGATGGGAAGGCGGCAATCGTTCGTTGTGCCGACAGTTCGAAGTTCCAGACGCTGAGCGCGATCGACCGGCCCGGTGTCCGCGTCGTCGTCAACCCCGGTGGTACCAATGCCGAATTCGACAAAGACCATCTGCACAACGCTCAAGTGGTGAACTATCCCGACAACAACACGATTCTCTCGCAAATCACGAGCGGTGCTGCCGACGTGATGATCACAGACACCAGTGAGATCCGTTGGCACGTAAGCCAGAACCCTCAGCTCTGCGGCGAGAGCCTGGATCACCCGTTCACCTTCTCGCAAAAGGCCTATCTCATCACTCAACCCGCGACCGACCTGCAGCAGTGGATCAACCAGTGGCTGAACATCACTCTGAACGACGGAACGTATGCAGCGCTGAGCCAGAAGTACTTTGGCGCGGTAACCGGACCGTGAGATCAAGGTAGTTCGCGCGGCGTCGAGCCCACATTCTGTACTGGGGCCAAAGACCGACCCGACCAAGGGCTTTTCGCTGTTTTCTCCCAGCCCGTGCCACCGCATGCCACGGTTCGAAGGGCAGGCGGTTCGATTGGTGGTGGATTTCATCGAGCATTCGTGATCTTCTACTCAGGTGCGCCACCCACGTGGTTCGGTTGCGGTGCTTGCCGGGCGAGCGGTTCAGCAACTTGGGCCCACACCGCAGGAAGACGCGAGAGGAACACATGAGGACGATCGCACCGCGCAATACGGCAATCCTCGGCCTGGCCGCAGCCGCCGCGCTGGTCATTGTCGGCTGCAGCACCGGAAAGAGCGCCGAGGAGCCGGCGTCACCGCAGGTCGGGTTGATTGCCACCACCACGGCTGCCTCCCCGGCGCCTGCCGCGGAAGTGAAGCTCATCGGGGAACGAGACGTCGAGGTGACGCTGACCGGCCCGATCGCTGCCAAGTACCAGTCGGCAACCCAGCATCAGAAGGATGCTCTAGGTAAGCCACTGACGGGTGACCGTAATGCAGGAGCACGTGAGAGCGGCGTGTTGTTCCAGCAGTTCCAGGGTGGCGTGATCACCGCCAAGAACGCCGACGCGGACACGCCCGCGTACATCACCTGGGGCAAGATCCGGGAGGCGTGGAATGTCCCACGAAACCCGGATGGCGTACCCGCGGTCACCGGTGAGAACGGC
This sequence comes from Mycobacterium aquaticum, assembly GCF_002086485.1. Taxonomy (GTDB): domain Bacteria; phylum Actinomycetota; class Actinomycetes; order Mycobacteriales; family Mycobacteriaceae; genus Mycobacterium; species Mycobacterium aquaticum. The sequence continues at coordinate 50,252 of NZ_MVHF01000023.1, read as the reverse complement.
TCGGTGGGTCCTTTGGGCGCACCCACCAGTGACGAGAACGCAGTCGACGACTTGCTGGTGGAGACGTTCGAGCACGGCAAGATCGCGTACGACCCGAAGACCCGTCAGGTCACGGTGACAGTAAACGACAAGGTCGTACCGTCCGGTCTGTAGCGGCGGCTACCGTCACATCCGTGCGTAGCGGCTCAGCACCAGGCTGTAACAGCCGTACGCGACAAAACCCAACGCTGCGCACAAGATCAGAACTGTGCCGTAAGGCAGCTGGGCGAGGGTCTTCACCGCGCCGTCCAGCCCCGTCGCTTTTGACGGGTCTGCACGCACCGCCGCGACAATCACCAACGCACCTGCGCCGGCCAATGTCAGGCCTTCGGCCACGTACCCGGACAGGCCCATCACGGTCACCACACGTCCTGGTGAAACCGTGAGGTCTCTGCAGAATCGGCGTGACGCTCCCTTGAAGGCGTAGTAGCTGCCGATGACAACGATCACGACACCCGATACGACGAGAACTGCCTTGCCTTGCGGCGAGTGCATGAGGCGGGCGCTGAGTCCGGCGTTCTGCACGGCGCCGGACTTGCCGCTTCCCACCGCGTACTGCACTGCGGTGGCGGCGACCGCGGTGTAAACCACCGCGAGACCAAGTGCCTTCAGCCGGTTGCCGATTTCGCGATCTTCAGGGTTGTCGCGGCGCTCACTGGGATGCAGCCCCAGGATCGTTTCGGCGAGGCGCCACAGTATCAAGGGTGCCAACGCGGCGGCGGTCACCCACAGGGCGACACTTCCCCAGGTAGTGTCTGCGATGGTTTTCAGGGCGCCGTTCTGATCTGCTTCGCCTCCCGACCCGGTCGCGATCCGGAAGGTGATGTCCCCGATCAGCAGATGCAGGATGCCGCTGATGACGTAGCCGGCGCGAGCCGCGACACGGGCAACGGGGTGAGTGGTGGCCGAGCGGATGGCCCGCTTCGGACTGTTCTCATTGGCCAATTGGGGGAGCGGTGGTGGGGGCTATGGCTGTCTGCGGCGCCGCGGACGGAACGCGTCTTTGACTTTTTCGCCTGCGTCTTTCAAATGAGACGCCCGCTGATCGGCCCTGCCCTGGGCTTCCAAATCGGGATCGCTGGTTGCGCGCCCGATCGTCTCCTTCAGCTTGCCCCTGACCCGATCGATCTTGTTCCTGGCTTTATCGGTGCCGCTCATCGGACCACTCCTGCCAACTCTGCTTTCATGAACCTCAGACGCGAGTACCCGTTTTCGTCGTCAACCTGTCGCAGTTGAAGCAGCGTGTCGTCAGCGGCGGGTTACGGCCATGGGGCGCGCCGATCGGCCCACTTGGCGAGGTCAGTTGGATCCGCGCCCTCGGTGGGACAGCGAGGCGCTGTTCGCTGGGGACGGATGGACTGGGCACTATGAAGACGGCGCGGCGCTGTGGGAGCCACACGATGATTCGACGAGCGTCTTGGGGTTGCTGGGCGTCATCTGCGGCGTCGGTGGGCTTCTGCGCGCCTGGCCACAGCCCGATTGGTCAACCTGGTGCGCACACTAGTTCCGATGTGGCCCATAGCCATCAGCGCCGCACCGGTTGTGAAAGCGAGCAGGCAATTCAGTGGTGTGGTGGTGCCGCGATCGACGCTTAGGAGCAATGCGATCGCGAGCAACCCAGCCAGGGAGTAACGCCCGATCCAGCCCGCCGCGCTGTGTCGAGTGATCTTTGGCGCCGTGGCGCCGGATCTGCTTTCGGGCCTCCGACCTCGGGGCCTCCGTTCTCTAGGCTTTGGCTTTGGAAGCGGCATTTGCTCGGCGCTGCGATGATTGCGCATGAAGCCCATCAGGACTTCTTCCGCACGCAGGCGCTGCGCGACATCGACCCACAGGCGATGGGTGACCGCTGCGTCACCGTTGCCCGACTGCCCCTGCCGTGCGGCGTAGCCACCCACCCCGGAATGGGCCAACAAGGCGAGAACTTCAGTGACGTCGGTGGATGCCAGATCGGTCAGCACCACCCACGTGTCGGCTGGGACGCCGTTGTCCCGTCCGCTCGGGGGCAGCCGAAACTCGCTGGTGCGTTGATATTGGTCGTACAGGCGCCTCGACCACCCGCTCATGCCGATCGACCTCCCGCCCACTCACGCCTAGTGTCGCGTCGTGCCGGCTCGTTGAACAAGTGCCAGGCACACACCAGGTCGAGAGCGGGGTCGGCCGGCCCCAGTCCGCCGACGTCGATGATCCCGACGAGCCGTCGCCTGTGGTCGACCACAACGTTTGGCGTCTTCTGATTCCAGCGGAAATCGAGCAGAGAGCCGCTCACCGATTCGGAACAACGCATTGACGGTGCCCGAGGAAGCGATCTGTTCAATCGGGAGACCGCGCCATTGGGGAAACTGCTCGCCCACCAGAATGCGCACCATGTCCGTGGTGATCGTCAGCTGGTTGGGATGCATGTCCACACCATGAGAATCCGCATTCCAGGCGCCGACCGGCAACTCGTTTTGCGGCACCGAACCGCGGGCCGCCGATCCAGTGGGGTCAAAGTCCCCCACGCTGAAAACCCCGCCACGCCCGCCCGGCCGTCACGCGGTACGGCGGTGTTTCCGCTTTGCCTCGTAGTACCGCGCACGCTCATCGAGCAGCCCCAGGAACCCGACAAGTTCCTCGCGAGCCCGCTCACCCTCAGGGCCAAAGTCGGTGCGGTCGAAGATGTTCCAGAATCGCAATACGGGAATCAGCACGTCGTCATGGTGGATGCGCAGGTCGTAGATCCCGGCTTTCGCGATGGTGATGGCGTTCTGGGCGAAGTCGGCCATGCCCAGGCCGGGCATCGCGAAATTGATGACCTCGTCGCGGATCGCGGCCATCGCCGCGTCAGGGGCGACCTCCAGAGCCGCGGCCATCAGATTGCGGTAGAACACCATGTGCAGGTTCTCGTCGGCGGCAATGCGGGCGAGGAGCTGATCAGCCACCGGGCAGCCCGACGCTCGGCCGGTGTTGCGGTGCGAGACCCGCGTGGCCAGTTCTTGGAATGACACGTAGGCCAGCACCGCCAGAGGAGTCCTGTCGCCCGCGTCGTACCCGGCGACGGTGTGCTCCATCCGGAGGCGTTCGAGGGCGACAGGGTCGACGCCGCGCGTTACCACCAGGTAGTCGCGGAGCACGATGCTGTGGCGGCCTTCCTCGGCGGTCCACTGTCCGATCCAGGTGCCCCAGGCGCCGTCGCGGGAGAAACGGGTGGCGATCTCGCGGTGATACGACGGCAGATTGTCCTCGGTCAGCAGGTTGACGGTCATCGCCACCTTGGCGACGGGGTCCAGCGGCGAGTCCTCCGGCTGCCAGTCTTCGCCGCCGAGGAACGCGAAATCGCGTCCGCGGCTCCACGGCACGTAGTCGTGCGGGAACCATTCGCGGGCCATCGCCAGGTGACGGTCAAGGTTCTGTGCGACAACCGGTTCCAGTTCGTACAGCACGGCTGCTTGGGCATCCATCGGTCAGTCCCTTCATCCACTGTTGGTACTCGGTCTAGAACCTACGGTACCGTAACCTACGGCACCGTAGGTTAGTGGTTGATGGCGTCAAGATGACATCGAGAGATAGCCGCTTAGGTGCTGTGCATCGCCGACGCTCGTGCGCCGGTTGTTTGGCGGTCGGTCGCGTCAGTAGCGATCGAGCTCGATCAACCGCTCGTCGGTGATGCCGAAGTGGTGCGCAATCTCGTGCAGCACGACGTACCGGATTTCCGCACGTAGCCGATCCGCATCGCCGCCGGCGAGTCGCGTGATCGGACCGCGGAAGATGCTGATCTTGTCGGGAAGCACTCCGCCGTACGCGCTGTTCCTCCGCGGCAGCGGTATTCCGCGGTACAGGCCGAGCAGCCGTTGCCCGTCGGGAGGCTCGTCCTCGACGACGATCTCGACATTGCTCATCGCCGCACGGAGATTGGCAGGCAAGGAGCTCAGCGCCTGGTCGATCGCATCTTCGAACGGATCGATGCGACCCGGTTCCGAGTGCGCATCCACCTGCTCAATGGTGCCAGAACCGGTTCGGGCACCGTATTCGATTCCGGCGCGTGGCCTTACCGTCCGTAGCGGACCGGCTCGGTTCTGGCGCGCTGCTGTGTGGACTGCGCGATGTGTCCGGGGTGTCGATGGTGCGTGATCCGGCGGTTGAGTTCGCGATGGTCACGCTCGGTCAGTGAGTGGCTCTTGTAAGCCAGGAGGTCCAACTGGTGCCAGCTCAGCCCGTCGAGGTTGCCGTCGGCGTCATGGGTTGCCACGACGACGCCACCGCGCAGCAGCGGCACTGTCTTTGCCGTGAATTGTGTTGTCGCCAGGAGCAATTCGGTGGCCCGACGGTTGGGCCGGTGTTGGCAGAACTGGGTCGACGGGGCGAACCAGAAGTCGAACTGCCGGTCGGTGCTGGTCAGGCTTTCGAGCGCGTAGTCCTTGATGAGCTCGGCGATGTCGGCTTGGCTGAAGGCTTGTGTTTCAAGGGCGACGCCAGTGGGACGCACGTACAGGATGGTGTTCATTCCGATGTTCCATTCGACTCTATTCTTTGCTGTTCGGACGGGGCCGGCAGCGCCGACCGCCGTTACTAGAGTTGCCCATGTGACAGTTGGGATAAACATTCATAACAAAATGGGTTATGTCGGGGCCTGGCGTCGTTACGCCGTCTGACTGGTGTCGGAGCTCTTGCCCGGTGAGTGGTAACCCTGGTGCACCGGTGATTCCCAGGTGTAGGGCTCGTCGGGATGGCCGGAGCCGCCCAGGATGAAGGAACGGTCGCTGCGGTTGGCCCGCGCGATGGACACCATCCACGTTCCGACCGTGCTGAAGCGGTTACGCACCCCGGTGAGGAAGGCGATGTGGATGAATCCCCAGCCGAGCCATCCGAGGACGCCCGAGAGCTTCACCGGCCCGGCCTGCAGCACGGCCTGTCCACGGCTGATGTAGGCCGCCGATCCCAGGTCGCGATACCGGAAGTCTTTGCGTCCGCGCCCGGCGAGGTCACGCTTGATGCAGGCGGCGACGTGCAAGCCGCCCTGCATCGCGTTCTCCGCGACACCGGGCAACCCCTCGCGGCCGGCAAGATCCCCGATGACGAACACCTGAGGATGGTTGGGTACCGACAGATCGGGGTTCACCGAGATGCGCCCTGACCGGTCGGTTCGCGCACCGAGCGCCTCGGCAGCGTGCCGCGCGAAGGGAACGCCTTCGACGCCCGCCGTCCACAACACCGTGCGTGCGGCGTAGTCCTTGTCCGGGCCGCCGGCCTTGGGGCTCACGGTGACACCGTCGCGCCGGACGTCGGTGACGTGCACGCCGAAGTGCAGCTCGACGCCCAGTTCGTCAAGAGTCTGCGACGCTCGCTCGGCGAGTGCCGGCGGGAAGCTCTTCAGTACCCGGTCTCCGCCGTCGACGAGCAGCACGCGCGCTTCCTCGGGCTCGATGCTGTGAAACTCATTCGCTAGTGAACGGGTTGCCAGTTCCCTGATCTGCCCGGCCAATTCGACACCCGTGGGGCCTGCGCCGGTGACGACGAACGTGAGCCACTGATCGCGTTCCGGGCCGGCCGGCAACGTCTCGGCGATCTCGAAGGCGGCGAAAACGCGGCGGCGGATACTCAGTGCATCGTCGAGCGTCTTCATGCCAGGCGCCCAGGTGGCGAATTCCTCTTTGCCGAAGTACGACTGACGCATGCCGGCTGCGATCACGAGATAGTCGTACTCGAGATCGAAGGTCGACTCGTCGGGACGACGAGCCGTGACGCGCCGCCCGGCGGCGTCGAGTCGGATGGCCTCGCCGAGCAGTGTCGTCACGTTGCGGTGACGCGCGAGTTCCTCGCGCAGCGACCGGCTGATCTGGCCGATGCTCAAAGTTCCTGTGGCACATTGATAGAGCAGCGGCTGAAACACGTGGCACGCTGCCCGGTCCAGCAGCGTGACGTCGACGTCGAGGCCTCCGAGCCGGCGGGCGCAGAACAAGCCGCCGAACCCTCCGCCGATGATCAGGACCTTCGGGCGTGCGTTTCCCATATTGAATCAGCCTCCCACCGCTGTATCGAACTAACTGTGTCACAACGGTTTAAACGCCGACCAGTCAGCCGAAGGCGAGAGGCCTTCGCGCGCGTCTTGGCGGTTCTGACAACCGACGACTTTGGGTCCTCTAGCCGATGGCTTGTTTGATCACGTCGCGGGCGCGGTCGAGCAACGATGCGAACGGTCCCACGGCGAAATTCAACTTCGCCGATTCCACACCCGGATGCGGACGGGTCGGCGCGATCGCCTCGGCCGTTTTCACCGCTGTCGCCATCTGCTTGAGCTCGTTGGCATCGAGTTCTCGTTGCAGCTTGGGGAATTCCTCGTTCTCCTCATGCTTGGCGTGCTCGAGTACCGCATCCCTGAGCTTCGTGAGCTCGTCGATGAACTGCTGAGAGGTGACGTCGAGGGCCTCGATGTCGGAAAGCAACTCCTTGGCGTCGTGTTCTTCCTGCAATCGTGCATCGACAATCGAATCGTCGCCGTCCAACTCGCGGCGTACCCGAGGATGCACAATCATCTCCTCGGCTGTCTCGTGCACGGCGAGCAGTTGGCGCAGTGCGATAAACGGCTTCTCGCGGGCTTTCGGGTCGGATGCAAGAAGCACCTGATCAAACATGTCCTCGATGAGGGCATGCTGTGCTTTGAGGAACGCGACAACTTCCTCGGGCGTTTGGACAATCATTTCGGCCACGGCGACAGACCTCCAGTCGTGGGGCAGTTCGAGTGCGCGCGCTACGGGCTGTGCGCGCCACCACGCCTCTGTACCCCCGCAGCGGGAGACCAAACGTCAACGTCGTCAGCTGTCCGCGCTGTCACGGTAGGCTGCGCCACGGCCGCTGAAGTGGAGGAACGCCATGGCTGAGCGCTCTGGGGACGTGTTCGGTAAGCGCTATGGCGAGGTGCTTTTGCTACGCAAGGGCGAATCCGGGCTGGAGGCCACTGTGTACAACAGTTTTCCGCTCAGCGACTGCCCGACCGAGCTGTGGGACAAGCTCGACGCAGCAGCCATTGCGAAGGAGAACGGAGCAATGGCGGCCCTGCTCAACGGTCCGCGATATTGGCTGATGAGCACGATCGACAAGGTTGCCGATCAGCAGCAGGAAATCAGAACCTTCGGTGGAATCTCCATGATCGAGCAGGCCACCGTGAAACTGTCCTCGCAGAACCCGGCCCCTTACAACGTCAATCACGTCGACCGTCGCACGGTGTTCACCTTCGACGTCGGCCGACCGGTGTTCGAACTCGTCGACCCGGGTGGCCGACGGTGGGTCATGCAGACCTGGAGCCAGACCGTCGACAAAGGCTTGACGATCGAGGATCTACCCGGCCTCGCCCGCCGCCTCAGGTTGCCGGAAGGGTGGCGCTATGAGACCCGCATCCTCCACAACTCACTGAGCGTGGACACCACGATCCGCGATGCGACCGTCATCCAGGACGACCTGGCGAACACCTACTCACTGCAGTTCTGAAGCGAGCCGCCGTCATTCCCGCCGGACCTGGGATCCCGTCGGGTGGCTACGACGGGCTTGGGGCCTGTCGCACGAGGTAAATCAGAGGACGGCCGCGGTGGTCCACGGTTTCGTGGTGGCGTTCAAATCCGATTTTCTCCAAGACCCGTAGCGAGGGCGTGTTCCATGCGCCGACGGTCGACCAGATCCGGCGTCGACCCGTGGCGAAGGCAGCGTCCATCACCGCGCGGGCGGCCTCGGTCGCGTAGCCCTGACTGTGGAAGCGCTTGAAAATTTCGTAAGCGATTTCAGGCTCGTCGAGAGTGCAGCGGCCCACGATGAGACCGCAGTAACCGAGCGGTTCGTCGTCTGTGCGACGGCGTATCGCGAGCAGCCCAATGCCGTTCTGCTCGGCCAGAATCCGTTGCGCGGCCATCCGACCGCGGACGCTCTGGAGAGACTCGGTTACTCCGCCGTCATGTTCTCCGAGCAGTGCGAGGTTCCATTCGGCGTCGCCCACGTCACGAAGCTTCATGTTCAGACGAGCGGTGCTAAGCGAGGTCGGCATGGCGGCATAGCGCATCGCTTCACTCCCTGTCTTCGTCGACGTCACTGTACTAACCCGGCGGCTGTGTCTCGCTTCGTCACGAACGAGAACCAGGTTCAAAGGCTTGCAAGGAGCGCTGATAGCGCACCTCCTGGACCGGGTGACCGCCGATTGAGTCGGTTCGTTGTGTACCGTCGCAGTGCCAGCCGGCTGATTCGTAGAAGCGGCGGGCGCGGTCGTTGCCCGTCAGCACCCACAGGGAGGCCGCGACATGGCCCCGACTGCGGAGTTGCTCGCAGCCAGCGGTGATCAACCGCTTACCGATCCCGGAGCCCCATCTGGGCGGATCTACATAGATTGCCCAGATTTCCCCACTGCCTGGCCGGTCATCGTCGCGGCAACGACCTGTGGTGATGTGGCCGCAGATCGTGTCCCCGGCGACAGCGACCTGGGTGAAGGGACCGTCGGGGTTCATCTGGTCAAAGGCGTACCGGCCGGCCCTGTCTTCGGCTCGCAACGCGTCGAGATAGCCGGTCGGAAGCAGGCCCTGGTAGCCCACTTGCCATGAGCGGACATGGGCGAGCGCAACTGCCATCGCGTCCTCCGCTACGGCCTGCCTGATGCGAATCAACTCGTTGGCGGGCATGCGGTTCATCGTGACAGCTCACTGGCGCAGGCTCCAACGCATTAAGTGCCCATGACACAGGACGCCAATTGCCCCAACCGCCAACATCATCGAGCTTGGCACGCGCAGCGCATCCCCGGTTTCACTTGTCGGAGCGGACCGACTCATCCCAGGATCGCCCGCGCAGCGCGTTCCGCGATCAGCATGACCGGCGCGTTGGTGTTGCCGGAGGTGATGGTGGGCATCGCCGAGGCATCGACGACTCGAAGACCGGCGACGCGATACACGCGGCAGTCGGTGTCGAGCACCGTGGTGGCTGCCCGCGGAACACCTTGTGTGTCAAAGGCTCCCATCGTGCAGGTGCCCACCGGGTGGAAGATCGTCGTACCGAGTTCACCAGCGGCCTGTTGCAGATCGTCGTCGCTCACCAGGTCGGGGCCGGGCAGCAACTCTTGCGGGCCATAGCGGGCCAGCGCTGGTGCCGCCATGATCTTGCGGGTCATCCGGAGACCCTTCACGGCGATGTTCCGGTCAGCGTCAGTGGACAGGTAATTGCACGAGATCTTTGGGTTCGACAGCGGATCGGCATCGGCCAGGCGCACGTGGCCGCGCGAACTGGGTCGCAGATTGCAGACCGAGGGAGTGATGGCCCCGAAGCTGTGCAAGGGTTCGCCGAACTTGGGCAACGACAGGGGCTGCACATGCCATTCCAAATCGGGACTGGCCAGCGCCGGGTCGCTTTTCGCGAAAGCCCCCAGCGTGGAGGGCGGCATGGTCATCGGTCCTGACCGCAGCGTCATGTACTGAAGTCCCATGCCGCCACGGGTGATCCAATTCCGGTACAGGGTGTTGACGGTCCGGGCTCCCTGGACTCGGTAGACGGTTCTCAGCTGCAGATGGTCCTGGAGGTTTTCGCCCACTCCTGGCAGATCGACGGCCACCGGCACGTGATGCTGGGTGAGCAGCCCGGCCGGTCCCAGACCCGAGAGCTGCATGAGATGCGGTGAGCCGATCGCTCCGGCGCTCAGGATCACCTCCCGACGGGCACGAACGTCGATGCTCTGGCCGTCCTTGAGCAGCCGCAGGCCGGTGACGCGGTGCTGAGCCGTCTTCCAGGCGCCGCGCCGCTGATCGTCATGGACCTGGTTGTCCATCAGCAGCCTCAAAGCCTGGGTCTGGGTGTAGACGGTGAGATTGGATCGGTGGGCGATGGGATGCAGGAAAGCATCAGCCATCGACCAGCGACGGCCTCGTCGTTGGTTGACGTGAAAGTAGGCGCTACCGGAGTTGTCGCCACGGTTGAATTCGTCGATCGGGGCGATGCCCACCTGGGCAGCGGCGGCCTGCCAGGCGTCCAAGATCTTCCAGCGCACTCGCGGCTGCTCGACGCGGATCTCACCACCAGCGCCGTGCCACTCGTCGGCTCCGCCGAAGTAGTCCTCCAGTTCCTTGTAGATCGCCAGTGTTTCGCCGGGACCATCCGAGCCGCCCCAGAGCCACCGGTCGTCACCGGTGGCTTGCGCCCACAGCTCGTAATCGCTTGACTGCCCGCGCATGTGGATCATGGCATTGATCGATGAGCAGCCGCCGATCACGCGGCCCCGCGCGTAGTGAATGCTGCGGCCGGCCAGACCCGGATCGGCCTCGGTCGTGAAGCACCAGTCGGTACGGGGGTTGGCAATGGTGTACAGATAGCCCACCGGCACTTTGATCCAGAACCAGTTGTCTTTGCCGCCGGCTTCGATCAAGAGCACGCGGTGGTCAGGGTTGGCGCTGAGCCGATTGGCGAGCAGGCAGCCCGCACTGCCCGCTCCTACGATGATGAAGTCGTATTCGGCGACGGGGCTCATTCCGGGATCGATCCTCCAAGGCGTCGGATGCGTGTTCTCGTGTGCGGTGACCGTATCAGCGCGCCTTGGGCGGCAAGGTAATACGCAGCGAGTGTGGCGTGGTCAGTCTTTTTCTTCGTCGCGACGCCGCGCGGCCTCGATCACCTCCGGCGGGACGGGCCTCTGCAACCAGGCCCGTATCCGTAACAGTCCGCCGGCGATGGTGCCGACGGCGAGCACCGCAATGAGGATCCAGAGCGCTGTGGACATACAGCAATTGTCCGCCGACAACCAGCCTGTTCGGGCGGATTCGCGATGGGACGCGCTTATGCTGCGCGGCAGGTTCTGAGATAGCTGAGGAATGATGCCTGTAGGCCGGTCACGTGAGTCTCATGCAGGATTTCGCTGGTGACGGCTCGGCCGCGAGAGGTGAGGCGATCAAGAACCGTGGCTGTGTTCATCGCGAGGTTCCGGTAGATGGCTAGGTGTCCGAGAAGCTCTCGGTCGTTGAAGGTGACGTGCAGCTTGGTGGCAGGTGGGTTATCGCCCATCGCCTGGAGGCTGGCGAAGACCTGGCTGTCTGTGGTGACGACGCCGGGACTGCCCGCTCCGATGCTCGCGAACGGCGTGCTGCCGGTGAGCCAGGCATAGAGGCTGAAAAGTCCGCCGTAGGAGTAGCCGAAGAGACCGTGACCGCTTGCGGCTGTGCCATATTCGCGTTGGATCCGAGGATGCAGTTCGGCGGTGAGGAAGCTCAGAAATACGTCGGCGTGGGTGTCGCGTAATTCGGCGAGGTAGGCATCGGCTTCCTCTCGTGTTCTCGCGCCCGCTTGCACTCCCATCTCCAGGGCATCGACGAGCTCCTGGGCGATGCGCTCGCCGGGCGGCACCAAGTCTCTGTTGCGCAGCCGATCCCAGTCCTGTGCTTCTTCGCCCGCATAGCCGACGCTGACTTGGATGTAGGGCTGAATCCGCTGCATGGGGTCCAACTGGGTGACGATGAGCGGAGCCGTCAGACCCACAGCCCAGTTTCCGTCGAGCACATACACCACAGGCGCCTGCATCGAGGTGCGGTCGTAGCCGGGTGGCATGGTGACCCAGACGCCGTAGCCGTGCCCACCGCTGGAACGCATCTCGAAATAGTCGGTGTCAGCGAGGCAGCCGTGCCACATGGAGGTCATTGAAGGCCCTTCACAACTCGGTCGGCCCCACCGCGCAGGCACCAACGCCGACTCTTATCCATCGGACAATATTATCCAATGGATAAACTGTGCGAATGGTCTCGTCGAGCCATCAACGCAAAGGTGACGCGCGTGACCGTCTCCTGGCGCGGCTCCTCGATACCTTCGAGGACTCGCTCCCGTCGCCAGAGATGTCCCTGCGTGAGGTCGCCGCCCGGGCCGAGACCAGCCACGCCCTGCTGCGCTACCACTTCGGATCACTCGCGGGCGTCTTGGCGGCCATGCTCACCCTGCAGCGGTCTCGTGACAACGAGGCGCTCTTGAAGACCGCCCAGCAGGGCACTTTTGACGATCTCGTCGTGGCGATCTGGCGGGCCTACACCCGCCCGGAGCAGTTGTCGCGTGCCCGCGGCTTCTTTCACGTCGCCGGACTTGCCGCATACAACCCAGGGGAGTTCCGTGAGTTCATCGACTCGCTCGACGACCTCACCACGATGCTGGCCACGCTCGCGGAACGCGAAGGACACGACACCGAAGAAGCACTGAGCATGGCCACTGTCGCGGTTGCCGCGATTCGTGGCCTGCTCTTTCAGAACGTCCTGAGCCCAGCGGCCCGTTCGCAAGGCGCGGTCGATCTGATCTTGCGCATGATCAAGCGTTGATGCACACCGGGGCATTGAGGGACTGGTCGCGCCTACCGCCACTCGAGCCTTCCTGAACCGTTGAGAAGCGGCATTTTCAGCAAACAACGTCCACGCGCTGTCGACCGCCGCATTGAACGACAATGCTCCCGTTATCCGGTCGGTCGCCAGACGTATTGCGATGAGCGGCACCCTCGGTGGGGCCGGAATTCAGGCGGAGGTCATTCATCTCATGAAAACGTAATCTCTACTGGCAAAAAATCCACATTCGACAGGTGCATGCGCCCGTCGACGACTGCGGCGTAGGCGGTGTCGAGGCGCGCGGCAGGCGAGCATCTTTTCTGCAGTGCAATAGGACGCAGTCCGACATTGCGGTGCTTATGCTGAGAGCACAGTCGATCAGCTGCCGGCGACGGAGAGTGTGAACGGCCGAGTACTGAGGTTCACCCAGTAGTGGGGTTCGGCAACGCAAGGAGTTTGACATGGCGGCCCGGGGGCTTAAGGCGCTCAAGAAAATCATGCAGACAACGTTTGATCCGGAGCAGGTGATTCCGAACGAAGTCAACGTGACAGAACTGACCGGCGATGACAGTTTGTCCCGGAAAGATCTTTGTCAGCATCCGATACCTCCTGGTTCTCTGATATGGAAGTATTGGGGACGTCTCGATGTCGTATTTTTTGGCAGTCCCGTCATGGGCCCCATTGCTGGGGCATGGCCGCAAATGGGGCAAGCGACCTCGCGTTCTGTTCTTTTCACTGGTGACAGTTCCTTCGCCGCTCGCACCAAAATATATAAGGAGCGGACCAAGAGATCTCGGGAGTACATTTATGGCACGGTGTACGACGCTCCGGAAGAAGCGAAGAAGTACGGACTGAAAACTCGGAATATGCACAAGCCCGTCAAAGGCACTCTGCATGACGGTACGTATCACTCTTTGAATGCAGAAACCTTCTACTTCGCGCATGTCACCTTCTTCTATTATCTGTTGATAGTAATAATCGACCAGCTGTATTTCGACGGATCCATGCCGCGGGCGATAAAAGAGCAGATATTTGAGGAATCCAAGGAGTGGTACAGCCTGTTGGGTGTGGACGATAGTTCTCAGCCCGACACATACGACGATTTCGAGCGGTATCTGGACAACATCGAACGTAATCGTCTGGTGAAATCTCAGGTAACGCAGGTCATGCTGGAACAATTCATGGAGCGCCGCCTGGCGCCGTGGTGGTGGCCCCCAGTGATGAAGAAATTTGTGTGGCCGTGGTGGGCTGGGCGGCGGCAAGTCGTTGTCAATAGCTACCCGCCTCACGTGCAGGAGCTGTTCAATCTAGAGTGGACCGCCGAGGACGAGGATATTTCTCGCCGATTCATGCATATGTATCGGCGGTTCTACGCGGTTGCCGAGCGTCTGCTCCCGCTGAAGTACTTGTACTTGCCGATCGCGGTGAGGGGCTTCGAGCGGGAGGGGATCGATCCACGCAAAATCACCCTCGAGTCCGCACAGCAAGCACTCCGGGAAAGCCGCGCCCGCCGCGCTGCACGCGAGAGTGCGCCAATAGATGAGGCGAATGAGGTGCCGGCTTCGGGTTAACGAGTGGCTGCGCTGGGTTGGCACTGAGGCGAGTCAACGGCCGAGCAACGACCGTCTCAGGAGAGGCGTGGTCCACCACGTCAGACGATTTGGCCGGCTGAGTGCAGATAGGGTCGCCGGTGATGGAAAACGGTGGCCAAGCAGTGCTGGCGTCCCCTATGGAGGCGTTTCATGGGGCTGGCTGGCTTGCGCACGGCTTCCACATGCAAGCCCACTCCCACACTGACGGCCAGCTGGTATATGCGGCATCTGGTGTGGTGGCTACGGCGACAGCGCAGGGCACGTGGGTGGCCCCGGCGACCCGGGTTACGTGGACTCCACCGGGGTTTGAGCACTCCCACCGTTTCTACGGTTTGACCGATGTGCGTCTGGTCGTGATCCCAGCCGAATCGTGCGCGGCTCTGATCGGACATCCCGGCGTCTTCATGGTAAGTCCTCTTCTGCGCGAGGCACTTCTATCGATGACTGATCAGCAAAAGTCGCGCAGCGCACAAGCGGTCGACCGACTCCGCGCCGTTGTGATCGATGAGCTGATCGAGGCCCCGGACCAGTCACTGCATCTGCCCGAACCGCGCGATGACCGGTTGCGAGCCGCCACAGAACTGCTGCGCCTCGACCCGGGGCAGTCGGCGACCTTGGCCGAGCTAGGGCGCACCACCGGCGCCAGTGCTCGCACTCTGAGCCGCCTGTTTCACGATGAGCTCGGTACGAGCTTCATACGCTGGCGAACCATTCTGCGCATACACCACGCTCTGGCCCATCTCACCAGCGGCCGGTCCGTAACCGATACCGCGATCGAGTGCGGATGGTCGAACCCGACAAGCTTCATTGACGCGTTCACTGCCATCGTCGGTCAAACTCCCGGGCGATACCAAGCCACGCTGGATCCCCGGGGCATGTGACCGCGCGATACGAATCCGAGGTTGGCGACTTTTCAGTATCGCAGGGCCAGTTATCGGTGGGAAGCAATCAGCAATGGGCGCCAAAGTGGTGACGAGCAGTGCGCCCGCCCCGGGGCGCCCGATGCCTATCAGGAGCGTTGAACACACGTGAGCCGCAGCGAGCAAGACACTGTCGTAGTCATCATCGGCGCCGGCGTGGCGGGACTTACCCTCGGTAACTTCCTTCTTCGCAACGGTATTGATTGCGTCGTGTTGGAAAAGCGCAGCCGCAAGTATGTCGAGCAGCGCCAGCGGGCCGGGTCACTGGACGGTCGTGGTGTCCGCATGTTCCGGGAATGGGGCTTGGCTGAAGTCATCGAAGCCCAGATCGCCCTTGACGACTTCGATTCAGAGGGTATGCCGCTGCGTATCGACGGACAGGAACGGATATGGAGAGCCCTGGACGTCCTTGACGACGAGCCCGGAATCTTTTGTCCTCAGCAGGTTTTGGTCAGCAATCTTATTGAGGTGTTCCTGCGCGACGGCGGCGATCTGCGTTTCGAAGTCGACGTCGCCCTGCACGGACTGGAGTCGCCACGGCCGACCGTCCGTTATCGGGATGCAGCGGGCACCGACGAGGCGATCAACTGTGATTTCGTAGCTGGCTGCGATGGCTACCGTGGAATCAGTCGGCAATCTATCCCTGCCGGTATTCTCACGAGCTACTCGTACGAGCACGGATACGCATGGCTCGCTTTTCTTTCCGCCGTTCCGGCGGATCCACCCGCGGTAATGGCTGTGCACTCCAGAGGTTTTGCCGCACAGATCACCCGCGGGCCGAACCTGAGCCGCTTCTATCTGCAATGCCCCCTGACCGATGCCGTCGAACAGTGGCCGGACAAGCGGATCTGGAGTGAAGTCGACGCCCGATTCGGCCGGCCACTAGGGGCAACCGGGCCAATCACAGACAAGCAAATCGTGCCACTGCGCAATGTCGTACACAGCCCGATGCGATACGGGGCGCTGTATCTACTGGGGGATGCAGCCCATTTGGTTTCGCCGATGAGCGCCAAGGGGATGAGCCTGGCGCTCTACGACGCCGAAGTGTTCGCACGCGCGGCCACACGCTATGTGCAACAGGCTGATTCGGTCCAGCTTGAGAATTACTCGCAGACCTGCCTGCGCCACATCTGGGATGCGCAAGTGCACGCGGTGTGGATTACGAATGTCATGCACGATGCCGGGGACTCCTCTTATGCGGGCGAATTCCGTAAGCGGCTGGCGCGCGCCGAGTTGGAACGCATGATGTCACCGGTGAGTATTTCTGGTAACTAGGGCCAGCGCTCGTAGGCTGCTCGGCAGCAGAATCCCAACGTTGTTGACATCGCGAACCTAGGCGTGTCGACTTTGTGGACTCCCGGGTTCACCTAGCTGGGCCGGCGGGACGAACGGCTGCGCGGGAAGTGGATCGGACTTCTCTCGCGCGGCCAGGAGTGTCAGGATTTCTGCGCTCGTGGTGATCTGGCCGAGGCGAGGAAAGATCTTCTCGATGCTGTGCTGATGCGAGATGGGGTCTAGGTCGGCCATGGCGTCGACGACCAATGCGAGGTGGTAGCCGTGTTCGTGGGCTGAGCGTGCCGTGGATTCGACTCCGATGCTGGTGGCTACGCCGCCGAGAACGATCTGGCTGATATGGCGGCGGCGCAGGTGTAGGTCGAGGTCGGTGCCATAGAAGGCTCCCCAGTTCCGTTTGGTGATGAGGATGTCGTCGGGATGCCCGGCCAGCTCGTCGACGATGTGATGCCAGTCCGATGGTGATGTGCAGGTTTGGTGTTGGGGCCGGGGCATATCGGTACGCCCGGGTGCGGTCGAGCCGTGGCGCGATGCCAGCTGCACGAGCACAACGGTGAGCCCGTGGCTGCGAAAGGCTTCGGCCAGTTGTGCTGCGTGCGCGATGACAGGTTGCGCGGGTGCTGCTTGGGCGATGGCCTTCTGCAGATCGACAAGGACCAGTGCGGCGTTGGGGTCAAGGGAGATCAGGGCCATGTGATGGGTGCTTCAGGAGACGGTGTTGGGTAGATCCAGGGACGGTGTTGCTGGTCTTTGTGGCGGAATCGTTCGATGTCAGTGCGGTACTGCAGGGTCTGCCCGATGGCATCGAGGCCGCTGAGCAGTTGGTCGCGGGCGCGGGGATCGATGGTGAAGCTGTGGCATGGGCCTGCCACGGCGCCGACTTGGCAGTTGACCAGGTCGATTTCGATGCGAGGTTGGCCGTGAGGCACAAAGGTTTCATCGACCAGTCGTCGGTGGAGGTCTTGTGGAAGCGCAAGGGGTAGAAGGCCATTTCGGATACAGTTCGTTTCGAAGATCATTGCGAAGCTGGGGGCGATGACGGCGCGAAAGCCGGCATCTCGTAACGCCCAAACAGCGGTTTCCCGGGAGCTACCGCAGCCGAAGTTCGGGCCGGCCACCAAAATCGTGGCTTGCCGGTATGGGTCTTGGTTGAGGACGAAGCCGGGTGCGGCGGTTCCGTCGGAGCTGTGCCGCCAATCCAGGAACAGTGCGTCGCGGAATCCGTGTTTGGACAGTTCGGCGGGTTTGAAATGCGACGGGCTGATGGCGTCGGTGTCGACGTTGGCGCGCAGCAGCGGTGCGGCGATACCGGTAATACGGGTGAAGGGTTCCATCGGTCATGCCTGCCTTGGGTCGGTGATGCGTCCGGCGATGGCGGAGGCGGCCACGGTGGCCGGGCTGGCTAGGTGCGTTCGCACGCCGGGGCCTTGCCGGTTCTCGAAGTTGCGGTTGGTGGAGCTGATGACGCGGCTGCCGGGGGCAAAGCGGTCTCCGCCGGCGAAAAAGCATAATCCGCAGCCGGATTCGCGCCACTGAAACCCGGCATCGATGAACACCCGATGGAGGCCTTCGGCCTCGGCTGCCCGGCGCACAGCGGTCGATCCCGGGGTGCAGATCGCGGTCACGCCGTCGGCGACAGTGTGGCCGCGCAGCACTCCGGCGGCGATGCGAAGGTCGCTGAGTCGTGCATTGGTGCACGAGCCGATGAAAGCAGCGTCAACAGCCAAGCCGGTCAGTGACACGCCGGGATGCAGCCCCATGTAGTCCAGCGCCCGCTGGGCCGCGGCCGGGTCGCTGGTATCTTCCGGATCCGGTACGGGAGAGTCGACTGCGCAAGCATGCTGCGGGCTGGTGCCCCAGGTCACCTGCGGCGCCAACGATCCGGCGTCGAGTTGTACGGTGCGATCGAAGACGGCGCCCGGATCGGTGCGCAGGTCCAGCCAGGTCCGCGTGGCCAGCTCCCAGCTATCGCCGGTGGGGCAGAAGGGGCGGCCCTCCAGGTACGACAGCAGCGTGGCATCGGGTGCGATGAGACCGGTACGTGCCCCGGCCTCTGTTGCCATGTTGCACAAAGTCAGTCGTGCTTCGACGTCGAGTCGTTCGACGGCCTCACCGGCGAACTCAATGGCGTACCCGGTGGCCCCGCCAGCTCCGATGGCGGCGATCAACGCCAGGACAAGGTCTTTGGCATATACATGCCTGCCTGCAGCTCCGTGGAATTGGGCTTGCAGGGTCGCTGGGTGGCGCATCGCCAGGGTCTGTGTGGCCAGGGCGTGTTCACATTCGGTGACGCCGACTCCCCAGGCCAGCGCTCCGACGGCGCCGAGGGTGGGGGTGTGCGAGTCGGCGCAGACCATGGTGGTGCCCGGCAGCGCGATCCCTTGCTCGGGAAAGACGACATGCGAGATACCCTGGCGTACATCGCCGATATCGAACAATGTGATGTCCTGCCGGTGCGCTTCGGCTCGGAATGCCTCGATGAACATGGCACCACCGGGTACCGGAGTGGAGGAGTTTCGCCCTGGAACGGTATCGATCACGTGATCCATGGTTCCGAAAACAAGGCGTCGGTCGAATATCTCGCGCCTTTCATCTCGAAGCGATCGCAGTGCCAGGCCGCCGCTGCGATCGTGCAGCAGAATGCGGTCGATGTACAGCAGCGAGACGCCGTCTTCGAGTTCCTCAACGACGTGCTGGTCCCAGATCTTGTCGATGATGGTGCGAGGCTGGGTAATCATGCGAGATACCGCTTTTCGAGCTCTTCGATATCGCGCATGCCGATGAGGTCGTGTGCTTCACGGAAAGGCACAAACAGGTCATCCAGATTGGCGGTGCTGTCCTCGGCCTGGATGCGCTCAAGTGCATGCCGCATGCCGCCCAAAGCCGCCATCAGCAGTGCCCCGGGCAGGCTCACCCGCGCCACTCCCAGATCCTGCAACTCACGGAACGTCAGGTGGTGGGGCGACTTTCCGCCCTCGATGACATTCACCGCCACCGGCCCGTCGATGTTGGCGGCGGCCTGACGGATTTCCTCGCGCGAGGTTACCCCTTCGACGAAGATCATGGTGGCCCCTGCGTCGAGATACGCGTTGCCCCGCTGGATTACGCCTTCGATGCCTTCCACGGCGAGCGCGTCCGTGCGCGCGTTGATGACAAAATCGGGGTCACGGCGGGCCTCGGCCGCAGCCCGGATCTTGATGGTGGCTTCGTGCAGATCGAGGATGTGCTTACCGTCGAGGTGTCCGCAACGTTTCGGAGTGATCTGATCCTCTAGATTCACTCCGGCGGCGCCGGCCTCTTCGAAGGCCTGCACCGCGTAATGGGTGTTGACGGCATTGCCGAATCCGTTGTCTCCGTCGGCCATCACCGGGATACGCACAGCACGCACGATGCGCGCCGTGCAGGCGAGCATGTCGTCCAACGAGATCAGCGAGTAGTCCGGCCGGCCGAAATGCACCCCCGAGATGGCTGCCCCGCTGCATTGCACGGCGGCGAAACCCGCCCGTTCGGCCAGCTTGGCACTGAAAGGGTCGAAAACTCCTGGCATCACGACGATTTCGGGGGCATGGATCATCTCGTTCAGCGCAGTGGTAGAACCCATCAACGTTCCCTCTCCGATTCGGTTGGTGTGGTGAACATTCGATCGAGCAGGACCAGGGCATGGTCGATGACCGCGAGTTCTTCGTCGCTGTAGGACCGCTGCAGAACATCGGCAAGCCATTGATCGCGCAGCTGGCGAGTGCCCTCGAGTGTCTCGACAGCGCTGGGTGACAAGACAATTAGCTGTCGCCTTGCGTCCTGCGGATCGGATTGGCGGTGCACCACCCCGCGCTCCTCGAGGGCGTTCACAACCGCGGCCATCGATTGCCGACGCACACCCTCGGCAACGGCCAGGTCGCTGGTTGATGCCGGCCCGCCGTGTGAGAGGCGGCTGATCACCGATATCTGGGATGGAGTCAGGTCCTGGTTGTCGTAGACCTCCTTGAGACGGCGGCGGAGACGGCTGACCAGTAGTCGGAGGTTGTAGGCGGACCGGACGGCGGTACGTGACGGCGACTGAGAACGCTGCGGCATATAGGCAGGGTAAACTGCGCAGTATTAGCTGTCAATTGGAAATATCGGTTCGGTGCGCTGGTTTGGCGGATCGTCGCTACCAGACTGACGAACGCGGAAAGGGGGCATGTCGATTAGGAGTCCCAGATCGGGCCGAAGGCCGGTATGCCACATTGCTCGAAGCCGTGCACCACCTGTTCGGTGACGGTGCGGTTGGCGACGCAGATGACGGCCTCGGCACCGGATTCGACATAGGCCCGATAGGCCAGTTGCAGCACATCGGGCTTACCGAGGGCATCGGTGTCCCAAATGATCGCATCGGGCTGGGCGGCTTCGATCTCCTCGACGAACCCTTCGCCGTAGGTCAGGCGCGGATTCTTGGTCACCCAGACCAGCTGCGCGGGAACCGAGGTGTCCAACAGGTGGCCCAGCAGAGGGCCGATGCCGCTGCCGGTGGCCACGATGACCACCTTGCTGAACAACCTGCGCACATTGGCCACGCCCACGGCCGGGATGCCGCGCACCCACACATGCGTGGGCGGATTGTCGACGAACTCCGAAGTCCAGTCGCCGGCGCGGGACACCAGCATCCGGTAGCCGGTCGTGCCCGGGGCGGCAGGCACGTTGGCGAAGTGATGCCAGCCCACCAGGGGATGGCGGCTGATCGCACGGGTGGTGCCGACCCGGGGAATCCCGCGGTGATTCAGGCGCACGATCATCGCGTGTGACGACGGGCGCGCGCAGCCGACCGGAACGCGGCGCAGCAGCAGCCACGGCCAGATGGCCAGCCCCGCGCTGGCCACGACCAACCAGAACGCCGGAGCGGTCAGCATGGCCGCGCCGAACGACCGGCCGCCGCGGTCACCATTGATGACGAACAGGGTGTTGATCCACATCAGGATCAGCGCCGTCCAGCCGCAGAACCGGTGAGTGATCTCGAAGCGGTCGTGCTGGGCGGCGCGCAGTCGTGGAAGCGCCATCACCACCATCACCGAGAACGTGGTGGCCAGGGTGGCCACGAAGATCGTGTTGGCGCCTGACGCATCGCCCACGCCGGCGATGGCGTCGCGGATCATCGAGGTCGCCAGCGCCAGGTACCACAACGTCCCGGCTACCGCAGTGCCCACGTGCAGACCGCCGAGGTGGAAATACTTGCCCAGCGTCCACCGCACCTGCAGCGGCCACGACTTCGGCGCCCGTGTGGCCAGCCACGCCGCCGCATTGAGGATGTACTGCTGACGAAACAGCACCGCGGCCGCCAGATTCGTTTGCGCCATGAAGGCGATCTCCGACAGACCGGTGTGCTGCGATGTCCACCAGTTCCCCGCGGTGGCCCCGTACACCGCCCATCCCAGGTTGACGATCACCACGAAGACGATGAGCCGGTTGTAGTGCATCATGCGCGGGTGCTTGAGCAGTCGCCGCAGCAACGGTAAGCGTGGCGCGCAATCCTCACCCATGGCGGTGGCGGTGGCGGTGGCGGTGTTGGGGAGGCCGACGCGCTGCGCAGGGGCCGGGGGAAGATCGATACGGCGGTCGTCGGGCCTGGTCAACAGTGCAGTGGTCACTAGGTGCCTTTCGGGTGCCTTGCCGGGCCGTCGACCGGCTCACCACGAAAAGTTATGGCCCCCATGACCACTCGGGCATCGGGTGAAGTATGCGTCTTGATCAGCGAATATGGTGCAAATGGTGTAGGCGTGCGGGGACCAACTGCCTCTGTCGACCTGGTTGCGCCAGCGTCTACGTCGGCACGTGCCGTCAGCTTTCGTCCCGCGGTCAAAATCGGTGGGTTTCTCAGTGTCAGTGAGATGCGCAGCGTTGACGCGGCACGCCGCGCATCGTCCTCGATCCTTCAGTGCTGCACTGCCACATCGAATGAAAACCATTGGAGTACAGCGGGATGGCCAGACCTCGTCTCAGCTCGGCTGTTGGTTTGCGATCGTATTCCTGCTTAGGCGTAGCGCCGTGTCGGTCGAGACGAGGGTGGGAACGTTTGGTGCCCGATCTGCCGGACGTGGCGCAGTTCGACGTGGGCATTCGGCTGTTCGCCGCCGCGTTCTGCGGCGGCATTGATTTGGCGCCGGCTGATGGGCCGCATCGGTACCACCAAGCAGTTGGTGCGATACGCAGTCGAGAGCAAGTTGCTTATCGAAGCGGATGATCGGGTGCGGCGGAACGTTCGAACCGGCTAGGAGCGGCCGTATCCGTGGATGTCGTCGTTGAAGTCGGAGACCTGCTGGGCTGTGAGTGTCGGGCGGGTGTTGCTCACGGTGTGCAGGTAGTCGTCAGTGGTTGCGGTGCACCGTGTTCCGGTGTCCACGCTGCGTTCGAAGGTAGCTTGGGCGACACCTTGTGCCGCGTGGGTGATGTCGGCGGGGGTGTATCCGTGGGTTGCTGCGACCAAGGCGGGGATGTCGATCTCGGTGCCGTCGACGTAGCGTTGCCATAGAGCGGTCCGCGCATCGTCATCCGGTGGGCCGATGGGCAAGACGTAGTCGAAACGCCCGTGTCGCAGAAATGCTGTGTCGAGATCTCGCACAGAGTTCGTCGCGCAGATGAGCAGTCGTGCGGACCGATTGCGGAATCGGACAAGGCTTTTCAGCAGTTCGTTGACGACGGCGGTGGCGGCGCTGGAGCCAGGCCCGCGGTGCGCGGCGACTTCTTCGACCTCGTCGATGAAGGCGACCACGTTGTCCAGATCGTGGAGCTGTTCGAAGGTGTTGTTGATGCCGGCGGCCAGGCCACCGTCGCCCGAAGACAGCCGCGACGGGAAGATCTCCACGAACGGCCAGCCCAGGCGGCTGGCGATGGCCCGGGCGAAGGTGGTTTTCCCGGTGCCTGGTGGCCCGAACAGCATGATGGCTCGGGGTGCGGTGACGCCATGCTCGGCGGCATCCTCGGGACGTGACAGCGGCAGGATGATGCGGCGTTCGATGAGCAGCTTCTCGTGGTTCATTCCAGCGATTTGCTGCCAGAGACCTGCTTGGGGGACGGCTCCACCGAGCTGTGCGAGAAGCCCGGCTGACAGTGGTGACATCGTCTCCTGCTTGTCGAACAGAACGATGCCGCCGCGGGGGCTGAATCCGGAGTTGGTGAAGGCCAGTGTGCCGGTTTCGCCGTCGGGCAGTAGTGCGGCCACCCGGCGCACGCCGCGCAGCAGGAGCCGGTGCTCTAGCTCGCCCAGCAGGGCGCTGCCGAGGCCGCGTCGGCGCCACTGCGGGTCCAGGGATAGCCGAAGGACCCAGGCGCGATCGTGGTCGACGCGGCTGACCGCGACACCGATGACGGTGCCCTGTGCCACGGCAACGACGGCGGGATGGCGGGCCTGCAGGCTGCTGACGACGTCGGCCGCCCCGAATAGGGGAGGTTCGGCGGTCGTGGCCGACACAGTCTCCAGCCGGATCGCCGCGTCGAGGTCTTCTGCGGCGAAATCCCTGATGTGCCAAGTCATTGTGTGATCCGATCGTGATGGTCCGGTGGCGGAGGCGGCTTGCCGAATCGGGGGTGAGGATGCGCTGTATGCGCTCATGCGAGGCTCAGGTGGGCTGTGCTCCAAGACAATCGGCGCTAGCCGTTCCTGGCGCAGCCGCAGCTGAGGGTCAGGGGTGCTCATGCGCAGGTCCTTGCGGAGGGCTAGATCGGGGTGCGATCGGCGGGGTGCGGCGATGCAGGCTGAACGTCAGCGCAGCGGCGACCATCGCCGCTGCCGCGCCGGTCAACGCGGTCGCGGTGTAGCCGTGGGTGCTGTCGCGCAGATAGCCGGCCAGGGTTGGTCCACTGAGTGCTGCTAGTCCGACCCCGGTGTAGAGAGCTCCGAGGGTGGCACCGATTCCCTTGTCGCCGAACAGATCTGCGGACACCGCGGGGTACAGGCTGACGCAGCCGCCGTAGCTTAGGCCGAACACGAGAGCAAAGCCGATCAAGACCGGCAGAGTGCTGCTGGCTGCCCAGCCTAAAAACGAGCATCCCAGGACGACGGTGAGCCACGCCAACACGCGCAGCCGGCCGATGCGATCGGCGATGCCTCCGAGGACAAAGCGCCCTGCGATATTGCCCACGCCGATAAGCGCTATCAGCAGCGTGCCGAGTTGCAGGGAATAACCTTGGTCGCGGGCGGCGGGCACGAGGTGGACGTAGGGGATGAACGTGCAGATCGAGGCCAACAGCACCGATAGATAGAACCGGACAAACGATGGGGTGCGCAGCACCCGCAGAAGCGGTCGCGGTGGTGCTGTCACCGTGGCAAGGTGACTGGCGGGATGTCGTTGAACCATCAGTGCCGCAGGTAAACCCACAAGCGCTACGGCAGCCCCCAGGATGAGGAAGCAGGTCCGCCAGCCGACCGTCGGTAGGAAGGCGCCGACAGTCAGCGGTGCTGCGACTGTGCCGATGCCCAGCCCGGCTGTGGCGATGCCCGCGGCGGTGGAACGCTTGGTGACAAACCAGCTCTGCACCGCAGCCATCGACGGAACGTAAAGAAGGCCGATGCCCACACCGACGCCGATGCCGTAGGAGAGGTAGAGCGTGGCCAGGCTTGGCGCGCGGGAGGCGGCCATACATCCGGTGGCCATCACCAGAACCCCGCTCAGACACATCAGGCGTGTGGAGAATCGGTCGGCGAGTCTGCCGGCCAGGGCTCCGAACAGGTGAAACCCGCCAGCAGCCAACGAGAACACCAGTGCCACCGCCGAGCGGGAGGCATGAAACTCTTCGGCTAATCCGGGAAACGCCGCGGAAAAGGAATATGCAGAGCCGTAGGTAACAGCGGTCAGCGCATGCACCGCCCACACCACTTGCCACCCGGTGCGTCCGTCGAGTACGGAGGTGTCGGGGAGTCCCGCAGCGGGTGTGACTGCGGCACAGAACTCCTCGGAGGGGCGTCCTCTCATCGCTTCTGTTCGCGGCGCAGGTTGTCAGCGCGGCTCAGGCTGGCGTCGATTAGGTGTTGCGCCCGAGCCACATCGAGGCCGCCGTGTGCGGCGATGGCGCTGAGCAGGGCGGCCTTTCGTTCCAACCAGACGGCCTTTTCCTCGTTGTCGGCGGTGAGGCTGGGGCGGGTGGCCGCCAGCGCGGTCAGGGTGCGCAGGATGCTCATGACGGTCCTTTCGGTGGAGTCGCGCGGGGGCCACGCCGGCCGCCTCGGGTCAGGGGCGCCCTAGTGCACGAGGGGGGACAGCTCAGAGTCGGTCGTGCTCAGGTGCAGACTGTCTATCGCTGCCAGGACCGCGTCCTCGGCCTCTCGTTCACCGACAGTCACGCGGACACCTTCCCCGTCGAAGGCGCGCACCGAGACCCCGTGTGCCACACAGGCTCGCTGAAGCTCAGCGGTGCGGGGACCGACGGGGAACCAGACGAAGTTGGCGCCGCTGACAGGAGTATCGAGCCCCCGCCTAGCGGCTTCCCGGCGCAGGTACTCGCGGCCCTGGCACACCACGTCGACAATGTGGTCGGTGTGGGTGGTGTCGGACCACGCGGCGCGGGCGCCGGCTTCGGCGAGCAGGCTGAGGCCAAACGGTGGCGTCGCGGCCCGGACGTTGTCCGCGACGTCGGGGTGGGCAATCATGTAGCCGGCACGCAGCCCAGCTAGTCCGTAGGCCTTCGAGAACGTACGGAACGCCACCACGTTGGGGTATTGGCGGACCAGGCTGATGCCATCGACGGCGGTGGTGGCGAACTCCTGGTAGGCCTCGTCGAGCAGCACCAGGACGTTTGCCGGCACCGAGGTGATAAGGCGCTCGATCTCGCTGCGGGACAGTTCGGTGCCGGTCGGATTGTTGGGGTTGCACACGATGATCGCCTGGGTGGCCCAAGTGATCGCGGCCAGCATGGCGTCGACGTCGTGGGTGTGGGTGGAGTCGAGGGCGACCGGTACGGGTGTGGCACCGACGACGCCGATGAGGATCGGGTAGGCCTCGTAGCTGCGCCATGCGTACACCACTTCACTGCCGGATCCGGTGTAGGCGCCCAGAGCGTGTTGCAGCAGTGCCAAGGATCCACCGCCGACGACGATCTGTTCGGGGGCTAGCTGCAGTCGGGCACTGAGATCGGCGATGAGCAGATCGCCTTGCAGTGAGGGGTAGAGGTGTGTACAGGCGGCGGCCCGGGCGATGGCCTCCTGCACGCGGGGTGAGGGAGGCACGGTTGATTCATTGGACGATGCGCGCCAGCGCACCTGGCTCAGCCCCGCGGCGCGCGAGTAGCGGGGGAGTGCGGCGACCGCGGGTCGCGGCCGCACGGTGGGTCCAGCGGTGGGGGCAGACATGGTGGCTCTCGGTTGGTTGGGCGGGGCGGAGTGGGTCATGACAGTGCGCCGGTGACACTTTCCGCGGCGGCCACTAATGCGCCACTGCGGGCTAGGTCGACCACGGCGGCGATCTCGGGGGACAGATAGCGGTCGGTGCCAGGACCGGCCACCTGCTCGCGAACGGTTGCTACGACCGCAGCGGTGGCCGGTGCGGGGGTCAGCGGGGCGCGCAGCTGGAGGGCGCGGGCAGCGGTGAGGACCTCCACGGCCAAGACTCGGGTGAGTCCGTCGATTGCGCGGCGCAACTTGCGTGCGGCGGACCAGCCCATCGACACGTGGTCTTCCTGCATGGCCGAAGAAGGAATCGAATCGACACTGGCTGGGGTGGCCAGCCGTTTGAGTTCCGAGACGATGCCCGCCTGGGTGTACTGGGCGATCATGTGACCGCTGTCCACGCCTGGGTCATCAGCAAGGAAGGCGTTGAGTCCGTGGTTGCGTGCCGGGTCCAGGAATCGGTCGGTGCGCCGCTCGCTGATGGAGGCGAGGTCGGCGACCACGATGGCCAGGAAGTCCAGGACGTAGGCCACTGGGGCTCCGTGGAAGTTGCCGTTGGACTCCACCCGGCCATCGAGAGTGACGACCGGATTATCGATGGCGCTGGCCAGTTCGCGCTGGGCGACCTGAAGCGCGTGCTCGACAGTGTCGCGGGCTGCGCCAGCGACCTGCGGTGCACAGCGCAGCGAGTAGGCATCTTGGACGACGGTGCAATTGTCGGTTTTGTGGCTGGCCACAATCGCGGAGTCAGCCAAGAGCTTCGTCATGTTCGCGGCGGCCGCGGCCTGGCCCGGGTGCGGCCGCAGAGCCTGTAGATCGGCGGCGAATACGCGCTCGGTGCCCAGCAGGCCCTCCACGCTCATCGCAGCAGCAATATCGGCCAACCGCAGCAGCGCATCGAGGTCGGTTAGTGCCAGGACCAGTTGACCGAGCATGCCGTCGGTGCCGTTGATGAGCGCCAGACCTTCCTTCTCGGCAAGCACGACAGGTGAAAGGCCGTGCGCTGCCAACGCTTCGGCTGCAGGTCTGAGTGCACCGTCGCGAGTTCGGACGTTCCCTTCGCCGATGAGCGCCAGCGCGACGTGAGCCAACGGGGCCAGATCGCCCGAGCAGCCTAGGCTGCCGTATTCGTAGACAACGGGCGTCAAGCCCTCGGTGAGCAGGTCGGCGTAGGCCTGGAGGACTTCGGGCCGTACGCCGGTGCGTCCGGAGGCCAGCGTTGACAACCGCAGCAGCATCATCGCGCGCACGACCTCGCGTTCGACCTCTTCACCTGAACCGGCGGCATGTGAGCGAATCAGGCTGCGCTGCAACTGTGTTCGCAGCTGCGGTGGGATGTGTCGGGTGGCCAGTGCGCCGAAGCCGGTGGAGACCCCATACACCGGTGTCGGGTCTTCGGCCAGGGCTTCGATGCGCACTCGACTGGCGCTGACCGCGGCCATCGCCTCGTCGGACAATGTCACGGCTGCATCGTCGCGGGCCACCGCGACCACGTCGGCGAAGCTGACCGGGTTGAGACCCACTGAGACGACGCGGGTGGGCTGCAAAGTGGTGTGGGGGTTGGCCATCAATCTACTTTCTGTCTTGTATTCCAGACTTGAGTCTCGTTTTTGATGTTGGGAGGTGGCGTTGTGGTTGCATGGCCCTGCCTTCAGGTCAGTGCTGTTGCAGCAGGGTGCGTCCGCGTTTGCGTAGTTCGTCGACGCTGGCGACCCCGAGCAGCGCCATGGTTCGGGCGAACTGGTCGGACAACAGCCCTATCGCCTTGTCGACTCCGGCGTGGCCTCCGGCGACGAGACCCCACAGGTAGGGGCGGCCGATGAACGCCGCGTCGGCGCCCAGGGCGAGGGCGGTGGCGATGTCGGCACCGTGGCGCACGCCGGAGTCGACGAAGACGGCGAAGTCGGCTCCGGCGGCGTCGCGTACGGGTGCCACGAGATCGACAGGAGCCACGGTGCGGTCGAGCTGGCGTCCGCCGTGGTTGGACAGGTGCACGCCGTTGATGCCGAGTTCGCGGGCGCGCACGGTGTCCTCTGGGCCCAGGGGGCCTTTGAGGACGATGGGTCCAGGCCACAGGTCGCGGATGCGGCCCAGTGCCTCCCAGGTCACGGAGGCATCGAATTGTTTGGTGATGTTTTCGATGGTGTAGCCCTCGCTGTCGGCCCCGGCGGTGACGTTGGCGAACTGCAGGGCCGGGCTAGCCAGCATCTTGGTCCAGTAGGCCGGGCGCATGCCGATATCGACCAGACCCTTGAGGGTCATCTGCGGCGGGATGGTCAGACCGTTGCGCACGTCGCGCACCCGGTGGCCGGAGACGGCGGTGTCCACAGCGATCTCCAAGACGCGGTATCCCGCGGCGGCCGCACGCGTTACCAGCTGGGCGGTGAGGTCGCGGTCTTTCCAGATGTAGAGCTGAAACCACCTGTCGTCGTCGGCATTGCGTTGAGCGGCAAGGTCTTCCAGTGAGGTTGAGGCCATCGTGGACAGGACGTAGGGAACGCCCGCACGCCCGGCGGCCGCGGCGACCGCCGGCTCCCCCAGTGGGGAGATCATTCGGGTGTAGCCGGTGGGGGCCAACCCCAGCGGCAGGGCGCTGTGGTGTCCCAGCAGCGTGGTCGAGGTGTCGACGTCGGCGACGTCGATGAGCACGCTGGGTGTGAATCTCCACCGCCGGAAGGCAGCGACGTTGTCGGCCAGCGACAGTTCTTCATCGGCGCCGCCGTCGACGTAGTCGGCGACGGGGCGAGGGAGCCGTCGCCGGGCCAGCCTGTGCAGGTCCTCGAGGGTCTTGCAGGCCTCCAATGCTGCGGCGCGGCGGTCGAGGCGGGGCGCTTTGAGCTGGATCAGGGCGCGTACTTCACGCGGTTTCATGCGGGTGCCGCTTCCTGCTCACCGGCGGTGCTCTGCGCGGCGTGCGGGCTGGGGTGGGACGGGATGGCGAATGTCGGTGCGGGATAACCGGATCGGGTCGGAAAGCGCTTCATGAGGAAGATGTAGAGGCCGCCGGCGACAAAGATACCCAGGATCCAGGAGATGTCGGCGCCGTCGAGTCGGCTCGCCACGGGTCCGGTGTAGAAGGGGCTGGCGATGAAGGGCACCTCGACCACGATGCCGACAAGGTAGGCGGTCATGGCGCGCCAGTCGACGCCCCCGTAGTGACCGCGCGGCTTGAACATGTCATCGACGCTGTAGCGCTCTTTGCGGACGACGTAGAAATCGGCAAGGTTGATCGAAGTCCACGGAATGAGGAAGTAGGCCAGCAGCAGGATGAAGTTGCTGAAGTTGGTCAAGAAGTTGTCCTTGCCGACCAGGCCAATGGTGGTGGCCACGGCTGCGACGATGACGATCAGCATCGCGCGCAACAGCGGGGAGACCTTTAGTTTGAACACCGAGTTGAGCACCGTGGTGGTCGACATGAACATGCCGTAGAGGTTGAGCGAGTTCACCCCGATCACGCCGGCGATGATGATGAGGAAGAAGAGGGCGTGCCACCCTGCCGCCTGGTTGACGATGAAGTCCACTGAGCCGCCGGCGAACGCGTCCGCGGCGACTGCGGTGGCGCCGGCGCCGAAGGCGAACATGAACATGGTGGAGGTGACCGCACCGGCGTAGGTAAACCAGAACGAGGCGCGCACTGAGGTATCGGCGGGCAGGTAGCGCGAGTAGTCGGCAACGTAGGGGGCGTAGGTCAGCTGCCACGTGGCCGCGATCGCCGTGGCGGCCAGGAATTGCGCCCAGGAGAAGGCACCGGCGTGCCACGCCGCGCTGAGGTCGTTGGTGGTGACCAGACGGTAGCTCAGGTATACGAAGGCCAGACCGCTGATGACTGATAGCCATTTTTCTGATGCGTGGATGAGGCGGTAGCCGAAGATGGTGAGCACCACGGTCAACGCGACGACGATAATGATCGAGGGGTCGATGCCCACGCCGGTGAGGCTGGAGAAGGCCGCTCCGCCTTGCACGGCAGTTGTGGCGAAGTAGCCCACGTACATCAGGATGACGAGGACCAGGGGTAGCACGGCGCCGTAGAACCCGAACTGGGCGCGACTCTGGATCATCTGAGGAATGCCCAGGATGGGCCCTTGGGCTGAGTGCAATGCCATGAACACCGCGCCGATGAGGTTGCCGACTAGTGAAGCGAGCAGCGCCCAGGGCAGCGAGAGTCCGATGGCTACCGAGATCGCACCAGCTGCTATGGCGGTGACTTGAAGGTTGGCGCCGAACCACAGGGTGAACAGGCTGCTGGCGCGTCCGTGACGCTCGTGGAGAGGCACGTACTCGATGGAACGTTGTTCTGGGTTGAGGACGGACATGGTGGGTTCCTTCATTGAACCGTGCGGCGCGCCGCGGGGAGGGGAGATCGTGCTGCGATGATGCGGATTCAGCTGGGCAGGACGTGCGTCGGTGCTAGTGATGGGTTGCGTGGGCCGCGCCATTGCAGCCCACACAAGCCGGGTTGGTCAGCGCTGTTCTAGCCTGCGGGTCACGGCGAATTCGTGGGCCGGGAAACCCTCGTGCTGAGTGAAGGCGATCACGGTGCTCGACATCCGGTTGAGTGCCTGCGGAGTGGACTTGGCTACGGCGGTGCGCTTGCGGAAGGCATCCGCGGTGACGCCGCTGCTGACCTTGGCGTAGCCACTGGTCGGCAGAGCCGCAGGGCAGCCGATGACGAAGTTGGCCATCGACACGGTGGTGTGCTGGCCGATGAGGACCTCGCCCGCGTCGACGATCAGGTTGAGCACGTGGTCCTCGTCGCGAACGGCGATCTGCATGTGCTCGGGGGCGAAGGTGTTGGCGACCTCGGCGGACTCCTCCACCGAGGTGGTCAGTACGGCGCCACCGTTTTTGCCCAGGGCCAGGCGCGCATACTCGGCGCGGTCGGCCGGCAGGTCGAGCAACTGCTTGGCGACCTCGACCTGCACAGCGTCGATGAGGGCCTGGCTGTCGGTGACGAACACGCTCGTCGAGTCGGGACCGTGCTCGGCTTCGTTGAGCAGATCGGCGGCCAACAGGTATGGATCAGCGGAATCGTCGGCCAGGATGAGTGATTCGCTTGGGCCCAGCAGCATGACGCTTACGGTGCCGTAGCGCTGCACCTCGACCTGGGCACAGGTGACTGGCGGGCTGCCGGGGCCACACACCTTGCGGACCTGGGGCACCGTCTCGGTGCCAAAGGCCAGCGCGGCAATACCAGCCGGGCCGTTGGCACGGAACACATCATGGATACCCAGCTCGTCGGCCACCACGAGCACCGCCGGATCAACCTCACCGTCCCCACCGGGAATCGGAGGCACCACGACAGCGATCTGCTGAACGCCGGCCACGACGGCAGGGGAACCCAGCTGCGCCATAACCGACGGGTAGGACCCTTTGCCGCTGGGAACAAACAACCCTGCACTTGCGATCGGGGTGACCTTCTCGCCGACGGTAAGCCCGGGCTCGCTCTCAAAGCTCCAGTCACCGTGCTGGGTCAGTTGTTCGTTGAATGACTTCAGGTGCGCGAGCAGGTCGCGGATAGCAGTCAGCAGTTCGGGGCTGACCTTTTCCCGCGCGGCCGCGAATTCCTCGGCGGAGACGCGGATCCGGTCAGGGGTGATTGAAATCTTGTCCCACTTCTCCAGTGCACGGACCAGGCCGGCGTCGCCGTTTTGTCGGACGTCTTCGATGATTTCCAGGACGCCTTCGCGCAAGGCCGGGTCGAAGATCTTGGCGCTGCCGCGGTCATTGAGGTCGGCGCGGTCGGCAGCCGACATTTCCTGCCAGAGGCCGCGCTCGAGGATGGGTCGGTCGGTTGACATCTGCATGGCTCCAAAGGGTTGGCGACTGAGGTGAGGCGGCGGTCACAACCGCTGCCTGTCTTGTATATGAGACTTCGATCTCTAATGCAAGACATTAGGGAACATTGCTGGCGTTTCCCCAGGATAGGGATTCTTCAGCGGTGAGCGCCCGCAACCCACCGCAACCAGCGGCGTCGCGGTGTCTGTTTGCGGGTGGTATCCGCTGGTCAGGAAGGTGAAGGCATACCGATATGCCGACGGCAGGGGAGGCCGCCGGCAGATCGGACGCTGCACCGTGCGTGGTTTCTCTAGAGGTTGGCGGCACCCGCGATGGGGATGGCGGCGCCACTGAGGAACGGGGCCTGATTGGCGAGAAGGAACTCGACTGTTGATCCGATGTCGGTGGCGTCGCCGAATCGGCCTGCGGGGATGCGAGCGAGTAATTGGGTGCCAAGCTCAGGGTCATCGAGGTACTGGGCGGTCATGTTGGTGCGGAAATAGCCGGGGCAGACGCAGGTGACGCTGATTCCCTGTGCGCTCCACTCCATTGCCAGGGTCGCTGCTAGTGCCGCGGCAGCGGCCTTGGAGGCGTTGTAGTCGGCGAAGTGGGCTTCGGGACGTGTCGCGTTGACCGACGCGTTTATCACGATCGCTCCGGGGCGGGTGAGGGTGCGGTGCGCGGCCTGGGCGCCGTGCAGGATGCCGACGACGTTCACATCGAGCACGCGGCGGAAAGTCGCGCTGTCGAGTTGTTCGGCGGGCTTGCCTTCCCCGTCGATACCGGCGTTGAGGAACACGCCGTCGAGCCCGCCGAACGCGCGCACAGCGTCGTCGAAGGCGGCGGCCACCGCATCGCCGTCGGCGGCGTCGGCGACACTGCCACCGACGACCGTGCCGCGGTCTTTGGCCGCTGAAACTGATTGTTCGCGGGTGCCGGTGACCCAGACATGATGTCCTGCGTCGGTGAGGTGCTGGGCGCACATGTCACCGATTCCACTGGTGCCGCCGGTGATCAGGTAGCGACGCGGTTGGCTCACGACGCGCACCGGATGAGCACCTTGATGGATTCGCCCATACCACCGGCGGCGAGAAATGCGGGAATCTTGTCCAGCTCGACGGTATCCGTGACGATCGGGTTGTAGCGGCCGGGTTCGGCGGCTAGGGCGGCCAGCGCTTCGTCGATATGGCGGTCATCGAACCCGACGCTGCCCACGACGTGCAGGCTGTGCTCCACGATGGTGGCAGGCATGACGGTGGACGTTGCATGACCCAGGGCGATGAGCAGCACCGAGCCGCCGAACGCGGTGGCGTCGATTGCCGCCTCCAGGGAGCCGGGATATCCGGCTGCATCGATCACGATGTGATGACGCGTGGCTCCGTCGAGGATGCCATGCATCGCGCCGTGGGCACGCGCCACGTCAGCGCGACGAGGGTTTGGTTCGACCACGGTCACCTTGGCTTGTGGCCAGCGTCGTGATACCTCGGCGTGCGCGAGCGCTCCGATCGGGCCGTAGCCGAGGATCGCCACCGATTCGGGGATGCGGGCGGGCAGCTGGTCGATCGCGCACATGACCACTGCCAGGGGTTCGGCGAGCACGGCATCGACGGAATCAAGCCCGACCGGCACGCGATACAAGCTATCGCCGGGAACCACCATGGCGCCGGCGTATCCGCCGGGGCGGGCTTCCCCGAGCCACTGCAGATCCTCGCACAGACGGTCCGATTGCAGGTGACCTTCCACGACCCGGCACGGGATCCGCGAATCGGCCACCACCGCATCGCCAGGTGCGAATCCCGGATGGTTGGACACGCGCACTCGACCAGCGACCTCATGTCCTAGCGTGGCCGGCCAGTACGCGACCCAATCGCCGGTTCGGAGGACGTGCATGTCGGATCCGCAGATCCCGGCGTAATCGACATCGACGAGCACCTCGCCATCGCCAGGGGAGGCAAGCTCACGGGTGCCGACCGTCAATGACAAGTCCTCATTGAGCAGCAGTGCTGTGGTATGCACCGCTGTACCACCAGATTCTGCGATACAAGACATAAGTCTTGAATACCAGACTCGATGAGAAAGCGGAATAGCAGCAGGGTGGACCTAGGCAATGCCCAGAGTGTTCTCATCCCCGGGCATGTCGTCCACGCGTGCCCCGAAGCTGGCTGAAAAGTCCCCGGCGGTTTCCACCACGATCTTCGCCATCTCCCGGGCTTGGTCAGCGCTCTTGGTGGCGGACATGTATGCCACGCCCAAGGCGGCCACCGCGCGGCGATCACGGGTCAACACAGGGCTGGCGATGCAGTCGATCCCCGAGGTGGTGGTGCCGCGCTCATAGGCATAGCCGTTCTCGCGAACACTGGTGAGCAGCTCGCGTAGATCTGCCAGTGAAGTGGGGCCTTGTCCGGTTCGGGACTGCCATGAGTAACCGTCGTACATCGCCGACAGTTGTTCGGCGTCGAGCCGGCTCAGGATCGCCCGGCCGACTGCGGTGAGGTGCGCCGGCAATCGCGACCCAATCTCGGTCACCAGGCGCACACCCGGGGTCAACGGTTCCCGCTTGTCCAAATAGATGACGTCGGTGCCCTGCAGGACCGCCAGGTGCGAGGTCTCATTGGTCGCCGTCGTCAAAGCCAACATGTAGCGTTGCCCGGCGCGGTGCAGGGGGCCGGATCGCATGTATGAGGCGCCCACCTCGAATGCCGAAACCCCGAGGGTCCAGGCACGCTGGTCTGGCCAGTAGGACACGAAACGACGTTCGCGCATCACATTGAGCAGGTGGTGCGTCGTGCTTTTCGGCAGCGACAGCGTCTCGGCGATTTCCATCGTCGCCATTGGCATGCCGCGGCGAGCAAGCAGATCAAGCACGTCCATCACGCGTTCAGCCGACTTCACACGACTCGCTGTCGCCACCGCCGTCCCTCTTCCCGCTCAGGCGTCTCGAATTCAAGACCTTGGTCTGCGATATCAGGGTAGACGACGGGGCGTCAATCCCTCGCTTCGCCGACGTCATTACTGCCGAGTCGTCTCGGTTCCGAGCCGCAAACCGTCGTCAGCCGATTCTTGCCGCCCGGATATCGGGGCCTTTAGGCCCAGGGTTGCGCCCTTGCGTCATGCCACTAAGGAAAGCTGACTTCTGCCCTGCCGCCGTTCCGGTGATCGGCTTGTCCCGACGGCGCGCCGCACATGCGAACGCGCTGTCCTACATCATGTGTAAAGGCATGAGCCGGTCGTTCATCTCCGCCATCGCCGGGGTTTCGGCGTAGAGGCACGCCCGGCCGAGGACAAGGACTACGGCGAGCACCGCGAGAACAACGCCGAAGGCGCGGCCCAGCTGCTCGCCGACGCCCACTCGGTCATATCGCCAGGACACGAGCGGTGGTTCGGGAAATAACTAGGAGCGAGTCGCCGCGCAGGCTGGAATCACCCGTTGTCCCGCCAGGTGAGCACCTCCTTGAGTGACGTGAGGTCGTAACCTGTGTCGGCGGTGAGTTCGGTCTGGAACAACGTGACTCCCGCTTCGCGGAAGGCATCGGCGCTTCGGGCGTTCTCCCACAGCGTCGAGCGTTCGATATCGGCGCCGTTGCGGCCGAACGTCGTTGCCAGCTCGTCGACGCGGTCGCTGGACCTGCGGAACGCGTCGAGGTCTTGGAATGCGTGCCAGATGTCGGCATGCCGGGCAATGGCGGGCAGTGAGCGCTTGGGCCCCGTGCCGCCGATGAGGATCGGTATCTTGCGCACGGGCGGCGGAATCAGTGCGGCGAGCCGGTTCTCGATGCGGATCAGGCTCTCGTCGAACAGATCGAATCGAGAACCGAAGGTTCCGAATTCGTAACCGTAGGTGGTGTAGTCCTTTTCGTACCATCCGGCGCCGAGGCCGAGGATGAGCCGGCCGCCGCTGATGTGGTCGACGGTGCGTGCCATGTCTGTGAGCAGGTCCGGGTTGCGGTAGCCGACGCCGGTGACGAGGAGCCCGATCTCGGCGTGTGACGTGATCTCGCCCCATGACGCGAGCGCGGTCCAGCCCTCGAAGTTGGCGACGTCGGGCTGCTCGTCTGACAGGACGGGCTTGCCATCGACGATGGCCTCCATGGCCGGGCGGTGGAAGTGGTCGTAACCGAAGATTACGTCGACGCCGAGGTCGTCGGCGGCCAGGACGGCGTCACGCCACGTGGCGTAGTCCGGCGTGCCGCCGGGCTGGATCTGTACTGCGACGCGGAGGGGGCGGGTCATGGATGCTCCTAGATCGGGGGAGAGAGGCAACTCTCGAGCCAAGTTCACCGGGTGCGGGTTTTATTCCGGATCGGCGGGTCGAGTGGACGCAAGCGCAACCGGCCGCATAACTCCGGCCTCCGAACTTGTCCACAGCGCGCGGGACCATACGCAGGTGCGGTGCATAGGCCCGTGGTTTCGGTCTGCGTGGTTGATGACACGTCTGCCAGGCTGGATGGATGCGTTGTGGCGCAGCCGATTCAACCGCCCGACCTCGTTTCGCAGCAACATCCGGTGTGCGCCTGCACCTACTGCCTATGCAAGGCCCAGGGTGATCGCGCCGAGGCTCTCCAACACGGCGTCGGTATTGGGTGGATGCAAGGTGCCGGTCCGCACGTCGCGGTAAAGCCGTTCAAGCTCACTGTGTTTGGAGACCGCCGACGCACCGACCACCTGCACCGCAATGTCGACCACCTCACGTGCGGTGCGAGTGGCGAACTCCTTGGCGGCCAGTGCCCGCCGCGGCGGCAGAACTCCGATCTCGCCGCTCGCTGCCGCGTCCACCAAGGCGGCGACCGCCTCGAGCTGAATCTCGGCATGGGCGATCTGTCGCTGCACCGCGGGCTTGTGAGCGTGGCGCTTTGCATCCCCCCGCAGCGATGAGCGGGTCTGCGCGCCGAGGATCGCGATGTCCAGTGCGCGTCTGGCAATGCCGAAGTACACGTTCGACAACAGCGGCAAATACCATCCCAGCAGGAACCCAAGGTATTCAGGGTAGTTCGGGCCCACCGGGTGGATGGCCACCGTCTTGTGAGCTTCGGCGCGCGCATCATCGAAGACCGTGTCGTGACTTGCGGTTGCCCGCACACCGAGCGCGTTCCACGTCTCCTCGACTCGTACGCCGGCGGTGTCGCGGTCGACGAAGGTGTGCACTATCAGCGGATTGGAAGGATCTGAGTCGTCGCGTGCATGGACGCCGATCTGGTCCCATACCGGCGAAAGGGAGGTGAATACCTTGCGTCCAGTGATTCGGTAGGAGCCATCAGGTTGCGGGACGGCACGCACCAGCGAATCATCCAGTCCCACATCGTTGCCCGGCTCTCCATGCCCTGCGGCAAAAACGTCTCCGGCGGCGATGTCGCGCAACAGCCACTCAAGGTTGCCGACAGCATGTTCTGCGGCATGGGCAGCCGATCCCGCCCAATAGAGATGCATATTGAGGGCGAGCGCTGTCGCCGGCGCCCAGTAAGCCAGGGTGCGTTGCTCGTGGGCCAGGTCGATCAACGACAGTCCGTCGCCGCCGAGTCGTTTCGGCAGCGGCGCCTTCAGGTAGCCGGTCGCGGCGATCTCCACGAAATCCTCTGCGAAGAAGGCATTTTCGGCGTCGTACCGTGGTGCCCGGTCATGGAACCGACGGTAGTCCGCGGTCGTGAAGTAGCGACTTTGAAAACCGTTGGCCAGCGGGCTGGTCGCGCTCACGACTTCTGGCTGTGGGGACGGTGCCTCCGCGTCGGGAGCCGTGGCAGATCTTGGGGCATCAGCGACGGTCATGGCGTCGATTTTTGCCGTCTTGCCAGCGACACATCAGGTTTGGAGTCTGCCAGATTCTAGCGGAATCTAGAATGACAGGAGGTTGTCCTTGAACAACCGATGTTCGTACTCAGTACGCGTCAGCCCGCGCCGCTGCAGTTCGGGCACGAGTCCGTCGACCACCTCGATGACGTATCGCCGCGTCAGGCGCATTCCCGGTGCGGTGATCAGGAAACCGTCCCCCCCGACCGCATCCATCAACATCTCGAGGCGGTCGGCGACAGTCGCCGGTGTTCCGACTAGTGCGTCCTCGGTGGACAGGTAGGCCGCGGTGAGCTCGCGCAGCGTCTTACCGCTTCCGCGCTGGATGAACGCCTCCAACGAGCCGCGCTCGCCGTTGGTCTGTAGGTCCTCGGGCAGTGGCTTGTCGAAATCGAACTTGGTGAAGTCGATTTCGGTGATGGCGGCCAGGTGGGCCAGTGTCTTCTCCAGGTAGTACTCATTGTTGACCAGCCGCTCGAGCTTGTGTCGGGCTTCCTCATCGGTGTCGGCCAGATGCGGAGTGATCAGAAACAACACCTTGATGTCGTCGGGGTCGCGACCGTAAGCCTCAGCCCGGTGCCGGATGTCGTCACGGTAGGCGGACATGGCGGCCGGGTCGGCGGCGGTGCCGACCACGGTGTCGGCGTATTTTGCGGCGAAGTCCTTGCCCTGCGGGGAGCCACCGGCTTGCGCGAGCACCGGATGGTACTGCGGGGAGGGCACCGTGTTGAGCGGTCCGCGGCTCTTGTAGTACGTGCCCTCGAAGTCGATGACGTTCACCTTCGTGTGATCGGCGAATGTGCCTGTTTCCCGGTCGCGTACCACGGCGTCGGGTTCCCATGAATTCCACAGTGCCCGCACGAGTTCGACGTATTCGTGTGCCTTCGCGTAGCGTTCGTCGTGGCGTGGCAGCTGATCCAGGCCAAAGTTCTGCGCCGCACGATCCTCGGCGGAGGTGACCATGTTCCAGCCGACTCGTCCGCCGGTGAGGTGATCGAGGGTGTTACACAGTCGGGCGAGCATGAAGGGTGGATAGAACGTGGCTGACAGGGTGACAATCAACCCTAGATGACTGGTGACGTTGCCCAGTAGCGGGATCAACGGGGCAGGGTCGTGTTTGGGTGAGTGCAGCGCGTGTTTGAGTTCGCGTTCGTAGCTGCCGCCGTACGCGTCGGACACCATGAGCTTGTCTTCGAGCAACAGGTAGTCGAACTTGGCTCGCTCCAAGTGCTGGACCAGCTCGACGTAGAAGTCCCCCGACCAGTTCAAGCCACCGGTGGAACCCCACTGCTCATTCCATCCGTCGACGCAAAAGTTGGCGAACCAGCCGAGATGGAATCGCTTGCCGCGTGCCACTACTCGATGCCTTCCTGTGGTAGGTGGTCACCCGACTCCGGGTGAGGTTGCGCCCGCTGGTTAGCCGCCGTCGAGCAGCCCTGCTCGGCCGTCGGCCGATGCGTGGCGAAGTCTGTGACGGAGCGGTCCTTGAGCATGGTGTCGCTGTGGGTGATGGCGGCGTGTTCTGCGCTGCGGTCGAGGTTGCGAGTGAATGCGTAGTACAACGCCGAGGCGACCAGAAGGCCTGCCAGCCAGGAGATGTCGATACCGCCGAGCAGCGAACCGAGCGAGCCGGTGAAGAAGGGGAGCACTGCGAAGGGCACCATGGCGGCGAAACCGGCAAAGTAGGCGACGATTCCGCGCCACGACCAACCGCCGTACACACCGGCAGGTGTGAACAGATCGGTGATTGCGTACTCCCCGCGGCGGACGAAGAAGTAGTCGGTCAGGTTGACCGCCGTCCACGGCACCAGCAGGAACAACATCAACGACAGCGCGTTGCTGGCTGCGTTGATGACGTGATCTCCGAACGGCAGCGCCACCAGCAGGTAGATCGCGATCGTCGCCGCGGTCACCGCTATTCGCAGCGCACGGGTCGGGCGCACCCGCTTCACGAGATCCACGCCGGTCAGGAACTGCAGCGCCACGCTGTAGGCAGCGGTTGCAGTGCAGACGATCAGCGTAGCCGCCGACGCCAACGCCAACACTGCCCCGAAGCCGCTGAACACGCTGTTGCCGGCGTCATGCAACGCCACCAGCGCGTCCTGGGCGTGGTAGTGAGCAGACAACCAGGCGCCGAGGGAGATGAGCCACAACGCTGAAACACCCGCGCCCGCATACACACTGGCAATCAGTGAGCGCGGCGAGGTGCGTGCCGGCAGGTAACGGGTGTAGTCGGACACGATCGGGGCCAGTGCGATGTTGTAGGCCGCCGACACCGCGAACACCGTGAAGAACGCCGAAGCGACGAAACCATGTTCGGACGGCGGCGCAGCGCCTCCGGCGTGTCCGAGCAGCACCGCCACGGACAACACCAGCACCAGCGGAACCGTCACATAGAACACCAGCTGTGAGATGCGGTGCAGATGGTCGTGTCCGGCCACCGCGAACAAACCGCCGACGACATTGACCACCAGTCCGACAGCCACCGGTGACCAGCCGAAGATCTGCGCCAGCCCCTGCGCGGTGAGGATGGTGTACACCACCCCGAACGCCAGATAGCAGGTGAGCGACATCGCGACGACGACGATCACGCCGTAGAACCCGAATTGCGCTCGAGACTGAATGATCTGTGGCAAACCCAGCCGTGGTCCTTGGGTCGCGTGAAACGCCATGAAGAAGGTGCCGATCAGCAGTCCGAGGGCAGATGCCAGCACCGCCCATCCGACGCTGAGTCCCAGCGCAGGCCCGGTGAAGCCCAACGCGATGGTGAAGAAGCTCCAGTTCGCAATGAAGAACAGTGGGCTGACTCGCCATGGGGTGCCGTGGCGCTCAGCCGGGGTGACCCAGTCGATGGACCGGCTTTCAACAGCGCCGTGTCCGCGACCCGATTCGTCACCGGCATCATGTTCCGCGCTGAGTGCAACATCAGAAGACACGAACGGTGATCGTTCGTGACGTTCGACGTCTGCGACAGTCATCTCATCGATGTGATTTTAAGCGGCCGAAACAAGCAGCCCGAGCACCGTGTACTTGACGGGTGTGATCAGCGTGGCGGGGGCAGCGGGCAACGCCGCGCGGCGAGCCGAAATTGTGAGCACCCCGGCGTCGGATGCTGGTGCCGGTTCGATCGCCGATCTGGGCGTAGCTCGACGATGACGGCACGTCGGCATCTACACGTGCTGAATGTCGTTGAGCTCGAATCACTACCGCAGTTGTGCGGCTACTGCATCTGGTCGAGCATGTCGGAGAAGGCCGCCTTGAGGCGCAACGCCTTCTTGATCTCGTCGGATGTCACGTACGGATACTCGCCATATTCGACGAAGCTCGGTACGTGGTGGGCACGCACGAACTCGACGAATCCTTCGGGGCGCTCCCGCCAATCCAGAGGAAAGCCTTCCAGGTTCTCGAAGGTGGTGGTGATCCCGGACTGGCTGAACAGCATCACCGCGTCCGCGGTGTACTTGTCGAAGTCAGTGTCGATCGCTGCTCTCCTTTTCCAAGGCTCCAGGTGCGCGGCGAAACGTAGCACTTGCTGCGTGGCCAGCGAGCCCTTTAGGTCGCGAAAACACCCGGGCGTCAGGCTCCACGGGGCGGCTTCAATGCCGCGTCGCCCAATAGATAGTGCGCCGCGATGTCATCGCTGGTTGTCAACCACACATCCGGCGCGGTGGCCAGGAATTCCAAGGCCTGCTCGAAGTACCGGTGCCGGAATGCCTGGCCGATGACGAACGGATGCAGTGCCAGCGCCAGGACCCGTCCACCTGTCGGGGCGTCCCGATGCAGTTGCTCGTACTGGTCGATCACCATCTGCACGAATTCGGCTCCAGTGAAACCTTTTCCGAAGATCAGCAGGTCGTTGAGCTCGACGGAGTAAGGCACGCTGAGCATGCCCGGCACCGTCAGCGGATAAGGCTGATCGTCGTTGGTCCAGTCCAATACGTACTGATAGCCGAGCTCTGCCAGTAGTGCTGGGGTGTTATGCGTCTCGGTCAGCCCCGGTCCCATCCAGCCGTGCGGTGCGCGGCCGGTAGCCGCGGTGATCGTGTGGGTGATCCCCTCGAGGAGGCGGCGTTCCTCGTCCAGCGTGTATCCGGTATGCAGTGTCGAATTGGTCTGTCCGTGCGCAAGCCAGGCCCAGTCGCGTTCCTTGCCGGCCGCTACGATCTGCGGAAAATGCTCGGCGACATCGGAATTGAGCAGCGCGGAGGCACGCACACCGTACCGGTCCAGGGCATCGATGGTGCGCCAGATGCCCACCCGGGTGCCGTAGTCGCGCCAGCCGTGATTGAGCGCATCCGGCTTCAGCTCGGCGGTGCCCGGCCAGATGCTCGTTGACGGGAAGTCGGGGTGGAAGTACTCGATGTTCAGGCCGATGTACACCGCCACACGGCTGCCGTTCGGCCAGGCCAGTGGCGGGCGTTCGGTGATGGGGCTGTACGTGAAGGGGAGTGTGGTCATGTTGGCACGGTAGGAGCTGACACCAATGTCAGAGGCAATCCTCGACGGTATAAATGGCACCATGCGGATTGGCGAGCTGTCTCGGCGTACTGGGGTGAGCGAACGGTCGTTGCGCTATTACGAGCAGCAGGGGCTGCTGGCCGCCGCGAGGACGCCCAGCGGGCAGCGCGAGTACGCCGAGGTGGCAGTGGACCGGGTGATACACATCCAGGAGTTGTTCGCTGCGGGCCTGCGTAGCAACACCATCGCCGGTCTGCTGCCGTGCATGCGCGACACCGACGGCGGACCCGCCCGAGAGGCCACACCGAGACTGGTGGCCGAGCTCCGTGCCGAGCGGGACCGATTGGACCGCGCCATGCGGGAATTGGCGGCTTCGCGCGACGTGCTCGACGAGGTGATCGCGGCGGCGTCGGGCGCCGCTGATGAGTCGGTGGCCGAATCGCCAGAAGTTTCCGACGGCCTGCCCGCGTAGTCACGGTTGGGCCGACGCCTTACCGGGACGCGTCACGACAGGGGGCAGCGTCGGGCCTTGCGGATCGGTGTGCGGCCGCCGGCGGGCTCCGCAGCTGCCCCGGCTCCATTGTCGCCCGACAGG
The DNA here is from genome assembly GCF_002086485.1 of Mycobacterium aquaticum. Lineage (GTDB taxonomy): Bacteria > Actinomycetota > Actinomycetes > Mycobacteriales > Mycobacteriaceae > Mycobacterium > Mycobacterium aquaticum. The sequence continues at coordinate 7,164 of NZ_MVHF01000023.1, read as the reverse complement.
TCGCAACAGAATCTGGGTCGTCCGCCAACTGGCTATCTGAGTTGCCGCCGCATCGGGTTCAACGACGTTGCGCGCGACAAAGCCTCGGGAGCGAGAAGCTCGTGCCGACAACCTCCGGGAGAGTCCCAGTTGCGCATCTCGTTGTGTCCCCGCCCCTCGCCAGGGACGCTGCTGTTTCATGCACTAGCGCTGACTCTGCGGCCTTGGCGTAGAAGTGCGGGTGACGTGCGCCGTGACGGCAGGATGAATGTTGAACCGTTTGCCGGAGTGGCGTTGTGGCGCGCGGCGGCGCCCCGCCGACCGCGTAACCCGCTTGCGCTCCCAAGGTTCCACCGGGCCTGGCGGCGACCGTACCGGCACCGGCCGCAACATGTTGCCGACGGCGGTACTGGCCATTCGGGCACCGATAGGCGCGCCGGATCTAATCGCCGACAGCCAGCGCGCCGGCGATCAGGGACTTGTGGGCATGGGTGAGTGCGCGTGCGTGCTGCGTGATCGTTGCGGCCATCGACTCGACCAGCATCGCCTCGGCGATCGTCGTCCAACCCGGCCGACGAATGATGCTGGTCAGGTCGACGGATTCGGCCGCGGTGGATGAATCTGGTTGCACCAGTTGCTGGGACAGCTCGGCCAAGGCCTCGTTCATGGCGACGATGCTGGCTTCGAGCGTGTCAGCATGTGTATGTGACATTTCGTTTCCCCTTCTTTCAAGGGAGGCGGCGGGAGTTTCGTCGGCCTCTGTGAGGAAAAGACTGAGCGCAGCGATTGGAAGACGCACGCGTAGTGCGCTACTCGAAAAAGAGTGTTCACAGCTATTTAGCGGCATTCGCGCGGGAAGCACGCAGTCGTTCTCTGGGTTACGCGGGCATTCTGACGCGGGATTCCCGTTTGCAGTCGATGCGGGGCCCGTATTCGAATATTGTTGTGGCGGGCGAGGATTCAAGAAGCTGATCGGCATGGAAGTGCTGACCGTGAATCCTTATGTGCACAAGGTAGACGCCGTCGTCACGACCACGTTTTGACTGGCACGTTCAAGCATTCACCGCTGATGGGAGCACCGCTGGTGTCCAGTTCCCGTCGACCCGTACCGAAGTCACACGATTACTCCGTGATTCACCTGATGAAAACGGCGTCCTCTACTGGTAACTCTGCCTATTTGATTTCTGCGTAACCCGTCCCCGGTCAGCTCAGGAAAAGCGTGGCCCCGGTGCGCTCGGATCGGCAGTCTGGCCCCGATCTACGAGCTCGCTGGCGGCGACCATTCCGATCAGAGCCGCCCCGACAATGATGACGTGAGCGTCTTTGGCGCTGACGCCATCGACTTGGCACCTCGGGCTCAGACGTTCACTGCAATGGCTCGGGCGTGAAGGTTACGTCGACTCCGCCTACGGTCATCGTCACCTGACCTTCGATCACCATCACCTGCGCCGAGACCCGTCGATCGACAGTCTGGGCCAGTTGCTGCACCGGTGCGTGTGGTATCTGCACCACCGACAGGTTCGGCAGCCCCGCCACTTTGGGGCCGACGGTGCGCCACCAGGTGGCCACGCCGGCGGCGAACGGGAACAGCAGCACCTGGTCGGCCTGGCTGGCCGCCTTGCCCAAGACGCGTTCGTCGGGCTGGCCGACGTTGATCCACTCCAGGATCCGGCCGGTGTAGTCAGTGAGCCGCAAGTCCGGTACGCCAGGGGTGGACAGGCCGGCCCCGAACGCCAACTCACCGTCGACGTCGCTGAGCCGGTGTGCGCGCAGCCCAAACGCCAACAACCGCACCACCATTCGCTCATCGGTTTCACTGGGATGACGGGCAACGGTCAGCGTGTGATCGGCGTAGTAACCGTGATCGACATCGGAGACGCCAAGTTCGACTTTGAATACTGTCGCAGAAAGGGCCACGTCATAGTGTCCACCCAGGTGGTGTACGCCGAGCAGTCGGGCCGCTTTGAGTGGTTAGTCCGCCGCGCGGGCCGAGAGAAACGCCAGCTTCTGGGATGGGTGGCCCGCGCCTACGGGGTTTTCGTCAGCACCAACGCTGCTTCGTTGTAGAGGGGAACAACCGATAGGGCAGTCGGAGTGCCGGTGCGACGAGGGGTAAGGCTTCGGTCTTGCTCACGACCCGCGGACTGCCCAATACGACACCTTTGCCCCGTCTGTGCAGCACTGTCGGGCCGCCAGTCAAAACGTTTTGAAGCCAGTCTGATTCAGGTCCGTAGCCGAGGAGAATGGCGAAGCCATCTTGGGTCTTGAATACCAACAGGGGAGTCTTGTAGCGCTTGCCTGACTTGCGTCCGGTGTGCTCAAGCGTCCCCAGGCAGGCGAGCCACGGGGTCAGCGAGCGAGCCACCGGATTGGTGACGCGGCGATTGAATCGCGCGACAGCACGAGGCACCCGCATGGGACTCCTTTCTGAACGATCTTCAAGTGGCCGCAGAATCGAGCTGAGTCCTGCACAGCCAAGATAGCTTTCGAGCTGACAGGCTCCGATGGGCCGCCATTCACGCTCCCTGCTCGCGGTCTGCCGACAGTTCGCAGATCAACTTGCTGCTGATAACAATCTTCACTGACTCGCGTATGTGAGGGAGCGCAGACGCGGCGCGATGGGCCGACGTGCATCTCGACTCCAGCGCCCGAGGTCGGGAATCGTGCCGGGGAACTCGGGGTTGGTCAGATTATGTCGAAGATGACCAGCACGGAACGCGAGACCTACCTGGCTGATCTGCACGTTGGCGTCATTGGCGTTGAACGCCCTGATCGCGCACCGCTGACGGTACCGATCTGGTACGCGTACGAGCCCGGCGGCGAGGTTCTCGTCTCCAGCTTGGCGGGGTCGCTCAAAGCTCGCCTCATCACCGCCGCCGGGCGCTTCTCCATCACTGCTCAGGATGAGACCTATCCGTACCGCTACGTCACTGCCGAGGGGTCGTTGACCTCGATCGAGACGGCCGATGACGCCACCATGAGCGCGATCGCCGTTCGCTATCTCGGCGAGGAGGCAGGCCAAGCCTTCGTGGAGTCGTTCGCCAGGGACAATCCTGACGCAGAATCGCTTTTGTTCCGGATGCGTCCCGAGCACTGGCTCAGCGTCGACTACTCCAAAAAGACCTAATTTGCGGTATGGCTCGTTCGCGGTGGTGTGTACACAGTGGTTTACCGGTACCCCTGCATATCCGATCCCTAGCCCTGGAGGATCTCCGCCACCGTTTGCTCTTCGGGGTGTAGAGGCCTGACTGAGCTGACCAGATGCGCGCGTCCGAACGCAGCCAAAAGCGACGGGAGGGCGGTGGCTGGCAAGAAGGCGGGTGATGATTCAGCTGACGCAGTATGCAGTGGTTTACTGATAACCCACCGTATTCGATCCCGCCGTATTCCCGAGGTGGGCAGCGGATTGGCGTCGCCCCAGCGGGGGCGCCGAGCCCCGATGGCTGCGGATTGCGGGGGAACTAACCCTGGGTAGGTGTGCGGGGCGTCATCTCCACGGAGTTTGCTGCTGACCTGGTGACTGGCACTGGCCGATTGTGACGGGGGAGTCGTTGCGATCGGAGGTCTGCTGTCACTCGTATTGCATCGAAGGGTAGGCGGCTGTTTGTCCGCGTCCGTTCGGTGTCAGGTCGAGAACGCCCCAGATCGGCCAGATCGGATCGAGCGGGCTGTTGTCTCCGCGTACGAATGTGAGCTCGCTCGCCCACCGGTGGCGAATTCCGTCCTCGTCGCGTGAGAACACGTTGAGGACGGGGATCTGTTCGCCGTCGGCGGTTTCCCCGTGGTAGTCGCGATTGAACGTGTTGTTCCGACAGGACATCAGCCGTAGGTTGGTCCAGCCACGTTCCTGTGCGTAGGTGCCCAACCGGGCCGGGTCCGCCTTGGCGACGATCACAAGATCAACTTTGTCGGCGAGGTGCGCGGCGGGACCGTTAAGTCCGTCGACGACCGAAGTGCATGAGGGACAGGGCTGTTCGACTAGGGGTAGCAATGCCGTCTTGCCTGTAGAGGCGCCGGCCCGCTCGTCCTTGGACCACCGGGGGAACATCATGTGATAGATCACCAGGGCGCCCTTACCTGGCGTGAACAACTCCGAGAACCTCACCATGCTGCCGTCATCCGCGGACTCAAAGAGGTAGTCCTCCTCGACGAGACCGCCTGCGGGCAGCGCGCGGCGCCGAGCGGCGACCTCTTCGTTCAATCGACGCAGTTCGTCTTCGGCCTTCAGCAGTTCGTTGCGTGCGCACCGGTATTCACTCGACTCGCCGGGGAACGTGACGTTCGGGTCGCGCAGTGTTTGCTGCCACTCGGTCATATCGCGTGGCTTGCCCTTGGGCACCATGGCATTTCATCCTTTCGATCGAGGAGGTGCTTTGCGTCGCTGCTGGCTGGGGGCAACCGAAGTTGAAGGCGGGCTGATCAGATTGTGGGCAGCAGAGACAAGGGTGCTGGAAAGGTCACTGTCGCTCGCCATCTGTCCTGCTGCATAAGCGCCGTTGATCAGCAGGAAGAGCTGTGCCCCAACGTGTTCCGGATTCGCGACACCGACGCGCGTGCACAATTCGGTAAGACGCCTTCGCAATTCGTCCTTGTTGGCCCGCGCTACAATTCGTCCAGGGTGGGTGTTGTCCGGAAATTCGGTAGCGGTGTTCAGGAACGGGCACCCGCGATAGTCAGGGTGCTCGATTTGTCTGGCCACCCCGGCCAAAAGTGCGTCGAGCATCGCGAGTGGGTCATCGCTGCGCTCGTCGACGGTATTGTCCCACCAGAGCCAGAACAGGCGGTCGCGTTCCGTCACGAAGGCTTCGATCAGTGCGTCTTTGCTCTGGAAGGTGCGGTAGAAGCTGGCCTTTGCCACTCCCGATTCGGCGATGACGGTGTCGACGCCGACCGCACGGATCCCCTCCTGATAGAAGAGTCTGCTCGCTGCCGCCAAAATCCGCTCGCGCGCGCCCGGCTCTCCCTTGCGCGGAGCTCCTCGGCGCGGACGCCTGTCCGGTGCCACCGTACTTATCTGCCCAACCACCTTGACAATGATACAGACCTGTCTCTATCTTGAAAAGCAGACAGATCAGTCTCTATAGGAGGAAATCATGCGCACAATGTTGGCAACGCAGTTCAACGGGTACGAAGGCCTCGAACAGGTTGACGCACCCAAACCCCGGGTGGCCGCCGATCGCGTCGTCGTGCGCGTCACGGCGGCCGGCGTGACGCCACTGGAGCACACGATCGTGGAGGGAGCCTTTCCGCGGGCGAAATCGCCACTGGTGCTGGGCAATGAAGGTGCCGGGATCATTGACGATGCCGGCACGTCGGGACTGGCGGTTGGCAGCCGCGTCGCCTTCACCGGGGCCTACGGCGTCGCCGAGAACGGATCGTGGGAAGAGTATGTCGCTGTCCGGTCCGACGACATCCTGCCGGTTCCGGAAGGCATCGACGATGTCGTTGCGGCGAGCCTGCCCGTCGCTTACCTGACCGCGATGATCACCCTGACGCAAGCGGGTTTCGCTGCTGGCAAGACGGTCTTTGCGCCGGCGATCGGCGGGTCGGTCGGCAACGCGACCTACCAACTGGCCAGGGCGCTTGGGGCGGCAACCGTGATCTCGACGGCGGGCAGTGCCGAAAAAGCCAGGCGCGCCGCAGAGCGTGGCTACGACAATGTCATCGATCTCAGTGGAGAAGGCATTGGCGACGGCGTCCGACGGATCACCGGCGGTACAGGGGTTGATGTCGTAATCGAGAGCCTCGGCGGTGCCTTCACCGAACAGGCCCTGGGTGCGCTCGCGCTCGACGGCACGCACGTGACGCTCGGCTACACCGTCGGTCGCCAAGCCCGAATCGACGTGACCGACATCATCTGGAAGCGGGCCCGCATGTTCGGATTCATGCTCGCCGCGCAGTCGCCGACGACCAAACTGCAGGCGTGGAACCAGGTCATGGAGCTTATCGCCCACGGAACAGTCGTACCCCTTGTCGAACGGACCTACCCGTTGGAGCGCGCCGCCGAAGCGCTTCGCTATCTCCACGAGGAGCGCCCGTTCGGCAAGATCGTGCTGGAGGTCTGATGCCATGGCCGTGCGCAACGCTCCGCAGGTACGGGAACGCATCATCCATTGGGATGACCCTCAACAACTGGCGAACGCTGGACACGCCACAAGCGGGCGCGCCTTCCTCGACGCGATACTCGCCGGCGATATCCCGCATCCGCCGATCTGTGAACTGATCGGCTTCGCGTTCGAGGAGATCGACGACGGCCGCGTCGTGATGACCTTCAATCCGCATGAATCGCAATACAACCCGATCGGCATGGTGCACGGCGGCGCGATATCGACCGTGCTGGATTCGGTTATGGGCTGCGCCGTCCATTCGATGTTGCCGCGAGGGCGGGGCTACACGACCCTGGAACTCAAGGTCAACATGCTGCGCGCCGTGCGCACGCAGACCGGCCAATTGCACGCGACCGGCAAAGTGCTCCATCTCGGGCGCCAGACAGCCATGGCAGAAGCAAGTCTGATCGACAAGGCCGGCAAGGTCTACGCGCGGGCCACAACGACCTGCCTGGTTGTCGACACGCAGTCGATTGAAGTGCGGTACGGGTAAGGGAGTCTCACATCACTGACATCAAGTCCCACATGTAGTGGCAAAGTCTCAACTGATCTGGCACCCAACAGTGAGGGTCATTCGGAACCGCCGTGATTCATCTGGTGAAAGCGGAGGACTTTAGTTGACATAATGTAGCTTATCGGTACGAAAGCCATGCCGGGTTGCATTAGTTGAAGGGGCTCGCATCCCTTGACGATTCGGTCGTCATCCCTGCTGGCAGACGGATGGCCGTGCGCTCACCGACGGGCCGACACTGCCGGATCGGTTGCATGACCGTCGAGATCGGCGCGCGTTGCAATCGCTTAATGAGTGATTCGGGCGTTAGGCGAAACGTTGCGCGCTTCGACGGGGTGCCGGCTCGCATGGATCCGGTGTGGGTTGTTTCAGACCCCCGCTTCGATGGCCGCCTTACGTCGGCGCCATTACGTCACAGTGACGAATTGTCTTATGTTTCCAGCGTCGCGAGTTACCGTGTATCACAGATGAATTGGGTTCAAAGCACCACTGACCGTTCTCATTGATGTTGGGGCATTCTCATTGAATGTGGGGCAACCGCGTGTCTTTCTCATTGAATCTGGGGCA